>NZ_LBMW01000011.1 GCF_026168105.1 Streptomyces hygroscopicus
AATAGGCCGAGGGCTTGTCCTCAGTTGCTCGCGTCCACTGTGTTAGTTCTGAGACAACGATCCGTTGTCGGCTTTGAGTAGAACATCAACTGAAGAGTGTGCTTGTTCGCTCGAACCCATTAGGGTTTCGGTGGCCATAGCGTGAGGGAAACGCCCGGTTACATTCCGAACCCGGAAGCTAAGCCTTACAGCGCCGATGGTACTGCAGGGGGGACCCTGTGGGAGAGTAGGACACCGCCGAACAATCTTTGGAGGACCCTTGGTCCCAGCGACTCGCTGGGGCCAAGGGTCCTTTTTGTTTTTCCAGGGCGCGCCGGGTACCCGGCTGCGCGAGAATGACTTGCGGTACCGAAGACAGGAGTCACCATGTCCCCCAACTCTCCCGAAGAGCGTCCGGAGCGCGACCAACGCCGCCGGGACAGTGGTGACCGCGGCGGCTACCGCGGGGGGCCGCGCCGCAGCGACGACCGCGCCGGATACGGTCGGCGTGACGACCGCGGTGGCTACGGCCGCCGTGACGACGACCGTGGCGGCCACCGCCGTGATGACCGCCGTGACGACGACCGTGGCGGCCACCGCCGTGATGACCGCCGTGACGACGACCGTGGTGGCCACCGCCGTGACGACGACCGTGGCGGCTACCGCCGTGACGACGACCGTGGCGGCTACCGCCGTGACGACCGGCGTGACGACCGGGATCGCGGCGACCGCGGCGATCGTGGTGACCGCGGCGGCTTCCGCCGCGACGACCGCGACCGCGGGGGCCGTCCGCCCTTCCGGCGTGACGATCGGCCGACCGGGCCCCGCCGTGACGACCGCGACCGTGACCGTGGCTTCCGCCGTGACGGTGACCGCCCCGCCTTCCGGCGCGACGACGACCGCGGTGGCTACGGCCGCCGTGACGACGACCGCGGCGGCTTCCGGCGCGATGACCGGCGCGATGACCGTCGTGACGACCGGGACCGCGGTTTCCGCCGTGACGACCAGCGCAGCGGTTACGGTCGGCGCGACGACCACCGTGGTGAGGATCGCGGCGACCGCGGCGGTTTCCGTCGGGACGACCGCCGTGACGACCGTGGGGGGTACGGCGATCGAGGCGGCTATGGCGATCGAGGCGGCTATGGCGACCGCGGCGGTTACGGCCGTCGTGACGACCGGCCGTCCGGGCCCCGTCGTGACGACCGTCGTGACGACCGGCCGTCCGGGCCCCGTCGTGACGACCGGCGCGACGGTGACCGTGGCGGCTACCGCCGGGACGACAGCCGAGGTGACCGCGGTGGCCTCCGCGGACGGGACGACCGCGGTGCGCGCGGCCCCCGTCGTGACGACCGCGGCGGCCGCCCCGGTGGCTTCCGCGGGCGGGACGACCGGCGCGGTGACGACCGTCGCGGTGGCGGCCGTTTCCGCGAGGAACGGGAGCGCGACCGTGACCGCGAGCCGATCAAGCGGCTGCCGATCCCCGAGGACGTCACCGGCGAGGAGATCGACAAGGACGTACGGCAGGAGCTGCAGAGCCTGCCGAAGACGCTCGCCGACGACGTCGCCAGGAACCTGGTGATGGTCGCCAGGCTCATCGATGAGGAACCCGAGCGCGCGTACGCGTACTCCAAGGTGGCGCTGCGTCTCGCGTCCCGTGTCGCCGCCGTGCGCGAGGCGGCCGGCTTCGCCGCGTACGCAAGCCAGAAGTACAGCGAGGCCCTCGCCGAGTTCCGGGCCGCGCGGCGTATGACCGGGAACATCGATCTGTGGCCCGTCATGGCCGACTGCGAGCGCGGTCTGGGTCGGCCCGAGAAGGCGCTGGACATGGCTGGTGCCCCCGAGGTGCACAAGCTGGACAAGGCCGGTCAGGTCGAAATGCGGCTCGTCGCGGCCGGAGCGCGCCGTGACATGGGGCAGCTCGACGCCGCCATCGTGACGCTGCAGAGCCAGGAGCTGGCCTCCAACGCCGTGCAGCCGTGGACCGCACGGCTGCGGTACGCGTACGCCGAGGCGCTGCTCGCCGTCGGCCGGGAGAGCGAGGCCCGCGAGTGGTTCGCCAAGGCGGTCGAGTCGGACAAGGACGGCAGCACAGATGCGTCCGACCGGCTTGCCGAGCTGGACGGCGTGGAGTTCGTCGACGTGCTCGATGAGAGCCATGACGCCGTCGAGCCCGACGTCGAGTCCCGGGAAGTCTCCGCCGAGAGCGAGAGCGAGAGCGAGAGCGAGAGCGAGAGCAAGAGCGAGAGCGAGAGCGGGAGCGAGTCCGGGGACGTCGAGGACGACAAGAGCTGACGTCATCGGGTGCAGCCGAGGGAAGGGGCAGGGCAGCGACCCCGCCCCTTCCGGTTGTCAGGACGTGAGGGCCCGCAGCACCAGACCCGACGCGGGCTTGGGGCCGAACGAGGTCGACTTGCGCGGCATCGTCACGCCCTGCCGCGCCAGTTCGCGTACGACCTCCTCGCGGACGGGGTGCATCAGCACGGCCGTGCCGCCGTCACGTTCGGCCTTCTCCACCGTCGCGGCGGTGTCGTGGATGTAGGCGATGTGCTCCGGCGAGTCCTCGGGAATGCGCCAGACGTTCTCCAGGAGCGCGGCGTGCAGGACCGTGGCGTCCAGGGTGCGCCAGGCTTCCGGGCGGTCCGCCGGAACCGTGCGGGTCAGGAGGTCCGGGGACGGCCGGTCGACCAGATGGAAGGCACCGTCGCCCGCCAGCAGGAAGGCGTTTCCGGCGCAGGCCGTGTCGGCCAGTGCCGCCAGGGCCTCGGTCAGGGGGATCCGCAGGTGACGTACGCGGAACAGGCCCGACAGCGCGGAGAGCGCCTCGGACACCGGGAGGCGGTGCAGGAGGCGGTGGATGGCGCGGACCCTGAGCGGGTAGCGGGCCGTGTCCACCAGGAGGACCAGCCCGTAGTCCCAGGGGCTGGGAGAGGCGTGCTCCGCGCGTAGACGCAGATACGTCGCCCAGCGGTGGTGGCCGTCCGCGATGAGGGCCTGATGCCGGGCCAGATCCCCTTGGATCTCGGCGAGTTCGGCCGGATCCGTCACCGCCCACAGACGGTGGCTGAAACCGTCTTCCGTGGTGGTGCAGAGCAGCGGCGGGCGCTGCGCCGTGCGCTCGATGACGGCGGTCGCACCCGCTTCCGATCCGTTGCCGCGGTAGGTGAGCAGCAGGGGTTCGAGGTTGGCGGAGGTCGCCCGCATCAGGGCCGCCCGGTCGGCGATCACATGCGGCATGACGTCCTCGTGGGGGAGGACCACACCCTCGGAGGGCTCCGACACGCGCAGGGCGCCGATGACACCGCGCTGCAGCAGACCGCCGCCGTGCTGCTCGTAGACGTACAGGCCGGGCTCGGCGTCGGCCGTCAGGACGCCCTCGGTGAGCCAGTGGTGCAGGGTTTCGGCCGCTTGTTTGTTGCGTGCGGCGGGGGTGGCCGCCTGGGGAAGGATCAGGCGCACGATGTTGTACGGATCGGCGGACTCGAGGTGCAGCAACCCGTCGGGCCGTACGACGACGTCGTACGGCGGGGAGGTGACCGCGGCGAGGCTGCCGACGCGGTCGGGGTCGTAGCGCAGGCCCCGGAAGGGAGTCAGTTCAAGGCCTTTGCGTACCGGTACGTCCCCAGGACCTGCAGTGTTCATTGGTGCATGGTAAGTGTCCCGGCGCCATGCGCGATGATCGGGGGAAAGCGAGCTAACGAGGAGCGATGCGGAATGAGCCAGACCGCCAGGACGTGGCCCGAGGGCAGCGCGCGGCCCTTGAGTGAGGCGTACGACACGGCGCTGCTCGACCTTGACGGGGTGGTGTACGCGGGCGGGCACGCGATCGCGCACGCCGTGGAGTCGCTCGGCGCCGCCCGCTCCGGCGGGATGCATCTCGCGTACGTCACGAACAACGCGCTGCGCACGCCGGAAGCGGTGGCCGCGCACCTCACGGAGCTGGGGATACCGGCGGAGGGCCCCGACGTCATCACGTCGGCGCAGGCGGTCGCCCGGCTGATCAGCGAGAAGGTGCCCGCGGGGGCGCGGGTGCTGGTCGTCGGCGGGGAGGGGTTGCGTGTCGCGTTGCGGGAGCGGGGGCTCGTTCCCGTCGAGTCGGCCGACGACGACCCGGTGGCCGTGGTCCAGGGGTACGGCGGGGCCGAGCTGTCCTGGGGGCGGTTCGCGGAAGCGTCGTACGCCGTCGCCCGCGGGGTGCCGTGGTTCGCGTCCAACACCGATCTGACGATCCCGAGCGCGCGCGGGATCGCGCCGGGGAACGGGGCGGCCGTGGAGGTCGTACGGATCGCGACCGGTGCCGAGCCGCAGGTGGCGGGCAAGCCGCTGCCGCCGATGCACCGGGAGACGATCCTGCGCACCGGCGCCGAGCGGCCCCTGGTGGTCGGGGACCGGCTGGACACGGACATCGAGGGCGCGTTCAACGGTGGGGTGGACTCGCTGCTCGTGCTGACGGGTGTGACCGACGGTGCACGGTTGCTCGCCGCGCCGCCGCAGCACCGGCCGACGTACGTGGACGCGGATCTGCGCGGGCTGCTGACCGGGCAGCCGGAGGTCTCCGCGGTGGATGACGGGTTCCGCTGCGGTGGCTGGACGGCGACGGCGGGGTCGGAGCGGCTGGAGCTGGAGGGGGAGGGCGAGGCCATGGACGGGCTGCGGGCGCTGTGTGCGGCGGCCTGGACGGCCGCCGGTGACGGCTCGTGCGAGCTGGAGGGCGGGAAGGCACTGGCGCGACTGGGATTGTGAGCCCATGGGGGCGGCCTCCGGGCGCACCCGATGCCGAACCGGAACAGCACCCGACGCCGAACCGGAAACAGGACCGGCGTCGACCCCGCCATAAAGGGTAGGCTAACCTAACTTCGTGTTGGTCGACAGTCCTCCCGAACCGCGCGCGGAAACCGCCCCCGTGCCCCCAACTCATCGGGCGATACGGGCCGTTGGGCTCCTGGCCTCGGTCGTGGTCCTGGTGCTCGTCGCACTGGCGAGCATCGCGATCGGTGCGAAAGGGCTATCGTCGGCCCAGGTCTGGCACGGCCTCTTCCACGACTCGGGGACGTACGCGGACGTCGTGGTCGACGACCGGCTCTCGCGCACGGTGCTGGGGCTGCTCGTCGGCGCCGCGCTCGGTCTGTCCGGGGCCGTTCTCCAGGCGCTCACCCGCAATCCGCTGGCCGACCCAGGACTGCTCGGCATCAACGCGGGCGCGTCGGCCGCCGTCGTCACCGCCATCACGTTCCTCGGCGTCACGAGCCTGAGCGGCTATGTCTGGTTCGCGTTCCTCGGCGCCGCCACCGTGGGTGCCCTGGTGTGGTTCCTCGGCGGCAGCCGGGGCGCGACGCCGGTGCGCCTCGCGCTCGCCGGCACCGCGATCAGCGCCGCGCTCTACGGCTATCTGCAGGCGGTGATGATCACGGACGACGCGGCGCTCGGCACGATGCGCTTCTGGACGGTCGGTTCGCTGGGCTCGGCCACCGACGCGACCATCACCCAGGTCGTGCCGTTCCTCGTGGCCGGTACGGTCCTGGCGCTGGCCCTGGCCCGGCCGCTGAACGCCCTGGCAATGGGCGACGACACCGCCCGTGCCCTCGGCGCGAACCTCCACCGCACCCGCGCCCTGTCCATGGCCGCGGCGACCGTGCTGTGCGGGGCCGCGACCGCCGCCTGCGGGCCGATCGTGTTCGTCGGGCTGATGGTCCCGCACACCGTACGGTCCTTCACCGGCCCCGACCTGCGCTGGATCCTGCCGTACGCAACCGTCCTGTCGCCCGTGCTGCTGCTCGGCGCCGACGTCATCGGCCGCGTCGTCGCCCGGCCCGCCGAACTCCAGGTCGGCATCGTGACCGCGGTCATCGGCGGCCCGGTCTTCATCCTCCTCGTACGACGGCGCAGGACGGCACAGCTGTGAAGACCACCCGCACCCCGGCCCTGCGTGTCCGGGACGGACTGTCCGTGCGGCTCGACCCGCGCGCCCTCGCGGTCGTCGCGCTGCTGGTGGCCGCCGCGCTCGCCGCGAGCATCCTGCTGATCGGCACCGGCGACTTCTCGATCCCGGCCGGGGACGTCCTCAGGACGCTGGCCGGCTACGGCGATCCGCGCCAGGAGTTCATCGTCACCGAACTGCGGCTGCCGCGTGTGCTCGTCGGTCTGCTGGTCGGCGCCTCGCTCGGGCTCGGCGGCGCACTTTTCCAGTCCATCTCCCGCAATCCGCTGGGCAGTCCGGATGTGCTGGGCCTCGGGCAGGGTTCGACGGCAGGCGCGCTCGTGGTGATCGTGCTGTTCTCCGGGAGCGCCACCGAGGTCGCCCTGGGCGCGCTCGCCGGCGGCCTGGCGACCGGCCTCGCCATCTACCTGCTCGCCTGGAAGCAGGGCGTGCACGGCTACCGTCTGGTCCTGGTCGGCATCGGCGTCTCCGCGGTCGTCACGGCGGCCAACGGCTATCTGCTCACCAAGGCCGACATCGTCGACGCGGCCCGCGCCGTCGTCTGGATGACCGGATCCCTCGGCGGCCGCGACTGGGACCAGGTCTGGCCACTGCTCGTCCTGTGCGCCGCCCTCCTACCGCTCGTCCTCGGCAACGCCCGGGGGCTGCGGATGACGGAGATGGGCGACGACGTCTCGTACGCCCTCGGGGTCCGCGTCGAGCGCGTACGGCTGCTGCTGATGGTGTCCGCGGTGATGCTCACCGCCGGTGCCACCGCCGCCGCGGGCCCGGTCGGGTTCGTGGCGCTCACCGCGCCTCAGCTCGCCCGCCGCCTGACCCGCGCGCCCGGACCGAACCTGGTGCCCTCCATGGTCATGGGCGCCACCCTGCTGATCGTCGCCGACTGGGCCTCCCAGCGGGCCTTCGGCGCGGACCAGCTGCCCGTGGGTGTGGTCACCGGGGTCCTCGGTGGCCTGTATCTGCTGTGGCTGCTGGTCACCGAGCGCCGGGCGGGTCGCATATGAGCGCCGCAGGCGGACCGGATCCGAACGACACAAGGAGCGCTGTGCACCGTCTCTCCGCCGACCATGTCACCCTCGCCTACGACCAGAGCATGATCGCCGAAGAGCTGTCCGTGGAGATCCCCGACAACTCCTTCACCGTGATCGTCGGCCCCAACGCCTGCGGCAAGTCCACGCTGCTGCGCGCCCTGTCCCGGATGCTCAAGCCGTCCAGGGGGCGGGTACTGCTCGACGGGCAGGTCATCCAGTCGATATCGGCGAAGAAGGTCGCACGGACCCTGGGCCTGCTGCCGCAGTCCTCGATCGCGCCCGACGGGATCACCGTCGGCGACCTCGTGGGCCGGGGCCGCTATCCGCACCAGGGGATCCTGCGCCAGTGGTCGAGCGAGGACGAGCGGGTCGTTCAGGAGTCGATGGAGCGGACCGGCGTCGCCGAACTGGCCGACCGCTATGTCGACGAGCTCTCCGGTGGCCAGCGGCAGCGCGTGTGGATCGCCATGGCCCTCGCCCAGCAGACGCCGCTGCTGCTGCTGGACGAGCCGACGACCTATCTGGACATCCAGCACCAGATCGACGTGCTCGACCTGTGCGCCGAACTGCACGAGGAACAGGGACGCACCCTGGTCGCCGTCCTGCACGACCTCAACCACGCCGCCCGCTATGCCACCCATCTGATCGCGCTGCGCGGCGGACGGGTCATCGCCGAGGGCGCCCCGAACGACGTCGTCACGGCCGAACTGGTCGAGGAGGTCTTCGGGCTGCGCTGCCGGGTCTTCGACGACCCGGAGACGGGGACGCCGCTGGTGGTGCCGGCGGCACGCAGGGCACGTGCGCGCGCGGCGGCCGAGAAGGCTTCCTGAGGCCGCACGCCTGTTCGGGTCTACAGAAGCTTCCGGAGGCGAAACACATCGAGCAGGGCCGCCTCCAGCTTCACCCGGCCCGCGCCCCAGGCCCTGGCGAAGTTCAGCTCGCCGTCGACCATCGCCACCAGATCGTCGCCGGTCATCGTCAGTCTGATCTGAGCCTTTTCGCGTGGCGGTCCCTGCACCGTGTGGAGCACCTCGATCCGGCCGTCCGTGAGGCGGCCGACGAAGGTGATGTCCAGGTCGGTGACACGGCAGCTGAGCGAGCGGTCCAGGGCGGCGGCCGCGCGTACGTCCCCGTCAGCGCCCGCCAGGTTGTCCGAGAGCTTGTCGAGTGCGCTGCGGCACTCCTCAATCGTCGCCATCGTGAGCGACGGTACCCCAGTGCTTCGGGGTAGCGTCGGGGCATGAGCGACTCTGTGCCCGAGGTCGAGGTCCCCGCGGAAGCCGTGGAACCTGCATCGGATGTTCCGGCCGACACCGCGTACGCGCCGGAATACGACCCCGCCGCTCCCGCCCCGCTGAACGTGCCCCGGACCCCCACCGGCAACGCCGACGTCGACGCCCAGCTGGAGCGCCTGGCCGACGCGGACCACCTCGCCACGGACGGGCACATCGAGGTGTACGAGGATGTACATGGGGGGCTGCGTGACGCGCTGACCGCGCTCGACGCCCGCCCGGGACCTCCGGCGCCCCCAGGGCACTACGAGCACAGGAGCTGAACCCACCGTGGCAGGAGTCGCACGCCGTCGTCTCGACGCGGAGCTGGTCCGCCGGAAGCTGGCGCGCTCGCGCGAGCACGCCAGCCAGCTGATCGCCGCGGGCCGGGTCACCGTCGGCAAGACCGTCGCGACCAAGCCCGCCACCCAGGTGGAGACCGCGGCCGCCATCGTGGTCGCACAGGACGAGGGCGACCCCGACTATGTGTCCCGGGGCGGACACAAGCTCGCGGGCGCCCTGGCGGCCTTCGTTCCGCAGGGCCTCGAGGTCGAGGGGCGTCGGGCGCTGGACGCCGGGGCGTCCACCGGGGGCTTCACCGATGTCCTGCTGCGCACGGGTGCCGCCCACGTCGTCGCCGTCGACGTCGGTTACGGACAACTGGCCTGGTCCCTCCAGAGCGATGAACGCGTCACCGTCAAGGACCGTACGAACGTACGCGAGTTGACGCTCGAAGCGATCGATGGGGAGCCTGTGGATCTTGTCGTGGGGGATCTGTCCTTCATCCCGCTCGGACTCGTGCTGCCTGCCCTGGTGCGGTGCACGAAGCCGGACGCCGATCTGGTGATGATGGTCAAGCCGCAGTTCGAGGTGGGGAAGGAACGGCTCGGCAGCGGCGGTGTCGTACGCAGTCCCGAACTGCGCGCCGAAGCCGTGCGCGGGGTTGCCGAACGGGCCGCCGAACTGGGGCTCGGAGTGAAAGGCGTGAAAGCGAGCCCGCTGCCCGGACCCTCGGGCAATGTCGAGTACTTTCTGTGGCTGCGAGCCGGAGCACCCGCACTGGACCCGGCCGACGTTGACCGTGCAGTGGCGGAGGGGCCGCGTTGACACAGAACCGAGCTCGTACTGTTTTCCTGCTGGCCCACACCGGGCGGCCCGCGGCCATCCGCAGCGCCGAGCTCGTGGTCAAGGGGCTGCTGCACTTCGGGATCGGGGTGCGGGTACTGGAGGCCGAGGCGGCCGACCTGCCCCTGCCGGACGAGGTGGAACTCGTCAAGGAGGCCACTCCGCAGTGCCTCGACGGGTGCGAGCTGCTGATCGTGCTCGGCGGTGACGGCACCCTGCTGCGCGGCGCCGAGTTCGCCCGCGCCTCCGGGGTGCCGATGCTCGGCGTCAACCTCGGCCGGGTCGGCTTCCTCGCCGAGGCCGAGCGAGACGACCTCGACCGGGTCGTCGACCGGGTGGTGATGAAGGCGTACGAGGTCGAGGAGCGCATGACCGTCGATGTCGTCGTCCACAAGAACGGTGACATCGTGCACACCGACTGGGCGCTCAACGAGGCGGCCGTGCAGAAGGTCTCCGCCGAGAAGCTCCTCGAGGTCGTCCTGGAGATCGACGGGCGGCCGGTGACCGGGTTCGGCTGCGACGGCATCGTGTGTGCCACCCCCACCGGTTCGACGGCGTACGCCTTCTCCGCGGGCGGGCCCGTGGTGTGGCCGGAGGTGGAGGCGCTGCTGATGGTGCCGATCAGTGCGCACGCGCTGTTCGCCAAGCCGCTGGTGACCTCGCCGAACTCCGTTCTCGCCGTGGAGGTGCAGCCGGACACGCCGCACGGTGTGCTGTGGTGCGACGGGCGGCGGATGGTGGAGCTGCCGCAGGGCGCGCGGGTGGAGGTTCGGCGGGGGGCGGTGCCGGTGCGGCTCGCCCGGCTGCACCATGCCTCCTTCACGGACCGGTTGGTGGCCAAGTTCGCGCTGCCGGTGTCCGGATGGCGAGGGGCGCCGCCCCACTGACCGCTGCGGGTACCTCCAGGGGGTGATATGGCCCGCTCGGTGTACTTCCGCCACCTGCGGCTTCGCACAAGCGGGCCGGGGCCCGTCGCACATCCCCACCCCGACCTCGTAAGGTCTTCTCCGTGTTGGAGGAGATGCGGATACGGTCGCTCGGAGTCATCGACGACGCGGTCGTCGAGCTGTCGCCCGGCTTCACCGCCGTGACCGGTGAGACGGGTGCGGGCAAGACCATGGTCGTCACCAGTCTCGGCCTGTTGCTCGGCGGGCGCGCGGACCCGGCGCTCGTACGGATCGGTGCGAAGAACGCGGTCGTGGAGGGGCGGATCGCCATGCCCGAGGGCGCCTCCGTCGCCGTACGCGCCGAAGAGGCGGGCGCCGAGCTGGACGACGGGGCGCTGCTCATCAGCCGTACCGTTTCCGCCGAGGGACGCTCGCGGGCGCATCTGGGCGGGCGTTCCGTGCCCGTCGGCATGCTCGCGGAGCTGGCCGACGAACTGGTCGCCGTGCACGGGCAGACCGACCAGCAGGGGCTGCTCAAGCTGTCCCGCCAGCGGCAGGCGCTCGACCGGTACGCGGGGGACGCCGTCGCGGTGCCGCTCGCCAAGTACGGCGAGGCCTACCGTCGGCTGCGGGCGCTCTCCGCCGAACTGGAGGAGATCGTCACACGTGCCCGTGAGCGGGCCCAGGAAGCCGACATGCTGCGCTTCGGGCTCGAGGAGATCGCGGCCGTGGAGCCCCGGGCCGGCGAGGACGTGGAGCTGGCCGAGGAGGCCGAGCGGCTCGGGCACGCGGAGGCGCTCGCTTCGGCGGCGACGGCCGCGCACGCGGCGCTGGCGGGCAACCCGGAGGACCCCGAGGGCGTCGACGCGGCCACGCTGGTCGCGGGTGCGCACCGGGCCCTGGAAACGGTGCGCTCGCACGATCCGGCGCTGGCGGGCCTCGCCGACCGCATCGGGGAGATCGGGATCCTGCTGGGCGATGTGGCGGGCGAGCTGGCCGGGTACGCCGACGACCTGGACGCGGATCCGCGGCGACTGGCGGCCGTGGAGGAACGGCGGGCCGCGCTGGGCGCGCTGACCCGGAAGTACGGCGAGGACATCAATGCCGTCCTGGCGTGGGCCGAGCAGAGCGCCGCGCGGCTGACCGAACTGGACGGCGACGACGAGCGGATCGACGAGCTCACCGCCGAGCGGGACGGCCTGCGGGGCGAACTGGGCGGGCTCGCACAGGCGTTGACGGACGCGCGCACGGAGGCCGCCGAGCGGTTCGCCGCCGCCGTCACCGCCGAGCTGG
Organism: Streptomyces hygroscopicus; assembly: GCF_026168105.1. GTDB lineage: Bacteria > Actinomycetota > Actinomycetes > Streptomycetales > Streptomycetaceae > Streptomyces > Streptomyces hygroscopicus_D. The sequence continues at coordinate 11,522 of NZ_LBMW01000011.1, forward strand.
CCTCGCTCGCCATGCCGCACGCGCGCGTGTCGTTCGAGATCCGGCAGACGGACGATCCCGACGGTGTCGAGGTCGGCGGGCGTACGGTCGCCTACGGGCCCTTTGGTGCCGACGAGGTCGAGCTGCTGCTCGCACCCCATCCCGGCGCGCCGCCGCGGCCCATTGCCAAGGGCGCGTCGGGCGGTGAGCTGTCGCGTGTGATGCTCGCGGTGGAGGTCGTGTTCGCGGGGACGGACCCCGTGCCGACGTACCTCTTCGACGAGGTCGACGCGGGTGTCGGCGGCAAGGCCGCGGTCGAGATCGGCCGTCGGCTCGCGCGGCTCGCCAAGACCGCGCAGGTCGTGGTCGTCACGCATCTGCCGCAGGTGGCGGCGTTCGCCGATCGGCAGCTGCTGGTGGAGAAGACGAACGACGGGTCGGTGACCCGCTCCGGGGTGAAGGTCCTGGAGGGCGAGGACCGGGTCCGTGAACTGTCCCGCATGCTGGCGGGTCAGGAGGACTCCGAGACTGCACGGGCGCACGCGGAGGAACTGCTGGCGACTGCGCGGGCGGACGCGTAGGGGGAGGCGTCGGCGGAACCCCCGAGGAGTTCGCTGGATGATCATGGGAATGCGCCGGACCGTCACCTTCGCGAGCGCCGCGGCCGTCACCCGTGCCGCAACGGCCGCCCTGCGTGCCGCGGCGCCGGGCGGGCGGGACCGCTGGGAGCGGAAGAACCACGCGGGGCGGACCGTCGGACTTTACGCGGGGCCCGCGTCCGGCGTGGCCGCCGCGCTCGGGGCCGGGCGGGTCCGTCCCGCGGCCGGACTCGCCGTGCTGGTTGCCGGAGTCTGCGGTGCCTACGACGACATCGCCGGCGCCGGGGATCCCCGGCGGGGGTTCCGGGCGCATCTCTGCGCCCTGCGGGACGGTGAGGTCACCAGCGGTGCCGTGAAATTGTTCGGGATCTCCGCGGGGGCGCTCGTGGCGGGGGCCGCCCTTCAGGAGCGGCCCCTGGACAAGGTGCTCGCGGGCGTGGTGATCGCAGGGGCCGCGCACTTCGTCAATCTCGTGGACGTGCGGCCGGGGCGTGCCGCCGGGGCCGTGCTCGTGCTGGGTGCTCCCGGGCTGTTGCGCAAGGGCGCCTCGGGGGAGTTGTGCGCGGTGGCGACCGGGGCCGCAGCCTCGCTCCTTCCGGACGACCTCGGGGAGCGTGTGATGCTCGGCGACACCGGGGCGCACGCCCTCGGCGCCTTGCTCGGCACGGCCGTTGCGGCCGGATGGGGGTCCCCCCGCTCGAGTGGGGCCGACAGTGGGGGAGGCCGGTTGGGACTGGTTGCGCACGCGGCGGCGTTCGTGGCCGCGGCGGCGTACGGGGCGAAAGTGAGCGAGGCCGCCAGGTCGTGGGGCGTGGCCCCGACCCGGGCGCTCCCCTCCACAAGCCACTCGAATTCGCTACGCTCCTCACCCGTGTGAGTGACCCGGCCGCCCCCGGCCGCCCGCTCCGCCACCGTCGCGCCCACCCGCCGGTGCCGCAACACCCCCGCGCCCTGGCATCCTTGAGTCGTCCGCGGAGCACCTGAGCGATCCCGGAGAAGTCCAGGCACGCACCCGCTCTCCTCCGGAGCCGCTTGGCGCGGTCCACCCCCACCGCGCGATCCTTCTGTACGTTTCTTCGTGACCGTCCGACGCCGAACCAGGAGCCCCGGCCACGTGAGCCTTGCGAGCAGCCACTCACCGCACGGCGGATCGCCGCTGCGCACCGTACAGGTGCTCGGCGGGGGCAGCGCGGGCAGCAGCGCGCATGTGCGTACGCTGGCGTCGGGCCTGGTCGCCCGGGGCGTGCGCGTGACCGTGTGCGCCCCCGTCGAGGCCGAACGCATCTACGAGTTCACCGGCGTCGGCGCCCGGCACGTTCCCGTGCCCCGCAGCACGGAACCCACCTCCCTGGCCGCGCTCCGTGTCGTCTGTGCCGAGGCGGACCTGGTGCACGCGCACGGACTGCACGCCGGGCTGCGCGCCGCGCTCGCGCTCAGCGGGCGCCGTGTTCCCCTCGTCGTCACCTGGCACACCCGCGCGCACGCCGAGGGCCCCCGCGCCCATGTCCTGCGCCTCCTCGAGCGCCGTGTCGCCCGCGCCTCGTCCGTCGTCCTCGGCACGTCGTCCGACCTGGTCGACCGGGCCCGCCGCCGTGGCGCCCGTGACGCCAGGCTCGCCGCCGTCGCCCTGCCTGCGCCGCGCAAGCCCGACGACCACGACGACCCCGACCGGCTGAGGCCCAAGATCCGCGCCGAACTCGGCGCCACGGGCCGGCCGTTCCTCATGGCCGTCGGCGCCCTCGACCGGCACCGCGGGTACGACGTCCTGCTCGACGCCTCCCGCGCCTGGCGCCGCCTCGATCCGGCTCCCCTGGTCGTGATCGCCGGGGAGGGGCCGCTGCGGACGGTGCTCCAGCGGCGTATCGAGGACGAGGAGCTGCCGGTGCGGCTGGTCGGCCGGCGCGAGGACGTCGGCGAGCTGCTCGCCGCGGCCGACCTCGCACTGCTGCCGAGCAGCTGGGAGTCCCGGTCCGTCCTCGCCCAGGAAGCCCTGCACGCGCGGGTGCCGCTGGTCGCCACCGATGTCGGCGGCATCCGCGAACTGGTCGGCGAGGCCGCGGAACTCGTCCCCTACGGAGACGCGGACGCCCTCGCCGACGCCGTCGTACGGCTTCTGGACGACCCCGTGCGCCGCGACCTGCTGAAGGACAGGGGCACGCAGCAGGCCGCCACCTGGCCGACGGAGGACGAGACCGTGGCCCAGGTGCTGAGCGTCTACGACGAGTTGACCCAGGCCCGGCCCTACATCTAGGGCACGTGCCGACGCGCCCGCAGTGCCAGGCTCAGTGCCAGGACCGTCTGCGGGTCGTCGAGGTCCGTGCCCAGCAACTCCCCGATCCGGGCCAGCCTGTTGTAGAGGGTCTGCCGGTTCAGATGCAGTTCGCGGGCCGTCTCCGCCTTGCGGCCGGCATGCGCCAGATAGGTCTCGAGGGTGGGCAGCAACGGCGGCTTGGAGCGACGGTCGTGGTCGCGCAGCGGGCCGATCGCCCGGTCCACGAAGGCCGCCAGGTCCGGGTGCTCGCGCAGCCGCCACAGCAGGAGGTCGATGTCGAGGCGGCGGGCGTCGTACCAGGGGCGCTCGGGCAGCCCCTGCGCCGCCGTCGCCGTCTCCGCCGCGTGCCGCAGCCCCGCCGACGCCGCCGCCCAGCCGCCACCTGCACCGACCACCACGACCGGCGGCCGCGCGCCCGGCCGCTGCATGCCCGCCCGCTCCACACCGGCGCGCAGCGCCGCGGCCACCCGGTCGGCGACCGCCGGGCGCTCCGACTCCGAACGCAGGCCGAGCAGCAGCGGGACCCGGCCCTCCACCGGTCGTACGCCGAGCAGGGCCGGTACGCCCACCGAGGCCAGCTCTTCCGCGACCGCCCGCGCCAGGACCGCCCAGCCCCCGCCGCCGGGCGACGGGCCGTCCGCCAGCCGCATCACCACCGGCAGCAGCGGGCTGCCGCCCGGTTTGAAGCCCAGCACCCGGGCCTGCGCGGGCGCGTCCTCCGCGGCGATCCGGCCCTCGGCGAGATCGGTGAGGAAGTCGCCGCGCCCACGCGCCGCGAGCTCCTCCTCCTGGCGGGCCTGCATCAGCACGACGGCCAGGATGCCCGCGGCCCGCTCGGCGGCGATGCGGTGCACCGGCGCCAGCGGTGCGCTGACCGGCAGCAACACCAGCCGGGCCCGTACGGAACCCGTGCCGGCTCCGCCGCCCGGCACGTCCACCAGGGTCGTCCCGGCCGGAGGCTCGTCCTTGTGCTGGCCGCGCAGCCCCTCCCACACCTGGAGCGGGTCCGTGTCCGCGGGCCCGGTCCCGGCTGCGTACAGGAGCTGTCCGTCGGCGGTCTCCAGGAACACCGGGTTGTCGCTGAAGTCGGACAGGATGCCGAGGACCTGGGGCACCCCGCCCCCGCCGAGCAGCGCCTCGGTGCAGCGGCGGTGCACCTCCTCGGCCCGCTGGAGCAGCGCGTAGTGGCCGTTGACGATCTCGGTGTGGATCTCCTCGGTGACCGCCACGAACGGCACCTCGCGGTGCAGCTGGACCAGCGGCAGCCCCGCCGTCCGGGCCGTCTCGACGAGGGCGGCGGGCAGTCGGCTGAAGCGCGGGCCCAGCTCCACCACCAGGGCCGCGATGCCGCGCTCGGCCAGCGTCCGGACGAACGCGCGCTGGTCGGCGGGACGGGTGCCCAAGCCGTATCCCGTGGTCAGGAGCAGCTCGCCGCCCTTGAGCAGCGAGGCGATGTTGGGGACCTCGCCCGCGTGCACCCAGCGCACCGTGCGGTGCAGCCGGTCGGCGCCGGCCAGCACCTCCGGAAGCCCGTTGCGCAGCCCAGGCAGCTCCAGCGCCCGCTCTACGGTGATTCCGGTGCTCTGGGCGCCCTGAGGGGTGAAACGGCTGTCCATGCGCCGACGCTACCCGCGCGCACGCCCGAGGCGCACCGTCGGCCGGCGTCAGGCCGGCGGGATGTTGTGGTTGTACCGGAACACGTTGTCCGGGTCGTACCGGCGCTTCACCCGTGCCAGCCGGTTGAGGTCGCCGGTGCCGAGGCCGGCCACCACCCGGTCCCTGCCCTCGTCCCCGATCAGGCCGACGCGGACGGCGCCGGTCCGCCAGGGCCGGACATCGGCGTGCAGGTCCTCCGCCCACCGGAGGGCCCGCTCGTCGTCCTCGGGGTCCTCCCAGCGCGCGAACGGCTGCACGGCCCAGGTCGCGTCCCGGTGGGGGACCGGGTACGTGGGTGGCCCGGAGCCGAGCGCCCCGCCGAGCGGGAACAGCATCTGCCGGCAGGCCATGGCAGCGGGCATCGCGCGGGCGCAGAGGCCGTCGATCAGCTCGTCGGGCAGCCCGGTCAGATACTCCGACGACCAGTGGTTCCGCATCCCGGGCGGCGTGTCGAACATGCGCTGGAGTTCCGCGTACGGCATCGCGCCCAGGGCGAGGGACTCGTGCGGCAGCGCCGGCAGCGGGCGGACGAGCCCGCGCAGGCCGTCCGCGTCGCCGGCATAGGTGACCAGCGCACCGCACAGTGGCCTGCCCACCAGGTACTCGGGCACGAACGGTTCGGGCAGGCCGGTCAGCCGCAGTACGGCGCCGCTCGCCTGCGGCGGTCCGCCGGCGATGAGGTCGCGGTGCAGCCGGACGGCTTCCGGGCCCCGCTCCGGCGGGAACAGGATCAGGGCGACGGAGAACTCGGACAGCTCGTGCAGCCTGAGGGTGAGCGCGGTGGCCACGCCGAAGTTGCCGCCGCCGCCGTGCAGCGCCCAGAACAGCTCGGAGTTCTCCCCGTCGCTCGCGTGGAGGATGCCGCCGTCCGCGGTCACCAGGTCCACACCGAGCAGGTTGTCGACGGCGGGGCCGAAGAGCCGGTCCAGCCAGCCGCTGCCACCGCCGAGCACGAAGCCGCCGACCCCGGCCGTGGAGATCCGGCCGCCGGTGGTCGCGAGCCCATGGGGCCGGGTGGCGCGGTCCAGATCGCTCATCAGGGCACCGCCCTCGACCCGTACCGTGGCGGAGCCGGGACGGACCGTGACCCGGCGCATCCGGCGCAGATCGACGACCACGCCGTTGTCGTTGACGGCCATGCCCGCGACGCTGTGGCCGCCGCCGCGCACGGCGATCTTCAGGTCCAGATCCCGGGCGAAGCGGACGGCCCGGACGACATCGGGCTCGCCCCGGCACCGCGCGACCACCGCCGGACGGCGGTCGATCCGCGCGTTGAAGACGGTCCGGGCCTCGTCGTAGCCCGGATCACCGGGGGCGAAGACCTCGCCCGCCAGATCGGCGCGGAGCGCGGCGAGCGCCGCGCCCGCCTTCGACAGGGCAGCCATGACAGCCGCCCCCTTCCCGCAGGGGACGGACAGACTGCCTTCAGCCTAGGCGGGCGGGGCGCACCGGTCCCGTGCAACTTCGGGGACGGCGTACGAGGCCGGGCTCAGCCGCCGTACGCGCCGGACGCGGTCAGGCGCAGCGCGGTGTCGATCAGCGGGACGTGGCTGAAGGCCTGCGGGAAGTTTCCGACCTGGCGCTGCAGGCGCGGGTCCCACTCCTCGGCGAGCAGACCCAGGTCGTTGCGCAGGGCGAGCAGCTTCTCGAAGAGCTTGCGGGCCTCGTCCACGCGGCCGATCATCGCCAGATCGTCCGCCATCCAGAATGAGCAGGCGAGGAACGCGCCCTCGTCGCCCGGCAGGCCGTCCACGCCCTCCTCCTCGCCCGAGGTGGGGTAGCGCAGGATGAAGCCGTCGGCCGTGGACAGCTCGCGCTGGATCGCCTCGATCGTGCCGATCACACGCTTGTCGTCCGGCGGCAGGAAGCCCATCTGCGGAATCAGCAGCAGCGAGGCGTCCAGCTCCTTGGAGCCGTACGACTGCGTGAAGGTGTTGCGCTCCTTGTCGTAGCCCTTCTCGCACACGTCCCGGTGGATGTCGTCGCGCAGCTCGCGCCACTCCTCCAGGGGGCCGTCGGCGTCCCCGGACTCGATCAGCTTGATCGTGCGGTCGACCGCGACCCAGGCCATGACCTTGGAGTGCACGAAGTGACGGCGCGGCCCGCGCACCTCCCAGATGCCCTCGTCCGGCTCGTCCCAGTGCTGCTCCAGGTAGCGGATCAGCCTCAGCTGGAGCAGGGAGGCGTAGTCGTTGCGCGCCAGACCCGTCATATGGGCCAGGTGCAGGGCCTCGGTGACCTCGCCGTACACGTCCAGCTGCAGCTGGTGCGCGGCGCCGTTGCCGACGCGCACCGGCGCCGAGTTCTCGTAGCCCGGCAGCCAGTCCAACTCGGCCTCGCCCAGTTCCCGTTCGCCCGCGATGCCGTACATGATCTGCAGGTTCTCGGGGTCCCCGGCCACGGCCCGCAGCAGCCACTCGCGCCAGGCACGGGCTTCCTCGCGGTATCCCGTGCGCAGCAGCGAGGACAGGGTGATCGCCGCGTCACGCAGCCAGGTGTAGCGGTAGTCCCAGTTGCGTACGCCGCCGACCTCCTCCGGCAGCGAGGTCGTGGGCGCGGCCACGATGCCGCCCGTCGGAGCGTAGGTGAGCGCCTTGAGCGTGATCAGGGAACGGATGACGGCCTCACGGTAGGGGCCGTGGTACGTACAGTGCTCGACCCACTCCCGCCAGAACTCCTCGGTCGCCTCCAGTGACTGCTCTGGCTCCGGCATCGGTGGCGGCTCCTTGTGCGAGGGCTGCCACGAGATCGTGAACGCGATCCGGTCACCCGGCGCGACGGTGAAGTCCGCGTATGTGGTCAGAGACTTTCCGTAGGTCTCCGCCTGCGTGTCGAACCACACGGAGTCGGGGCCGGCGACGGCCACCGTGCGTCCCTCGTGCTTGTGCACCCAGGGCACCACGCGTCCGTACGAGAACCGCATCCGCAGCGCCGACCGCATCGGCACCCGGCCCGTGACGCCCTCCACGATCCGGATCAGCTGCGGGGCGCCGTCACGCGGGGGCATGAAGTCGATGATCCGGACCGTGCCGCGCGGGGTGTCCCACTCGGACTCGAGGATGAGGGACTCGCCCCGGTAGGACCGCCGGGTCGCCGTCGGAGGCTGGGCGTCCGCCGCATGGGCCGGCCCCAGGCGCCAGAAGCCGTGCTCCTCCGTGCCGAGCAGGCCCGCGAAGACGGCATGGGAGTCGAAACGGGGCAGGCACAGCCAATCCACGGTGCCGTCCCGGCAGACCAGCGCCGCGGTCTGCATGTCTCCAATGAGTGCGTAGTCTTCGATGCGCCCGGCCAATGCAACTCCAGTCGAACGGCCACGTCGCCCCAGGCGGGGCGGTCGCTCTTTGCGGTCATGGGGTCGGTGAGAACGCCGTTGTTCACCGACCCATTCGGAAATGAAGCAGTCGATGTTCAACGAACTGACGAGCTCTTGTTGTTTCCGGTGACGGGCGGGGGTGGTGCCGTTCGCCGGGAGTGCTCGGCAGCGAGTGTCCGAGCAGGATACGACGCACCTCGGTGATCCGCGTGCCCCTCCGGGCAACGCGGCTGGTCCGAACGAGTGGGCCACGAGGGACTGCCGCGCGTCCATGGTGACACGTGTGCGGAGTGTGGCCGGAAGCAGTCGCCTCCTGGCGCTGATACGCTGGTAGCCCGTGGACCGGTGGGCTCGAAACCCCCGAACCGCAGCGACGGCACCCCCCGGAGGATTCCGAAGATCCCTCGGAGGAACAGCCGCACCGCACCTCATACCGCGACCACGGGAGCCCCCTCTTGGCCATGCCGCCCAAATCCACGACGACCAAGCACATCTTCGTCACCGGGGGTGTCGCCTCCTCGCTCGGCAAGGGCCTGACGGCGTCCAGCCTCGGCATGCTGCTCAAGGCACGGGGTCTGCGCGTCGTCATGCAGAAGCTCGACCCGTATCTGAACGTGGATCCGGGCACCATGAACCCCTTCCAGCACGGTGAGGTCTTCGTCACCAACGACGGCGCCGAGACCGACCTGGACATCGGACACTACGAGCGCTTCCTCGACCGTGACCTGGACGGCTCCGCCAATGTCACTACAGGGCAGGTCTACTCCACCGTGATCGCCAAGGAGCGGCGCGGCGAGTACCTGGGCGACACGGTGCAGGTCATCCCGCACATCACCAACGAGATCAAGCACCGCATCCGGCGCATGGCCACCGACGAGGTGGACGTCGTGATCACCGAGGTCGGCGGCACGGTGGGCGACATCGAATCGCTGCCGTTCCTGGAGACCGTCCGTCAGGTCCGTCACGAGGTCGGCCGGGACAACGTCTTCGTGGTGCACATCTCACTGCTGCCGTACATCGGCCCCTCCGGCGAGCTGAAGACCAAGCCGACCCAGCACTCGGTCGCGGCCCTGCGCAACATCGGTATCCAGCCGGATGCGATCGTCCTGCGCTGCGACCGCGAGGTGCCGACCGCGATCAAGCGCAAGATCTCGCTGATGTGCGACGTCGACGAGGCCGCCGTCGTGGCCTGCCCCGACGCCCGCTCGATCTACGACATCCCGAAGGTCGTGCACTCCGAGGGCCTGGACGCCTACGTCGTCCGCAAGCTGGACCTCCCCTTCCGCGACGTGGACTGGACGACCTGGGACGACCTGCTCGACCGCGTCCACAACCCCGAGCACGAGATCACCCTCGCCCTGGTCGGCAAGTACATCGACCTGCCCGACGCCTATCTGTCGGTGACCGAGGCGCTGCGCGCGGGCGGCTTCGCGAACAAGGCCCGGGTGAAGATCAAGTGGGTCACCTCCGACGACTGCAAGACCCCGGCGGGCGCGAAGAAGCAGCTGTCGGACGTGGACGCGATCTGCATCCCCGGCGGCTTCGGCGACCGCGGTGTCTCGGGCAAGGTGGGCGCGATCCAGTACGCCCGCGAGAACAGGATCCCGCTGCTCGGCCTCTGCCTCGGCCTGCAGTGCATCGTGATCGACGCCGCGCGCAACCTCGCCGACATCCCGGACGCGAACTCCACCGAGTTCGACGCGGCGACCGCCCACCCGGTGATCTCCACCATGGCCGAGCAGCTCGACATCGTCGCGGGCGAGGGGGACATGGGCGGGACGATGCGTCTGGGCATGTACCCGGCCAAGCTCGCCGAGGGCTCGATCGTGCGCGAGGTCTACGACGGCAAGGAATACGTCGAGGAGCGCCACCGCCACCGCTACGAGGTGAACAACGCCTACCGTGCCGAGCTGGAGAAGAAGGCGGGCATCGTCTTCTCCGGCACGTCGCCGGACGGCAAGCTCGTGGAGTACGTCGAGTACCCGCGCGAGGTGCACCCTTACCTGGTGGCGACGCAGGCGCACCCCGAGCTGCGCTCCCGCCCGACCCGGCCGCACCCGTTGTTCGCGGGGCTGGTGAAGGCGGCCGTCGAGCGCAAGAACGGCAGCAAGAACGGCGAGTGACGCAAGAGCGGTACGGTGGCCGGGGTACGCGTCCTTCGGGAGGCGTACCCCGGTTCGCGTCAGGGCGTGGGAGGAACAGGGCGAGATGACGATCAAGGACACCCCCGAGGAGTGGGAGGTCAGGGCGAGTGAGACCCCGTTCGTCGGCAGGAAGACCTCCGTCCGCGCCGACGACGTGCTCATGCCCGACGGCTCGGTCGCCCGCCGTGACTACCAGGTCCACCCCGGATCGGTCGCCGTCGTCGCCCTCGACGACCGGGGCCGCGTACTGGTGATCCGGCAGTACCGGCACCCCGTACGCCACAAGCTCTGGGAGATCCCGGCCGGTCTCCTCGACGTCCCCGGTGAGAACCCGCTGCACGCCGCCCAGCGCGAGCTGTACGAGGAGGCGCACGTCAAGGCCGAGGACTGGCGGGTGCTGACCGACATCTTCACCTCGCCCGGCGGCTGCGACGAGGCCGTACGCGTCTACCTCGCCCGCGATCTGTCCGAGGCGGAGGGCGGGCGCTTCGAGGTGGAGGACGAGGAGGCCGAAATGGAGCTGGCGAGGGTGCCGCTGCAGGAGCTGGTGCGCGGGGTGCTGGCAGGGGACCTCCACAACACCTGTCTCGTCGTCGGCGTGCTCTCGCTGGTCGCCGCGCAGCAGGGCGACGGGCTGGACGCCCTGCGCCCGGCCGGGGCACCGTGGCCAGCGCGGCCGTTCGAGGCCTGAGGCCGACGGAACGGCCCCTCGTCCCGGGCCGCACGCCCGTCCGGCACCGTCGGTCGTACGATCGCCTGATCCGATCGGGGGATGTGTCCGCCATGCTCTGCCGGGATCGTCGCAGAGCGTGAACTAGGCTCTGGAATCGACCCGCCCCAAGGCCCGGCGGGCCCGTGGGCGCTGTGGACGGGAGCGAGGCCCGTGACGGATCAGGCGGTCGAGACAGGCGGCGGCGAGCTCCCGGAGAGCAAGCGGAATCCCGCCGCCGCGGACGATCACTTTCTCGGCCGTACACGGGAGTTGAAGGAACTCCGGGCCGACATCGAACGCGCGGGCCTCGACACCCTCTCCGGTCGTAAGGCCCCCCGCGCGCGTGTGCTGCTCATCGCGGGACGGCCCGGCTCCGGGCGCACCGCGCTCGCCGAGGAACTGGTCCGCCAGGTCGCGCACCATTACGAGGACGGTGTGCTGCGTGCCCGCCTCAGCGAGCCCGACGGCACCCCCGTACCCACCGAGCGCACGGCCCGGGAACTGCTGACCGCCCTCGGCCTGCCCACCCCGCCCGGCGCCGCCGAGGACGAACTGGGCCAGGCGGTGCGCGAGGGCCTCGCGGAGCGTCGCGCCCTGCTCCTGCTGGACGACGCGGTGAGCGCGGAGCAGGTCGACACGCTGCTGCCGGACACGCCCGAGTGCCTCGTCGTCGCCGTCTCCGGGGGCCCGCTGACCGGCATCGCGGACGTACGCCCCTGCACCCTCGGCGGTCTGGACACCAAGTCCGCCCTGGAACTGCTCACCCGGTACACCGGAGCGGTGCGCATCACCGTGGACCCGCGCGCCGCCGAGGGGCTTGTCGAGGTGTGCGCCGGGCAGCCCGCCGCGCTGGTCCTCGCCGGCGGCTGGCTGGGCGCGCATCCCAAGGCCGCCGTCGCCGATCTCGCCCGGCATCTGCGCAGCGGGGACGAGGACGGGCCGCCCCTGGCCCGCGTCTTCCGGCTCCTGTACGAGGGACTGCCGAGCGCCGCCCGGCGGATGCTGCGACTGCTCTCCCTCGCCCCCGCGGGTCTCGTCGACCCGCACACCGCATCCGCGCTGGCCGGCTGTTCGGTGGAGGCCGCCCGCACCGTCCTCGACGACTTCGCCTCCCTCGGTCTCCTGCGGGGCATCGACTCCCCCCTGCCGCAGTACGAGGTCCCCGGCTGTCTGCTGCCCCTGCTGCGCGCGCTCGCTGCGAACGAGGACCGCCCGGCCGAGCTGCAGCTGGCCCGTGCCCGGGTGCTGGAGCGGACCGTACGGCTGCTCCAGTCCTGCCGTGCGATCACCGAGACCGACAGCCGGCAGGCCCGTGAGAAGCTCGCCGGCCTGCCGCGGGCCCTGCGCTTTCCGAGCCCCCGGGCGGCCGAGGACTGGCTGCGCATCCGGCAGCCCGCGCTGCTGGCCGCGGCCCGGCTCGCGGTCGCCGACGGGGAGCTGGACACCCTGGCCCGTCGCCTCATGGCCGCCCTGGTGAGGGCCCTGGTCGCGCACTTCGGCACCCGGGCGGCCGCACCCGAGCTGTACGGCATCCACCGGCTGGTCCTCGGCATCGCCGAGCGCCGCGACCTGCCCCGTGAGCAGGCGGCGGCCCTGCTGAACCTCGCGGACCTGGACGCGCAGACCGGCCGTACCGTCGAGGCGCTGGCCCGCTACCGGGCCGCGCTGGACGCCGGACGGCGGGCGAACGACCCCTATGCGACGGGCCGTGCGATGGAATCCGTAGGCGGTGCCCATCAGGAGCTTGGGGACTACGACCGCGCCGCCGACTGGTACGGCCGGGCCCTCGCCCAGCGGCTGGCCCGCGACGAGCGCGCCGAGGCGGCCCGGCTCTACGGCCGCATCGCCGCCGTCCACACCTACGCGGGCCGCTACGGCGAGGCGCAGCGTCACTGGCGCGCGGCGATCGCGGGGCACCGCAGGAACGGCGATGTGGCCGCCCATGCACGGGCGTTGAGCGAACTGGCCCGTGTCCAGGAGTACGCCGGCCGGCCCGAGGAGTCGCTGCACACCTGCCATGAGGCGGTCGAGTGGGCGCGGAGCGCACAGGACGTGCGACTGCAGGCGGCGCTGCAGCTCAGGCTGGCCGACACGCTGGAGCGGCTCGGCGACCCGGCGGCGGCCCGTCTGCATCGCGGGGCCGCGGAGCGCATGCTGGCCAAGGAGGAGCAGGAGAGCGACCCGGACCCGGCACATGGCGCTAACGCCTGCGAAATCCGCAGTGCATCCGTCGAAGATTGATGCAATGAAAGGCTAGACAGCGGGAACACCTTCATTAGACTGGCTTTGCCGCGCGTTCCCCTGCGGTACCTCCTGATGTGCCCTGTCTGCCTGGGTATGTCGTGTAATACCCCCCATTCTCTGAGTCAAGGACCGTGATCGACGTGAAGGTCGGCATCCCCCGCGAGATCAAGAACAACGAGTTCCGGGTGGCGATCACCCCCGCCGGCGTGCACGAGCTGGTGCGCAACGGCCACCAGGTCGTCGTCGAGCGGGACGCCGGCGTCGGCTCCTCGATCCCGGACGAGGAGTACGTGGCGGCCGGGGCGCAGATCCTGGACACCGCCGACGAGGTCTGGGCCACCGCCGACCTGCTGCTCAAGGTCAAGGAGCCCATCGCCGAGGAGTACCACCGGCTCCGCAAGGACCAGGTCCTCTTCACCTACCTGCACCTGGCCGCCTCCAAGGAGTGCACCGACGCGCTGCTGGAGTCCGGCACCACGGCCATCGCGTACGAGACGGTCGAGCTGTCGAACCGCGCCCTGCCGCTGCTCGCCCCCATGTCCGAGGTCGCGGGCCGGCTGGCCCCGCAGGTCGGCGCCTACCACCTGATGCGTGCGGCCGGCGGCCGTGGCGTGCTGCCCGGCGGCGTCCCCGGCGTCCCCGCCGCCAAGGCGGTCGTCATCGGCGGCGGCGTGTCCGGCTGGAACGCCGCGCAGATCGCCATCGGCATGGGCTTCCACGTCACCCTGCTCGACAGGGACATCAACAAGCTCAAGGAGGCGGACAAGATCTTCGGTACGAAGATCCAGACCGTCGTCTCCAACACCTTCGAGCTGGAGAAGGCCTGCCTCGAGGCCGACCTCGTCATCGGCGCCGTGCTCATCCCGGGCGCCAAGGCCCCGAAGCTGGTCACCAACGAGCTGGTGTCCCGGATGAAGGCCGGCAGTGTCCTTGTCGACATTGCGATCGACCAGGGCGGCTGCTTCGAGGACTCCCGTCCGACCACGCACGCCGAGCCGACCTTCAGGGTCCACGAGTCGGTCTTCTACTGCGTCGCCAACATGCCCGGCGCCGTCCCCAACACCTCCACCTACGCGCTGACGAACGCCACGCTGCCCTACATCGTGGAGCTCGCCAACCGCGGCTGGGTCGAGGCGCTGCGCCGCGACGCCTCCCTGGCCAAGGGCCTCAACACCCATGACGGCAAGGTGGTTTACAGGGAGGTCGCCGAGGCGCACGGCCTGGAGCACGTGGAGCTGGACTCCCTGCTCGGCTAGACCGGCCACGGCCCGGGTTCGAATTCCCGGCACCAAAAGGCGATAGGTCAACTCGCCTCGTCAACACCGCGCAGCCGGCCGGACCTTGCCCGACAAGGTCCGGCCGGATGTGTGTATGGTCACTTTGCGACACTCGTTCAACTCGCGTCGAACGCAACCCTTTAACCGTTTCGCACACCGGTGAAACCTGGCGAACGGAGCCCGGACACCCTTGACAGCGGGATGTTTCATTGCCGACACATCGGGCCGGGTCCGGCGGATTGTGTTGCTGCGGACCGCCGACACGCCATAGAGTCGCCAACCGTCGGCATGGTGCCACGCTGACCTATCTAGAAGTTTCCTGGTCACCAAGGAGGTAAGACGACTTGTGAATGAGTCGACATTTACTCCCGGGGGTGGTCAACCAGGAATGCCTGCGCGGGGCGCGGTCCCCACGGGGCTCGAGGCTGTCGGCTCCGTCGCTGTCCGTACCTTCGCAGCCCACCAGAGCCAGAGCCCCCACCTGGCTCAGACAGCACACAAGAGCATGGATGGCCAACACGTGAACGCCATGGCCGGCAACGGAAGTGGCGAGGTCCACACCCACTTCGCCGACTACGACGAACTGCCCGACGGGCACTTCTACGACCCCGACGCCGAATACGAGCCCGACCCCGAGTACGCGGCCACGCTCGCGCCCGACGCGGCCCGCCAGCGCCGCGAGCGCATCGGCCCGACCGGCCGCCCGCTGCCGTACTTCCCGATCCCGGGCCCGCTGACCGACCACGGCCCGGCGAAGATCATCGCGATGTGCAACCAGAAGGGCGGCGTCGGCAAGACGACGTCGACCATCAACCTGGGCGCCGCGCTCGCGGAGTACGGACGCCGGGTGCTGCTCGTCGACTTCGACCCGCAGGGCGCGCTGTCGGTGGGTCTCGGCGTCAACCCCATGGAGCTCGACCTCACCGTCTACAACCTGCTCATGGAGCGGGGCATGTCCGCGGACGAGGTCCTGCTGAAGACCGCGGTCCCGAACATGGACCTGCTGCCGAGCAACATCGACCTGTCGGCGGCCGAGGTCCAGCTGGTCTCGGAGGTCGCGCGCGAGTCGACCCTCCAGCGCGCCCTCAAGCCGCTGATGCCGGACTACGACTACATCGTCATCGACTGTCAGCCCTCGCTCGGCCTGCTCACCGTCAACGCGCTCACCGCGGCGCACAAGGTGATCGTGCCGCTGGAGTGCGAGTTCTTCGCGCTGCGCGGTGTCGCACTGCTCACCGAGACCATCGAGAAGGTCCAGGAGCGGCTCAACCCCGAGCTGGAGCTCGACGGCATCCTCGCCACGATGTACGACTCCCGGACCGTGCACAGCCGGGAGGTCCTCGCGCGCGTCGTCGAGGCGTTCGACGACCACGTCTACCACACGGTGATCGGCCGGACCGTGCGCTTCCCGGAGACCACGGTCGCCGGTGAGCCCATCACCACCTACGCCTCCAACTCCGTCGGTGCCGCCGCCTACCGCCAGCTCGCCAGGGAGGTGCTCGCCCGGTGTCACGCCGAGTGAGTCTGCCGGGGGCCGACGAACTGTTCCGTACCACCGGGGGAACGGCGCTCCAGGCGTCCACCCCCAGGCGCCAGGTCAACGGCGAGGCCCGGGTGCCGGCTCCCGCGGGCGAGGGCGACGCCACGGCCGCGGCGGAGGACGCACCGCCGTCGGTGCCCGTGCAGGGCGGTGACGGGGAAGGCGATGAGCACGTCGCGGCGGATTCCGCGGAGGCGGAGGCCGGGGAGTCCCGCACGCGCTCCGCGACCGCGGAGCGCCAGCCGGCGCAGGAAGGTTCTGCCGGGTCCTCTGCGGCCCAGCCGCGCAAGCGGGGGCGTGCCGCCGGGCGGCGGCCCAGCGGGCGTGAGCGGCACGACGAGAAGATCACCGTGTATGTGTCCGCGGAGGAGCTGATGGACCTCGAGCACGCGCGTCTCGTGCTCCGCGGTGAGCACGGGCTCGCCGTGGACCGGGGGCGGATCGTGCGCGAGGCGGTCGCGGTGGTGCTGGCCGATCTGGAGTCCCGGGGGGACGCGAGCATCCTCGTACGTCGGCTTCGGGGGCGGTAAGCAGGTAGCCTGCGACGGCCATGACCTCGTACGAATCCGGCTCCGCCGGGCGCCGCCGGGTGCTGGGACTCGGGCCCGGGGCTGCACCCCGGGCCGTTACGCCTGCGGCGGAGTGCACGTCGCCGGCCGAGGAGGACTCCTCGCCCGCGCGTGATGACGACTTCCGCTCACCCGTATCCCCCGGCGGCACGTCTGCCCCGGGCGTCGGTGTGGCCGAAGAGGCGCCGCCCACAGCCGACCCCGCGCCGGAACCCGTCACCGAGGAGCCCGCGTCCGGTTCGGGCGCGCCCTGCGGCGACGAGACGGAGCCTCAACCGGACCTCGCGCGCGACCGGGCGCCTGCCGCGGCCTCTTGGACCGGCGCGACCGAGGCGGCCGGTGTGACCGTGGCGGCCGGTGCGGCGGAGGCGGCCGGTGTGATCGGTGTGACCGGGACGGCCGGTGTGATCGAGGTGACCGGTGCGGCGGAGGCGGCCGGTGTGACCGTGGCGGCCGGTGCGGCGGAGGCGGCCGGTGTGACCGTGGCGGCCGGTGCGGCGGAGGCGGCCGGTGTGACCGTGGCGGCCGGTGCGGCGGAGGCGGCCGGTGTGACCGTGGCGGCCGGTGCGGCGGAGGCGGCCGGTGTGATCGGTGTGACCGGGACGGCCGGTGTGATCGAGGTGACCGGCGCGACCGAGGCGGCCGGTGTGACCGAGGCGGCCGGCGAGGCGGAGGCCTCCGTGGCGACCGAGTCCGGCTCGGCGGACCCGGCGGGTGCCGTCGGCTCCCGCCCGGAGCCGGGAGCTTCGGCCGAGGGGCGCCCGGCCGCCGAAGTCCCTGCCGAGTCCGAACCCGAACCGGCGGACGGGGTCTTCAAGGTTCGGCTGGCCAACTTCGAAGGGCCCTTCGACCTCCTCCTCCAGCTCATCTCGAGGCACAAGCTCGACGTCACCGAAGTCGCGCTGTCCAAGGTGACCGACGAGTTCATGGCGCACATCCGGGCCATGGGGCCGGACTGGGACCTCGACCAGACCACCGAGTTCCTGGTCGTCGCCGCGACGCTGCTCGATCTCAAGGCGGCGCGGCTGTTGCCCGCCGCCGAGATTGAGGACGAGGCCGACCTCGCGCTCCTCGAAGCACGCGACCTGCTGTTCGCGCGGCTCCTCCAGTACCGCGCCTACAAACAGATCGCCGAGATCTTCAACCGGCGGAACGAGGACGAGGCGCGGCGCCATCCCCGTACCGTCGGCCTCGAACCCCAGCACGCCGAGCTGCTGCCCGAGGTCGTCATCAGCATCGGGCCCGAGGGGTTCGCCCGGCTCGCCGTCAAGGCGATGCAGCCCAAGCCCAGACCACAGGTGTACGTCGACCACATCCACGCCCCGCTGGTGTCCGTCCAGGAGCAGGCCCGGATCGTGGTCGAGCGGCTGCGGGAACTCGGCGAGGCCAGCTTCCGTGCACTCGTGGAGGACGCGGACGACACCCTTACGGTCGTCGCGCGCTTCCTCGCGCTGCTCGAGCTGTACCGCGAGAAGGCCGTGACGCTGGAGCAGGAGGCCGCCCTCGGGGAGCTGACCGTGCGCTGGACGGGCGGCGACGGGGACGAGACACCGCAGGTCACGGACGAGTTCGACCGGCCGCCCGAGGCCGTGGACCGGAGTGCCGCCAAGACGGAGGAGAAGGCATGAGCGAGGAGACCGCCGAGGTTCCGGCCGGCCTGAACGCCGTGGCCGGCCTGGACCTCAAGCCCGCCCTGGAGGCCGTCCTCATGGTCGTGGACGAGCCCGCCACCGAGGAGCACCTCGCGAAGATCCTGGAGCGTCCCCGGCGGCAGATCGCCGATGCGCTCAGGGAACTCGCCGACGAGTACACCGTGCAGGGGCGCGGGTTCGAGCTGCGGTTCGTGGCGGGCGGCTGGCGCTTCTACACCCGGGCCGACTTCGCCCCTGCCGTGGAGCGATTCGTGCTCGACGGCCAGCAGGCCCGGCTCACCCAGGCCGCCCTGGAGACCCTCGCGGTGGTCGCGTACCGTCAGCCGGTCAGCCGCAGCCGCGTCTCGGCGGTGCGCGGAGTGAACTGCGACGGTGTCATGCGCACGCTCCTGCAGCGCGGCCTGGTCGAGGAGGCGGGCACGGAACCCGAAACAGGTGCGATCCTGTACAGGACGACGAACTACTTCCTGGAGCGGATGGGCCTTCGCGGTCTGGACGAGCTTCCGGAACTCGCGCCCTTCCTCCCGGAGGCGGAGGCGATCGAGGCCGAGACCCAGGAGGGCGTTCCGTCGTTCGACCCGGACGCTCTGGATGCTCCGGACGCAGACGACGACCACACGACGAACACGACGACGGAACTTTGATGCGAAGCAGCGGCAGCGGCAAGAGCGGCGGGCGCGGTAACTACCGCGGTGCCGGCAACAACAGGGACGAGCGGCAGGGGCAGGGCCGTCCCCGCAAGCCCCGCCCCGAGGAGCGCCGCTACGACGTGGGCCCCGGCGCCTCACAGGACGGCCCCAAGTCCGGGCGTGGCTCGGACGCGCGCGGCGGCGCCAAGGGCGGCCCCAAGCAGTCCCCGCAGCGCGGTGGCGGCCGTACGGCGCCCTCGCGCTCCCGTGAGTACGAGACGCGCGCCGAGGAGCGCAACCGCGAACGGTACGCGGGCAAGAAGGACATCAAGCTCCCCAAGACCTTCCCGGGCGCCGAGCAGGAGGGCGAGCGGCTGCAGAAGGTGCTCGCGCGCGCCGGGTACGGCTCCCGGCGTGCCTGCGAGGAGCTGGTCGAGCAGGCGCGGGTGGAGGTCAACGGCGAGATCGTCGTCGAGCAGGGGCTGCGGGTCGACCCGGAGAAGGACGAGATCAAGGTCGACGGGCTGACCGTCGCCACGCAGTCGTACCAGTTCTTCTCCCTGAACAAGCCCGCCGGGGTCGTCTCCACGATGGAGGACCCCGAGGGGCGCCAGTGCCTGGGCGACTACGTCACCAACCGCGAGACCCGGCTCTTCCACGTGGGGCGGCTCGACACCGAGACCGAGGGCGTCATCCTGCTCACCAACCACGGTGAGCTGGCGCACCGGCTGACCCACCCCAAGTACGGCGTGCGGAAGACCTACCTCGCGCACATCGTGGGCCCCATCCCGCGCGACCTGGGCAAGCGCCTCAAGGACGGCGTCCGCCTGGAGGACGGGTACGCGCGCGCCGACCACTTCCGGGTGGTCGAGCAGACCGGCAAGAACTACCTCGTGGAGGTGACCCTCCACGAGGGGCGCAAGCACATCGTGCGCCGCATGCTCGCCGAGGCCGGCTTCCCGGTCGACAAGCTGGTGCGCACGGCCTTCGGGCCGATCACGCTCGGCGACCAGAAGTCGGGCTGGCTGCGCCGCCTGTCGAACACCGAGGTCGGCATGCTGATGCGCGAGGTGGACCTGTAGGCCGCCGGACGGCGTCCTGCGTCGGCCGGTCCCGGATCGCTCCGGGGCCGGCCGTCTTCGTCGCGCGCCGTGGTGCGCGCATTCTTTGTGCACGTGTTGTGTGCGCGCTGCCGTGGGCTGTTGTCCTTGGACCTCGCTCCAGTTATAGTCGATACGACTATTAAGGGTGGTGGGTGCCGTGCGGGGCTACGACAAGCACGCGTTCGAGCCCTCCGCCGTCACGGTCGACCTCGCCGTCCTCACGATCTGCCGGGGCGCGCTGCACGTGCTGCTCGTCGAGCGTGGACAGGAGCCGTACGCGGGCCGCTGGGCGCTGCCCGGCGGCTTCGTGCGGCCCGAGGAGTCCGCGGAGGACGCGGCCCGGCGGGAACTCGCCGAGGAGACCGGTCTGGCGGACGTCTCCGGCCTCCACCTCGAGCAGGTGCGCACCTACAGCGACCCCGACCGCGACCCCCGGATGCGAGTCGTCTCCGTCGCCTTCGCCGCGCTGCTCCCCGACCCTCCGCAACCGCATGGCGGCGGCGACGCGGCGCAGGCGCGCTGGGTGTCGTACGAGTCCGCCGGGCCGCTCGCCTTCGATCACGACCGGATCCTCGCCGACGCCCACGACCGTGTCGGCGCCAAGCTCGAGTACACCTGCCTCGCCACGTCGTTCTGCCCGCCCGAGTTCACCCTGGGCGAGTTGCAGCAGGTCTACGAGACCGTGTGGGGCACCGCGCTCGACCGGCCCAACTTCCGGCGCAAGGTCCTCGCCACTCCGGGCTTCGTCGCACAGGTCCCCGACGCCGCCCGGCTGACCGGAGGGCGCGGCAAGCCCGCAGCGCTCTACCGCGCGGGCGGTGCCACCGTCCTGCGCCCACCCCTGCTCCGCCCCACCACGGAAGGACGGCCCTCATGACCAGCACGGCCCTCGCCAGGCGCGCCGCCACCGGATCCCTGCTCGGGCTCGCCCTCGGTGACGCGCTCGGCTTCCCGACCGAGTTCAACGACGTGCCGTCGATCCTCGCCAAGTGCGGACCGTGGCGGGAGATGGAGCTGCCGAGGAAGGCGATCGTCACCGACGACACACAGATGACGCTGGCGCTCGGGCGCGGGCTTCGGACGGCCATGGACCGCGGAGTCCTGGCGCCGAAGCGGATGGAACGGCCGGTGCGCGAGGAGTTCGCCGACTGGTACCGGTCCCCGGACAACAACCGGGCACCCGGCCGGACCTGTCTGGTCGCCTGCAACCTGCTGGAGGACGAGCACCGCGCCTGGCAGGACGCCAGCCAGATCGGCTCCAAGGGGTGCGGGGCGAACATGCGTGTGGCGCCCGTCGGTCTCGTGCCGGGACTGAGCGAGGAACAGCGGGCCGGGGCCGCCCAGTTGCAGGCCGCGCTCACGCACGGCCACCCCACGGCGCTGGCCGCGTCCGACCTGACCGCCCATGCGATACGCCTGCTCGTGCAGGGCGCCGAGCCGACCGCCCTGCTGGGACTGCTGCGGTCGTACGCGTACGAGAACCGCGGCCACTACCACGAGCGGTGGCTCGGTGATCTGTGGACGCGCGCCCAGGACCCCACGCCTGAGCACTTCATCGCCCGCGGCTGGGACGAATGCCTGGAGATCCTCGAACGCCTCCAAACGGCCGTGCGGACAGTGTCGCCCGAGGTCGACCCGTGTCTGGCGACCGGTGAGGGCTGGATTGCGGAGGAGGCCCTCGCCACCGGTCTGCTGTGCTTCCTGCTCTTCCCCGACGAGCCCGTCACCGCCCTGCGCCGGGCCGCCTGCACCTCCGGCGACTCCGACTCCATCGCCTGCCTGACGGGCGCCTTCGCGGGTGCACACCTCGGTGCCGGGGCCTGGCCGCGGCAGTGGACGGACCGCATCGAGTACGGCGGCGAGTTGCAGACCCTCGGGGCGCTCTGGGACGCCTGATGTGTCCGGGTCCGCTCACACCAGCCGGATCGTGCCGCCCTCCACGGTGATCTTCTTCGGGAGCAGCGGGCCGGACGCGGGGCCGCGGACGACCGAGGCGTCGGCGATGCGGAAGCTGCTGTTGTGGCAGGAGCAGTCGATGGTGCCGTCGGCGACGGTGCCGACCGTGCAGCCCTCATGCGTACAGATCGCCGAGAAGGCCTTGAAGTCGCCCTGCGTCGGCTGGGTCACCACGACCCTCTGCTCCCTGAAGATCTTGCCGCCCCCGACCGGGATCTCGCTCGTCTTCGCCAGCTCCTGCCCTACGGTCGCGCTGCCGGACGGGCTTCCGGTCGCGCCGCCGGAAGGGCTCCCTGACGGGTCGCCGGTGGCGCTGCCGGATGCCGTGCCCGACACGGACGCCGTCGCGGAGCTGTCGCTCCTGGTGCCCTTGCCGTTGTTGCCGCATCCGGCCACGAGCACAGCCGCGCTCGTCACCAGAACCGTGCGCCGCGTCGAGCGGATCACCATGTCGTCACTCCATTCAACCGGGTCGTCACTCCATGTGACACCTGGGCATTTTTGCATTGAATGTCCGGAAGGCGAAGCAAGGAGGTGGCGTCTCGTCAGGCGGGCGGCGTGCATCCGTGTGTCGCAGGCTGACTACGCTGGTGGGCAGACGTTTCCGTACATCAGCGAGGAGCATCACCGTGGCGGTACGAGCGGTCCGGGGCGCCGTCCAACTGGAACGGGACGAGGCCGGGCACATGGACGAGCAGGTCGGCGTCCTGCTCACCGCCATGCTGGAGCGGAACGGCCTCACGGCCGACGACCTGATCAGCATCTGGTTCACCGCCACGCCCGACCTCCACAGCGACTTCCCGGCGGCCGCCGCCCGGGGGCTCGGCATCCTCGACGTACCGCTGATCTGCGCCCAGGAACTGGACATCGAGGGCGCGATGCCCCGGGTCGTCCGCATCCTCGCCCACATCGAGTCCGACAAGCCGCGCGCCGACATCGCGCACGTCTACCTCGGCGCCGCGGCCGCCCTCCGCAAGGACATCGCCCAGTGAGGACCGCACTCGTCATCGGTACGGGACTCATCGGCACGTCGGCGGCCCTCGCGCTCGTCTCGCGCGGTGTCATCGTGCACCTCGCCGACCACGACCCCGAGCAGGCCCGTACGGCGGCCGCGCTCGGTGCCGGCACCGACGAGGCGCCCGAGGGACCCGTCGACCTGGTGATCGTGGCGGCACCGCCCGCGCACGTGGCCGCCACGCTCGCCGATGCCATGCGGCGCGGCCTGGGCCGCGGCTACCTCGACGTGGCGAGCGTCAAGGGCGGGCCGCGCCGCGAGCTGGAGGCGCTCGGCCTCGACCAAACCGCCCTGTCGCAGTACATCGGCACGCACCCCATGTCGGGCCGTGAGAAGTCGGGCCCGCTGGCGGCCACCGGCGACCTCTTCGAGGGCCGGCCCTGGGTGCTCACCCCGACCCGGGACACCGACACCGAGGTGCTGAACCTCGCCCTGGAACTGGTTTCGCACTGCCGTGCCGTGCCGGTCGTCATGGACGCGGACGCCCACGACCGCGCCGTCGCGCTCGTCTCGCACATGCCCCACCTGGTCTCCAGCATGGTCGCCGCGCGCCTGGAGCACGCGGAGGAGGCGGCCGTACGACTGTGCGGCCAGGGCATCCGGGACGTGACCCGCATCGCCGCATCCGACCCCGGGATGTGGATCGACATCCTGTCCGCGAACCCGGGCCCGGTGGCAGATCTGCTCTCCGAGGTCTCCTCCGACCTGGACGAGACCGTACGGGCCCTGCGCGCCCTGCAGTCCTCCGACGAAGCAAAGCGGCGCGCGGGGGCCGACGGCATCGAGGACGTGCTGCGCCGCGGCAACGCCGGGCAGACCCGGGTGCCCGGCAAGCACGGCAGCGCCCCGCGGGCGTACGAGACCGTGGTCGTCCTCATCGACGACCAGCCCGGCCAGCTGGCCCGTATCTTCGCGGACGCGGGCGTGGCCGGCATCAACATCGAGGACGTCCGCATCGAACACGCCACCGGTCGCCAGGAGGGTCTGGTCCAGCTGATGGTGGAGCAGTCCGCGGCCCCGGCGCTGAGCGTGGCGCTGCGGGAGCGCGGCTGGACGATACGCCAGTAGGCCGAAGCCGGCCGGGCAGCCCGGCGGCCCGTCCGCCAGTCATACCGGGTCCGGCGAGCCAGTAACCTTGTGCGGGGCGCCCGTGCGTCCCGCCCGCACCCGCCACCCTGCACCAGGAAGGTGTCCCCACCGTGGAAAACGGCTCCGCCCGGACCGCCCAGGCAGTGATTGTCGCCATCGACGGCCCTTCCGGCACGGGCAAGTCGAGCACCTCGAAGGCCGTGGCCGCACAGCTCGGGCTGAGCTACCTGGACACCGGCGCCCAGTACCGGGCGATCACGTGGTGGATGGTGAACAACGGCATCGACATAACGGACCCCACGGCGGTCGCGGCGGTGGTCGGCAAGCCGGAGATCGTCTCCGGCACCGACCCGGCGGCGCCGACCATCGCCGTGGACGGCACGGACGTCTCCGGTCCGATCCGCACCCAGGAGGTCACCTCCAGGGTCAGTGCGGTCAGCGCGGTGCCGGAGGTGCGGGCCCGGATCACCGAGCTGCAGCGTTCCCTCGCCTCCGCCGCCCGGACCGGCATCGTCGTCGAGGGCCGTGACATCGGCACGACCGTGCTGCCCGACGCCGATCTGAAGATCTTCCTCACCGCCTCCCCGGAGGCGCGGGCGGCTCGCCGCAGCGGCGAACTGAAGGGCGCGGACATCCACGCCACCCGTGAGGCGCTGATCAAGCGGGACGCGGCCGACTCGAGCCGCAAGACGTCCCCGCTCGCGAAGGCGGACGACGCGGTCGAGGTGGACACCACCGACCTCACCCTGCAGCAGGTCATCGAGTGCGTCGTCACCCTCGTCGAGGAGAAGCGGGCGGGGAAGTGAGCGCCCCGTCTGTCCGCAACGCCGAGATCGGGCGGCGTATCGGCGTCCCCCTGATGTACGGGCTGTGGAAGCCGCGCGTGCTGGGCGCCTGGAAGGTGCCTGCGACCGGCTCGTTGATCTTCGCGGTCAACCACTCCCACAACATCGACGGGCCGATGGTCATGGGCGTGGCACCCCGGCCGACGCACTTCCTGATCAAGAAGGAGGCGTTCGTCGGTCCGCTCGGCCTCTTCCTGCGCGGCATCGGCCAGCTGAAGGTGGACCGTGAGGGCACCGACCGCGCGGCCGTCACCCAGGCCCTCGGTGTGCTGGGCAACGGGGGAGTGCTCGGCATCTTCCCCGAGGGCACCCGTGGCGAGGGCGACTTCGCCTCCCTGCGCGCCGGGCTCGCATACTTCGCGGTCCGCAGCGGGGCGCCGATCGTCCCGGTCGCGGTGCTGGGAAGTTCCGAGCGGCAGGGACGGTTGACAAAGGGGCTGCCTCCGCTGCGCAGCCGTGTGGACGTCGTCTTCGGCGACCCCTTCGAGGCGGGCGACGGCACCGGACGCCGTACGCGCAAGGCACTGGACGAGGCCACCGTGCGCATCCAGAAGCAGCTCGCCGCGCACCTGGAAGACGCCAGGCGTCTCACCGGGCGCTAGGCGACACTTGAGTAGTGGATCACCGCGGTGCGGTGTCCACCGATCACCACGATGAACGAGGTACGGACTTCATGAACGACGACATCCAGCCCGACGGCTCGGCAGAGCACGCGTACGAGCACGGGGCGCTCGGCGACGCCGAGTACGCGGAGTTCATGGAGCTCGCCGCGGAAGAGGGCTTCGACCTCGAGGACGTCGAGGGCGCCATCGAGGAGGCCGGGCACGGCCCGCTGCCCGTGCTCGCGGTCGTCGGCCGCCCCAATGTAGGCAAGTCGACTCTGGTGAACCGCATCATCGGCCGCCGTGAGGCGGTCGTCGAGGACAAGCCCGGGGTCACCCGCGACCGCGTCACCTACGAGGCCGAGTGGGCGGGCCGTCGCTTCAAGGTCGTCGACACCGGCGGCTGGGAGCAGGACGTCCTCGGTATCGATGCCTCCGTGGCCGCGCAGGCCGAGTACGCGATCGAGGCGGCCGACGCGGTCGTCTTCGTCGTCGACGCAAAGGTCGGCGCGACCGACACCGACGAGGCCGTCGTGCGGCTGCTGCGCAAGGCGGGCAAGCCCGTGGTGCTGGCCGCCAACAAGGTGGACGGCCCGAGCGGCGAGGCCGACGCGGCGTACCTGTGGAACCTCGGCCTGGGCGAGCCCCACCCCGTCTCGGCCCTCCACGGCCGCGGCACCGGCGACATGCTGGACGCCGTTCTGGAGGCCCTGCCCGAGGCGCCCGCCCAAAGTTTCGGCACCGCGGTCGGCGGACCGCGCCGCATCGCGCTGATCGGCCGCCCGAACGTCGGCAAGTCCTCGCTGCTGAACAAGGTCGCCGGCGAGGAGCGCGTCGTCGTCAACGAACTCGCGGGCACCACCCGTGACCCGGTCGACGAACTGATCGAACTGGGCGGCAAGACCTGGAAGTTCGTCGACACGGCAGGCATCCGCAAGCGGGTGCACCTCCAGCAGGGCGCGGACTACTACGCCTCGCTGCGCACCGCGGCGGCTGTCGAGAAGGCCGAGGTCGCCGTGGTGCTGGTCGACGCCTCCGAGTCCATCTCGGTCCAGGACCAGCGCATCATCACCATGGCGGTGGAGGCGGGCCGGGCCCTCGTCATCGCCTACAACAAGTGGGACACCCTGGACGAGGAGCGCCGCTACTACCTGGAGCGGGAGATCGAGACCGAGCTCGGCCAGGTGGCGTGGGCGCCGCGGGTGAACGTGTCGGCGCGCACCGGACGGCACATGGAGAAGCTGGTTCCGGCGATCGAGACCGCCCTGGACGGCTGGGAGACCCGTGTTCCGACGGGCCGCCTCAACGCCTTCCTCGGCGAGTTGGTCGCCGCGCACCCGCACCCGGTCCGCGGCGGAAAGCAGCCACGCATCCTCTTCGGCACGCAGGCGGGCACCAAGCCCCCGCGGTTCGTGCTCTTCGCCACCGGATTCATCGAGGCGAGCTACCGCCGGTTCATCGAGCGCCGGCTGCGCGAGGAGTTCGGCTTCGAGGGGTCGCCGATCCACATCTCGGTGCGCGTGCGCGAGAAGCGCGGCAGGAAGAAGTAGGGAAGCGCGAAAGGGGCGGCCTCCGGGGAGGCCGCCCCCTTGCGTTCTTCCACGCTCTTCCGCGTTCCTCCGTGCTCTTCAGGTTCTCCTCGAGGGTTGCTCACAGGCCTCTGCGAGGCGCGGGCGGCAGCGCCGGGACGTGGTGCATGCCCCTGGCCTGCTGCGCCACCTGCTGCCAGACGGCGGTCGCTACGGCCGAGTGACCATGGTGGGCGGCCAGGTGGCCCGTCGCGTGCTGGGGGGTGCCGTGGTGTGTGCCGTACGTCCCGCTGCCGTACGAGCCCGCGTCGTGCCGCGGGTTGGAGAACGCGGTGAAGCCCATGTCCTCCTCGCCGCTGCGGTCGCCCGGGAACGCCCGGAAGGACTTGACGTACTCGGCGTAGAGCTCGTCGTAGATCGGTGTGGCCGATGAGCAGCCCGAGGGGTCCTGGCCCACTCGCCGGGAGGGGATGGGCTGATAGGACTGGCGGCGGGGGACGTCATATGCGTGCACGTAGGTGCCAACGACCCCGCCGCCCAGGGGATGCGGTCGGATACGCCGGTTCAGCAGGCCGGCCCAGCGCTCCCGGAGACCGTGCGCCCCGCGGGGCTCAGGTGCCTGCCAGTGGCAGGGTGGCGGCCACCAGCTTCCCGTTCGCCGCAGCCTTGTCCAGGGCGTCACGCAGCAGGTCCTCGCGCGGCTGGCGGCCGATCGAACCGACCGGTGCCGCGAACATCAGCACCTGCTGGTGCTTGTTGGCGGCCGCCCGCCACCCCTCGGTGACCTGGAGCGGCTGGTGCGCCTGCCACCAGGCGACCGGCTGCCCGCCGTTGCTGCCGGGCTGCAGCACGGCGTGCAGCTGGCCCATGGCGAGCAGCACCGACCAGCCGTGCAGCACGGGCGGCACCGACTCGATCGCGGGCAGCGGCATGAAGCCCTGCTCGATGAGCAGGGGCAGGAAGTCGTCGCCTGCTCCGGTCGTGCCCGGGCGCACGATGGGAGCGGTCGGCTCCACCACGAGTGCCGGGTGCAACTCCCCGGCGATCAGGACCAGTCCGCTGGTGACCCCCAGCACCGCCTGCTCGGGCACGGCCGTGGCCATTCCCTCGTCGGCGGCGATGGAACGGACGGCGCCCTGCAACTGCTCCTCGGTGACCTGGACGACCTGGGAGGGCAGGCAGGTGGCGTGGGCGAAGGCGAGGACGGCGGTCTCCTCGCCGATGAACAGAACGGTGCTGGTGCGCTCCTGCTCGGAGTCGCCCGGGGTGCGGCAGGAGGTGCAGTCGTAACTGCCCGGGGCGTTCTCTCCGGCGAGCAGCCGATCGGCTTCTTCGTCGCCGATCTCGGCGCGTACGGCGTCGCTGACGTCGAGCATGCGCGGCACGGGTGGCTCCCTCGGGATGCGGTGCGTGACGGTGCCGGGTGGCTCCCGGCCCATGAGCCCGGCGGTCCCCGGCTCATGAAGATGACAACGGGCGATCTGTGGCCGGAGTCACGCCCGGGAGCGAACGGAATCGAACCATCCGATGCGCAGGGTGAGGCCTTGCGCGGAATCTGTCACTCCACGCCAACGTGTATGAGACCAAGGGAAGTTGCCTCCGTGAGGTGACTCACAGATCGTCGGACCTGCTGGTCGACAAATCACGAAATCGGCGAATGAAATGGGTGGCCGAAAATTGACGATACCTTCGGTAACGGCGAACTGGCCTGGAACGACAAGGGGTTGGTTGATGCCAGGCGGCCGACCTGCCTAGATTCCTCCGCCGTGTGCAACGAGCACCGCCCGGGGTACGTCCACCGGCCGCGCCGCACAGCCGGCGCGCAGCACCACTTCCGGTGGACGGGGCGGCGCGCGACGACCGCGCTCCATGCGCGGACCGATGCGCCCCGCCTTGGGGGATCCCGGGTTCGTGGAGAGGGAATTACATGTCCGAATGTGCCGATAACACCCGTAAGACCCGTACGACTCGTACGACGGCGGTCCTCGCCGGCGCGGCCCTGCTCGCACCGCTCGGACTGCTCGCCGCGACCGGCGACGCCGCCGCGGCCGACGGGGGAGTGTGGGACCGCATCGCCCAGTGCGAAAGCGGCGGGAACTGGCACATCAACACCGGCAACGGCTACTACGGAGGACTGCAGTTCTCCGCCGGCACCTGGCGCGCGTACGGCGGTACGGCCTACGCCCCGACCGCCGACCAGGCCTCCGAGCAGGCGCAGATCACCGTCGCCACCAAGGTGCAGAACGCTCAGGGCTGGGGCGCGTGGCCCGTCTGCTCGGGGCGCGCCGGAGCGGGCGGCAGCGCGCCCGCCGCGTCGGGCGGCGAGGCCGCCTCGAGCTCGTCCTCGCGTTCCACGACCACCGAATCCGCCCCGTCGAAGCAGACGTGGAAGGCGCCGGAGCGCTCGACGGGCCACACCGGTCGCGGGTCCTCCCGCGGCGGCCACGGCCACTACACCGTCCGCAGCGGCGACACCCTCAGCGATATCGCCGAGCGGTACGGCACCACCTGGCAGCGGCTGTACGAGCGCAACAAGTCGGTCATCGGGGGTGACCCGGACATGATCGTGCCCGGGCAGCGGCTCGCCATCTGACCGTGCATCGTGGGCCCTGACGCCGTGCCGCGGCGTCAGGGCCCACGTCGTCGCGGTTCAGGGTCACGGTTGCCGAACTCCGCCGCCTCCCCGCTGAACACCAGCGTTCCGCGGCGCAGCTCGTGGACGAGGACGGTACGGCCGGCCGGCGCCCCGAGCGCCGGGGGCAGCCGCTGTTCGGCGAGGACCACACAGGCGTCGAGGGCGCCCAGCAGCTGGTACGTACGGGCCGCGACCTCCGGCGACATGCCCTGGGCCGGCTCGTCGACGAGCACCACGCGCGCGCGTGCCAGCAGGGCGCGGGAGAGCGCGAGCATGCGCTGCTCGCCGCCGGAGAGCGTTCGGGCGCGACGGGGCAGGAGTGGCCCCAGCTGCGGATAGGCGCCGAGGGCAGCGGCGATGTCCGGCGCGGCCAGCTCCAGGTTCTCGCGGACCGTCAGGGAACCGAAGACCGCCCCTCGTTCCGGGACCAGGCACATTCCGCGCCGGGCCCGTTCGTAGGCGGGCATCCGGGTCACCTCGGTCCCGTCCCAGACGACGGCCCCGCCGGACAGCGGGACGAGACCGGCGAGGGCGCGCAGCACGGTCGTACGGCCGGAGCCGTTGCGGCCCAGCAGGACGGTCGGACCGGGACCGGGCGCCATCAGCGTGACGCCGTGCAGGGCCTCGAGGGGGCCGTAGCGCACGCGCGCGTGGCGCAGGGCGACGCTCATGACCCGCCGCCTTCCAGTACGCGGCCGGCGGGCCCGGAGGCGACGACGCGGCCCGCGGTCATCACATGGACCACGTCGGCGAGGTCGGCCACCAGGTCGAGGTCGTGCTCCACGACGAGCAGTGCGGTGCCGTCCGCGGCGAGCGCCCGCAGCACCCGGGCCAGGGCGGTGATCTCGGCGGAGTCGAGTCCGGCCGCGGGTTCGTCGAGCAACAGGACGCGGGGGCTTGCGGCGAGTGCCCGGGCCAGTTCGACGCGCCGGAGGGTGCCCGTCGGCAGCCCTGCCGCCGGCAGCGCCCGTACCCGGCCGTCGAGGCCGAGCAGCCGCAGGGAGCGCTCCACCGCGCCCGGATCGGCGAGGCGTCCCTGCTCGGCACCGACCCTGACGTTCTCGGCCACGGTCAACGAAGGGAAGACCGCCAGCTGTTGGAAGGTCCGCGCGATGCCGAGCCGGGTGCGGGCGTGCGCGGCCAGCCGGGTGATGTCTCGCTCACCGAGGAGCACCTTCCCGCGCGCGGGGCGCACGGTCCCGGCGAGACAGTGGAACAGGGTGCTCTTTCCGGCGCCGTTGGGCCCGACTACGGCGGTGACCAGGCCGGGCCGGACGTCGAGATCGACACCGTCGAGCGCGGTGAAGCCACCGTAGCGGACATGGAGCCGGCGGGCGGAGAGCAGGGGAGCACCGTTCCCGCCGCCCGCCCGGGAACCGATGCCGGGGGCGGGCAGCGGCCGGGAGCGACCGCTGCGGGGGCGGGGCAAGGGCTCCCCACCGGTCCGTGCCCGGCGGCCGGCCGGGCGGACTGGGGGGTGGTGGACCACGCCGACCGGCGCTTGGCCCGCTGCACCGGCCTGCGTTCTGCCGGTCGTGCCGGTCCCACGCCGTTCGGTCGTGCCGGTGCCGTGTCTTTCGGTCGTGCCGGTCCCGGCGGTTGTGCCGGTCCCGGCGGCCCTGTCGGTCCCGTCGGTCTCGCGCCCCTCGGTCCCGTGCGCTTCGGTCACGTCGGTCGTGCCGGTCTCGCGTCCGTCGGTCGCGCGTCCTTCGGTTGCGTCGGCCCTGCCGGTTCCGCGCCCCTCGGCCCCTCGTCTTTCGGTCACGTCGGTCGTGCCGGTCCCGCCGGCCCGTGCCCCGTCCGTTGAGCCGGTCCGTGTGCGGTCCGCGCGGGCTCGTGTTCGGTTCCCCGGCTCGTCTCCCGTGTCGAGGGCGGTCGGTACCGGCGCCGCAGGCGCCCGGGAGCCCAGCGGCCCCCGCAGCCTCCCGCGCACCCGCGCCCCCAACGGCGTGAGCCTCGGGCGGTGACGCGGGCCGAGACGGGACGTCGCCGTGCGCAGGGCCTCGTACGGGCCGTCGGGGAAGCGGCCGACGAGGAGCGCGAGCACGCCGATCAGCGCCGCCGCGATCCCGCCCCGCGCACCCGCGTCGAGGCCCACCAGCAGGGCCGCGGCGGCCAGGGCGCCGAGGACGCTGTCCGCGCCCAGTACCACCACCGCGGCGAACCAGAGCAGGCCGCGGACGGGGTCGTACACCCCGGGGTCGAAGGCTCGTAGACCCATGCCGAGCATGCCGCCGCCGAGCGCGGCCAGCGCCGCGCCCGAGACGAAGGCCAGCACCTTGAGCGCAGGAACCCGGACGCCCGCCGCCGAAGCCCCCGCCTCATGGTCCCGCATGGCCGCGAGCGCCCGGCCCGTGCGGCCCCGGCGCAGCGCGAGCGCCGCCGACAACGCCACTGCCAGGAGGACCAGTTCGAGCAGGTAGTACGCCCGGTCCCCGTCGAAGCCCGCCGGGCGGTTCAGCGACAGGCCCGACGTCGCGTAAGGCTGTGCGAAGACGAAGCGGCTCACCCCCACGCCCACGGCGAACGTCGCCAGTGCCGGTGCCAGGCCCCGGCGGCCGATCGCGGGCCAGCCGGTCAGCAGACCCAGGGGCGCGATCAGGACCACCGCCACCGCGAGCGCCGCCAGTTCGGGAAGCCGGGGCAGGCCCGGGAAGCGGCCCGCCGCGAGCAGCGCCGTGAACAGGGCGCCCAGGCCTGCGTACGCCGCCTGCCCCAGCGAGATCTGGCCACCGCGCCCGCTGACGACCACCAGGGACAGCAGCACCACGCACAACGCGGGCACCTGGACCGACGTGTGCAGGTCCGAGCCCGCGAAGCCGAGCGGGAGCAGGAACAGCACCACCGCCACGATCCAGGCGCCCGGCGGGCTCGGCACCCGGACGGCCGCCGTGCGCGGCAGGGCGTCGCGCGTGCCGATGCCGGGCAGCACCAGGGCCCCGGCGAGCAGCGCCACCACGAAGAGGTTGGCACCGACCGCCTGCACCAGGGGTTCGCGCCAGCCCGACGGGTGAAGCCGCGTCAGCTGGCTCTGCGCGACGCCGATGCCCAGCGCCACCACGACCGCCACGGTCAGGCTGCGCATCCGGGCCGCCACCGCGACCGCCACCACCTCCATCACCAGCAGGGACATTCCGAACGGGTCCAGACGCACGTACGGCGCGAGCAGCACGCCCGTCAGCCCCGCCGTGAACGCGCCGAACGCCCAGCCCGCCGCTGCCACCCGGTCCGCGTCGACGCCGCCGAGGACGGCCAGCGAGCGGTCGTCGACCACCGCGCGCAGCTCCCGCCCGAAACGCGTCCAGCGCGTCACCGCCGTGACACCGGAGGCCAGGACCACCGCGACCGCCAACTGTCCCCAGGGATCAGCGGACACCAGCGTCGGCGCGTCCGCGCGCGCGCCCGGACCCCACACCAGCTCCGCCCCGCCGACCAGCAGCACGAACACCCCGATGGACGCGACCAGCGTCCGCGCCGGATCCCCGCCGAGCATCGACAGCGGCCGGAACACGACGCGTTCCAGCACCACGCCGATGCCCGGCGCCACGACAAGGAGCGTGACCGCCGCGCCCAGCGCGAGCGGCCAGCCCCACTCCACGGTGAACTGCCGCAGCACATACGCGCACAGCATCGCGATCGCGCCGTGCGCGAAGTTCAGCACTCCGGTCGCCCGGTAGGTGACCACCAGCCCGATCCCGGTGAGCGCGGCGGCGCTGCCGACCGAGAGACCGGCGAGGGTGAGGTCGTAGGTGAACGAGGCCATGAGCCGTCCGCCCTCAGCCGTCCGGACCGGTCGCGGGCGGTTCGCACACCGGACACGGTCTCAACTGCCCGTCCGCCCGCCTCCATGAGCCCACCGGTACGGCCTCCGACTTGCCGGTCACCAGGGGACAGTCCGCGCGGTGCCACAGCGTGCCGCCCGGCACCATCAGCAACTCCCCGCCGCCCGCGACGGGCAGGTCCGCCGTACGCCCGGACTCGTCGGCGGGGTCGTCCGCGTCGGCGGCCACCAGAAGCGCGTACAGCTCCTCCAGGCGTGCGGCGGCCGCCGCGTTCCCGCCGTGGGTGAGGAGCACCGAACCGGCGATGATCAGCGCGGCGCCCGGCACGGTGCAGGAAGCCAGATAGGGCAACTGCCGCTCCGCGTAGCGCTCGCCCGAGATGCCGTACCAGCCGATGACGCACAGCACCGCTCCCGCGGCGAGCGCGGCCCACCCGGCCCAGAGGACCGGGTGCACAGTCCGCAGTCGAGCAGTCCGCATGGCGGCTCCCACGTCGTGTGTCTGTCCATGTCAGCCGATGGCTTGCACTATGCCTTCTGGAAGCTGTCCCTGAAAGCGCCGGGCGCACATGGCCCGGACCGACACCTGGTGGTGAGTCACATGGTTCTGGGGAGCGACCTCGGGCGGGGCTGCGAGGGGCGGGCGCTCGGCCCCGGACGGGCGCCGGCGTGGGCGGCGGTCGCCGTCCTGCTCCTGGGCCCGGCCGTCGGAGCGTGCAGCGACCGGAGCGGTGGCGGAAGCAGCAGCCCGCCCACACCCTCGGTCGAGCGGCCGACGAGCGCCCCGCCCAGCCCGACCGCCCCCTCGGACCCGGCGGAGGCCGAGCAGCAGATCAGGCGGAACTGGACGAGGTTCTTCGACCCGTCCGTCTCCCTCGAGGACAAGGCCGCCGTGCTGGAGAACGGTGACCGGATGGGCCCGGTGCTGCGGGGCTTCAACGGTGACCGGCGCGGCCGGCAGGTCCAGGCGGTCGTGCAGAAGGTGCAGTTCACCTCCCCGGCCGACGCCGACGTGACGTACTCGCTGACCCTCAAGGGCGCCACCGCCCTGCCGAAAGCGTCCGGCACGGCCGTCGAGCAGAACGGCACCTGGAAGGTGTCCGACAAGACGCTCTGCGCACTGGTGCAGCTCAGCGGCAACGCGTCGGCGAGCGCCGCTCCGGGCTGCTGACCGGCCGTGCGCGCACCTCACCGGGCGGCCGCCGCCCTCGCCACGGGTCTGGTCCTGCTGGTCACGGCCTGCGGCAGCCGGCTGCCCGAGCGCGACTTCGAGAACCGCTCGACGCCGTCGCGGTACCAGAGCGCCGAGCCGATCCGGGTCGGCATCGTCACCAGCGCCACCAGCCCGGTCGGCAGCTCCGCGTTCACCGGTCCGCGTGATGGCGCCCAGGCGTATTTCGACCGCCTCGACGCGCGCGGCGGGATCGCCGGCCGCCGCGTGGAGGTGCACACGTGCGACGACGGCGGCAGCGGTGTCGGCAACAACGAGTGCGTACGCAAGCTGATCGACGAGGACAGGGTCGTCGCCCTGGTCGCCACCACCTCGCTCGAGTACGCGGGCGCCTCCCGTGTGTCCGCCGCCGCCGTGCCCGACATCGGAGGCCAGCCCATCGGCGCCGCCTACGACACCTATCCGCATCTGTACGGCATCTACGGCAGCCTCGCGCCGCGCACCGGCACGGCGGGCTGGGGCGGGAAGCTGTACGGGGGCACCGAGGTCTACCGCTACTTCAAGCAGCGCCAGGGAGCCCGCACGGCCGCCGTCGTCTCCTACAACCAGTCCGCGTCGGCCGCGTACGCCCGGCTCGTCGCCCGGGGCCTCGCGGCCGAGGGCTACAAGGTCGTCACCGAGCAGGTCGACTTCGCGCTGCCGAACTTCCGTGCGGCCGCCGCCGACCTCAAGCAGCAGGGCGCCGACCTGGTCTTCGACGCCCTGGACACGCACGGCAACGCCCAGTTGTGCCAGGCCCTCGACCGGATCGGAGCGAAGATCATCGCCAAGGTCACCAATGTGCAGAACTGGACGTCGACGGTCCCCGAGGACTACAAGGACTCCCCACGGTGCCGCAACGCTCTGTGGGCGACCGGCTCCAGCCGCAACTACGAGGACACCGGCGACCGGGCCGTCCGCGCGTTCCGGGACGCGACCCGGGGCCTGAGCATGCACTCCCAGTGGCAGCTGGAGGGCTGGGCGGCGGCGATGTGGTTCACGGACGCCGCGAGGTCCTGCGGCACGGAGGTCACACGCGCGTGCGTCGAACGTTTCATGAACGCGGGGAAGCCGTACACGGCCGACGGGCTGCTGCTCCCCGTCACGTTCGAGCGCCTGGCGACGCCCCCGGCGACGCGCAGGGCGTGCCTCTCCGTGGCACGCTGGGAGGACGCGAAGGGCTGGGTGGGCCAGGGCGACATGAACGCGACCTGCTTCGACGTGCCGCAGCTGGCGTACGAGCCCTGACGCGTTCAAGGGCCGAGAGGTTCCCAGGATCGGCTACCGATGGGACAACGGTTCCGCCACAACATGGCCATGATCCCCAACCGGCCGCCGCACCCCCGGGTCTAATCGAGCGGCGGGGGCGGCCAAGGGAATCCAGGTACGCATGTACATCTCTTTCCTGGTACACGACGCGTCCGGGAGCGGAGGGACGAACCGCGCTACGTACCACCCCGCGCCCGCGCCGGGCCTCGTCCCCACCCACGGCCCGGCCGAGCGGATGGCGACGGCCGGGCGGCTCGGCGTCTCGAGCGTCGGGGCCGTGCGCTGCGTACCGTCCGTCGTCTCCACCGACTGCCCGCACGGGCCCCTTGGGACCATCCGCAGCGGTGCCGACGGACGCTCCGCCGGGGCCGGTGACGCCGTCGCCGCGGGCCTGCTGGATATCGCCGACGGCGAGGCGCTACGGCGGCGGACGGCGGCCGCGGCGCCGGAGGACTCCGCGCGCCTCCGCCCGGCACGCATCGCCGAACGGCACCGGTGCCTGTGCGCCGGCACCGTTCCGCGGGGCGGCCGGCTGCGTGGCGGGCGGAGGCGCACCGGGGCGGCCCTGCCCGGCGGTGCCCAGGCCGTGCGGGAGGCAGGGCGCGGCGCACGCGCGAAGGGGCACCTCGCATGATGACCGAGGCCCCGCGGGCCCGGCACGAGCGCACCGCCCCGGCCCTGTGCGCCGACAGCGTCGCCGACGCGGCGGGCGGGCTGACCTTCGACATCGGCGGCACCGGCGACCCGGGCCCGGCCCACCTGGTGCTGCGCCGCCGCGACGGCGAGGAGGTCGCGCTGCCGCTCGCCCCGGCCGAGAGCGGCCGGCTGCGCGCCGCCCTCCCCAGCAGCGTCGAACTGCCCGAAGGCCGCTGGGAGGCGTACGCGCAGTTCGCCGACGGCGAGCCCCGCCGACTGGTGCCAGGCGTCAACGATCTGCGTTCCCTCGGGCACCGGGTGCCCGGCGACATGGCCGCCAGGATCGCCGTCCGCATCCCGTACACCACCAGGGAAGGCACCCTCGCCGTCCGCAGCTGGCTGCGCGCCCCGCACGCCGAGGCGGGTGACCTGCGGATCGACGGTGGCGAGCTGAGAGTCAGCGGCCGGGTCTACGGCACCGGGCTCGCGCCGGAGGCCTACGCCGAGGTCCGCGCGCGCGGCGGCCGCAAGTCCGTGCTCCGCGCCGATGTCACCGCGCGGGAGACGGAGTTCGGTTTCACCGTGCCGTACGCGCCGCTCGCCCCCGGCATCTGGGACCTGTGGCTGCGCCCGGCCGGGGAGCGGGGGCCGAGGGTGCGGATCGCCCGCCTCCTCGACGACGTCGCGGACAAGAGACCGGTCTTCCGCTACCCCAAGGCCGCGGTGCGCGCCGAGCACGGCGAGGTGGAGGCCCGGCCGTACTACACGGTCGACAACGACCTGTCGGTGACCGTCAGCGCCGTCGGCTGACCGCTTCGGCCTTTGCGGACACAAGCTGTCCGCAAAGGCTGGCAGACTCGAGGCCATGCTGGAGACCTCGGCACGACTGCTGCGCCTGCTGTCCCTGCTCCAGGCCCACCGCGAATGGTCCGGAGCCGATCTCGCCGAACGGCTCGGCGTCAGCCCCCGCACGGTGCGCCGGGACGTGGACCGGCTGCGGGAGCTGGGTTACCCCGTCAACGCCAGCCCCGGCACCGGCGGCGGCTATCAGCTGGGCGCGGGGGCCGAGCTGCCGCCGCTGCTTTTGGACGACGACGAGGCGGTCGCCGTGGCGGTCGGACTGCGCACAGCGGCCGGGCAGGGCATCGAGGGCATCGGCGAGACCTCCGTACGCGCCCTCACCAAGCTGGAACAGGTGCTGCCGACGCGGCTGCGCCGCCGGGTGAGCGCCCTCAACGCGTTCACCGTGCCGATGATGCGCGGCCCCCTGCCCTCCGCCGTCGACCCGGCCCTCCTCACCGAAATCGCCCACCTCTGCCGCGACGCGGAACGGCTGCGCTTCGAATACCGGGATTACGGCGGCGCCCCGACCCGGCGCACGGTCGAGCCGTACCGCCTGGTGTGCACCGAGCGCCGCTGGTACCTGGTCGCCTGGGACGTCGACCGCGGCGACTGGCGCACGTTCCGCGTCGACCGCATCACCCCGAAGCCGCCGCACGGTCCCCGATTCACCCCGCAGACGCCGCCGGCCGAGGACCTGGCCGCGTATGTGTCGAAGGGGGTCTCCACCCGCGCGTACGCCGCGCACGCCGTCGTACGGCTGCTGGTGCCCCTGGCCGACGCGGCGGAGCGGATCTCGCCGTCGGCGGGGACGCTGGAGGCGGAGACCCACGCGAGCTGTCTGTTGCGCACCGGGGCCCCGAACCTCGATGTGATGGTGATTCACGTCATGATGACTGGCTTCGAGTTCGAGGTTCTGGAGCCCGCCGAACTGACGGACGTCATCAGGACGGCGAGGGACCGGCTGTCCCGGGCCGTCGAACGGACGGAGCGGCCCCGGGCGCGTACTCCGGGTGATGCCCGTCGCTCGTCCGACCCCACACCGTGAGGCATGGGCAGTCCCGCGGTCGGGCACGTCGGCACGGGGGGATTCTGTGCTGAAGCCGTGTATGTGTTATGCGGAGTCAGATGGTGCGGCGCTTACCGAAATCTCATGGGAAAGAATTCGGAATGAACTCCGCGGCGCCCTTTCCGCAGGTTTATTCTGAGCCGCTTCGGAGGCCGCACGAGTTGGTTCAGAATTGCGTTCGAAGCGGTGCCGGGCAGCTGTCGGAACGCCCATACGTGTGACCCTGTCGAGGCGAACCGGCGTCGTGATTCTGTGACAGAAGCGTGACCGGAGGGGTATGTGTGGCCAGGGTGGCGGCGCCGGGACTACCGCGCCGGGGGCCCGCGGCCTAACGTGGCGGCATGGCTCCCCATCCCACCCCTGACGCCGAACCCGATGACTCTCCGGAGGCGTACGTCGGCCTGGAGGCCCACCAGGCCGAGCGGCTCGCCCACGAGCGCGGCTGGAGCGCGGTCCGCTCGCTGCCGCCGGGCACGGTCATCACCATGGAGTACCGCGTCGGACGGCTGAACTTCGAGGTCGAGAACGGCAGAGTCAGGCGCTGCTGGAAGGGCTGACCGGCCAGACGCGCCCGGGCGGCCCAGGGCATGGCGAAGGCCCCGGCTCGGTGCGAGCCGGGGCCTTCGCCATGCGGGCAGGAGTGCGTACCGCTCCCCGCGAGTCCGTTGCTCAGCCGCCCGCCAGCGGCCGGGCGGAGGCCGTGCCGCGCGACACTCGGTCCGGGTGCGGCGGGCGGCGGCTGCCCACCGGTGTGACCGGGGTCCGCTCCGCACGCGTCATGTGCGGGCCGGGGGCCAGATAGGCCGGCGGACGGGACGCCCGGCCGGCGGCCACCGGCTCCCTGACGGGCACCTCCTCGCCGGTGGCCGGGCGCGGCGGTGCGACGAC
Source organism: Streptomyces hygroscopicus (assembly GCF_026168105.1). Taxonomy (GTDB): domain Bacteria; phylum Actinomycetota; class Actinomycetes; order Streptomycetales; family Streptomycetaceae; genus Streptomyces; species Streptomyces hygroscopicus_D. Next base: position 50,575 of record NZ_LBMW01000011.1, read on the forward strand.
CGGTGAGGGCGTGCCGACCGGGGCAGGCGCGGGCACCGGGGTGGCACGGCGGCTGCGCCGGCGGTCCCGCGCCGCGAGGATGCTCGTCTCGGCACGGGCGATCAGCGGCTCGAACCAGGGCAGCGCCAGCATGATCAGCAGACCCGCGGCCCAGCCGAGGAGCACATCGCTCAGCCAGTGCGTACCGAGGTAGACCGTCGTGAGGCCGACGCCGAGGGCAGTCACCGCGGAGGCCGCGGACAGCCAGCGCCGGGCCCGCGGCGTGGAGGCCAGATAGGCGAGGATGCCCCAGGTCACCACGGCGTTCGCGGTGTGGCCGCTGGGAAATATATCGCCGCCGCGCCACATCTCGTTCGCCCCGATGACGGTCGCGTAGTGCGGCCCGAGGCGGCCCATGCCGTACTTGGCGGCGCCGACCGTGATGTTGAGCAGGAGCAGGGCCGTGGCCAGCGTGAGCAGCGGGCGCAGGGTGTGCTGCCGCCAGGCGCGCCAGCCCAGCCAGGACGCGATCATCGTGGCGGTGGGGCCGCGCTGGCCCAGCACCACGTAGTAGTCGAGGAACGCGTGAATCTGCGGCCACTGCTGGTACGGCCGGAAGAACATGACCTGCCAGTCCAGCCGGACCAGCCAGGAGGAGACGACCACGGCCCACACGATTGCCACGTAGAAGGCCAGCGTTGCCGAGAAGAGAACCACTCGGTGCCGGCTCATCCTGGGCACATCGATGTCGGCCGGCCGTCCCGGCTCACGGTCCAACCGGGCGAAGACCCGGTCCAGACGGCTCAGCATTCGTTCGGTACGCACTCAATCGACGTTACAGCGAGTGAGCTGCCCACCCGCCCGATTCACTGCGGTTGTGATGACGATGTGATGTGGGATTCCTCTCAGCGGGTGTTTATTACTATGGATTCCCTAATCGTGGCCGCGCACTTCCGTCAATTCCAATGATCACCAGGTGTACGCGTTATATGGCGCTTGTCTATTCGTTCACCGAATGCTGGGGAGAAATTCCCCGGTCGCTCACTGTTGGTCACGAGTGGATCATGTGGTGACAAGTGGATCATGGCGGACCCGCGCCGTTCAGCCAGAACGCGCCGTAGACGGCCGACGCCGCGGCGAGACCGCCCAGGACCGCCGCCGACCTGGACGGACGCGCCCGGACGAGGGTCCGCGCCAGGGGCAGCAGCAGGGGGAAGGCGGGCAGCAGGAGACGTGGCTTCGAGCCGAAGTAGCTCGACGCGCACAGGGCGAGCGCGGTGACGGCACCCGCGTACACGAGCAGCGGGAGCGGCTGGCCCTGCCGGACGCACACCACGTACAGCCAGATGATCAGCACGACCCCGGCGATCAGCCCCACGCCGGCCGCCGCCGAGGGCAGCGAGGTGAATTTGCCTGCGATGAAGCGGGCAAAGGCGTAACCGCCGTCGAAGCCGTTGCGCCAGCCCGCCTGCACGTCGAGGTAGCCGAAGGGGCCCTTGCCGGTGCGGTGACCGACCCACAGCACGTAGCCGGCGGCACCGAGAGGCGCTAGGAGCACGCCGGCGGTCCGGCGGACGGCGGAGCCGCCGTCCGCCGGGGGCGTGCGCCGGTCCCGTACGTACGAGACGGCCGCCGAAGTCCACACGGCTGCGACGACGGCCGCGCCCACCGGCCGGGTCAGGCCGGCCAGCGAGGCGAGGACGCCCGCCGTCACCCAGCGGCCCGTCAGGACCGCGTACAGCGCCCACGCGGCGAGCGCCGTGAACAGGGACTCGCTGTACGCCATCGACTGCACGATCCCGACCGGCAGCACCGCCCACAGCAGCACCGCACCGACGCCCACGCGGGGGCCGTACACCCGGTCCGCGACCGCGAAGATTCCCCAGGCCGCGGCGAGCGAGGCGAGTGTGGCGACGACGAGGCCCGCGTCGGCGTACGACAGCGGGGTCACCGCCGCGCCCAGCCGCTCCAGCCACGGCAGGAGCGGGAAGAAGGCGAGGTTGGAGTGCACGTCGCCGTTCGGAAGGCGGACCTCGTAGCCGTAGCCGAGGGCCGCGACCCGGGTGTACCAGAGCGAGTCCCAGCGAGCGGTCAGCAGCGTGTGCGCGCTCGTGCCGCGCGCCGCGCTCCACAGCGCGAGCACGACGAGGCCCAGGGCCCGGACGGCCGCATAGCCCACCAGGGCGGGGGCGGCGCGTCGTACGGCGCCGGTGCGGGGCGGCGCCGTACGCGTTGCAAGATCGGTCACGCGCTCGATTATCGACGCCGTACGGAACCGAAAGCCCCCCTTGTGTGTCGTGGACCGGGGGAAGGGTGGCGTACGCCACACCTCCTCCGGGGGGAACCTGAGAGGTCCGCCACGCGACCGCCGGAGGTACTCGCGTAGGCTGACGGCTTGCTCGTTTCGTTGCGTGAGCCCCGGGAGTACCGCTCCTCCCGGCCGCAGCCGCGGGATCGTCCCCACCCGTGGACCGCCGAAGCGAGGGACAGTCTGGGAGGTACGTACATGTCCGGGACGACCACGGCCGCCGCTGGGCTGCGCCGTCGGGCGGCCGGGGCCGGTACCAACCGCTGGGTCGTCCTCGTCGTCCTCTGCGTCAGCCTGCTGCTCGTCGCCCTCGACGCCACGGTGCTGCATGTCGCGGTGCCCGCCGTCACCGAGGACCTCAGGCCCGGCGGGATAGAACTGCTCTGGATCGTCGACACCTATCCGCTCGTCTGCGCCTCGTTGCTGATCCTCTTCGGCACGCTGGGCGACCGGATCGGCCGCAGAAGGGTCCTGCTGCTCGGATACGCCCTCTTCGGTGTCGCCTCCGGTGTCGCGGCGCTCGCCCAGGACGCGCAGGTGCTGATCCTGGCGCGGGCGCTGCTCGGTGTGGGCGGCGCGATGATCATGCCCGCGACGCTGTCCATCCTGCGCCAGGTCTTCCCCGACCGGCGCGAGCGGGCGCTGGCGATCGGCATCTGGAGCGCGGTGGCCGCGGTGGGCGCGGCGGTCGGGCCACTGCTGGGCGGCTTCCTCCTCGAGCACTTCTGGTGGGGTTCGGTCTTCCTGATCAACATCCCGCTGATGCTGGTCAGCCTGCCGGTCGGGCGGCTGCTGCTGCCGGAGTCGAAGGGGGACCGCAACGGCCCCTGGGACGTGGCCGGCGCGCTCATGGCTGCGGGCGGCCTCTTCGGACTGGTCCTCGGCGTCAAGAGGCTCGGCGGCGGGGAGTCGCCGCTCGGCCCCTTCACCTTGCTGCCGCTGCTGGCCGGTGCGGCTCTGCTGGTCGCCTTCGTACGGCGGCAGCGGCGGCGCGCACATCCGCTGGTGGATCTGCGGATGTTCGCGCGCCCGGCGTTCAGCACATCGGTCGGATGCATCGTGCTGGCGATGCTCGCGCTGGTCGGGCTGGAGCTGATCGCGGCGCAGTATCTCCAGCTGGTGCTGCACTTCTCGCCACTCGGGACGGGGCTGCGGCTGCTGCCGCTGACCTTCGCGGCGATGGCGGCGGGCCTGATCGGCTCGCACCTGCTGCACCGCTTCGGCCCACGGCTCATGGTCGTCTCCGGCTTCTGCCTCACGGCCGCGGCGGTCGTCACCCTGACGGCCATGGGCGGCCACGACAACCCGCCGCTGCTGCTGTGCGGTTTCGTGCTGCTCGGCTTCGGTCTCGAGACGACGCTCTTCGGGGCGTACGAGTCGATGCTGAGCGAGGCACCGCAGGCGCAGGCAGGCGGGGCGGCGGCGATCGGCGAGACGTCGTACCAGCTGGGCGCGGGCATCGGGATCGCGCTGCTGGGCAGCGTGATGAACGCGGCGTACGCGCCCGGCCTGTCGTCGGTCCCGGGAGTCCCGGAGCGGGCGTCGAAAGCGGCCGGGCACTCACTGGGGGAGGCGTACGAGGTGGCGGGCCGCCTCGGCGGCGCACGGGGCGAGGCCCTGCGCCACGCGGCACGCGACTCCTTCGTTCATGGGCTCCATGTCACGCTCCTGGTCAGTGCGGGGCTGCTGCTGCTCGGCGCGGTGATGGCGCTGAGGCTGCCGCGGGCCATGCACTGCGAGCCGCCGGCGGCGCCGGACCTGACCGCCGGGGTTCCGGCACCGCGGGAGCCGGCGGACTGCCCCGTCTCCGTGTAAGCCGGAAATGGCGCCCACACGCACGGGTGCAGGGTCGGCACATGCGCCCGGCACTGGACGCGCGGCGCGGCGCGTCGTACCGTCGGCCCGTCCAGGTGTGATTAGCGCTGCTAGTTTCCAGTGCACGGAGGCTGCTCATGTCCGCGTCCCCCACGGCGCCGTCCTTCGACCCCGCCGACCCGCTCGGCATCGACGACCTGCTGGACGCCGACGATCTCGCCATCCGTGACACCGTGCGGACCTGGGCGGCGGAGCGCGTACTGCCGTTTGTCGCCGAGTGGTACGAGCAGGGCGAGCTGCCGGGCATTCGGGAGCTCGCCCGCGAGCTGGGCTCCCTCGGCGCCCTCGGCATGTCGCTCAGCGGATACGGCTGCGCCGGCGCCGGCGCCGTCCAGTACGGCCTGGCCTGTCTGGAGCTTGAAGCCGCCGACTCCGGGATCCGGTCTCTCGTCTCCGTCCAGGGATCCCTCGCCATGTACGCCATCCACCGGTTCGGCAGCGAGGAGCAGAAGCAGCAGTGGCTGCCCCGCATGGCCGCCGGTGAGGTCATCGGCTGCTTCGGGCTCACCGAACCCGACCACGGTTCGGACCCCGCCTCCCTGCGCACCCACGCCAAGCGCGACGGTGGGGACTGGGTGCTCAACGGCCGCAAGATGTGGATCACCAACGGGTCCGTCGCCGGCGTAGCCGTCGTATGGGCGCGCACCGACGAGGGGATGCGGGGGTTCGTCGTGCCCGCCGACAGCCCCGGCTTCTCCGCACCCGAGATCAGGCACAAGTGGTCTCTGCGGGCCTCCGTCACCAGCGAACTCGTCCTCGACGACGTGCGGCTGCCCGCCGACGCCGTCCTTCCCGGTGTCGTCGGACTCAAGGGCCCGCTCAGCTGTCTGTCCCACGCCCGGTACGGGATCGTGTGGGGGGCCATGGGCGCAGCCCGGTCGTGTTTCGAGACCGCCGTCGAGTACGCCAGGACCAGGGAACAGTTCGGCAGGCCCATCGGCGGTTTCCAGCTCACCCAGGCCAAGCTCGCCGACATGGCGGTCGAGCTGCACAAGGGGATTCTGCTCGCCCATCATCTGGGGCGGCGCATGGACGCGGGACGGCTTCGGCCCGAACAGGTCAGCTTCGGCAAGCTCAACAACGTACGCGAGGCCATCGAGATCTGCCGCACCGCGCGCACGATCCTCGGCGCCAACGGGATCTCCCTGGAGTACCCCGTGATGCGGCACGCCACCAATCTGGAGTCGGTGCTCACCTACGAGGGCACCGTCGAGATGCACCAGCTCGTGCTGGGCAAGGCGCTCACCGGACTCGACGCCTTCCGGTGACCGGACCCCAAGCGGGCAGGGCCGGTGAGCGGCCCTGCCTCAGCTCTGGTTGAAGAAGCCGTCGTTGTGCCGGTTCGCGGCCTCGCCGCTGACGATCTCCGTGTTCGCGGGCGTCAGCAGGAAGACGCGGTTGGAGACGCGGTCGATCGAGCCGCGCAGACCGAAGATGAGCCCGGCCGCGAAGTCCACCACGCGCTTGGCGTCCGAGGGCTCCATGTTCGTGAGGTTCATGATGACCGGGACCCCGTCCCGGAACAGTTCCCCGATGGCCCTCGCGTCCCGGAAGCTGTCCGGGGTGATCGTGCCGATCCGGCGGCCCTTCTCCTCCGCCGTGTCGGACGCCACCTTCACCCGCGGGTCCGTCACCCAGGCGTCGGCCTGCTCCTGGCCGCCCTCGGCGTAGTCGTCGTCGTAGTAACGCTCGTCATCGTTGTCGTCGACGAGGCCGAGCCAGGCACTCGCCTTGCGCACCGATCCCATGGACGCCTCCTCTCACAGCGGTCTTTCATGCCTTCCGCAACCCCATGGTCGTCCATGATGCGGATGTCGCGCCAAGTGGATAGGCGCCGCGCGGGGGTTTCGTGACGGTACTGGTGCACAGCGAATCCGTCGAGAGCCCGCGTGTCCCAAGGGTTCTGCCGCAAACCACTGCTGACTGTGAGTGAAATAGGATTTGTCGCGGCGTACGGGTGACGGCCGGAGCGTACGGGTGAACGAGGTGGCGGATAATGTGCTCTCCGGTGCCTGCGGGAGCGCCCGGGCCGGTGGCGCGGCTCAACGTCGTACGAGGCACGGGGGAGTGTCGTGTTCGGAATGGTCAGGCCCTGCCGTCACCGGCTGAGTGAGCGTCTGAAGACCCAGTGGATGGCGCACTTGTGCGGGCTGTGCCTCGCCCTGCGCCGTGATCACGGCCAGTTCGCCCGGGTGGTCACCAACTACGACGGGCTGCTCATCTCGGTTCTGACGGAGGCTCAGGCCGAGCGGACCAACGGATGGCGCCGCACCGCCGGACCCTGTCCGCTGCGCGGCATGCGCACCGCCTCCGTCGCGCAGGGGGAGGGAGCGCGGCTCGCGGCCGCCGTCTCGCTTGTGCTCGCCTCCGCCAAGGTGCGCGACCACATGGCCGACGGGGACGGGCTGTTGGCGCGCAAACCGGTGGCGCCCGCCGCGCGCCGGGTCGCCGCCAGTTGGGCCAGAGCCGGTGCCCGTACCGGTTCCGATGTCGGGTTCGACACCGCCGTGCTCGTCGACGCAGTGGACCGGCAGGCGGGTATCGAGGCACTCGCCGGGCCCGGCACCCCGATCCTGACCGTCACCGAGCCGACGGAGACCGCCACCGCCGCCGCCTTCGCGCACACGGCGGTGCTGGCCGGGCGCCCCGGCAACGCGGAGCCGCTCGCCGAAGCCGGCCGGCTCTTCGGACGCCTCGCGCATCTGCTGGACGCCGTGGAGGACAGGGAGGCCGACACCGCGTCCAAGGCCTGGAACCCCCTGACGGCCACCGGGACTTCCCTCGCTCGGGCCCGCCGTCTCGCCGACGACGCGCTGCACGGGATACGGCTGGCGCTGCGCGAGGTGGAGTTCACGGACGGCCGGCTCGTCCATGTCCTGCTCGCGCACGAGCTGCGGAACTCCGTCGACCGCGCCTTCGGCACGACCTCCTGCTCGCACACGGCCGAACTGTACGGCCCGCCGCCCTCGGGACCGTACGCGCCGGGTGGACCGTCGGGACCGTACGCGCCGAGTGGACCGTCGGGACCGTATACGCCGAGTGGACCGTCGGGACCGTATGCGCAGGGCGGCCCCGGGGGTCCGGGCGGCCCGCCGTCCCCTGAGCCGCCCCGCGGCAACCGGCGCGGGCTGATCGCGGGCTGCGCCGTGTGGCTGGGACTCGCCTGCACCTGCCGGATGTGCTGCGGCACCTACGAGGACCCGTGGACCGGGGAGCGCAAGGAGGCGTCGCTCTGCGAGGACTGCGGGGACTGCTGCGACTGGTGTCAGTGCTGTGGCGATTGCTGTGGCAATTGTGACGGATGTGATTGCTGCAACGGGTGCGACTGCGGCTGCGACTGCTGACGCGCGGTCTTGCAGGGGTGGCCGGTACCACCCTGGGTGGAAATCGGGTTTCCTCTCCGTAAAACAAGAACATCATCGGGTGACCGGTGTGCCGCGAAGGTCGTTTGCCCGGGGGCAGGACCATGACCACCTTCCCCCCGACACATCGCCCTCCTCCTAAGGCATTTCCGTGGACGTCACACCGCCTTCCCCCACCATCCGCGCCAGGGTCCTGAGGTTTCTGGTGCTCGCCCTGGCCCTCCTGCTCGCCCTGCTCGGCGCGGCCGCCGCCGAGCAGCTCGCCGCCTACCGCAACGCCGCCGCCGCTGCCGACAACGCCCGGCTCGAACTCCTGCTCCAGGGGCTCGTCCACGAGTTGCAGAAGGAACGCGGGCTGACCGTCGGCTACCTGGGCGGCGGGCGCCCGTTCGGCGCTCTGCTGCCCGCACAACGCAGGGCCACGGACGCCGCCCGCGCGCGGCTCGGCAGGGCACTCAGGGGCCGCGAGGACCCGGGCGCCCGCTCGGTGCGGCGGGCACTCGGGCGGCTCGACGGACTCGCCGGGATCCGCCGGCGCGCCGACGACGGCACCGGCGGCATCGAGGACACCTTCGGCCGCCTCACGAACGTCATCACCGTGCTCGGCCGGCTGCGGCCGGGACCCGACGACGTGTACGACGCCCGGCTCCGCGCGGCCTGCCAGGCACTCCAGGTTCTCGGTGACGCCAAGGAGTTCCTCGGCGAGGAGCGCGCCATCGTGCTCGGCTCGGTCCCTGCCGGCCGCTTCCGGCCAGACGGCTACGGCCGCTTCCTGCAGATCCGCGCGGGCAGGCTCGCCGCCCTGGAGAGCTTTCCGCGCTCGGCCACCGGCGCCCAGCAGCGGCGCCTCGACGCGGCGCTCACCACACCCGACGCCGAACGCGCGCTCGCATACGAACGTGTTGCCGTGCATGGCGACGGACGGCTCGACGCCCGTGACATTCCGCCGATGTCGTGGTGGAGGTCCCTGTCCTCCACCATCGACGGGCTGCGCGACGTGCAGATTTCACTGGGCAGGGACATCGAGGGCCGTGCCGCCGCGCTGGAGGGCGCCGCCCGGTGCGATCTGCTGCTGTTCGTGCTGTTCGCGCTCGGCACCGTCGTCACCCTCGGCCATCTCACCCTCGACTGCGTGCGCAGCGTCTCCACACCGCTCGCCGTACTCGCCCGGCAGACGCGTGAGGCGGCCGGTACACGGCTGCCGCGGGCCGTCGCCGCCGTGCGGGACGGCACTCCGGGGGAGATGCCCGGACCCCTCGTGCCGCTCACCGTGCCCGACCGGGCCGGGGCGGAAGTACGCGACGTCGCCGAGGCGTTCGAGCGGGTGCAGCGCCTCGCCTTCGAGTTGGCCACCGAGCAGGCGGTGCTGCGCCGCACCACCGAAAGCCTGCTCGTCGTCGCCGAGGAGACCGCCCCCCGGCCCCGGTCCACCCCGCAGTCCGTCACCGACGTCCTGCGCGCCGCGCTGACCGAGGCAGGGGAGTACCGGCGTGTCAGCCTGCGGCGGATCGAACCGGTCCACATCATCGGGACCGTTGTCACCGAGACCGCCCGTCTGCTCGCCGAGTTGGTCGAGAAGGCGGTGAGCCACTCGCCGCCGGGTTCGGGCATCGCGATCGAGGGGACGCGCACCGGCAGCGGGTATCTCGTGGTGATCGTCGGCCACGGGCCGGACAGGAGAGCCCCGGCGGCGGCCGGGGCCCAGATGGGGCGGTCCGGGACCAGCGGCTTACCGGCCGGATCCGCCGGGTTCCTGGGGGACTTCGCGGTCGGCGCGTTCGCCCGCACGGGCGGGACCGAGGTGCGGCTGGCGCACGCGCCGAGCGCCGGTGTGGTGGCGCGGGTGCTGATCCCGGCGTCACTGCTCGCGGAGCCCCCGGCATCCCGGAAGGCCACTACGGTCGCCGCGACGGAACCCGTCTCGCCGAAGCCCGCCTCTCCGAAACCGGTGCTGCCCGTGCCGCGGGCAGCCACCGAGGACGCCCGCGCGCTGGTGTCCGGGCCCGCGCTGCCCCGAACGCCGTAGACACCCGCCGAGGTGAACAGGGCGCCGATCAGCGCGAAGAGGGGAAGGGATGCGAAGAGGGGAAGGGATGCGAAGAGGGGAGGGGACGCGAACAGGCGAGGGGAGACGCGTGTGAAGGCGCGGGACAACGCGAAAGTCGCTCCGTTGGACCGGGGCGCGCAGCGGGGTCAGCTCAACAGGAGGAGGACCACACGCGACCGAAGTCGATGTGGGAGCGGGTGACCAGCCGCTGCTGTGGATGCATGCGCCAAGTGGAGCAGGCATCCGTTTCCGCGTCAACCGACTTGAGACGCACGGCTCACAGTACGGACGGCCTTGACAGTTGGGGCAAACGCCGCCGTACTCTCGGTGAGCGGCCATGCTGAGGGGCTCGGCCGTACGCGCCCCCGAGGCGCTCGCGTGTGAAGGCACCACCGTGTTCGACCCGACGCATCACGGAGCTTTCGCATGTCCTGCGACACCCCCGCCAAACCGGCCGCGGCAGCCGAAGAAGCCGTACTCCCGCGCATCGTTCCCCGGCTCCACCCCGGCCGGTGGTCCGCGGCCCTCGTCGTCCCTGTCCTGCTCGGGCTCGCCGTCGACGGCGTGGTACGCAACGAACTGCCGCGGCAGAAGTGCTGCGCCCGCGGAGCGGAGCGCACTCGATGAGCATCGGACGCCGTTCGCTGGTGATCGTGGGAGCCGGGCCGCGGGGGACCGGTCTCCTGGAGCGGATCGCGGCCAACGCGCCCGAGCTGTACGCCGGTTCGCCGCTCGACGTGCACCTGGTGGACCCGCATCCGCCCGGCGGCGGACGCATCTGGCGCGAGGCCCAGTCACCGCTGCTGTGGATGAACTCCCACGCCGAGGACGTCACCATGTTCACCGACGAGACGGTGCCGATGCAGGGCCCGGTCCGCGGGGGCCCGACCCTGCACGAATGGGCCGGAGTCGACGGGCGTCTCTTCGCCGGGCGGCAGCGGCAGGGCGCCTATATGCGCTGGGTGTACGAGCAGACGGTCGCCGCCCTGCCACCGGACGTCCGCGTCCACCACCACCCCCGTCTCGCGATACGGGTCGACGGTCCCCGCGACGGGCGGCAGCGGGTCTGGCTGGAGGGACGCGCCGAACCGCTCCTCGCCGATCTCGTCGTCCTCACGCTGGGCCACCTCGACGCCGAACTCGACGACGAACAGAGTGCGTTGGCGTCCTACGCGCGCGCCCACGGCCTGGTCCACCTGCCGCCCGACTTCACGGCCGACAGCGATCTGTCCCCGCTGAAGGCGGGCGAACCGGTCCTCGTCCGCGGCTTCGGACTCGCCTTCGTGGATCTCATGGTGCTGCTCACCGAGGGGCGCGGCGGACGCTACGAGGGGGACGTCTATGTCCCTTCCGGACGCGAACCGGTCCTGTACGTCGGCTCCCGGCGTGGTGTCCCCTACCACTCGAAGATCGGCTATGACTGGACGGGGGAGAGGCCGCCACTGCCCCGGTTCTTCGGGCCGGCCGAGGTCGACGCGCTGCTGGCGCGCCCGGGCGGCTTCGACTTCCGGCGCGATGTGTGGCCGCTGATCGAGAAGGAGCTGGGCTTCGCCAACTACCACCGGCTGTTCACCGCCCACCCCGAGCGCACCACCGTCGCCTGGCGGGACTTCGAGGAGAAGTTCGCGGTGGCCGGCCCCGCGTCGCTGCCGGCGCTGGTGGCCGCCGCCGTGCCCGACCCGTCCGACCGGCTCGACCTCGCCGCGCTCGACCAGCCGCTGGACGGGCTGCGATACCGGTCGTACGACCAACTCCAGGACGGTCTGCGGGCCTACATCGAGGCGGACCTGAAGAGACGCCACGACCCTGCCCGCAGCCCGGACCTGGCGGTCTTCCTGGGGCTGCTGTCCGTCTACGGCCAGTTGGTGCGGCTCGGGGACATCGGGTCCCGGTGGCACGGCTTCTTCAGCCATCTGGCGTCCGGGCCGCCCGGGCCGAGGCTGCGGCAGATGCTCGCCCTCTCCCGCGCGGGAGTTCTCGGCTTCCTCGGCGCCGGTATGACCGTCACCGCCGAGGACGGGGTTTTCCGGGCGGCGAGCGCCACCGTGCCCGGCGCGCGCGTAGAGGCCCGCGCACTGGTCGAGGCGCGGCTGCCGCTCCCCACCCTCGAGCGCACCCGCGACCGCCTGCTGCGGCAGCTGTACGCGGACGGGGCCGCCGGCACCGCCGGGGGACTGCTCGCCGTGGACCCCGCCGACGGGCGGGTCCTGGACCGGTCCGGCCGGCCGCATCCGCGCCGCTTCGCGCTCGGACCGCACACCGACGCCCGGGGCTCCGGCGCGTTCACCCGGCCCCGAACCGGCGGGCCCGCCTTCCGGCAGAACGACGCGGCGGCGCGGGCCGCGCTCACTTTCCTGCGCGACCTGTCCTGTCGCGCCGCGGCCTGAGCGCGACCGCACCGCCCGCTTCCTGCAACGCCTCCGACGACGACTCCTCCCAGGAACCTCCATGAGTACGTCACTCACACAGGAACGGCCACGCCCGCCTGCCCGGTTGTGTTCGCGGACGCCGGACGCATCGTCACTCCCGAGGCCGTCGCCCCGAGATGGACGAGTTCGTCCGGACGGACGCGGCCGATGGGTTCATCCTCGTACCCCATCTCATGCCGGGCGGACTCGACGAGTACGTGGACCGGGGCGTGCCGTTGCTCCAGGAGCGCGGCGACTTCCGCCCGGAAGGCACGGGAACCACGCTGCGCTCGCACCTCGGGCCGGCGGATCCGATATGGAAGGGTTCATCACATGACGACGGACGCATCCGACGAGTGGAAGCAGTGGCACGAGCACCGCACCGCACAGGTGTCGGAGCCCTACGGGCCGCTCGCGCTGACGGGCACCTACTGGCTGGAGGACTATCCGGAGGGTCGAATTCCGGACATCCCCGGGAACTGGACGGCCGACGAGGACGCGGTGGTGCTGACGGCCGCCGAGGACGACGGCCTGACCGTCGACGGAAAGCCCTTCAGCGGTGGGATCCGCCTGGACGCCGACCCCGGACCCGTGGCCGCGGCCCGGGTCGCGGCCGGTGGGCGCCGGCTGGCCGTCCTCGTCCGCGAGGGCGTCTGGGGCGTGCGCGACTACGACCCCGACGCCCCGGGCCGCCGGGCCTTCCAGGGCATCGATGCCACGCCCCACGATCCGCGCTGGTCGGTCGAGGGGCACTTCACCCCCTACGGCGAGGACCGCACCGTACGCGTGGAGAACGCCGACGGGCGGCACCGCGGGCTCGGTCTCGGCGGTGTGCTCGCCTTCACGCTCGACGGGCAGGACCTCACCCTCCAGGTGTCGGTCCAGGACGACGGCTCCCTGTGGGCCGTCTTCGCCGACGCCACCAGCGAGGACACCAGCTACCGCTTCCGGTTCCTGCGGCCGCCGGCACCCGATGCCGACGGGCGTACGACGGTGGACTTCAACCGGGCGCTGCTCCCGCCGTGCGCCTTCGCGGACCATTTCATCTGCCCCTTCCCGCCGCCGGGCAACACGCTGGGCATCGCAGTCGAGGCGGGGGAGCGGACCCTGCTCCGGAGAAATCCCAGTGCGTCTGGGCCGTCGGTAAGTTGAACGCTGCACGGCCGAAAGGCGCCTTGCGCCGGTCGGCCACGCGGCCGAATACTCCCCCACAGCGCTTGTCAGGGGCACGGCTCGTCCGAAATCCGGGCAAGTCGCCCCTGGCTGCGCCTCACGGGCCCCAACTCCCCACCCGGGCCCCCGACTTCCCTTGGAGGGAACGAAAAGTGAGGATCAAGCGCACCACCCCCACAAGCGGTATCGCGAGACGGACCCGGCTGATCGCCGTGGCAGCCGGTCTCGTGGCCGCGGCCGCGTTCGCCGTCCCCAGCGCGAGCGCCGGCGAGGCACGGACCTTCAGCGCGAACCAACTCACCACGGCGAGCGACTCGGTGCTCAAGTCCGATGTCGCGGGCACCGCCTGGGCCGTCGATCCCAAGACGAACCGCGTTGTCGTCACCGTCGACAGCAGGGTCTCCCCGGCCGAGATCGCGAAGATCAAGCAGGCGGCCGGGAGCAACGCCGGCGCGCTCACCATCAAGCACACCGCGGGCAGTTTCAACAAGCTGATCTCCGGCGGCGACGCCATCTACGGCGGCCAGTACCGCTGCTCGCTCGGCTTCAACGTGCACAGCGGAAGCACCTACTACTTCCTGACCGCCGGCCACTGCGGGCAGGTGGCCTCCACCTGGTACGCCAACTCCGGCCACAGCACGGTGCTGGGCTCGAACGTCAGCTACAGCTTCCCGGGCAACGACTACGCCCTGGTGCGCTACACCAACTCCTCGATCGCGCACCCGAGCGCGGTCGGCAGTCAGACCATCACCCGCGCGGCCACCCCGAGCGTCGGCACGACCGTCTACCGGCGCGGCTCCACGACCGGTACTCACAGCGGCCGGGTCACCGCCCTGAACGCCACCGTCAACTACGGCGGCGGAGACATCGTCCACGGCCTCATCCAGACCACGGTCTGCGCCGAGGGCGGCGACAGCGGCGGTCCCCTCTACGCGGGCACCACGGCCTACGGTCTGACCTCCGGCGGCAGCGGCGACTGCACCTTCGGCGGCACGACCTTCTTCCAGCCGGTCACCGAGGCCCTCAGCGCCTATGGCGTGAGCGTCGGCTGACGCTCCGGCCCCCTTACCGCAGCCAGCGGCAGGCGAGCCCCCGTACCCATGTGGTGTGCGGGGGCTCGCCCTTGCCCGAGAACCGGCGTTACCGTCGAAGGGCACGCGCGGCACATCCGCGCGTACTCCCTTGACACGCCTACTTCGGACCCCGGGGGGCCGGCATGGTCGAGGAGCTGGTGACGGCAGGAGTGGCCCTCGCCTCCGGCGGGGCCGTCTGCGCGATGGCGGCGGCCCGGGTCGTCAAACAGTACGAGCGGGGAGTGGTGTTCCGCCTCGGGCGGCTCAGGCCCGAGGTGCGCGGGCCCGGGTTGACGATGGTCGTGCCCTTCGTCGACCGGCTGCGGAAGGTCAACATGCAGATCGTGACGATGCCGGTGCCCGCGCAGGAGGGCATCACCCGGGACAATGTCACGGTGCGCGTGGACGCCGTCGTCTACTTCAGGGTGACCTCACCCGCCGACGCGATCGTCCGGGTCGAGGACTACCGGTTCGCCGTCTCGCAGATGGCGCAGACCTCGCTCAGGTCCATCATCGGCAAGAGTGAGCTGGACGATCTGCTCTCCAACCGCGAAAGGCTCAACCAGGGGCTGGAATTGATGATTGACAGCCCGGCGGTGGAGTGGGGCGTCACCATCGACCGGGTCGAGATCAAGGATGTGTCGCTGCCGGAGACCATGAAGCGGTCCATGGCGCGGCAGGCGGAGGCCGACCGGGAGCGGCGTGCCCGTGTCATCAACGCCGACGCGGAGCTCCAGGCCTCCAGGAAGCTGGCGGAGGCGGCGCAGCAGATGGCCGACACGCCCGCCGCGCTGCAACTGCGGCTGCTGCAGACCGTGGTGGCGGTCGCGGCGGAGAAGAACTCCACACTCGTGCTGCCCTTCCCGGTGGAACTGCTGCGGTTCCTGGAGCGGGCGCAGCAACAGGTCGAGGCGGCACCCCGGCAGGCGGCCGGGGCAGCCCCGGCGGAGCGGCAAGCGGTGCCCCAGGTGGGCGCGCAATCGGTGCGGGAGCAACTCCCTTCCGTCACTCCCCTTCCGGACTCCGACCCCGAAGGGGCTGGATCCGGACAGGACTAGACCTCGCCGGCCGCACAGGGATAACCCTCGCACGGCCTTTGCAGTGGAAATCGAGTCGGGGCGACCTGTGCGGTCAGGGCGCGCGGGGGGCGCGCCCGTTGGCGCATGCGCGTCCTGAAGTCGACCTTGTGTGCTCCCTGTGAGCCTCGGAATAGTGGGCGGAACACCATGGGCGCGGACCGGCTGTGACATGCGCCGTTTCCGTATCCCTACGCCTTCCGGCCGTGGCGGTCCCCACAACCTCCGCGGTCGACCCCCCACAGGAGGACGTGACTTGAAGCACCGACGCATACCCAGGCGGCGGGCCGCCCTGGCGGGCGCGGGTGTCGCCGCGCTGATCGCCGCAGGCGTCACATTCCAGAACGCGAACGCGAGTGAGACCACGTCGGCCGAGGCGCCCCACACCCTCTCGGTCGCCGCGGCCGGAAAGCTCGCCTCGACGCTCGGCAAGGACCTGGGCGCCGACTCGGCCGGAACGTATTACGACGCGAACGCGAAGAACCTCGTCGTGAACGTGCTCGACGAGACGGCCGCCAGGACGGTCGAGGCGGCCGGGGCCAAGGCGAGAATCGTCCAGAACTCCCTGGCCGAACTCGCGGGCGCAAGCATCACGCTGAAGAAGGACGCGACCATCCCGGGCACCTCCTGGACGACCGACCCCAGGAGCAACAAGGTCGTCGTCACGGCCGACAAGACCGTCTCGGCGGCCGAGTGGGCCAAGCTCACCAAGGTGGTCGGCGGACTCGGCGGCAAGGCCGAACTCAAGCGCTCCAAGGGGGAGTTCAAGCCCTTCGTCGCGGGCGGCGACGCGATCACCGGGTCCGGCGGGCGCTGCTCGCTGGGCTTCAACGTGGTCAAGGGCGGTCAGCCGTACTTCATCACCGCAGGCCACTGCACCTCGGCGATCTCCAGCTGGTCGGACTCCAGCGGCAAGGTGATCGGCCAGAACGAGAAGTCGGACTTCCCCGGCCATGACTTCGGTCTGGTCAAGTACGCCGCGAACGTCGACCACCCGAGCACGGTCGACCTCTACAACGGCTCCACGCAGCAGATCACCAAGGCGGCGGACGCGACCGTCGGCGAGAAGGTGACCCGCAGCGGCTCGACGACCCATGTGCACTCCGGCACGGTCACCGGCCTGAACGCCACCGTGAACTACTCGGAGGGCAGCGTCAGCGGCCTCATCCAGACCGACGTCTGTGCCGAGCCCGGTGACAGCGGCGGCTCGCTGTTCGACGGTGACGCCGCGATCGGCCTCACCTCCGGCGGCAGCGGCGACTGCACCTCGGGCGGCCAGACGTTCTTCCAGCCGGTCACCGCGGCGCTCGCGGCCTTGGGCGCCCAGATCGGCTGACCCTCCCGCAGGCCCGGCGAGGTCCCGCTCCCGTACGCCCGGGGGCGGGGCCCTCGTGCGTCGGGAGGCGGGCGCTCGTATGTGCGGGGGCGGGACTTGTCGTACGTCGGGGGCGGGCGCTCGTATGTGCGGGACGGGTGCCGGCCGAGGGAGAATGGAAGGGTGATCTCCCGTAACGGCCGGGCAATCCCCTGGCGGCGGCGGATCGTATGTACGGGTGTGCAGAGGTTTCGGTTCCCCGTGGGCCGTCTCCCGGACGAGGCTCTGCTGTCCGGGCTGGCCACCGGTGACCCGGAGCTCGCGGTCACATTCGTACGGAGGTTCCAGCACAGGGTCTTCGGTGTCGCTCTGGCCGTCACCGGGGATCCGCAGCTCGCCGAGGACATCGCCCAGCAGACCTTCGAGCGTGCGTGGCGCCATGCACAGATGTACGACTCGCGGCGCGGTTCGGTGACGACGTGGCTGACGACCATCGCCCACAACCTCGCCATCGACGCCGTCCGCTCCCGGCGTCCGGAGCCGCTGGCGCCCGAAGACCTCGACGCGGTCCTGGACGTCGTCAGCGAGACACCCGAGCAGCAGGCGCTGGCGGACGAGGCGTCGTCCCGGCTGCGGGCCGCCGTGGCGGAGCTGCCGCGCGAACAGGCCCGAGCCCTGGTGATGGCGGGCATCTACGGAATGACGGCCCAGCAGGTCGCCGACTGGGAGCACATCCCGCTGGGCACCGCCAAGACGCGTATCAGGACGGCGATGGGAAAGCTGCGGACCACGCTCGCGTCTCCGAAGCGAGGCGACCATGACCCATGACGTGACCTGCGAGAAGCTACGGGAGATCGGCGCCGAGCTGGCCCTCGGCGTGCTGCCCGCCCGGGAGCGGGCCGAGGCGGTCGCCCATCTGGACGGCTGCGCGGACTGCCGCGAGTACATCGAACACCTCACCCTCGTGGGCGACCGGCTGATCGGCCTGCTGCCGGGCAGCGAGCCGCCGGTCGGGTTCGAGAGCCGGGTGGCGCACGCGCTGACGCAGGCGGCGCCGTCGCACGAGGGGCGTTCGCACGCCCGCGGGTCCGGCATCGTGTACAAGGGCGTGGGGGGCCGGATACGGCTGAGGGCCGCGTCCGCCGTGGCCGCGCTCGCACTTTCCGTCGGGTTCGGCGGCTGGGCGGTCGGCACGGCGATCGAGGGCATCCTGGCCGGCCCCTCCGGGCCCGCCGAGGTCGCGACGGGCATGCTGTGGGGAGGGCTGACCTCCGCCCGGTCGCTGGGGAAGCCGACCGGTGAGGTCTACGCCCACCCGGGGTCTCCGGGCTGGGTCTACATGTCCGTCGACCTGGCCGACGCCGGTACCCCGTACAGCGGCAAGGTCTCCTGCCAGCTGACGCGCCATGACGGCACCACCGTCAAGGTGGGCAGCTTCACGCTGCACAAGGGATACGGCTACTGGGGGAGCCCGGCCCCGGTCGACCCTTCGGCGCTCACCGGCGCCCGGCTGACGACGTCCGACGGCTCCGTGCTCGCCACGGCCCACTTCAGGTCGGTTGATCAGGACTTGGCGTAGCCCGACGGGTCGCCGAGCATGCGGTGCCCCGCGAGAGGGGCGGCGCATCTCAGGTCCGGGCGGCGTGGATCGCCCGCCCCGGGAGCATCGCGCCGAGGGCCCTGGCCACCTCCGGGACCGTGGGACGGGTCGACGGGTCGTCCCGCAGACAGCCGTCGATGGCCGCGTCGAGAGCGCGCGGCAGGCGACGCCGCGACGCGATCGGCGGCGCAGCTGCCTCGAGCTGCGGATACCAGTCGTCCCGGGCTCCCGGGGCGCTGTCGTCGCCCGCCTCCGCGGTTCGCGTGCCCGAGCTCTCCTCCACCGTTTCTCCGCGGTCGAAGGGCACGTCGCCGGCGGCCACCTCGTACAGGGTGATGCCGATGCCCCAAACGTCGGCCGCGCTCGACAGCTGTCCGCCGCGCGCCTGCTCCGGTGCGAGATAGCAGAACGTGCCCACGCCGGGCGGAGCGGATCCGGGCGG
The DNA here is from genome assembly GCF_026168105.1 of Streptomyces hygroscopicus. Classification (GTDB taxonomy): domain Bacteria; phylum Actinomycetota; class Actinomycetes; order Streptomycetales; family Streptomycetaceae; genus Streptomyces; species Streptomyces hygroscopicus_D. The sequence goes on from NZ_LBMW01000011.1 coordinate 69,233, forward strand.
CCTGGCCACGCTGAGGTCCAGCACCTTGGCGTGTCCGCGCTCCACCACGACGTTGGAGGGCTTGAGGTCCAGGTGCAGCAAGCCCTGACCGTGCAGGTAGTGGACCGCGGAACACAGCTGCACACCGAGGAGTGCCACGTCGAGGGCGGCCGGCCGGCGCCGCAACCGGTGGATGAGGTGGGACAGCGTCTCCCCGGTCAGGGTCTCCAGGACGACGAGCGGCTCGGGCGACTCGAAGATCTCGTACGCGCGTACCAGGTGCGGATGAGTGAAGGCCCGCAGCCAACGGCCCTCCCGCAGCAGCCGGTCACGCAGCCGCGCCTCGTCACGCCGGTCCGGACGCACCATCTTGATGACGCACCGGCAGGCCCGCTCCTCGCTCCAGGAGTCGTACAGGTCAAGCCATCCCGTACGGGCCAGGTGCCCCAGGACCTCGTAGCCCGGGACCGGACGAATGCCCGGATCCAGGGGCGGGGCCGGTGCCGCCCATGCAACGGTCATGACGGCACCGTCCCCCGGTCGAAGGAGCCCGCCGGGGCGGCAGTGGTCACGGCGTGCAGCCGGTGGAGCCGGGCGTAGGTCCCGCCGCGCCCGAGCAGGTCGTCGTGGGTCCCGGACTCGACGACCCGGCCGCGGTCGAGTACCACGATCCGCGTGGCGTCCCGGACGGTGAGCAGGTTGTGCGAGATGACGATCGTGGTCCGCCCGGCCATGAGGCGGCGCAGTGGCTCCATGATCCTCAGACCCGACTCGACGTCGAGTCCGGTGGTCGGTTCGTCCAGGAGCAGCACCGGCGCGTCCCTGATCATTGCGCGCGCGATGGCCAGACGCCGGCGCTGTCCGCCGGACAGCGTCCGGCCGCGCTGGCCGACCACCGTGTCGTAGCCATCCGGAAGCTGCTGGACGAACTCGTGGGCGTCGGCGGCGCGCGCCGCCGCGACGATCTCCGCCTCCGTCGCGTCGGGACGGCCGTAGGCGATGTTCTCCCGCACCGTGTCGTGGAGGACGAGCGTCTCCTGCAGGACCACCGCGACGTTCTCCCGCACATCGGACAGGAGCAGGTCCCGCAGATCGACCCCGTCGAGAAGGACCGCACCGTGATCGGGGTCGTAGAAACGCAGCTGCAGCTTCGCGACCGTGGACTTGCCGGCCCCGCTCGCCCCGACCAGCGCCAGGCACTCGCCGGGGGCGGCATGGAACGAAACACCGGACAGCGCCCGGCGCGGGCTGCCGGGATAGTGAAAGGACACGCCGTCGAACTCGACGTCACCCCGCGCCCGGCCGAGCCGCCGGGCGCCGGTGGCCTCGACGACCTGGGGCCGCTGGTCCATGAGCTCGATGATGCGTTCCGCGGAGGCCGAAGCGGCGTAGAAGGTGTTGCCCAGGCGGGACAGGTCCCGCACCGGGCTGTAGAGCTTGCCGATCAGTGCCAGGAACACCAGCAGTCCGCCCAGGGTGAGCTGCCCCTGCGCCAGTTTCCAGGTGCCGAGGGCCATGACGGCGAGGACGCCGGACACCTCGATGACCTCGACGAGCGATCCGTAGACGGCACGGATCCGTGCCGACGCCATCGCGGCATGGAACTTGCCGAGGTTCTCGCGCTCGAAGCGGCGCTCCTCCCGGCCCTGCCGGTTGTACGCCTGGACGAGGACCACGTTGGACAGCGACTCCTCGGCGACCGCGCTGAGCGACCCGCTGCGGCGTCTGCGCTCCCGTGACGCCTCCTTGATCAGCCGGGAGAAGTGCCGGGCGGCGCGCCAGAACAGCGGCACGATGACGAGCGCGAGGAGCGTCAGATCCCATCGGAGGTAGAAGAGCAGACCGAGGAACACGCCGAGCCGGATCACCTGGTAGAGGCCGTCGGCCACGCCCGAGAGCAGGAACGTCTCGACCGCGTCCACGTCACCGGTGACACGCGACAGCACGTCCCCGAGCCGCCGCCGCTCGAAGAACCCGAGCGAGAGACCCTGGACGTGCCGGAACACATCGGAGCGCAATGTCAGCAGGAACCGCTCGCTGACCCATGTCGACGTCACGTCGTCGGCGAACCCGATGATCCCGGAGCCGACGATGAGCGCCAGATAGGTCGGGGCGATCCAGAGGAACGGCCTGATATCTCGTGGGACGAGCACGTCGTCCACCATGATCTTGAAGAGCCACAGTTCGGCCGCGTCGAAGAGGGGCCCGATCAGGCTGACGAGGACCAGAGGGACGAGCCAGCGCCGACGCCCGCGGGTGTAGGGCCAGAATCGCCGGAACACCTCGCGCGGGGGCAACGGCGGCGCGCCGGCGACCACGGCATCGCCGTCCCCGCGCACCGACAGCAGACGCCGCAGTACATGCCGCGGGACACGCACCATGGCATGCGTCCCTCAGGTGATGGACGACGGAACGGACCGGGCCTCATGGTCACCGGTCCGTTTCGCCTTCAGTAGCGGTGACCGAACTCGTGGTCTTCGTCGCCGTGGTCACGGTGACGGTGACGGCGCCTCCGCATCGAGGTCTCGTCGTGCTCCGAGGTTCCTTCGTCCCGGTGGTCACGGTGTTTGGCAGGAAAGAGATCACTGAAGATCGCCATTGCGTTCCTCCTGAAACTTGTCCCGTACCGGATACGTTTCAAGGCGGAACTTGGATGGCGTTTCCCGCAAGTCGGAGAGATTTCTCTCCCGGGCAGGGCAACTTCCCGTTCGCGGCAGCCCGCCAGGGGCCGATCGGCCCACTGAGCGGCGCATACGGCCCACTCGGCCGCCCATCCCTGGCGTACCGCCACGGAGACGCGCAGCGTGGAGGTGAAGGACGGCATGCGGCGTGGTCGGCGAGAGGGCCGCAGGAGAGGTGAGAAGTATGGGTACGGACACTTCCAGTCCTCGTGTCGTGGTCGGCGTCGACGGTTCGCCGTCCTCGCACGCGGCACTCCGCTGGGCCGTGCGGTACGCCGACCTGATCGGGGGCACCGTGGACGCGGTGGCGGCGTGGGACTTGCCGGGCGCGTACGGCTGGTCGGCTCTGGCCGTGGACGCCGACTTCGACGAGGCCAGTGCCCGGCAACGGTTGAACCAGGAGTTGAACGATGTGCTGGGAGCCGAGGGAGCCGCCTCAGTCAGGGCGCTATTGGTATGTGGAAACACCGTCGACGTGCTTCTGACGGCCGCCGAGGAGGCCGAAGCCCTGGTGGTGGGCAGCAGGGGGCGGGGCGGGTTCGCGCGAGCGCTGCTGGGTTCCGTCAGCCAGCACGTCGCTCACCATGCGAGGTGCCCGGTTGTCATCGTGCGCCCGGAGTCCCGAGGAGGGCGGTCCGGCAGGCGAGCATGACCCGGTCGGCCCGCATGGCCGGACGCCCGAGAGCTAGAGGATGTCGAGCACCTCGGCCACTGCTCGGCGCGGAGTCGGGTGGCCTTCGGGGCCGTAGCCCAGGCGGATCACCATCTGTACGTGACCCAGGGCCGATGTCGGGTCACGCACCGCCCACCGGAGCTCCGGCCATTCGAGAGCCTGTGAGGTCAGGGACGCGACGAGGCCGTCCAAGGTGGCCTGAAGCAGGACCCGCTCCAGTGCCTGGCCTGCCCGTAGCCAGTCCAGCGGTCGGTCCTCGGCCGTACCGAGCAGGGCGATGTGCGGCTCCTTCTCGAACGGGGCCCAACCGCGACCGGGTACCGACCGGCCGGCGGCGAAGTCCCGCACGGGTGAACTGGCTCCCCACTGGCCGGGGCCGAACGCCTCTGCGGGGATCCCGTCGGAAGCCGTGCTCTCCCCGACGGGCTCCGTACGGGCCCAGCGCGCTGTTTCGCCACGGATACCAGGGTCCCGTGCTTCGCGGTATTCCGCGTCGTGCACCAGATCCAGCACCGACCGTACATGCCAGGCGTCGGGGAAGAGCAAGCGCGCGCCTTCCAGGCGGGCCGCACCACACAGTCCGTCCTCCAGCGCGGCCGGTATGTCCTCCTCGAGGAAGGGGTGGCGGCTCGTGTGGCGCCGGTGGATCGCTGGGTGGAGGAGAGCGAGGGCGTCGTCGGTTCGTGCGGTCCCGGTGAGATCCACCTCGCCCAGCAGCGCGGGGTCGGCTGAGTCGGGCAGGAGGCGGACGGTGGTCTCCCGGCCTGCGGCCGCGGCGGCCACCCGCAGGTTGAACAGTGCGGCACCGCAGCCCAGGTGCAGGTTGCGCCCGTCGGGGTCGGTCTGCGGGAGCGTGCGTTCGAGGTCGGCGTACAGCTGCAGAATGCCGCGATCGCGCAGGAACCGGAACTTCCAGGGCTGGGCGTTGTGCAGTGACGGGGCCGCCGTGGCGTCCTCGACGAATGCGGTGACGGCGGTCGTCTCCAGGGGTGGTACGGCCACTGGACGCCTCCCTTCAGGAGCGGCCCACATTGCCTCGGCCATGTCTTCGGACGAGACGGTCGACCACTTCCCAGGCTGGGGGTGCGTGGCCTGGCGGGGGAGGGGCCGCACGGACCTCCTCGGGGGCCGAGTGGGCCCGCGTCCAGGCGACGTTCTGCAGAAGCGGGCTTCGGCTCCCGGCTGCGGGGCAGCTTGGGCCGTATTACCGGAACCGCCGTGACCGGCCTGCCGATGTGTTGGGCGGGACGCCCTGACCGTCACGGCGTCAGGGAGCAATACGGGCCGGTTGCCACTCGGCTCACACCGAAGTGTGCGGCACGGCGACGACGGGGCAGCGGGCGTAGCGCAGTACGCCCTGGCTCACCGAGCCCAGCAGCATGCCGGCGAAGCCACCGTGGCCCCGGGTTCCCACCACCAGGCCCAGCGCGTGCGCGGACTCCTCGGCCAGCACCTTGACGGGATGACCGCTGAGCAGCTCGTGATGCAACTCCACGTCCGGGTACGCGGCGCCGCGGCCGGCAACGGTCTCGGAGAGCAGACGGCGGCACTCCTGCTGCACCGCGTATTCGTCGAAGACCCTCAGCGGGCCCGGCTGCCAGACGTACAGCGCCCGCAGGGCCGCGCTGCGCAGGGCGGCCTCCTCGAAGGCGAAGTCGACGGCGGCGGCGGACTGCGCGCTGCCGTCCACGCCCACAACGAAGTACGCGGGCTGCTGGGTGACGTGCTCCGGCTCCGGCACGACCACCACGGGGCAGTGGGCATGCGCCATGACGGGCAGGGCGACCGAGGCGGTGCCGGACACATCCTTCAGCCGGCCCAGGTGCCAGGAACCCAGAACGACGGCCGTCGCATCGTGGCTCTGCTCCCGCAGGATCCACGCCGGGTTCCCCTCGGCGAGCAGCGCGGACACCTCGACCTGCGGCTGCCGCGCCTCGGCGAAGATCACCGCCTCCTTGAGCACTCGCTCACCAGCCTCGTGCAGTGCCTGGTTCCACTCCTCCCAGGAGGGCGGCACATACCCCCTGCGGACGCCCGGGGTCGGCACGCCCTCGGCGTGTACCAGACGCAGAGGCACCCGGCGGCGGGCGGCCTCGTCGGCCGCCCAGGCCAGCGCCATCCGCTTCGTGGGGTCGGGGTCGACACCGACTACGACCGGCCGGTGATCAGAGGGTCGGGCCATCGTCGTCTCCAGCCGTTCGCCGACACGTTGACGAAGACGTCATGAACCGCGTTCATCGGATGTCCGGGTACGCGCGAGGCGCCTGACGTACGCGTCGGGACCGGGGAAGTACAGCGTCACCCGGCTGCTGTCCGACCAGCGCACGTCGAACGGGGGGCTGCCGTCGGGGTGGTGGACGCCGACGACCTCACCCTCTCGGGCGATGACGCCGGGGCCGGCGCCGCGTACGACGATCTCGTCACCGACGTGGGCACGCATGCCGTCGCCTCTCGCCTGGGCAGGTGGCAGGTCCGTCCTCGGGTGGCCCTTCTCGGTCGGGGCGGGTGCGGTCATGTCGTCCTCGCCTCCTCGGCGCGGTGGCGGACAGGGCTCTGCACGCTCTTTCATGCAAAGCCGGTCGGTGCGATGTCACCAGGGGCCGTTGGTCCCCGGACCGGGGACTGTCGGGCCACTGTGCGACGCGTGGGCCCATACGCCCCGGTCCGGTCGTACCGCTGCGTCGCGGGCTCCGCCGTGGCCGTCAGTGCGGCTCCCGGAGCGAGGAGGAGAGCTTCCGATCGGTCTGCCCGCCGCTGCCGGACAACCCGCGGCGTTCCGGACGAAACCGCCGTTCGGTCTCCCCGCGCACCCGCGACGTCAGGTCCTCCAGTGCCTGTGACACGACCGGGCGCCAAGGCTCGGGGCGGTGGATTCTGCGGGCCGGAGCGGGAAGAGCGGCGATGTCGTGGGCGCAGCGTGCACGCGCGTACTCCAAGCGGTCGGATGGGGCCGTGCGCCGTCCGTCGCGCATGACGGTGCGTAGCAGCCGCTGCGCCGAGTCCGGCGGGTCCTCGTCCCACAGGCCGATGACGTCCGGCTGTCCCGGACGGCGGAAGACCTGCTTGCGGCCCGGGGCCGTCACCTTCGCCGACGACAGCTTCATGACCGGGCTGCCGCCGTACTCCACGAGCTTGTACGCCGCGTCCAGGTAAGGCGCGTCCGCGGCGACGCCCACCTTCGTTCCCACCGCGTAGACGTCGATCGGGGCCCCGTTGTGCACCAGTTCCGCGACGGCGTACTCGTCGAGCCCGCCGCTGGCGACGATGCGCACGTCGGGCAGCCCGGCGGCGTCCAGCAGGGTCCGCGCCCGCCGCGCCAAATCGCCGAGATCGCCGCTGTCCAGGCGGATCGCACAGCCCGGTCCCCGACGGATCTCGGCAAGGACACGGGCGGCGGCCATGACTCCCGCCTCGGTGTCGTAGGTGTCGACGAGGAAGGTGACCGGCCCCGGGTGGGTGCGGGCGAAGGCACGGAAAGCCTGCTCCTCACTGGGGAAAGCCTCCACATAGGAGTGGGCCATCGTGCCCGAGGCCGGAAAGCCCAGGGCCCCGGCCGCCGCCACGTTGCTGGTGGCCGCGAAGCCCGCCATGGCTCCCAGCCGGGCCGCCTGCAGGCCCGCCCAGGGGCCGTGGGTGCGGCGCAGGGAGAAGTCCACGACAGGCCGTCCGGCCGCCGCCAGTACACAGCGGGCCGCCTTCGACGCCACCGCCGTCTGATGACACAGCTGGTTGAGCAGGTAGGTCTCCACGAGCTGGGCCTGGGGCAGCGGCGCGGTCACCTCCAGCAGCGGCTCACCGGCGAGGACCACGTGTCCCTCCGGGACGGCGCGCACTTCGCCGCCGAAGGCCAGTCCGAGCAGCGGTTCGAGGTCCTCGGGCGGCCGGTGCAGGGCTGCCGCGAACTCCTGGACGTCCTCGCGTTCCACGCGGTAGCGGGCCAGGAAGTCCAGGGCGGGTTCCAGGCCCGCGGCTACGAGGAATCCCCGGCCGGGCGGCAGGTCCCGGACGAAGAGGCTGAAGGTCGCCGGGGTCCGCATGCCCTCCCGCAGATACGACAGGGCCATGGTCACTTCGTACAGGTCGGTGGTGGTGACATCGGACATGGTGACCGCCACTGAGTGGGCTGGGGAGGAGCCGATGCCAGGGTCGCTCCTCCATCTCGTCACCAGTCTCTCCGATGGGACGTACAGGCGCTCTCCCCGCGGTACGGTGCGACGCCGGTCGACGACGAGAGTGCGAGGAGGCGCGGCGCGCCGCGGCGCGGATCCGGGCCGCCGTCCCCTGCTGAGCCTCTGTCAGTTGTGCTGGAGGCGGCTGCAGTTCCGCGGCGCGCTCCGCCTCCCGGTCGGCGGGGACATTGGTGACGGGTGCTCCCGGCGTGCCGGTCGGACGGAACCGCGCGAGGAAGTCCCGCGGGTTCATCACGAACGTCCTCCTATGCCGGTCTGCTCCTCCTCGGTCTCACCGCTCCTGTGCGGGCTCGCGTCGGATGGGGCCGTACCGCCGCTCCACCAGGGCCGTTCGGCTCTTGGCTCAGTGCGGTGGAGCGTAAGACTGGGTCCGTAGGCAATCCGACGCAGTCCGGAGGCCGCCGTGAACAAGCGCGAGAACTACTCCGCGGACGCCGATGCCCGCCGTGGCGTGCCGTCGCACCAGCGGCGTCCCGCTGAGGGGGGAAGGCAGGACCAGCTCCTGCGCTATCTGGGTGCCGTCGCCACCGCGTCGGCCAGACAGGCGGGGGCAGGGGCGGCCATGTCACCCGCGACCGGCGGGACGGCGTCCGCGACCCCGGCGGCGGGTCCCGCGCCGGGCCCGGTACCCGGGGCGGAGCGGGAGACCGGCCGGGAGGAGAGGCGGTCGCAGCCGCCCACCGAGCCCGAGGCACCGCTGGTACGGGACGTGATGGACGTGCCCGCCGCGTCCATGCGGGACGACCTGCCGTACCGCGAGATCGCACGCCTGCTGGCGCGCGAGCACGTGGGTGCGGTCCCCGTGGTCGACGCCGACGACCAGGTCGTCGGCGTGGTGTCGGAGTCCGACCTGCTGGCGAAGGTGGCGTTCGAAGCGTCGGGTCACCGATCCGGACCTCTCGGCAGGCTTCGGGAGCGGCAGCTGCACGGCAAGGTACGGGGGGAGACGGCAGCGGAGCTGATGACCAGCCCCGCGATCACTGTGCTGCCGGGGGCTACCGTCGCGGAAGCCGCCTGGCTTGCGGCGCTGTCACGTCTGAAGCGGATCCCGGTCGCCGACCACGACGGACGCCTGGTCGGAGTGGTGCGCCGGGACGCGCTGCTGCGGGCTCTGATCCGGGATGACGCGGGAATTCGGCGGGAGATCGAGGGGAAGATCCGTGCCTTCTGCTCTCCGGCCGACCGTGACACCGTCGAGGTGCGGGTGCACGAAGGCGTGGTGGAGTTCGCGGGCCGGATGTCGAAAGCCTCGATGGCCAGGCTGCTGGCGGAGGTCGAGGACATCGACGACGTGGTCGAGGTGACCAGCCACCTCACCGCCGTGTGAGATGAAACCTCACTCATGGCTACGGCGTACGGGCCCGTATTGCGCGGGTCGGTGCCACGCGTTTCCTCCTCAGTCCGGCTCCATGTAGGGGCGGCGGAAGACCGGGACTCGGCCTGTGCCCGAGGAGCGTACGGCTGCCAGCGCCTGGACGACCGCGGACTCCAGGGCGCCACTCGTGTCGATGGTGACGGCGTCCGTCCACGGTGGTTCCTTGGCCGCCATGGCAGAGGCCACGTCGAGGTCGGCGTCCGACGCTCCGGGGGCGCGGGTCTTCAAGCGGGACGCCGATACGTCGCTGGGCACCTGGCAGTGCAGGGCCACCAGGTCGGCACTGGTGGTTTCGGCCGTGCGCACGGCTGCTTCGCGCTGTCCCGTGTCGGACCAGGTGGCGTCCAGGACGACGGACTCGCCGCAGGACAGCAGGGCGGATGCCCGGTCGAGCAGGGCCTCGTAGGTCCTCGCGGTCCACTCGGCTGTGTACAGGCCCTCGCTGTATCCGGCCGCCGCGGACTGCTCCGCCGGGATGCCTGCCAGTTCCTTGCGGAGGCGGTCGCTGCTGAGCAGCGTGACGCCCATGCGGTCGGCCAGTGCTGCGGAGAGGGCGGACTTCCCGCTGCCCGGCAGCCCGCCCACGAGCGTCACGCCGACGGCGGAGGCGCGCAGGTGGCGCAGTGCCGTCGTGGCCAGCCGGCGTGACGCCGCCTCCGCGCCGGACGCACCCTGTCGTGCCTGGATCAGGGAGACCTTGGCGCGGACGAACGCGCGGTAGGCGACGTAGTGGTGCCACAGCGACGGTGGTGCCGGATCGCCGGAGTACTCGCTGTACTGGGCGAGGAAGAACGCCGCGGCCTCCGGTGCGCCGAGCTGTTCCAGGTCCATGGCGAGGAACGCCGCGTCGTCGAGGCCGTCGACGTAGCGAAGGTGGTCGTCGAATTCCAGGCAGTCGAGGATGCGGGGGCCGTCATCGAGGCAGAAGACGTCCTCGGAGAGCAGGTCGCCGTGTCCGTCCACCACCCGCCCCTGCTCGATGCGGGTGTCGAACAACTGCTTGCGTCCTGCCAGATAGCGGCGTACCAGCCGCTCGATCTCCTCCACCCCGTCGGGCGCGGATCCGTCGTCGGCCAATGCGCGGACCTGAGCGAAGCTGGCCTCCCAGCGGCAGGACAGCGCGTCCCTCGTGCCCTGTTCGTCGATCTCCCGGCTGTGAGGTGCGCCTGCGTGGCATGCGGCGAGCTGCCGGGCCACGGCCCGGAGGACGTCGTCGATCGCCGCACCTTCCCGTACCAGCAGGGACAGGCGCCGGTCCGCCGGCATGCGGCGCATCACCACGAGCGGTTCCGACGCCTCAGTTCCCGGACTGCGGATCTCTCCCAGGCCCAGGTAGACGTCGGGTGCGAAGCGGCGGTTGAGAGCGAGTTCGCGCTCACAGGCGGCACGGCGAGCCGCCACGGTGGAGTAGTCCAGGAAGCCCAGATCGACCGGCTTCTTGACCTTGTAGGCGCGGTCACCGGCGAAGAACACGATCGCGGTGTGGGTCTCGCGTACCTCCGCGCGCGCAAGCGACGGAGCGTGAACCCCGGTGCCCGACCGCAGCACCGACGCGTCCGAGTGATGCACCGGCATGCTCGGTTCCCCGTGGCGGCGTGGCTCAGTCATGGGGAACGACGGCGACGGGGCAGCGCGCGTGATGGATGGCTGCCTGGGTCACCGGGCCCAGGTGCGGTGCGAGGGCGGGACGGTGCCTGCGTCTGCCGACCACCAGCACTCGGGCGCCCTCGGCTCCCCGTACGACGGCCTTGGCGGGGCTTTCCGGAGCGATGCTCTCGGCGACCTCGACCCGCGGGAACTTCACGCGCCAGGGGTGCAGTGCCTGGCTGAGCTGCTTCTGCGCGTCCTGCGTGATGTCGGTGATGTCGGTGATGTCGTGGTTCATGCCCCAGGGCACGTACGCGTGGAGCGGCACGCTTCGGCCATGGACGGCCCGAAGGGCCACATCCCTCGCCGTTGCGGTGGCGAAGGCGAATTCGAGCAGGTCGTCGCACGATCCGTGCAGTTTCAGCGCCACCACCACGCAGCCCGAGGGCGCCGGCGGAGGGCCATCTTCGCGAGTAGCGGCACGGACCAGCACCACCGGCCGCTCGGACCGTGACACGACGGGCATGCTGATGTCGCCCAGGAAGTAGCTCTCGACGGGCTCCAGCCCCCGTGAACCGAGCACGGTCATCTCGGACTCCGATGCCGCTTGGAGCAGTGCGTGCTGTGCGTCGTCGGCGACCAGGCTGTCGACGACGGTGAGGTTCGGGTGGCGCGCCAGGAGCTTGGCCCGCGCGTCGTGCACCAGCCGCTTCGCCCAGTAGTTCTGATCGACCTCGCCGGGAAGGCGGGTGGGTTCGGGCACCAGCAGCGGCCACGCGTGCAGCAGGCGCAGCGTGAGGTTGCGCCGCTCGGCCTCGTCAGCGGCCCAGTGGGCAGCGGCGAGGCTCTCGGGCGAGCCGTCGAGGCCCACCGTGACGACTGGGTCCACGGTCGCTGCCTCCTCTCGGAACCTGAATGACGGGGGCTTGGTCCGCCTCTCCGGACAGGGCCGACACGCCGAGCAGGGATTCTCCTCACCCAAGGAGTACCCGCGGTGGTGTCCTGTGCCTCCGGCCGCGTCGGCCAGTTGTGATCACGAGTCCACCGTGTCAGGAATCCGGCGTCCCCGGGTGAGCCACCAGGCCCGTTCACAGGGCCAGTGGTCCCGCGCTGCGCCGGGGCCCTTCGGCCCGGTGGGCGTGGACGCGAGCCTGTGGCGGCCGAGTCATCTCCCGGCCGGAGATCGGCCTTGATGCAGGTCGCCGGCCAGAGCGGCGGGACCTGCGGCTTTCGGCCCGAAGCGGCGGCGGGCCCGGTCCGCGGCGGCTTCGGCGGCGCGGGCTCGGTCCTCGCCGGGGTCCATGGAGAGCTGGCGGTGAGCGGTGTCGGCCGGCAGCAGGTTGTCGGCGCGGATCGCGAAGCCGCGCACTCGTGCGCGTTGCAGCCCGAGGGCGGTGAGCAGACCCAGGGCGGTTGCGGCGAGGGCCGGTGAGTGGTTGGTGGGTTCCGGCAGCTTACGCATGCGCGTGGTGGAACTCCGGTCGGCGTACCGCACTGTGAGGGTGATACGGCCGGTGACCTGGCCTTCACCGCGCAGACGCCCGCCGATCTGCTCGGCGAGCCCCAGGACCGACCGGTGATGTTGTTCCGGGTCGAGGCAGTCCCGGTCGAGTACGAGATCGGCGGTCAGGTGGGCCGCTGGTTCCGCGGGGGTGACCGGACGCGGATCGTGGCCGTGGGCGCGTTCGGTCAGCAGCCGGGCCTGGCCGGCGCCGAGGAGGCGTTGCAGGGTCGCTGCGGGCAGGTCGGCGATCTGGCCGATGGTGTGCAGGCCGTACCGGTTGAGGGCGGTCGCCGTGACGCGCCCGATCCCCGGCAGTGCGGTGACCGGGCGGGGGTACAGCCAGTCGGCGGCCCGCTCGGCGGGGACCCAGGTGGCGTGTCCGGGGGCTGAGGCGTCGGCCGCCATGGCCGCCAGCATGCGGTTGCCCGCGAGGCCGGCGCTGCTGTCGATGTCGTAGAGGAGCTTCAGCCTGAGCTGCGCCGTCTGGACCAGGTCGTAGGGGGACAGGTCGAAGTACCTGAGCGCCGACGTCAGGTCCAGTTGAACGGCGTTGGGGGGGACGGCCTGGACATGGGGAGTGATGCCGGACATCAGTTCGATTATTTTGGCGTACTGATCCTCGGTCAGTGAGGCGTGCAGGTGGAGGTGGGCGATGTGCCGCTGCCGCGTGGTCATCCCGCACTCCCCGGACTGGTGTAACCGAACTTCTTCAGATCGGCCGAACGGCTGCCGGCGGGCTGCAGGTCGGCGTACGGGTGCAGGCGGGCGCCGGTGGTGCCGTTGGCCAGGGTGCGGTGCGGCTGGGCGGGGGTCGGGTGCGGGCGGTCGGCGCCGAGGAGGGCGAGCGCGGCCTCGGGACCGTTGTCGCGGCGGGCCGCGGCGATCCGGTCCAGGTCCCAGGCCATGGTTCCGACGACGGTGCGGCGGGTGCCGCGTACCTGGACCGTGCCGCGGACCAGCAGCAGCCCGCTGTGGAAGACGGTGTGCGCGCAGGCCGGATGGGAGTCCTCGAAGAAGGCCAGGTCGACCAGGCCGGAGCCGTCCTCCAGGGTGACGAAGATGATGCGCTTGCCGCTGGCGATCGGCGGGGTCTGGGTCGAGGCCCGTACACCGGCGACGAGCACCTGCTGACCGGCGCGCAGTCCGGCCAGATGCGCCGCGTCGGTCGCGCCGATCTCCCGCAGCAGCCGGTGGTGGTGCTCCATCAGATGCTTGGAGACGTCGATGCCGAGCGTGCTCAGCTCGGCGCTGAGGGCTTCGCGTCCGGTCAGGTCCGGCAGGCCGCTCGGCTCCGCTGCGCCGACGGCGTTCGTGTCGATGGGCAGTTGGCCCTTGCCCGCGGAACGGGTGCGGGAGGCCCGGTGGAGTTCGGCGATCTGCAGCAGCAGGTCACGCCGGGTGAGGCGGCCGTCGTGGAGACAGTTCAGGGCGCCGATCTCGGCGAGGCGTTCGGCGATGGGCCTGCTGGGGTGGGCCCGCTGCCAGAAGTCCGACAGGGATCCGTACGGCCGGCCCTCCTCGATCCGTGCGCACTCCTGCTCGCTGATGCCGTGCACCGCGGACAGGGCAAGGCGTACGCCCCACTGGTCTCCGTCGGTCCTCTCCACGGTGTGCTTCACCCCGGAGCGGTTGATGTCGACGGGCAGCACGGGGACGCCGTTGCGGCGGGCGTCGGAGACGAGGACGCGCTTGGGCCACATGCCGGGGTCGTGTTCGAGGAGGCCCGCCAGCAGGAACGCCGGGTAGTGCGCCTTGAGCCAGGCACTCTGGAGGGCGGGTACGGCGAAGGCGACCGCGTGAGCGCGGCAGAAGCCGTAGGCACCGAAGGCCTCCACGGTCTTCCATACCTCGTCGCGGACGGCCGTGCTGTAGCCACGCGCGCGTGCCAGGCCGTGGAACCAGGCCTTGATCTTCGGCAGCCGGTCCTTCTCGCCGAGCGCCCGCCGGGCGATCTCCGCGAGGGCCCGGTCGCAGCCGGTCATGACCGAGAGGGTCTCGATGATCTGCTCGTGCCAGATGGTCACGCCGTAGGTGTCGGCGAGCACCGGCTCGAGGTCCGGGTGGGCGTAGCACGGCGTGCCGCCGTGGCGTGCGGCGATGTACCGCTCGGGCATGCCGCCGGCGACCGGTCCGGGGCGGAAGAGGCTGATGTCGGCGATGACGTCCTGCGGATTGCGGGGCTGCAACCGGGACAGGAGGTCCTGCTGGCCGGGGGATTCGAGCTGGAAGAGCCCCAGGGTCTGGCTCTCCTGGATGAGTTTGAAGGCGAAGACGTCGTCGAGCGGTACCTGCCGTGGGTCGTCCAGGTCGATGTGGTTGCCGGTCGTCCGTTCGATCTCCGCGACGGCATGGGCCATCGCGGACTGCATCCGTACGCCCAGGACGTCCAGCTTGATGTTGCCCAGCGCCTCGATCTCCTCCTTCGCCGCCATCGCCATCGGGTAGTCGCCCTGAGGGGTCGGCTGCACCGGCAGCCGGTCCAGGAGCGTCGCGTCGCTGATGACCACGCCGCACGGGTGCATGGCCATGCCGTGGACCAGGGAGTCGAGACCCTCGGCCAGCTCCCACAGCGGTCCGTACCGGTGCGCCTCGGCCGCCAGCTGCCGCAGTTCGGGCAGCTCGGTGAGTGAGCCGGTGATGTCGGCGGCCCGCAGATGCGGGAAGCTCTTGGCGATGCGGTCGATGTCGGCCGGCGCGATCCCGAGGGCGAGGCCGGTGTCGCGCAGGGCCCGGCGGGCCCGGTAGGTCTCGGGCATCGCGGTGACCGCCACCCGTTCCTTGCCGAACCGGTCGAAGATCGCGTCGTAGCACTCCAGCCGCCGGGCGGATTCCACGTCGATGTCGATGTCGGGCAGCGACGCCCGGCGCACGCTCAGGAAGCGTTCGAACAGCAGTCGGTGGTCGAGCGGATTGGCCGTGGCGATGTCCAGCGCATGGCAGACCATCGAGCCGGCGCCCGAACCGCGGGCCGCGACCCGGATGCCCTTGGCCCGGATGTCGGCCACGACCTGGCCGACGGCGAGGAAGTACGAGTCGTAGTTCAGCTCGGAGATCACGGCGAGTTCCTGGTCCAGCCGGTCGAGCGCGGCCCGGTCGTGGGCCAGACCGCGCCGGGCCAGACCGTCCTCGCACCGTCGGCGCAGCAGCCGTGCCGTGCCGCCCGGCCCGGGCTCGGCGCCGAGCACCTCCGGTTCCGGGAGGTGCGCTGCGCCGAGGCCGAGGTCGGACACGGGGTCGACGGTGCACGCGGCCGCCGTCGCGGCGGTGTCCGCCAGCAGGCGATGTGCCCGCCGGACGTCGGCTCCGGCGCATTCGGCGACCAGCCGCGCGATGGCCGCCATCCTTCCCTCGTCCTTGAGCCAGCGCTGCCCGCTGTCCAGTCGGCGCCGGTCGATGGGCCGCAGCAGCCGCGCGGCGTCCAGGACGTCGGCGAGGCGGTGCTGGTCCGGGTCGGCGTAGCGGACTGCATTGGAGAGCACGGCGGTGGTGCGGGTGCGGTCGGCCAGTGCCAGGGTCCGGGCAGCCGGCCGAAGCGATCCGGGTCCGATGCCGAAACGTTTATGCACGACAGCTTCCAGCCTGATTCCCCCACCGAAGATCTCCTGCCACGGCGCCAGCAGCTTCACCGCGACGTCTTCGCGACCGGCCGCCAAGGCTCGCATCGGCTCCGAGAGCGGCCCGAGCAGTACGGTCAGGCCAGGGCCGCCGTACTCGCGCAGCGCCTCCCACGGCACCACCGGCGGCGTCCCGGACACGGCACCGACATGCGCGGCCGACGTGATGCGGCACAGCCGTGCCCATCCCGCCCGGTCCTGCGCGAGCAGCACGAACCGCAGCGGCGGCTCGACGACATGTGCGCCACCGCGCGCCGGGGTGCGGCGGCGCTGAGCGGGTGGCGGGGGTGCGAGGGCCTGCACCGCGAGGTCGACACCGAAGATCGGCCGAACCCCGGTTTCCGAGCATGCCCGGGCGAACCGGACGGCCCCGGTGACCGTGTCCCGGTCGGTGAGCGCGAGTGCCGTCATGCCGCGCTCAGCCGCCCGTCCGACGAGATGCTCGGGATGGGCGGCGCCGTACCGGGCGGAGTAACCGGACGCGACGTGCAGATGGGCGAAGCCCGCCATGCCGCACCTCCATCACTCCACCCCTTTTCAGCCATACGCCTGATATGTTCATCGTACGCCCGTTCGATTACTCTAACCTCATCAGCCCCGGTCAGCGAGCAGATTCGAACACATCAACGATTCTTTGGCGAGGTCAGTAGCGGCCGAAAACAGGCACCGCCCCGTCACCTCTCCCACCGGGCAGGGCGGTTGGGCGAAATCGCCCCTACGGCGCGCACCACGCGGGCCGACTGGCTATACCTCAGCCCGGTCGGCCGGCGAGACCTGTTCGGGCCGATCTGGAGGCAGCGTGAGTGCCGGGGGCTGACGGGCGGAACACGGGGCGGACCGCCACTCCTGTCTGCCGCCGTGTGCCGCCACGTAGCCGATTCATAGCTGGATGGGCAGGTGGCGGGGGCCGCGCAGCATGGCGTTCTGCCGGTACGGGGGCGGGTCCTGGACCAGGCGTGCCGTGCCGAGGTGGGGGAGCAGCGCGCCGAGCGCGGTCTCGGCTTCGATGCGGGCGAGTGGTGCGCCGTAGCACAGGTGGATTCCGCTGCCGAAGCCGAAGTGCTGGTTGTCCGGGCGGGTGGGGTCGAACCGGTCGGGCTCGTGGAACCGCATGGGGTCGCGGCTGCCTGAGGCCAGCGCCAGTACGACGGACGTGCCCTTGCGGATCGTGGTGCCGGCGACCTCGACGTCGGCGAGAGGGATCCTCTCGCGCATATGGACCGGGGGTTCGTAGCGCAGCAGTTCCTCCACCGCTTGCGGCAGCAGGCCGGGGTCGCGGCGCAGCCGGTCCAGCTGGTCGGGCTGGCGCAGCAGGGTGAGGACGCCGTTGGTGATCAGATTGACCGTGGTCTCGTGTCCGGCGATGAACAACAGGATGGTGGTTTCCGCCAGTTCCTCGACAGTGAGCCGAAGGGCGGGGTCCGGTTCGTTGACGAAGGCGGAGAGCATGTCGCCCGTGGGCCGCTCGCGGCGCTGTTCGGCGAGGTCGACCAGGTATCGGCCCATCTCCTGCCGGGCCTGCATGCCTGCCTTGTCCCGTTCGGTGGTGTCCTCTTCGGGCCCGATGTCGGCGGACGCGACGATTGCGTCGGTCCACGCCTGGAAGAGTGACTCGTCCTCACGCGGGACGCCGAGCAGTCGGCAGATGACCGTGATGGGCAGGGGATAGGCGAAGTCGTCGACGATGTCGATCTGCTTGCGGTCCCGGAGTTCCTCGATCAGTTCCCCGGTGATGTGGGTGATCTCGCCGCGCATGGCGTCGATCCGGCCGGGGCTGTGCGGCGGGCCGAACGGGCGCATGGTCAGGGTGCGCAGCCTGTGGTGCTCGGGGTCGTCGAGCCGCAGGAACGGCGGCTTCACCGTCTCCTCGGACGGGGACGGGCCGGTGCGGCTGCGCGGATCCGCGCTCATCCGAGGATCGTGAAGCAGAGCGGCGATCTCGTGGTAGGTACCGATCAGATAGCTGCCGTCTGCCTGCCGCACCACGGGACCGGCCTCGCGGAGTTCCGCGTACAGCGGGTACGGGTTGGGACGGTTCTCGTAGTCGGTGATCCGTGCCAGCAAGGTCTCGGAGTCCATGGTGGCTCCTCGTGGTCGGGCGGGACGGGGTCAGCGGGAGGGCTGCACCACCGTCAGCCGGCGATCGGGCAGGTGACCGGTGAGCGCCACGGTGGGGCCGTGGGACAGCCCACTCGGGTCCGGCACGTCGGACGGAATCGTGATGTCGGCCGCGATCGCACGGTCCGCCGCGCCGGGCGGGGGCGGGAACGGAGCAGCCGTCTCGATCAGGTTCTTGTAATAGTCGAGCGACTTGGCCATGTCGACGGTGACGGCGGCGGTGACCCGTCCTTGGTAGCCGTAGACCATGGCCAGGCGGCGCGCCTCCAGAGAGCCTTGGGCGATGACCACGTGGTCGGAGTAGGTGGGCACGCCCACCGACTTGATGTTGATCCCGAACTGGGTCGACCAGAACGTCGGGACGGCGAGGTGCGGGCGCCGCATGGGCCCCGGACTGACCATGTTGTGGGCTGCCACCTCGGCCTGTGCGACCGCGTTGCCCCAGTGCTCCAGGGAGAGCATCTGGTACCCGAACAGCGGGTGCGGGAACCGGGAGACGTCGCCGGCCACGAAGACGTCGTCGGTCACGATCCCGTACATGTCGAAGGCCCGGCACCCGGCGTCGCACGCGATTCCGCGCGGACCCGCTGCCAGCCCGGACTCCGCCAGCCACTCGACATTGCGGACCGCCCCCAACGCCACGACGCACACCTCCGCGTCGACACGGCTGCCGTCGGACAGGTCCGCACCGGTGAACCGGCCGTTCCCGTCCCCGCGCAGGGCGGTGACCGTCACGCCGCAGCGCAGGTCCACGCCGTGGTTGCGGTGCATGACGGCCGCGAGTTTCGACAGGGTGCCGCCGAGCGCGCCCACCAGGGGCGCGGGGCCGCGTTCTGCGACCGTGACCTCGATACCCCGCTCCCGGCAGGCCGAGGCGATCTCCGAACCGGTGAAGCCGGCGCCGATCACCAGCACCCGACCCGGCCCGGCGGCCAGCCGCTCGGCCAGCCCCCCGGCCTCGTCACTGGTGCGCAGGGTGAAAACCCCGTCCAGGGAGGCCTCCTCCGGGTTGGGCCAGGGGCGCGCCCGGGTCCCGGTGGCGATCAGCAGCCGGTCGAACGGCAGCGACTCACCGTCGGCCAGCATCACCCGTTTCTCCAAAGGGTCCAGGCCGGTGGCCGCTACTCCGAGCCGCCAGTCGGCGTCCGGGTCCCGGCGCATCGGCAGCGCCGTGGTGTCCGCCGACGCCTTGCCGAGCAGTACCTGCTTGGACAGCGGTGGGCGGTCGTAGGGAGGACAGGGTTCATCCCCCACCACGGTGAGTGAGCCGGTGAAGCCCTCCTCGCGCAGCGTCTCCGCGGCCCTCAACCCGGCCAGCGACGCGCCGACGACGACGATGCGGCCGCCCCGCAGATCACCGGACACCGGCGCTCACCGCCTCGCCGACGACGATGGCCTGGACCGGGCACGCCGCCGCGGCTTGGCGCACGCGCTCGACCTGGTCGTCCGGGACGGCCGTGGTGTACAGCAACCCCTCTTCACCGTGCAGTTCGAACACCTCCGGCGCGAGGAACACGCACTGCGCATAGCCCTGGCAGCGTGTGAGGTCCACAACGATCTGCATGGCTGGTCACTCCCTGAGTCGTCCCGGCGTCCCCTTTCTTTTCTACGCCGGTATCGCACCAGGCGCTCTTCACGCCCGTGTCGCACCCCTTGCCCACCTCGCTACTTGTTCGTGGCTCCCCGCAAGGGATGACAGAGGCGGCCCGCGGGGGCGTCGACCAGTGCCCCTCACCCTGCAACGTCCTGAAACCGCCACATGGATGACGGTGCTGTCCGCCCTTGCTCGAGGCGGTCGACGCCCTGATGCGAAAGACCACCCGCGATCGCGGGCACCTTGCTTCTGACCGGACCGGAAACCCACCGACCCCCAGCAGGTCGGGAAATTGCCGGACCCGTTGGACCAGTGGCGTGGCGTGGGCGCCTCCTGGGGGTCCCCCCGCGTCTCCCGCTCGGCGCGCGCGATCGTTCCCGAGCTGGTCTGCTGGTCCAGGGGCCCTCCCACTCTTTCCCGGAGAGCCAGATGAGTACCTATCGAGTCGCACAGGTGGACACCGCCGACGGGCTGTTCGAGATCACCGAGCGTGAGGTGCCGCAGCCGGGCCCCGGCCACGTACGGATCGCCGTGGAGGCCTGCGGGGTCTGTCACAGCGACGCCCTCTTCGTGAACGCCGCGGTGCCGGGCGTCCGGTTCCCGCTGGTTCCCGGGCACGAGATCGCGGGGCGCATCGAGGAGCTCGGCGAGGGAACGCGGGACAGAGGCTGGCAGGTGGGCGACCGGGTGGCGGTCGGCTGGTTCGGAGGCAGCTGCGGCCACTGCACGCCCTGCAGACAGGGCGACTTCGTCGTGTGCGAGAACCTGAAGGTTCCCGGGTGGGCGTACGACGGGGGCTTCGCAGAGGTGGTGATCGCGCCCGCCGACGCCTTGGCCCGCATTCCCGACGCGCTGGCGGCGACCGATGCGGCGCCCATGGCCTGCGCAGGGGTGACCACGTTCGACGGCTTGCGGCGCAGCTCCGCACGGCCGGGCGACCTGGTCGCCGTACTCGGCATCGGCGGCCTCGGCCACCTGGGGGTGCAGTATGCGGCCGCCATGGGCTTTCGGACCGTGGCCATCGCCCGCGGAGCCGACAAGGCCGGCATCGCCAAGCAGCTCGGCGCTCACCACTACATCGACAGCACGGCGGGCACCGGCGTCGCAGACGCGCTGCAGTCCCTGGGCGGCGCCAAGGCCGTGCTGGCCACCGCCGGCAGCTCCGATGCCATCACAGCGACCGTGGACGGGCTGTCGCACCGCGGCGAGCTCGTGGTCATCGGGGCGGTTCCCGAGCCGCTGGGGATCAGCCCGCCCCAGCTGATCATGAGCGGCAGGGTCGTGCGCGGCCATGCGTCCGGCACCGCGCAGGATGTGCAGGAGACCATGGCGTTCAGTGCCCTGCACGGAATCCGCCCGATGGTCGAGGTCGTGCCGTTGAGCCGGGCCGATGAGGCGTACCGGAAAATGCTCTCCGGCGCCGCCCGCTTCCGAATGGTGCTCGCCACTCGCTGACATCGCACCCTGTGATCCGGCGGGGTGCGCGGGTCGCAGTGCCCGGGCGACCCCGCCGCTCCGACGCCTTCGTACCGGCCACCTCGCCCCTTCGCGGGGGCCGCTCACCTGCCTCCCCGGTGTCCCCGGGGCAGGCGGCCCCTGTCTTCGCCGGGCCGCCGCGACGGCCCGGCGGAGACGGTCCGCCTTTCGGTCACCAGGACGGTTCTCAGGGGCGGTTGGCCCACGGCGGTGCGACCCGACTGCCGTCGGCGAGCTCCGCCTCCAGGCCGATGGAGGTGGTGACCCAGGAGACGGCGACCTCGTCCGTCGGGTTCTCCACGCCGAGGGTCGCACCGGGATTGATGATCACTGTGTCCCCCGCGGTGATCCGCTCGACGTGGCCGTCGAGCGTGACCAGCAGCTCGCCGTCGAGGAGATGGAAGATCTCCTCCCGGGTCACGGTGTGGAGGGGGGCGCGGGTCCCCGCGGGGATCTCACCGCGCCATGCGCACAGCTCCTGGCTCCCGGTCAGGGGAGTGGCGTACGAGACGAAACGGGCGCCGTGCATCTCATGGGTGACGGCTTCGGACGAGCGGACGACGGGCATGGGTGTCTCCCTCGGAAGAGATGGTCAAGTTGCTTGACTACTGTGAATATGGTCAAGCTGCTTGACCGTCTCGTCAAGGGTGTTTGAATGCCTTCGTGCAGAACTCCGAGGCCATGGCCCTGTCCGCCGCCCTGCTCGCCGTAGCGGGCGAGCTGACGCAGCGCATTCACGACGGCGTCGTCGCGCGCGGGTTCGAGGGGTTGCGGCCCGCGCACGGCTTCGCCTTCGCCCGGCTCACCCCGGACGGCGCCACCGTCACCGAACTCGCCGCCCATCTCGGGGTCACCAAGCAGGCCGCGAGCCAGCTCGTCGACGAGATCGTGCGCAAGGGATACGCCGAGCGGCGGCCGCATCCCGCGGATGCGCGGGCCCGGCTGGTCGTGCTGACCGGGCGTGGTCTGGCCTGCACGCGGGCCGCCGAGGAAGCCGCTGCGGACGCCGTACGGCCGTGGGCGGAGCTCCTCGGTGAGCGCGAAATCCGTGCACTCCAGGGACAGTTGTCGCGGATTGCGCCGTATGGGCCGGTCAGGCCCGCCTGGTGACGGCACGTCGTATGTGTTCAGGGCGGTACCAGGAATCCCGGCTGCCGTCGGCTGTCGCCGCAAGTTTTTACTGACACGTAACTTCACACCGGGGCTACTCGTCCGTAACTTGACGAGTGAACAGCATCCCGTGATCCGGATCACAGGTTAAGGCCGTCATACCTCCCGTGAGCCGCAAGGAGATCACCCGATGCTGCCCTGGAAACGAGTGTTCAGACCGCTCGCCGCCCTGCTGCTGGCCACCGTGGTCGCCGTGGTCCCCGCCGCCACCGCCGAGGCCGCCGCGCCGAGCAGCGGCTGGAACGACTACTCGTGCAAGCCCTCCGCCGCCCACCCCCGCCCCGTCGTCCTGGTCCACGGAACCTTCGGCAACGCCGTCGACAACTGGCTGGCCCTCGCGCCCTATCTGGAGGACCGCGGTTACTGCGTCTTCTCCCTCGACTACGGCCAGCTGCCCGGGGTTCCCCTCTTCTACGGCCTCGGCCCCATCGCCACGTCCGCCGAACAGCTCCACTCCTTCGTCGACAAGGTGCTCGCCGCGACCGGCGCCGCCAAGGCCGACATCGTCGGCCACTCGCAGGGCGGCATGATGCCTCGCTACTACCTGAAGTTCCTCGGCGGCGCCGACAAGGTGAACGCCCTCGTCGGCATCGCGCCCGACAACCACGGCACCACCCTGGACGGGCTCACCAACCTGCTCCCGTACTTCCCGGGGGCCCAGGACCTGCTCTCCGCGGCCACGCCCGGGCTCGCCGACCAGGCGGTCGGCTCGGAGTTCCTGGCCAAGCTCAACGCGGGCGGCGACACCGTGCCCGGCGTCCACTACACGGTCATCGCCACCAAGTACGACGAGGTGGCCACGCCGTACAGGTCGCAGTTCCTGAGCGGATCCGACGTGCACAACGTCCTGTTGCAGGACCTGTGCGTGGTCGACTTCTCCGAGCACGTGGCAATCGGTCTGACCGACCGGATCGCCTTCCACGAGGTGGCGAACGCCCTCGATCCGGGGCACGCCACCGCGACCAACTGCGCCTCGGTGTTCAGCTGACCCGAGGGTGCGGCAGAACGTCCGTGGCCATCTCCCCAGGGGCTACGGCCGTTTCCGGGGCCTGTCCGGCCTGAGCCGCCGGACAGGCCCCGGAGCTTCATCGCCCGCGCCGGCCCCCGCCCGTCGCGCGCCGGCGGACCGACGCGAACAGGGCCGCGGCCCCCAGCGCCAGGGCGGCAGCCCCACCGAGCGTCAGATACGGGGCGGAACCGCTGCTCCCGGTCTCGGCGAGGTGGTGCGCGGCACCGGCGGCGCTCGGGCGGTCGGCCGACGTGGTGTCCGCCGCGGCCGTGGCCGGCGTACCGGCCGCGTGGCCGCCGTGACCGTGGTGGCCGACCGTAGACCTGCCGGCGCCGGCCTCGATCTGCCGTTCGGAGGGCGCGGAGGCGGACGGTGCCGGGACCGGGCCCCTCGTGGCACCACGGTTCGCGGCACCACTGCCGGAGCCACCGAAGGTGACGTCCGAGCAGGAGTAGAAGGCCTCCGGGCTGTCCGAGCGCTGCCAGACGGCGTACAGCAGCTGCTTGCCGGAGCGCTGCGGAAGGACGCCGGAGAACGTGTAATAGCCGCCGCGCGCGACCGGGTCGACGGCTGTGGCGACCGGATGCCCGAGGTCCAGGCCGGCCCAGGCGAGCGGCTTCGACGGGTCGTAGCCGGGCCTGGTGACGTAGACCGTGAAGGTGCCTTTGTGCGGGGCGGTCACGCGGTACCGGAACGTGTACGCACCGCTGTGCACGGAGGTCGCCGGCCAGTCGGCGCGGGGCAGATCGAGGCCCTTGAACTCGTCGTTGTTCGCGCTGCACAGCTTGCCGTCCGGGATCAGCGCCCGGTGCAGTCCGTTGGCGTCGCCGATGCGCACGCCGTTCCAGTCGTAGAGCGCCTGGGTTCCGCCCGCCGCGACCGCCGCACCGCACGCGGCCGACCTGGGGTTCTCGGGACCCTCCGCATAACACTGCGACACCCGGCTGACCGGACCGGCCATCGAGCCGTGCGCGAGCGCGGGCACGGCGGCCGGCCCGGCGAGCAGGAGCGGGACGGCTCCGACGGCGACGACGGCGGCTCTGCGGCGTACGGGCATGGGGGAACTCCTCGGAGCGGTCCTGGACGCGGGCGGCGGATCCCGTGGGGGCGATCAGCAAACTAGCCCCGAGAACTCGTGGAATCGCCTGCTGAGGGCGGGTCGAGGAGATCCTTATGGCGCTGTTAAGGGGGTACTGAGACTGCGCTCAGGTAAGTACCGTGCGGTCCATGACAGATGCCAGGGCAGACGCCATGACGGCCGGGGACGTGAGGGCCGCCGTCGCCGCGGACGTGCCGGCCGTGCGGGCCGTGACCGACGCCGCGTACCACCACTACATCGAGCGCATCGGGGTGGTGCCGCAGCCCATGGAGGCGGACCACGCGGCGAACGTGGCCGCGGGGCGCGTGTTCGTGGCGGGGGAGCCGGTGGCCGGGCTCGTGGTGGTGGAGGCGCACGAGGACCATTTCTTCCTCGACAGCATCGCCGTGCATCCCGGCGCCCAGGCGCGGGGCGTGGGGCGGCGGCTGCTCGCCTTCGTGGACGCACGCGCGCGAGCACTCGGACTGCCCGAGGTCAGGCTCTATACGAACGCCATGATGTGGGAGAACCAGGAGATCTACCCGAGGTACGGATACGAGGCCGTGGAGCGCCGGGTCGACGGGCCGTACGACCGTGTCCACTACCGCAAGCGGCTGGACTGAGATTCTCGTGCGGTCCCAGGAGTGACGGGCCGACGGGCTCAGCCGTCCGGCCACCAGAGGCGAGCGATGTCCTTCCGCACCTCCGGCCGCTCGACGGGGCGTTCGTCGGCTTCCTCCCGCACTCGGCGGGATTCCGCCCTCTTCAGGGGCTTGTGCACGGTCACGCGGCGCATGGCTGCCTCCTTGTGTCTACCGGGTTCCGTATTTGTGCGGAGGTAGACCCTTTGGGTGAGGGTTGCTCATCGGTGGCGGTCTGTCTGTGGCGGCTGTCACGATCCGGTTGTCCGCGGCGGCTTTCACGATCCGGTTGTCAGTGGTGGCTGAGACCCTGGCGGCATGACCAGGTACATGACCAGGAACATGGCCAGTAACGAGGGCGCCGAAACCTCGGCGGCGCCCGGCGCGGACATCGACTGGAACGCCGAGGCCGCCACCTTCGACGAGGAACCGGATCACGGGCTGCGCGACCCCGTCGTGCGCGAGGCATGGGCCGCCCGGCTGGAGGCGTGGCTGCCCCCGCACCCCGGTGACCTCCTGGATCTGGGCTGCGGCACGGGCAGCCTGTCACTCCTCGCCTCCGAGCAGGGGCACCGGGTGACGGGCGTGGATCTGTCGCCGCCCATGGTCGCCCGGGCGCGCGCCAAGCTGGCGGGCCGCGACGCCGTGTTCCTGACCGGTGATGCGGCGCAGCCGCCGGTCGGCGAGCAGCTCTTCGACGCCGTGTTGGTGCGCCATGTGCTGTGGACCCTGCCCGACCCGGCCCGGACCCTGCGGCACTGGCGCGGACTGCTGCGCCCCGGCGGGCGTCTGGTGCTGGTGGAGGGCGTGTGGGGGACGACCAGCCTGGTCGGCATACCCGCCGACCGCCTGACCGCCCTGCTCACGCCCCTGGCCCGGGACGTACGCGTCGAGCGGCTGTCGGACGACACCCGGCTGTGGGGCAGGCAGGTGGAGGACGAGCGGTACGCGGTGGTGGCGGTGCCCTGACCGTCCCGCTCAGGCCGACAGGGCCCCGAAGTCGCCTTCGCGGGCGAGGAGTTCGAGGGTCTCGAGGGCCCGCACGGCCGCCGCGGCGGCCTCCGGATCCGTTCTCGCGAGGCCGCTCGCCGCGAACTCGTCCTCGTCGAGGCGGAGTACGGTCGTGCCGTCCGCGGAGCGCCACAGGTCCAGGTCGAGGTCCGGGACGACCAGTTCCCCGCCCCGGACGGCGGCCGGGCGGGTGATGTCGCAGTACCAGCCCTTC
Source organism: Streptomyces hygroscopicus (assembly GCF_026168105.1). Classification (GTDB taxonomy): domain Bacteria; phylum Actinomycetota; class Actinomycetes; order Streptomycetales; family Streptomycetaceae; genus Streptomyces; species Streptomyces hygroscopicus_D. Next base: position 95,147 of record NZ_LBMW01000011.1, read on the forward strand.
AGGACGCCCTGCCCGTCGCGGACCTCCTTGACCGCGTACCAGCGGTCGCGCCAGTAGTGCTCGGTGAAGACATCACCGGGTTCGAACCGTACGAAGCCGAAGTCCCGGACACCGTCGCCCGCCCACGGCGCGCGTACGGTGATGCGGTTGCCGTCGTCGTGGAGCAGCTCGGCGGGGTAACGGATCTTCGTACGGCCGGCCTTGACCAGGACGACCTCCATCCTGGTCGTCGTCTCAGCCGAGTTCGCGGACATGACGCACCTCCGTGGCGCAGATCTCGTAGCCGAGCCACTTGTTGATCGCGATCATCGGGGCGTTGCCGGCGTCGTTGCCCGTGAACGCCTCCGTGAACCCGGCGGCGCGGGCTCGGTGCAGGCTGTGGTTCTTGGCGAGCTTGGCGAGGCCGCGGCCGCGGAAGGCGCGGGCGGTGCCGGTCATCGCCGTGCCGTAGAGGGTGGTGTCGTCGGTACGGGCCGCGCTGAAGGCGGCGGGACGGCCGTCGACCACCGCCACCGAGGTCAGCTCGGGGCTGAAGAGGGGGTGGTGCCAACTCTCCCGGAGCCAGGCCTCGTAGTCGGCGAACTCGTGGGAGACGTCGCCCGGTTCGTCGGCCATCGTCTCCGCGTCCAGCTCGAACAGGGGGTGCGGGTCGTCGGCGAAGTCCGCGCCCGTACGCAACTCGACGCCGGGCGGCGGGCTTTGGAGCGGTGGCAGGTCGCGGTGCGCCAGATCCAGGCGGAAGAAGTACGCGGAGCGGCTCGCGCGATAGCCGTGCCGCTCGGCGAAGGCACGGCTGCCGGGCTCGTCCAGGACCCAGGCGAAGAGCCTCGTCGCGCCCATGGCGGACAGCTGCTCCTCGGCGGCACGGACGAGCAGCGATCCCGCGCCGCGGCGCGTGCGCTGCGGGTGCACGTACACGTTGACGAAGCCCTGGCCGGGTTCCGGGCTGTCATGGACGATTCCGGTCTGGGCCGTGCCGACGATCTCGCCTTCCTCCTCGGCGACGAGCTGCCGGTAGTGGGCGCCGGGGTGCCTGTGGGCGGCGTCGTGGGCGATCGACTCGGGGGTGCACAGGACGAAGGGCAGAGCGAGACGCCGGACCCGGGCGAAACCCTCGGCGTCGGCGCGTACGTCGGGGCGTAGGTCGCGCACCATCACTGTCATGACGGCGCACGGTACGCGGCCGAAGCGTGGGGGTGCCTCTCATTTTCCGGCGGATGCGGGACAATCTCCTCGTGACCTTGAAGATCCACATCGACGGGAGCGCGCCGCCGTACGAGCAGGTACGGGCGCAGATCTCCGAGCAGGCAAGGGCGAGGGAGCTGCCGGTGGGATACCGGCTGCCGACCGTGCGCGGACTGGCCGAGTCCCTCGGCCTCGCGGCGAACACGGTCGCCAAGGCGTACCGGGCGCTGGAGGCGGACGGAGTCATCGAGACCCGGGGCCGCAACGGAACGTTCGTGGCCGCCGCCGGCTCGGCCGCGGAACGTGAGGCAGCGTCGGCCGCGCAGGCGTATGCCGAGCGGGTCCGGCGGCTCGGGCTGGCCGAGGACGCGGCGCTGGCCGCCGCGCGGGACGCCCTGCGGGCGGCTTACGGGAGCTGAGAGGCCGGTCGGCCGGCTGCCCGGTTAGGCCGGGCCGGTTCGGCACCGCAGGGAGAACGGCCGGACATCTCCTGGGACTGCGCGGCGGACGCGGGTGCCGCACCCAGCTGTTGGGGTGTACGGGTGACCGCCAGGCCCGCCGCCCCAGCCACGCGGGCGAACACCCTCGCGTCCTCCACCGCCGCCGCGTGCGGGTCGTTGTTGAAGTAGGCATGGACGTCCCGGTCGTCGGGCCAGGCCTCCGCGATGCGCTGGACCCATGACGTCAGGGACCTGCGGCCGTAGCGCGGCCACGGCTGGGCGCGCCCCGCGTGGAAGCGGACGTAGCCCCAGTCGGCGGTCCGCCACAGCGGGGTGACCGGGCGGGACAGTACGTCGGCCCAGCACAGCGCGGCGCCCCGGGCCTCGAGCACCCCGCGCACCTCCGATGTCCACCAGGAGTCGTGGCGTGGTTCGACCGCGACCCGGGTGCCGGACGGGAAGCAGGCCAGGCAGTCGTCGAGCAGGGCGGCATCCGCGCGCAGTGTCGGCGGGAGCTGGAGCAGCACCGGGCCGAGGCGCCCGCCGAGGCCCGCCGCATGGTCCATCAGGCGGTGCACCGGCTCCTCGGGGTCGCGCAGGCGTTTGATGTGCGTCAGATAGCGGCTCGCCTTCACCGCGACCACGAAGTCCTGCGGCACCCGCTCCCGCCAGCTCTCGAAGGTCTCCCGGGACGGCAGCCGGTAGAAGGCGTTGTTGATCTCGACCGTCGCGAACCGCCTCGCGTACTCCTCCAGCCACAGCCGCATGGGCACGTCGGCCGGGTACAGGACGTCGCGCCAGTCCTTGTACTGCCACCCCGACGTGCCGACGAACAGGGTCATACATCCATCAAAGCATCGGCCGCGGCCTTTCACAGGGTGCCGCAGGCGCCCTACAGGTACAGCCCCGAGTCGGCCCCCGCCCGTGGGTCCGGCACCGATGTCGGCGACGTCCCCCGCCGCAGCGCGTACAGCTCCGCCAGGGTCGCCCCCTCACGGTTCACGCCCTCCTCACGGCCCAGCCAGTTCACCGCCTCGGGCCGGGTCAGCGGGCCGACCTCGATGCGGGCCAGACAGCGTCCGGGACGGACGACGGCCGGATGCAGGCGCTCCAGGTCCTCGTTGGTCGTGACGCCCACCAGGACGTTCCTGCCCTGGCCCAGCAGCCCGTCCGTCAGGTTCAGCAGCCGGGACAGGGCTTGGCCCGCCGTGTGCTTGGCCTCGCCGCGGATCAGCTCGTCGCAGTCCTCCAGCAGTAGCAGCCGCCAGCGGCCCTTGCCCGCGCCGTCCTCCTCGCCGATCGCGATGTCCATCAGATAGCCGACGTCGCTGAAGAGCCTCTCCGGGTCCAGGACGCAGTCCACCTGGCACCAGTCCCGCCACGAGCGGGCCAGCGTGCGCAGCGCCGACGTCTTGCCCGTGCCCGGCGGTCCGTGGAGTAGCAGCAGGCGGCCCGCGATGTCCTCCGGTGTCGTCTTCATCAGCCGGTCCATGGCGTCCGCGACCGGTGCCGTGTAATTCGGGCGGACCTCCTCCCACGTACCCGCCGAGATCTGGCGGGTGGTGCGGTGCGGGCCCCGCCTCGGAGAGACGTACCAGAAGCCCATCGTCACGTTCTCCGGCTGGGGTTCCGGCTCGTCCGCCGCGCCGTCCGTGGCCTGGTGCAGCACCCGCTCCGCCAGCTCGGCGGTGGTCGCGGTCACCGTGACGTCCGCGCCGCGGTTCCAGCGGGAGACCAGCAGCGTCCAGCCCTCGCCCTCCGCCAGGGTCGCGCTGCGGTCGTCGTCGCGGGCGACCCGCAGCACCCGGGCGCCCGGCGGCAGGAGCGTCGCCCCGGAGCGGACGCGGTCGATGTTCACCGCGTGCGAGTACGGCTGCTCGCCCGTCGCGAAGCGGCCGAGGAACAGCGCGTCGACGACGTCGGACGGCGAGTCGCTGTCGTCGACGTTGAGCCGGATCGGCAGAGCGTCGTGTGGGTTCGCAGACATGCCGCCATGATCCGTCACACCACGGTCCCGTGCACCCGGTTTCCGCAGTGCGCCGGGTGTGTCGGCTGTGCGCCGTATTCCTGTTCCCTCCGGTCCGTCCTGTTGCCGGACCGTCGTATGACGGAATCCGCCCTTCGGTCGAATTCCGCCGTTACTGTGGCCCATGATGGGACGTCATGGGTGGGTTTCGGGGGCAGGGCGGTGGCGCCTCACCGCACTGCTCGGCGTGGGGGCGGCCGCTCTGGCCCTGGTGGTGACCCTGATCAGCACGCTGCCCGGCAACGGCGCGAGCACCAGAGGCACCACCCGCGACGGCGACAAGGTGCACGGCACGCCCGCCACCCCGCCCGCGGAGACGAAACCGGACGTCGGCTGGGGCTTCACCCACACCCAGTACAGCGCCGACGAGGGCAGCTCCGCCGCCACCACACGCGTCGAGGGACTCCTGTCGGGGACGGCGCTGCCGCAGAATCAGGCCATAATGGGCTGGGGCGCGGGCAACCCCGAACCGGTCAAGGGCCGTTACGACTTCACCGAGATGGACCGTCGCATCGACTTCGTCCGCGCGTCGGGCGGCACCCCGGTCGTCACCCTGTGCTGCGCCCCGGACTGGATGAAGGGCGGCAGGGCGGGCGCCGACAACACCAACTGGAGCCAGTCCGCGCTGGAGACCGCCCCGACCCCCGGCCACTACAAGGACTTCGCCGCCCTCGCGGCGACCGTCGCCAGGCGCTACCCGGACGTGCGTCACTTCATCGTCTGGAACGAGTTCAAGGGCTTCTGGAACGACTCCAAGGCCCGCTGGGACTACGAGGGCTACACCGAGCTCTACAACCAGGTCTACACGGCGCTCAAGCAGGTCGACGACAAGATCATGGTCGGTGGCCCGTACCTCGTCATGGACAGCGTCAACCCGCGCCAGAAGGACAACGCCGCAACAGCCCTGCGCGGTACCTGGGGCGCCATGGACCAGCGGGTCCTCGATGCCTTCGACTACTGGAACGCGCACAAGGCGGGCGCCGACTTCGTCGTCGTGGACGGCTCCAGCTACACCAAGGACGACGACCTGCTGCCCGACGAGTTCGCCGCCACCGACAAGCTCACCGCCGTCGGCGCCTGGGTGCGGCGGCAGACCCGCGGCCTGCCGCTGTGGTGGGCCGAGTACTACGTCGAGCCCGCCGACGGCAGCGACAACCGCAAGGGCTGGACCGAGGACCATCGCGTCGCCGTCCAGGCCACCGGGATGATCGCGATGGTCAGGGGCGGCGCCTCCTCCGGCTTCTACTGGAACCCGGAGGAGCAGCAGGGCACCGGCTGCGCCGGCTGTCTGTGGACCCCGACCGCTGCCTCGGGCGGCGGCCGGCCACTTCCCATGTACGACCTGGTCTCCCGTTTCGGCAAGGAGTTCCCGCCCGGTACCGCCTACCGCACGGTGCCGGTCGCCAAGGACGACGTCCCCAACGTCCGTGTCCTTGCGAGCGACAGGGCGGTCCTGGTGGTGAACATCCTCGACCGTCCGATCAGCGCACAGGTCGACGGCAAGCGGTTCGACATGAAGCCCTACGAGGTGAAGTGGCTTCGGCGCTGAGCCGCCCCGGGTTTCCGCGCCGAGCCCTTCTCGCCTCGTCCGTTTCCTGTTTCACCCCGTAGGTTCCGTTCCGTGCGTCAGCCCTTCCCCATGGTCAGGAACCGCTGCACCAGTGAGGCCAGGAACACCGCGAGCAACGGCAGCGAGAACCAGAAGCTGCTCTGCAGCCACCGCAGCTGCCGTATGCCCGGTTGCACCGCGACCCGTACCACCTCGCGAGCGATGAGCAGCAGAACCAGCGCGACGGTCGCGAGCCCCCCGACGACCGACCACGGCGTCCAGGTCACCCGCGGTCCGATCGGCCCCGGATGCGGCTTCGCGACCTCGCCCGCGGGCTGCTTGCGCAGCGCGTACAGGGTCACGTCGTCGTTGGCGAGGACCTTGGTCAGCTCCTGGCGGTCGTCCAGGTTCTTGATGAGCCGGGACTCCCAGGTCGCCGGGTAGCCCACGTCCATCCGCAGGTAGGTCACCTGACTGCGGTTGATCATGAGGTACGAGTTCGGGCCCGCGTCCTTCAGCGACTTGACCAGGCCCGACACCAGGACCGGATCGCCGGGTGCCAGCGTCGGCACGTACTGCACCTTCTCCATGTCCTTCGCGCCCCACGGCATCGCGGGTGTCACATTGTTGACCGTGTCGTTGCTCATCCACAGCAGCCGTACGGTCGGGTTGTCGTGCGCATACACGTAGTCCATGGCCGCGACCTCGCCCGGGCGGATCCGCTCGAACGTCTCGTTGCCCCAGCGGGCCACCAGGAAGCCGCCCATCAGCAGCAGGCCCGCCATGAGCGCCGCGAGCGGGGCGAGGCTCACCCGGTCCTTCTCCCGCTCCTCGGCCGTCGCGCCGGCACGCGGGAAGAGGGCGAGCCCGCCGAGCAACGCCGCCCCGGGCACGGCGAACATGAAGACGCGCAGCGCCATTTCACCGCCGTACGACTGCATGCCGAAGCCCAGGAACGGCACCAAGGTGAGCACGAGCAGCGACCGCTCGCGGTACCGGTGGCGGCGACGCCGCCACCAGCCCCAGCACGCGAAAGCCATCACACCGCCGGCCAGCAGCACCCGTGTGTAGAGCACGAGCTTGTGCGTCGAGTCGCCACCCTGGATGCGCCCGGAGACGGACGTCGACACATTGCTGCCGACGCCGCCGACCCCACCGAAGAGCTCGTTGAAGTGCCCGGACCAGTACGGCTCGGCCATGAATCCGACCCAGAACGCCACCAGCACGGCGAACAGGATCGGCAGGCCGCGCAGTTCGCAGCGGCCGGCCACGACGAGGGCCGCGAGCACGCCCAGCATCACGAACGGGGTGAGCTGATGGGCCGGGACGCTCGCCGCGTACAGGCCGGTCAGCACCATGAGCAGCACGGCCCGCTGACGGCGGTCGGTCGGCTCGACCTCCGCCTCGCCGGGCCGCGCCTTCGTCCAGATCACGCGCGGCGCGCGGAACCACACCAGCAGGATCGCCGCGAAGACCAGGTAGAGCAGATAGGTGAAGCCCTGCGGGGAGAAGTAGTCCTGGCCCACCCAGCCGCTGAGTACGAAGATCCAGATGCCGGTCCACTTGGCGCGCCAGCTCGCCCGCAGGGCGCGCACCAGCAGGAACATGGGTGCCAGATAGAGGAGTTGCATGGTCAGCGGCCACCAGCGGATGACCTCGGTGAGGTCGGTGACCCCGCAGGCCTTCGCGACGAACGCGGCCCCCGCGAAGAAGCCCGGCCAGCTCCAGCGCGCGTCCAGGTCCGGTACGGCCGAGCCGGTCCGGTCGATGTAGTCGATGAACCCCAGGTGCTGCCACGCCGTCGCGAACCGTGGCTCGGCCTCGATCACCGCGGGCAGCGCGTGCAGCGACACCACCGTGGCGAGCAAGGTGGCCAGCAGCAGCCCCCTGTGCTCGCGGCCGCGCCACAGCAGCGCGGCGAAGACCACGACCAGCAGCGCGGCCCCGGCCAGCGTCGGCAGCGGCAGGACCGAGATCAGTCCCAGGCCGCCCATCCGGTCCAGGGAGACGTCACCGAGCGCCAGCGCGGGCACCCAGTACAGCACCAGCGCGGAGAAGAGCAGACAACCGAGCAGGAGCACTCCGTTCGGAGCGCCGGAAGCGTGCGGGTCGCCCGTGAGCTGCGGGTCGTCCGTGGCTTGTCGCGCAGTTCCCCGCGCGGCCTCGGAGGCGCGGCTCTCCCCCTCCTCCACCGGCAGCCCCACCGCACCCTCCGGGAGCTTCAGCCGCAACTCCCAGGTCCGGTCGCGCTCCTCGCGCTCCTCGCGCACCGCGGGTGTCCCGGTGGGCGGTGTGCCCGGGCCGGGGCGTACGTCCGGCCGGCGTTCCACATGGTCGAAGTCGACGTGGATGCCGAGCGCGAGCGTGTCGGCGTCGAGCTTCTTCGCCCAGGACGGCCCGCTCCTCGGTGCGGGGACCTCGCGCGCCCCCAGGTCGGCGAGGTCCCCGTCCGGCGCCGCGTCCTCGGGCAGGGCGTCCGCGGGCGCGGCGCGCACGATCCTGAACAGCTTCGGTGCGGCGATCGACACGATCACCGCGAGGCTGGAGATCTCCGCGACGCCCGCGCCGGTCAGCCCCATGCGGGGAAGCAGCAGCAGGGTCAGCCCCAGCACCAGGACGCACAGCAGGCCCTGGAGGCAGGCGAGTCCCAAGGTGCGGCTCTGGGCGCGCAGCACGGCGAAGTACGTCTCCATGACCACCCGCAGCAGCGCGCCGACCGCGAACCAGCGCAGCAGCGGGGTCGCCGAGTGGGCATAGCCCTCGCCGAAGACGTGCAGGATGAGCGGCGCTCCGAGGAACAGCAGGCCGCACACCGGCAGCATGATGCGGGCCATGCGTTTGAGCGCGGCCCGGGTGTTGGCGGCGAGCCGGGCCGGCTCGTGCGAGCCCTCGACGGTCAGCGACGCGCCCATGTTGATGGCGAGCAGGTTGACCGTGCCGCCGATGGTGGTGGTGATGTAGAAGTACGCGTTGTCCGCGGAGCTGACCTGCGAGGCCACGATCACCGGGACGAGGTAGACCACGGCGAGCGAGAACAGCGAGCCGGTGTAGTCGCCGGCCAGGAACCGCCCGACCTCCTTGAGGGACGGCGGCCTGGCGTGCTCCTCGGTCGCCTCGATGTGCCGGGGCACCAGGCGCCGGAACACCAGCCAGCCCAGCGGCAGCACGGACGTGGCGATGGCCGCCACCCAGGAGACGAAGACACCCATCATGGGGATCGCGGCCGCGAGCCCGACCAGCAGCACCAGCTTCACCGCGGAGAACACGGTGTTGCCCACCGGAACCCACAGCGCACTGCGCAGCCCGGTCAGCACACCGTCCTGGAGGGTCAGCAGGTTCCACGAGACGACGGCCACCACGAAGACGAGCGCCGTACCCGGTCCGTGCAGAAAGCGGTACGAGGGCCCCCACACGTCCAGCGTCAGCAGGAAGACCCCCGACGCGAGTGCCACGACGACCGAACTCCCGGCGTACGTACGGAAGATGAGACGTCCGGTGGTCCGGCCCGAGACCGGTATGAAACGGGCGAGGGCACCCGTCAGCGTCACCGCGGTGAGCCCGGCGAGGAGCTTCATCGCGGCGATCGCGGCCGAGCCCTGGCCGACCGCGGAATCGGAGTAGTAGCGGGCCGCGACCAGCCAGTAGCCGAGGCCGAGCACCGCGGAGATACCGGTGTTGAGCATCAGCGCATAGGCGTTGCGGAACAGCTGGTTGCCGCCGCCCCCGCCGCGTCCCGGCAGGCGGAGGCGGCGCCCGGACTGTTCGGTCGCCGTGGTCGTGGCCTGTGCGGCCTGGGTGGTGGTGGTCGTCGTGTCAGACACGGGAACGCATGGCCTTCCGGCGGACCTGTCGTGCTCTTCGGACCACGGCGTACCCCTGGGTGAGGACGCGGTCCCTGGCGAAGTTGCGGGCGATCGCGCGGCCCTGGACGAGCCGCTCGAACTCCTCGACACCGGTACTGCGGCGCACGGTGACCCGTTGCAGCGCGTACGGGCCCTGGCGGCGGCGCGCGAGAGCGTTGCCGACGGCGAGCGACTGGCGGTATCCCGCCTCGCGCACCGTGCGGCGCACCCGGCGGCTGGAGTAGCCGTACGGGTAGGCGAACGAGACCGGGCGGGTGCCCAGTTCGTCGGCGACGATCTCCGTGCAGCGCCGCAGCTCGAACCGGAGGGCGTCGTCGTCCAGCTGGTCGAGCTGCGGATGGGTGTGGCTGTGTCCGCCGATCTCGGCCCCGGCGCCCGCGAGATCGCGGACCTGGTCCCAGTGGAGCATGGTGTCCAGGCCGCCGCCGGTGTCGTGGGCACCGCGGATCCAGCCGGTCGAGACGAACAGCGTGGACGCGAAGCCGTGCTTGGCGAGCACGGGCAGGGCGTGCCGGTGCACGCCCTCGTAGCCGTCGTCGAAGGTGATGAGGACGGGGCGCTCGGGCAGCGGACCGTCCTCCCGCCAGCTCCTCGCCAGATCGGCGGTGGTGACGGGTGTGAAACCCAGGTCGCCCAGCAGGGCCATCTGCTCCGTGAAGGCCTCGGGCGCCACCGACAGGGCGCGCGTCGCCTCGTTCGGTGCCGTGGCGACCGAGTGGTACATCAGAATGGGCACGGCCAGGTCGCTCATGCTGCCTCCCCCTCGCCCTCCGGGATCCGCTCGATCGGGACCACCGAGAACACGGTGCCGCCCCTGCGCGCCCGGACGCTCCCGAGGACGTATCCGCCGGCCGCGGTGAGCACCCCGGCCACGATCGCGCCCGCCCGGCCCGCGCCGCCGGGGCGGCCCAGCAGGGCGTCGCGCAGCCCGCGGGCCACCCCGGCGGGCAGAACCCGGGTGGTGTAGCGGCGCTCCGACTCCAGGCCCTTGTCGGAGCCGACGCTCCGGGCCACGAGCGCCTTGGACAGGCCCTCGGCATAGGTACGGGTGCGGAAGTACGCGAAGTGCTCGCGCGGCGCGGGCACCCGGTGGTGGATCACCGCCCGGTCGTCGATCAGCAGGACCGCGTCGGGCCTGGCCCGGGCGAGGCGGATGCACAGTTCCGTCTCCTCGCAGCCCAGCGGGCGCTTGTCGCCGTCGCGCCCGATGCCCGTGGCGAAGCCGCCCGCGGCCTCGAACGCCGCACGGCGGAAGGAGGCGTTGCCGCCGAGGACGTTGCGCACCCGGACCCGGCCGGGCGGCAGTCCCCTGTACGTACAGCCGACCACCCAGTCGAACTCCTCGGGGAACCAGGCCGGGCGACGGCCCGACGCCCAGACCGGCATCGTACGGCCACCGACGGCCATGACACGTCGATCCTCGTACCCTTCGGCGAAGTGTTTCAGCCAGTCCCGCTCGGCCACGGCGTCGTCGTCGAGGAACGCGATGATCTCCCCGTGCGAGGCGGCGATTCCCGTGTTGCGTCCGGCGGACAGGCCGCGGGGGCCCGCGTTGGCAATCACGCGGACCTCCTCGACCTCCTTGTACTCCCCGGTCAACCGTTCCCGCAGGGTCTCGTTGTGGTCCACGACCAGCAGCGTTTCGCGCGCGGGCCGGGACTGCGCCCGCACCGAGGCGACCGCCGCGAGGATGTCCTCCCAGCGGTCCTCGGTGTAGACGCAGATCACCACGGAGATGTCGGGGTAGCTCAAGACATCTCTCCCTGACCGGAGTTGAGCGCCACGGCGTGCGGGCGGCGGCGCAGCGCGCGCCTGTTGGAGCGCTCCTTGAGGATCACCTTCAGTACCCGGAACCCGTCGCGCACCGCGCGCAGGTTGCTGGCGCCGTGGATGCGGAGGTACTCGTGGCTGGGTATCTCCTGCACCTTGAGGCCGGCCTTGACCACCCGGATGTTCATCAGGGTCTCGACCTCGAAGCCGGTGCAGTCGAGGTCGATCTGGTCGAGGCAGTGCCGCCAGAACGCGTTGTAGCCGTAGCAGAGGTCGGTGTAGCGGGCGCCGAACTTGGCGTTGACGATCGCGCACAGCACCCGGTTGCCCAGCTTGCGGATCGGTGTCATGTCGGAGGTGCCGCCGCCGTTCGCGAAGCGCGAGCCCTTCGCGAAGTCGGCGCCGGACACCAGCGCGGAGACATAGCTGACGATCTCGTGACCGTCCGCCGAGCCGTCCGCGTCGACCATCACGATGATGTCGCCGGTGCAGGCCTCGAACCCGGTGATCAGGGCATCCCCTTTGCCCTTGCCGCGCTGTTCGACGACCTTCACCTCCGGCCACAGCTCACGTGCGACCTGCACGGTGTCGTCGGTGGAATTCCCGTCGACAAGGACCACTTCATGAATCCAGCCGGGAAGGGTCTTGAAGACGTAGGGGAGATTCTCCGCCTCATTCATGGCGGGGATCACGACACTCACCGGCGGCGCAATGGCCAGGTGAGAGGAGATGGGCCGGTACTTCCCCGGCGTTAACGGATCTTGTCCCGAAACTGCCGGGCGCAATACAGAACTCATGAGTCTGGTCCCTCTCGTCCGGTGGACCGTCCGCCCCTGGACAGTCCGGCTCTTTGTCCGGTTCGAAAGGGGGGTTCTCACTTACGTCATGCCGAAATGGATCTCCGTGCATGCCGGGTGAGCTGGCAAAGCTGGCCGTCTGCCGGAAAAACGGCAGCCGGTCGCGCGGCACGACTCGGTACACCTGTGGTCACCGAGCACGGCACCCCCCCTACCGCGCCCCGCCCCGAAACCATCGCGGACCCTGAGCCCTCCCCTGGAGCCGCCTGATGATGGGTCGATGCGGGTTGATGTATGACGGTATTGACGATTGCGACTTTATGGCAAGACCTGGGACGTGTCCCGGCTTTTTGTTGGTATGGTCGTAACTCAACCCTTCGAACGGATTTTCCCCATCCGTTTGAGGATCCGGTCGGCGGGTTCGAAAAGTTCCGGCCGTGACAGCACCGCATTGCGCAGTGCCCGGACCGGGGCGCGGCGCGCCCGGTGTCCGAGTGCAACGGGGTGACGACGCGTCACCCACCCTTCCGACACGAGGAGTTCCCGTGTCTTCAGGGAGTCCTTGTATTCCTTGTGGCCCCGCCCGAGATCCAAATAGGCTATGCCGTCCGCGGCGGCGGCCTCGGCCATCCGCAGATGCAATATCAACCCGGGCGAGTATTTCGCGAATGCCGTGTCGTACGCCGGGAACCAGCAGGCCAGCACCCGTTCGGTGCGCAGTCCGAAGTGCGCGGCGACCGGCCTGCCGCCCACGTAGAGCACCGACAGGATCCCCGCGAACGGCTCCGAGCGGGTGTGGAAGAGCTGCTGCACCAGCTGGTTGATCCAGGGGTGCGCGAAGCGGTCGCTGCGCCCGGTCCTGCGGTACTGCGCGGACTTCCAGGCCATCAGCGTGCGCAGGGCGGCCGGGTCGTGCTCATGGTGGACGTAGCGCACCTCGCCGGCGTCCCGTCCGAGTTTGCGCTCCTTGGCGAGCGTCGTACGGGTGAACTTGGGCGACCGGGCGCGCAGTCGGCTCAGATAGGCCTCGTATCCCTGGTCGATGTCCATGACCGGGGACGGGAAGGTGCCCGAGGCTCCTGCCTCGAACGGCGTCTGGCCTTCCACCAGGTGGTCGAACTCCCAGACGGCGAGCCCGCAGGCCCGCAGCAACTCCTGTGCGTCCCAGGCGAAGCCAGGCCGGTGCACCAGCCCCTGGCTGTCCGAGACGCCGAGGCCCACGGCCCGGCCGACGCCGGCGGCGGTCCTCTGGAACGGGAAGAACGCGGCCGGCTCGCCGTCCTCGCGGACCACCGCGATCCGTACGCCGTGTCTCGCTCTGCCCACGGCGAGCGCGAACTCCGGGGACAGGAACGGGTTGGCCAGTTCGGGCGAGCCGTTCAGATGGGCCTTCGACTGCAAAGCCGTCCACGCCGCCCGGTCGGCGGAGCCGAGCTCGCCGGGGCGGTACACGCTGATGTCCACGTCTTCAGGCCCGTCTTCTCGCCGTACGGCGGCGCTGCCGTCGTACCAGTACCAGCAGGAGAGCGAGGGAGCTGATCACGGTCACGGCGACGATCCCGCCGGTGACCGACCACCGGTGCACCGCCAGCATGCCCTGGGCGACGAGCAGGTCGGTCGCGATCGCTCCCGCGACGGACACCACCGTGCGGGCGAAAGGTTCCAGCCCGCGCAAGGCGGCGCCGACGGCCGTGGCCGGCGCGGCGAGCAGGAAGAACAGCGCGAACGGGCCGCGCAGCGGTGAGTCGGCATCGACGAAAGCGAGGATCGCGCCGATCCCCGCGACGGCGACCGCCGCGCCCGCGAGCAGGGGAAACAGGTCCCTCCCCGGATCCTGTCCCGACCACCCGTCGTTGCCTGATGAAGGTGGCTTGATGCCTAAGGTCTGCATTGGCGACTTTGCCCCCCGAAGCGCCGGATGCCGGGCTTCAATGTCGCGCAGCAGGCGGAGGGACGTCAAGATGCGGAAGCGGGACGCGCGGATTCTTGGCCGGCTTTGAACATCCGTTCCCCAAAGACGGTGTGGCCTCCGGGGAACCGTCGTGTGGGCGTTGATCCTGTTGAATGCCGAAATGGTCTTGGCATGGACACTTCCTGTCAACACGCGTAGCTGCTACCACGGTTGTGGCAGAGATCCTGCTAAAGGGAGGTTCCATGAGACGTTCCCGATATGCGGCATACGTGACGTCGCTCCTCCTCGCCGTCGGCCTCGCCCTCACCGGGGCCGCCGCGGCGCAGGCGTCCCCCCTCACCGCGACCGGGGGTTATGTGGCCCTCGGCGACTCCTACTCCTCCGGCGTCGGCTCCGGCAGCTACATCAGCTCGAGCGGCAACTGCAGCCGCAGCACGAAGGCCTACCCGTACCTGTGGCAGGCCGCCCACGCACCCGCGTCCTTCGGCTTCCTCGCCTGCTCGGGCGCCAAGACGACCGACGTCCTCAACAATCAGCTCGGCACCCTCGGTTCGGCCACGAGCCTGGTGTCCCTCACCATCGGCGGCAACGACGCCGGCTTCTCCGATGTCATGACGACCTGTGTGCTCCAGTCCGACAGCGCCTGCCTCTCGCGGATCGCGACGGCCAAGGCGTACGTGGACTCGAGCCTGCCCGGCCAACTGGACAACGTCTACTCGGCGATCAGCGCCAAGGCCCCCTCGGCGCACGTCGTCGTGCTGGGCTACCCCCGCTTCTACCAGCTCGGCACCACCTGCCTCGGTCTCTCCGAGACCAAGCGGTCCGCGATCAACGGCGCCGCCGACTACCTGGACGCCGCCATCGCCAAGCGCGCCGCCGACCACGGCTTCACCTTCGGTGACGTGCGCGCCACGTTCAGCGGCCACGAGATCTGCTCCGGCGACCCCTGGCTTCACAGCGTCAACTGGCTGAACATCAGCGAGTCCTACCACCCGACCGCGGCCGGCCAGTCCGGCGGCTATCTGCCGGTGCTGACCAGCGCGGCCTGACCGTCATGAACTGGAGGGGGAGGCCCCGCCCGACGGGGTCTCCTTCTCACACGTCACCGAGAACGGCACGGAGTTGGACGTGACCCGCACCGGAGCGCGTACCTCCACGCCGATCTCGTTCTGCACCGAGCCGCCCGCGTCGTACGTGGTGACGACGACCTGCCGCTGCTTGGTCCGGTCGCTGCCCGCCGAGAACGACAGGGTCTTCCAGCCCGGGTCCGACACCTGCCCGGTCTTGGTCACCCAGCGGTAGGACACATGGACCGGGACACTGCCCACCGTGAACGTCGCCGTGAAGGTGGGTGCCTGCGCGTCCGGCGGCGGACAGGCGCCGGTGTAGTCGGTGTGGCTGCCCGAGACGGTCACCTGGACGGTCTGGGCGGTCGGGCTCGCGGTGCGACTGCCGCCGCTGCCACTGCCCGACGTCGATCCGCCGGAGGGGGCGGTGCCCGCGCCGGTGCTCCTCTCGGGGCTGCCCGAACGGCCCGAGCCTCCGCCCTCGGCGCCGCCCGCGCGGGTGGAGCCGCCGCTCGAACTGCTCGTACCGCCGCCGTTGTCGTGGTTCATCAGCGCGTACGTCACTCCCGCCAGGGCCAGGGCGAGCGCGGCCAGGCCCGCGACCAGCACGACGGCGGCACGGCGGTTGCGCCGCGGAGGATCGACGGGAGCCGTGTGAGCGGGCCGTGTGGCTGCGGTGGTGGGGGCGGGCGTGGAGGCGGATGCAGGCAGCGGGGGAGTCGGCGGCCCGCTCGGATACGCGGCGACCGTCGGCGTGTACACGGGTGCGCCGGTGCGAGGGGTACCGCCCGCTCCGATGACCCGCAGGTCCTGCTCGGCCCGTTCGGCGGAGATGCGCTCCGCCGGGTCCTTGCGCAACAGCCCCTCGATCACCGGAGTCAGCGGACCGGCCCGGCGCGGTGGCGGCAACTCCTCGTCGACGACCGCCCGTAGCGTGCTCAGCGGTGTGTTCTGCCGGAACGGTGAGTTCCCCTCGACCGCCGCATACAGCAGCACACCGAGCGACCACAGGTCCGACTCGGGGCCCGGCGTGCGTCCGAGTGCCCGCTCGGGGGCGAGGAACTCCGGCGAGCCGATGACCTCGCCGGTCATGGTCAGCGCGGAACTGCCCTCGACCATGGCGATGCCGAAGTCCGTGAGGACCACCCGGCCGTCGTTCGCCAGCAGGACGTTGCCCGGTTTGACGTCGCGGTGCAGCACCCCGGCGGCGTGCGCGGCGCGCAGGGCGGCCAGCACCTCTGCGCCGATGTGCGCGGCCCGCTGCGGGGGAATCGGTCCCTCCGCGTCCAGCAGGTCCGACAGGGCGATGCCGCGGACCAGCTCCATGACGATCCAGGGCCGCCCGTCCTCGTGTGCGACGTCGTAGACCGTCACCACGTTGCGGTTCGCCACCCGGGCCGCGGCCCAGGCTTCGCGCTCCAGCCGGGCGTACATCCGCTCCACCTCGGCCGAGGGCAGTCCCGCCGGAGCGCGCACCTCCTTGACGGCCACCTCACGGTGCAGGACCTCGTCACGGGCCCGCCACACCGTCCCCATGCCGCCCTGGCCGAGAGGGGACAGCAGACGGTAGCGACCCGCGATCACACGTTCATGGCCCGGTTCTTCGGACACGGGCGTCCCCCATTCGCATCCGCGCGACGTATGAACTCCGCGTGATTTCTCCCCAAAAGTAGCTCAACCCAGTGCGGATGCCGCCCCCTTGAACACCAGTCCGGCCCCGAGGGCCACGACGACGAAGGCGGAACCCAGGGGAGCGGTGCGGCGTACCAGCGTGGCCGCCGGGCCGCGGGTCCAGCGTGGCCGCCGGTCCAGCAGACGGTTCATCCCGCTGCCCAGCTTGACCACGGCGAACCCGGCGGCGGTCAGCGTCAGGGCGAGCCCGGCGCCGTAGGCGACGACGAGCAGGAGACCGAACCAGGCCTGGCCGAGCGCGGTGGCCCCGACGAGGACCACCACGGCGGAGGGGCTGGGCACGAGTCCGCCGGCGAAGCCGAGGAGGATCGTGCCGCGGAGGGTGGGGGCGACGGGGTGGGTGTGGGTGACGCCGCCGTGGGTGTGGGGGATGCCGTGGGCGTGTTCCCGGGCGTGGTCGTGGGCGTGTTCCCGGGCGTGGTCGTGGGTGTGGTCCGGGCGGTCGTGCGCGTGGTCGTGGTTGTGCGCGTGGTCCGGGCGGTCGTGCGCGTGGTCGTGGTCGTGCGCGTGGTCGTGCCCGGGTCCGTTGTCGTGGCCGTGGTGGTGGTCGTGCCCGTCGTCGTGGGTGTGCGCGTCTCCTCGCTGCTGGGTGTGCAAGTGTCCGTGGCCGTGCGCGTGCCCCCGGTTGCGCCATGCCCGTCGTACGAGGGACGTGCCCGCCAGGATGACGAGGACCCCGCTCGCCAGGCCCAGCCATGCGATCACCGAGGGCGTAGCGGCGGAACCGGCGGTGACCAGCAGGCCCAGGGCCACCACTCCCAGGGTGTGGGTGACCGTCACCGACGCGGCCAGAGGAAGAACGTCGCGCAGCCTCGCACGGCCTCCGCGGGCCGCCGCGCTCGCCGCCATCAGGGTCTTGCCGTGGCCCGGCGCGAGCGCGTGCATCGCGCCGAGGCCAACCGCGATGACCAGGGCGAGCGCGCCGAAGCCGAGGGTGAGGTGGTGACTGGCGACCAGATCGTCCAGCGCCCGGGTCCAACGGTCGGCGTCGCGCGGCAGGATGGAGGCCGCCGGCGCGTCCGGGCGGTCGACGGTGAGGGCGGGGCCGCCGGGGCGCACCCGCAGGGAGGCCTCGAAGGTATCGGCCGGTGAGGAGAGCAACTCCTTCGGATAGGTGATCAGTTCATGGGACACCGACACCTTCGGCACGGTGGACGCGGTGAGCGTCATGCGGTCGCCGCGCGCGGTTATCTCCCGCCAGCCGGGCCCGGTGGTCGCGCCCGCGCTGTGGAAGCCGACGACGAGGGTGTCCGCCTTGGGCAGCGGGGCCGTCAGCCGGCACTCCACGCGCAGGGTGTTCAGCCCCGCCTGGCCGGGCCGCAGTTGTGCGCGGCTCGCGCCGACGGTGAGCACGGCCTTCCGTCCGCCCACCGTGACCTTGCTGCCTTCGGCGGCCTTCGTGCACCGCCCCCGTGCCCATGCGGTGAGGCCGAGCCGTTCCAGGTCGGGCCTGGCCTGGGTGGCCGGGATCTCCGCAAGATCCTCGACATGGTCGATCCGCAGCTGCCCCGGGGCGGCGACCAGGCCGTCGTACCGGTTGACGGTGAAATTGCCGAGCGGGTGGGCGCTCGCGTGGCCGGAAGGGGCGAGGACGAGCAGGCAGGCGGCCGTGAGGACGGCCGCGCCGGAGGCGACGACACGGCGCAGGTTCACTTCATCGCCTCCAGGGCCTTGCGGGCCTCGCGCGCGCCCAGGGGTGAGAAGCCGGAATTGAGGCCGAGGGCCGCGGTGAGCGAGGCTCGGGCCTGGTCCGGGTGTCCGGCGGCGCGCTCGATCATGCCGCGGTGGTAGAGGAAGGCCGCGTTGCGGTAGCCGGTGGCCGTGGCCTGCCGGGCGTAGGGGAGGGCCTCCTGGTCGCGGCCGTTGACGTGCAGCGCCCAGGCGAGGGCGTCCGCAGTGTGCACGGTGTGGCGGCGTGCCCACTCGGCGCGGGCGGCCTTCAGGGCGGCCGTGCGGTCCCCGTGGTCGGCAGCGGCGAGGGCCGTGTCGAGGTCGGCGTTGACGCCGTTGGCGCGGGCCAGCGAGACCCAGGCGTCGACCAGTGCGTACTGGTCGTGGGCCTTGGTCAGGTCGTCGCCTTTGCCGCGCGCCTCGTACAACTCGCCCAGTTCCACGAGGGGTTGGGGGAGCGGATAGCGGTCGACGACCTGCTCCATTCCCCGGATCGCGTCCGCGGTGTCGCCTTGGGCCGCCTGGGCGCGGGCGCGGCCCTCCAGCGCAGGGAGGTAGGTGTCGTCTGCCGCGAGGGCGCGTGCGTAGTCGGTGAGAGCCGTCCCGTAGTCGCCCTGGCTCCAGGCGAGTTGGGCGAGCGCGGTCGCCACGTAGGCGATGTCGCCGCGGGAAGTGGCCGAGGCGAGTGCCTGCTCCAGGACGCGGCGGGCGGTGTTCACGTCGCCGCGCAGTTCGTGGACGTAGGCGTAGCGGGTGAAGACGGGAACGCCGGGGTGGCGCGAGTCCGCCAGGTCCGCCGCCTTCGAGGCGTCCGCGTAGCGCCCGAGTTCGACCAGCGCGTCGATACGGGAGGACAGGGCGCGCTCGCTGTAGGGGTTCTGCTGCAGGGCGAGGTCCGCGTACTTCAGGGCGTCGGTGAAGTCGTGGCGGGCCGCGGCGAGGGCGGCCCGGCCGGCGAGCGCGGCGTCGTTGTCCGGGCGGAGCTCCAGCGAACGGTCCAGCGTGCTCTGCGCCTGAGGGTAGCGGGAAGGGTCGCCCTTGGTGCGTGCCTGTTCGACGTACGCGAGGCCGAGGGTGGCCCAGCTGCCGTAGTCCCGTGGCTGGGCGCGGAGATGAGCCTGCAGGGCCCGGATGCTCGAGTCGAGGTCGCCGCCGGCGAGCAGTTCGGGCGAGATCCCGGCGGGCGCGGATGCGACGGGCGCCGTGCCGCTGTCCCGCACGGCTCCTACGGCGACGGCCCCGGCGGTGAGCGCAACGGCCAACGAGGCGGCACAGAATCCGAGCTGCACGACCCGCCACCGCCGCCCCGCAGCGGCGAACCTCCGCACCGCGACGACCCGCTCGTCGCCACCACCGGCGGCTTCGCAAGAGGGTGCGTCGCCGTCCGGCGGTGAGGGGGGCGTCTTGCCGTCCGGCGGTGAGGGGGGCGTCTTGCCGTCCGGCGGTGAGGGGGGCGTCTTGCCGTCCGGCGGTGAGGGGGGCGTCTTGCGGTCCGGCGGTGAGGGGGGCGTCTTGCCGTCCGGCGGTGGGGGCGCGCCCTCCGTCGTTGCGGGGGCCGCCGACTCACCGTCGACCAGCTCGCCACCGCCGTCGCCAGCCTGAGCCGGAGCGTCGACGTGTGCCTCGGCGTGTGTGGCGGCGCCCTCGCCGAACTCCTCGGCGCTCTCGTCGTACTCGTCCGCGCCCGTGGCGATGCTCCCGCAGCGCTCTCCGATGCTCCCGCTGCTCGCCCCGGCGCCCGTGGCGGCGCTGCCGCCATACGCTCCGGCGCTCGCAGCACCGTTCCCGCCGTCTGCTCCGGCTCCGGCGTGCTTCACACCGCTCCCGTTGCCTTCCCCCGCGGTCATGGCGGCGTTCGCGCTCCCCGCCCCGCCGCTCACGGCGCCCGCCCAGGCGCCCGTCGCGCCCGCCTCGCCGCTCGCCTCCACCGCGCGGAGCGGTGGCTTCGGTGGCTCGGCCTTCGGCCGGTCGCCGTGCCCGCTCTCCGGCGCGCTCTCGTTGGTACGCGGGGACATGCCCTCTCCTCAGTTCTGCTGGGCGGAAACGGTCGGGCGGCGCGGCCCGCGCCGTGGGGGATGGGGAGGTACGGGCCGCGCCGGTCGAGGGGGACGGGGCCGAAGAAACCGGTCCCGTCCGGTGGGCCGGGTCAGTAGGCCCGGTAGCGGGTGCGTCGGCGCCACCACATCACCGCGGTGCCGACCAGCAGGACCCCGGCGACGCCCGCCGCCGCCGACGTCGCGATCAGTGTGGTGTCGGAGCCGCTCGCACCGGTCGCCTGCAGCCCGTCGCCCAGCTGGTCGCGCACGCTGTTGCCGGTGCCCTTCGCCAGCGGACCGCGCGAGCCCGAAGTCGGCTCCGCCAGATACGGGAAGGAGTGCCCGAACTTCTGGTCGTTCGCGTCGACCCCGTCCCCGAGGCCGGTCTTCTGACCGCTCAGGAAGCCCTCCATCACCTGCAGCGCCTCGTCGATCACGTCATCGGTGAGCCGACGCCCGTTCGGGAAGCCCGCGTTGTCACCGTCGAGTACGCCCAGCCGCTTGGGGTCGGCGCTCGGCTTGATCGAGGTGTTGAGCCGCAGCTCCTCCGCCGGCCGTACGTTCGGCGGCTGGTTGAGGCCCTTCACGCCCTTCAGGAAGACGTCCACCAGGTCGTTGCGGGGCTCGGACGGCGCCTTGATCTTGTAGATCGACTCGATGAGCTTCGGCAGCTCCGGGTTGGTCACGTTCTTCAGGAACTGCGCGTCGTGGCTCGGTGAGGACGCGTTGAACTTGTCCTTGTCCTTCTGTGGGTTGACCACCTCGTTGACGAGCGGGTTGCCGAGCCGCGAGACCTGCGTCCAGTCGCCGTGCGCGTCCTTGCGCTGGACCGTCGACCAGATACCGACGACCGGCTGGTCCTTCGAATCGCGGATCAGGTCGTTCGGCACCTGCAGGGCGAGGGAGTTGACGTTGTAGCCCTTGAGGGTGTCGTTGCCGACCTCCGAGAGGTTCCCGCCGTACAGCAGGTCGAAGACGCGCAGATCCGCGAAGAAGGGGTCTTCGGCCTGTCCGGCGAACGTCGTCGCGCCGCCCGCGAGCTTGTACACGGCCTGGTAACGCAGCTTGCCGTAGTCCGGCATCGACGCCTTGCCGACGTTCGACGGCGCGACCGGAACGTTGTCGGCGACCTTGGTCCGGGCGACGACCTTCTCCTTGTGCAGCTTGAGCAGGTCGATGTCGTAGGTCTGCGTGATGTTCAGGTTGGGGTCGTCGAGGCTTTTGACCGCGCCGGTGTTGTACAGGAAGGTGTTGCCGTTCTTCCTGTGCGTCTTGAACGTGTACCGGAAGACCAGATCGCTCTGGGCGTCACCGTTCCGGTCGATGTGGATGTCGTACTGGGCGTCGTCCGCGAAGGTGTAGAAGTTCGGTCCGCCCGCGGGCTCCTCGAAGGGGATGAAGTTCGCGATGACCGTCGTCGTGTCGGGCTTGTCGGGGCTCACGAACGCGTACAGGTCGGTGTTGTCGTACTGCGGCTGTCCGGAGATCAGCGGGGCCTCCCGGTGGGAGGAGGCGGAGGCCGCCCCCGGTTCCAGCACGGTCACACCGGCGGCCGCGAGCCCTCCGGCGGCCAGCGCGCCACAGATGAGGGCCGCGATGCTCCTGCGCCCCACGCCTCTCCTGGAGATAGGTGTCATGCCGTCCGTCCTCAGTGCCAACTTGCCTGACGCTCGGGGATTCGGAGCGGACGCCGTAGCGGATTGGTCGAGTCTGAAAAATCATTTCGTGCCTGCTCCACCCGCGTTTTCGCCACGCTGATCCGTAACACCGTCCGAGGGCGTGAGCGCAGAAGGTGCCACAGGGACGCAAGCTGCCGTGCGAGCGGCGGAGAGGGGGTTACGGGTGGAGGCGGACGAACTTCTGGTGCTCGTGGCCGGAGGCGACCAGAAGGCCTTCGAAGAACTGTACGGACTGGTCTCCGGACCGGTGTTCGGGCTGGTGCGCCGGGTCGTACGGGACCCGGCGCAGTCGGAGGAGGTGGCTCAGGAGGTGCTGCTCGAACTGTGGCGCTCGGCACCGCGGTTCGATCCCGGCCGCGGCAGCGCCCTGTCGTGGATACTCACCCTCGCGCACCGCCGGGCGGTCGACCGGGTGCGCAGCGCCCGCGCGGCCGGCGAGCGCGAGCGGCGCGAGGCCCGGCGCGCCCTCCACCCCGCCTTCGACCACGTCGCCGAGGAGGTGGAGGCGGGCCTGGAGCGCGAGTGGGTGCGACGGTGCCTGGACCGTCTCACGGCCCTGCAACGGCAGTCCGTCACGCTCGCCTACTACGACGGTTACACGTACCGTGAGGTCGCCGAGCGGCTCTCGCTGCCGCTCGGCACGGTCAAGACACGGATGCGCGACGGACTCACCCGGCTGCGCGAATGCCTGGGAGGGGTCGCATGAGCATCTTCTCCCGTCTGCGCTCCGGCGATCTGCACTCCCTCGCCGCGCCCTACGCCCTCGACGCGCTCGAACCCGACGAGCGGCGTCGCTTCGAGAAGCACCTCAAGGGCTGTGACCGCTGCGCCGGCGAGGTGCGTGCCCTGTCCGAGGACGCCGTCCGCCTCGCCTGGTCCACCACGGCCCTGGCCCCGCCCGGTCTGCGGGACCGGGTCCTCACCGCCGTACGCACCATGCCCCAGGACCCCTCGCCGGCGCAGGACGCGCCCCGCGCCCGCGCCCCGCATCTGCCCCCGCACGTCTGGGGTGCCGCACCGCCGCCCCCGCGCGCCCGTGCGCCCCGAATGCGGCCACTTTTCGCCCCGTTCGCCACCGCCACGGCCGCGGCGGCCCTCGTCGTCGCCGCGCTCTTCGCCGTGCAGGCCACCCACACGCAGGACCGACTGGCCGCGGAGCGCGCGCAGGCGCGTGAGATCGCCCACGTTCTCGCCGCCCCGGACGCCCGTGCGACCAGCGACCGGGACGCCGACGGCCGAGGAATCGGAGTAGTTGCTTCCGCATCCGAGGGGCGCGCCGTCGTCACCCTCAGCGGACTCGGAGCACTTCCGAGCGGCCGTGTGCATCAGCTCTGGCTCATGCGCCCCAACGTGCAACCGCGCTCCCTGGGGCTCTTCAGCGGTGACGCGCCCCTGGTCGCGAGCGGCCTCGGCAAGTCCGCGACGTCACTCGCAGTAACCGTGGAACCCGACGGGGGCTCAGCTCAACCCACCGGTCAGCCAGTTGTTCAACTCGCCCTGCAATCCGTCGGATTCGGACAGTAGTCGTCAACCCCCTTACAGAGAAGGTGAATCCTGTGCCCGCGATACACGAGTGCCACGACGGAGCGATAGGGTTACTCTGCCCGGGCCGGGTGGACTCGTACGGGTGGGGAGTGACATGGAACAGATAACAGTGCGCAGCAGGGCAAGGGTCCCTGCGATCACCTGCGGGAGCAGCGCGACCAGTTCGCGCCTCGACCGCCATCTCTCGGTGCTGGGAGGCCCTGCCATCCCGCAGCGTGAGGCGGCCGAGGCGACCTCACTGATGCTCGAGCTCACCGCACGTGACACCGTGCACCAGCGGAGCGGCAGGGGTGCGCGCATGAGCAAGGTCTCGCTCTTCGCGCCGCTGCGTCGGCTGCGCCGCTCGCTGTTCGGCGGACGCTGAGCGACACCTGCGTTCCTCACGGCGCCCGCGAGCGGGCGCCCTGCAAGGGCCCGCGCTCAGGCCGCCACACCGTCCCGGCGCAGCGCTGTGATCTCGTCGTCCGTCATCCCCACGGCACGCAGCAGCGCCTCGGTGTGCTCCCCGAGCGCGGGCACGTCCCCCATCCGCGCGTCGTTTCCGCCCGGCAGCGTGATCGGCGGCAGCAATGCCCTCAGCGGCCCGACCGGCGTCCCCACCTCCCGCCACCGCTCCCGGGCCGCCAACTGCGGATGCTCCGCCACGTCCCGCAGGTCCCTGAGGCGCGCGCAGGCGATGTCGGCCGCCTCCAGACGGGCCATGGCCCGGTCCGTTCCGAGCGCTCCCAGCGCCTTGGCGACCAGCGCGTCGGTACGCTCCCGGCGGGCGACCCGGGCCGCGTTCGTCGCGTACGCCGGATCGGTCCCCAGCTCCGGTTGGCCGAGCACCTGGGCCGCGAGCCGCTGCCACTCCCGGTCGTTCTGCACGGACAGCAGCACCCGTCCGCCGTCCGCCGTCGGGTAGGCGTTGTACGGCGCGATGACGGCGTGTGCCAGACCCGTCCGCGCCGGGGGAGTGCCGTCGTGCATCGCGTGGTGCAGCGGATGCCCCATCCACTCGGCGAGCGCCTCCAGCATGGAGATCTCGACCGGTCCGCCGCGTCCGGTCGTGCCCCGCCGGACGAGCGCCGCCAGCACCCCGGAGAACGCGTACATGGCCGCCGCGATGTCGGCCGCCGGAATCCCCGCCTTGACCGGCTGCTCCGGCGTCCCGGTGACCGACACCAGCCCCGCCTCGCACTGCACGAGCATGTCGTAGGCCTTCCTCCGCACGTACGGCCCGGACGCCCCGTAGCCCGAGATGTCCACGGCGATCAGCCGCGGGTGCACCGCGCACAGCGCGGCCGCGTCCAGTCCGAGCCGGGCGGCGGCGCCCTGGGCGAGGTTCTGCACGAACACGTCCGCGTCCGCGATCAGCCGCCGCACGACGTCAAGGCCCCGCGGATCCTTCAGATCCAGTGCGATCGACTCCTTGCCGCGGTTGCACCACACGAAGTGCGAGGCGAGACCCCGGGCGGCGGTGTCGTAGCCACGGGCGAAGTCACCTCCGTCGACCCGCTCCACCTTGACCACGCGCGCGCCCAGATCGGCGAGCTGGCGGGTGGCGAAGGGTGCGGCGACGGCCTGCTCCACGGTGACGACGGTGATGCCCTCCAGGGGCAGGGGAAGTGGCTCCATGCGGGGGATCATGGCCCCTGCCCCCCGTGGTTGTCATGCACGGATGCCGGACCGGGCACCCCGGGATGACGCAGCTCACCCCTCGCCGCGCGTGTACCGGCGGACGGCGAGCGGCAGGAACACCGCGATGAGCGCCGCGCTCCACGCCAGGGCCCCGGCGACGGGATGGGCCACCGGCCAGGCGGCTCCCCGGGGCACGGGCGCCTTCCCGAAGAGGTCCCGCAGGGCGGTGGTCACCGCGCTGATCGGGTTCCACTCGGCGAGCGTGCGCAGCCAGCCCGGGAGGTTCCCCGTCGGGATGTACGCGTTGGACAGCAGCGGCAGGACGAAGGTCGCGCCGCCGAGCTGCCCTGCGGCGTCCTCGCTCCGGGTGAGCAGCCCGAGGAAGATCCCGATCCAGGTGCACGCGAACCGGAACAGAAGCAGGAGACCCATGGCGCCCGCCGCTTCGGGCACCGTCCCCTCGACCCGCCATCCCACCGCAAGCCCGACCAGCAGCAATGGCACCGTCCCGGCGGCGGTGACGACGAGGTCGGCCGCAGCCTGGCCGAGCGGGACGGCCGTCCGGCTCACCGGCAGTGAGCGGAAGCGGTCCATCACGCCCCGGTGGGAGTCCGCGGCCGCCTGGAACATCCCGGTCATGATCCCGCCCGCGGCCGTCGCCGCCAGCAGCCCCGGCACCAGGAAGCTCCGGTACTCCTTGCCCGGCACGGCGAGCGCACTGCCGAAGACGTACCCGAAGAACAGCAGCATCGTGATCGGCATGGTCTGGGTCAGGATCGCGAGGCCCGGGTTGTTCCGGACCCGGCGCAGTTGCCGGCCCACCATCGCGGTGCCGTCGTACGCCCATGTGCTCATGCCGCCGGCTCCTTGCTGTCGGCCAAGTGGCCCGTCAGCCGCAGGAAGACGTCGTCTAGGCTCGGTGGCCGCAGGCTCGCGTCGAGCAACGGCACGCCCGCCGCGTCGAGTTCGCGCACCAGGCGCGGAAGGGTGAGCGTGGGATCCGTGGTGACCGCCCCCACGGCGTTGCGCTCGCGGTCGAGGGACGGCTCGGCGCCGGTGAGCCGGTCCAGGACGCCCGCCGCTTTCACCAGCAGGTCCGTGTCGGCGACGACGGCCTCGGCGTACGACCCGATGAGCGCCTTGAGGTGGGACGGAGATCCCGTGTGGGCCACCCGGCCCCGGTCGACGAGGGCGATGTCGTCGGCGAGCCGGTCGGCCTCCTCCAGGTACTGCGTGGTCAGCAGGACGGTCGTGCCCTGCTCCTTGACGGCGCGCACGGCCTCCCAGATCTGCTTGCGGCTCGCCGGGTCGAGGCCCGTGGTGGGCTCGTCGAGGAACAGCACGTCGGGGCGGCGGAGCAGGCCGGCCGCGAGGTCGAGACGGCGTCGCATGCCGCCCGAGTAGGTGGACGCGGGCCGGTCGGCGGCCTCGGTGAGACCGAATCGGTCCAACAGCTCAGCGGCGCGCGCCGCCGCGTCCCGGATCCTGTGCAGCCGGGCGAACAGCCGCAGGTTCTGACGTCCGGTGAGGTCTCCGTCGACCGACGCGTACTGCCCGGTGACGCCGATCCTGCGGCGTACGCCCGCGGGGTCCCGCACCAGATCGTGCCCCGCGATCCGGGCCGAGCCCGCATCGGGCCGCAGCAGTGTCGTCAGCAGCCGTACCGCCGTGGTCTTGCCCGCGCCGTTGGGCCCGAGAACCCCGCAGACCGTGCCTTGCGGCACCGCCAGGTCCAGCCCCTGGACGGCCCGGACCGTCCCGAACCGCTTCGCCAGCCCCTCACTAAGTACAGCGTACGTAGTTGTCATGGGTCGACCATAGCGCACTACGTACGGCGTACGTAACTAGGATGGTGGTCGAGGTGATGAGCGATGGCGGGCCGAGCGGCCGAACCCGAAGTGATCTGGGCGCGCCCCGAGCGCATGGGCCGTGGTCCCAAACCGGCGTTCAGCCGTGCCGACATCGCCGCCGCCGCGGTACGGATCGCCGACGCCGACGGGCTCGAAGCGGTCTCGATGCGGCGCGTGGCGGGCGAGCTGGGCTGCGGCACGATGTCGCTCTACAACTACGTCCCCCGCAAGGAGGACCTGTACGAGCTGATGGTCGACGCCGTCAGCGGCGAGCACGAACTGTGGGAACCCTCGGGTGACTGGCGCGCCGACATGCTGCGGGTGGCGCGCCAGACCCGCGCCCTCATGCACCGCCACCCCTGGCTTCCGCGCCTGATGTCGGGGATCTACGGCTTCAGCCCCAACGCCCTGCGGTACGTCGAGCACTGCCTCGTCTGCCTGGACCCTCTCGAGGTGCCCAACGGCGCGAAGATGGAGCTGGTCGCGATGCTCAACAGCGTGGTGACCATGTACGTGGCCAATGAGCTGGCCACCGCCGAGCGGGCCCGGTCGCTGCCCTGGTCCGAGGAGCAGGAGAGTGCGGTGCGGATCGCGTATCTCGCCGGCCGCATGGCCACGGGCCGGTACCCGCGGATGGCCGCCGTCTTTTCCGAGGCTCCGGGGCCGGTCGATCCGGAGGCGGCGTTCGGGCGGATGTTGTGGCGGCTGCTGGACGGGTTCGAGCCCAAGAGCTAGATCAGCGCAAACTGGCCCTCCGGGCCTTCCTCGTGATGGTCCAGCACCGACGCGGGCCGTCGTGCCGCCGCCTCCACCGGCAGTACGCCCGCCTTGCGCAGTTCGGTGGTCGTGAGGGGGGCGGCCACCTCCAGATCCGACTGCTGCGGCCGCAGTTCCGCGAGGAGAGCGAGCACCGTGACCAGCTCCAGCAGCTCGGACGTCCAGGTCTGCCGCCAGGCGGCCGGACGGATCGCCTCCAGCGTGCCGGGCGGGGGCTCGGCGGTCCGGGCCGCGAACCACTGTTCCAGGACGCGCACTCCGTCCACCTCGAAGTCCCAGGCCTGGGGCGGCACCGGGGAGATGCGGCCCTCACCGAGGTGGAGGGCCTCCTCGTCACGGTCGTAGTGCAGCGTCAGCGGGCGTGCGGGCAGAGGGGCGCGGACATAGGGGCGGCGGCCGCCGGGAAGCCTGGGGCGTTCGCCGTCGCGGCGCATCAGCCAGAGCATGCGGCGGCCCAGCTCGACGCCCCGCGCCCAGACGCCGGTGTCCTCGGTGAGCGGGACGACGAGGCCCTCGGGGCCGGGGCGTGCCGCCGCCGCACTCCAGGCGAGGACGTCCAAGGGGGCGGGGGTCGGCCCCAGACGCTCGCCCAGGTGCTCCAACAGGCCGGGCGCCAGGTTGGGTTCCTCGCCGCCGGGGCGCCGGTACAGCGGGCGGATGCGCCCGGCGCGCAGCACGGGCAGCAGGGAGGTCGCGAGCAGCGGGGGACCGGAGGAGCCGGGGGCGGCGGCCGTCTCCACGGCGAAGATCTGGTGCTCGTCGGCCACGCGCCACACCTCGGGCCGTGCGACGTCGAGCAGGCGGTGGTCGGGGATGAGCCACTGTTCGTCGAAGGGCGCCCGCAGCACGCGCACCGGCTCCGGGCACGGGCCCGAGGCGCGGACCAGCTTCTCCGTGCCGCTGGACTGCCCGGGCAGCTGACCGACCGCCGAGTGCAGGGTGCGTGAGCGCGTCGGCTCGAACAGCGTCTCCCGGTCGGGCCCTTCGGCCTTCACGAGGGCGTCCCAGCGCGCCCTCAGCGAGGCGGCGTCGGGCCCCGCCGGCCAGGCGCGGCCCGGCCGCAGGGATGGGACGGACCACGGCATGAGGTCCGCGAGCAGCGGAGCGTCGTCGTGCGTCACGGTGGGCATCGTACGACGTGGTCAGGTGGCGTCGAGGGTGACCGTGAACGAGAAGCGGTCCCCGCGGTAGTGGATCACCGCCACGTCGAGGGGGCGCCCGCCGGTGTCATAGGTGACGCCCGTGTAGCGCAGGATGGGGCTGAGCAGCGGGACGTGCAGCAGCCGCGCCGTCTCCGGGTCCGCGAGCCGGGCCTCCACCGTGTCCGTGATACGGCTGATGTCCGCGCCCACGACGTCTCGCAGCACCTTCGTCATCGGCCAGCGGACCAGGTCGTCCAGGTCGATCCGGTCGGCCAGTTCGGGACGGACGTAGTTGAGGGCGTGGTTGGTGGGCTCGTCCGTCTTCTCGTCGCTGCGCAGCCGGTGGTACGTCGCCACCTCCTCGAGATCCGGGAAGTGCTCGGCGAGTTCGGCCGGCACCCGCACCGTGCCATGGTGCAGCAGCTCGGTCGTCATACCGGACTGCTGGGCCACGATCGCGTCCACCGAGCCCAGCAGACGGACCGGAGCGCCCCTTCGCGCACTGGGCTCGATGAACGTGCCGCGCCGGCGGTGGCGCGAGATCAGCCCCTCGTCCTCCAGCTCCTTCAGCGCCTGCCGCATGGTCAGCACGCTCACCCCGTAGTGCGCCGCCAGTTGCTCCTCGGTGGGCAGCCGCAGCGGATCCCGGGGCGAACGGCCGAGTATCGAGGCACGCAGCGACTGCGACACCTGGTACCAGAGCGGCAGCTTGCGGTTCAGGACGATCGAGTCGGGGGCGAAGGAGGTCACGGCCTATCCGTACCTGTCCCCGGCGACGGGTGCAACGGGCGGAAGTGGCGCTCGAGACCCCGCCACACATCGTCGTACCCGTGTTGCAGGTGCTCCGCGTGCGCCGCCTGCGGGGTCAGCGTCATGGGCCAGCGCGTCTCGAACATGAACGCCAGCCCGTCGTCCACCTTGTGCGGCCGCAGTTCGGCGGTGCTCGCCCGCTCGAACGTCTCCTGGTCCGGACCGTGCGCCGACATCATGTTGTGCAGCGAGCCGCCGCCCGGCACGAAGCCCTCCGCCTTGGCGTCGTACGCGCCCTCGATCAGGCCCATGTACTCGCTCATCACGTTCCGGTGGAAGTACGGCGGCCGGAACGTGTCCTCGCCCACCAGCCAGCGCGGCGCGAACACCACGAAGTCGACGCCCGCCAGCCCGGGGGTGTCGCTCGGCGAGGTCAGCACCGTGAAGATCGACGGATCCGGGTGGTCGTAGCTGATGCTGCCGATCACATTGAAGCGCCGCAGGTCATAGACGTACGGCACATGGTTTCCGTGCCAGGCGACGACATCGAGCGGCGAGTGGTCGTAGGTCGCCGTCCAGAGGTTGCCGCAGAACTTGTTCACCACCTCGACGGGGCCCTCGACGTCCTCGTACGCGGCGACCGGGGCCCGGAAGTCCCGTGCGTTCGCCAGGCCGTTGGCGCCGATCGGGCCGAGGTCGGGGAGCTGGAAGGGGGCGCCGAAGTTCTCGCAGACATAACCGCGGGCCGTCGGGGTCTGCCCGCCGTCCGATGCGGTGTCGAGCAGCTCCACACGGAAGCGCACCCCACGGGGGATCAGCGCCATATGGCCGGGCTCCACATGCAGCAGCCCGAACTCGGTGCGCAGCAGCAGCCCGCCGCGCTCCGGGACGATCAGCAGCTCGCCGTCCGCGTCGCTGAAGACACGGTCCATGGAGGCGTTGGCGTGGTAGAGGTGCACGGCCATGCCGGTGCGCTGGGTGGCGTCGCCGTTGCCGCCGAGGGTCCACAGGCCGCCGAGGAAGTCCGTCCCGGCCGCCGGCGCGGGCAGCGGATTCCACCGCAGCCGGTTGGGGTCGGGCACCGTCTCCGTGAACGGCGTGGAGCGGATCGTGCCGTTGTCCGTGCGGGTGAACTGAGGGTGTGCCGCCGAAGGGCGGATCCGGTAGAGCCACGAACGGCGATTGTGCGCCCGGGGCTCGGTGAACGCCGTCCCGCTCAGCTGCTCCGCGTACAGCCCGAGCGGTGCGCGCTGGGGCGAGTTGCGGCCCTCGGGCAGCGCGCCCGGGACCGCTTCCGAGCTGTGCTCGTTGCCGAAACCGGAGAGATAGGACAGTCCCTCGGCGATCTTCCTCGCGTCCCCGTACATCACCGCTCCCTTGTCACTGATTCCTATGCATCACCGTAGGATTCGGGGCGCTGCTGCGCAAGGGGGGAGCACGGCGCGGAGGGCGACCGGCCGGGGCCGCCTCGGCGAGAACCAGACTCCAGGGGGATTCGGCCGCCCGAACGGTGCGTCTACGCTCGCTGCATGTCGTGGACGCGCGGAGTGCTCTTCGTGGTCGCGGTGGGTGCCCTGCTCGGCGGCTCGGCGGGCTGTGGTTCCGGCGACGCGCACGAGCGGAAGGCACGGGCGTCGGCCTCGCCGGTGGGCAAGGTGCTGGAGGACACGGACGAGGAAGGGTGGCACTACCGTGAGGTCGGCAAGCAGGGCGCACCCCAGGTGGAGGTCGAGGTCCAGCCGGATTCCGGCGACACCTGGGACGTGCGGCTGACGGTCCGCCACTTCCGCTTCTCGCCACCGGGCGCGCGCCCGGTGGCCGTGGCGGGCCGCGGCGTCGCCCGGCTCTACCTGGACGGCCACTCCCTCACCCGGCTGCGCACCGGTGACTACCGCCTCCCCGGCAGGCTGGTCCCGCGCGGCACCCACCATCTCACCGCCCGGCTGTACGCGGACGACCGGACCGTCTGGGCGGTGCGCGGCAAGCCGGTCGAGAGCACGGCGGACATCACTGCGTCGGGGGCGGCGGCGAGCCCCGGGTGAGCCAGGGCCGTCCGATGAGTGGTGGGGCCACCGGCCTTCGTACAGACGGGTGAGGTTCACCGGCCCCCGGCGGAAAGGCATTATGAAGCCCGTGCCCCAAGCGACATCGCTGCGCCGCGCGCCCGTCCAACGCCGGAGCGCGGAACGACTGACCAGGATCCTCGACGCCTGCGCGGACCTCCTCGACGAGGTCGGCTACGACGCCCTGAGCACCCGGGCCGTCGCCCTGCGCGCGGGTGTGCCCATCGGCTCCGTGTACCGCTTCTTCGGCAACAAGCGAGCAATGGTCGACGCCCTCGCCGAACGCAACCTGGAGCGCTACACCGAGCGCGTCACCCGCCGCCTGGCCCGGACGGAGGGTGAGGGCGGCTGGCGCGCGGCCATGGACGCGGTGCTGGACGAGTACCTGGACATGAAGCGCACCGCGCCCGGCTTCTCCCTCGTCGACTTCGGCAACCAGATCCCGGTCGGCGCCCGCCACGCCGAGCCCAACCACCGGGTCGCCGACCGTCTGACGGACCTGCTGTCGGCGTACCTCGATCGCGAACCGGACGAGGACATGCGCCGTAGGTTCTTGATCGCGGTGGAAGCGGCCGACACCCTGGTTCATCTGGCCTTCCGGGTGGCCCCGGAGGGCGACGAGAAGATCATCGAGGAGACGCGGACGCTGCTGCGGGCCTATCTGGGACGGGTGCTGGACTGAGGGGCCTTGTGGCGCGGGGCGGGACAGGCTGCTCGTTGATTTCCGACTCGTGCTCCGTCGCCCCTCCACACCATCCATACCGGTCGGTATGCTCGGCCCCGTTCGTGTGTCACCGTTGCCGCCATCCCTCCGGGAGGATCCGTGTCCCGCACCGCCCTGCGTATCTGCCCCCTCTGCGAGGCCACCTGCGGGCTGACGCTCACCATCGAGGGCACCCGTGTCAGCGGCGCCCGCGGCGACCGCGACGATGTGTTCAGCCAGGGGTTCATCTGCCCGAAGGGCGCCTCCTTCGGGGCCGCCGACTCCGACCCCGACCGACTGCGCGTCCCCCTCGTGCGCCAGGACGGGGAACTGCGCGAGGCCACCTGGGAGGAGGCCTTCGACGCGGTCGCCGCGGGGATCAGGCCGATCGTCGAGCGGTACGGGCCGCACGCCGTCGGGGTCGTCCTCGGCAACCCCAATGTGCACACCATGGCCGGTGCGCTCTACCCGCCCGTCCTGCTCGCCGGCCTGCGCACCCACAGCATCTTCACGGCCTCCACGCTGGACCAGATGCCCAAGCACGTCTCCAGCGGGCTGCTGTTCGGGGACGCGGGCGCCATCCCCGTGCCCGACCTCGACCGCACCGACCACCTGCTGCTGATCGGCGCCAACCCCCTCGAATCCAACGGAAGTCTGTGCACGGCCCCCGACTTCCCCGGCAAGCTCAAGGCCCTCAAGGCCCGCGGCGGCACCCTCACCGTGATCGATCCGCGCCGCACCCGGACCGCCCGCCTCGCCGACCGGCACGTCGCCGTCCGCCCCGGCACCGACGCCCTGCTGCTCGCGGCCATGGCGTACGTCCTCTTCGAGGAGGACCTCGTCGACCTCGGGGGCCTGGCCCCGCATGTCCAAGGCGTCGACGAACTGGCCTCGTCCGTACGGGACTTCACCCCCGAAGCCGTCGCCGATGCCTGTGACGTCGAGCCGGACACCATCCGTGCCCTCGCCCGCGAGCTGGCGGCCGCGCCCACAGCCGCCGTCTACGGCCGCATCGGCAGCTGCACCGTGCCGCACGGCACCCTGGCCAGCTGGCTCGTCGACGTGCTCAACGTCCTCACCGGCAACCTCGACCGGCCCGGCGGCGCCCTCTTCCCGCTGTCGGCCACGGACCGGACACCCCGGCCCGCCGGGCCCGGCCACGGCTTCGCCCTCGGGCGCTGGCACTCGCGGGTGAGCCGGCACCCCGAAGCCAAGGGCGAGCTGCCGATCGCCGCGCTGGCGGAGGAGATCGACACCGCCACCGACGAGGGCAGCCCCGTGCGCGCCGTCATCGCCGTCGCCGCCAACCCCGTGCTCTCCGCGCCGGACGGCGACCGCCTCGACAAGGCGCTCGGCTCTCTCGACTTCATGGTGAGCGTCGACCCGTACCTCAACGAGACCTCGCGCCATGCGCACGTCGTCCTGCCGCCGCCCCCGCCCTCCCAGGCACCGCACTTCGACTTCGCCTTCAACACCCTGGCCGTGCGTAACCAGGTCCGCTACACCCGCGCCGCCGTCCCCCTGGAGGCGGGCCGCATGGCCGAGACCGAGATCCTGGCGAGACTGGTCCTCGCCGTGACCGACTGGGGGCTCCCCCGCTCGAGCGCAGCCGAGAGCCCGGGGAAGCACGGCGCCGACCCGGCCGCCGTCGACGTCCTGGTCATCGGGCAGACCCTGGGCAAGGCGGTCACCGAGGCCCACTCTCCCGTTCACGGCCGCGATCCAGGTGAACTGGCACGGCAGCTCACCGGCCAGAGCGGACCCGAGCGGCGGCTCGACATGATGCTGCGCCTCGGCCCGTACGGCGACGGATTCGGCGCCCGGCCCGACGGGCTCAGCCTCGAGAAGCTGCTCGCCCACCCGCATGGGATCGACCTCGGTCCGCTCCAGCCCCGACTGCCGCAGCCGCTGAAGACGGTGAGCGGCAAGGTCGAACTGCTGCCGCAGCCGATCGCGGACGATCTGCCGCGCCTGAGGCAGACCCTGAGCGAGCGGGCCGACGGGCTCGTGCTCGTGGGGCGCCGCCATCTGCGGTCCAACAACAGCTGGCTGCACAACGTGCCCGCCCTCACCGGCGGTTCCAACCGCTGCACCCTGCACATCCACCCCGACGACGCCGAGCGGCTCGGGCTCGCCGACGGCGTGCCGGTCCGGGTGAAGGGGGCCGGGGGAGCGGTGATCACACCCGTCGAGGTCACCGACGGCATCCGGCGCGGGGTGGTGAGCCTTCCGCACGGCTGGGGCCATGACCGGCCCGGCACCCGGATGAGCCACGCCGCGCTGGATCCCGGTGTCAACGTCAACCAGCTCCTCGACGGCAGTCTGCTCGACCCGCTGTCGGGCAACGCGGTGCTCAACGGCGTGCCCGTCGTGGTCGCACCACTCGACACGCCGCGCTGACCTGCAGCTCAGGCGCCCGGAACGTGGTCCGCGCCGAGATACCCGAGCGGGGTCCTGTCCGGGAGCGGAGCGTGATCCGGTTCGGCACCGGGAGCGCGGTCCGGTCCTGCGCCGGAGCGCGGTCCGGTCCGGCAACGGAGCCTGAGCGGGACCCAAGTCGACATGCCCTGGAGTCCCCTGGCGTCACAAAACTAACGGCGTTAGTTTGGGGCCCGGACGACGCCGGCCGGCTCGGAAGGATGACGATGAAGGCACATGACGGCATGTACATCGACGGCGCCTGGCGCCCCGCTGCCGGGCCCGACACCATCGAGGTCGTGAACCCGGCCGACGAGGAGGTCATCGGCCGGGTCCCGGCGGGCACCGCAGCGGACGTCGACGCCGCCGTGCGCGCCGCCCGGGCCGCCCTCCCGGCCTGGGCCGCCACCGCGCCGGCCGAACGGGCCGCCCGGCTCACCGCCCTCAGGGACGTGTTCGTGGCCCGCAAGGACGAGATCGCCGAGACGGTCACGGCGGAACTGGGCGCCCCGCTGCAGTTCTCGGAGGCCGTCCACGTGGGTCTGCCGATCCTGGTCGCGGGCTCGTACGCCGAACTGGCCGCGACGCACACCTTCGAGGAGAGGGTCGGCAACTCGACCGTCTACCAGGAGCCGGTCGGTGTCGTGGGCGCGATCACTCCCTGGAACTACCCCCTCCACCAGATCGTCGCCAAGGCCGCCCCGGCGCTGGCGGCGGGCTGCACGGTGGTGCTCAAGCCCGCCGAGGACACCCCGCTGACCGCGCAGCTCTTCGCGGAGGCGGTCCATGAAGCGGGCGTACCGGCCGGGGTGTTCAACCTCGTCACCGGCCTCGGCCCGGTCGCGGGCCAGGCGCTCGCCGAGCACGAAGGGGTCGACCTGGTCTCCTTCACCGGCTCCACCGCGGTGGGCCGGCAGATCGGCGCGACGGCGGGGGCGGCCGTCAAGAAGGTGGCCCTGGAGCTGGGCGGCAAGTCCGCGAACGTGATCCTGCCGACCGCCGACCTCGCCAAGGCGGTGAACGTCGGCGTCGCGAACGTGATGTCCAACTCCGGCCAGACGTGCAGCGCATGGACGCGGATGCTGGTGCACCGGGAGCGGTACGAGGAGGCGGTCGCCCTCGCCGCCGAGGCCGCGGACAAGTACGCCGACCGCATCGGCCCGCTGGTGAACGCCAAGCAGCGGGCGCGGGTGCTGAGCTACATCGACAAGGGCGTGGCCGACGGAGCGCGTCTGGTCGCGGGCGGCCCGGACTCCCCGCGCGAGCGGGGCTACTTCGTGCGGCCCACCGTCTTCGCCGACGTGACCCCCGCGATGACGATCGCCCAGGAGGAGATCTTCGGCCCGGTGCTGTCGATCCTCCCCTACGAGGACGAGGAGGAGGCCCTGCGGATCGCGAACGGCACGGTGTACGGTCTGGCCGGCGCCGTCTGGGCGGGTGACGACGCGGAGGCGGTCGCGTTCGCGCGGAGGCTGGAGACCGGGCAGGTCGACATCAACGGCGGACGCTTCAACCCCCGTGCCCCGTTCGGTGGTTACAAGCAGTCCGGGGTGGGCCGTGAGCTGGGTACGCACGGGCTCGCCGAGTACCTCCAGACCAAGTCCCTCCAGTTCCAGGAGCGTTGAGCGAGATGGTCCGTGCCGCTGTCCTGCCCGCCGTCGGTGCCCCGCTGGAGGTCACCGAGATCGAGCTGCCGGAGCCCGGCCCAGGGCAGGTGCGGGTCCGGCTCGCCGCCGCCGGGGTCTGCCATTCCGACCTGTCGCTGTCCAACGGCACCATGCGCGTACCGGTGCCCGCGGTTCTCGGCCATGAGGGCGCGGGAACCGTGGTGTCCGTGGGCGACGGAGTCACCCATGTCGCGCCCGGCACCGGCGTGGTCCTCAACTGGGCTCCGTCCTGCGGAAGCTGTCATGCCTGCGGGCTGGGCGAGGTGTGGCTGTGCGTGAACGCGCTGACCGGCGCCGGCGGCGTCCACGCCCGCCGCGGGGACGACGGCACGGATCTGCATCCCGGTCTGAACGTGGCCGCGTTCGCGCAGGAGACCGTGGTGGCGGCGTCCTGTGTGCTGCCTGTGCCCGACGGGGTGCCGCTGACCGACGCGGCGCTGCTCGGCTGTGCCGTCCTTACGGGGTACGGGGCCGTGCACCACGCGGCGAAGGTGCGGCCGGGGGAGACCGTCGCGGTGTTCGGCGTCGGCGGAGTGGGCCTCGCGACGCTCCAGTCGGCACGGATCGCCCGCGCGGAGCGGATCATCGCGGTGGACGTGTCGCCCGGGAAGGAGGAACTGGCCCGGCGGGCGGGCGCCACGGACTTCGTCCTCGCCTCCGACACCACGCCCCGCGAGATCCGCGGTCTCACGGACAATCAGGGCGTCGACGTGGCGGTGGAGTGCGTGGGCCGGGCGGTCACCATCCGGGCGGCCTGGGACTCCACGCGCCGTGGCGGCCGTACGACGGTCGTCGGCATCGGCGGCAAGGACCAGCAGGTCACGTTCAACGCCCTGGAGATCTTCCACTGGGGCCGCACGCTCTCGGGCTGCGTCTACGGCAACACGAACCCGGCCGAGGACCTGCCGGTCCTGGCCGAGCATGTGCGGGCGGGCCGCCTGGACCTGGGCGCGCTGGTGACGGAACGCATCGCGCTGGAGGGGATTCCGGCGGCGTTCGACAACATGCTGGCGGGCAAGGGAGGCCGGGCGCTGGTGGTGTTCTAGGACTCCCCGGCCGGTGTCCTCTCGGACGCGGCGCGGGGTTCCGGGACCGGCGCCGCCCGGCGCGGGCGGGACCGGGAGACCGTCACGCCCGCCAGGCACAGCACACCGCCCGCGAGCGTCAGCGGCCCCGGTACCTCATGGAGGAACAGCCAGGACATCACCACGACCAGCGCCGGCACGGCGTAAGTCGTCGCGCCCATGCGGCCGGCGGTCGTACGGGCCAGCGCGTAGGCCCAGGTGGTGAAGGCGAGCGCGGTCGGGAAGACGCCGAGATAGATCATGCAGAGCGTCGCGGAGACCGGGGCACCGGCCGCGTCGTGCACCAGTTGCCCGGCGAAGGGCAGACAGCCCACCGCACCGACGAGACATCCGAACGTGGTCACCTGCAGTGCGCCCGCCGTGCTCAGCGCGGGCTTCTGCGCGACGACACCGGCGGCGTACGCCATCGCGGCGAGCAGACACAGCACCACCCCGAGCACCGAGGACCTGCCGCCGCCCGACATCGACAGCCCCACGGTCACGGCGCCCGCGAGCGAAACCGCCATTCCCGCGAGCAGCCGCGGCGGCATGGAGTCGCCCAGCAGCCGCGAACCCAGCAGCGCGATCAGGATGGGACCTACGTTGACGACCAGCGCGGCGGTCCCGGCATCCACCTGCTGCTCACCCCAGTTGAGGGCGACCATGTAGAAGCCGAACCACAGCACGCCGGACATCGCGATGCCCCGCCACGCGGTACGAGGCGGCAGTCCCTCCCGCCGCACGAGACAGATCACCCCGAGCGTCAGGGCCCCGGCAAGCAGCCGTCCGAGCGCCAGGGCACCCGGCGAGTACGCCGTGCCCGCGCTGCGGATGGCGACGAAGGCGGAGGCCCACAGCATCACGGTGACCGTGGCCGCGGCCGCGGCCGGACGGGACGGGGAGTCGTTCATCATGCTCCACAGGTCAGGAAGGAAGCGGATCGGGTACATGCGGATTTCCGACCTGGCGGTCGGCGTTGCGTCGTACGGGGTGTCGACCGGCTCAGCACAGTGCCGCCGCCTCGATCCCCAGCAGCTCGAAGAGCGCGCGCTCGCCCGACGCCGTGACCTTCACGGCCCGTTCGGAGCCGATGCGCACGCACCAGCCCTCGTCCAGGGCGTGCCGGCACAGGGCGGCGCCCGCGACACCCGCGAGATGGGGGCGGCGCTCGGTCCAGTCGAGGCAGGCGCGGGCCAGGGGGCGCCGGCCCCGGTGCTCGAGGACGATGCCCGCGGCGTCGAACCACCTCAGGCCCGCGTCCGTGAGCACGAAACCGGTGTCCGTTTCCTTGTACGTTCCGAGCAGCCCGTGCGCGGTCAGCGCGTCGGTGACGGCGATGCCGATGCGCCCGGCGAGGTGGTCGTAACACGTACGGCCACGAGCCATCGCGGATCCGGCACTCGCCTCGCGCAGTGTGCGCGGGCGCTCCGCCGCGGCATCCGACCCAACCTGTGCGGCCAGGTCCTCGATCAGCTGGGCCACCCTCGCGTCGGCCAGCCGCACATACCGGTGCCGCCCCTGCCGCTCCTCGGCCAGCAGCCCGCCCGCGACGAGCTTGCCCAGGTGTTCGCTGAGGGTCGACGCGGCAACGCCCGCGTGTCGCGCCAGCTCGCCGGCGGTCCACGCCCGTCCGTCCAGCAGCGCCAGCAGGCAGTCGGCCCGTGACACGTCGGCGATGAGCCCGGCGAGCGCCGCGAGTCCCGGTGCGCGGCCGTCCGCCGCCCGTGCCCGTCCTGAACCCTTGGTGGTCATGCACTCCAGCATGCGGCACGGACACTTCGGCGCCCGCCGAAGGGTGCCGATCCTGTCCTACGCGGTCCGCCCGAGCTGCTCGTACTGCCGTTCCAACCCGTCGAGCAGCGCCCTGAGCCCGGTCTCGAAGGCCCGTTCGTCGATCTTCCCCTGCAGCTCGGCGAGGCGGTGGGCCTGGCCGAGGTGGGGGTAGTCGGCCGGGTCGTACGCGCTCTCGTCGTCGACGAAGCCGCCCGCGAACGAGCCGAGCGCGGAGCCCATGACGAAGTAGCGCATCAGGGCGCCGATGGAGGTGGCCTGGGCGGGCGGCCAGCCCGCCTGGACCATCGCGCCGTACACGGCGTCCGCCAGACGCAGGGCGGCCGGGCGGCGGCCGGGTCCTCGGGCCAGGACCGGCACGATGTTCGGGTGGTCGCGCAGCGCGGCACGGTAGGAGACCGCCCAGTCGTGCAGCGCGGTCCGCCAGTCCCGGCCGTCCTCGAACATCGACAGGTCGACCTGCGCGCTGACCGAGTCCGCCACCGCCTCCAGGATCTGGTCCTTGGTGCGGAAGTGGTTGTAGAGGGACGGGCCGCTGACGCCGAGTTCGGCGGCGAGCCTGCGCGTGGAGACGGCCGCGAGGCCCTCCGCGTCCACCAGCGCCCGCGCGGTCTCGACGATGCGGTCTGTGCTGAGCAGGGGCTTGCGCGGTCGGGCCATGGCGCACATAGTAGGGCTGCCGATGGAAACTAGCAGTGCTAATTTAAATGTGCCGCTTTCAAAGACCTTCCCGTGGGGTGACGCGTCGTGAATCTGGAGCTCAGTGACGAGCAGGCCGCGGTCCGGCGGCTGGCCGAGGACTTCGTGACCCGTGAGATCGCCCCGCACGTCGTGGCCTGGGACCGCAACGAGGAGGTCGACCGGGGGATCGTCAAGAAGCTGGGCGAGGTCGGGTTCCTCGGCCTCACCATCGACGAGGAGTACGGCGGCTCGGGTGGCGACCACCTGGCGTACTGCCTGGTGACCGAGGAGCTGGGCCGTGGCGACTCGTCGGTGCGCGGGATCGTGTCCGTCTCGCTCGGCCTCGTTGCCAAGTCCGTCGCCGCCTGGGGGAGTGAGGAGCAGAAGCGGCGGTGGCTGCCCGGGCTCACCTCCGGGACGTACGTCGGCTGCTTCGGCCTCACCGAGCCCGGCACCGGTTCCGACGCGGGCAACCTCACCACGAAG
Source organism: Streptomyces hygroscopicus (assembly GCF_026168105.1). Classification (GTDB taxonomy): domain Bacteria; phylum Actinomycetota; class Actinomycetes; order Streptomycetales; family Streptomycetaceae; genus Streptomyces; species Streptomyces hygroscopicus_D. The sequence goes on from NZ_LBMW01000011.1 coordinate 135,391, forward strand.
GCCGTCCGGGACGGCGACGGCTACGTGATCAACGGCACCAAGACGTTCATCACCAACGGCACCTGGGCCGATGTGGTGCTCCTGTTCGCCCGATCCACGGACGACCCCGGCCATCAGGGTGTCTCCGCCTTCCTCGTGCCGGCCGACACGCCCGGGCTGACCCGCCGCCCGATCCACGGCAAGCTCGGCCTGCGCGGCCAGGCCACCGCCGAGCTGGTCCTCGAGGACGTCCGGGTGCCCGCCTCCGCGATGCTGGCACCCGAGGGCAAGGGGTTCTCCGTGGCCATGTCCGCGCTCGCCAAGGGGCGCATGTCGGTCGCGGCGGGCTGCGTCGGCATAGCCCAGGCCGCGCTGGACGCGGCCGTCCGGTACGCCGGCGAGCGCGAGCAGTTCGGGAGGGTCATCGCCCACCACCAGCTCGTCCAGGAGCTCCTCAGCGACATCGCCGTCGACGTGGACGCGGCGCGGCTGCTGACCTGGCGGGTCGCCGACCTGATCGACCGCGGTCTGCCCTTCGCCGTCGAGTCCTCCAAGGCCAAGCTCTTCGCCTCCGAGGCGGCCGTGCGCGCCGCGAACAACGCCCTCCAGGTCTTCGGCGGTTACGGCTACATCGACGAGTACCCGGTCGGCAAACTCCTGCGCGACGCCCGGGTGATGACACTGTACGAGGGCACGAGCCAGATCCAGAAGCTGCTCATCGGCCGTGCGCTCACCGGGGTTTCGGCGTTCTGAGTACCTGCATGAGTACGCGAGCGGATGCGACGGCGGCCTCCCGGGGGCGACCCTGGTCCGCATGAGTGAGAATCCGGTCAGACAGCAGAGCACGGCCGCCTTCTACGGCCAGGCCGTCGCGTCCTTCGCCATCGCGCTGACGGCGACGGCCGTGGGCATCGTCCGGCTGCACGCCGACGCCTGGGTGCGGGGCTTCCTGGGAATCGCCGTCCTCTACCTCGTGACCTCCGCCTTCACCCTCGCCAAGGTGATCCGGGACCGGCAGGAGGCCGGTCAGATCGTCAGCCGGGTCGACCAGGCGCGGCTGGAGAAGCTGCTCGCCGAGCACGATCCCTTCGAGAAAATCTGAGCGGGAAGCCGTACACCGCCCGGCGGGCGCTCTAAGCGACCGCTCACCTTCGGAGGTATGGTGTTCGTCCTGCCAGTGGAAGGGGCGAGCGATGAGTACGGCGGAGGAGACGGCCGGCAGCGAGATGCAGCCGTGGGCCGAGGTCACCCCGGATGCGGCCCGGCGGCTCTTGATCGCCGCCGTGGAGGCCTTCGCCGAGCGCGGCTACCACGCCACGACGACACGCGACATCGCAGGCCGGGCCGGTATGAGCCCGGCCGCGCTCTACATCCACTACAAGACCAAGGAGGAGCTGCTCCACCGCATCAGCAGGATCGGGCACGAGAAGGCCCTCGAGATCCTGCGCACGGCGGCGCGGGGCGAGGGTACCGCCGCCGAGCGTCTCGCGGACGCTGTGCGCTCCTTCGTGCGCTGGCACGCGGCACAGCACACCGTCGCGCGGGTAGTGCAGTACGAACTGGACGCGCTCGGCCCCGACTCGCGCGCGGAGATCGTCGCCCTGCGCCGCCAGGTCGACGCCGAGGCGCGCGGGATCATCGAGGACGGCGTGGCGGCGGGCGAGTTCGACGTCCCCGACGTGCGGGGCAGCACGCTCGCCGTGCTCTCGCTCTGCATCGACGTGGCCCGCTGGTTCAAAGCCGACGGCCCCCGTACCCCGGACGAGGTCGGCGCGCTCTACGCCGACCTCGTGCTGCGGATGGTGGGGGCGGGAAAGTAGCCGCCTCCGGGGCGGCTCAGAGGTAGTAGCGCGACACCGACTCGGCCACGCACACCGGCTTGTCGCCGCTCTCGCGTTCCACCGTGAAGGCCATGGTCAGCTGTACTCCGCCGGTCACGTCCTCGACGCCGGTGATCGTCGCGGTGGCGCGCAGGCGGGAGCCGACGGGGACCGGTGAGGGGAAGCGGACCTTGTTCGTCCCGTAGTTGACACCCATCCTCACGCCCTCGACCTTGATCAGCTGCGGTCCGAAGAGCGGCAGCAGGGACAGGGTGAGGTAACCGTGCGCGATGGTCGTGCCGAAGGGTCCCGCGGCCGCCTTCTCCGGGTCCACATGGATCCACTGGTGGTCGCCGGTGGCGTCCGCGAACAGGTCGATCCGCTTCTGGTCGATCTCCACCCAGTCGCTGTACCCCAGCTGCTCGCCCACCGCCGCCTTCAGCTCGTCGGCGGACGTGAAGGTCCTCGGCTCTGCCATGTTCCCGGCCTCTCGCGTCGCGAAGTCTCCATACCTAAGCAACTGCTTAGCATGGTCGGGTACGGGAGCCATGTCAACGGACCGGGCCCGAGATGCGCTGAGTAGGCTCTGAGGGGTGCCCCAGATTCCCGAGAAGATCCACGAGCTGACCGTCGGACAGTTGTCGGCCCGAAGCGGGGCCGCGGTCTCCGCCCTGCACTTCTACGAGTCCAAGGGCCTGATCAGCAGCCGCCGCACGGCGGGCAACCAGCGCCGTTACCAGCGTGACGCGCTGCGCCGGGTGGCCTTCGTGCGTGCCGCCCAGCGCGTCGGCATCCCGCTGGCCACCATCCGCGAGGCGCTCGCCGAACTCCCCGAGGAGCGGACCCCGACCCGGGAGGACTGGGCCCGGCTCTCCGAGGCATGGCGGTCCGAACTCGACGAGCGCATCGGCCAGCTGACCCGGCTGCGCGACCACCTCACGGACTGCATCAGCTGCGGCTGCCTGTCGCTTCAGACCTGTGTCCTGTCCAACCCGGACGACGCCTTCGGTGAACGGCAGTCGGGGTCGCGGTTGATGGTGGATCGGCGCGGTCGCCGCCGTGAGCGGGAGGAAGGACCGGGCGGCGGCCGCTGAGATGCGTGTCCGTTTTCCCCGGCTGGGCCGCCGCTGGGATGCGTGTCTCTTTTCCCGGCTGGGCCGCCGCTGGGATGCGTGTCTCTTTCCCCGGCTGGGCCGCCGCTGGGATGCGCGTCCCTTCCCTCGGCCCGGCGCTCACTCGTACTCCGTCCCGCCCTTGCGCGTCAGATAGGCCGGACTCACCGCCTTCGCGATCGCCCTGCCCCCCGTCACCGGGCTGTACCGCTCGGTGACCGGCCGGATCACCACACCTTCGCGCAGATGCAGCGCACGCCCGGAGACCGTCTCCCCTCCCGAGGCGAACTCCAGCACCCGCCCGATGTCGTACGGCCCCTCGTAGAGCCGTGGCACCAGCGGGAGTTCACCGGCGAGCAGCTCCGTCGCATTCAGCCACCGCACCGTGCCGTCGATCTCCGCGGAGATGTCGAAGACGGCATATCCCAGCGTCTCGCGCCGGCCGTCGGCGCCGTACGTCAAGTCCTGGACGCCCGCGCCGAACACCTCGCCGAAGATCCCTACCCGGCGCGCACCGAGCCGCTCGGCGAGCCGGGCCGCGGCCTCGGGGACGCGATGGCCGCGCACCGCCCGCCAGTACAGATTGCGCGGATCCTCCGTGAGCGCCAGCGACTTGGCCCCGAAGCCCTTCGACGAGACGAGCACCCGGTCCTCGGCCGCGACGTACGTCAGCAGGCACGCCGAGCCGTGCAGCTTCTCCGTCAGGACGACGGACTCGCCCGGCTCGAAGACATCCGGGTAGCGCTGGATGTTCTCGATGTCGACCCACGGCAGCAACTCCGGCGCCGACTCCACCTCGCCGTTCATGGTCGGCGGGATCGGCGGCACCCACTTGGTGATGCCGAGCGCCTCCGCGAAGTCGGCGCCGTCCGCCGCGGCCTGCGCGAGGTCGACGTCCGCCAGCGCCCTGGGGCGGCAGACGATGCCCTGCGACAGCTCGCCGCGCAGCCGTACCGCCTTGACCCGGTCGCGGTTGCCGCCCGCGAGCCGTCCGGTCAGCCCCAGCTCCTCGATCAGCCCGGTCGGCAGCACGGACTGCTCGGGGATGTAGACGGCGGTGTCGCCCGTGCGGTACTGGCCCTTGGCGACGACGGCTCGGTACAGGCCCACCTGGGCCAGTTCGAGCGCGTCGGCATTGGGGTGCTCGTGGACGGTCAGCACTTCGGCGGTGACGCGCAGCGTCGACATGGGGGCTCCCGGGGTTGCTCAGCTGTGTTTCATCGCCCCCAACTGTCCTGGCCGGAAAGGGGTGGAGCCAGCGGATTTGCGCCTGGTACGGTCGCGCCGCCGACAAGGGGGGTGCGGCATCCCCGGCGCACCCCCGTGCCCTCAGGCCGACACCAGCAGCCGTGCCCGCCTGGCCTCCGCCAGGGCCTCGGGCGTCAGCACGGGCCGGGGCACCACGATGCCGCAGTCCGTGCAGACCGGACCCGACGAGGGCTCGTGGGCCAGGTCGTACCTCCAGATGAGGCGCTCACCGGCGCACGCCGGGCACATCGAGCCCGGCTCGCGCTCCAGTGCGGCGATGAGCCGGCGCAGCACCTCCGCCAATGGTTCATGAGGGTGGACACGAGGGTCGTCGCACCAGGCGACCCCGAAACCGCCCCAGGTCAGCCGGTGCCAGTCGTCCACACTGCCCGGCCTGCGCAGCCCGTCGTGCTTCTCCTTCTTGCGGCGCTGCGTGAACTCGGCCTCGTAGCCGAGCCAGACGGAGCGGGCCTCCTCCAACTCCTCCAGTGCGGCCACGAGCCGCGCCGGATCGGGGGACCTGTCCTCGGGACCGAATCCCGCCCGTGAGCACAGATGGTCCCAGGTGGCCCTGTGCCCGTAAGGGGCGAACTTCTCCAGGCACTTGCGCAGCGAGTAGCGCCGCAGTGCCAGGTCGCACCTCGGGTCGCGCACCTGTCTCGCCAGACTCCGGAAACCGGCCATCGCCCTGCACCTCCGTCACACCTGCACCTGTACTTCGGTCACTTCGGCGTCGTCGTACGGACGTCGCCGAATAGACGTATCGACAAGCGATTCGGCTCCATCAGTTTTCCGATGACGTTCACAAGCCGCCTGCCGAACGGTTGAAAACTGACGCCTGTTCAACTTCAATCGCGGGGATACCGGCGGTAACGCCTGCCTGTCCCCACCCGTCGGGAGGAGCTGCCATGCCACGGCGCACCCCACGCAACGTCCTCGACAGACTGAGAACTCCCCGCAGATTTCCGAAGTTCCTCAAGGCCGCCGCGACATGCGTCCTCGTGGGCGGTCTTTTGTCGCCAATCTCGCAGGCGGCCGCCGCGGACACGGCATCCACGAACGACTACTGCGGCGGCCAGTGTTCGGACATCCTCCCGCCAGGCGAGAACGGCAACGCCACGCTCGTCCAGATCATCCTCAACCAGGCCTTCGGCACCCAGCCCGGCCATGCCGAGGACCAGCTCGGCCCGTACGCCAACCTGGTCACCGGCTACTCCGACCTCACCGACGCGAAGATCAACAACTTCTTCAACGACGCGTCGCTCGGGGTCCCCTCCGACCAGGTCGCCTCCACCGAGAAGCCCGCGGATCGCGGCGACGTGACGATCGTCCGGGACAAGAAGACGGGTGTCCCGCACATCACCGGAACCACTCGATACGGCACGGAGTTCGGCGCCGGTTATGCCGCGGCCGAGGACCGGCTGTGGCTGATGGACGTCTTCCGGCACGTCGGACGCGGGCAACTGACCTCCTTCGCGGGCGGCGCCGCCGCCAACCAGGGTCTGGAACAGCAGTTCTGGCGCAATGCGCCCTACACCGAGGCCGACCTGCAGGCCCAGATCGACCATGCGGTGGCCGGCGCGGGTGACCGCGGCAAACAGGCCCTCGCCGACGCGGGTGCCTACCTGGACGGCTTGAACGCCTACATCGACGCCTCCGACAGCGGCCGTTACTTCCCCGGCGAGTACGTCCTGACCGGCCACAAGGACGCCATCACCAACGCCGGCACCATCGACCACTTCAAGCTCACCGACCTGGTCGCGCTCGCCTCCGTCATCGGCGCGCTCTTCGGCTCGGGCGGCGGCGGCGAGGTCAACAACGCGCTCTCCCTCCTTGCCGCCCAGTCCAGGTACGGAGTGGAGGAGGGCACCAAGGTCTGGGAGTCCTTCCGCGAGCGCAACGACCCCGAGGCGGTGCTCACCGTCCACAACGGTGAGAGCTTCCCGTACGCGTCCGGGCCCGCGGTCCCCCAGGGCGAGGCGCTGCCGGACCCCGGTTCGGTGACCGAGGAGCCGCTGGTCTACGACCGCACCGGCAGCGCGTCCGGCTCGAGCGCCGCCAAGGCCTCGAAGTCCGCGGCAACCACCGCCCTGAGCTCCGCCAGGCGGGGCATGTCCAACGCCCTCGTGGTCGGCGGCAAGTACACCGCGAGCGGTCACCCCATCGCCGTCTTCGGCCCCCAGACCGGCTACTTCGCGCCCCAGCTGCTCATGCTCCAGGAGATCCAGGGACCGGGCATCAGCGCCCGCGGTGCCTCCTTCGCGGGTCTGAGCATGTACGTCGAACTGGGCCGCGGCCGGGACTACTCGTGGAGCGCCACGACCTCCGGCCAGGACATCATCGACACCTACGCGGTCGAGTTGTGCCAGGACGACCACCACTACCTGTTCCACGGCACCTGCACGGCCATGGACCAGGTCGAGCAGAAGAACTCCTGGTCACCGACGACCGCCGATTCATCCCCGGCCGGCTCCTACACGATGCGGGTCTGGCGCACCAAGTACGGGCCCGTGGAGTACCGCGCCACGGTCGGCGGCAAGAAGGTCGCCTACACCACCCTGCGCTCGTCCTTCCTGCACGAGGCCGACTCCATCATCGGCTTCCAGATGCTCAACGATCCCGACTACGTCAAGGGCCCGCAGGACTTCCAGAGCGCGGCGCAGCACATCAACTACACCTTCAACTGGTTCTACGCCGACTCCCGGCACACCGCGTACTACAACAGCGGTGACAACCCGGTGCGTGCGAGCGGTGTCGACGCCGAGTTCCCGGTGTGGGCGCAGTCGGCGTACGAGTGGAGGAACTGGGACCCGGCGACGAACACGGCCGACTACACCCCGCCCTCCCAGCACCCCAACTCCATCGACCAGGACTACTACATCTCCTGGAACAACAAGCAGGCCCAGGACTACACGACCGCATCCTGGGGCGACGGTTCGGTGCACCGCGGCAACCTGCTGGAGGACCGGGTGAAGAAGCTGGTGGCGGCGGGCGGGGTGACCCGGTCGTCGCTGGTGAAGGCGATGGCGGACGCGGCGCTGGCCGATCTGCGCGCCGAGGACGTGCTCCCGAAGCTGCTGAAGGTCGTCAACAGCTCCACGGTGACCGACCCCACGGCCGCGGCGGCGGTGAGCAAGCTGTCCGCGTGGATGGCGGCCGGAGCCAGGCGCACGGAGACCTCGGCCGGCTCGAAGACGTACGCCGACGCGGACGCGATCCGCATCCTGGACGCCTGGTGGCCGCTGCTGGTGAAGGCCGAGTTCGAGCCCGGTCTGGGCAGCGACCTGTACACGGCCATCACCGGCAACCTGCCGGTCGACGAGTCCCCGTCGGCCGCGCACGGCCCGACCGGTTCGCACGCCGGAAGCTCCTTCCAGTTCGGCTGGTGGAGCTATGTCGACAAGGACATCCGGGCGGTGCTTGGGGAGCCGGTGCAGGGTGCGCCGGCGCAGAAGTACTGCGGCGGCGGCAGCCTCGCCTCCTGCCGCTCCGTCCTCATCAGCACCCTCAAGCAGGCGGCCGGCCTCACGGCGTCCCAGGTCTACCCCGGCGACGACCAGTGCTCGGCCGGTGACCAGTGGTGCGCCGACTCCATCGTCCAGCGCACCCTCGGCGGCATCAAGCACGGCAGGATCAGCTGGCAGAACCGGCCCACCTACCAGCAGGTCGTGGAGTACACCTCGCACCGGTGAGGTCCGGACGGCGGCGGGTCAGCGAATGCGGCCCGCCGCCAGTACCATCCGCGCCAGCTCCGGATGCAGGATGTCGCTGTGCGCGCCCGAGGGCGCGCCTCCGCGGCAGACCACCGCCGCAGCGTCGATGTTGACGCAGCCGGACGCGGGCAAGGGAGAGGTCAAGGCCGCTCGCAGGGTCAGCGCGGTCGTACCCGGCACCGCCTGCACCCCGTCGTGCCCCATCGCGCCCCACCGGACGCCCAGCAGCCCGCCGATGTCGAGACCGGCGAACGAGTTGTCGTCGTCGGCCATGCGCGAGGCCAACGGGTACATCGTGCCGAGGGCACTGTCGAAGTGGGAGTAGCAGCAGACCAGCGGACCGTCGATGCGGTTCTGCTGCCCGTTCAGGACGCCGCCGGCGTGGTCGTCGTCGGGGACCCGGGCGGCGAACGCGTAGTGGGAGAAGGCCCCTTGGAGCAGGGTCACGGACTTCACCGTGTGCACCCCGTCGGGCAGCCCCCGCAGCGCGAATGACACCAGCCGCCCGCCGAAGCTGTGCCCGACCAGATGCACCCGCACGTCCGGTGCCGCCATCGCGAGCCGCCCGATCGCCGGGCCGAGCCCGCGCTCGCCGACCGTCCCGGCGCGCCGTTTCATCGCGTAGTACGTCGCCTGCCGCAGCAGCTCGCGGGCCCCGTCCCACGGGTTGGGCAGCGTGAACGACTCCTCGCCGCCCGGCGATCCGAGCCCGGCCAGCGCCTGTGCGAAGGCTTGACAGACCTCTGCGGCGGGCGCGGAGAACATTGCGGGCTCGCTCTGGGGCACCCCCTCCGCCAGCGTGTCCGCCGCGAACTGCGCCTGCGGTCCCGGTGGCACCACCTCCACGAGCATCCGTACCAACTGCCCGAACTCCTCCAACTCGGCCGGGTCCTCCGTATGTTCGTCCAGCAGCCGGGCGATCTGACCGATCAGAGTCGCCCGGCCCGGAAAGGTCTCCAAAAGTGCGTGCCGGGTGTCCGCGTCGAGTGCCGGGCGCGGCGGCTCGGCGGCCACGGTGCGGGGGAAGTCGGGGATCGGCTCGTCCGGGAACAGCATCGACGGCCAGATCACGCCGGCGTAGCCGATCCTGGCCGCCGGTGCGAGCTGCGGAAAGGGTGCGAAGAAGTGGCCGTACATGCTGGTCGCCCCCGACCGGTCGTTGTTCCAGCCGTGCGCGAAGACGATCAGGTCACGGACGCCGCGCTGCGTGACCTCGGCGGCCAGCCGGTCCCGTTCGGCGCCGTCCGCGTCCCCGTCCGCGTCGAAGGTCAGCTCCCAGTAGGGACTCACGCTCATTGCCGGTACCGCCATGACAGGCCCCTTTCCCGAGGTCGAGTGCGCTGTGGGCGCATCGTCCTGCCGGTGGGGAAGGTTGGCCATACGTCCGGACTCATCCGTACACGAGGTACTCCGCACGCACCCGCCGGAACACGGCCAGTTCGTCCTGCCAGGCGGCCACCACCTCCTCGGCCGTCGCCCCCGCGTCGATCATCGTGCGTACCCGCGCGGACCCGGTGAGCCGGTCGATCCAGTCGTCGGAGCGCCAGGCGAAGCCGTCCCAGACCCGCCTGGCGGTGACGAGCAGCGCGATCCCGGTGCGTACGGGGTCGTACGCGGCCCGGTCGTGCACATGGATCTGCACTCCTCCGACGGTCCTCCCCTGGAACTTGGAGAACACGGGCGAGAAGTACGCCTCCCTGAAGTGCACGCCGGGCAGCCCCAGTTGCTCCGCCTCGGCAGCCCACCGGCCGTCGATCCCGTCCGCGCCGAGAAGTTCGAAGGGGCGGGTGGTGCCGCGTCCCTCCGACAGGTTCGTGCCTTCGAACAGGCATGTCCCCGAGTAGACCAGGGCGGTGTCCGGTGTCGGCATGTTCGGGCTCGGCGGCACCCAGGGCAGACGGGAGGCGTCGTAGAAGTCCGACCGGCGCCAGCCGGTCATCAGGACGGTCTCCAGTGGTACGGGCGTGCGCAGGAACTCGCCGTTGAACAGCCGGGCAAGCTCCGCCACGGTCATCCCGTGCGCCTGCGAGATCGGCTGCCGTCCCACGAAGGTCGCGAACTCCTTGTGCAGCACCGGGCCCTGAGCGGACCGCCCGCTCACCGGGTTCGGCCGGTCAAGGACCACGAACCGCAGGCCCGCGAGCCCTGCTGCCTCCATGCAGTCGTACAGCGTCCAGATGTAGGTGTAGAAGCGGGCGCCCACGTCCTGGATGTCGAAGGCGACGGTGTCGACGCCGGAGGCCGTGAACACGTCCGCGAGTGCCTGACCGCTCTTCAGATAGGTGTCGTAGACCGGCAGTCCGGTCGCCGGGTCGTCGTACCGGCCCTCCGAGCCGCCGGCCTGCGCGGTGCCGCGGAAGCCGTGCTCGGGCCCGAAGACCGCGACCAGGTTCACCGTGGGGTCGGAGTGCATCACGTCGACGATGTGGCGTACTCCGGCACTCGCGGCTTCGTGCGAGGGGGAGGGGCCCCGACCGGTCACCCCCGTCGGGTTGGTGACCATGCCCACCCGACGGCCCTCCAGCAGCGCATACCCGTCCGCCGCCAGCCGTTCGAAGCCGGTGCGCAACCGTTTGCGGCTCTCCGCGGCGGACGCCACGGGCGCGGGAAGCGACACGGCCGCCGTGGTCGCGGCAAGCAGTCCACGTCTGGACATCCTCATACGGTGACCTCCGTGACCGACTGAGCTGTCATGCGCACGCACGCTAGTGCGGCCCCGGGGCCGCCGGAAGGAACCGGACCGGCCGAGTCCGTGACCGGGTCCATACTGGGGCAGCCTTCCCTCGTCACATACCGACTGGTTAGTCTGACGCTCGCAGCAGAGCCGACAGCAGCAGAGCCGATTCGCGTCGTGTCGAAGGAGACCGATGGTGGAAGCCATGCAGGATGCGGGAGTGGTGGTCACCGGAGCGGGAGGCGGCATCGGGGCAGCGCTGGCCCGACGCTTCGCCGCCGAGGGAGCCCGGGTCGTCGTCAACGACCTGGACGCCGACAAGGCGAAGGCCGTGGCCGACGAGATCGGCGGCATGGCGGTACCGGGCGACGCCTCCGCGATCGTGGCCGAGGCGCGCGACGCCCTCGGCGGCACCGTCGACGTCTACTGCGCCAACGCGGGCCTCGGCTCCGGCGGCACCGAGGCCGCCGACGAGGAGGTGTGGGCGCAGGCCTGGGACGTGAACGTCATGGCGCACGTGCGGGCCGCCCGCGCGCTTCTGCCTGCCTGGCTGGAACGCGGCGAGGGCCGGTTCGTCTCCACCGTCTCGGCCGCCGGACTGCTCACCATGATCGGCGCCGCCCCGTACAGCGTCACCAAGCACGGGGCCTACGCCTTCGCGGAGTGGCTCTCGCTGACGTACCGGCACCGCGGCGTCAAGGTCCACGCGATCTGTCCCCAGGGCGTGCGCACCGACATGCTGACCGCCGCCGGCAGCGCCGGTGAACTCGTGCTCACCCCCACCGCGATCGAGCCCGAGAACGTCGCCGACGCGCTCTTCAAGGGCATGGCGGAGGGCCGGTTCCTGATCCTGCCGCACCCGGAGGCCGCCGCGTACTACCAGGCGCGCGCCACCGAGCCGGACCGCTGGCTGACGAACATGAACCACATCCAGCAGAAGTGGGAGACGGCCCGGTGACCGCCTCCCGCTACGCCGCCAAGCCCTGGCTGGCCCTGCTCGACGACGCCCAGCGTGCCCCGATCGGCCCGGCCGAATCGCTGGTGCACGCACTGCGCGAGGCCCCCGCGGACCGCACCGCCCTCGCCTACTTCGACGGCCGGATCACCTACGCCGAACTGAACGAGCTGACCGACTCCGTGGCGGGCCACCTGGCCGCCCACGGCCTCGGGCGCGGCGACCGGGTCGCGATCCTGCTGCAGAACTCCCCGCACTTCGTGCTCGCCCTGCTCGGCGCCTGGAAGGCCGGCGCGATCGTCGTTCCCGTCAACCCGATGTACAAGTCGGGCGAGGTCACGCACATCCTGAAGGACGCGGACGTGACGGCGCTGGTGTGCTCCGACGGTGCCTGGGAGTCGTATCTGCGCGACACGGCCGCCGGCTCGCCCGTCCGCATCGTGCTCACCGCCTGCGAGCTGGATCTCCAGACCCGCGACGACGCGCGCGTGTTCACCTTCGAGCGGCTCCCGCAGGCCGCGGACGCCGACGACCTGCTGACCGTCGCCCGGCAGGGCGACAAGGCGCCCGAGGGTTGCGCCCCGAACCCGTCCGACATCGCGCTGATCAGCTACACCTCCGGCACCAGCGGCACCCCCAAGGGAGCCACCAACACACACGGCAACATCATGTACAACGCCGAGCGGCTGCGGACGGGCCTCGGCCTGCCCGAGGCGCCGGTCTACTTCGCGATGGCGCCCCTGTTCCACATCACCGGGATGGTCTGCGAGCTCGCGGCCTGCCTCAACAGCGCGGGCACGCTGGTCCTCGCCCACCGCTTCGAGGCGGGCGTCGTCCTCGACGCGTTCGCCGAACACCGGCCCCACTACACCGTCGGCCCGTCGACCGCGTTCATGGCGCTGGCCGCCCATCCGGCGGTCACGCCCGAGCACTTCTCCTCCTTCCGGATCATCTCCTCCGGCGGGGCCCCGCTGCCGCCCGCCCTGGTGGAGAAGTTCCGGTCCGGTTTCGGCCCGTACATCCGCAACGGCTACGGCCTCACCGAGTGCACCGCCCCCTGCGCCTCCGTGCCGCCAGGCCGGGAGGCGCCCGTGGACCCGGTCTCCGGGACGCTGGCCGTCGGTGTGCCGGGTCCCGAGACCGTCGTCCGCATCGTCGACGACCAGGGCGCGGAGGTTCCGTTCGGCGAACAGGGCGAGATCGTCGTCCGCGGCCCGCAGGTCGTCCCCGGCTACTGGCGGCGCCCCGAGGCCACCGCGGAGACCTTCCCGGGCGGCGAGCTGCGCACCGGGGACATCGGTTTCATGGACGAGAAGGGCTGGCTGTACGTCGTCGATCGCAAGAAGGACATGATCAACGCGTCCGGCTTCAAGGTGTGGCCGCGTGAGGTCGAGGACGTCCTGTACACGCATCCGGCCGTGCGCGAGGCTGCCGTCGTCGGGGTACCGGACGGGTACCGCGGGGAGACCGTCAAGGCGTTCATCAGCCTGCGGCCGGGCGCCGAGGCGGCCCCCGGTGCGCTGGCCGCGTACTGCAAGGAGAGACTGGCCGCCTACAAATACCCCCGTCAGGTGGAGATCCTGCCCGACCTGCCGAAGACGGCAAGTGGGAAGATCCTCCGTCGGGAACTGCGTTCCCGACCGCAGACGAGTCGGTAGACATCACGGAAAGGCAGGTGGCGGCAGTGCCCAGAACGACAGACGGGGACGGTACGCCCGTCCCGCAGCGGCTGCTGGCTGCCGCCACCCGGCTCTTCGCCGAGCAGGGGTACGACCGCACCTCAGTGCAGGAGATCGTCGAGGCGGCGGGCGTCACCAAGGGCGCGTTGTACCACTACTTCGGGTCCAAGGACGATCTGCTGCACGAGGTGTACGCGCGCGTGCTGCGTGTCCAGCAGGAGCGCCTCGACGCCTTCGCGGAGGCCGACGAGCCGGTGGAGAAGCGCCTCAGGGACGCGGCGGCCGACGTCGTCGTCACCACGATCGAGAACCTCGACGACGCGATGATCTTCTTCCGGTCCATGCACCATCTGAGCCCGGAGAAGAACAAGCAGGTACGGGCCGAGAGGCGCCGCTACCACGAGCGTTTCCGCGCCCTCATCGAAGAGGGCCAGAAGGAGGGCGTTTTCTCCACGGCTACGCCCGCCGACCTGGTCGTCGACTACCACTTCGGCTCGGTGCACCACCTGTCGACGTGGTACCGCCCGGGTGGTCCGCTCAGCCCGCAGGAGGTCGCCGACCATCTGGCGGACCTGCTGCTGCGGGCGCTGCGTCCCTAGCCGACCGGTGCACATGGGTAAGGGGCGGCCGCTGTCGCGGCCGCCCCTTACCCATGGCTCACACGTACTTCTTCAGCTCCCGGCGCGCCAGCGACCGCTGGTGCACCTCGTCCGGGCCGTCCGCGATCCTCAGCGTCCGGGCCGCCGCCCACAGTTCGGCCAGCGGGAAGTCCTGGCTCACCCCGCCCGCACCGTGCAGCTGGACCGCCTTGTCGATGATGTCGACGACCGTGCGCGGGGTGGCGATCTTGATGGCCTGGATCTCGGTGTGGGCACCCTTGTTGCCGACGGTGTCCATCATCCATGCCGTCTTGAGGACCAGCAGCCGCAGCTGCTCGACGGCCACCCGCGCGTCGGCGATCCAGTTGTGGAGCACACCCTGCTGGGCCAGCGGTTTGCCGAACGCCGTCCGCGCCACCGCCCGCCTGCACATCAGCTCGATCGCCCGCTCGGCCATGCCGATCAGCCGCATGCAGTGGTGGATGCGGCCCGGACCCAGACGGGCCTGGGCGATGGCGAAGCCGCCGCCCTCCTCGCCGATCAGATTCGTCACCGGCACGCGTGCGTGGTCGAAGACCACCTCGGCGTGCCCGCCGTGGTAGTGGTCCTCGTAGCCGTACACCTGCATCGCGCGCCTGACGTGGACGCCGGGGGTGTCGCGCGGCACCAGCACCATGGACTGCTGGCGGCGGATGTCGGGTCCGTCCGGGTCCGTCTTGCCCATCACGATGAAGATCTTGCAGTCCGGGTTCATCGCACCGGAGATGTACCACTTGCGGCCGGTGATGACGTAGTCGTCGCCCTCCCGCTCGATGAGCGTGGTGATGTTGGTGGCGTCCGAGGAGGCCACCTCCGGCTCGGTCATCGCGAAGGCCGAGCGGATCTCCCCGGCGAGCAGCGGCTCGAGCCACTGCTTCTTCTGCTGCTCGTCGCCGAACTGCGCGAGCACCTCCATGTTTCCGGTGTCGGGAGCCGCGCAGTTCAGCGCCGTGGGCGCAAGCTGCGGGGAACGGCCGGTGATCTCGGCGAGCGGGGCGTACTGGAGGTTGGTGAGCCCGGCGCCGTACTCGGCGTCCGGCAGGAAGAGGTTCCACAGCCCCTGCCGGCGGGCCTCGGCCTTCAACTCCTCGACGATCGCGGGGGTGTCCCACGGCGAGGCCAGGTGCTCGCGCTGCTCGTGGGCGACGGCCTCGGCCGGGTGGACGTGCTCGTCCATGAAGGCCATCAATTTGGCGCGCAGCTCCTCGGTGCGCGCGTCGAATGCGAAGTCCATGACGGATCAGCCCTCCTGAAGGGTGGTCAGGCCGTGCTCGATGAAGACGGGCACCAGCTCGCCCATGCGGTCGAAGCCCGCGCCGACCGTCTGGCCGAGCGTGTAGCGGTAGTGGATGCCCTCGAGGATCACGGCGAGCTTGAACCAGGCGAACGCCGTGTACCAGGAGACGGCGGAGAGGTCACGCCCGGAGCGCCGGGCGTACCGTTCGACGAGCTCGGCCGGGTCCGGGTGCCCCGGCGCCGAGGCGGTGGTGGAGATGGGGGAGTCGGGCAGCGTGAGCGGCACGCTGTACATCACCAGCAGACCCACATCGGTTAGCGGGTCGCCGAGCGTGGACATCTCCCAGTCCAGGATGGCGGCGATGCGGTCGTCGTCGCCGAGCAGCACGTTGTCCAGGCGGTAGTCGCCGTGGATCACGGTGGGCGCGGGCGAGACCGGCAGTGCGCGGCCGAGTGCCGCGTGCAGCTCGTCGATGCCGGTCAGCTCGCGGTTGCGGGAGGCGTCCAACTGCTTTCCCCAGCGCCGCAGTTGACGGTCGAGGAAGCCTTCGGGCCGGCCGAAGTCGGCCAGCCCCGCCTCGGCCGGGTCCACCGCGTGCAGCTCGACCAGCGTGTCCACCAGGCCGAGGACCGCCTCCCGCGTGCGCTGCGGGCCGAGCGGGGCCAGCTGCTCGGCGGTGCGATAAGGGGTGCCCTCGACGAAGTCCATCACGTAGAAGGGGGCGCCCAGGACGGAGTCGTCCTCGCACAGCAGCACCGGACGCGGCACCGGAACGGCCGTCGGGTACAGCGCGCTGATCACCCGGTGCTCGCGCTTCATGTCGTGTGCGGTGGCCAGGACGTGTCCGAGCGGTGGCCGTCGTACGACCCACCGGGCGGTACCGTCCGAGACGGCGTACGTGAGGTTCGACCGTCCGCCTTCGATCAGCCGGCCGGTCAGGGGGCCGTTCACCAGGCCGGGCCGCTCGGTGTCGAGCAGGCCGCGCAGCCGGTCGAGATCGAGACCTGGCGGGTGGTCTGGGCTCATCGTTGCTCCTACATGCACGGAAACATGACTTGCCTCATGATGCCGACCGGTCGGTATGTCGTCCAGTGGGCGGAGCAAACGTGATCGGCGCCACGACGTCATCGTGGCGCCGGCGGGCCGGGGTGTCACGGCGGCACGGCGCCGCCGCGCGCTCAGGCGTGGCTGGCCATCATCTCCCCGCCGTTCAGGACCGCCATGTCGCGAAAGGGCGGAAGCGGGTCGAGGGGGGCGCCCCCGGGCAGCCCGTCCAGTTCGGAGTATGCCCGGTGCAGATTGGCCACCAGTCGCTCGCTCTCGCGCAGCGCCGCGAACTCCCCGAGGTCCGTGGCGCGGGCCGCCTCCAGCGGAGTACGGCCCGCCGAGCGGTTCTCCCGCGCCACCTCGGCGACGAACCGCAGATAGCGCTCCGTGCGATCGAACGCGGACGGGTCGGTGACCGGCCCGTGCCCGGGCACGACCGTCTCCGCGCCCAGCGCACGCAGTCGCTCCAGCGCCCGTAGCGAGCCGCTGAGCGACCCCATCAGGAAGAACGGCGTCCCGCCCTCGAAGACCAGGTCACCGGTGAACAGCACGCGGCGGTGCGGCAGCCAGACCACCGAGTCGCCGGCGGTGTGCCCGACGCCGGGGTGGATCACCTCCGCGTCGACCCCGCCGACGTGCACCGTCGTGTGCTCCGTGTACGTCAGGTCGGCGCCCTGTATCCGGACGTCCCCGTAGTCGGTCCCGGGCCAGATCAGCGCCAGATGGTGCCCCGTGGCCAGGGCCTCCCGGCGGCAGTCGGCGTGCGAGACGATCATCGCGGTGGATGCGAAGAAGCCGTTGCCGTAGGTGTGGTCGCCGTGGTGGTGCGTGTTGACGACGAACCTCGGCGCGGGCGCACCGGCCGCGGTGACCGCCGCGCCCAGGGCGCGTGTGCGGCGCTCGGTCGCGGCGGTGTCCACCAGCAGCGTGGCCGTTCCGTCGCTCACGAACCCGGCGTTGTTCAGGCACCAGCCGCCGTCCGGCTGCACATAGGCGTGTACGTCGTCGGCGAGTGCGACCGTGTACGGCTCCGCCGCGGCCATGGGACCCCCTGAGTCGTCGTCAACTGGCAGGAACAGACTGCCAGTCGACGGCGAGGCCGGAGCCAGGGGTTTCCGGTTCGGTGTTCGTCAGGGCAGGCCCACGGTCGTCAGTGGTCGTCCCAGTGACCCTCGTGCTCGGCGTGCCGATGTCCGTCGTGCAGGTAGTCGATGTGGTTGCCGTGCCGGACCGGGCGGTGGCCGCAGCCCTCGCCGTGCCGGTGGTCGTGGCTTTCGTGGGTGACGTGATCGCTGGGCTCGCACTCGTCCCAGTGGCCGCCGTGCTCGCGGTGCAGATGCCCGTCGTGGGCGTAGTCGACGTGGTCCCCGTGGGGTACGGCGTCATGCCCGCAGGCCGGGCCGTGGCTGTGCTGGTGCGCGGTGTGTTCCTGGTGCAGGGTGCTCATGGCGCTCACCTTCGGAGGTGTCGTGCAGTGACGGCTCAGGCTAGCGAGACGAAGCAGTGCATTTCCGACTAATCCGCTATGTGAGCCCTTGACGTGCTCCGAATGCGGGGTACTCCTGTGAGGTATTCCGAATGTGACGTCAGAACAGAAGTGCCGCCGCGCACACCGCGAGCGCGGCCGTGCAGAGTGTCGCCGCGGCGGCGTGGCGGGGTGTGAGGCGTGGCGAGCCTCCGGCGTCCGCGGTCGCCAGGGCGCGGATACGCCGGTGGGCGAGGGTGAGGAAGGCGAGCCAGAGCAGGGCGCACATCGCGACCACCGCGAAGCCGGCCGCCGTCCTCGTGTGCAGGGCCGTCTTCACCGCCAGGACGGCGGCCACGGTGTTCGACAGGGTCGTACGCCGCCAGGCGAGCCGGGTGCGCTCCGGCTGCAGCCCCGGGTCGCGTGGTGGTGGCGGGCCGTTCATCCTTCCCAGCCGACGAGGACGACCACGACCATGGCGACCGCCACCACGGCGACGGCGATGCCGAGCAGCGCCGGGAAACGCGTCGCGGGCAGGTCCTCGCCACGCCGCATCGCCCGCTCGCAGCGCACCCAGTGGTTGACGGCGCGCAGCGAGCACAGCACCCCGGAGCCGAGCAGCGCGAGGGCGAGGCCGACCCGCCAGGCCCAGGGCAGATCCGGCAGGAACTGGTCCACGGCGAAGCCCCCGCCGATCAGCGCCAGCGCCGTGCGCAGCCATGCCAGGAAGGTCCGCTCGTTGGCCAGTGAGAAGCGGTAGTCGGGCGTACGGCCTTCCTGCCGGATCTCCTGGGGCGCGAACCACAGCCGGACGTTCCGTACGAATTCGCTCACGGGCAGGACCCTACCGTTCGACTGGGCGGAGCCTCGGCCCGGCACCGTTGCGGCGCCCGTTACGGTGCGTGCATGGATGTACCGCAGCCTCTGAGGGGATACGCCGTGCCCGACACGGCGTCGCACCGGCCGAGCACCAGCTGGGGCTGCCCGGCTTCCGGCCACCCGTCTCGGGCGGGCCGGCGGGCGCGCGAGGACGAGCCCGACGGGCACCACAGGAGACCGGGCTGTCCTGCTCCGACCCCGTCGAGGTGTCCGAGTCGGTCCCGGCGGGCCCCGGGGGAGATCAGCCCGTGGACCGGCGGTACGCCTTGAGCCGCTCGTACGCGGCGAGCCCGTCCGGCACCCACTCCCAGTCGGACAGCCGGCGTTCGACCTCGTCCTCCGGCAGGAAGTCGTGCCAGGCCACCTCCTCGGCCTGGGGGCTCACGGGCAGGTCGCACCGGACCTGGTAGACCGAGGACCACCAGGTCTGGCCGGCGCCGTCGTCGTAGAGGAACTTGAACAGCGGCTCGGGCCGGGGCAGCCCACTGACGCCGAGTTCCTCCTCGGCCTCCCGCAGGGCTGCGTCGTCGTACGTCTCTCCCGCGCCGACGACACCGCCGACGAACATGTCGTACAGAGAGGGGAAGACCAGCTTGGTGGGGGTGCGGCGGTGGACGAAGACGCGGCCCTCGGCGTCCCGCGCCTGGATGAACACACACCGGTGACGCAGCCCGCGCTCGTACGCCTCACCGCGCGGCGACTGCCCGATCACCCTGTCGTCCTCGTCCACGATGTCGAGAATCTCGTCAGCGGCACTCATGGGCCCATCCAAGCATTCCGAAGCCGCTGGCGACCCGAGCGGCCCCTGCCTGCCGCCGGGTCCGGCGCGGGGTCGGGTCTCCGCGGGGCCGAACCGATCGCCCGCTCCCGGTCTGCGCCCCGCAGTCTCCCGGGGTCCCTCCCGCCGCGGCGACGGCCAGCCGCGACCGTGCGCCCCGGCCGTGGCGCACCCGCCCGTGCCGGTGACCCGGCACCCCTCACCCCGGCTGCAAGTCCCGTTCCCGCTCCGGTTCCGCCGATCCTCGTGGCATGGCCGGGTGCAGACCGAGCAGCACGATGCCCAGGACGATCGCCGCCAGGCCCGCCGCCTCCCAGGCCAGGGCGCCCGTGTCGGTCCGCAGCCGGTCGCCGAGGAAGCCCACCCCGCAGAGGATTCCGGCCAGCGGCTGGGCCGCGGTGAGCGCCGGCAGGGACATTCGCAGCGGCGCCGTCTCGAAGGCGCTCTGCACCAGGATCAGCCCGCTCACTCCGAGCACCAGTACGCCGTACGGCTGCCAGCCGGTGATGAACTCGGCCCAGCCGCCCGCCGTGAGCCGCTGCCCGCTGACCCGGGTGAGCGCGTCCTGCACGCCGTAGAGCAGTCCGGCCGCCAGCCCCAGCAGCATCGGCCCGATGAGCAGCCGCGACTTCTTCGCATACGTGGTCAGCAGAAGTGCCAGGCCGACCGTCACACCGATGATCACCCAGTGCCGTACGGGATCCGTGACCGCCACGCCCCCTTGGGGCCGACCCGCCACGATGAACGCCGTGACGCCGCCGGCGAGCAGCGCGAGTCCGGCCCACCCCTGGCGGCCCAGGGACTGCTTGGTCTGCCGGCGGGACTCGACCAGCGCGAACAGCAGGTTCGTGGCGACCAGCGGTTCGACCAGGGAGATCTCCCCGTGGGCCAGCGCGATCGCGCTGAGGATCATGCCCGTCACCATCAGGCCGATACCGCCGAGCCACCGAGGCATCTTCATCAGGTCCAGCAGCAGCCGGGGGGAGAGGAAGTCGCTCAGCGGTGCCTGCTGGGCGGCGTTCTGCTGCAGCACGAACCCGGTGCCCAGGCAGAAGGCCGCGCTCACGGCGAGAGCCAGAACCAGTACCGACACGCTGTACCTCGATGATTCAGCGGGGTCACGGGATGCGTATCACGCTGACTGTAACGCTCCCGGCCGCACCCCGCCCGCACTTGACCGCTTCCCGGCAAGCCCCCGTCGATGCAGCGCGCGACGGGAGTCCGCCGATGGCGGACAACGAGTACCCGTTGACGGGCGGTTGACTCGGTCACTCTTCTGCCGAAGGATTCTGACCCGTCAGTAACAACATACCGACCGGTCGTCACCGCGAGAGGAACGGGCGCATGGCCTACGACGCTGATGTCATCGTGATCGGGGCGGGCCTCGCCGGGCTCGCGGCCACCGCGGAGCTGGTGGACTCCGGCCGGAAGGTGATCCTCCTGGACCAGGAGCCCGAGCAGTCGATGGGCGGCCAGGCGTTCTGGTCCTTCGGCGGCCTCTTCTTCGTCGACTCGCCGGAGCAGCGCCGTCTGCGGATCAGGGACAGTCATGCGCTCGCCCTCCAGGACTGGATGGGCACGGCCGCCTTCGACCGTCCCGAGGACCACTGGCCGCGCCGGTGGGCGGAGGCGTATGTCGACTTCGCGGCCGGCGAGAAGCGCTCCTGGCTGCACAGGCAGGGCATGCGCTTCTTCCCGGTGGTCGGCTGGGCCGAACGGGGTGGCTACGGCGCCACGGGGCACGGCAACTCCGTCCCACGCTTCCACATCACCTGGGGGACCGGCCCGGGAGTGATCGCCCCGTTCGTTCGCCGGGTACAAGCCGGGGCCGCACGCGGTCTCGTCCAGCTGAAGTTCCGCCACCGGGTCACCGGCCTCACGCGCAGCGCGGGCGCCGTCGACACCGTGACCGGCGAGATCCTGGAGCCGTCGGACGTGTCGCGGGGCAGGCCCAGCAGCCGCACGGTCACCGGAGCCTTCGAGCTCAGGGCCCAGGCGGTGATCATCACCACGGGCGGTATCGGGGGCAACCACGACCTGGTCCGCGCCAACTGGCCCGAGCGCCTCGGCACCCCGCCCGAGCGGATGGTCGCCGGCGTGCCCGCCCACGTCGACGGAAAGATGCTCGGCATCGCCGAAGAGGCTGGCGCCCGGCTGATCAACCGCGACCGCATGTGGCACTACACCGAGGGCCTCCACAACTGGAACCCCATCTGGGACAACCATGGCATCCGCATCCTGCCGGGCCCGTCCTCCCTCTGGCTCGACGCCCGCGGCCGACGGCTGCCCGTCCCGCTCTTCCCCGGCTTCGACACCCTCGGCACGCTGGAGCACATCATGAGGACCGGGTACGACTACACCTGGTTCGTGCTCGACCGGAAGATCATCGGCAAGGAGTTCGCGCTCTCGGGCTCGGAGCAGAACCCCGACCTGACCGGCAAGTCGGTCAGGGACGTCATCGGGCGGGCTCGCGCGGACGTGCCGGGGCCGGTCAGGGCGTTCATGGAACACGGCGTCGACTTCGTCGTCGAGAAGGACCTGGGTGCGCTGGTGCGCGGGATGAACGCGCTCACCAAGGAGCCGCTCATCGACGAGGCAGAACTCCGCCGCGAGATCGTCGCCCGCGACCGGGAGATCCTCAATCCCTTCACCAAGGACCTCCAGGTGACGGCGATCCGAGGGGCGCGCAGGTTCCTCGGCGACCGGCTGATCCGCACGGCTGCGCCGCACCGCATCCTCGATCCCAAGGCGGGCCCGCTGATCGCGGTGCGCCTCAACATCCTCACCCGCAAGTCACTCGGCGGCCTGGAGACCGACCTCTCCTCGCGGGTGCTGACGGAGGGCGGCGATCCGCTGGCCGGTGTGTACGCGGCAGGGGAGGCCGCCGGCTTCGGCGGGGGCGGGGTGCACGGCTACCGCTCCCTCGAGGGCACGTTCCTCGGCGGCTGCCTGTTCTCGGGGCGCATCGCCGGTCGGGCGGCGGCGAAGGCGGTCGGGTAGCCGAAATGGGGGCCCTCGGGTGGGGCAACGAGGGCGGCGGCCCGTACGGACGCCGCCCGCCGCGAGCCGGTCGGGAACCAACTCCCTTGCATCTACAAGGAGTTGACGTGGGCAGTGGTTCCGGTCCGCCCTTGACGCACCCCGCCGCGAAAAGGTTTGCTGTGCGTGACCACCCCCTGACGAACCGCGTTCTGTAAGGATCCCCGCGGTGCCACCCCCACCCCCACCGTCCTTGGGCCGTGCCCGCAAACGCGCGGCCCACATCTTCGACGCCGCACTCGACGACACCGAACTCGTTGCCGCCCGGGCGTCCCTCGCCCGTGGCCGGTGGACCGACGTGCGCACCCTGCTCGCCGCGACCCACGACGACTGGGACCGCCGCGGGCACCGGGTCACCGTCCTCGCGCAGGAACCTGCCGCCCTCGCCTGGGCGCGCGACTGGCAGCTCGCCGAACCGGAGTCGCCTTCGGCCTCCGTCCTCGTCGCCCATGCCGTCGTCCACCGCGCGCTGCGGGGCAAGGACCGCCCCGAGGCGGCCCGCGCGGCCTGCCGGGCAGCTGCCGAGCTGGCTCCCGAGGACCCCACGCCCTGGCTGGGCCTGCTCATCCTCGAACAGTCGCTC
Source organism: Streptomyces hygroscopicus (assembly GCF_026168105.1). Lineage (GTDB taxonomy): Bacteria > Actinomycetota > Actinomycetes > Streptomycetales > Streptomycetaceae > Streptomyces > Streptomyces hygroscopicus_D. The sequence goes on from NZ_LBMW01000011.1 coordinate 158,237, forward strand.
GGTCGGGAGGACGACGTCCTCCGTCTCTTCGACGAGGTCCGCACCCGCTACCCGGACCATCACCACGCACATCACCTGGTGGTCGCCCGGCTCGCCGAGCGCCGCCCCGACACCGGCCAGGATCCGCTGCACGAGGTCTACGACTTCGCCAACTGGGCTGCCGAACAAGCCCCCGGCGGACTCGCCGCTCGCCATCCTCCCGGTCGTCGCGCACGCGGAGCGCTACCGCGTCCTCGCCGCCGCCGGTACCCAGCCCTCGGACCCCGCCGCCTCCGGGCACTGGGTGGGGCGGCGGGCCCGCCAGGTGATGAAGGCCGCGTTCGACTGGTGGCTGGAGTGGGAACGTGACGACCACCCGCGCCGCCATGTCGACCTCAACTTCCTGGCCCACGCGAAGTACTGCGAGGGCCGGGCCGCCGAGGCGGCCGCGCTGTTCCACCGCATCGGGACCCATGCGACCCAGGCGCCGTGGTCGTACCCGGACCGCGACCCGTTCCAGGCATTCCGCACCGCACGCGAAAGGGCGCTGGGCATGGCATGACGACTCCCCACGACAGAGCTCCGAAACCGTCCGGCGGACAGACCCGCACGGTCCTCGTCCGGCGGGCCTGCATGTTCTCGTTCGGGCGGTCTGCAGGTCCTCGCCCGGGAGACCAGCAGGTCCTCGCCCGGGAGACCAGCAGGTCCTCGCCCGGGAGACCAGCAGGTCCTCGCCCGGGAGACCAGCAGGTCCTCGCCCGGGAGACCTGCAAGTCCCCGTCCAAGTGATCGCGAAGTTCCCCACCCACGAGACCCGAAAGGACAACTGTGCGATGACGAGCGGCAGTTCCAGTGCGAGCAGACAGACCGCCGACGGCGGCACCATCAGCACCTACAAGGGGCAGGACCGCGCGCTGCGCGCCGACAGGCTCGGCACTGGAGGACTGCTGCTGTCCGTGCTGGCCGCGACCGCCCCTCTCATGGTGGTCGCGGGTGTCATGCCCACCACATTCGGGGTGATGGGCATAGTCGGCCAGCCGCTGCTGTTCGTGGTCCTGGGCGTGGTGCTGGGCCTGTTCTCCTTCGGGTACGCGGAGATGAGCCGCCACGTCCACAACGCGGGCGCGTTCTACGCGTACATCTCCCGCGGACTCGGCGGCACGGCGGGCGCGGCGGCGGCGGCGGTCGCCCTCGTCGCGTACAGCGCGCTGCAGTTCGCGATCTACGGCATCTTCGGCTTCGAGGTCTCCGGCCTGTTCGCCACCTATGCGGACATCCAGGTCGCCTGGTGGATCCCGGCCCTGGCCGGGGTCGCCGTCGTCGGCGCGCTCGGCTGGCTGAAGATCGACGTCAACGCGCGCGTGCTCGGTGTGCTGCTGCTCATCGAGGTGGCGCTGGTCGTCGTCTTCGACGTGGCCGCCGTCGCGGACCCGGCCAGGGAGGGACTGTCGCTGCACGCCTTCAACCCGGACACGCTCACCGGGGCGGGCGTCGGCACCGCGCTCTGCTTCTGCGTCGCCGCCTTCCTCGGCTTCGAGCAGGCGCCCGTCTATGCCGAGGAGACCAGTCACCCGCATGTTCTCGTGCCGCGGGTGATGTTCCTCGCCGTCGGCTTCGTCGCCGTGTTCTTCGCGCTCAGTTGCTGGGCGCTGACGGTCGCCGCCGGTCCCTCGGCGATCGTCCCCGCCGCGCAGAAGCAGAGCGCCGGCCTGCTGTTCTGGCTGACGGAGTCCCTCCTCGGGCACACCTTCACCGATGTGCTGCATGTGCTGTTCGTGACCGGCATGTTCGCGGCGCTGCTCAGCTTCCACAACGTGGTCGCCCGGTACGCGTTCGCCATGGGCCGCGAGGGCCTGCTGCCGGCCGCCTTCGGCCGCACCACCGGCACGAGTGGGGCCCCGGGCACGGGCTCGCTGTTGCAGAGCGCGGTGTCCACTCTCATCGTGATCGCCTTCGCGATGGCCGACGACAAGCCGAACGGCGACCCGACCGCACCCGTCCTGCACTTGTTCACCTGGTTCGGCAGCGTCGGTGCTCTCGGCGTCACGGTGCTGATGGTGGCCGCCTCCGCCTCGGTGATCGTCTTCTTCGCCCGCCGCGGATCCGCCCGCGCCCAGACCTGGAGGGTCGCCACCTCCGCGGTGGCCTGCCTCGCCCTGCTCGTGATCGTCGGCTACACGGTCAAGGACTTCGACGTCCTGGTCGGCACGGGTCCGGACTCGTCGCTGGGCCGGCTGCTCCCGGCGATCATCGGCATGGCGCTGGTGTTCGGCCTGGTCCAGGGTCTGCTGCTGCGCTCCCGCAGACCGCAGGCGCACGCCCGCATCGGACTGGGCAACGAGGCGTTCCAGCTCGACAAGGCGGCGGAATCGGCGGGATAGGTCCCTGAGAACCGGGTGAGAAGTGGTTACGGAATTCTGACGGGCACCCGTCGGCCCTGGCACCGAGGGGGTGGCGGGTGCTCGAATCGGAGTGTGAACCCTGAACCACCCGAAGAGCGGGAGGCACCGCAGCCCGCGGACCGGGAGGCGACCGAGCCCGCGCAGGCGCCCGGTCCCGCGGCGAGCGGCACCCCGATCGGCCGCAGGGTCCTGCTGGGCACCCTGGGACTCGGCGCGCTCGGCGTCGTCGCCGCCCCCACACTTCAGCGGGGCCTGGAGGCCTTCCTGGGCGGCGTCTCCGGCAAGGACCCGACGGGCCTGACCGATCTGCTGCCCAACGGCGGCGGCTTCCGCTACTACTCGGTGACCGCGTCCGTTCCCCGCCGCGACGAGACGAACTACCGACTCACCGTGGGCGGCCTGGTCGACCACCCGAAGTCGTACACACTCGCCGAGCTGCGGGCGCTGCCCCAGACCCGGCTTGTGCAGGACGTCCAGTGCGTCACCGGGTGGCGCGTGCGGAAGACGCCGTTCGAGGGCGTACGGCTCGCCACGCTGCTGGACGCCGCGGGCGTCCGCTCCTCTGCGGGCGCCGTCCACTTCACCTGCTTCGACGGTGCGTACACCGAGAGCCTCACCCTCGAACAGGCGCGCCGCAGCGACGTCCTGGTGGCCCTGAAGATGCAGGACAAGCCGGTGAGCCACGACCACGGCGGCCCGGTCCGTCTCTATGTCGCCCCCATGTACTTCTACAAGTCCGCGAAGTGGCTCTCCGGCATCACCGTCACCCAGGCCGTGCAGCCCGGGTACTGGGAGGACCGCGGCTACGACGTGGACGCGTGGGTCGGCCGGTCGAACGGACGTGACGATGCCCCCACGAGTTGACGCCGCTCATCCCGTCGCCGCACCCGCCCGGGTACGACGCTTCACACGTGCCGAGCGCTGGGTCCACCGCACGACGGCCGCACTGATGGGGGTGTGCGTGGCCACCGCGGCCTGCCTCTACATCCCGGCCTTCGCCGAGCTGGTCGGGCGCCGCGAACTCGTCGTCAGGGTCCACGAGATCGCCGGAGTGCTGCTTCCGGTCCCGGTCCTGGTGGGCCTGGTCTCCCGTGCCTTCCGCGCCGACCTCGGGCACCTCAACCGCTGGGGGCCGCACGACCGGGTCTGGCTGCGGGCGGCCCTTCGCCGCGACCATCGCCGGGCCTCCCGGCCCGCGGGCAAGTTCAACGCGGGCCAGAAGACGTACGCGGCCTGGATCGCGGGCGCCACCCTGGTGATGCTCGGCACGGGACTGCTGATGTGGTTCACCCACCTCACCCCGCTGATGTGGCGCACCTCGGCGACCTTCGTCCACGACTGGCTCGCCCTGACGATCGGCGTCGTCGTCGCCGGCCACATCGGCATGGCCCTGGGCGACCCGGAGGCCCGGCGGGGCCTGCGGACGGGCCTGGTCAGCCGTGCCTGGGCGGAGCGGGAACATCCGCTGTGGCGGCCGTAGCCGCCAGGAGGCACGGGGCGATGCCGGGGCGCACCACCTCGCCTGCAGCGAGCAGATGTTGACGATGCTTTCCGCAGCCGCGTTCCGTCATCAGCCGGGCCGGCTCACGGCCCACCAGGAACGCGCCGGTGAGGTCGGTGTCCAGGATGCGCTTCCAGTCGGAGTCGGTGAACTCGGGGCGTGGACCGCGCAGTTGCACCCCCGCGTTGTTGACCAGCATGTCCCGCGGGCCGACCCGCTCTTCGACATCCGCGATGCCCGCCGCGACCGAGGGGCCGTCGGTCACGTCGACGGCGGACCGGTCACCGGCGCGTGCGGCCGCCGATGTCGAAGAGAGGGTGGCTCGTCCCGGACCCCTAGATCACGAGGGACAGCAGCAGGACCAGGCCCCCGGCAACCACGGAGATGATGCACTCCATGACCGACCAGGTCTTGAAGTTCTGTCCGACGCCGAGCCCGAAGTACTCCTTGACCAGCCAGAATCCGGCGTCGTTGACATGGCTGAGGAACAGCGATCCGGCACCGATGGCCAGCACCAGCAAGGCGGTGTGGGTGGTCGACATGTCGGCCGCGAGCGGCGCGACCAGACCGGCGGCCGAGACGGTGGCCACGGTCGCGGAACCCGTCGCCAGCCGGATCGCCACCGCGATCAGCCAGGCCAGCAGCAGCGCGGGTATCGACCAGTGCTTGGAGATGTCCAGGACCATCTGGCCCGCACCGCAGTCGATCAGGGTCTGCTTGAAGCCGCCGCCCGCGCCCACGATGAGCAGGATGCCCGCGATGGGCGCGAGTCCCTTCTCGACGGTCCGGGAGATCCGCTCCTTGCTGAACCCGGCCGGGCGGCCCAGCGTGAAGACGGCGACGACGACGGCGGCGAGCAGGGCCATCAGCGGGGAGCCGATCACGTCGAAGACACGCTGCACCTGGTCCTTCGGGTCGTCCACGACCAAGTCCACGAGTGCCCTGGACAGCATGAGGACGACGGGAAGCAGCATGGTGCCCAGGGCGGCGCCGAAGCCGGGGCGCGTTTCCAGCTCCTCGGAGGCGCGGGGCGGGAGCATCCGCTCCGGGACCGGTGCGTCCACCCAGCGGGCCGCGACCTTGGAGAACAGCGGACCGGCGATGACGACCGTCGGGATGGCGATCAGCACGCCGAGCGCCAGCGTCACGCCCAGGTTGGCCTTGACGGCGTCGATGGCGACGAGCGGGCCGGGGTGCGGGGGAACCAGACCGTGCATCACGGACAGGCCCGCGAGCGCCGGGATGCCGATGCGCATCAGGTTGTAGTTGCCGCGCTTGGCGACCATCAGCACGACCGGGATCAGCAGCACGATGCCGACCTCGAAGAACAACGGCAGACCGATCACGGAGGCGATCAGCACCATGGCCCATGGCATCGCCCGGCCCCCCGCCTTGGCGAGGATCGTATCGACGATCTGGTCCGCGCCGCCGGAGTCGGCGAGCAGCTTGCCGAGCACGGCGCCGAGGGCGATCAGGACGCCGACACCGGCGACGGTCGAGCCGAGCCCGGTGGTGAAGCTGAGGATCACCTTGTCGAGCGGCGCCCCGGCGAACGCGCCGAGCGCGAGCGAGCCGATGGTCAGGGCGAGGAAGGCGTGGAGCTTGAACTTGGTGATGAGCAGCACGATGACGGCGATGCCCGCCAGTACCGCGATGCCCAGTTGAGCGTGGCCCGCCGAAGTGATCGGTGCGACGGTGTCCGCTGCCAGCATCTCGACGCTGAGTCTGGTCACGGGGGGTTCCCTTGGGTGAGGAGAGGAACTCTCGGTTTCTGGTGAGGTGGTCCGCGGCACGGCGGCCCCCGGGGGAGGGGGCCCCGAACCGGGGGTACTGCGAGGGGTTACTGCGAGGGGTTACTGCGAGGGGTTACTGCGTGGGCCCGGCGGGAGACCGCTCGAGGGTCCGCAGGGCATCGACGGCGCGGGCGGCGGTCTCCTCGGGGTTGCCCGAGACGTCCACCGCGACCCCCCTCTCGTCCGGCTCCAGCGGCTGGAGCGTGGCGAACTGGGAGTCCAGCAGCGCCGTGGGCATGAAATGCCCCTGACGGTGCGCCATCCGTTCCTCGATGAGCGAGCGGTCGCCCGTGAGGTGCACGAAGACGACATCGGGAGCCACGGCCCGCAGCCGGTCGCGGTACGCCCGCTTGAGCGCCGAGCTGCTGACCACCCCGCCGTGCCCCGCCCGCCCGTTCGCCCAGTCGCCGATGGCGTCGAGCCAGGGCCACCGGTCCTCATCCGTGAGCGGGACACCGGCCGACATCTTGGCGATGTTGGCCTGGGGGTGGAAGTCGTCGCCCTCGGCGTACGGAACGCCGAGCCGGGTCGCAAGCAGGGGACCGACCGTGGTCTTGCCGGTGCCCGCGACGCCCATGACCACGACGACGTGGGGGGAACGCAGTGGCTGCAATGTTCTCTCGCTGTCTTCGTCGACATCTGATGTCGACGTCACTGAAACCGATTAGGTACGACGAATTCAAGACTCTGTGACGAATAAGTCTGACTTTTTCTGCGCGTGATCCGCCTCGTACGCTGAGTGCATGACCACACCGGGCCGGGGACTGCACGGCCGTGTACTGGACACCCTCGGCCCCGCGATCACTGCGGGCGAGTACCCGCCTGGCAGCGTGCTGCGTACCGACGAACTCGCCCAGCACTTCGAGGTGTCGCGCTCCGTGATGCGCGAGGCGGTGCGCGTGCTGGAATCGATGCACCTGGTGGAGTCCCGCCGCCGGGTGGGCGTGACGGTCCGCCCCAAGGCCGAGTGGAACGTCTACGATCCCCAGGTCATCCGGTGGCGTCTGGCCGGCGCCGACCGCCCGCACCAACTGCGCTCGCTCACCGTGCTGCGCTCGGCGATCGAACCTGCGGCCGCGGGCCTGGCCGCGCGCAACGCCACTCCCGAACAGTGCGCCGAACTCACCCGGTGCGCCCTGGGCATGGTCGCGAACTCACGCGGCCATCAGCTGGAGGCCTATCTGGTCCACGACGTGGCGTTCCACCGGGTGGTCCTCAACGCGTCGGGCAACGAGATGTTCGCCCGCCTCGGTGACGTCGTCGCGGAGGTCCTGTCGGGCCGCACCCACCACGACGTCATGTTCGAGGACCCCGACCCGGCCGCGGTCACTCTCCATGTGCAGGTGGCCGAGGCGGTACGGGAGGGGGACGCGAGCCGTGCCGAGGAGCTGACCCGCGAGATCACCGTCGGCGCGCTGCACGAGCTGGACATCCTGGCGCCGTAGCGGACGGTCCTTGCCGTCGTGGGACGAGGCCACCGTCAGTCGAGGAAGCTTCCGTCGACGTACACCCATGCCCCGTCGACCCGTTCGAACCGGCTGCGCTCGTGCAGGGTGCCGCCCCGGTAGGAGGCGCGGAAGGTCACGGTCCCCGTGGAGTGGAAGGCGGATCCTTCCGTGGTCTGAAGGACCTCAAGACCCGTCCAGCGCATCCCGGGGTCGAGGTCGAGGCGCGCGGGCCGGGTACGCGGGTGCCAGGTGCGCAGAAGATAGTCCGCGTCCCGCTTCAGGAACGCGCTGTACCGCGACCGCATCAACGCCTCGGCGGTCGGCGCGAGGGCGGCCCCCGAGTGGTAACGGCCGCAGCACTTCTCGTACGCCCCGGGCAGCCCGCAGGGACAGGAACGCGTGGTCATGACCGCCATTCTGCCCGCTCCGGCGAGTGCCCCCGCGGCCCCGGGCCGGGACGCCCCGGCCACGCCGGGTGCGGCCGAGGGCCGTTGGCGCCGTGCGGCGCGAGCCCTGAGGAGTCACAGTGGAAGGGGCCGGAGGCGCCGGGGTCGGCAGCCGCGCACCCCCGTGTCCCGTGCCTGTCACCGGCGTCAGGAGGGACGGAAGATGACTCGAGCCACCGGCGACCGGCCTCCGTGCGGCAAGGAGTGGAGGCTGAGCCTGTACCTCTCCGAACACGATCCGGCCACCACCGCCCGGGTCGTCCTGGACACCGGTGACAACGTGCTGGAGAGCTGTGCGGAGGCCCACCGCAGCCCGTACGACGAGGCGGTGCCCGAGATCGGCGACGAGCTCGCCGCCGGACGGGCGCTGATCTCGCTGGGCCGGGAGCTGCTCCGCAGCGCCGAGGGTGACATCGCGGCGGTCGGGGCGGCGGAGGAGCCCGCGCCCGCCCCGCTCTGGCCGGCCCAGGAGTGAGGAGGCCCCATGGTGGTCTTCGTGGATCGTCTCGAAGCGGGACGGCAGTTGGGCGCCCGCCTACGGCACCTTCGGGGCGAGGACGTCGTGGTGCTGGGGCTCCCCAGGGGAGGGGTGCCGGTCGCCGCGGAGGTGGCCGACGCGCTCGACGCGCCGCTGGACGTCTGCCTCGTCCGCAAGCTGGGCGTGCCCTTCCAGCCCGAGCTGGCCATGGGGGCGCTCGGTGAGGACGGCGTGCGCGTGATCAACGACCAGGTGGTGCAGGGGGCGCGTGTCACGGAGGGGGAGATCGCGCAGGTCGAGGAGCGCGAGCGCGAGGTGCTGGAGCGCGGGGGCCGCCGCTACCGGGGTGCGCGCGCACCGGTCGCTGTCGAGGGCCGGACGGTGGTGGTGGTCGACGACGGCGTGGCCACCGGGTCGACCGCGCGGGCCGCGTGCCGGATCGCCCGGGCCCGCGGAGCGGCACGGATCGTGCTGGCCGTGCCCGTGGCGCCGTGGGACTGGACCGAGCGGCTGGGCGGGGAGGCCGACGACCTGGTCTGCCTGGACACGCCACGGGACTTCTTCGCGGTCGGTCAGTTCTACGCCGACTTCTCCGAGGTCGACGACGAGGAGGTCGCCGACTGTCTGCGACGTACGGCCGGCCGTTCCCCGGGCTCCGGCTCCGGCGCCGGGGGCCAGGAGGAGGTGGAGGTGGTGGCAGGTGCCGTCCGGCTGGAGGGAGGGCTGACGGTGCCCGAGAGCGCGACGGGGATCGTGATCTTCGCGCACGGCAGCGGCAGCAGCCGCCACAGCCCGCGCGACCGGTTCGTGGCCGAAGGGCTGAACCGGGCCGGCCTCGGCACGCTGCTGTTCGACCTGCTCACCGAGGAGGAGCGGGACCGGGCGGAGGTGTTCGAAACGGGTCTGCTGGCCGGACGGCTGACCGACGCCACCCGCTGGCTGCGCCGACAGCCGGCGGCCGAGGGACTGCCCATCGGGTACTTCGGCGCGGACGGCGGAGCCGCCGCAGTGCTGTGGGCCGCCGCGGAGCCGGAGGCGCGCATCGCCGCGGTCGTCTCCCGCGGCGGCAGACCCGACCTCGCCGGGCCGCGGCTGCCCGCGGTGACCGCCCCCACACTGCTCGTCGTCGGCAGCGCCGACCCGGGCGTACGCGACCTCAACCGGCAGGCGCAGGCCCAGTTGCGGAGCGAGAACCGGCTCGCGATCGTCCCCGGCGCCACGCACCTGTTCGAGGAGCCCGGCGCGCTGGAGGCGGTGACCGACCTGGCCCGCCACTGGTTCACCGACCACATGGCCCCCGCCCACGTGTAGCGCCACGGAAATGCGGTGGCGCGGCACGGACTCCGGTGGCGCCACGGAACTGCGGTGGCGCCACGGAACTCCGGCAGCGCCCCGGACCTCCGGCTCCGGGAGCCAAGCCGGGCTCCGGAGCTCCGAAGGCGCACGCGGAGCGCCGGGTCCGTGGGCCCAGCCCCGTCTCCCGTACGCGAAGATCCTTCCCTCAGGGCCCGCGCGCGCCTTAGCGTGGGAGGGTGCAGGACGGCGTGGTCACCCTGTTCCTCGGCGGTGACGTCATGCTCGGCCGGGGCGTCGATCAGATCCTTCCGCACCCGGGAGACCCGGCGCTGCGGGAGACCTACGTGCACGACGCCCGGGCCTATGTCGGCCTGGCCGAGGCGGCGAACGGGCCGATCCCCCGGCCGGTCGGTTTCCCCTGGCCCTGGGGCGAGGCACTGCCCGTGCTGGACGACGCCGCGCCCGACGTGCGGGTGATCAATCTGGAGACCGCCGTCACCCGCAACGGCGAGTTCGCGCCCGGCAAGGGCGTCCACTACCGGATGAGCCCCGCCAACCTGCCGTGCCTGGCCGCGGCCCGCCCGGACGTCTGCGTCCTGGCCAACAACCACGTCCTCGACTTCGGCCGGCGCGGCCTGGGCGAGACGCTCGACTCCCTGGCGGCGCAAGGGCTGCGAACGGCGGGTGCGGGCCGGAACGCGATCGCGGCCGAGCAGCCGGCGATCGTCCCCCTGGACGGGGGCGGACGGGTGCTCGTCCTCTCCTTCGGAATGCCGTCCAGCGGGATCCCCGAGGACTGGGCCGCCACCGAGGAGCGGCCCGGCGTCGACCTCGTCGCGGCGCCGTCGGTGGCCGCCGCGGCGGCTCTCGCCGACCGCCTGCGCCGGGCGAAGCGACCGGGCGACATCGTCGTCGCCTCGGTCCACTGGGGCGCCAACTGGGGCTACGGCGTCTCCCGCGCCGAGGTCGGCTTCGCCCACGCGCTCGTCGACGCGGGCGCGGACATCGTGCACGGACACTCCTCGCACCACCCGCGCCCGCTGGAGGCGTACCGGGGCAGGCTCATCCTGTACGGCTGCGGGGACCTTGTCGACGACTACGAGGGCATCGGCGGCTACGACCGGTACCGGGACGACCTGCGGTTGCTGTACCTGGTGTCGGTCGAGCCGGACACCGGCCGCCCGGCGGCCGTCCGGATGGTCCCCTTCCAGACGCGGAGGATGCGGCTGGAGCACGCCTCGGCGGAGGACACCGCGTGGCTGCGTGACGTGCTCGACAGGATCAGCCGGGACTTCGCCACCCGCGTCGACCGCGAGCCCGACGGCACGCTCACTGTCCGCCCGCTGCGCGCGGCCCAGGGCACCTGACCCGAGGACGCGTCACGGGTGCGCGTCTTCCTCGTCGTTCCCGGGGTTCCCAGGGTTCTCGGGAGTCTCGGGGACGATGTGCACGGCCGCCTCCTCGGCGGTGCGGGCACCGCCGTCGACACCCACGTCGAACGCGAGGAGTTCCGCGTCGGTGCCGGCGTGCGCGCCCTCGTCCGGACCCACGAGCCGACCGGCATCCCGGTCGCCGACCTCCTCGTCCCTCGGTTCGCCCTCGGCACCGGCCATGTCCCCGATCCCGTCGGCTCCCGGACGGGGTTCCTCCGGTACCTCCCGGGCCAGCCGCCGGTCCAGCGGCTCGCCCTCGCGCTGCTCGGCGGCGGTGGTGCCCGGCTGGTCCACCGCCAGCGGCTTCCCGGGCGGCGAGTAGCCCTCCTCCATGGGTTCCGCACCCCGGTCGACCAGGGTGTCCCCGGGTTCGAGCGGTCCGACGTCCGCCGGCACCTCCTCGTCGTCCTGGGGCTGGTAAACCTCGTCACCCATGGTGTTCCCGGTCACTTCCGCACCGCCTCACGTACTTGGTCCCATGCGTGCCGATCGGGTCTCCGGTCCGCCGGGCGGCAAACGCGAGGTACCTCACGCCCCCCGGCCCTTGGAGAGGAACCGCCGCAGGCGGCGCAGCGGCCAGGTGTTGATCACGTCGTCCGGTGTGAGCCAGCCGCGTTGGGCGGTGCCGACGCCGTAACGCAGCTGGGCGAGGTGGAGGACGGAGTGGGCATCGGTGTTCACGGCGAACTTCGCGCCGTGCTCCTTGGCGCGCAGGATGTCCTCGTCGCGCAGATCCAGCCGGTCCGGCTGGGCATTGACCTCCAGTGCCGTTCCGGTGCGGGCGCAGACGGCGAACACCTCGTCCCAGTCGGCGTCGACCCCCGGCCGCTTGCCGATGAGACGGGTGGTCGGGTGGCCGATGACATTGACGTACGGGTTCTCGCAGGCCCGCACGAGCCGCCGGGTCATCGCCTTGCGGCCCAGGTCGAAGTGCGAGTGCAGTGAGGCCACGCAGATGTCGAAGCCGGCCAGGAACTCGTCGGGCCAGTCCACGTCCCCCTCGGGGCCGATGTTGAGCTCGGTACCGTGCAGCAGCCGCATCCCGTGGTGGGTGCCGTCCAGCTCCTTCAGCTGCTCGCGCTGGACGAGGATCTTCTCGTCGGTCATGCGCTGCATGTACAGGTTGGGGGCGTGGTCGGTGACGGCGTAGTACGCGTAGCCGCGCTCGGCCGCGGCCGCCACCATCGTCTCCAGCGGCGCGAGGCCGTCGGTGAGGTCCGTGTGGGTGTGCAGGTCGCCCCGGATGCTCCGCTCGGTCACCACATCGGGCAGTTCCCCGCGCAGGGCGGCCTCGATCTCGCCCCGGTCCTCACGCAGCGTCGGCGGGATCCACGGCAGGCCGAGCCGGGCGTACACCTCCTCCTCGGAGCGGGAGGCCAGCGACTCCCCGCTGTCCACGTCGAACAGGCCGTACTCGGAGAGCTTCAGCCCCTGGCGGACAGCGATGGTGCGGGTGCGGATGTTGTGCCCCTTGGAGCCGGTGAAGTACTGCAGTCCGGCGCCCCACGAGTCCGGCGGCAGTACCCGTAGGTCGACCTGGATGCCCCTGGTGGTGCGGATCGACGTCTTCTTCGTGCCGTGGGCGATCACCTCTGCGGTGGCCGGCAGGGCGGCGAGGGCGTCCATGAACGGGGCGGACCGCTTCGCCGCGACGAGGACGTCGATGTCGCCGATGGTCTCCCGCATACGGCGCAGGGATCCGGCATAGGTGCAGCGCTTGCAGCCGGTGACCCCGGACAGCTCGGCGACGATCTCCTCGGCGGTGTCGAGGGCCAGGTGCAGCGGAATGCGGCCGCCCGACTGCCGCATCAGGGTGATGCCGTGCAGGAGGTTCTCCTGCGTCTTCTCGCCGAAGCCCTTCAGATCGTGCAGCGCGTCCGCCTCGATCGCGGCGGCCAGTTCGTTCACCGACGAGATGTGCAGGTCCTCGTAGAGCCGCATCGCCTTCTTGGGGCCGAGCGTGGGGATGGTGATCAGCTCCCGGACCCCGGCGGGGATCCTGGCCCGGCGTTCCTCGACCGCAGTGACGGAGCCGGTGCGCAGGTACTCGATCACCTTCTCGGCGATCGACTTCCCCACGTTCGGGATCTCCCGCAGCCCGTCGGCGTCCAGCTGTGAGATGTCGGCGGGGTGGCCGCCGATCGCGCGCGCGGCCTTCTCGTAGGCGCGCACCTTGAACGCGTCGCCTCCCGTGATCGCGATGAGGTCCGCGTACTCCTGAAGGAGCGCCTCGACCTCTTCGTTGGGCCGGGCCACATCTCAGAGTCTAGGCACGCACAAGCAGACCGCGCCGATCGACACCGTCCGCCGGGTGTGTGCGGGGGGACTTGAACCCTCCACCCGGGAGCCAGCCCACTGTTCTGCCCGTTCCCGGCCGCTGTTGGCCGACTCGGCCTGTCATCCCTGGTCCGACCCGGGGTATGCCAGGTTGTCGATCACGTGGCTGGTCACGCCACAGTCCTGGAAAGCGAGAAACCCCTGCTCAGCAGGGGTCTCTGGTGGTGTCCGAGGGGGGACTTGAACCCCCACGCCCGATAAAGGGCACTAGCACCTCAAGCTAGCGCGTCTGCCATTCCGCCACCCGGACAAGGTGTCTGTCGTGTGGGGTGTCCCCCGCGGCGACGAAGGAAACATTACCAGGCTTTCGGGGGCGTTCGATCACACCCCGTTCCGGCGTGAACGGTGTGTGACGGGCCGGGAGCTGCCTTGGGGGACGACGGCGGTCGGAGAGAGGATGAGGGGCCAGCAGCAGTGACAGCGGGAGGAAGCAACGTGACCGATACGGGCACGGCCGGGAGCGTCACCGGCGAGGACGAGGTCGTCGACCTCTGCCGCGAGCTGATCCGGATCGACACCAGCAACTACGGCGACCACTCCGGACCCGGGGAGCGCAGGGCCGCCGAATACATCGCCGAGAAGCTCGCCGAGGTGGGGCTCGAACCGCAGATCTTCGAGTCGCACAAGGGCCGTGCCTCCACGGTGGCCCGCATCGAGGGCGAGGACCCCTCGCGGCCCGCGCTGCTCATTCACGGCCACACCGATGTCGTACCGGCCAATGCAGTGGACTGGACGCACGACCCGTTCTCCGGTGAGATCGCCGACGGATGCGTGTGGGGGCGCGGCGCGGTCGACATGAAGGACATGGACGCCATGACGCTGGCGGTCGTCCGTGACCGGCTGCGCGGCGGGCGCAGGCCGCCGCGGGACATCGTCCTCGCTTTCCTCGCGGACGAGGAGGCAGGCGGCACCTGGGGCGCCCGGCACCTGGTGGACAACCACCCCGATCTCTTCGAGGGCGTCACCGAGGCGATCGGCGAGGTCGGCGGATTCTCCTTCACGGTCAACGAGAAGCTGCGGCTCTACCTCGTGGAGACCGCGCAGAAGGGCATGCACTGGATGAAGCTCACCGTGGATGGCACCGCCGGCCACGGTTCGATGATCCACAAGGACAACGCCATCACCGAGCTGTCCGAGGCTGTCGGGCGCCTGGGCCGGCACAAGTTCCCGGTACGCGTGACCAAGACGCTGCGGCACTTCCTCGACGAACTCGGCGACGCGCTGGGCACCGAACTCGACCCCGAGAACATGGACGAGACGCTCGCCAGGCTCGGCGGCATCGCCAAGCTGATCGGCGCCTCCCTGCAGAACACCGCCAACCCGACCCAGCTGGGTGCCGGTTACAAGGTCAACGTGATCCCGGGCCAGGCCACCGCGCATGTCGACGGACGCTATCTGCCGGGCTACGAGGAGGAATTCCTCGCCGACCTCGACCGCATCCTCGGCCCGCGCGTCAGGCGCGAGGACGTGCACGCGGACAAGGCGCTGGAGACCTCCTTCGACGGCGCGCTGGTCGAGGCCATGCAGACCGCGCTGTCCGCCGAAGACCCCATCGCCCGCGCCGTTCCGTACATGCTCTCGGCCGGCACCGACGCCAAGTCCTTCGCCGACCTCGGCATCCGCTGCTTCGGCTTCGCGCCGTTGAAGCTGCCGCCGGAGCTGGACTTCGCGGGCATGTTCCACGGCGTCGACGAGCGGGTGCCGGTGGACGGGCTCAAGTTCGGCGTGCGCGTCCTCGACCGGTTCATCGACGCGTCCTGAGTGCCGCTCAAACGACCTCGACTCCCGTCGTTCCATCCTGGTTTGGGCGCTGATGAGATGTATGACTATTCGCCAGCGCGTACGGGAGCCGACCAGGACGGGTGAATGCGACCATAAGCTCGTAGCTCCATTACTCCCTCCTCGTTACACGTGGTGCGGTCCGAGGCATGGATCGCTTTGCCAACAAGGAGGAATAATGATCAAGAAGGTCGTCGCTGCTGCGGCTGCCACTGGTGGTCTGGTTCTCGCGGGCGCGGGTCTGGCCGTCGCCGACTCGGGTGCCCAGGGTGCCGCCGTGCACTCCCCGGGCATTGTGTCCGGCAATGTCGTCCAGGCTCCGGTGCACGTCCCGGTGAACGTCTGCGGCAACACGATCTCGGTGATCGGGCTGCTGAACCCTGCCTTCGGCAACACCTGCATCAACAAGTGATGTTGTGCCTCACCCCGTGAGGGGCCCCACCCCACGAGGGTCTGAGTCCGTCGGCCCCGGAGTGCGTGCCATGCGCTCCGGGGCCGATCGGTTCCGCTCCGTGTTCGCGCCCCGAGCGCGCGGACGCGCTCCAGAAGGTCCACGACAAGGTCGAAGGCAGGAATCAGCAATGCGACAGGTCACCCGCAAGGGCCTGATGACCGTGGCGGCGGCGACCGGCGTCCTCGCCGTCACCGGTGGCTACGCGCACGCCGACTCGGGCGCGCATGGATCGGCCACCGGCTCGCCCGGCGTGCTGTCGGGCAACTCGGTGCAGGTGCCCGTGCACGTCCCGGTGAACGTCTGCGGCAACACCGTGAACGTGATCGGGCTGCTCAACCCGGCAGCCGGCAACACATGCGTCAACCAGGGCGGCAGCCACGCCGGGGGAGGAGGCGGCGGCTCCCACGCGGGCGGACACACCGGTGGTTCGCCCGGCGTCGGCTCCGGCAACACCGTGCAGGTCCCGGTGGACGCGCCGGTGAACGTCTGCGGCAACTCGGTCAATGTGATCGGCATCGGCAACGAAGCGGCCGGTAACAACTGCGCCAACGTTCCCGGCGGCGGCCACTCGACGACCCCGCCGGGCGGCGGCCACGGCACGCCCCCTCCGGGTGGCGGCCAGGGAACGCCCCCCGGCGGTGGTCACGGAACGCCTCCCGGCGGTGGCCACTGCACGCCTCCCGGCGGTAACCACGGGACGCCTCCCGGCACGCCCCACCAGCCGGGACACCCCGCTCACCCCGGCACTCCCCAGCAGCCGGGCGGTACCGGCACCGCGGGGCACACCGGCCACTTCGGCGCGCAGTCCGTGACCCAGCGCATGGGTGCCGGACAACTCGCCCACACCGGGAGTGACCTGCCGCTCGGCGTGCTGGTGCCGGCGGGCGCGGGCGCGCTGCTCGGCGGGGCGCTCCTCTACCGCAAGGCGCGTGCGGGCGTCTGACGGCCCGGGCGTCGCGTGAGCGCGTCGCGTCGCGCCGCACCCATCGCGCCATGCCTTCACACGGCGCCGACGTACACAAACGGATCGGGCCCCGCCAGTGCGGGGCCCGATCCGGTTCCGTCGCCTTCGCTCACCATGTGGCCCGCACCTGGCGGATGATCCGCCGGCGCAGCCGCACCCTGCGGCTGCCGTCACGCAGCAGGCTCAGGCGGTCCAACTCCCAGTGTCCGTACTCGGCGTGATCCGTCAGCAGACGTGTGGCGTCCTTGCGGGAGACCCCGCGCGGTACGTACACGTCGACAAATTCGTATTCCGGCATCGCATCTATTGTGCGGGCTGGGGCCCGGTACGGATAGCGTCTGCACTATGTCTGATGCTGCGCAGCCCACCGCTGCCGAGGTACGCGCCGCCGCCGAGGCGGTCAAGACCGCGCTGGACCGCCACCTGGCGGCGGTCGAGCGCCGGACCGGTGAGGACGATCCGGCCGTCTACGAGGCGTTCAACGAGCTGGCCGCCGCGGCCGAGGAGTACGACGAGCTGCTCTACGACCGCTACGACGAGGTCACCCCCTTCGAAATCCCCGGTGCGGAGGAAACGCTGCCGCCGTACACGGGCCCCGAGGAACCGAACGCCCTGAGCGTGCTGATCCGCCGGGACTACGCGGTGGCGGAGCCGCAGCGGCTGCTCGCCCAGGCACAGCGTGTGGAGGCCGCGGACGAGGAGACCGCGTCGGAGCCGTCGGCCGGTACCGTCCATGGCGCGCTCGGCGTCCTCTTCGGGGAGTTCGAGCCGGACGAGATCGCCTCCCGGCACAAGGAGTTCGGCCTGGAGGAAGGCGACTCGACACTGTGGGTGACGGCCGCGGACGAACCGGCGGAGCCGGGCGAATGGCTGGAGGCACCCTTCGAGCAGATCGACCCCCAGCAGGTCGTCTGCCGCTTCGACGTCAGCGCGGTCTTCGACGACGAGCCGGACGGCGAGATGGACGACCTCGGAGCGGATCCGGAGCTGGACGGCGGCCTGGGCGACGACGAGGACCTGGAGCCGCTGGACGCGGATCGCTAGATCGCATACACGCGGAGGATGCGATTCGGGCAGATCGCGATTCGGGCAGATCGTGCGTGCGGGTGCATGGTGCGCGCGGGTCGCGCGGGTCCGTCGTGCGGGCGGGTCACGCGCGCCCATGGTGCACGCGGGTCCCTCGCCTACGCGGGGGCGTGGATCGGTGTGCGGGCGTGGCCGGGGGTTTCTCGGCCACGCCGTCCGCTTCGGGTGCCCTTCGCCGGGGGAGTGACGCGCGGTCCGGGGCGGGATCCGGCAGTGCCGGACTCGGCCGCCGTGGCCGCTCGCGGGACACCGCAGGTCAGCCGCCCGCCGGAACCTGGGCTCCCAGGAGCACCGGCAGACGCGTGGTCCGCGGCTTGGCCGGAACCTCCGACACCGCCCGCGGCAGCGCCTGCTCCACCCCGTGCACGACGGACAGATGGCGGACCGCCCGGCCGAAGGCCGTGTACACCCAGGGCCGGGACAGGGCCGGTGCCGCGTCACCGGGCAGCACCACGACCACCGCGGGCCACCGCTGCCCCACCGCCTGGTGCGCGGTCAGCGCCCATCCGTGCCGCACCGACTGCTCCACCCGCTCCTTCGGTACGACGACGGGGACGCCCGCGCACTCCAGGTGCAGTCCCTCGGCGTCCGCCTTCACGACCTGACCCGGCAGGGTATGGCCCGGGGCAGGGGAGTAGGCGATCCGGTCACCGGGGTCGAAGCCCCCGAAGCGGCCGGGGCCCGGATTCAGCCGATCCTTCAGCGCCGCGTTCAGCGCGCGGGTGCCCACCGCGCCGCCGTGGCCCGGCGTGATCACCTGCGTCTCCTGCGGCGGGACACCGAGCGCTCGCGGCACGGAGTCAGCGACCAACTGCACGGTCCGGTGCACCGCTTCCCCGGCGTCCCGCACCGGCACGATCACAACCTCCCTGCCGGGCGCCTCGACCTGAGGGAGCTCACCGACGCCGATCGCTGAGACCAGCTCGCCGATCGGGCCCGGGTCGGGGGTCCGCGACGCGATCTGCGGACACACGCGGGCGGCGAGCAGATCCGCGAACACCCGCCCGGGGCCTGCCGACCACAGCACTCCGGGGTCGCCGCTCAGCACCAGCCGGGCCCCGTCCGGCAGCGCCTCGGTGAGCAGAGCCGCCGTCTCGACGTCGAGCTGGGGCGCGTCCAGCACGACGAGCAGGTCGAGGTCCAGCGCACCGTCCGCGTCCCGGCCTGGGCCCTCGGCGCCGGACAGAAGGCCGGCCACCGTGGCGAGCTCCGGGGTAGCGCGCTCCGCCAGGGTGTCCGGCGCGGCGAGCCGGGCGAGCAGCCCGGCGAACCGCTCGCGCCCGGCCGGGCCGTGCGTCGCGGCCCAGGCGCGCAGTCCGAGCCCGCGCGCCTCGTGCAGCAGCGTCGCCGGCTCGACGAGGGACGCCTCGCCGCCCGTGTGGAGCACCAGGCCGTGGCCCGCGACCGCGCGGATCAGCTCCGCGGCCGAGCTACGGGCCGAACGGGCCGCCCGCTCCCAGTCCTCGGCCGCGCCGTCCTCCTTCGGCACGGAGTTGATCAGCCGGGCCAGTCCGTCGGCGAGGCTCTCCTCCGCCAGTGCGAACCGCTCCAGGCCGATCAGGACGCGGACCGGGCGCGCTGCGTCCTCGTCGTCCCCGTCGTCCGTGTCCTCGTGGTCACCCGGCGCCGACACCTCCAGGGCGTCCTGGAACAGGAGGGCCTCGCCCTCGGCGACCGCGCTCCGGACGGCCGCATCGGGGTCCGGCACGGAGCGCTGCGCGAGCGCGGCCTCGAGGGCCGGGGCCTCGAGAGCGGTGTGCCCGGCCAGGGCCGCCTGCTCCAGCAGCCAGACCGTCACCGCGCGGGCCCGCCGCTCGTCGTCGGGGCGGCACTCCGCGCCGAGCAGCGCCCGGGCGAATCCGTCGGCCTGCTCGGGCCGCACCCCGGGAACCCGCAGCAACTGCCAGGGGTCCGACCGCAGGCGCTCGTCCCCGCCCCCGCCAAGGGCCGTGGCGACCTGGGCCGCGAGCGAGTCGGGGGCTCCGCCCTCGGCCAGGACGGTGCGCACCGCCGCGACGGCCTCGGCGCCGGGAGTCGGCGCGGAGGCCGGGGCCGCCGTGGGC
>NZ_LBMW01000149.1 GCF_026168105.1 Streptomyces hygroscopicus
CAAGTGGTTGTGCCGGGTGATGTGCGTCGGCGTGTGGCGGAGGTGTTGCCGGAGTACATGGTGCCGTCGGCGGTGGTGGTGCTGGATGTGTTGCCGTTGACGCCGAACGGGAAGTTGGATCGTCGGGCGTTGCCGGTGCCGGACGTCGGTGTCCGGACGTCGGGGCGCGGTCCGCGTTCGCCGCAGGAGGAGATCTTGTGTGCGGCGTTCGCCGAAGTGCTGGGTCTTGGCCAGGTCGGCGTCGATGACAACTTTTTCGATCTGGGTGGTCATTCGCTGTTGGCGACGCGGTTGATCAGTCGTGTGCGGTCGGTGCTGGGTGTGGAGTTGTCGGTGCGGGCGGTGTTCGAGGCGCCGACGGTGGCGGGGCTGGCGGCGCGGCTTGTGGGTGCGGCTGGTGCGCGGCCGGCGCTTCGGGTCGGTGAGCGTCCTGGGGTGGTGCCGTTGTCGTTCGCGCAGCGGCGGTTGTGGTTCCTGCACCGGTTGGAGGGGCCGAGTGCGACGTACAACATGCCGATGGCCATTCGGCTTTCGGGTGCGCTGGACCACGATGCTCTGCGGGCGGCCCTGATCGACGTGACCGGACGACACGAAACTCTCCGCACGGTGTTCTCCGACGGCGCGGAGGGGCCGCGCCAGCGCGTTCTCGACGTTTCGGAGGCCGCCACGGAGCTCTTCTTCGTCGAGACCACCGAGGAAGAGCTCCCGAGCCGGCTGGACGAGGGGGCGCGGCACGGCTTCGACCTGGCCGTCGAGACTCCCCTGCGCGCGACCTTGTTCGTGCTGTCGCCGACCGAGCACGTGCTGCTGCTCGTCCTGCATCACATCGCGGGCGACGGCTGGTCCCTGGGTCCTCTGTCGCGTGATGTGGGTGAGGCGTATGCGGCGCGGGTGGCCGGACATGCGCCGGGTTGGTCGGAGTTGCCGGTGCAGTACGTGGATTACACGCTCTGGCAGCAGGAGCTGTTGGGCCGTGAGGACGATCCGCAGAGCGTGATCAGCGAACAGGTCGACTACTGGAAGTCGGCGCTGATGGACCTGCCGGAGCAGTTGGAGCTTCCGGTGGATCGTGTGCGGCCGGTGGTGGCGAGTTATGCGGGTGATGTGGTTCCGCTGGTGGTGGGTGCGGAGTTGCATGGTCGGGTGGTGGCGTTGGCTCGGGAGTGTGGGGTCAGTGTGTTCATGGTGTTGCAGGCGGCTTTGGTGTTGTTGTTGAGGCGGTTGGGTGCGGGGTCGGATATTGCGTTGGGGTCGCCGGTTGCGGGGCGTATGGATGAGGCGCTGGATGATCTGGTCGGGTTTTTTGTGAATACGTTGGTGTTGCGGACGGATGTGTCGGGTGATCCGTCGTTTGGTGAGTTGTTGGGGCGGGTGCGGGA
>NZ_LBMW01000101.1 GCF_026168105.1 Streptomyces hygroscopicus
GGCGGCGGTCGTCCCGGTGGCGGCGGCGGCTTCGCCGGTCGTCCCGGTGGCGGCGCCCCCGGTGGCGGTGGCGGCTTCGCCGGTGGCGGCGGTGGCCGTCCCGGCTTCGGCGGACGTCCCGGTGGTCCGGGCGGCCGTGGTGGCACACAGGGTGCGTTCGGCCGTCCCGGCGGTCCGGCGCGTCGTGGCCGCAAGTCGAAGCGGCAGCGCCGTCAGGAGTACGAGGCCATGCAGGCCCCGTCGGTCGGCGGCGTGATGCTGCCTCGCGGCAACGGCGAGACCATTCGCCTGTCGCGCGGTGCGTCGCTCACCGACTTCGCGGAGAAGATCAACGCCAACCCGGCGTCCCTCGTCGCGGTCATGATGAACCTGGGCGAGATGGTCACGGCCACGCAGTCCGTCTCCGACGAGACGCTGCAGCTCCTGGCCGGCGAGATGAACTACACGGTTCAGATCGTCAGCCCGGAGGAGGAGGACCGCGAGCTGCTCGAGTCCTTCGACCTGGAGTTCGGCGAGGACGAGGGCGGCGAGGAGGACCTGGTGGTCCGCCCGCCGGTCGTCACCGTCATGGGTCACGTCGACCACGGCAAGACCCGCCTGCTCGACGCCATCCGCAAGACGAACGTCATCGCGGGCGAGGCCGGTGGCATCACCCAGCACATCGGTGCCTACCAGGTCGCGACCGAGGTCAACGGCGAGGACCGGGCGATCACCTTCATCGACACCCCGGGTCACGAGGCGTTCACCGCCATGCGTGCCCGTGGTGCGAAGTCGACCGACATCGCGATCCTCGTGGTGGCGGCCAACGACGGTGTGATGCCGCAGACGGTCGAGGCGCTGAACCACGCCAAGGCGGCCGAGGTGCCGATCGTGGTCGCGGTCAACAAGATCGACGTCGAGGGCGCGGACCCGACCAAGGTGCGCGGTCAGCTGACCGAGTACGGCCTGGTGGCCGAGGAGTACGGCGGCGAAACGATGTTCGTCGACATCTCCGCCAAGCAGGGTCTGCACATCGACAGCCTGCTCGAGGCGGTCGTCCTCACGGCCGACGCGGCTCTGGACCTGCGGGCCAACCCGCACCAGGACGCGCAGGGCATCTCGATCGAGTCCCGTCTCGACCGCGGCCGCGGTGCCGTGGCGACGGTCCTCGTCCAGCGAGGCACGCTGCGGGTCGGCGACACGATGGTGGTCGGCGACGCGTACGGCCGCGTCCGGGCGATGCTCGACGACAACGGCAACAACGTGGCCGAGGCCGGCCCGTCGACGCCGGTGCAGGTCCTGGGTCTGACCAACGTCCCGGGTGCCGGCGACAACTTCATCGTGGTCGACGAGGACCGTACGGCCCGCCAGATCGCGGAGAAGCGCGCCGCCCGCGAGCGGAACGCAGCGTTCGCCAAGCGCACGCGCCGTGTGTCCCTCGAGGACCTGGACAAGGTGCTGAAGGCCGGCGAGGTCCAGCAGCTGAACCTGATCATCAAGGGTGACGCTTCTGGCTCCGTCGAGGCCCTCGAGTCCTCCCTGCTCCAGCTGGATGTCGGCGAGGAGGTCGACATCCGGGTGCTGCACCGCGGCGTCGGTGCGGTCACGGAGTCGGACATCGACCTGGCGATGGGCTCGGACGCCATCGTGATCGGCTTCAATGTGCGCGCGGCGGGCCGCGCGGCGCAGATGGCCGAGCGCGAGGGCGTGGACGTCCGGTACTACTCGGTCATCTACCAGGCGATCGAGGAGATCGAGGCGGCCCTCAAGGGCATGCTCAAGCCGGAGTTCGAGGAGGTCGAGCTCGGTACGGCGGAGATCCGCGAGGTCTTCAAGTCGTCCAAGCTGGGCAACATCGCGGGTGTTCTCATCCGCTCCGGCGAGGTCAGGCGCAACACCAAGGCCCGGCTCGTCCGCGACGGCAAGGTGGTCGCGGAGAACCTCAACATCGAGGGTCTGCGTCGCTTCAAGGACGACGTCACCGAGATCCGCGAAGGCTTCGAGGGCGGTATCAACCTCGGAAACTTCAACGACATCAAGGTGGACGACGTCATCGCGACCTACGAGATGCGAGAGAAGCCGCGGGCGTAAGCCAACGGTGCGTGCTGGCCGACGGGACATCGGTCCCGTCGGCCAGCACGCCGTTTGCCGGGGGCTGCCGCCCCCGGACCCTCGCTTCCGGTGAACGGCGGCCCACCGCCGTCGTCCCCGGAAAACCCCGTCGAGCCGTTACGGCGTTCGTTGTACGGTTTTCGTGTCCCTGCCCAAACCGATGGCCGGGTCATCGATCCCGTACCGGCGGGTCATCCGGGTACACACATGTATGTGGGGACTCTGTCCTTCGACCTCCTCCTCGGCGACGTACGGTCGCTGAAGGAGAAGCGCTCCGTCGTCCGCCCGATCGTCGCCGAGCTCCAGCGGAAGTACGCCGTGAGCGCAGCCGAGGTGGACCACATGGACCTCCACCGGCGGGCCGTCATCGGCCTTGCGATGGTCTCCGGTGACGCGGGGCACCTGACGGACGTACTGGACCGGTGCGAGCGGCTGGTCGCCGGACGCCCCGAGGTGGAACTGCTGTCCGTACGACGGCGCTTCCACGGCGAAGACGACTGACCCCAGGAACACAGACAGGAAAGAACGGGAGACGGACCAGTGGCCGACAACGCGCGGGCTAAGAGGCTGGCGGACCTCATCCGAGAGGTGGTGGCCCAGAAGCTGCAGCGCGGGATCAAGGACCCGCGGCTCGGCTCGCACGTCACCATCACGGACACCCGGGTCACGGGTGATCTGCGGGAGGCAACCGTCTTCTACACGGTGTACGGGGACGAAGAGGAGCGGCAGGCCGCGGCCGCCGGCCTGGAGAGCGCCAAGGGCATCCTGCGCTCCGAGGTCGGACGGGCGGCGGGCGTGAAGTTCACGCCGACCCTGACCTTCGTCGCGGACGCCCTCCCGGACACCGCCCGGACGATCGAGGACCTCCTCGACAAGGCGCGCGCCTCCGACGCGAAGGTGCGCGAGGCGGCGACGGGAGCGCCCTACGCCGGTGAAGCCGACCCGTACCGCAAGCCCGGCTCCGAGGACGAGACGGACGACACCGCGGAATGACCCAGCAGCACAACACGCCCGACGGCCTTGTCATCGTCGACAAGCCGTCGGGCTTCACCTCGCACGACGTGGTCGCCAAGATGCGCGGGATCGCGAAGACACGGCGCGTCGGCCATGCCGGCACCCTCGACCCGATGGCGACCGGCGTGCTCGTCCTCGGTGTGGAGAAGGCCACCAAGCTCCTCGGGCACCTCGCCCTCACGGAGAAGGAGTACGTGGGGACAGTCCGGCTCGGGCAGAACACCGTGACGGACGACGCCGAGGGGGAGGTCACCTCCTCCACCGACGCCTCCGACGTCACGCGCGAGGCCATCGACGCCGGCATCGCCAAGCTCACCGGCGACATCCTGCAGGTCCCGTCCAAGGTCAGCGCCATCAAGATCGACGGCGTGCGGTCGTACAAGCGGGCGCGGGAGGGCGAGGACTTCGAGATCCCTGCCCGGCCGGTCACCGTCTCGTCCTTCACGGCGTACGACGTCCGGGACGCCCTCGCCGAGGACGGCACCCCCGTCCTCGATCTGCTGGTGTCCGTGGTCTGCTCGTCCGGCACATACATCCGGGCCCTCGCCCGCGACCTGGGCGCCGACCTCGGGGTCGGCGGCCACCTCACGGCTCTGCGCCGTACCCGCGTCGGACCGTACAAGCTGGAATCGGCCCGCACCCTGGACCAGCTCCAGGAGGAGCTGACCGTGATGCCGATCGCCGAGGCCGCCGCCGCCGCGTTCCCACGCTGGGACGTGGACGCCAAGCGGGCCCGGCTGCTCACGAACGGCGTGCGCCTGGAGATGCCCGACGAGTACACGGGCGTCGGCCCCGTCGCCGTCTTCGCCCCGGCGGGCAGGCTCCTGGCGCTCGTGGAGGAACTGAAGGGCAAGGCCAAGAGCCTCGCCGTGTTCGGCTGACGTCCAGCCGTGGAGCGGCGGTCACGGGGCACGAGCCGCCGCTCCACGGTCCCCCCTCGGTTCCCCCTCAGAGAGGTGTATCCATCCCTCCTCGCCTATTCACCCCAAGGTGCAGGCGCTCGGAGTGAACCGAGGGAGCGGAAGGGGGCGCGTTCGCAGCAAGATCTGTTCCGCTGATCATCCTCGGCCTACCGTCGGATCCAGGCACGGCGGGGAGGTTCGACCATGGTGGGACGTGGCTCTCGGACATCGGACGACGGCCCGGAGACGCGCCGCCCGGAACCGGCACTCGTGCGTGTGCGCGACGTGGCGGGGCGCCCGCGCGGCATCGGGTTCGCCGTCGACCGTCACGGCACGCTGATCACCGGCCACGAGGCCGTCGACGGAACCGGCCGGCTGGTGCTGCAGACGCCGGACGAGCGGGTCTGCGTGGTGGACGCCGACGCGGTGACGCCGCTGCCGGGCGCCGGTCTCGCCCTCGTGCGCACCGAGGGGCTCGGCCTGGACCCGCTGCCCGTCACAGTGCGGGACCGCGTCGAGACGGGGACGTACGTCCGGATCGCGGCGGGCGGCTGGCGCGAGGCGCGGGTGCTCGGCACGAGCCCCGTCACGTACGCGGCCACGGACAGCTCCCACCCCCTCGACGGCGCACTGGAGCTGGCGGTCGGCACCGCCGGCACCGAAGCGCTCCGGCCGGGCGGCGGCGCGGCCGGAGGGCCGGTGCTGGACGCGGTGACCGGGGCGGTGCTGGCCGTGCTCGGCACCGCGCTGCACTCGGAGCACCGGACTGCGGGGTTCGCGATGCCCCTGCGCGGGCTGGGAGAGCCGCTGGACGGACTGCTGGCCCGCAACGCGGAGACGGTTCCCGCCTACGGGGCGGACCTGAATCTCGCGGCGGTCCTGGAACTGACGGCGGCATGGGCGGCTGCCGACGCCCCGCCCCTCGACCGCGTACCCGTGCAACGCCCCCATGCCATCAGGGAGTTCAGGGCCTTCGAGCAGGGAACGGCCGCCGTCCTCGGACTCGTCGGTTCCCCCGGCAGCGGTCGTACGACGGAACTCGCCGCGCTCGCCGCCAGGCGCGCCCGGAGCCCCGAACCGGCCCCCGTGCTCGGGCTGCGCGGGGCGGACCTCCGGGACACGGACACATCGCTGGCCGACGCGGCGACACGGGCGCTGCAGCGAGCGGGGCGGACGAGGAACACGGGTGACATCGGTCCCGCCCGCCTGGCACGGGTCGCACGGGACGCAGGCCGCCCGTTGCTGCTGCTCCTCGACGGCCCTGAGGACATGCCGCCCGCCCTCGCCCACCGGCTCCCCGAATGGACGGCGGCAACGGCCGCGTGGCTGCGCGAGACCGGGGCGCGGCTGGTGGTGGCCTGCGGGCCGGAGTACTGGGAGGGAGCCGGGGCGGGGCTCCGGCGGGAGTTCGAGGACGGGGCACCCTGCCTACGGCTCGGCGCCCTCACCACGCCCGAGGCCCACCAGGTGTGCGTACGCCACGGCATCCCCGAGGGCGTACTCCAGGACCCCGACGCCCGGCACCCCCTGACCCTCCGCCTCCTCGCGGAGGTCCGCGCCGCTCTCCCCGACACCCCGCCCGTCCCCGTCGACCGGCACGACGTCTTCTCCGCCTACCTCGACCTGGTGTGCCTGCGCATCGCGACACGGCTCGCCACCGGGAACGGACTGAGCGGCACCGCCGTACGCCGTCTCGCCGCCCGGGTTTCCGGGCAGGTCCACGAGGCCGCCCGCCGGGGCCTCGGCCCCGGTCAAGGGGTACTGGACCGCACGACGTTCGAGACCCTCTTCCCCCGGGGGCCCGCACCACGGCTCGGCGGAACCACCGGCTGGGCCTCCGCCGTACTCGCCGAGGGCCTGCTCGTTCCCGCGGGCCACGGATACCGCTTCGCCCACGAGGAACTCGCCGACCGGCTCCAGGCCATGCACCTCGACCTGGACGCCGCCCTGGGAACCCTGGTGCACCGGAGCGTGCCGGGTGCGGCGGAGCGCCCGGTGTCCTCGCTGGCCGCGACGGCCGCGGCACGCCGCCGTGCCCGTGCCGTCCACCCGGCCCTCGCCGCGCCCCGCACTCCGCCCGTTCCGCGCCACCGCATCGGCCCGGTCGTCCAGGCGCTGCTCCTGCTGGCCCGTCAGCAGGGACCGGCCGAACTCGCCCTGCGACTCGAGGACTTGGTGTACGCGATGGACACGCTGCTGACATCCCGCCCCGCCCCGCCCGACGACGCCGCCTGGTGGGCCGCCCACCTCCTCACCGACACGCTCGTCCGCCTGCCGGACGCGACGCCGTATCTGCACGTCCTGCGCCTGATCGCCGACGGCATCGTGCGTCGGCGGGGCCAGGGGCACGCCGTACCGGCCGAGTTCGGGCCAATGTTCTGGGAGGCCCTGCGGGTTCGGGAGGCCGAACGGTTCGATCTGCTGAGAAGGCTGGTGGCGGCGGACGGGGCGCCGAGGACGGCCGGCGACCTCGGTACGGCACCCGAAGTGGCGTCCGCCCCCGGCTCCTCTCCGCCCGGCACGCCCCGGTACCTCGACGCCGTCGCACGGCTCCTCGCCGCCGACCCCACCGCCGTACAGCGCCGTCTCACCCGCTGGTTCGACGACGAGCGTCCGCTGCCCGCCGCCCCGCATGCGACCGTGGCGACCGCCGCCCAGGCGCTGCTGCACACGCACCGGCGACGCGCCCTGGACGATCTGACCGAGGCCCTCGTCGACAGCGGCCACCGGCGCGGCGACGAACTGCTCGCCGTGCTCGCCGAGGAGGAACCGTCCGCCATGTGCCGGGCCGTGGACCGCTGGGCGCACGACGAGCGGTCCGGGCGACGGGTGGCGGCGGTGACGTACGGCCTGCGCGCCGCCCCGCACGCCCGCACCGAGGCCGACCGCGAACTGCTGCGCCGCACGGGCCTCGCCCTGATGGCCCGTCCCGCCGACTGCACGCTGCACGGTGGGGCCCTCGCGCTCCTCGTACGGGATCCGCGGACCCGCGCCCGGCACCTCCCGGGGGCCGTAGCGCGTTTCGCCGCCGGGGATCCCCAACTGCCCGCCACCGCCCTGGTCACCGCCCTCACGACCCATCCGGAACCGGTACTCGCCGCCTTCCGTGCCCGGCTGCGACAGTCCGGACCCGATGTCGGCGACACACTGGGCGTCCTCGCCGACGCCACCACACCCTCCCTGGCCGGCCGGGTCGCCGCCCTCGTACACGAGGTCGCGGCGGAGCGCCCGGAGGAGGGCGGGAGCATCCCCTGCCCCAGCCGGGCCGAGGGCCTGGGGGAGCATGTCGCCGCGTATGTCGGGCGGCGTATGGACCAGGGCCTCGCCGCCCGCGCCGTCCTCCTTCCGCTGGTCGCCGGGCTGCTCGCCGTCGGACCGCCGCGGATGCGCTCCGCCCTGGCCGCCGTGCTCGGCGCGCCCGGCGGCGAGGAGTCCCTGCCCCTGCGGCACGAGCTGCTCGAGCTGCTGCTCGCACAGGAGCGGGACCAAGCGGTCCTGGACGCGATGCTGCGCTCGGCCGCCGACGGTGTGCACCGCGGCGGACAGGAGCACGCCCGCCAGGTGATCCATCGCGCGGGGGTCCTCCTGGCCCGCACGCCCGGCGGTGCCGCCCGCTTCGACCGGGGTCTGTTCGGTCTCGCCCGGCATGTGCCCGGCTTCGCCCGGCTGCTGTCCCACTGGCTGGCCGAAGCCCCCGGCGAGTGGGCCGCCCTGGTCGGCCCGGGCACCCGCCGTATGATCGAGAACCTCGCGGGCCCCCGGGTGCCCGCCTGACCGCCGTCGCCCCGCGTGCCGCCCGTCACAGCCTCGATACCGATGCGGGCGGAGGGCACCCGGCATGGCACCCTTAGACCTGCGTATGAGGCAGACACGGACACGGGTTCGACGAGGAGCGGTCACTGTGCAGCGCTGGCGTGGCTTGGAGGACATCCCCCAGGACTGGGGGCGCAGCGTCGTCACCATCGGCTCGTACGACGGAGTCCACCGCGGACACCAGCTGATCATCCGGCACGCCGTGGAACGCGCCCGTGAGCTGGGCGTTCCGGCGGTCGTCGTCACCTTCGACCCGCACCCCAGCGAGGTCGTGCGCCCGGGCAGCCATCCGCCGCTGCTGGCCCCGCACCACCGACGTGCCGAACTGATGACCGAGCTGGGCGTCGACGCGGTCCTGATCCTTCCCTTCACCACCGAGTTCTCCCGGCTCTCGCCCGCGGACTTCGTGGTGAAGGTCCTGGTGGACAAGCTGCACGCCAAGGCCGTGGTGGAGGGCCCGAACTTCCGCTTCGGCCACAAGGCCGCCGGAGACGTGGAGTTCCTGGCCGAGCAGGGCAAGACCTACGACTTCGAGGTCGAGGTGGTGGACCTCTACGTGACCGGGGAAGCAGGCGGCGGCGAGCCCTTCTCCTCCACCCTGACCCGGCGGCTGATCGCCGAGGGCGACGTCGAGGGTGCGCACGAGATCCTCGGGCGTCCGCACCGGGTCGAGGGCGTGGTGGTCCGCGGTGCCCAGCGCGGCCGCGGGCTCGGCTTCCCCACCGCCAACGTCGAGACGCTCCCGCACACCGCGATCCCGGCCGACGGCGTCTACGCGGGCTGGCTGCACGTCGGGGACGAGGCGATGCCGGCCGCGATCTCCGTCGGCACGAACCCGCAGTTCGACGGCACTGAGCGGACCGTGGAGGCGTACGCCATCGACCGGGTGGGACTGGATCTGTACGGTCTGCACGTGGCCGTCGACTTCCTGACGTTCGTCCGCGGCCAGGCCAGGTTCGAGTCGCTGGACGCCCTGCTGGAGCAGATGGCCGAGGACGTGAAGCGCTGCCGGGAGCTGACGGCGGCGTACGACGGCGAGTGAGCCCGGCAGCGTCCCGGCACCCGTGCCAAGACGGGGCGGCCCGCGCCATCAGGCGCGGGCCGAGACA
>NZ_LBMW01000114.1 GCF_026168105.1 Streptomyces hygroscopicus
TTCTCGCGGTGTCCTCACCCGATCCCACCGGGCACGGCACCACGACGACGTCCGGCATGGCGGGTTCGGCGGCGAGAGCGGCCAGGTCGGTGTACGTTCGGACGTCGAGCCCGGTGGCATCGCCGAGCATCACCGTTCGCCATGCGAGCCCGAACAGCGAGGCCCCCGTACGCCTGCCGGAGCCACCGGCCCGGAGCAGCTGCTCCCGCGACACCGGCCGCAGCGACAGCGAGTCGACCGTGGCCACCAGGCCCCCGGCCGCATCGGCCACGACCAGCGACACCGTATCGGTGCCCGTCGGCGAGACCTTGACCCGCAGCGCCGTCGCCCCGACGGCCCGCACACTCACCCCGGACCAGGCGAAGGGCAGCAGCGGCATCTCGCCGACGGCGACGGCACCCCCCGCGCCGATCGCGTGGAGCACAGCGTCCAACAGCGCCGGGTGGAGGGCGAACGCGCCCGCCTCCGTACCCTCGGCGAGAGCGACCTCGGCGATGACGTCGTCCCCGCTGCGCCACACCGACCGCAGTCCCTGGAAGACCGGGCCGTATTCCAGGCCGACTTCGGCCAGGTTGTCGTAGAAAGCCGTCAGGTCGCAGGCCTCGGCACCCGCCGGCGGCCAGGCGCCGAAGTCGGCTGCGTACGACGGCCCCGGCTGATCCGTCAGATGGCCGACCGCGTGCCGGACCCACGGCTCGTCCTCCGCGGCACCCTCCAGCCGCGAGTGCACGGTCAACGCGCGCCGTCCCTGCTCCTCTTCGCCACCGACCCACACCTGCAGGACCACGCCCCCGCTCTCCGGGACGATCAGCGGCGCTTCCAGCGTCAGGTCGTCGATCCGCCTGCAACCGGCCTCTTCACCCGCGCGCACCGCCAGTTCCACGAGCGCGGTTCCCGGCAGCAGCACGCTGCCCATGACCGCGTGGTCGGCGAGCCAGGGGTGGGTCTTGAGCGAGAGCCGCCCGGTGACCAGGTGTCCGCCGACGCCCGGAAGCGCGACTGCCGCGCCCGCCAACGGGTGCTCGGCCGCTCCCAGCCCGAGTCCGGCGGCAGCGGCACCGCCGGTGAACTCCTCGGGCGCGTCCAGCCAGTAGCACTCGTACTGGAAGGGGTAGGTGGGCAGGTCGACTGTCCGCGCGCCGGGGAAGAACGCGTGCCAGTCCGGGGAAGCTCCGTGCACGTGCAGTTCGGCGACCGCGGTGACGACGGCCTGCGGCTCGGGACGTTCAGCACGAAGCACCGGGACGGTGAACGCGTCCTCCACACAGCCTTGGACAAGCGCACTCAGTACACCGCCGGGGCCGATCTCCACGAAGGTGGTCACACCCGACTCGTGCAGGGTCCGCACAGCGTCGGCGAAACGCACCGCCTCACGGACATGACGCACCCAGTACTCGGCGGTACAAGGCTCCGCCAGACGGCCCGTCAGGGTCGAAACCAAGGCAATCGTAGGCTCGTTGAACGTCAGCCCCCGGACGATCTCACGGAACTCGTCCAGCATCGGATCCATCAGCGGCGAGTGGAACGCGTGACTCACCTTCAGCCGGGACGTCCTACGACCCTGCTGCGCAAAGAGCTCAGCGATCTCGGTCACCGCTTCATCGGTGCCCGAGATCACCACCGACTGCGAGCTGTTCACCGCCGCGATACCGACGCTCTCGGTGAGGTGCGGCAGGACTTCCTCCTCGGTGGCCTGCACCGCCACCATCGCCCCGCCGGCAGGCAGGGCCTGCATCAGCGCGGCACGCGCCGACACCAGCTTCGCTGCATCCGGAAGCGACAGCACCCCGGCCACATGCGCGGCCGCGATCTCGCCAACGGAGTGACCCGCCACAAAGTCCGGCCGAACACCCCACGATTCGAGGAGCCGGAACAACGCCACCTCAATGGCGAACAACGCGGGCTGCGTACACCCGGTCCGATGCAACTCGTCCGCATCGACATCGACCGGCGCATCGAGCAGCGCACACACCTCGTCGTACGCCTCCGCGAACACCGGGAACGCCGCATACAACTCCCGGCCCATCCCCAGACGCTGCGAACCCTGACCCGAGAACAGGAAGCCGGTCTTGCCTGCGGCACTCGGCCCGCCCACAACCACCCGGTCGGACGGCGAGCCGGCGGCCAGCGCGCGCAGCGCGACCAGGAGTTCGTCCCGGCTCTGTCCCACCACGGCAGCCCGGCGCTCCATCGACGAGCGCGTCGTGGCCAGCGAGAAGCCGATGTCCGCCAGGCCTGCCTCCGCATCCACGAACGACAACAGCCGCTCCGCCTGCCCGCGCAGGGCGTTCTCGCTCTGCGCCGACAGCACCCACGGCACCACCACCGGCCCCGGATCAGACGCCGAGGCCAACTCGGCCGTGGCAGGCGCCTGCTCGATGATCACGTGTGCGTTGGTACCGCTGATGCCGAAGGACGAGATGCCCGCGCGGCGTGCACGGTCCGTCTCCCAGTCGACGGCCTCGGTCAGCAGCCGCACCGTACCCGCCGACCAGTCCACATGCGGCGTCGGCTCGTCCACGTGCAACGTGCGCGGCAGCACACCATGACGCATCGCCATGACCATCTTGATCACACCGCCGACACCGGCAGCAGCCTGAGCGTGGCCGATGTTGGACTTCAACGAGCCCAGCCACAGCGGCCGGTCCTCCGGCCGCTCCTGACCGTACGTGGCAATGACGGCCTGCGCCTCGATCGGATCACCCAGCCTGGTGCCCGTCCCGTGCGCCTCCACCACGTCCACATCCATCGACGACAGCCCGGCGGAGTCCAGCGCCTGCCGGATCACCCGCTGCTGCGAAGGACCGTTCGGCGCCGTCAGACCATTCGACGCACCGTCCTGATTGACCGCCGACCCCCGGACCACAGCCAGCACCCGATGCCCGTTACGGCGTGCGTCGGAGAGCCGTTCCACGAGCAGCATCCCCGCACCCTCGGCCCAACCCGTACCGTCCGCACCAGCAGCGAACGCCCTGCACCGCCCGTCCGCCGACAGACCACGCTGACGGCTGAACTCCACGAATGTCGAAGGAGTCGCCATGACGGTGACACCGCCGACCAGGGCCATCGAGCACTCGCCGCTCCGGATGGCCTGTGCCGCCAGGTGCAGGGCCACGAGCGACGACGAACACGCCGTGTCGACGGTGACCGCCGGGCCCTCAAGACCGAAGGTGTAGGAGACGCGGCCCGAGGCGATACTGCCCGCGCTGCCACTGCCGAGATAGGCTTCCATGCCTTCCGGTGCCGTCCTCACCCGCCTGCCGTAGTCGTGGTACATCACCCCGGCGAACACCCCGGTCCGGCTGCCGCGCACCGAGGCCGGATCGATCCCCGCCCGCTCGAACGCCTCCCACGAAGTCTCCAGCAGCAGCCGTTGCTGCGGGTCCATCGCCAGCGCCTCACGCGGCGAGATCCCGAAGAACGCCGGGTCGAACTCGGCCGCTTCGTGCAGGAATCCGCCGTGGCGCACGTAGGACTTGCCGGGCCGGTCGGGGTCCGGATCGTAGAGGCTCTCCACGTCCCAGCCCCGGTCCTCGGGAAACCCGGAAATCGCGTCACGGCCGTCGAACACCAACCGCCACAAGTCCTCGGGCGACCGCACCCCACCGGGATACCGGCAGGCCATCCCCACGATCGCGATCGGCTCGTCCGCCGCGGCCACGGTGACGACCGCGGCCTCGGACTCCTCCTCGACACCCAGGGTCACGGCCAGCAGAAAGCGGGAGAGGGCGACGGGCGTCGGGTAGTCGAAGACCATGGTCGCGGGGAGCCGCAGGCCGGTCGCCGTGTCCAGCCGGTTGCGCAGCTCCACCGCGGTGAGCGAGTCGAAACCGGCTTCCTGGAAGGCGAGTTCCGGCTGTATCGCCTGAACCGAGGCGTGCCCGAGCACGGCGGCGACCTCGTTACGCACCAGCTCAAGCACCGCTTGATCGCGCTCGGCCTCCGGCAGCCCGGCCAGCCGCTGTCCCAGTGATCCCTTCGGCGCGGTCGGGGCCGTACGCCGCGCGGTGCCGCGCACGGGGCTACGCAGCCCCTGCAGTACCAAGGGTGTGGTGCCCCGCATCGCGCCGAGGTCCAGTCGCAGCGGGGCGACGGCCGGCCGGTCCGAGGCCAGTGCCGCGTCGAACAGGCGCAGTCCCTCGTCGACGGCTATGGGCGCCAGCCCCACCCGCTTCAGGCGGACGAGGTCCGCCTGGTTGAGCCGGTCGGCCATGCCGCTGCCCTGCTCCCACAGGCCCCACGCCAGTGAGGTCGCAGGGAGGCCCTGTGCGCGACGGGCTTCGGCGAAGGCGTCGAGGAAGTTGTTCGCCGCCGCGTAGTTGCCCTGGCCGGCGCTGCCCAGGATGCCGGAGACCGACGAGAAGACTGCGAACGCCGACAAGTCGCTCGTCAGCTCGTGCAGGTTCAGCACGGCATTGACCTTCGGGCGCAGCACCGCGTCCAGCCGCTCCGGGGTGAGCGCGGCGATCACGCCGTCGTCGAGCACACCGGCCGTGTGCACCACGGCGGTCACGTGCGTCCCGGCGAGTGCGGCGGCGAGCGCATCCCGGTCGGCCGCGTCGCAGGCCGCCCAGCGCACCTCGGCGCCCGACGCGGCGAGTTCGGCTTCCAGCCCGGCCGCGCCGGGGGCGTCCGCGCCACGTCGGCTGAGCAGCAGCAGGCTGCGCACGCCGTGAGTGGAGACCAGGTGCCGGGCGACGAGTCCGCCGAGCGCCCCGGACGCGCCGGTCACCAGGACCGTGCCTTCTCCGAGGTCCGGCGTGCCCGCGGCGGCCGGGGGCAGCTTCGCCAGACGCGGCACGAGCACGTC
>NZ_LBMW01000140.1 GCF_026168105.1 Streptomyces hygroscopicus
TGTGGACGACGACTTCTTCCGCCTCGGTGGTCACTCCCTCCTCGCGATTCGGCTGGTGAGTCGGGTGCGGTCCGTCCTGGGCGTGGAGATGCCGCTGCGGGCACTGTTCGAGGCGCCGACGGTGGCACGGCTGGCGGCCCGGCTGGCAGACGCGGACCGGGCCCGGGCAGTGCTCACGGCGCGAGAGCGCCCGGAGCGGGTGCCGTTGTCGTTCGCGCAGCGCCGGCTCTGGTTCATCAACCAGCTCGAAGGGCCCAGCCCGACCTACAACGTCCCGGCCGTGGTGGCGCTGTCGGACCGTGTGGACCGCGATGCCCTCGCCGCCGCATTTCGGGACGTGATCGGTCGGCACGAGGTGCTGCGCACGGTGTTCCCGGTCGTCGACGGTGAGCCGCACCAGCAGATCCTCGAACTCGAGGCACTCGAGTGGGAACTGTCGGTGTCCGAGGTGGCACCGGACGACCTCGAGGCCGCGGTCGAAGGGGCCCTTGGTCACGCGTTCGACCTGACATCCGAAGTGCCCTTCCGTGCCTGGCTGTTCGAAGCCGGGCCGGAGGAGCGGGTGCTGGTCGTGGTGATGCACCACGTGGCCAGCGACGGCTGGTCGAGGGGGCCGCTGGCGCGGGACCTGTCGGTTGCGTACGCGGCGCGGAGCGAGGGCCGGGCGCCCGAGTGGAAGCCGTTGCCGGTGCAGTACGCCGACTACACGCTCTGGCAGCGCGAGGTCCTCGGCGAGGAGGAAGATCCTGACAGTGTGATGGCACGTCAGATGATCTACTGGCGTGACGCGTTGAACGGCTCGCCACAGGAGCTGGAGCTGCCGTTCGATCGTCCGCGTCCGGCGGTGTCCTCACACCGTGGACACCAGGTGGCGGTCGAGGTGCCGGCGGAGACGCACGCGCGGCTGACCCAGGTGGCCCGGGCCGAGGGCGTGACCCCGTTCATGGTGTTGCAGGCGTCGCTGGCGGTGCTGCTGTCGAAGCTGGGTGCGGGGACGGACATTCCGATCGGTTCGGCCAATGCCGGGCGTACGGATGAGGCGTTGGACGATCTGGTCGGGTTCTTCATCAACACGCTGGTGGTGCGGACGGATCTGTCGGGTGAGCCGACGTTCCGGGAGGTGCTGGGCCGGGTGCGGGAGGCGACGCTGTCGGCGTTGGCGCACCAGGATGTGCCGTTCGAGAAGCTGGTGGAGGAGCTGGCCCCGGCCCGCTCGATGGCCCGCCACCCGCTCTTCCAGGTGGTCCTCACCAAGCAGAACACCGTCGACGCGGTACTCGACTTGCCCGGCATGCAGACCGGCGCGCCGTCGGCGGACCGCTCGACGGAGTCCGGACGGTCTGTGCTCGAGCCGACCGTGTTCGACGCCGCGGCGAAGTTCGACCTCGATGTGCTGGTGGGCGAGGTGTTCGGTGCGGATGGTCGACCGGCGGGTGTGCGTGGAACGGTGACGGTGTCGGCGGATCTGTTCGATCCGGTGTGGGCCGGGCGGATCGCGTCGGCGTGGGTGAGGGTGCTGGATGTGGTGACCCGGGATACAGGTGTGCCGGTCACGGCGGTGGATGTGATGGATGCCGCTGAGCGTGAGCGGGTGTTGGTGGGGTGGAATGACACTGCCGTAGAGGTTGTGGGCTCGTCGGTGGTGGGGTTGTTCGAGGCGCAGGTGGTGCGGACGCCGGA
>NZ_LBMW01000153.1 GCF_026168105.1 Streptomyces hygroscopicus
GCGCCCTCGTCCAGCCAGGAGGCGTACTCCTTGAGCGGGATACCCTTGATGACGCGGGTGCCCCAGAAGGGCGGTGTGGGTACGGGGTTGTCGATGGCCACGTCCGAGCGGACGTGCCCCTCCTCGGGCCGCTCCTCGATCTCCACGGTGGCGGCGCGCACCCGGCGCTGCCTCAGCTCGGGCAGCCTGGCGCCGGGCACGCCCCGCTTGACGCCGATGAGCGCGTCCATCAGCCGCAGGCCCTCGAACGCGTCGCGGGCGTAGCGGACCTCGCCCTCGTACAGCTCGTGCAGGTCCTGCTCGACGTACGCCCGGGTCAGGGCCGCGCCGCCGAGGATGACCGGGTAGGTGGCGGCCAGGCCCCGCTGGTTGAGCTCCTCCAGGTTCTCCTTCATGATCACCGTCGACTTGACCAGGAGCCCGGACATGCCGATGACGTCCGCCCGGTGCTCCTCGGCAGCCTCCAGGATCGCCGAGACCGGCTGCTTGATACCGAGGTTGACGACGTTGTAACCGTTGTTGGACAGGATGATGTCCACGAGGTTCTTGCCGATGTCGTGGACATCACCGCGCACGGTGGCCAGCACGATCGTGCCCTTGCCGGCCTCGTCGGTCTTCTCCATGTGCGGCTCGAGGTAGGCGACGGCGGACTTCATGACCTCGGCGGACTGCAGCACGAACGGCAACTGCATCTGGCCCGAGCCGAACAGCTCACCGACCACCTTCATGCCGTCCAGCAACGTGTCGTTGACGATGTCGAGAGCCCTGCGCGACCGCAGAGCCTCATCGAGATCCCGCTCCAGACCGTTCTTCTCACCGTCGATGATCCGCCGCTTCAGGCGCTCGTCCAGCGGCAGCGCGGCCAGCTCCTCGGCCTTGCCGGCCCTGAGGGACTTGGCCGTGGCACCCTCGAACAGCGCCATCAGCTTCTGCAGCGGGTCATAACCCTCGCGGCGCCGGTCGTAGATCAGATCGAGGGCGGTGGTGACCTGCTCCTCGTCGAACCGCGCGATCGGCAGGATCTTGGAGGCATGCACGATCGCCGAGTCGAGCCCGGCCTTCACGCACTCGTCCAGGAAGACGGAGTTGAGCAGGATGCGGGCGGCCGGGTTGAGGCCGAAGGAGATGTTCGACAGACCCAGCGTGGTCTGCACCCGCGGGTGGCGCCTCTTCAGCTCCCGGATCGCCTCGATGGTGGCGATGCCGTCCCTGCGGGACTCCTCCTGCCCCGTGCAGATGGTGAAGGTCAGGGTGTCGATGAGGATGTCCTCCTCATGGATGCCCCAGTTCCCGGTCAGGTCGGCGATCAGCCGCTGGGCGATCTCGACCTTCTTCTCGGG
>NZ_LBMW01000132.1 GCF_026168105.1 Streptomyces hygroscopicus
GCAGACGTCATGACGGCCTCCGTGCGCAGCGGGTTGATCTCCGAGACGGCGCCGACGAACGTGGTCTTGCCCACGCCGAAGCCGCCCGCCACCACGATCTTGGCGGAGGTGGTGGCCCGCCCTCCATCAGAGCTTGCGAAGTCCACTGAGCACCCTTTCGAGCAGTGTCACGTCCGGCGCGCCGCCGTTGTTCTCGTCGCCACCCGGCTGGTGGATCGCGACGAGTCCGGCTTCCGCGAGGTCCGCGACAAGAATGCGTGCCACACCGAGCGGCATGGCCAGGAGTGCCGACACCTCTGCCACCGACTTCACCTCGCGGCACAGGTGGCAGATCCGCTGGTGCTCCGGGAGCAGTCCCATCAGCTGGGCCGGGTCGGCCGTCGTGCTGATCAGCGCCTCTATGGCGAGCTGATAGCGCGGCCGGGTCCGGCCGCCGGTCATCGCGTACGGACGTACCAGCGGCTGGTCGCCCTCGTCCCCGTACGGCTCGGCGTACGGATCATGATGGGCGGTGGGCGGGGTCATGAATCCTCCGGGCGGGACAGCAAGTCGGTCAGTCGTGCCGTCTGACGGGGCCGGTGGGGGGATTGTGGCGGCCGGACGGTGATTTGGTGAGGT
The DNA here is from genome assembly GCF_026168105.1 of Streptomyces hygroscopicus. Taxonomy (GTDB): domain Bacteria; phylum Actinomycetota; class Actinomycetes; order Streptomycetales; family Streptomycetaceae; genus Streptomyces; species Streptomyces hygroscopicus_D. The sequence goes on from NZ_LBMW01000132.1 coordinate 619, forward strand.
GGGTGGTGCCGGGGCCGGTCAGTGGAGCAGACTGCCCTGCAGTTCGGCGCGCAGGTCGGGCGTGAGTACCGCGCCCGCCCGGTCGACCAGCAGGGCCATCTCGTAGCCGACCAGACCGATGTCGCACTCGGGGTGGGCGAGTACGGCGAGTGACGAGCCGTCCGAGATGGACATCAGGAACAGAAAGCCGCGTTCCATCTCGACGACCGTCTGCGCCACGGTACCGCCCTCGAAGATCCGGGATGCCCCGGCAGTCAGCGAGGTGAGGCCGGACGCCACGGCCGCGAGCTGGTCGGCGCGGTCGCGCGGGAAGCCTTCGGACATCGCCAGAAGGAGTCCGTCGGCGGACACGACGACGGTGTGGGACACCCCGGGGGTGTTGTCCACGAAGTTGGTGATCAACCAGTTGAGATTCTGTGCCGCCTGGCTCATCGGGCTCAACTAACGCTCCTGCTGGTGAGTGGGGCTGGGGAAGCTGCCGGTCTGGCCGGTACCGGCCTGGCGACCCTGGGCGATGCCCCGTCGGAGATTGGTCAGCCGGCCGCGTACTTCGTCGGGCGCACGCGAGACCTGCGGACCGTTTTGGTGCTGTTGCTGCTGGGCCGTGCCCGGCACGAGGTTCGCGCGCGGGACCCGGCGCGGCAGGCCGGAGGTGGTGACGCCGCCCGCGGCGGGCTGCCGCACACGCTCGGCCTGACGGACGAGTTCGTCGTTCGGAGAGGTACGCCAGGCCGTGGGGGCCGGACGCTGGGGTGCCGCGGGCTGCTGTTGCTGCTGCGGGGCCTGTGCCGCGGAGCCGTTGCTCTGGTGCCGGTCACCGTGGAACCAGTTCGTCTCGAGCGTGTCGTACAGCGGCGTACGCCCGTCGCCGGGGCCCGCCGGCGGCAGAGCCTCGGGCTCCTGACGACGCTGCTGCTGCGGACGCTGCGGGGCGGCCGGGCGGGAGACACTGTAGCCTTCGCCCCCCGCCGCCGGCCGCTCGAACTGGCCGGTGGAGGAGGAGTTCTGCTGGTTTCCGTAGCCCGGCGCCGCGAACTGGCCCGTGCCCGAGCCGTCGTAGCCCTGCGGGGCGAACTGGCCGGTGGAGGCCGGGTCCTGGGCGCGGCCGGGAGCCGGGTACTGGCCCGTGTCCTGACCACGGCCCGCCGGGTACTGGCCCGTCGCACCGCTCTGGTTCGGGGTGCCGAAGATGTCCGAGCGGACGAACTGCCCGCTGTTGCCCACGCTGCCCGCACCGGGCCGCGTGGCGTCGAAGTCCGGTCGCGGGTACTCGGAGGCGGAAGCGGGGCCCTGGCGGTCGTCGGCGCGCGGAGTCCCCGCGGCCCGGCCGGGTCCCTGACGGTCGTCGATACGGGGCATGGGCGAGGTCGCGGACAGGGCGTCCGGCTCCTCGTGGCCGCGCGGGGTGTCCAGCGAGGCGCGCGGCACCGGCGGCTGCGCGTTCTCGTCGCTCCAGCTCGGTGTGCGCTGCTGCTGGTCGCCACCGGGCAGCTCGGCGCGCGGACCACCGCGCCCGGGCAGCTGCGGCCGACGGCGTCCACCGCGCTCCTTGGGCTTCTGCGGCTGCTGCGGCGGTTCGGCCGCCGGGGCGCCGTCGCCGAAGCCGGCCGAGCGCGTGCCGGAGCCGCCGTCGCCGAAACCGCCCTGGCGGGAGCCCGGGTCCTGGAAGGCCTGGGCCGACTGCGGTCCCTGGGAACCGCCCTGCCCGAAGGCACCGGCACCGGAACCC
>NZ_LBMW01000148.1 GCF_026168105.1 Streptomyces hygroscopicus
GTGGACGACGACTTCTTCCGCCTCGGTGGTCACTCCCTCCTCGCCATTCGGCTGGTGGAGGTGCTGCGTCGGCGGGGTGTGTCGGTCTCGGTACGGGCGCTGTTCCAGACGCCGACCCCTGCCGGGCTGGCCCTGGCTGTGAGCGCCGACCGGGTCGTCGTGCCGCAGAACCTGATTCCGGACGGCGCGAGCGTGATCACACCGGAGATGCTCCCGCTGGTGGACCTGACCGCCGACGAGGTCGAGCGGGTCGTCGCCACCGTCGACGGTGGCGCGGCCAACGTCGCCGACGTCTACCCGCTCGCCCCGCTCCAGGAGGGCCTGCTCTTCCACCACCTGCTGGCCCACGACGACGATGACGCGTACGTGATGCCCGTGGTCATGGAGTTCAGCTCCCGTGAGCGCCTCGACGCCTTTCTCGACGCGCTGAGGCAGGTGATCGCACGCCATGACATCCTGCGGACGGGAATCGTGTGGGACGGACTGCGCGAGCCCGTCCAGGTGGTGTGGCGCCGAGCCGAACTGCCGGTCCACGAAGTGATCTTGGATCCGCACGACACCGACCTGGTCAATGAGCTGCTGACCGGTGTCGGCCTGTCGATGAACCTCGCGCAGGCACCGCTGATCGACACCCACATCGCGCCCGTCCCCGGGGACGAGCGGTGGGTGGCGCTGGTACGGATGCACCACATCGTCCAGGACCACACCGCACTTGAGGTGCTACTCGCGGAGCTGGACGCGTACCTCACCGGCCGTGATGCCGGTCTGCCCGAGGCGCTGCCGTTCCGCAACTTCGTCGTCCAGGCGCGCACCGGGGCGGACAGCGCCGAGCAGGAGCGCTACTTCACCCGCCTGCTCGGGGACGTCACCGAAGGCACGGCACCGTTCGGCGCGGTGAACGTGCGTGGCGACGGCTCCGGCGTTGTGCGCGCCACGCTGGCCTTCGGCCTCGAGTTGGACGCGCGGATGAGGGAGGTCGCCCGCAGGCTGGGCGCCAGCGCGGCGACGGTGATGCACGTCGCTTGGTCGCGTGCGCTTGCGGTGATGGCGGGACGGGACGATGTTGTTTTCGGCACCCTGCTGTTCGGCCGGATGAATGCCGGCGCGGCTGCGGAGCGCGTGCCGGGCCCGTTCATCAACACGCTGCCGGTGCGGGTGCGGACGGATGAACTCGGCGTGCTGGGTGCGGTGTCGGCGATGCGGAGTCAGCTCGCGGAGCTGCTGGAACACGAGCACGCGCCGCTGGCGCTGGCCATGCAGGCGAGCGGAGTGGTCGGGGACGCGCCACTGTTCTCCGCGCTGTTCAACTACCGGCACAACACCGACGAGGGGCCCGAGCCGCCGGCGGAGCCCTGGGACGGACCGGTGGGTGGCATCCGCACCTTGTACGCGAGGGAGCGGACCAACTACCCGCTCGCTGTCTCGGTCGATGACGATGGTGA
>NZ_LBMW01000147.1 GCF_026168105.1 Streptomyces hygroscopicus
CGAGGAGAAGCTGGTGTTGGGTGAGTGGTCCGGTGGTGCGGTCCCGGGCGCCGAGCAGACGGTGCTGTGCGAACTGTTCGAGGCACAGGCCGCCCGAACCCCCGACGCGATCGCCGTGTCCTACCAGGACACCCAGCTCACCTACGCCGAACTCAACACACGCGCCAACCACCTCGCCCGCCACCTCATCACCCAAGGCGCCGGACCCGAACAACGCGTCGCCCTCCTCCTGCCACGCTCCACCGAACTCATCACCGCCATCCTCGCCGTCACCAAAGCAGGAGCCGCGTTCATCCCCATCGACCCGGACTACCCGGCCGAACGCATCACCCTCATGCTCGACGACGCACGCCCCGCCCTCACCCTCGACCACACCAACATCACCGCACACACCACCGCACACGACACCACCAACATCACCGACACCGAACGCCACACCCCCCTCCACACCACCCACCCCGCCTACATCATCTACACCTCCGGCTCCACCGGCCGCCCCAAAGGCGTCGTCATCACCCACACCGGCCTCGCCAACCTCGCCCACTCCCAGATCCAACACCTCGCCGTCACACCCCACAGCCGCATCCTCCAATTCGCCCCCACCAGCTTCGACGCCGCCATCTCCGAAATCTGCATGGCCCTCCTCAGCGGCGCCACCCTCGTCCTCGCCCCCACCGACCAACTCCGCGACCCCACACACCTCACCACCCTCCTCACCCACCACCACATCACCCACGCCACCCTGCCCCCCGCACTCCTGGCCGCCCTCCCCGACAACGCACTCCCCCCCGGCATGACCCTCAACACCGCCGGCGAAGCCCTCCCCACCCACACCGTCCAACGCTGGGCACCCGGCCGACTCATGATCAACGCATACGGACCCACCGAAACCACCGTCTGCGCCACCATGAGCGACCCCCTCAACCCCCACACACCCACACCACCCCCCATCGGCCGCCCCCTGGGCACCACCCACCTCTACGTCCTGGACAACGCCCTCCAACCCGTCCCACCCACCATCCCCGGCGAACTCTACGTCGCAGGCCCCGGCCTCGCCCGCGGCTACCACAACCGCCCAGACCTCACCGCCGAACGCTTCATCCCCTGCCCCTACACCACACCCGGCGAACGCATGTACCGCACCGGCGACATCGTCCGCTGGCACACCAACGGCACCCTCGAATTCCTCGGCCGCACCGACCACCAGATCAAAATCCGCGGCTACCGCATCGAACCCGCCGAAATCGAAAACACCCTCACCCACCACACCCCCATCACCCACGCCATCGTCACCACCCGCGAAGACCACCCCGGCGACAAACGCCTCATCGCCTACATCACCCCCCAACCCCACACCACCATCGACCCCACCCACACCCGCACCACCCTCACCCGCCTCCTGCCCGACCACATGATCCCCTCCACCATCATCATCCTCGACCAACCACCCCTCACCCCCGCCGGCAAAATAGACCGCCACGCCCTCCCCGCCCCCG
>NZ_LBMW01000138.1 GCF_026168105.1 Streptomyces hygroscopicus
CGTCTGGCGGGGGCGTTGACTCCGGAGGTGGACGGGGTTCTGGCGCGGTTTCCGTTGCGTGAGCTGGTGACGTCGTCGCAGGCGTTGCCGTTGCTGGTGGAGCGGGAGCGGGCGTTGTTCGGGTCGTGGTACGAGTTCTTCCCGCGGTCGGAGGGGACGGCCGGGCGGCCGCACGGCACGTTCCGTACGGCGGCGCGGCGGCTTGCGGCGATCGCGGGGATGGGTTTCGACGTGGTGTATCTGCCGCCGGTTCATCCGATCGGGACGACGTTCCGCAAGGGTCCCAACAACGCTCTGTCGGCGGGGCCGGGGGATGTGGGGGTGCCGTGGGCGATCGGTTCGCCGGAGGGCGGGCATGATGCGGTGCACCCGGAGCTGGGGACGGTGGAGGATTTCGTCTGGTTCGTGGGGCGGGCGCGGGAGTTGGGGCTGGAGGTGGCGCTGGATTTCGCGTTGCAGTGTTCTCCGGATCATCCGTGGGTGCAGAAGCATCCGGAGTGGTTCAGGCACCGGGCGGACGGGTCGATCGCGTATGCGGAGAATCCGCCGAAGAAGTACCAGGACATCTATCCGGTCTTCTTCGATGGGGACATGGATGGTCTGGTGGCGGAAACGCTGCGGGTGCTGCGGGTGTGGATGGGGTGGGGGGTGCGGATCTTCCGGGTGGACAATCCGCATACGAAGCCGGTGGTGTTCTGGGAGCGGGTGCTCGGGGAGATCGGGCGGTCGGATCCGGATGTGATCTTCCTGGCGGAGGCGTTCACGCGGCCGGCGATGATGCGGGCGCTGGCGGCGGTGGGGTTCCAGCAGTCGTACACGTATTTCACGTGGCGGAATACGAAGCGGGAGCTGACGGAGTATCTGGAGGAGTTGTCGGGGGAGGCGGCGGCGTACATGCGGCCGAACTTCTTTGTGAACACGCCGGACATCCTGCATGCGTATCTGCAGCACGGGGGCCGGCCGGCGTTCGAGGTGCGGGCGGTGCTGGCGGCGACGCTGTCGCCGACGTGGGGGGTGTACTCGGGGTACGAGCTGTGCGAGAACGTGCCGTTGCGGGAGGGCAGTGAGGAGTATCTGGACTCCGAGAAGTACCAACTGCGGCCCCGGGACTGGGAAGCGGCCGAACGCGAGGGCCGTAGCATCGCGCCCCTGATCACGAGGCTGAACGCGATCCGCCGGGCCAGCCCGGCACTTCGGCAGCTGCGGGACCTGCACTTCCACCAGGCCGACAAGGAAGAAGTGATCGTCTACTCGAAGCACTCGGGCTCGAACACGGTTTTGGTGGTCGCCAACCTGGATCCTCACCACACCCAGGAGGCGACGGTCTCGTTGGACATGCCGCGGCTCGGCCTGGACTGGCACGAGTCGGTGCCGGTGCGTGACGAGCTCACCGGTGTCACCTACCACTGGGGCAGGACCAACTATGTGCGTCTTTCGCCGGGCGAGGGCCCCGCGCACGTGCTGACCGTCCTGCGACCGTCCTCACTGCAGATCGGAGGGTCACCCACACGATGATCGTCAACGAGCCCGTCCCGGACACTTTCGAGGACACTCCCGCCGCGGACCGCGACCCGGAGTGGTTCAAGCGCGCCGTCTTCTACGAGGTCCTGGTCAGGTCCTTCCAGGACAGCAACGGCGACGGCGTGGGTGACCTGAAGGGACTGACCGCCAAGCTGGACTATCTGCAGTGGCTGGGCGTGGACTGCCTGTGGCTGCCGCCGTTCTTCAAGTCCCCGCTGCGCGACGG
>NZ_LBMW01000142.1 GCF_026168105.1 Streptomyces hygroscopicus
TTACCTAACTTGATCTTTAACATCCGGTGTCGAATGGTGCGTCGAACTTGATCACTCGGTCTGGTATCCGCCGTACGTGAAGGCGGCCTTCGTCTGAACATGTGCTCCGACCAAGGAACACACATCTTCAGAACGAAGGCCGTGGGGATGAGTCTGCTGCATCGCGACACACGACGAGATGCTTTGGAGCAACTGTCATGCTTCCGGGGCGAGTTCTACTCCTGTCTCACCGCCCGTTCGGATGCGTTGTTCGAGCTGGCTGATGCCGTTCTGTGCAGTGACGGACCGGTGAGGTCGTTGCCCGAGCTGTCACTGGTTGGCGAACACCGCCGCGGTCACGGCGGACTCTACTCAGCCGTCGCCCGCGGCCGGATCGATGTCGGACGGCTGCGGCAGGCCCTGGCCGCGGTGCCACTGCCACGGGCCGTCGACGGCCGACTGGTCTTGGCCGTCGACATCACCTGCTGGCTGCGTCCCGATGCCCACACCTCACCGCAACGGATCCTGTGTCATACCTACGGTCGGGGCAAGGACCAGCACATCCCGGTTCCCGGCTGGCCGTACTCGGTCATCTGCGCACTTGAGCCGGGCCGCAGCTCTTGGACCGCTCCGCTGGACGCATTGCGCCTGGCGCCCGGGGACGACACCGCCACCGTCACCGCCCGGCAACTGCGCGAACTGGTCGAGACACTGATCAAGGCAGGTCAATGGCAGGAAGGGGAACCGAAGATTCTTATCATCGCGGACGCCGGCTACGACGCACCCCGTCTCGCCTTCCTGCTGAGGGACCTGCCGGTGCAGGTGCTGGCCCGGATGCGCTCGGACCGCGTCCTGCGGCGGGCCGTCCCACCCCGCCAGCCTCACACCCAGGGCCGACCGCCCCGGCACGGCAGCGAGTTCGTCTTCGGCCAGCCCGACACCTGGGGCACCCCGGACACCGAGACCGTCACCGACACACGTCTTTACGGCACCGCCAGAGCCCGCTCCTGGGACCGGCTGCACCCCAGGCTGACCCACCGCTCTTCCTGGGCAGTCGCCGACGGCACCCTCCCGGTCGTCGAGGGGACGGTGATCCGCCTGGACATCGACCACCTGCCCAGCGGAGCAACACCGAAGCCGGTCTGGCTGTGGTGGTCGGGCACCGACGCCACTGCGGCGGACGCCGACCGTCTCTGGCAGGCCTACCTGCGACGCTTCGACATCGAGCACACCTTCCGCCTGTTCAAGCAGACCTTTGGCTGGACCACCCCGAAGATCCGCACACCCGAGGCCGCCGACCGCTGGACCTGGCTGATCCTCGCCGCCTACACCCAACTGCGTCTGGCCCGCCCGTTGGCAGCCGACCGGCGCCGTCCCTGGGAGAGACCCAGCTCTCCGGACAGGCTCACCCCCGCCCGCGTCCGCCGCGACTTCCGGCACATCCGCCCACAAGCCGCCTGCCCGGCCAGAGCACCGAAACCCACCCGCCCCGGCCCCGGCCGGCCACCGGGCCGGAAAAACACCCACCCCGCACCCCGCCACGACGTGCACACACCCAAGAAAACCCAGCCAGCGAAACGACCAAAGAAGAAGACAACCACCCCGAAACCCCGCCGCACAGGTTAAAGATCAAGCTAAGGGCTGTCCCGTAATCCCCGG
>NZ_LBMW01000052.1 GCF_026168105.1 Streptomyces hygroscopicus
GTGCGGGTCTGTCGAAGATCGGCGACATCGCGAAGGGGCTGAAGAGCGTCGCCGGCATCGACATCCCCAAACTCCCGGACGGTTCGGTGAAGCTGCCCGACGGCCGCCTGCTGCACCCGAACGGCAACCTCACCGACCACGCCGGCGCCATCGACACGACGCCGGTACCGCACGAGCCCGTAGTGCCGACGCACGGGGCGATCCGGCAGGCGGCACTCTCGGGAGCCCACGGGGGAGGGTTAGCTCACACGGGCGAAGAGGCGGTCCGGCCGCCGGGGATGACGTTGCACGACGCCGGTATGCTCCACGACCGCCTGTCCGACGACCTGCCGCACCTGGGTGACGGTGCGGACGGCGGGCATGCTGATCCGTATGGGGGTGAGGAGGGCGGCGCCGCGGGTGTGGGGCACAATGAGGTGGAGACTCACGGGGCTGGTGGGTCATTCGAGTACAAGCCGCAGATGTCGGCGGAAGGCTTCGACCAACTCGACGACGCGGCTAAGCACCGGGTTGCCGCAGGAGAACTGTCATCGGGCACCAAGCCGTACCTTGACGACAACGCGGCGATTGACTACGGCCGGAAGCACTGGAACGACTACATCGACAACCTGGATCCGTCTGCGAAGCGTGCCCTCCACGAGTACACCGGCGATTCCTTCCCCTCCTACAGGGACATGAACGGCTATCTGCGGGGCCTCAAGGATTACGTCGTCCCCCAGCCGGAGGTCCTGCACGCCATTGCCGAAATGGACCGGGTTCTGTCGACCAGGCCCGTGCCGGACGACGTCATGGTCGTCCGCGGAACCGGGCTCGATCACCTCCGCTTGGACTCACCGATGGACATGGAAGGCCAGACCTTCCCGGACGAGGGATACTTCTCCACGTCACTCGGTAACCATCCGGTGCCGAGTTTCGCCGGAAAGGAAGCCATTCTGCACCTGCGGGTCCCCAAAGGGACTCCGGCGCTCTGGCTGGAGAAGGTCAGCAAGTACGACGTCGATGAGCGAGAGTTGCTGCTGGCGCGGGGCTCGGCCTTCAAGGTCACGCGCGTCTTCATGGACGAGGCGGGGAAGTGGCAGGTGTACGGGGAAGTCCTCCCCCGTCCGTAAGAAAGAGTGCGTTTTTCATGACCAGCGAATCTAGGGACCGTGGGGAGCCTGCCGGGCCGAAGCGGAATCCCCGTCTCGACGAAGACCTGAGCTTTAGTGTCAAGCCGGGTGGACCACCGCTTTACCAGCCTGTGACCGACAAGCCGGTCAAGTATCTGACCGTGGTTGACGACGAGGGATCGGTGATCGGCTATGCCTGGGGCAACGACGAGGACGATGCTGCGGGTTTCGTCGTGCGGAAGGCAGGCGGCCCCCCCGCCTTCAACAAGTCCGGCAGGTGGTCGCGGAGGCTGCGCGATGCCAAGGCGAACGGACTTCTTCCTTCGGAGGCCCTAGCCGAGCTCATGCGTTATCCCGGCGACGACGTCAGCCGTGCCCTCCCCGGCTCCCTGGCCGAGGCCCCCAACGTCGCCGTAATCAAGGCCCTCGCCGACAAGAACTGACAGGAATCATTCTCCTTCCAGTGCGTCCTCTCCGAGATGGCCCTGGGGCCGGTTTCCCGGAACTGAGTTGGCGTCATCCCTCTCCACGCGATACAGATAATCGTCATCCCACCGTTCCCAGGAGCCCCGTCCTCATGACCACCCCTCAGGGCAACCCCTACAGCCAGCAGGCCAACCCGTACGGCGGCCAGCAGGCCGGACCTTACGGTCACCAGCCGCAGCCCAACCCCTATGCGCAGCAGGGCGGTTACCCGCAGCAGGGCGGTTATGCGGCGCCGGCGGCCGGGTACCCCCAGGGTGGCCAGGCGTACCCCAACCCCGCCGCTCCTGCGGGCCAGTGGGCCGCTCCGCAGGGGCAAGTTCCCTACCTCGCCTGCCGGTTCTGCGGCACGGCCCCGGCCGTGGACGTCACCTTCCGTGCCCACCGCGGGCTCCTGGTCATGATGACCTTCCGGAAGCTGGAAGGGCCCATGTGCCACACGTGCGGGATGCAGGTCTACAAGAAGCTGACCACCGAGACGCTCTGGCAGGGCTGGTGGAGCCCTCTCTCGCTCTTCCTGTTCACGCCGCTCACCCTCTTGTGGAACGTGTTCGCCAGCGTCAAGGTGAGGAAGCTTCAGGCCCCGGTCGCGGCCAGGTACTGACCTGCGTCCGCCCCCTGCGTGCCCGACCGCCCCGGGGTGTACTCCCCGCTCGTCCATGCCCTATGTTGCGTAGGCAAGGTTAGGGGGGAGCCTGGCATGCAGCAGGAACGGCGGACACCGCGGACGTCCGCGTCGGCGCCCGCCATGAGCCTGGCCGAGGTCGAGGCCGTCGCCCGCGCGGCGCACGCCCTGCAGACGGACAAGGCCGGGCGGCCGTACGTGGAGCATCTGCGGGCCGTCGCCGAGGGCGTACGGGCCCGCGGCGGCGCGGACGAACTCGTCGCCGCCGCCTGGCTGCACGACTCCGTGGAGGACGGTGTCCTCAGCGAGGCGTGGCTGGACGCCGCCCCGTTGTCCCAGGTGACGAAGGACATCGTGCGGGCCGTCAGCAAGCGGCCCGGCGAGGAGCCGGAGGCATACGCGCGGCGCATCCTCGCCACCCCTGGCGCCCGGCTCGTCAAGGCGGCCGACCTCGCGCACAACGCCGACCCGGACCGCCTCGCCGCCCTCGACGCCCCCACCGCCGAGCGGCTCACCCGCAAGTACGCCACCATGCGGCGGTACCTCGGCCTCACCGCGGACGACTGACAGCCCGCCCCGGGCTTCCACGGATGACCACGAAGGCACAGGACGACTGAATGGCACGGGACTACGACAGCCAGCTCCTGGAGTCGGTGGCGGTGCGCCGCCGGCGGATGCGTGACGCGCTGCTGTTCGGCGCCCGGCGCAGCCGGCGCACGGTGGACGAGCGGCTCGGCAAGGTGTTCGCGGGCATCGCCATCGCCGCCGTGATGTGCGCAGGATGCGTCGGATGGTCCTTCCTCCAGGCCACGTTGGCGAAGCAGAAGGCCGAGCAGAAGAAGCAGCAACAGCAGCAGGAGCAGCTGTACAACCCGTCAGGGACGAGCGCCCCCACACCTTCCCGCAGTGGCACGCCGTGAGCGCGTGCCGAGCCTGCGTGGAACCCCCCGGGGCAGACCCGTTTCGGACGACATCGCGATGATAGGTTCCCGTAAGTGGTGAGCAGAGCAACGACTTCGCGGGCCCAGCTGAGCCGGGTCACCCTGGTCGGCGAGCGACGCCGAGCCGACATCGTCCTGCCGTCGGACACCCCCATCGGGCAACTGCTCCCCGACATCCTGCAGTTGCTCGACGACCGGGCCGCCGCGCGCCCCATGACACGGCAGTTGATCACCTCCGACGGCTCGGTGCTGCCGCACGACGCCACGCTGTCCTCGGTCGAGGTCGCCGACGGTGCCGTGCTCCAACTCGTACGGGCACATGCCGCCCCGCCCGCTCCCGTCGTCCACGACGTCACCGACCAGGTCGCCGACGACCTCGACCTGCGCGCCTGGCGCTGGCGCCCCGCCGCCCGCCGGGTCAGCGCCGGAACGGCGACCGTCGTCTTCTCGGTGATCGCCGCCGTGCTCGCCCGGCGCGAGTTCGCCCTGGAGCCCCTCGCGAACGGGCTCGTGGCCGTCACCGTTCTCCTCCTTGTCGCCGGGGCGCTCGTCGCCAAGGTCGGGGACGGCAACCGTGGCCTTGCCACCGCTCTGCTGCTCGCCTCCGGCGGGCTCGGGCTGCTCACCGCCTGGACCGCCGCCGATGCCTACGGCTGGCCGGGGACCGCCCGGCTGGCCGTTGTCGTGGCCGCCCTCGTGCTCAACCTCGTGCTGCTCGCGTTCTTCTCGCCGCTCGGCCGCGGCGGCCTCATCGGCGCCGGGGCCATCGCCGGCATCGCCGTGGTGTGGGAGGCCGCGGCTGCCGTGCAGGACCGGCCCGACCGGCTTGGCGCCGTGATGGGAGTGTTCTCGGTCGTGCTGCTCGGGTTGCTGCCGCGGTTCGCGCTCATGGCGTCCGGGCTCACCGGGCTCGACGACAGGCGCTCAGGCGGCGCCTCGGTCAGCCGGCACCAGGTCGGCAACGCGCTGGCGGCCACCCACCGCGGCCTCGCCCTCGCGACCATCGCGACCGCCGCCTCGGCCGCCGCGGGCGGCTGGCTGCTGACCACCGTGCACAGGCCGACCGCATGGACCGTGGCCCTCGCGTCGCTGGTGGCCGTCGTGCTGCTGTCCCGGGCCCGGGCCTTCCCGCTGGTCGCGGAGGTGGTCGCGCTGTTCGCCGCCGCCGCGCTGCTCGTCGTACGACTGGTGGTGCTGTGGATGGCGCACGCCACCGGCGCAGGGCCGCTCGCCGTGCTGTGCGCCGCCGCGGTGCTGCCCCTGCTGGTCCTCGCGGTTCAGCCGCCGGAGCACATGCAGGTCAGGCTGCGGCGCATCGCCGACCTGATCGAGTCGGTCGGCGTGATCGGGCTGTTCCCGCTCGCCGTCGGTGTCTTCGGCATCTACGGGCAGCTGCTCAACAGGTTCTGACAGACGGTGCGGCCGCTCCGGGCGGGGCGGGCAGGAGAGAAGGGCGACATGCCGAACGGCGACAACTGGCAGAGCGACGTGCTGCGCGACCTGAGGGGTGCCACCGGGCAGCCGGGCCCCCAGCAGCCCCAGCCGCAGGGCACCTCCGCCGCCGGTACCGCGCACCCGCAGGGCACCCCCGCGCACCCGCAGGGCACCCCCACGCACCCGCAGGTAACACCTGCACAACCTCAGGCACCTGCACAACCACCCCAGGCCGCCGCACAACCCCAGACACCCACCCACCAGCCACCCACCGGTCACCAGCCCGGCCCCGCACAGCCCCAGCAGGCCCCCGCCCGGTCCAAGCAGCCCCCCGCCGCCCCCGGGCCCCGCCCGCAGGTCCGTACCCCCGACTCCCGTCCCGTCCTGGACAAGCAGCTCGCGGCCGCCGGACTCAAGCCCCGCCACGGCGAACCCTTCACCGCCCGGGCCCTGCGTGCCGTGCGCCGTACGGTGTCCTCCTCCGCCGCCCAGGAGGTCGCCGAAGCCGGCGCCACCGCGGAGGTGCTCCAGCAGGCCGTGACCACCGGCCGCCAGATCGCCGTCACCTCCATCCGCGGCGGGGCCGGGAAGACGACCGTCGCCGCGCTGCTCGGCACGACGTACGCGCACTACCGGCACGATCCGACCCTCATCGTGGAGGCCGATCCGGCGCTCGGCTCGCTGCCGCTGCGGCTCGGCGCCGAGACACTGCGCTGGACCACCGCCGACGTCGCGGGCATCGTGCAGCCCCAGATGTCCCTGCTCGATGTCACCGGCTACCTCGTTCAGCTCCCGGACAACGCCTGGCTGCTGCCCGGCAGCCAGGGCCAGATCGGCGCGATGCTCGACACCAGGGCGTACGAGAAGGTCATGGTGTCCCTGCGCCGCTACTTCGGCGTCTCCGTCGTGGACTGCGAGACCCTGCCCGCCGAGGTCGCGCGTGTCGCGCTGTCCGCGGCCCAGGCCCGGGTGCTGACGGCGCCGGCGACGCTGGAGGGCATCTCGAGCACATACGCCGTCCTGGAGTGGATGCGAGGGCTGCCCCGGCACATCATCGACACCACGGTCGTCGCGCTGACCGAGACGGTCCCGCACACCGGCCTCGACGCCGGCAAAGCCGCCGGGACGCTGAAGGCGACCGGCGCCCGGGTCCGCGTACTGCCCTACGACCGGCACCTGGCGTCCGGCGGCACGATCCGCACCGAACTCCTCGCGCACACCACCCGGCAGGCCGCCACGCGTCTGGCCGCCGAGGTCTTCCAGCTCTCCCAGAAGCGTCGTTGAGGCAAGGGGGAGGAACACGGCACATGAGCACCCGACTGATCCACCGCCCGGCCCGCACCACCCGTCCCCCGGCGGCCCCCGAGCCGCGCACCGTCGAGGCGCCGCCCAACCTGCCCGAGGGCAAGGCTGGTTCCATCGCGACCTCGCTGCTGCCCGTGGCCGGTGTGATGTCGTCCGTCGTGATGATGACCGTCGTGCGCAACAGCCAGTTCGCCGGCCTCGGCGCAATCATCCTCGTGGTCACCATCGCCGGTTCCATGGCCCTGGTCTTCTCCCAGCGGGGCAAGGCCCAGCGCACCCGGCGTACCCAACGCGAAGCCTATCTAGCCTACTTGGAGGACCTGCGTGAGGAACTGTCCAGGGAGGAAAGGCAGCGGCGCGAGACGGCCCAGGTGCTCAACCCGCCACCGGACGCGCTGTACGACGTGGTCCGCGATCCGGCGCGACTGTGGGAGCGGCGGCGGCTCGACGGCGACTTCCTTCGCGTACGCGTCGGCACCGGCGAGATGCCGGTACGGGATCTGAAGGTCGCCCAGCAGGGCTCGTCCGTGCTCACCCCGCCCGACCGGTTCATGCTGAACGAGGCCTCCGCGCTGATGGCCCGCTTCAGCACCGGCACCGAACTCCCGCTCACCGTCCCGCTGGACCGGGTCGGCGACATCAGCGTGATCGGCCCCCGCGAGGACACCCTGCGCGTGGCCCGCGCCCTGATGATCCAGGCCGCCGCCACCCACGCCCCCGACGACGTCGGCATCGCCCTCGCCGTGCCCGGCGACCGGCTCGCGGAGTGGGAGTGGGCCAAGTGGCTGCCGCATCTGCTCGACCCCGAGCAGTACGACGGCCCGGTAGCCGCTCGCCGCATCGCCCCCTCCCTGCCCCAGCTGGCCCGGCAGATCGGCCCCGAGCTGCGTCGGCGCGCCTCCTTCGCGGCCGAGGTGCGCCGCGGTCTGGCCGGCACGGACGCCCTCGCCATGACGTCCCGGCTGCTCGTCGTCGCCGACGGACACGGCGAGGACGCCGTCGACCTGCCCCGCCCCGACGACGCGGTGGGCCTGCGCGACATGGGTGTCACCGTGCTGCACCTGCTCGACCAGCGGATCCAGGAACCCGGGCAGGTCGGGGTACGGATCACGGTGGACGGCGACGGGATCGTCATCGAGGACCTGCGCGAGGCCGAACCGATCAGCGCGCACGGCACGGTCGACGAGGTCGGGATCCCGTTCGCGGAGGGCCTGGCCCGGATGCTCGCCCCGCTGCGGCTGTCCGCCGAGTCGATGGCCGACGCGCCGCTCACCGGCCCGGTCGACTTCGCCGAGCTCCTCGGCATCGACGACGTGGCCCAACTGGACCTCGGCCGTCTGTGGGCGCCCCGCGGCGAACGCGCCTTCCTGCGCGTCCCGATCGGCATCAGCGACAGCCGCGAGCCGGTCCTGCTCGACCTCAAGGAGTCCTCGGAGCTGGGCATGGGCCCCCACGGCCTGTGCGTCGGCGCCACCGGCTCCGGCAAGTCCGAACTGCTGCGCACCCTCGTACTCGCGCTGGTGGCCACGCACCCGCCGGAGGACCTCTCCCTGGTCCTCGTCGACTACAAGGGCGGCGCCACCTTCGCGCCTTTCGCGGGCCTGCCGCACGTGGCCGGGGTGATCACCAACCTGGAGAACCAGGCGGGTCTCGTCGAGCGCGTCCACGCCTCGCTCGCCGGTGAGGTCAAGCGCCGTCAGCAGGTCCTCAAGGACGCGGGCAACGTCGCCGACATCGGCCACTACGCCGCCCTGCGCGCCGAGAAGCGGCCCGATCTGGAGCCGCTGCCGCACCTGTTCGTCGTCATCGACGAGTTCGGCGAACTCCTCACCGCCAAGCCGGACTTCATCGACCTGTTCCTGTCCATCGGACGCATCGGACGCTCCATCGGCGTCCATCTGCTGCTGTCCAGCCAGCGCATCGAGGGCGGCAAGCTCAAGGGCCTGGACACCTATCTGTCCTACCGGCTCGGCCTGCGCACCTTCTCCGCCGACGAGTCCCGTACGGTCCTGGACACCACGGACGCCTTCCATCTGCCGCCGCTGCCCGGCTTCGGCTACCTCAAGGTCGACACCAGCCACTACGAGCGGTTCAAGGCGGGCTATGTCTCCGGCGCCTACCGCGGCCCCGTCCGGCGTGAGGTGGAGGACACCGGCCCGCTCGCACTCGAGTACGACGCCTACAACACCGGGGGGCAGGAGGGGAGTTCGGGCCCGGAGGAGCCGCAGATGCGGCGCCGGGAGACCGGTCCGACCGAGATGGGCGTCATGGTCCAGCAGATGGAGAGGGTGGGCGCCAAGCCCGTACGCCAGATCTGGCTGCCCCCGCTGCCCGAGGCCATCGCCCTCGACAAGGTCGCCGGGCCCATCGAGGTGGGCCCGCGCGGCACCCAGCTCACCAGGCGGAACGGGCCGCTCCAGGTGCCGATGGGCATCCTCGACGACCCGACCAGGCAGTGGCAGGGCCCCTGGCACCTGGACCTCACGGTCGCGGGCGGACACGCGGCGGTCATCGGCGGACCGCAGTCCGGCAAGACGACGCTCCTGCGCACCCTCGCCCTCTCCCTGGCGCTCACCCACACCCCGCAGGAAGTCGGCATCTACGGCCTGGACCTGGTCGGCGGAGGCCTCCAGGCCCTGTCCGGGCTGCCGCACGTCGGCGGGGTCGCGGGCCGCGCAGACCGCGAGCGCGCCGCACGGACCGTCGACTCCGTGCGTGCCATGCTCGACCAGCGCGAGGAGCTGTTCCGCATCCATCGCATCGACTCGCTGGAGCAACTGCGCGATCTGCGCGCCGCGGGCCGCCTGCCGGAGCTGGCTTCAACGGAGATCGTGCTGATCGTCGACGGCTTCGGCGCCCTGCGCGACGACTTCGAGGAACTGGACGACGCGGTCGTCGACATCCTCAAAAGGGGCGGCGGCTACGGCGTCCATGTCGTCGCGGGCATGCTGCGCTGGAACGACGTGCGCATCGCCACCCAGTCACAGTTCGGCACCCGGGTCGAACTGCGGCTGAACGACCCCGGCGAGTCCAGCGTCGACCGCAAGCTCGCCGAGACCCTCTCGCCCGAGGAGAAGGGCCGCGTCCTCACCGACGGCAAGCTGTTCGCCCAGGTCGCGCTGGGGCGCACGGACGGCCTCGCCGACACCGCGGACCTCGGCGCGGTCCTGGAGCGCACGGCCCGTACGATCCGTGCCACCTGGACCGGCGAGGTCGCCCAGCCCGTACGCGTCCTGCCGCACGTCCTGGAGCCGCAGCTGCTGCCCGGCCCGGTGGCCGCACCCCGCCGGGTGCCCATCGGACTGGACCAGAACCGGCTGGCGCCCGTCCTGCTCGACCTGTTCGCGCACGACCAGCATCTGCTGATCATGGGTGACAGCGAGTGCGGCAAGACGAACCTGCTGAAGGTACTGGCGAACGGCCTCATCGAGCGCTACGGCGAGGACGAGCTGGTCTTCGGCGTGATGGACCCGCGCCGGGGCCTGCGCGGCGCGATCCCCGAGGAGTACCGCGGCGGCTACGCCTACAACTCCAAGCTGGCCGGGGCGCTGTCCACAGGCATCGCCGCCGAGCTCGAGAAGCGGCTGCCCGACGAGAGCGCGGACGGCGCGGCCCTCGAGCCGGGCAGCTGGGGCTCGGGTCCGCGGATCGTGATCCTGGTGGACGACTACGACGTCCTCACGACCGCCGGGCAGCAGCCGCTGGCCCCCTTCCTCCCCTACATCCCCTCGGCCGTCGACATCGGCCTCCACTTCGTCGTCACCCGCCGCGTCGCGGGCGCCTCGCGGGGCCTGTACGAGCCGTTGCTGCAGGGTCTTCGCGAGTCCGGCGCCACGGCTCTTGTGATGGCCGGCGACCGCAGCGAGGGCCAGCTCTTCCCCGGCGTCTACGCCACCCAGCAGCCGTCGGGCCGCGGGGTGCTGGTGCGCCGGGGCGAGCCGAACCGGCTGATCCAGACCGTGTACGCGGGGGACCGGTGAACCGGACGGTTCCCGTGGGACGTCCAGCACGGCAGAGACGTACGACACCCGAACCGAGCAGCATGAAGGACCGGCCGACCTCATGACCAAGGACGTCATCGCCCTCACCCAGAAGATGCCCGACCCGCTGAGCGTGATCGCGGGTCTGCTCTCCGGTGGCCCGGACAAGCTGGTGGGCACGGAGGGCGACGGCGCGGTCGTGCAGCTCTGCGACGAGCAGGGGCGCCCGCTGGTCTCCGTCGAGGCACCGCTGCTGGTGCAGGTGCGCGGCGAGGCCGAGCGCCTGCTGGGGGCCACGGAGCCGGCGGTGCCGTACTGGTGGACGGAGGCCCGCGCCACCACCGGGGTGAAGGAGGCCGAGCAGCTCGCCGGCACCTTCGCGGGTCGCCTCGCCACGCTGGTCGGCGGCACCGCGTGGCCGCCGGGAGCCGCGACGTCCCTCGCCGTGGTGAAGACCGACGGGGTGAGCGCGGTACCGACGCCCGCCGCCGCGCAGCCCGCCGTGGACGTGCTCACCGACAAGGTCGCCGTGGTCATCCAGGACCGCCCGGTCGTCGCGATGACGGCATGGCTCTCCCACGCGCTGCGCGCGGCGGCGCACGCCGAACTGGGCCTGCAGATCGTCACCCCGGCGGGCACCCGCCTTTCGCCCGCCGTCCGCAACAGCCTGCCGGGATGGCCCTCCCGGTGGGTGGTGCAGGACGAGAAGGACGGCTACTACGACGGGCTGTCCGGGGCCGTACTGGAGTGGCGGAACGGCCTGTTCGTGACCGTGGAGTCCCCGGACGCGACCCCGCAGGACCCGCGCACGCCGGTGGCCGGCGCCTTCCGGAGCGACGTGACGGACAGGGGGGAACGCCAGCTGGCGATCTCCTTCCGGGCTGTCCACCCGGCCGACGACCGACTGGTGCTGGGCGGTGCGCTGGAATCGGTGTGGCGCGAGATCACGGGCGAGCCTCCGGCGGGCTGGGGCACCGAGGAACCGGCCAATCTTCCGTGGTCACTGCGGCAGTTGACGGATGCGGCGCACGAGCGGTCGCCCGAGCCGACCTGGCTGGTCGTGGTCGGCACCCCGGAGCGCCCCGGGCTCGCGACGGTCCGTATCAGCCGTACGGAGGGCGGGGTTGAGGAGGACGTCACACTGGCGTTCGGCTACGGGCCGGGGGAGGAGGTGCCGACGGACGCCGTGCGTACGGCCGCCGAGGTGCTCGCCACCCGGCACGACCTCCAGTCGATGCTGGTCCAGATCCGCAAGGCCCGCCGGGACCTGTCCGTACCGCCGCGCTTCGAGGGCCCCGGTGTCCCGTTCGCGTTCGTCCTGGGCGCCGAGGAGGTCCGCGCGATGCCCGGTGACCGCGCCCGTCGCACCCCGCTGCCCGAAGCGCCGGTCCCCCTGGGCCCGAGGGCACACCCGGCGCTGTACTACCCGCTGCCGGGCGATCCGGGGGATCTGTCGGGGTGGCAGGACTTCGAGAGGCTCATGCGACACCTCAAGGGCGCCTAGACCATTGCAGGGACGTGTTCCCGCGCCCATAGACGGTCATGTCGATTTCCCTCCCCCGTAGGGGCGTTGTCCGGATTGATCCTGAATAAAGGGTGCATGAACCCTCGTGGGCGACTCTGGTGGAATCTCCGCCCGGGGGAGGCCGGCCGGATCATGGAAATTAGTTGCGAACGCGACGTGCGGGCACGGAAACGACCGCTGCCACATTCTTCCGTGCGCTCCCCGAAATGCTGTGCGGGACACCGGAGTTCAGCGGATCTCCTGCCGCTCGGCCGGTGCGGTTCCTGCGACCGGGGTGGCGCCCGATGCTCCACGGGCCGCATACCGTGGGCCGGTTGGTGGCACGATGGTTCTGGCGGGGGTGTGCAGGGGATGGCGCCCCCGGGCCGGGAGAGCGGACCGACCGAGGGTGTGATCAGTTGTGGCCATTTCACTGTCAGTGGTGCTGCTGTTGGCGATCATCCTGGTGGTGTTGATACGAGGGGGCTCGATCAAGGCCGGCCCGGCGATCGTTGCGATCCTCTTCGGCTTCTTCCTCGCCTCCACCGGCATGGCACCGTCCATCAGCCGGTTCCTCAACTCGATAGCGCAGACCATCAACTCGATCAGCTTCTGACCCGCGCGGCGGCCTCGGCCGCACGGCGGCGTGCGGCTGCTCCCCCCGTCGCAGGAACGGCCGCCGCTGCGCCACGCCCCTGAACGGTCACGCTCCGCTTACCGTCGGGAAGCCTGGCGCGGAAGTGCGGAAGTAGCGCATATGAGTACGCGGAGGCAGCCGCATGGCGGAGGCAGCCACATATAAGCCAGATATAAGTCCGATAAATACGCACGATCAAGTACGGCTAAGTACGACAAACAAGCTCGACGAAACGGTCTGCTCCCTGGGAGGTCGCTCGATCCATGGAGCGGGCCGACTCCCGGCGGGCGCCGGAAGCGATCAGGGCCAGGTCGGAGGAATGATCCTCCGACCTGGCCCTGAGCCGTCAGAGCGGGCGACGGGAATCGAACCCGCGTAGCTAGTTTGGAAGACTAGGGCTCTACCATTGAGCTACGCCCGCACAGGACGCGCCGCAGGTCAGTGACCGCGGCACAGGAGGCATCGTAGCGGGTCGCGCGCCCCGTAGGCCAACGCGTTGGCTCACGCGCCCTCCCATGAAACAAAGCGGCCGACGCAGCCGGTCCGGGCATGTACCCTACGTGTCGCACCAGACGGGGTGTGGCGCAGCTTGGTAGCGCGTCCGCTTTGGGAGCGGAAGGCCGTGGGTTCAAATCCCGCCACCCCGACCACCGCCGAGCGCCCACCGGGCGTCGGCTCGCATTGATCGCCTTTTGGGACGCCGAGTGGCTGCGGTTACTATGCAAGCTGCGCGCCCGTGTGTCTGCACTGCCACGTCTCTCAGGCAGGGGCCCGCGAATCCGCCGAAGGCCCGCCCGACCGGGGCGGAGCAGTTCGGCAGAACCCCAAGAAGTCAGCCACAAGGAGACCGAACCGTGAAGAGCGCCGTGGAGACCCTGAACCCGACCCGGGTTCGGCTCACTGTTGAGGTGCCCTTCGAGGAGCTGAAGGACAGCCTCGACGCGGCGTACAAGAAGATCAACCAGCAGGTCACGGTGAAGGGCTTCCGCAAGGGCAAGATCCCGGCCCGGGTCATCGACCAGCGGTTCGGCCGTGGCGCCGTGCTGGAGGAGGCCGTCAACGACGCGCTGCCGAAGTTCTACACCGAGGCGGTCAACGAGGCCGAGCTGAACCCGCTGGGCCAGCCCGAGGTCGACATCACCGAGCTGAAGGACAACGAGCTGCTGTCCTTCACCGCCGAGGTCGACATCCGCCCGACCATCGAGATCCCGGACTACTCCGGCATCGAGGTCGAGGTCGACGCCGTCGAGGTCAGCGACGAGGACATCGAGAAGTCGGTCCAGCAGCTGCGTGACCGCTTCGCGTCGACGACCCCGGTCGAGCGCGCCGCCGAGGACGGCGACGTCGTCACCATCGACCTGGAGGCCAAGGTCGACGGCGAGGTCCTCGAGGACGGCGTCGCGAGCGGCGTCTCCTACACGATCGGCTCCGGCGAGCTGCTCGACGGCATCGACGACGCCGTCAAGGGCCTGTCGGCCGGCGAGGAGGCCACCTTCGCCTCCGAGCTCAAGGGCGGCTCGGCGGCGGGCAAGGAGGCCGAGGTGACGGTCAAGGTCACCCAGGTCGCCTCCCGCGAACTGCCGGAGCTGGACGACGAGTTCGCTCAGCTCGCGTCCGAGTTCGACACGCTGGAGGAGCTGCAGGCGGACAGCCGCAAGCGCCTCGAGAACATGAAGCAGTACGACCAGGCCACCCAGGCCCAGGAGCGCGTCCTGGACAAGCTCCTCGAGCTGGTCGAGGTCCCGATCCCCGAGAAGCTCCTCGAGGACGAGATCAACACCCGTAAGCACAACCTCGAGCACCACCAGCTCGGCCAGATGGGTCTGACCCTCGACCGGTACCTGGAGATCCAGGGCAAGACGGCCGAGGAGTTCGACGCCGAGACGCGCGAGGCCGCGATCAAGGGCATCAAGACGCAGTTCGTCCTCGACGAGCTGGTCAACAAGGAGAAGCTGAACGTCAACCAGGAGGAGCTGACCGAGCACCTCATGCGGCGCGCGGCCTCCTCCGGTATGTCCCCCGACCAGTTCGCCCAGGCGGTCGTCGAGGGCGGCCAGGTCCCGATGCTCGTCGGCGAGGTCGCCCGCGGCAAGGCCCTGGCGGTGGTCGTCGAGGCCGCCACCGTCAAGGACACCAACGGCGAGATCGTCGACCTGGACGACGAGGACGAGACGGAGGACTCCGCGGAGGCTTCCGCCGAGGCCGCCGAGGAGAAGCCGGAGGCGTAACCCTCCGGGACCACCGGCAACCGACGGGCCCCGGGACGCACGCCGCGTCCCGGGGCCCGTCGCCGTGAGCGGGGCCGCGCCCCGCAGGGCGCGGGGAACCGCACGGGCTGCCACGGGCGACCGGAGGCGACCCGCCGCCGTCAGGGCTACGGTGATCTCACAGGGGTCCGGGGCTCGCCCTTGCGGGACGGCCGTCGGCCACCGTACGTCCAACGCCCATGCGCTGACAGCGAACACCCGCAGAAGCGGGATGGCACCCGACTGCCTGCGCGTTAGGGTCCATGAATACGAGGGCAGGGGAGTCCCCGAAGCCGCCACGCGGCGGCCGCACGGGGTCCCACGCCCCAGCAGAACACGTGAGACGGCCCCGCGCCGTCGTAAGACGAGCAGGTGGATACGTGACGAATCTGATGCCCTCCGCCGCCGGCCAGCCCTCCATCGGTGGCGGCCTCGGCGACCAGGTCTACAGCCGGCTGCTCGACGAGCGGATCATCTTCCTCGGCCAGCCGGTGGACGACGACATCGCCAACCGGATCACCGCACAGCTGCTGCTCCTTGCCGCCGACCCGGACAAGGACATTTTCCTGTACATCAACAGCCCCGGCGGTTCCATCACGGCCGGCATGGCGATCTACGACACCATGCAGTACATCAAGAACGACGTGGTGACGATCGCCATGGGCATGGCGGCCTCGATGGGGCAGTTCCTGCTCAGCGCGGGCACCCCGGGCAAGCGCTTCGCCCTGCCCAACGCCGAGATCCTGATCCACCAGCCCTCGGCCGGCCTGGCCGGCTCCGCGTCGGACATCAAGATCCACGCCGAGCGGCTCCTGCACACCAAGAAGCGCATGGCCGAACTCACCGCCTTCCACACCGGCCAGTCGGTCGAGCAGATCACCCGCGACTCCGACCGCGACCGCTGGTTCGACGCGCAGGAGGCCAAGGTGTACGGCCTGATCGACGACATCATGCCCACCGCTGTCGGCATGCCGGGCGGCGGAGGTACCGGGGCGGGCTCGTAAGGGCTCACCGGGCCCCGTACGGCCGGCAGAGCCCCGCGGGCTCCGTCCGGCCCCACAGGGCCCCAGCGCCCCCTCCAGCCCCTCAGCCACCGCCCCAGCCCCTTTCAGGAGACACCGTGAACGACTTCCCCGGCAGCGGCCTCTACGACCGTGCCCGCGCCGAGTACACCGCCCCCGTGGCCGAGTCCCGCTACGTCATCCCGCGCTTCGTGGAGCGCACCTCGCAGGGCATCCGCGAGTACGACCCGTACGCGAAGCTCTTCGAGGAGCGCGTGATCTTCCTGGGCGTCCAGATCGACGACGCCTCCGCCAACGACGTCATGGCGCAGCTGCTGTGCCTGGAGTCGATGGACCCCGACCGTGACATCTCGGTCTACATCAACAGCCCCGGTGGCTCCTTCACCGCGCTCACGGCCATCTACGACACGATGCAGTTCGTGAAGCCGGACATCCAGACGGTCTGCATGGGCCAGGCCGCGTCCGCCGCCGCGGTGCTGCTGGCCGCGGGCACCCCGGGCAAGCGCATGGCGCTCCCGAACGCCCGCGTGCTGATCCACCAGCCGTACAGCGAGACGGGCCGCGGCCAGGTCTCCGACCTGGAGATCGCCGCCAACGAAATCCTCCGGATGCGTTCGCAGCTGGAGGAGATGCTCGCCAAGCACTCGAACACGCCGATCGAGAAGATCCGCGAGGACATCGAGCGCGACAAGATCCTCACGGCCGAGGACGCGCTGGCGTACGGCCTGATCGACCAGATCATCTCGACCCGCAAGATGAACAACGCAGCTGTCCGCTGACGCGAATCGACTCGATTCGTCATCGGATCTGTATCGTCTGCCGCTCCTTGGCACGGTGTGACTCGGTGCACGTCAAAGTGAACCGTGCCAAGGGGGGCCCGAACGGGGGGCTCGGCAAGGTACCGTCGGACATAAGGCAGCACCAGGAGCCGCTGGACGTAAGGCGTCTCCCAGGCGAAGGGGAAGCACACCGTGGCACGCATCGGTGACGGCGGCGATCTGCTCAAGTGCTCGTTCTGCGGCAAGAGCCAGAAGCAGGTCAAGAAGCTCATCGCAGGCCCCGGTGTATACATCTGCGACGAGTGCATCGATCTCTGTAACGAGATCATCGAGGAGGAGCTCGCGGAGACGAGCGAGGTGCGCTGGGAGGAACTCCCCAAGCCCCGCGAGATCTACGAGTTCCTCGAGGGGTACGTCGTAGGCCAGGAGGCCGCGAAGAAGGCCCTCTCTGTCGCGGTGTACAACCACTACAAGCGGGTGCAGGCCGGCGAGAACGGCGGCGCCCAAGGCCGCGACGACGCCATCGAGTTGGCCAAGTCGAACATCCTGCTGCTGGGCCCCACGGGCTCCGGCAAGACGCTCCTCGCACAGACTCTGGCCCGCATGCTGAACGTCCCGTTCGCCATCGCCGACGCGACGGCGCTGACGGAGGCGGGTTATGTGGGAGAGGACGTCGAGAACATCCTCCTGAAGCTGATCCAGGCCGCCGACTACGACGTCAAGAAGGCCGAGACGGGCATCATCTACATCGACGAGATCGACAAGGTGGCCCGCAAGAGTGAGAACCCGTCGATCACCCGGGACGTTTCGGGCGAGGGCGTGCAGCAGGCGCTGCTGAAGATCCTGGAAGGCACGACCGCCTCGGTTCCGCCGCAGGGCGGCCGCAAGCACCCGCATCAGGAGTTCATCCAGATCGACACGACGAACGTGCTGTTCATCGTGGGCGGCGCGTTCGCGGGCCTGGAGAAGATCATCGAGGCGCGCGCGGGCGCGAAGGGCATCGGCTTCGGCGCGACGATCCGTTCCAAGCGCGAGCTGGAATCCAAGGACCAGTTCGAGGACGTGATGCCGGAGGACCTGGTGAAGTTCGGCATGATCCCGGAGTTCATCGGCCGCCTCCCGGTGATCACGTCGGTCCACAACCTCGACCGCAAGGCACTCCTGCAGATCCTCGTCGAGCCGCGCAACGCGCTGGTGAAGCAGTACCAGCGGCTCTTCGAACTCGACGGCGTGGAACTGGACTTCGAGCGCGAGGCGCTGGAGGCCATCGCCGATCAGGCGATCCTGCGCCAGACGGGCGCCCGGGGTCTGCGCGCCATCATGGAGGAGGTCCTCCAGGCGGTGATGTACGAGGTCCCGTCCCGCAAGGACGTGGCCCGGGTCGTCATCACGGCGGACGTGGTCCTGTCGAACGTGAACCCGACGCTCATTCCGCGGGATGCGCGGGGGCGGGGGCCCGGGGAGCAGAAGACGGCGTAGGCCACAGGCAAACACCACGAAGGTGCCCGGCAACCCTGCCGGGCACCTCTTCTGTACCGCTTCTCACCTCCGGTTGGCGGTCACTTCGCGACGCGGATTTCCTTACGGACCTTGGTGGTGACGTCGATCGCCGTGTCCTTGGAGACGTCCCCCATGTTGTCGCCGGGGGAGACCATGGCGAGGGTGCTGTAGTCCGCCCAGGCGCAGAACCAGTCGGTCTTCTCCTTCTTGGTCACCGCGTTCGTGCCCTTGGCGGCCTGGCACTTCATCACCGCGCCGTCCAGGTTCTCCGACTCGGGCCGGCCGATCAGCTGAGCCTTCTGGCCGGTGGTGCTGCTGCTCGACGAGCTGTCCTCGGTCGACTTCTTGAGCGAGGCGAAGAACTTGTCCAGAGCGGCGTTGGGGTCGGCGATCTGGCCGTAGCCGCCGACGAAGGTGATGCCCTTGGCCGTCGCGAGCTCCGCCGCGCTGGGGGCGGTGGACGGGTCCTGCGGGTTGTAGTTGCTGAGGTTGGCCGTGGTGTACACCCCGAAGACGGCCGTGCCGTCCTTCACGCCGCTGGCCTCCAGGTCCTTCACGGTCGATGCGTCACTGGCGGTCGCGCCGTCCTTGGTCACCCGGGTGTAGTTGCCCAGAAGCTTCGCCGGCGTCGTCAGCTTGTGCGCACCGTCGTTCGACAGGCCGCCCCCGCCCCCGCCGATCACGAAGTACGCCCCGACCGCGACCGCCGCCACAACCGCGACCGCGCCGATGATGAGACCGGTCTTCTTCTTGCCGCCCTCCTGGACCGGCGGCTGCGGGACACCGTAGGGCTGCTGGCCGTACTGGGGCTGGCCGTACGGCGGCTGCTGCTGGCCGTACGGGTTCTGCTGCGGCGGGACGCCCTGAGGGGCCTGCTGGGGGTACCCGTAGCCCGGGGCGGGCGGAGCCTGCTGGGGGTAGCCGTAGCCGGGCTGGGGCGCCTGCTGCGGCTGGCCGTAGCCGGGCTGGGGTGCCTGCTGCGGCTGGCCATAAGGGCCCGGCTGGCCGTACGGCCCGGGCTGCTGAGGCTGCCCGCCGTACGGGCCCGGCTGGTTGTAGCTCATGGTCTGGGTTCCCCTCCAGATGCTTATGCGTTCCTGACATCCTGGCGCAGGAGCCGGAACACCGGGCCGTCGGGGGGTTCACCGTTACCAAAGAATCGCGTTTCGGGACGGCCCCGTGACACCCCTAAACTGGGCCCGTGACCGAGAACGCTCAGCAGCAGCCATCAGCGCCCGACACCGAATTGCCGACCCAGTACGCGCCGGCCGATGTAGAGGGGCCGCTGTACGAGCGCTGGGTAGAGCGGGGTTACTTCGAGGCGGACGAGAAGAGCGACAAGCCGCCCTACACCGTCGTCATCCCGCCGCCGAACGTCACCGGCAGCCTGCACCTCGGGCACGCCTTCGAGCACACCCTCATCGACGCCCTGACCCGCCGCAAGCGCATGCAGGGTTACGAGACGCTGTGGCAGCCCGGGATGGACCACGCCGGCATCGCCACGCAGAACGTCGTCGAGCGGGAGCTGGCCAAGGAGGGCAAGTCCCGGCACGACCTCGGCCGTGACGCCTTCGTCGAGCGCGTCTGGCAGTGGAAGGCCGAGTCCGGCGGGCAGATCTCCGGGCAGATGCGGCGCCTGGGCGACGGAGTCGCCTGGTCCCGTGAGCGCTTCACCATGGACGAGGGCCTGTCACAGGCCGTCCAGACCATCTTCAAGCGGCTCTACGACGACGAGCTCATCTACCGCGCCGAGCGCATCATCAACTGGTGTCCGCGCTGTCTGACCGCGATCTCGGACATCGAGGTCGAATACCAGGACGACGACGGCGAGCTCGTCTCCATGAGGTACGGCGAGGGCGACGACAGCATCGTCGTCGCCACGACCCGTGCCGAGACCATGCTCGGCGACACGGCCGTCGCCGTCCACCCCGACGACGAGCGCTACAAGCATCTGATCGGCAAGCTGGTCAAGCTGCCGCTCACCGACCGGTCCATCCCCGTCGTCGCCGACACCCACGTCGACCCCTCGTTCGGTACCGGCGCCGTCAAGGTCACCCCGGCCCACGACCCGAACGACTTCGAGATCGGCCAGCGCCACAACCTTCCGGCCATCACGGTCATGGACGAGCACGCCGTCATCACGGCGCACGGCCCCTTCCAGGGCCTGGACCGCTTCGAGGCCCGCTCGGCCATCGTCGGCGCCCTGCGTGCCGAGGGCCGGATCGTCGCCGAGAAGCGTCCGTACATCCATTCGGTCGGCCACTGCTCCCGCTGCAAGACCACGATCGAGCCGCGCCTGTCCATGCAGTGGTGGGTCAAGGTCGGCCCGCTCGCCAAGGCCGCCGGTGACGCGGTCCGCGAGGGCAAGGTCAAGATCCACCCGCAGGAGATGGAGAAGCGGTACTTCGACTGGGTCGACAACCTCCACGACTGGTGCATCTCACGGCAGTTGTGGTGGGGTCACCGCATTCCGGTGTGGTACGGCCCGAACGGCGAGGTCGTCTGCGTCGGCCCGGACGAGGAGCTCCCGACCGGCGAGGGCTGGCGCCAGGACACCGATGTCCTCGACACCTGGTTCTCCTCCGGCCTGTGGCCCTTCTCCACGCTGGGCTGGCCCGAGCAGACCGAGAGCCTCGAGAAGTTCTACCCGAACTCCGTCCTGGTCACCGGCTACGACATCCTCTTCTTCTGGGTCGCCCGGATGATGATGTTCGGCCTGTACGCGATGGACGGCACTCCGCCGTTCCACACCATCGCCCTGCACGGCATGGTCCGCGACCAGTTCGGCAAGAAGATGTCGAAGTCCTTCGGCAACGCGGTCAACCCGCTGGACTGGATGGACAAGTACGGGTCGGACGCGCTCAGGTTCACCCTGGCCCGCGGCGCCAACCCGGGTGTCGACGTGCCGATCGGCGAGGACTGGGTCCAGGGCTCCCGCAACTTCGCCAACAAGATCTGGAACGCCACGCGCTTCGCGCTGATGAACGGCGCGACGGTCGAGGGCCCGCTGCCGGACAAGTCGAAGATGTCGGCGACCGACCGGTGGATCCTCTCCCGGCTCAACTCGGTCGTCGCCGAAGTCGACGCGTACTACGACGACTTCCAGTTCGCCAAGCTGTCCGACGCACTGTTCCACTTCGCCTGGGACGAGGTCTTCGACTGGTACGTCGAGCTGTCCAAGACCACCTTCCAGGCTGGCGGCGAGGCGGCCGAGGTCGGCAAGCGCGTCCTCGGCGAGGTCCTGGACGTCACCCTGAAGCTGCTGCACCCGGTCGTCCCGTTCGTCACCGAGACGCTGTGGACCACCCTGACCGGCGGTGAGTCGCTCGTCATCGCCAACTGGCCCAAGGACAGCGGCTTCCGGGACCCGGCAGCCGAGCAGGAGGTCGAGACCCTCCAGTCGGTCATCACCGAGGTCCGCCGCTTCCGTGCCGACCAGGGCCTCCAGCCCGGCCAGCGCGTCCCGGCCCGGCTGACGCTCGACGGCACGGCGCTCGCCCCGCACGAGGCTGCCATCCGCCAGCTGCTCCGGCTGCAGCCGGAGGGCGAGGGCTTCACGGCGACGGCGACCCTGCCGGTCGCGGGCGCCACGGTCGCGCTGGACCTGTCCGGCACGATCGACGTGGCGGCGGAGCGCAAGCGGCTCGCCAAGGACCTGGCGGCGGCGGAGAAGGAGAAGTCCCAGGCCACCGCCAAGCTCGGCAACGAGGCGTTCTTGGCGAAGGCCCCGGACCACGTCGTGGAGAAGATCCGCACGCGGCTCGCCAAGGCGGACGAGGACATCGCCCGCATCCAGGCCCAGCTGGAGCGTCTGCCGCAGGCGTGAGCCGGTTGCGCAGGTGGCCGAAGGCTCCCGGAACCGCACGGCTCCGGGGGCCTTCGGCCACCTTGTCACCGGTCCTCCGTAGACTGGCCTCGTGAGCGACCTGCCCCCGCGTGACCCCAATGAGAGCGACCCCTTCGAGGACATCGTCGAGGCCGAGACCCAGCTTCCCCAAGCCCTCGACGCCGCTCGAGCAGCGGAGACCCCAACCCCCGATCTCGCGGTGATCGAGGCCGGCAGCCGTACCCTGCGGACGCAGGGCGGGCCGCCGGAGTCCGGCCTGCCCGCGCGGCCCGGGGACCCCGAGGTCGACAAGGCGCTGCGGGCGGTCGAGGGCGAGCTGGCCACCCGCTGGGGCGAGACCAAGCTGGAGCCGTCCGTCAGCCGTATCTCGGCGCTGATGGACGTGCTGGGGGACCCGCAGCGGTCGTACCCGTCCATCCACATCACGGGCACCAATGGCAAGACGTCCACGGCCCGCATGATCGAGGCCCTCCTCCGCGCGTTCGAACTGCGCACCGGCCGGTACACGAGTCCTCACGTCCAGTCGATCACCGAGCGGATCAGCCTCGACGGCGCGCCCATCTCCCCCGAGCGCTTCATCGAGACGTACGAAGACGTCAAGCCCTACGCCGAGATGGTCGACTCCCAGCAGGAGTACCGGCTCTCGTTCTTCGAGGTGCTCACGGGCATGGCGTACGCCGCCTTCGCGGACGCGCCCGTGGACGTCGCGGTCGTCGAGGTCGGCATGGGCGGCAGCTGGGACGCCACGAACGTCATCGACGGGGACGTCGCCGTCGTCACCCCCATCGATCTGGACCACACCGACCGGCTCGGCGGCACGCCCGGCGAGATCGCCCAGGAGAAGGCCGGCATCATCAAGCAGGACGCCACCGTCATCCTGGCCCAGCAGCCGGTCGACGCCGCCCAGGTGCTGCTGAAGAAGGCCGTGGAGGTGGACGCGACCGTGGCCCGTGAGGGCCTGGAGTTCGGGGTCGTCTCCCGGCAGGTCGCGGTCGGCGGCCAGCTGCTGACCCTGCGCGGCCTCGGCGGCGAGTACGACGAGATCTACCTGCCGCTGCACGGCGCCTACCAGGCACACAACGCGGCCGTCGCGCTCGCCGCGGTCGAGGCGTTCTTCGGCGTCGGGTCCCAGCGGCCGGAGCCGCTGGACGTCGACACGGTCCGCAAGTCCTTCGCCTCGGTGTCGTCCCCGGGCCGTCTGGAGGTCGTACGGCGCTCCCCGACCGTCGTCCTGGACGCCGCCCACAATCCGGCGGGCGCCCGCGCCACCGCAGAGGCCGTCAGCGAGGCCTTCGACTTCAGCCGGCTGATCGGGGTCGTCGGCGCCAGCGGCGACAAGAACGTACGTGGCCTCCTGGAGGCCTTCGAGCCGATCTTCGCCGAGGTCGTGGTCACCCAGAACTCCAGCCATCGCGCGATGGACGCCGACGAGCTGGCCGCGCTCGCCGTGGAGGTCTTCGGCGAGGAGCGCGTCCAGGTCGAGCCGAGGCTGCCCGATGCCCTGGAGGCCGCGATCACGCTCGCCGAGGAGCAGGGGGAGTACACGGGCGGCGGCGTGCTCGTCACCGGCTCCGTCATCACCGTCGGCGAGGCCCGACTGCTCCTGGGGAAGGGCTGACGTCCGGTGCGTACGCTGTGTGCTTCGACCCTGATCGGCGAGTTCTTCGTCATCGGCTTCGCCGGCCTGGTCGCCATGAAGGACCCGAGCATGTCCATGGGGACGGTCTGGACCGTCTGCGGCATCGCCATGGTGCTCAGCGTCCTGCTGTGCGGCCTGATCACCCGCCCCGGCGGCGTCCTGCTGGGCTGGGCGCTGCAGGTCGCGCTGATCGCCTCCGGGTTCGTGGTCCCCTCGATGTTCTTCCTGGGCGCGATCTTCGCGGCGCTGTGGTGGGCGTCGGTGCACTACGGACGGAAGATCGACGAGGCGAAGGCCCGCTTCGCGGCGGCCGAGGGCAAAGAGGGCGGCCCGGGCACCCCGCCGGCCGCCCCGCCCCAGAGCACCTGACGCTGCGTAACGTCCACCCGAACGGGCCCTGTACCCTCTACGCACCGCACAACCGTGACCTGTAAGGAGCCACCCTCGTGACCTCCCGCACCCTCGTCCTCCTCAAGCCCGACGCCGTGCGTCGCGGGCTGATCGGCGAGATCATCAGCCGTATCGAGCGCAAGGCCGGCTGGACCATCAGCGCGCTGGAGCTGCGCACCCTGGACCAGGAGACGCTGGAGCAGCACTACGGGGAGCACAAGGGCAAGCCCTTCTACGAGCCGCTGGTGGAGTTCATGTCCTCCGGCCCGGTCGTCGTGCTCGTCGTCGAGGGCGAGCGGGTCATCGAGGGGCTGCGCGCGCTGGCCGGCCCGACCGACCCGATCGCCGCCGCCCCCGGCTCCATCCGCGGTGACTTCGGCGTGATCGTCCGCGAGAACCTGATCCACGCCTCCGACTCCGAGGAGTCCGCCGAGCGCGAGCTGAAGATTTTCTTTCCCGGACGCTTCTGAGCGTCCGGATGATGAACTTCTGAGCTCGTCTTGTGAATAATTTCTGAGGCTTTGTCACGTCACCCGGACGGCTGAAACCCGGACGGCCGAGGAACCCCTTCCTGAAAACCCGGTCGTCGTGTGGCATATGCGTGCCGATCGGGGGAACGGCTACCCCCGAACGCCCGTCTCCACAAGCGAGGCGACGCGTCATCTGCTGACAATGGCGGAGACCCTCGCACAGTGTTCGTGCAGGCGAGACTACGATGTAAGCCTTCACGTCACAGCACCCACTCCGCCGCCCCGACGAAAGCCTCGTACGCTCCACTTGGGAAGGCCAGACGAATCCTGATGGGGAACTCAATGTCGTTCATCGGCCGTGACATGGCTGTCGACCTCGGGACCGCCAACACGCTGGTGTACGTCAGGGGTCGCGGGATCGTACTCAACGAGCCGTCCGTCGTCGCGATCAACACCAACACCGGGGGCATCCTCGCGGTCGGCGCGGAAGCGAAGAAGATGATCGGCCGGACGCCGGGCAACATCGTTGCCGTGCGCCCGCTGAAGGACGGCGTGATCGCCGACTTCGAGATCACCGAGCGGATGCTCCGCTACTTCATCCTGAAGATCCACAAGCGGCGTTATCTGGCTCGTCCGCGCGTCGTCGTCTGTGTGCCCTCGGGCATCACGGGCGTCGAGCGCCGCGCCGTCATCGAGGCGTCCTCCCAGGCCGGCGCCCGCCAGGTGCACATCATCGAGGAGCCCATGGCCGCCGCCATCGGCTCGGGCCTGCCGGTCCACGAGGCCACGGGCAACATGGTGGTGGACATCGGCGGCGGCACCACGGAGGTCGCGGTCATCTCGCTCGGCGGCATCGTCACCGCCCAGTCCATCCGCGTCGCGGGTGACGAGCTGGACAACGCGATCATCCAGCACGTCAAGAAGGAGTACTCCCTCCTCCTCGGTGAGCGGACGGCGGAGCAGATCAAGATCACGATCGGCTCGGCGTACGACCTCGACGCTGACGAGCACACCGAAATCCGCGGCCGGGACCTGGTCTCCGGGCTGCCCAAGACCGTGGTCATCTCGGCGGCCGAGGTCCGCAAGGCCATCGAGGAACCGGTCAACGCGATTGTGGACGCGGTCAAGACGACCCTCGACAAGTGCCCGCCGGAGCTGTCCGGCGACGTCATGGACCGGGGGATCGTCCTGACCGGCGGCGGCGCCCTGCTGCGCGGCCTCGACGAGCGGCTGCGCCGGGAGACCGGCATGCCGATCCATATCGCCGAGGATCCGCTGGACAGTGTGGCGCTCGGCTCCGGCAAGTGCGTCGAGGAGTTCGAGGCGCTCCAGCAGGTGCTGGACGCCCAGCCGCGCAGATGAGGCGACGCGCCGATTCCGCCGTACGAGACGATCTCCTCTCGTGCGGCGGATCGTTGATATAGAGGCATAAGCCCCCAAATCGCCCCCGGGTCCCGCCCACCGGGTTGTGCCTGCCAGGTATGGCCCACCGGGCACCGCGCATTCCGGGGCGCCCGCCCTACACATTCCGACGAGGAAGGCACGGCCGCCGCACGTGAGGGACACACGAGAGAGCCGGCTGCTCCTGGTGCTGCTGATCGCCATCGCGTTCGCTCTGATCACGGTGGACATCCGCGGCGGTCAGGACTCACCGGTCGAAGGTGCCCGCCAGGTCGCCGCCACGGCCTTCGGCCCGATCGAGAACGGGGTGTCGTCCGCGGTCGACCCCGTCGGAAACGCGATCGCGGCCGTACGCGACTCCGGCAGGCGGCACGACCGTATCGCCGAACTGGAGCGTGCCAACGCCGCCTTGAAGGCGAAGCTGGGCAGCGACGACCGCAATCGCAGCCGTCTCAAGCAGCTCGACAAGATGATCCGGGTGGCGGGCGAGGGACAGTACGGAATCAAGGGCGCCGAGGTCATCGGGATAGGAGCGGCCCAGGGTTTCTCCTGGACCGTCACGATCGACGTGGGCGCGAACGACGGCATCAAGCGCGACATGACCGTGATCAACGGCGAGGGTCTGGTCGGCCGTGTCACCACCGTCGGCCCCGACACCTCGACCGTGCTGCTGGCCAACGACCCGGACTTCACCGTCGGCACCCGCATGGAGAACAGCGACGAACTCGGCTTCGCCTCCGGCCAGGGTGACCGCCCACTGCGCGTCCAGCTCCTCAACGCCAAGGCCGACGTGAAGAAGGGCGACCGCCTGGTCACCTTCGGCTCGCAGGCCGACAAGCCGTTCGTGCCGGGTGTTCCGGTCGGCGTGGTCTCCCGGGTCGACCCCTCCGGAGGCGGCCTGACCCGCACGATCTATGTGAAGCCGTTCGTGTCCTTCACCAGCCTCGACATCGTCGGTGTCGTAGTCCAGGCGCCCAAGAAGGACCCGCGTGACACCGTCCTGCCCCCCAAGCCACAGCCCACTCCCACGCCGACCGTGACCGTCACCGTGACGCCTTCGCCCTCCGCCTCCGACCAGCAGCAGACGCCCTAGGAGCTGATCCACATGCGCCTCAACCGGGTGCTGCTCTCCACCGCCCTGGTGATCGTCGCCCTGGTGATCCAGGTGAGTGTCCTCGCCCGCCTCCATCTGCCCGGTGCCGTGCCCGACCTGGTGCTGCTGACGGTCGTCGGCCTCGCCCTGGTCTACGGCCATGTCGGCGGCTGTCTCATCGGCTTCGGCGCGGGCCTGCTCTCCGACCTCGCCCCGCCCGCCGACCACGCCGCCGGCCGCTACGCCCTCGTGCTGTGCGTCGTCGGCTATCTCGCCGGACTCGCCCGGCCCGACAACGGCCGGCTCAAGTCCGCGAGCGGCCCGATGGCCGTGGTGGTCGCCGCCGCGATCGGCTCCACCCTGCTGTACGCGGGCGTGGGCGCCCTCGTCGGCGACACCGCGGCGCGCCATGTGGGCCTGATCAGCCTGCTGTTCACGGCCGCCGTGTACGACCTGCTGCTCGCGCCCTTCGTGGTCCCCGGGATCATGGGCCTGGCCCGCCGTGCCGACAACGACCCGCTCGCCGAGACCAACTCCGCCAAGGCCGCCGACGTCTCCTCCGGCTGGCTCTCCTCCGGCACCGGACTGCGCATCGGCAGCCAGCGCGGTGTGCTGCGTGTCAAGGCGGCCAAGGCCCGGGTGGCCCGCGCCGGACGCATCAAGGGGGTCAAGCGGCTGTGACGATCCGAGTCCCGGCCGTCCGGCCGCACAGGTTGACCGTGTACTCGTACAACCCGTACGTGCGCTGAGAGGGGGAGGCAGCAGTGACCAACATTCCCGAGACGGGACGGACCCCACGGGTCCAGATCCGGCTCGTCGTCATCCAGATCCTCGTGCTGTCCCTCCTCGGCACCCTCGGCGGCCGCCTCTGGTACCTCCAGATCCGCAGCGGCGCCGAGTACGCCAAGGAGGCCTCGGGAAACCACGTCCAGCAGGTCGTCCAGCCCGCCGTGCGCGGCGAGATCCTGGACGCGCGGGGCGTCCCGATCGCGGACAACGAGACCCGGCTGGTGGTCTCCGCGTCCCGCACCGACCTGATGAAGATGAAGGACCGGGGCAAGGCGGTCCTCACCAAGCTGGCAGGCGTCCTGGGCATGAAGCCGCAGGACGTCATGGACAAGGTCCGCCTGTGCGACGCCAAGACGGCGCAGCCCTGCTGGAACGGTTCCCCGTACCAGCCGATCCCCATCACCGACGATGCCAACCCCCGGCAGGCCCTGCAGATCCGTGAGCGCTCCGAGGACTTCCCCGGCATCACCGCCGAGCCCGAGGCCCTGCGCCGCTACCCGAGCCCCGGAGAGGCCAACACGGCCCAGGTCCTCGGCTATCTCTCGCCCGTCACCGACGAGGAGATCCAGCAGGCCAAGAACACCAGCTCGCCGTATCTGCGGTCCGACCAGGTCGGCCGCTCCGGACTTGAACGCCAGTACGACCAGGTGCTGCGCGGCAAGGCCGGCGTCACCCGCTACGAGGTCGACAACCTGGGCCGGGTCATCGGCAAGGCCAAGAGCGACTCCGCCCAGCCCGGCTCCAACCTGGTCACCAGCATCGACGCCCGCGTCCAGCGGGTCGCCGAGTACGAGCTGAACGAGGCGATGAAGGCCGCACGGGCCCAGTTCGACAAGAACACCGGCGAGAACTACAAGGCGGACTCCGGGGCCGTCGTGGTGATGGAGGCCAAGACGGGCCGTGTCGTCGCCATGGCGTCCAACCCGACGTACGACCCCAACGTCTGGGTCGGCGGCATCTCCGCCAAGGACTACAAGCAGCTCACCGGCAAGGAATCCGACTACCCGCTGCTCAACCGGGCCATCCAGGGGCAGTCGGCTCCCGGCTCCACCTTCAAGGTGGTCTCCACGGCCGCCGCGATCCAGGCCGGCTACGCCTTCGACGGCAACTACCCCTGCACCAGCTCGTACTCTGTCGGCGGCCAGGTCTTCAAGAACTTCGAAGGGGAGAACTTCGGGCCGATCTCGCTGGGTCGCGCCCTGGAGGTCTCCTGCGACACCGTCTTCTACGGCCTCGCGGACAACGAGTGGAAGAAGGACGGCGGCATCCACCCGAAGAAGGGACAGCCCAAGGACTGGTTCTTCAGGACCGCCCACCAGTTCGGCCTCGGTAGGCCCACCGGCGTCGACCTGCCCAACGAGGTCTCCGGCCGCGTCCCCGACCGCCAGTGGAAGCTGAAGTACTGGGAGGCCAACAAGGACGCCTGGTGCAAGACCGGCAAAAAGGATGGAAGTTACGTCGAGAAGATCGCGTACGAGAACTGCCTCGAAGGCAACAGGATGCGCGAGGGTGACGAGATCAACTACTCCATCGGCCAGGGCGACACCCTCCTGACCCCGATTCAGGAGGCCGACATCTACTCGGCCATCTCCAACGGCGGCACCCTGTGGAACCCGACCATCGGCAAGGCGATCATCAGCCCCGACGGCAAGAAGATCACCGAGATCAAGCCCCAGTCGCACGGCAGGCTGCCGATCGACCAGAAGACGCGCGACGTCATGGACGAGGCCCTCGCGGGCGTCGTCACCCGCGGTACCGCCGCCTGGAAGTTCGGCGGCTGGCCGCAGGACAAGATCCCGCTGCACGCCAAGACCGGTACCGCCGAGGTCTACGGCAAGCAGACCACGTCGTGGCTGGCCACGTACAGCAAGGACTACGCGGTCGTCATGACCATCGCCCAGGCCGGTACGGGCTCCGGCGCCTCGGGTGAGGCCGTGCACAAGATCTACAACGCACTGTACGGCGTTCAGGACGACGGCTCGATCGACAACAAGAAGGCCCTGCTGCCCACCCCGCAGAAGGACCTCCCCAAGATCCGGACCGACGGCTCGATCGTCTCCCCGAAGATCGAGAAGTTCGACCCGAACGCCGACAAGGCCACCGGACAGGACCAGCAGGGCACACCCACCGACAACCCGTCGGCCACCACGCCCTCACCGACCGCGAGCAACCGCACCACCCGACGGCGCACGGACCGCCCGAAGAAGAGGCGGAGGATCCTGACGTGACCGGAGCGAACAACTTCTCCGTCTCCGGGTACGGCCCCGCCCGGCCCGGCTGGACGCGGGTCTTCGCCCGCGACGGCCTGGCCCGCCGTCTCGACTGGCCGATACTGCTGTCGGCCGTGGCCCTGTCGCTGATCGGCACGGCCCTCGTCTACTCGGCGACCCGCAACCGCACCGAGATCAACCAGGGCGACCCGTACTACTTCCTGATCCGGCACCTGATGAACACCGGCATCGGGATCGCCCTGATGATCGGCACCATCTGGCTCGGCCACCGCACCCTGCGCACGGCCGTGCCGATCCTGTACGGCCTCTCGGTCTTCCTGATCCTGATGGTGCTCACCCCGCTCGGCGCCACCATCAACGGCAACCGCAACTGGATCGTCTTCGGCGGCGGCTTCTCCCTGCAGCCCTCCGAGTTCGTGAAGGTCACGATCACCCTGGGCATGGCGATGCTGCTCTCGGCCCGGGTCGACGCGGGCGACAAGCAGTACCCCGACCACCGGACCGTGGCGCAGTCCCTGGGCCTGGCCGCCGTCCCGATGATGATCATCCTGCTCATGCCCGACCTCGGCTCGACGATGGTCATGGTGATCATCGTGCTGGGTGTGCTGCTCGCCTCCGGCGCCTCCAACCGCTGGATCTTCGGCCTGCTCGGCGCGGGCGCCCTGGGCGCGGTCGCCGTCTGGCAGCTGCACATCCTGGACCAGTACCAGATCAACCGCTTCGCCGCCTTCGCCAACCCCGACCTGGACCCCGCGGGCGTCGGCTACAACACCAGCCAGGCACGCATCGCGATCGGCTCCGGCGGACTGACCGGGGCGGGCCTGTTCCACGGCTCCCAGACCACGGGCCAGTTCGTCCCCGAGCAGCAGACCGACTTCGTCTTCTCGGTGGCCGGGGAGGAGCTGGGCTTCGTCGGCGGCGGTCTGATCATCGTCCTGATCGGTGTCGTCCTGTGGCGGGCGTGCCGGATCGCCCGCGAGACGACAGAGCTGTACGGCACGATCGTCGCCGCCGGGATCATCGCGTGGTTCGCCTTCCAGTCCTTCGAGAACATCGGAATGAACCTCGGCATCATGCCGGTGGCGGGCATTCCGCTGCCGTTCGTGTCCTATGGCGGCTCGTCGATGTTCGCCGTCTGGATAGCGGTGGGACTGCTGCAGTCGATCCGGGTGCAGCGGCCGCTCTCGGCGTAGGGAAGGGCGGACGACGCCGCGACGCCGAGCCCTGTTCGCCTCCTGACCCGCTGGAATCGGCCGGGGTCAGGAGGCGAAAAGCGTCTCGGCGGGCCCTGCCGTACCGGCCCGATTGCCACTAGATTCGGTTCATGGCGGACACGAAGCGTGAAATCGAGCGGAAATACGAGGCCGCTGCAGGGGACGAGCTCCCCGATCTGACCGGCGTCGGCGGAGTCCGTGCCGTCGTCGACAAGGGCGTCGCGGATCTGGACGCCACCTATTACGACACCCCCGACGAACGCCTCGCCGCGCATGCCGTCACCCTGCGCCGCCGTACCGGCGGCGACGACGCCGGCTGGCACCTCAAGCTGCCGGTCGCCGACGGCGTACGCGACGAGATCCGCGCACCGCTGTCCGACACCCTCCCGCCCTACCTGTCCGGTCTGGTCCGCTCCCGCGTGCGCGACGCCGACCTCGTCCCCGTCGTACGGCTGCGCTCCGCCCGCGACGTGCGCCAACTCGTCGACGCGGACGGCGACCTGCTCGCCGAGATCAGCCTCGACCGGGTCCACGCCGAGCGGCTGAGCGGCGGCACGGGCACCGCCGACTGGACCGAGATCGAGGTCGAACTGGCGGACGACCGTGACCCCGCGATCCTGGACAAGGTCGAGAAGAGGCTCCGCAAGGCCGGGCTGAACCGCTCGTCCGCCCCGTCGAAGCTGGCGAGGGCGCTGAAGGAGACGCGGGAGGGGGTCAAGGCCGCGACCGGTGCGGAGAAGCGCACGAGGCGTGCCGCGGCCCCTACCGCAAAACCGCCCGTCACCGCGGGCGACCATGTCCTCGCCTATGTCCGCGCCCAGCGGGACGCGATCGTCGAGCTCGACCCCGCGGTGCGCCGGGACGTCGAGGACGCCGTGCACTCCATGCGCGTGGCCACCCGCCGGCTGCGCAGCACGTTCCGCTCGTTCGGCAAGGTCCTGGACCGCGCCGTCACCGACCCGATCGCCGACGAGCTGAAGTGGCTGGCCGGTGAGCTGGGCATCGACCGCGACCGGGAAGTTCTCGCCGAGCGTCTGACGAAGGCCCTGTCCGAACTGCCCCCCGTGCTGCTCACCGGCCCGGTCCTCAACCGCATCCGCACCTGGTCGAACGTGCGGCACGAAGCCTCCCGGCGTCTGCTGACCGAGGTCCTGGACTCGCAGCGCTATCTGGACCTGCTGGAGGCCCTGGACGCTCTGATCGCCGACCCGCCCCTGCGCAAGGCGGCCTCCGGGAAGCCGTCGAAGGTGCTCGCCAAGGCCGTACGGAGGGACTTCCGGAAGGTCGCCGACCTGGTCGGCCAGGCCCTGGACCTGCCGTCGGGCCACGACCGCGACGTCGCGATGCACGAGGCCCGCAAGAAGTCCAAGCGCACGCGGTACGCGGCCGAGGCCGCCACCCCCGCGCTCGGCAAGCCGGCCGGGAAACTGGTCAAGGCGATGAAGTCCCTGCAGACCCTGCTCGGGGACCACCAGGACAGCGTGATGGCTCGCGAGGTCCTGCGGGAGCTGTCGGCCCAGGCGTACACGGCCAGGGAGAACACCTTCACGTACGGCGTGCTGTACGGCCGGGAGGAACAGCGCGCGGCGGCGGCGGAGGCGGCGCTGCCCGAGGTGTGGCCGCAGGTGAAGCGGAAGGCCAGGGTCTGAGGGCAGGCCCCGGTCCCGGTCCCCGGCCGTCCGGGCGTCCGGGGAGGCGGTGCGCTCGCGTTAGGCTTGATGGTCACCCCTGTCAGTTCAGTCCAGCTCACGAAAGTCGCGAGATGTCTGCCGAAGCCGCCCAGTCGGTGTTCCCGCAGCTCGAAGCCCTGCTCCCGCATGTGCAGAAGCCGATCCAGTACGTCGGCGGAGAGCTCAACTCCACGGTCAAGCCGTGGGAGGCCTGTGACGTCCGCTGGGCGCTCATGTACCCCGACGCGTACGAGGTCGGTCTGCCCAACCAGGGCGTCATGATCCTCTACGAGGTCCTGAACGAGCAGGAGGGTGTCCTCGCCGAGCGCACCTACAGCGTGTGGCCGGACCTCGAGGCACTGATGCGGGAGCACGGCGTCCCGCAGTTCACGGTGGACAGCCACCGCCCGGTGAAGGCCTTCGACGTGTTCGGCCTGTCCTTCTCCACCGAGCTCGGCTACACGAACATGCTGACCGCCCTCGATCTCGCGGGCATCCCCCTGGAGTCCAAGGACCGGGGCCTGGACGACCCGATCGTGATGGCCGGCGGCCACGCGGCCTTCAACCCCGAGCCCATCGCCGACTTCATCGACTGCGCGGTGATCGGCGACGGCGAGCAGGCGGTCCTGGAGGTCACCGGGATCGTCCGCGCCTGGAAGGCGGAGGGACGCCCGGGCGGCCGCGAGGAGCTGCTCTTCCGCCTGGCGAAGACGGGCGGGGTGTACGTCCCGGGGTTCTACGACGTGGAGTACCTCCCGGACGGTCGCATCGGCCGCGTGGTCCCCAACAGGTCGGGCGTGCCGTGGCGCGTGTCCAAGCACACGGTGATGGACCTGGACGAGTGGCCGTACCCGAAGCAGCCCCTCGTCCCCCTGGCGGAGACCGTCCACGAGCGCATGTCCGTCGAGATCTTCCGCGGCTGCACGCGGGGCTGCCGCTTCTGCCAGGCTGGCATGATCACCCGTCCGGTCCGTGAGCGCTCCATCACGGGCATCGGCGAGATGGTGGACAAGGGCCTGAAGGCGACGGGCTTCGAGGAGGTCGGCCTCCTGTCCCTGTCCTCCGCGGACCACTCGGAGATCGGCGACATCGCGAAGGGCCTCGCGGACC
The DNA here is from genome assembly GCF_026168105.1 of Streptomyces hygroscopicus. GTDB lineage: Bacteria > Actinomycetota > Actinomycetes > Streptomycetales > Streptomycetaceae > Streptomyces > Streptomyces hygroscopicus_D. The sequence goes on from NZ_LBMW01000052.1 coordinate 33,420, forward strand.
GCTACGAGGACGACAAGATCGGCCTGTCGCTCCCGTCGACCCGGGTGGACGCGTTCAACATCGACCTGGCGAACGAGCTCACGCGCAACGGCCGCAGGTCCGGCCTGACCTTCGCCCCCGAGGGCGGCTCGGAACGCATCCGCAAGGTCATCAACAAGATGGTGTCGGAAGAGGACCTGATCAGGACCGTCTCGACGGCCTATGGCAACGGCTGGCGCCAGGTGAAGCTGTACTTCATGTGCGGCCTGCCGACGGAGACGGACGAGGACGTGCTGCAGATCGCCGACATGGCGACGCGCGTGATCCAGAAGGGCCGCGAGGTCTCCGGCTCCAACGACATCCGCTGCACGGTGTCGATCGGCGGCTTCGTCCCCAAGCCGCACACCCCCTTCCAGTGGGCCCCGCAGCTCAGCGCTCAGGAGACGGACGCCCGCCTGGAGAAGCTCCGCGACAAGATCCGCGGAGACAGGAAGTACGGCCGCTCGATCGGCTTCCGCTACCACGACGGCAAGCCCGGTATCGTCGAAGGCCTGCTCTCCCGCGGCGACCGCCGCATCGGCGCCGTGATCCGCGCGGTCTACGAGGACGGCGGCCGTTTCGACGGCTGGCGCGAGCACTTCTCCTACGACCGCTGGATGAACTGTGCGGAGAAGGCGCTGGCTCCCTACGGAGTTGACGTCGACTGGTACACGACCCGCGAGCGCACGTACGAGGAGGTCCTCCCCTGGGACCACCTGGACTCGGGCCTCGACAAGGACTGGCTCTGGGAGGACTGGCAGGACGCCCTCGACGAGACGGAGGTCGAGGACTGCCGCTGGACGCCGTGCTTCGACTGTGGTGTGTGTCCGCAGATGGATACGGCCATACAAATCGGCCCGACCGGAAAGAAGTTGCTGCCTCTGACGGTCAAGAACGCGGCGCCGGCTCCTGCATCGAGCGGTCACGTGCACTGAGGTGGGCGAGGCGCTCGATCGGGTGGTGGAGGCGCTGGCGGGGGTGAGCGAGGAGGAGGTGGCTGCGGCGTTGGCTGCGGCCGGCGCTTCGAGCTCTCGCCCGTCGGCGCCGCTGGTCTGCTCCCCGACGCCTCTGCCGGGCCCTGGGAGCGCCTCGCAGATCGTCTCCGAGGTGGAGTGGGTCTGAGTCCAGCACCAGGATTCCGTACCGCTGTGTGACCACTCGAGCCCCTTTCTCTGGACGGGAGGCGACTCGACGATCTAGCGGTCCGCACTCATTCCATCCCGGGCGGAGACCCCCGGTGCAGACTCGCAATACGCCGTCGACCCCGTGGGGCCTGATCGTCTTGCCGACACCCTGGAGGGCGACAAAGCTGGCTATGTGGGCCTTACGGAACGCGCTCAGACGGGAGGAGAGCCCGCAGCCCAGCCGATAGACGATCAAAGGAGGAGGGAGTCATGACGGCACAGAGCTCCGCGAGGTCGGCGACTCCAACCGTGACCAGGCAGCCTGACGGTCTCGGCAAGCGGGTTGGGGAGGTAGCGGAAATCACCGTTCTCTTCGACGCCAAGCCGGGCGGGGCGGAGAGGTTCCGCCAGAACGCCGCCAAGATCCAGGACGACGCCTGGCACTACGAAAAACTTGTCGGCACTGTCCACGACTTCCGCGTCGCGTTCATCAACAATGACACCCAGGTCATCGGCGCGGTCACCTATGACGGTGACTTCAAGCCGTACATGGCGGACATCTTCGCCAACGCCGCACCATGGTTCGATGAGATGTTCGAAGGTGTCGCGGAGGGCTATCCCGGGGCGACCGATCCGCATATCGTCGACTGGCTGGCTACGAAGATTGTGGAGGCCGACATGTGGTACGCCTCCAATCCGACCATGACGGTCGAGGACACCGCCAAGGCGCAGAAGGTCACGCAGGCGTTCAACGCGTTGCTGGATACTGCGTCCAGCTAGCAGCTGTCTCGCGTCCCAGGTACCTGTAGCCCCGTGGCCATGGCGCCTGGGTAGCACCGGGCGGCCTGGCAACGGCGCGCGGTCGTAGGCTCGGGCCCCGTCAGCGGAGGTCGCAGCATCATGTCCGACCATCTTTCCGGCACCCGCGCCCTGGCCGATCCGGCCATAGACCTGACCGACCTCTATGCCTTTTCCAGCCCCTCCCAGGCGGGTCGGCTCGTCCTCGTCATGAATGTCTTTCCCAATGCGCGGCCGGGAGCCTTGTTCTCCGACGCTGCCAGCTATCGCTTCCGCGTCCGTCCGGTATCCGTGCCCATGGCGGATTCCGGCTCACTCTTCGATGTCGGCGCCGACGAATTCGCGCTTACCTGCACCTTCTCGATTCCGGTCGGAGCGGAAGACAATGGGGAGTTGACGCAGCGGGGAACGTGCGTGCTACCCAACGGGGAATCGGTTTCGTTGCTGGTGAATGACGAGCGGGGCGGCGAGGGACATGGCGTGCACTGCTACGCCGGGCTGCGGCTGGATCCCTTCTTCATGGACGTGGCCAAGGAGGTGGAGACGCGGGTGAGGCGGCGGCTCGCCTTCGTACCAAATGGCACCAACTCCCTGGAGGGCACCGACGTCCTGACCGTCGTGGCAGAGCTTGACGTCGCCAGGGTGTTCGGGGCGGCCTCGGGGAGCGTCTTCGCCGTTGCGGCGGAAACCGTCACGGTCGGACCGTATCCCGTGCGCCTCGAACGCCTCGGCCGCCCCGAGGTCAAGAACATTCTCCTGTCAGACAACGGGGTCGACGCCGCCAATAAGGTCGTTGACCTGCGCGATCTCTACAACGAGGAAGATCCGTTCCGGCTGGGGCCGAGCTACGTGGACGCCTACCGCTCACGCCTTAACGCCAACCTGGTCTTCTTCGACGGCCTCGACAGCAAGGCGGACTGGACGACGCAGCCGGACGGGACGCATCCGCTGACGGAGCTGCTGCTCGCGGACTTCCTGGTCGTGGATGTCGCCAAGCCTTACGCCGAAGACAGCTATTTCGAGATCGAGCGGGCCCTGCTGGAGGGACGGGAGCATGCGACCTGTGGCGGCCGGTCGCTCAACGACGATGTCATCGACACGCTCTACACGCTGATCGTCAACGCGGGCCATGGCCCGCGCGTGAGCGACGGCGTCGACGGGACCGTCCCGGCTTCGCGCGAGTTCCCGTACCTGGCACCGCCCAACCCCGACCCGCCCGAACCCGTTTCCGTCCCGACGGCCGCCGCAAGCTGATGAGCAGTTCCAGTGCGGCCACTCTTGCAGACGGTGAGAGGGAGCCCGATCTTGTGGGCGGGCCCCCCACGACAGCCGGCATCATCGCCATGGGCAACCTCGATGCGCGCATCGAAGGTCTGACGTCGCAGGCGAGACGGGGAAGACTCACCGCCGACGGCTGGGGCGAATTGGTGGAGCTGACCGTCCTGCGCGGGCACGTGCTGGGCCGCATCGACGAGACCGAGCGCGCGGCATCGCTGGCCGAGATGTTCGTCGACCAGGCGCCGCGCGATCCTCGCTCGCTCGTGGCGCACGCCAGGCTGGCGGGCCTCTTCCACCAGTTCGCGGCGGCTCTCAACGATCTGGACGCGGCGGCTGCACTGGGGCTCGACCGGAGAAGCGTGGACGAGGAGCGAGCAGCCGTCTGCCAGGCGGTCGGGCAATACGAAGACGCGCTTGCGCTGCATCGGCAGGGGCTGTCGAGGGGGCAGGACTTCAGAACCCTCGGCGCCATGGCCCGCTGTCAGGCCGAGAGCGGCGAGGTGGACGAGGCCGAGTCATGGTTTTTGGCAGCGAGACGCGCCTACCGCGGGGTCAGCCCCTTTCCGCTGGCGATCCTCGAATTCCAGTGCGGGCAGATGTGGCTGGCCCAGGGCGGACTGGCGAGCGCGCGCGTCTGGCTGGAGTCGGCCACTCGCCGACTGCCGTCCTACGTGCCGGCGCATGGCCACCTCGCCGAGGCCGATGCCGCCGAAGGCAGGGTGGCCGTAGCGATAGAGCGCCTGCGCCGATTGGCCCTCGCCAGTGACGATCCCGACTACGCGACCCGGCTTGCCCGCCTCCTGGGCAAGTGCGAGGCATCGACGGAGGCTCGGTTCTGGCGTGCCCACGCTGCCGCGCGCTACGAGGAGTTGATGGTGCGCCACCCCGAGGCGTACGCCGATCACGCAGCAGAGTTCTGGCTGACCATCGGCGACGATCCCCAACGAGCCCTGCGGCTCGCGCGGCTGAACCTCGCGCTTCGAGCGACCCCGCGCGCCCACGCGCTCGTCAATCGCGCGATGTGCCGTGTCGGACAGCGCCGACAGTAGTGGCGATTGGTACAAAGTCGCCGATACCTGACCGGAAGGACGTCATGACAGCGACTGAAGCACCGCCGCTGCAGCTGGACGAGATTCAGGGCATCGTGCTGCGCAACCGGCCGTCACCGTACGTCGGCACCTACATCCTGCTGCGTGTGGACGATCCCGGCGCCGGGCGTCAGTTGATGGGGCGCCTGGCCGAGCTGGTCGACTCCGCTGCCAACTGGTGGCAACCCGACCTGCCCGCGCTCCTCAACGTCGGATTGACGTACCGGGGACTCGAAGCGCTCCAGGTCCCACCGGCTGCCCTGAACACCTTCCCTGAGGAGTATCGGCAGGGCATGGCGGCACGCGCCGAGTTCATCGGTGATACCGGCGAGAGCGCGCCCGCACGCTGGGAGCCGCCTTTCGGCACCGGCCAGGTACACGTCGTGCTGTCCCTCCTGGCCGCCGACCAGGAGTCATTGGCGGTCGTCCTCGAACGTGCGCGCAAGGCCCACGCGCAGCTCCCCGGCCTTCAGTTCGTCCATCGGCAGGACTTCTACCAGCTGTCCACAGGGCGCACCAGCTTCGGCTACAAGGACGGCATCGGCAACCCCACGATCGAAGGCAGCGGTGCCGAGAGTCCGCCCGGTGACGGTTCCGTGCTCAAGGCAGGCGAATTCGTGCTCGGCTATCCCGACGAGACCGGAAACCTGCCGCCGATGCCGCAGCCGGCCGAGCTGGGCCGCAACGGCACCTTCGTCGCCTGGCGGAAGCTGCACACACGCGTCGCGGCCTTCCGCCGGTATCTCCACGACAACTCCGGCAGCCCGGAGGAAGAGTCGCTGCTCGCCGCCAAGATCGTGGGCCGCTGGCAGAGCGGCGCCCCGTTGATCCTGGCGCCCGAGCACGACGACCCGGCCCTGGGGGCGGACGACCAGCGCAACAACGACTTCCGCTACGAGTCCGATCCGCGCGGCGCGATCTGTCCCCACGGCGCCCACGCCAGGCGGGCCAACCCGCGCGACTCGGAGATCATCGGCGACGTTCGCCTGCACCACATGATTCGACGGGGCACCAACTACGGACCGCCGCTGCCGGCCGGCATCCTGGACGACGACGGAGCCGACCGCGGCATCGTCTTCGTCTTCATCGGCTCACACCTGGACCGTCAGTTTGAATTCGTGAAGTCGCAATGGCTGAACGAGGGCAACTTCACCGGCCTCGACCAGGAAAAGGACCTGCTCACGGGCGACAACGACGGCTCCGGCATCTTCACGATCCCGCAGCACCCCATCCGGCGCCGCCTGCACGGCGTAGAGCGTTTTGTCACCACCCGCGGCGGAGAGTACTTCTTCCTGCCGAGCCTCAGCGCGCTGCGTTGGCTGGCGAACCCTGACGCCTGAGCCGACTTGACGGTCACATCAATGGATCCAGGGCCGTTGTGGGTGTCTGCCTGCCCGCAGATGGATACTTGGGTACAAGTAGGCCCGACCGGCAAGAAGTTGCTGCCGCTGACGGTCAAGAACGCAGGTCAGGCGCCCGTTTCGAGTGGTCACGAGCACTGACGTGAGCGAGGCACTCGATCGGGTGATGGAGGCGCTGGCGGGGGCGAGTGAGGACGAGGTGGCGGCTGCGCTGGCGGCGGTCGGCGCCTCGGTCCCTCGCCCGTCGTCGACGGCGCCCCTGCCTCCGGCCCGCTCCGCCCGCGCTGCGCCGACGCGCGCCCACTGGTGGATAGGGCCGGTGGCCATGAGTCGATCACCGCGTACGCGGCCGGTCAGGACAGTGCCTCCGGCGGGGGATCGGCCGGCACCGGGATGGAGGGGGCGCCGTCGCCGCCCGCGGGTCCATCGTGGCGGATGCTGGGGGGCTCCCATCCCGCACATCATCGACCCAGGCAGAGCCGAGCAGACGCGGCCCCTGGCGTCCAGGTCGTTTCGTACAGTGGCGCGCTCCTCCTGGACGCCAGGAACCACGCCCGCTCCACGGTGTGTGGGTCGACGGCGTACGGGATGGGAGCCGGGGTGAGTGGTGGGTGAGGCTGGGGGTCAGGCCGTCGGAAGACCTGGACCTCGTGTCGGGCGAGCGGCACCTGTAGTCCCCACCTAGGGTTGAACAAAGAGGATCAAACGAAGTGGATCTCCGCTACAGGCAGCGACGTAGCGACAAAGGAGGCACTCATGGCCGGAAAAGCCAGCATCGTGCTGGCCCACGGCTTGTGGGCCGATGGCTCGTGCTTCGCAAAGCTCATCCCCGCACTCCAGGCCGAGGGTCGCGAGGTCTTCGCGTCGCAGCATGGGCTTGACTCGCTCGCAGGCGACGTCGACTGCGTAAACCGCGCGATCAACCACGTGCCCGGCCCGGTCGTGCTCGTGGGCCACTCCTACGGCGGCACGCTGATCACCAAGGCGGGCGTGCACGACCGCGTGGGCGCCCTGGTGTACATCTGCGCGCTTGCCCCGGACGACGACGAGACCTCGCAGCAGCACTTGGCCGCGTTTCCCAGCTCGCCGGTTTTCGAGCACCTTGAGGTCGCCGACAACCGCATCTACCTCAAGGAGTCGGGCATCGGCGACTTCTGCGGCGATCTGCCGCTGGAGGAACAAAAGCTCGTGCTGGCGACCGCTAACCCGCCGATCGCGGACCTCTTCGACCAGCAGGTACCCGGCAATGCCTGGCGAGCGAAGCCGAGCTGGTACATCGTGGGCACCCAGGACCGCACGGTGAACCCGGACCGGGAGCGCGCTTCCGCCGAACGGATGAAGGCCACGACCGTCAGCCTCGACAGCAGCCACGTCCCGATGCTCTCCCAGCCCAACGCTGTCCTCGAGGTCATCCGCGACGCTGCGAAGACCCTGGAGTAAGGCCGAGGACCGCGGGGCATGCCGCCTTTGGATCCGTGCGCGTCGCCGCCGGCCGCGATCCGATGTGCGTCGGGATCGCTAGCTGGCACGAAGTTCCCCCTTGATCTTGGACAGCGGGTTTCTACGCTGCGGGGGTGAAGTCCTGCTGCAGTCTCCACCCGAGAGTCTTGCGTGGGCGCGCGTTGGTAGCCGCCGCGACGGCGTCGAGGCCACTGCGGGCACGGCGTGCCCGTCGCGTGCCCGATCGGGCGGGAACTTCCGGGGACTCACGGTGAATCACGGCCGGAGCGACGCGCTACCGCAGGTCAGCAGACTGCCAGCTCAGCAGAGTGCCACAACCGGACTCTTCAAAACTAGTGCTTCGGCACTCAGCGGCCCGGCCCCCAACATCTCGTCCTCAGGGAGTCCACTCATGAGCGAGGAGACCGAGGATCACCTGGTCGACGAATGCTCCGTATACCCAGGCCGAGCGCCGCAACGTGGCCTCGATCGTGAACCCCGCTCTCTTCGCCGCCGCGATCATCGGCGCGTTGTCCGCCATGGTCTCCACCTGTAGTCGCTGCAGTCCGCGTAACGCGAACCCGTACTCGCACAGCACGCGGACGATGTCCGAGCTAAAACCACGACCGCGGAAGTCAGGGAGCACGGAGATGCCCAGGTGCGCCGACCTGTTATGCGTGTCGATGCCCCACAGCGAGGCGGCACCCACCAGTTCCTGCGACTCGAGTTCCACCACGGAAAAGGATGCTGCAGCGTCCGAGGGCTCAGCGACTGCATAGGGAGAGCGGGCCGACCCTGGTGGTATCGGATGCCAGGGCCGAGGGTCCTGACGCGACCGGGTTGCCACGTCGTTGTAAAGAACCGCATGGAGCACTGGAATGTCAGCGTCGTGCCGGGCTCGCAGGCCGATCTTGTTGCCACGTATCATCCGCCATTGCTACCGCAGGACAACGAGTTGATCAATCCTGGCTGTACAGCAGCGGAGTACAGCAACCATAGAGACCGCAGCCAACCGGCAGCACTCCCAAGACCGCGCTGAAGCCGGTGGCGGTACGGCAACCGGCCCCGTACGACAGCGACCTCGCAGGACCGTAGCGCGACCGGTATGCCCCTCACCGACCGATCCGCAGAGAGCTACGGATCCAAAGGCGCCTACGCCTGCCGCTTCGGGATCATGGTGAGTGTGGGTAGGTAGCTGCCCGCAGATGGATACGGCCATACAAATCGGCCCCCTGCCGGAGCCGGCAGGCTCCTCGCACATCCGATCAGAGGTGGAGTGGGTCTGAGTTCGCTGCGATGTCGGGCATCGATCTGCACTGGCCGGACACCAGGAGATCGACTCGACGACCGGGCCGGTATCCCGGCAGTGCGCGGATCCGGCCGCGGTTGGTCACTTTCCGACGACGCCGGGCTGGATCTCCAGCGTGAGGACCGCGTCCTCGGGGCCAGTGCCTTCTTCGCCCGCCCACACGATCACGCGCACGTGCTGCTCGCTGATGCCGTTCACCTTCCACTCGGTCACAAGGTCGGTGACGACGAGGGCGGCGACGTATCTGGCATCCTCGCTCCGGGACTCGGTGGTGACCCTTCCCCGCCACCGGTGGGAAGGGCCGCCGTGGGGGCGCCAGCCGTGCGAGCCGTGTGGCTCCTCCACTCGGTACGCCCACACCCTCTCGGTGCCCATGGCACCGATCCTGTCACCAAGGAGCCCTCATGCGTCGGATCGGATCGAGCCCGCCGTGCGGGGCAGTGCGACGGGGCAGTCGTGTCCGGACCTCATCGAGGCCGACGACGGGGACTTCCTCGTGATCGGGAAGCTCGCCTGGCTCAGCTTCCGCGACGGCATTGCGGGTCGTCGCCGCAGGGGGCGACTTCTACGCGGCCGACTGCTACCACCACCAGCAGTACCTCGACAAGCATCCTGCCGAGTACTGCGGGCTGGGCGAGATCGGCGTCTCGTGCCCGATCGGCGTGCGGCGTCTGCCCGCAGATGGATACGGCCATACAAATCGGCCCGACCGGAAAGAAGTTGCTGCCTCTGACGGTCAAGAAACGCGGCGCCTGCTCCTGCATCGAGCGGTCACGTGCACTGAGGTGAGCCGGGCACTCGACCGAGCGGTTGAGAGCCTGGCGGGAGCGAGTGAGGATTAGGTGGCTGCCGCCTCGGCCGCTGTCGGCACGTGGGCGTCACCCGGGCTGCCCGGTGTGTGACCGCGGCTTTCCTGCTGCCCCTGTGCTGTTGCGCGGGGGAGTGGCCCGGCGTTGGAATCGAGTGTGAGGTTCTTCGGCAGTGCCGTGTCGGCCGGCCGCCGCGCTCCAGGCACAGTGGGCGGCCGAAAGGTCTGCCGTCGGCCGACTTTTTGCGGCGAAGCCGAAAGCCGGTGATGGTGGTGCTGACGGGGTTGGTGGTGGTGTCGATCACCGTCACCGTGCCGACGGTGTAGTGGGCGACGTAGACGCTGCCGGCCGTGGCGGCCCGGGCCGGGGACGAGGCAACAACCCGGCAGGGCCAGCCCCGCCGGCGCCGCCATGCAGACCCTCAGCCATGCTGCGCAGGGCCATGGCCGTTGCTCACGGTTCTTGCGGCCTGGAACCCGATGCGACCCGGTGCCTTCTCTCGCGACTGATCACCCGCACCTCCGCGTAAGGAATTAGGAGGCGGCTTTCGGCGGCCACGCCGATGGCACCGACGACAAGCCGGGAAGCACCCAGCGTGATCGCCGGTCAGATTAGGTGGCGGCCGGGCGATTTCGGAGGTTTGAAACGTTCAGGTCGGCCGTCGTGGTGTGCTCTTCATCAGGCCAGGCATCGCCCTGGATCCTCGCGTGGAGATGCTCGTCGTGCCAGCCATCGGCATGCAGGAGAGCGCTGCGCATCGTCCCCTCGAGAGCGAACCCGGCCCGTGTGGCAACCCGGCAGGAGGCTGTGTTGGCCACGGAGTGGGTGATGCGCAGCCGGTGCAGGCCGAGAACGTCCAGAGCCCATCGGCTCACGCGGATCGTCGCGTCGACCATGGCCCCACTCCCACGAGCGGCGGGGAGCAGCCAGTACAGGAACTCGGCGCTGCCGCCTTTGAAGTCCATGTCACCCAGGCCGATGAGGCCCACCGGATGGTCGTCATCGACCCGTTGGATGGCCCAGACCGCCGCTTCTTCCGCCTCCCAACGCCGGCGCCAGCGCGCGATCCTCGCCTGCGCATCGTCGATGGACAGGAGCCCCGGACGGTTCCAGTGCTGGATGCCCGGATCGCGACTGGAGTCCACGAGTACCTGGGCGTACTGCGATTCCCACGGGCGTAGACGCACACCGCTCGCGAGCTGGAAGACGGGTTGCTCGCTCTGGCTCATTCGGCCTGCGGGGACCACGGGAGGTATCGAAGCGATCATCGATACATCGTCTCAGTCCGGCGCCCGACGCGCCTACGCGAGTCTTACGAGATGGTGACCTGGCCGGTGAACTCTGCTTTCTCCACCGCCTCGTGCGTCACGCTGGGTCTGCCCGCTGTCGAACACGCAGGGCGTTGCCGCGGCGTAGGGAAGCGGCTGTCGCGGAACGGTGGTGCCCCGGGGGCAACTCCGGGGCACTGCCCGGCGGTGCGCACGCGGTCGTGCACTTCATGCCGCCTGCCCAACTGTTGCTTCACACGATTCCGAGGGATACGCCACGGGGTGTTGCCGCCGCCGGTGACACTGCGAGCCAGATGCCGAGCGGCGCCATGGCCCATGGCACCCGGAACGGATGTGTCCGGTCAGTTTCGGCAGCCGCAGCCGGCTGCCGTCTTCGCCGCGCTCACGCCGACGGTCGGATCTGCGGACGTTTCGGCATCGGTGCAGCAGGCGTTGACTCCGCAGCAGGTGCCGGCCGGTGTGGGCGTCCGGGTGCCGGCGTCGCCTGCCGCGGGCTTGGTGGCGCGGACGACGGCCGAGTGCATGCCGTCGGCGACCTCGTGGGCCGGGGTGATCTCGACGTTCGTGAACCCTGCCGCCAGGAGGCCTTCGCGGTACTCGGTGAAGGAGAGTGCGCCTGCGATACAGCCGACGTGGTCGCCGCGCTCGGCGCGTTGACCGGGTGTCAGGGAGTCGTCCGCGACGATGTCGGACACCCCGATCCGGCCACCCGGCCTGAGGACGCGGAAGGTCTCGGCGAAGACGGCGGGCTTGTCGGTGGACAGGTTGATGACGCAATTGGAGATCACGACGTCGATGGTGTCGTCGGGCAGCGGGATCGCCTCGATCGTGCCTTTGAGGAACTCGACGTTCGTCGCGCCCGCCTGCTCGGCGTTGGCCAGGGCGAGGGAGAGCATTTCCTCGGTCATGTCGAGCCCGTACGCCCTGCCCGTGGAGCCGACGCGGCGGGCGGAGAGCAGGACGTCGATGCCGCCGCCGGAGCCGAGGTCGAGGACGCGTTCTCCCTCGCGGAGGTCCGCGACGGCCGTGGGGTTGCCGCAGCCGAGAGAGGCGGCGACGGCCTTCACGGGCAGAGCGCCGCGCTCGTCGGGTGCGTAGCGGGCGGAGCCGAAGTTCTCGTCCACCTCGACGGGCTCCGGTCCACAGCAGGCGGTGCCGCCTTCGGTGACCTTGACGGCTGCTGCCGCGTAGCGGAGGCGGACGGATTCACGCAGGTCCCTGGACTGCTCGGGCATGAGTCACTCACTCCTGGAAGACAGGGCATGGCGGTGCCCCGGCGGCTTGTATCGATGTTCGTCTATGCAACCTTGCGCTCTGAATTGAAAAACGTCAACATAGAGGCATGTCGAAACAAGAGCTTGAGGTCCTCGGCCAGGACACGGACGGCGCCTGCTGTGAGAGGCTCGCTTCCGCCCCCCTGGACGAAGATCGGGCGACGGAGCTGGCCGGAGTGTTCAAGGCTCTGGGGGATCCGGTGCGGCTGCGGCTGCTGTCGATGATCGCTTCACGGGACGGCGGTGAGGTGTGCGTCTGTGAGCTGACGCCCGCCTTCGACCTGTCCCAGCCGACGATCTCCCATCACCTCAAGCTGCTGCGCCAGGCGGGCCTCATCGACTGCGAACGGCGCGGGACGTGGGTCTACTACTGGGCGCTGCCCGAGGCCCTGGCCCGGCTGGCCTCGTTCCTGACCGTCCCGCAGAGCGCCGGGGCAAACGCATGAGTGCCTCGCTGGGGCGGCGCGTGGTCGCCGAAGCGGTGGGGACGGCGGCACTCGTCGCCGTGGTGGTCGGCTCCGGTATCCAGGCGACCGAGCTGTCCCGGGACGTCGGCGTGCAGTTGCTCGCCAACTCGCTTGCCACCGTTTTCGGCCTGGGCGTGCTGATCGCTCTGCTGGGGCCTGTCTCCGGCGCCCACTTCAACCCGGTGGTCACACTCGCCGCCTGGTTCACCGGCCGCCGGAGCGGTGACGGAATGACCGCGCGGGAAGTGGCCGCGTACGTCCCCGCGCAGCTCGCCGGGGCCGTTGGGGGCGCGATCCTGGCCGATGCGATGTTCGCGGAGCCATTGGTGAAGTGGTCCACTCATGACCGCTCCGCCGGTCATCTGTGGCTGGGCGAGATCGTGGCGACCGCCGGCCTGGTCCTGCTGATCTTCGGACTGACGCGTGCCGGTCGCGCACATCTGGCCCCCGTGGTGGTGGCCGCCTTCATCGGAGCCGCGTACTGGTTCACCTCGTCCACGTCCTTCGCGAACCCCGCGGTGACGATCGGCCGGGCCTTCACCGACACCTTCGCCGGCATCGCCCCGGCCTCCGTCGCCCCGTTCGTCGCCGCGCAACTGGTCGGTGCCGCCGTCGGCCTCGGCCTGTTGTCCGCCGTGTTCGGCCGCACCACTCCGGCGGAATCCGACGTCATCGTCCCCCACTCCGACGCCGAACTCACCGTCCCGTCCGCTCACTGAACCACTCAGGAAGACAAGGCCCATGAGTACTCCCACTGCGCGCCCGTCGGTGCTGTTCGTCTGCGTCCACAACGCCGGGCGCTCCCAGATGGCCGCCGCATTCCTGACCCACCTCGCCGGAGACGAGGTGGACGTCCGCTCCGCGGGCTCGGCTCCGGCGGACACGGTCAACCCAGCCGTGCTGGAGGCGATGAGGGAGGTCGGCATCGACATCTCGGCCGAGACGCCGAAGGTGCTCACCGTCGAAGCCGTGCAGGCGTCGGACGTGGTGATCACCATGGGGTGCGGCGACACCTGCCCCGTCCTTCCCGGCAAGAAGTACCTCGACTGGCAGCTCGAGGACCCCGCCGGACAGGGGGTCGATGCGGTCCGCCCGATCCGTGACGAGATCGAGCAGCGCATCCGCGGCCTGGTGGCCGAGTTGGTCGATCCAACGGTGACTGGGGCTTCGTGATCGGAGCAAAGGGCTGCACGGGGAGTTTGCTGTAGCTCGTTCAGGGTTTCGGTATCGATGTGGAGTGGCGTTCTGTGATGGTCGGCCACAACTGACGAAGAGCGCCACAGTTCTTTTCGGTGACCTCAACAGGTCCGGGTCGGCGATTACTTGGCTTCGGGTACTGCAAAAAAGTGATCGCTTCTGAAAGATCAGAATTCCAGGCGGTTGGACGGTTACAGAACTGCGAAATGGCCGACCCGTTTCGATCCTTGCCCGGCTGGCAGAATCTCCCTGGGCCTTCCCACGGAAGTGCCGTGATCGCCATTGGTCGCCAGGGGGAGATGATGGCAGAAGCAAGTCATTCCATTCGGCCGGCATTCGGGCCGGCCGCCGACGAGTGGGTCGTTCCCGGCTACACCGACGTCAGCGGGCTGGGCAGGGGGCGGAGCGGACGGGTGCGGATCGCCGTGCACGCTGCGACCGGCCGGTACGTCGCGATCAAGTACCTCGATGAAGAACTGCGCCTGAACGCCGAATTCCGTACGGCCTTTCGGGCCGAGGCCAGGCTTCTCGGCAGCCTGACGTCACCTCATGTGACGCGCCTGTACGAATACGTCGAGGCGGAGCAGGGCGCCGCCATCGTCATGGAGTTGGTCGTCGGCGCGGCCCTGCGCTCGCTTTTGCGTCAAGAGGGTCCTACCGAACCCGAGGCCGCGCTGGCGGTACTCAAAGGATCCCTCCTCGGTCTGGCCGCCGCGCACGGCGTGGGCGTGGTGCACCGCGACTACAAGCCCGAAAACGTTCTGGTGAGCTTGGACGGCCGGTCCAAGCTGGTGGACTTCGGCATCTCCGTGCGCACCGGCGACCACTGCGGTTTCAGCGGCACGCCGGCGTACATGCCTCCCGAGCAGTGGGAAACAGGCACCGCCACCGCGGCCAGTGACGTGTACTCCGCCACCGTCACGTTCTACGAGTGCTTGACCGGCCAACGCCCGTTCACCGGTGGGTCGGACCTGGAACTCGCCTACAAGCACGTCGCCGCGCCGGTGCCGATGGGGCCCGTGCCGGATGCTGTGCGTGGCCTCGTACTTCATGGCATGGCCAAGTCGCCGACGCAGCGGCCGCAGAACGCCACTGTCTTCCTGCAGGAGTTGGAGTGGGCCGCAGGGAGCGCGTACGGGCCCGACTGGGAGGAGCGTGGCCAGAGCTGCCTGGCCGCGGTGGCGGCAGCCCTGGTGCCCCTCGCGTTGTCGCGCCTCGACATCAAGCTGGTCGGGGACGCGGTGGACCTGGCCCGCACCGATCTACCTGGACGCCGTCGCGCCCGGCTGCGCGGGCGGGGGGAACTGGCCGCCGGGGCTGCTGCCTTGGCGGTGGCGGGCCTGGTGAGTCTGATGCCGGGCGGATGGGCCGGACAGGAAGAGACTCACGCCGGGGACCGGACGCAGGCCGTCACGACGCTGGACCCGCGGAACGGCAACGGACCGGCCGCCGACATGGGTACGGGTGCGGGCAAGGGACGTGCCGGCACCGGCTCCGGCACCGGCACGAGCTCCGCCGCCGGAGCCGGGACCGCCCACCGGGATACGGGCTCCGGGGCCGGGACCGACGGCAACCCCGGGGCCGGTACCAGGGTGGACACGGCGCAGAGTGCCGCAGATACCGGCAACAGCCGTGGCGACACCAACTCCGGTTCCGGCACGGGTGACCCGGGCGGTGGCAGGGATTCGGGTGGTGGCGTCTCCGTCTCTCGAGACCCGGGCGGCAAGAAGGATTCCACCGGTGACTCCGGTGACTCCGGTACCAAGGGCCCGGGCGGCGACTCGAGGATGGTCAACCCTGGCGGTACCAAGGGCTCCGGAGGTGCTCCCGGCGTCGAACACGGCGGGCAGGACAAGTCCGGTTCGGGCACTACCCCGGACAACCCGGAAAAATCGGGGAGCAAGGGCTCGGGGACCGACTCCGGCGCCCGGACCGCCTCCGGCCACGGCGGCACGAACGCCAATCCCGACACAAATACCAAAACCAATACCAGTACGCGTACGAACACCGATACACAGGCGAACGCCCATACCGGCACCAGCACCGGTCCGAGTACCGGCACCAGTCCGAGTACCGGCACCGGCACCGGCACCGGCACCGGTCCGAGTAGTAGCACCGGCACCGGCCCCAACAACCCCGGCAGCAACAACGCCTCCGGGGCCAGTGGTCCCGATCCATCGGGGCCGGTGACTCCACGGCAGGGAATCCCGTCCGAGGTCGTGGAACCTGGCTGATCACACAAGGGGTCTGGAATGGCGGAGCGCGCCGAGGACCCGGGGCCGCAGTGGCGGAACGCCGACGACGACGCCTACATCGCCACCGCCCTCGACGCCCACTGGTCCAGTAGCACGGAATCCTCGTCGACACCCGAGCCCGGAGTGGTCCGCTTCGGCCCGGGGGTCCCGCCCCTGGGTGTGGGCGACACCGCGGCCGAGGTCTGGCACGGCACCCGACCGGGCCGCCCCCAGGGCGAACGCCGCAGACGTCCGCACGGGCTGCGGAGATACCGCCTGGCTGCGGCCGTTCTGGTCGTCGTCGTGCTCTGTCTGCTCTGGCAGCGATACACGCCGGACATGCGGATCACCGAGGTGATGGCGCGCACCGACACGGTGCTCACGTGCGACAGGACCGCCGAAGTGGTCGCCGTCGTGAGCACCAACGGACAGCCGGGCTCGATCACCTACCGGTGGAACCGCAGCGACGGCACGTCCTCGGGCCCGCTCGAGGAACGGCTCGGCAAGGGGCAGCACGAGGCCCGCCTCCGACTGCTGTGGACCTTCCACGGCAAGGGATCCGACAACGCGACAGCACAGTTGGTCATCACCTCGCCCAGTTCGCACACGGTGTCCGCCTCCTTCACTTACACCTGCCCTTGAGCGTGGGGGACGGTCATGAGCGGACGGTTCCGCGGCCCCTCTTTACGGTGGATCTTTGCGGATTACGGTGGATCTTTGCGGAGCCGGTGCGCTGGGCGTACGGCGTGGGAGGGGCCATCGGGCAGGCCCCGGCCGACCTCGGCCGAACGCTCTTCGGCGGCCCCCGGAAGAGGCGGACGGTCTCCGTCGGGAACCTCCGGCCAGCGAGACACGTACTCTAGGTAGCAGTACGACCGCTCTCACGAAGGACTGAACGACACTGGGCAAGCGACAGCCCGAAGGCCCGCCGCCCGCACCCGCGGTGCAGCGCATCCGACTGCGCTACACCAAGCGCGGCCGCCTCCGGTTCACCAGCCACCGTGACTTCCAGCGCGCCTTCGAGCGTGCGCTGCGCCGTGCCGAGGTGCCGATGGCGTACTCGGCGGGGTTCACGCCGCATCCGAAGGTGTCGTACGCCAATGCCGCACCCACCGGCACGGGCAGTGAGGCGGAGTACCTGGAAATCGCGCTCACCGAGGCGCGCGACCCGGACAAGCTGCGCGAACTCCTCGACGAATCGTTGCCCGCGGGGCTCGACGTCATCGAGGCGGTCGAGGTCCGTACCTCGGGACTCGCCGACCGGCTGGCGGCGTCGGTGTGGGAGCTGCGCCTGGACGGCGTGGCGCCCGCGGACGCCGACCGGGCAGCGGCGGCCTTCAACGCGGCGGGGACCGTCGAGGTCCAGCGCATGACCAAGAACGGCGTCCGCAGCTTCGACGCACGCGCCGCTGTCGCGAGCCTTCAGAGCGTAACAACGCACGGTTCGCAGGCTGATAGGCCGACCGACCAGCCCTGTGCGATACTGCGGCTGGTTGTTCGGCACGTGACGCCTGCCGTGCGACCCGACGACGTCCTGTCCGGTCTCCGCGCCGTGGCCGACCTGGCGCCGCCGGTCCCCGCAGAGGTGACCAGGCTGGCGCAGGGGCTGTTCGATGAAGAGACCGGCACGGTGACCGACCCGCTCGCGCCCGACCGCGAGGCAGCAGCGACCGAGCCACCCACGGCCGGCGCCACTGCCGCCGCGACGGCGCCGGAGTAAGGAAGGTTCCGCGTAAGGGACGGACGTCGTAGCGCCGCCCTCGTACTCGGGAGCCACCTGGGTCGGGCAGCGCACCGACCAGAAGACTTTCGCCAGGCCGTACGTACATGGCGTACGGAACCGGCGAGACAGGACACAGAGAGCTCCCGTGCGGCGCCCGCGCCCCGGACGGCGGCACCGCGCACCGCGCGAGCCGCGGACGTCACCGGTTATCGCCGGACCAGGCGCGGCGCCCGGGAGCCTGACGGGAGAAACGCCCGCATGCTCGAGCCGACCGAACCCACCGAGGGTTCCGAAAACAACACCCCCAGCGACACCCTGCCGCCGCGCCGCCGCCGCTTCGAGGGCGTGGCCGAGTGCAGGGTCCAGGTGG
>NZ_LBMW01000144.1 GCF_026168105.1 Streptomyces hygroscopicus
ACCCGACGCCGCTCGGCCCCGTCCAGCACCTCAACCGCGCCCAACGGCGCCCATGGGTCAGCGACCAACTGCTCCAACACCCGCACAAAGCGCTCAGCAAGCCGCTCAACCGAATCAGTCTCGAACAAATCCGCCGCCGCGACCACGGAGCCACGCAGCCCAGCCGGCTTGCCGTCAGCATCGAACTGCTCACCGAAGCCCACCTCCAGGTCGAACTTGGCGGCCCCCGGACCCGACGCAACCCCGGATATGACCAGTTCCGGCAGCTCCAGCGATGCCTCAGCGGTGTTCTGCAGCGTCAGCATGACCTGGAACAGCGGATGCCGGGCCATCGATCGGCTCGGCGCCAGCTCCTCCACCAGTCTCTCGAACGGAACGTCCTGGTGCTCGAACGCCTCCAGGCTCGTCTCCTGCACCTGAGCCAGCACCTCACGGAAGGTCGGATCCCCCGACAGGTCAGTGCGCAGGACCAGCGTGCTGACGAAAAAGCCGACCAAATTGTCCAGTGCCTCGTCCATGCGGCCGACCACAGGCGTGCCGATCGGGATGTCGGTACCCGCACCAAGACGCGAGAGCAACACCGCCAGGGCTGCTTGCAGCACCGTGAAGACGGTCACACCCTCAGCCCGCGCCACCTCCACCAGCCGTGCGTGCACCTCTGCAGGAATCTCGACCAAGACTCGGTGGCCCCGATAACTCGCCACCGTCGGACGCGCGTGGTCGAACGGCAGCGCCAACTCCTCCGGAGCTCCGGCCAGCCTCTTCCGCCAGTAATCGAGCTGCTGGGACAGGACACTCTCGGGGTCGTCCTCGCTGCCGAGCAGCTCCCGCTGCCAGAGCGTGTAGTCCGCGTACTGCACCGGCAGCGGCTCCCACTCCGGAGTCCGCCCCGCGCACCGCGCCGCATAGGCGACCGAGACGTCTCGCGCCAGAAGCCCGGTCGACCAGCCGTCACTCGCAATGTGATGGATAGTCACTGCGAGGACGTGCTCCTGCGGGCCGAGCTCGAGAAGCCGACACCGGAACGGCGCCTCCCTGGCCAGTTCGAAGGCGTGGCCGCACTCCTCGGCGACCGCAGCGTCGATGTCGGCCGGAGCAACCTGGGCCACCTCCAGGTCCCAGCCGAGTTCGTCGAGCTTCAGGACGCGCTGGTACGGCTCACCGTTGGCTGTCGGGAAGACTGTGCGCAGCGTCTCATGCCGACCGACCACGTCCTGCAGCGCCGCTTTCAGCGCCGCACGGTTCAACTCGCCCGACAACCGCTGCACTACCGGGATGTTGTAAGTGGCACTCGGCCCCTCCAACTGCCCGATGAGCCACAACCGACGCTGCGCGAATGACAACGGAATCATCAGGACTCCTCCTGGGAACGCATCGGCCGCAGCCTCGGCCTAGCTGATTTCTGGCTTCCAAGCTGCTGCGCGAGGCCTGCAACCGTCGGTGCCTTGAAGAGCACGCGCAGCGGTACTTCCACACCGAGCACAGTTCTGATCCGGCTGGTCAGCCGGACCGCGAGCACCGAGTGTCCGCCGAGGTCGAAGAAGTCGTCGTCGACGCCGACGGTGTCCAGACCCAGTACGTGCGCGAAGGCTTCGCAGAGGAGCTCTTCCTGGTGGCTGGCCGGGGCTCGGCCGGTG
>NZ_LBMW01000127.1 GCF_026168105.1 Streptomyces hygroscopicus
CGCGGTTGATCAGTCGTGTGCGGTCGGTGCTGGGTGTGGAGTTGTCGGTGCGGGCGGTGTTCGAGGCGCCGACGGTGGCGGGGCTGGCGGCGCGGCTTGTGGGTGCGGCTGGTGCGCGGCCGGCGCTTCGGGTCGGTGAGCGTCCTGGGGTGGTGCCGTTGTCGTTCGCGCAGCGGCGGTTGTGGTTCCTGCACCGGCTGGAGGGGCCGAGTGCGACGTACAACATGCCGATGGCCATTCGGCTTTCGGGTGCGCTGGACCACGATGCTCTGCGGGCTGCTGTGGCTGATGTGGTCGAGCGGCATGAGAGTCTGCGGACGGTCTTCGGGGAAGCCGACGGGGTTCCCTACCAGCGGGTGCTGGAGAACGTCGAAGTCGACATCCCGGTCATCCCCACCACAGAATCGGATCTTCCACGCCACTTGGAGAGCCTCGCCGCCCGCACCTTCGATCTCACCGGCGAGGCACCGCTGCACGCTGCTCTGCTGGAGCTGTCGCCTGCGGAACACGTGCTGTCACTGGTGCTCCATCACATCGCCGCCGACGGCTGGTCCGTCGCTCCCCTCTCGAGGGACCTGGCAACGGCGTACCGGGCTCGTGCGGTGCACCATTCACCCCAGTGGTCCGAACTCCCCGTGCGCTACACGGACTACGTGCGCTGGCAGCAGGAGCTCCTCGGCAGCGTGCACGAGCCGGAAAGCGTCATCAACCAGCAAGTCGGCTACTGGGAGAACGCGCTTGCGGGTATCCCCGAGCGGCTGAAGCTCCCGGCGGACCGCCCGCACCCCGTAGTGGCCACCTACACCGGCGGTGTGGTGCCCTTCACTCTCAACGCGGACATCCATCGGTCGGCAGTCGCCCTGGCCCGCGAAACCGGCTCGACCCTGTTCATGGTCGTCCAGGCCGCACTGGCCGCACTCCTGCACAAGCTCGGGGCGGGGACGGACATCCCGATCGGATCTCCGATCGCCGGCCGCACCGACCAGGCACTCGACGATCTGGTTGGCGTATTCGTCAACACCCTGGTGCTGCGCACCGATGTGTCGGGTGACCCGACCTTCCGGGAACTCCTCGAACGCGTGAGAGAAACGGACCTGGCCGCGTACGCGCATCAGGACGTCCCCTTCGAACACCTGGTGGAAGTCCTCAGTCCGACGCGCTCACTGTCGCATCATCCCCTGTTCCAGGTGCTGCTCGCGGCCGAGGACATCGACCCCGAACTGATCGACCTGCCCGGTCTGCGGTCGACCCTGCGCCCGGTCGGCACCGGAACGGCCAAATTCGATCTCTCCCTCTCCTACCGTGAGCGGCACACCACGGAGGAGGGAAGCCCCGCGGGAATCGACTGCCGAATCGAATACAGCGCCGATCTGTTCGACCAGGCAACCGCCGAGCGCATCGCGGCCCATCTGTCCCGTCTCCTCGAAGAGGCGGTCCGCCAAGCCGACAGGCCCCTGCGGACCCTCGATATCCTCATGGCCTCGGAACGCCAGCGGATCGTGGGCGACTGGAACGCCACCGCGTACGAGAGCGCCGGGCACGGTCTCACACTCAAGGACCTCCTCGAGGAGCAAGCGGCACGGACGCCGGAACGTATCGCCCTGGCGTTCGAGGACAGCGAGCTGACCTACGCGGACCTGCACGCACGGGCGGACCGTCTGGCGTCCCTGCTGACGCGCCGGGGCGCGGGACCCGAGCGCGTGGTGGCCGTGGCGGTGCCGCGGTCGACCGATCTGGTCGTCGCCCTCCTCGCGGTGCTGAAGTCCGGCGCCTCCTATGTGCCGCTCGACCCCGACGACCCGGCCGAGCGCACCGCGTTCGTACTCGATGACGCACAGCCCGTCCTCCTGCTCGTCACCGAGGAGACGTCCGCCCTCCTGTCCGGCATCGGTTCGGGCCCGGGGCGGATCCTGCTGGACAGCCCGGAGACCCGGGCCCTCTTGGCCGGATCGGAAGCGGACCACGAGAGGCCTGAGGACGTTTCCTCCGCCGGGGCGCTGCTGCCGCACCACCCCGCGTACGTCATCTACACATCGGGCTCCACAGGGCGTCCGAAGGGTGTGCTGATCAGCCACGAGGGGATCGTCAACCGGCTGCTGTGGATGCAGGCCGAGTACGGCCTCACCCGTGAAGACCGAGTTCTGCAGAAGACTCCGTCGAGCTTCGACGTCTCCGTCTGGGAGTTCTTCTGGCCGCTGATCACGGGCGCCGGTCTCGTCGTGGCACGGCCCGGCGGCCACAAGGATCCGGCATACCTTGCCGACGTCATCGAGGACCACCGGGTCACAACGGCGCACTTCGTGCCGTCCATGCTGAGGGCCTTCCTGTCCCAGCCTGCGGCTGCGACCTGCACGAGCCTGCGTCAGGTGATCTGCAGTGGTGAGGCCCTGACGGCCGATCTGGCACAGTCGTTCAGTGCGGCTCTCGGCATCCCGCTGCACAACCTGTACGGACCGACCGAGGCATCCGTCGATGTCACCCATCACACCTGCCCCCCTCAGGCGGGAGACGCACATCCTCCGATCGGACGGCCGATCTGGAACACGCGGGTGTATGTGCTGGATGCGGGGTTGGCTCCGGTGCCGGTGGGGGTTGTGGGTGAGTTGTATCTGGCGGGGGTGGGTTTGGCGCGGGGGTATTTGGGGCGTCCGGGGTTGACGGCGGAGCGGTTTGTGGCGTGTCCGTTCGGGGCTGTGGGGGAGCGGATGTATCGCACCGGGGACTTGGTGCGCTGGAACGGTGCTGGTGAGCTGGAGTATCTGGGCCGG
>NZ_LBMW01000158.1 GCF_026168105.1 Streptomyces hygroscopicus
CCCACGTTCGTACGGTGAAACACCTGTCCGCAAGAACGCCGTGGCCTCTGACACCATGGATTCCGTGAGCCATCCCTATGACGCCCCAGTTTCGCAGACGCGGAGGACAGACGCCCCGGCGTAATTCAGAGGGTGCTCACTCCATCCCTCCGTACTCGCAGGTCAGGATCCCAGTGCCGTATTCATACGAAGCCCCAGTCTCACAGACGCTTTTCGACCGCGCGTCCCTTGTGACGCCCGGCGGCGTGAACTCACCGGTGCGCGCCTTCCGCGCCGTGGGCGGTACGCACCGGTTCATGGTGTCCGGTACCGGTCCGTACCTCACCGACGCCGACGGCCGTGAGTACGTCGACCTCGTCTGCTCGTGGGGACCGATGATCCTCGGCCACGCGCACCCCGAGGTGACCGCCGCGGTGCAGGCCGCGGTGGCCCGCGGCACCTCCTTCGGCACGCCGGGCGAGGGCGAGGTCGCGCTGGCGGAGGAGATCGTCGCGCGGATCGAGCCGGTCGAGCAGGTCCGGCTGGTGTCCAGCGGCACCGAGGCGACCATGTCGGCGATCCGGCTGGCCCGCGGGTTCACCGGCCGCGCCAAGGTCGTCAAGTTCGCCGGCTGCTACCACGGGCACGTGGACGCGCTGCTGGCCGCGGCCGGCTCCGGCGTCGCCACCTTCGGCCTGCCGGACACGCCCGGCGTGACGGGCGCGCAGGCCGGGGACACCATCGTGCTGCCGTACAACGACCTGGAGGCGGTGCACGAGGCGTTCCACCGCCACCCGGGCGAGATCGCCTGTGTGATCACCGAGGCGTCCCCGGGCAACATGGGCGTCGTCCCGCCGCTGCCGGGCTTCAACCAGGGCCTGAAGGACGCGTGCGAGAAGAACGGCGCGCTGTTCATCTCCGACGAGGTCATGACCGGTTTCCGCACCTCGCGGGCCGGCTGGTACGGCGTCGACGGCGTGAAGCCCGACCTGATGACCTTCGGCAAGGTCATGGGCGGCGGCTTCCCGGCGGCGGCCTTCGGCGGCCGCGCGGACGTGATGGGCCACCTCGCCCCGAGATCGGAAGAGCACGTG
>NZ_LBMW01000159.1 GCF_026168105.1 Streptomyces hygroscopicus
CGTTTCAAGATTCAACACCAGCCGCCGTGGGTTTCATCCACGACCGGGCGCGGGCCGACGGACGTGTCATGGGACGGGACCGGCCGGGCCCCCTCCCCGCCGGGGAACGCTTCAGGTCACCCCGGCGGAACCAGCATCCGCGCCGCCAGCGCCGCGATCACCGCGCTGGAGACGAGCGCCGTCACCAGCCGTCCGCGCCGCCCGGTCAGTGCCCGGCCGAGCAGTGCGCCGCTCCCGGCCAGCGCCAGTTGCCAGCTCGCGGAGGCGGCGAACGCCGCGAGCACGAACAGGCTCGCCGAGCGGGCCGCGGGAGCGGCGTCGGGTGATCGATACCGGCGCAGCGCCCCGGCGCCGCCCCGGACGGCGAGGGCCGCCAGGACGAGTGCCGAAATCCAGCGCAGCGGGGCCAGTTCCGGCTGGAGAACAGGGGTGAGGGCGGTGCCGCCCACGACGGCCACCAGGGCGTAGAGCCCGTCGGCGGTGGCGACACCGAGCGCGGCGCACGCGCCGGTCCGCAAGGACGTACGGGCGGTGAGAGAGACCAGATAGGTCCCGACCGCGCCGACGGGCACCGCGATGCCGTAGCCCGCGACCAGACCCGCGACGAGCGCGCCGGTCATGACCGGACAGGCGGGAGCCTTCGCGGTCGGCCGGAACGCTGCTGTCGGCCCCGCCCCCGGTGGGTGGCGGCAGGCGTCGGCGGCAGGAGAGCTTCGATCGTCGGCATGCGCCGATCGTGGGGCAGCGGCTCGTGCGCGGCAAGCGAATTACCATGGGGGCGTGCCCGCGCCGCGTCCTGCCAGGCCACGGCGTCCCCTGCACCGCATCCGGGGTGTTCCCGTCGGCGAGGCAAGCCGTCGGCGCAACGACATGCTTGCGCCATATACGGCATCCGGCGGATCTGGCCGAACTTCGCGTGGTCCTGTAGGTGCCTCGGGCATCTAATGATGATCGGCAAGAGCGAATCTTCGCGTGCGAGGTCATTGATGACGAAAACCGGTACGACCGTG
>NZ_LBMW01000155.1 GCF_026168105.1 Streptomyces hygroscopicus
GCTGCGCGAGGCGGACGAGTGGCCCGGCCATCCGGACGAGCCGCTGAACCCCGCCATGTTCGAGAACGCCGTCCGCGAGCTCAACTGGACGGGCTTCGACGACTCCCACCCGCACACCGATGCCGCCCGGCACGACCTCGGCACCCGTCTGCTGGCCGCCTTGGCTCCGGTGCTGGGGACGGCCTAGGTGTATTGACCACGAGCGTGGTTGACAGCCTTATTCGTACTGCACGCACGCACTCGAGCATGGTCAGCCGGGGGGCGACCGTGAGTGGTGGATCAGATCCATGTCCGTGGGGCGGCCCGCTGTAGTCGCCACAGGACACCCGACTGCGCCTGCAGCCCCGCGAATGGTCAGGTAGGTGAAGAGCGCCCCCGGGCCGGGGGCCAGCACACTCGCATAGAGGTTGGATGCGCCGGCGGTCGCCGCCACCGCATCGCTGTGGGAGGGATCCCCCGTCACCACGACGGTCGAACCCGCCCGACCTGCGTTGACCTTCGCACACTGGGCCGCGGAACACGCGGCGGAGTTCGTCCGGCAGGACGACCACCGATCGAGGCTTCCGTCACGGAGGGCTGGAACCGCACCGGCATACGTGAAGCGAACGTCGTGCCCACCGTCACACCGGGCGGGGTCCTGCTGTCCGCCACCTCGTTCTGCGCGGGTTGCGGCTGCTGCCACTTCGACTGGAACGAGACCCGCATCGACGGCCCCGACCGGCCCCCGCACGCCAGGTTCCACAACGCCCGTGGCGCACCCGACTGTCGGCGACGCCGTAACCCCGCACCGCGCTCTCGATCACGCACGTCCTCGCTCCGCTAACAGCCGTCGCACTGAACCATCGACGGCACATGGCGAGAGCGCCCGCATGCAGGTGCGCCGGCACGGCCATGCACGCGGCGATCCGGCCGGAGGACGCTCAGCCTTGCGTTTCGTCGGGTGCGGCACGGTCCCGCGCCGACCAGGCACGCGCATCCTGTCCGTAGCGGTGGAGGAATCGTGCGAACTGCAGGCGGTCCTCGCTCTGCCAGTGCGCGGTGATCTCTTCGAAGGCGTGGCGCTGCGCTTGAGCGTAACTCCGGCGTGCCGACTCTCCTTCGTCGGTGAGTTCGAGCAGGGTGCTGCGCCCGTCCCGCTGGGAGGCGATGCGCCGCACCAGGCCGTCCGATATGCACGCGGCGATGGCGCGGCTCGCGACGGGCTGGGCAACTCCCATCTCCTCGGCCAC
>NZ_LBMW01000152.1 GCF_026168105.1 Streptomyces hygroscopicus
CCCGGCCGCGACCAGGGCCTGGGCGGCGACCTGGCCGCCGAAGACCCGGGGCACGACCGAGGCGCGGCTCTCGCCCCGGAAGATGTCCTGCTCGATCCGCTCCAGTGCGAGCAGACCGAGCAGGGACCGGAGTGCGTCGTTCACGTGCGCGGTGCCCTTACGGCCTAGATGTATTGATCACGAGCGTTGTTAACGCTGGCTGGTCTTGATCATGGCGAAGACCTCCGGTGTGGTGGAGCTGTCTAGGACTGCACCGCACGGAGGTCTTCGTGTCCCACCGTAATGCCCGGCTGACCGTTCACGGCAGGCGGCTGCTGGTCGAGCGCGTCCGTTCCGGGCGCCCCATCGCGCACGTGGCCGCCGAGATGGGCATCTCACGGCCCACCGCCCACAAGTGGCTGCGTCGCTGGAGAACGCAGGGCGATGCCGGGCTGCACGATCGCCCCAGCCGACCGCACACGACACCGCACCGGACTCCTCTCGCGGTGGAGGACCAGATCTGCAGGTTGCGCAAAGACCGGAAGCTGGGCCCGGCTCGCATCGCGCCGATCCTGGGCATGCCGGCCTCGACCGTCCACCGGGTCCTGGCCCGGCACGGCCTGAACCGCCTCGCCTTCCTCGACCGGCCCACCGGCCAGGTCATCCGCCGCTACGAACGCAGCAGGCCCGGCGAGCTCGTCCACGTGGACGTCAAGAAACTCGGCCGCATACCCGACGGCGGGGGCTGGCGCATCCACGGCCGTGCCGCCTGCCCCGACCGCCGCCGCACCACAGGCTTCGACTACATCCACTCCGCAGTCGACGACCACAGCCGCCTCGCCTACAGCGAGGTCCACCAGGACGAGAAAGCCGCCACCTGCGCGGCCTTCCTGCAGCGGGCCGCAGCCTTCTTCGCCGCCTGCGGCATCCTGCGCATCGAACGTGTCCTGACGGACAACGCCTGGCCCTACCGCAAGAGCTTCGCCTGGCGGCAGGCGCTTGCAGATCTCGGCGCAGCCGGCAAGCTCACGCGCATCTACCGGCCGCAGACCAATGGCAAGGTCGAACGCTTCAACCGCACCCTGCTCGACGAATGGGCCTACCTACGGCCCTACACCAGCAACGACGAACGAACCGCCGCACTGGACACCTTCCTGCACAGCTACAACCATCACAGGTGCCACACCGCACTCGGAGGCAAGCCACCCATCAGCCGCGTGAACAACCCTGCGGGTCAATACATCTAGGACGTGCTGGTGGGGGAGCGCTGCACTCGGTTTTGCGCCACACGGTTGTCCGGATTATCCCGCCGGGACGAGGCGCTGACCCCTGG
>NZ_LBMW01000157.1 GCF_026168105.1 Streptomyces hygroscopicus
GTCCGTGAACCGGCTGATGGAGTAGTCGTGTCCCCAGAACCGTCGGCCGGGGCCGAAGTCGTGCGTCCGGTCCGGCGCGGGAGTGGTCGTGCTCATGGCGCTCTCCCCTCCTGTGATCTTGGCTCTTGAGAAGAAACATTATCTGGAGCCAGACGTACCGATACCCCCGAACCATCCACCATTCGGGGGCACCTGACGACCAGTCGTTCCGTTGCAGACGACTTCTGTGAGAGCGATCCTAAGCTCAGAGGGTCACTCGCGGGGATCCACTGCCAGGCCGAGGATGGCTCAGCCCCCGTCGCTCGCTCGCCACGACGGCGGCACGACGTGCGCATCGATGTCCGCCTTCCGGAGAGAAGTCGTTACGACGAACTGCCGACAGAATTCGAACTCCTCTCTGGTCGGCTTCCTCCCAACGACATCCCGGCTCGTGAGCACTCGCTCCATGGCGGCCTCGTCCTCGTGGTCCCCTCCCCAGAAGATGTTCCGAGGGGTCAGAGCCTGGAACCTGGCGTAGTGGTGCAGGCTGCCTCCCAGGACCAGCCACTGCATGGCGTCCTGCAGGGCGCCGACCGTGTCGTCAAGCCGGTCCAACTGGCCGCTGAACTCACCGACATGGAAGTTGCTCCTGTCGAAGATCTTCCTGAAGGTGCCGCTCAGCTTCCGAAGGTGCGTTTCCCTTCGGGAGATCTTCGACAGAAGGGAGCCGTAAGGCCAGGACGGGTCCCGAAGGGTCGTCAGGAGAGCCAACTGCAGCAAGGCGAGACCCGCTCCTCCCTGGTCCGCCTCGAATCGCTCCGACGCTCGGCTGACCCACTTCCGGACTTCCTCCTGAGGGATGACGTACGAGGTGTCGACCGACCACAAGGGTGCGTCGAAGACGCGCGGGACGTTGTCGTCGAAGAATGCGAAGGTGTCGCGAACGGCCTGCTCCACCGTGTCGGCCGACGGCAATCCCGCAGCGTGCTTCAGCCCGTTCCGAGCATCGTTCAGCCTGCGCATGCCGGCCGCGCCGCTCAAGTCCTTGGCCTTCTTGAAGTAGTCCAAGAAGGTCGTGTTCTTGTCGACCGGAACGCTCCGGACATCACAGGTCAGAACCAGGAACATCTCCAGATCGGAAGAGCAACTGAACTCCAGTCACACA
>NZ_LBMW01000150.1 GCF_026168105.1 Streptomyces hygroscopicus
CGACCTGGGGGCAGCGCCTGATCCCCAAGGGCGTCCGGTCCGCGATGGCTGACCTGGGGCTCTGGCAGGAGCCGCGCCCCTTGAAGCCCTCGTACCACCTGGCCCAGGTGATCGAAGTCCTGACCCGCTACGGCTGGGGCCAGTCCTTCGACTTCTCTCCCACCGGCCGTATGTGCATCAGGGGTGCCCAGACCTTTCTGGAATCCACCGGGCATGTGACCGCGATCGACCGGGGGAAGGCCGTGAATTATCTCCAGACCCAACTGGCCCGCCAGGGTGTGGAGATGGAGTTTTGGGCGTGGAACGACCTTTCCGGCAACACTTTCCAAGGCGTGGAGGCCATGATCTCTGCGGCCTCCGGCCTGGCGCGTAAGAACGGAGAATAAAATGACACCGGATGAAGAGAGCGCATTCGAAGGAATTCAGGCCGGAATGGTGGCTGGAATGGCCTTCGGGAACGACGCTCCCGACGTTTCCCCGTACGCCGATGAAAGCCCGTACGGAACGCCGGTCGTGAAGTCCGAGAAGGCTGGTCTGACCCGTCGGGGGAAGGTCGCCGTCGCGGTCGCCGGGGTCGCGCTCGTCGGCGGCGGGACCATCTGGTTCCAGGTCCACTCGGCGGCCGTCGCGAAGGACGAGAAGGAGGCCGCCGCCCTCCAGATCCAGATGAAGCAGCTGGAGCTGGAGGAGATGAGGATCCGCAACGCGCAGGCGAGCAGCGACCAGAAGGCCGCGACCGCCTCCGCCGAGAAGGTCCAGGCGGCCGTCGACAAGTGCGTGAAGGACTCCTTCGCGCTGGCCGACAAGGGCTACGGACCGCCCTCGCGGAGCGCCGTCGTGGCGGACTGCAAGCAGCAGTACGAAACCGTCGACGGGTCCCTCATGACGGCCGCCAGCAACGTCCAGGCCGCCGGCCGCGGTGCAGGCGGAGCGGGGAGCGAGGGGATCAACTCCCCGACCCTGCTGGGCCTGGTCGCCGGAGGCGGCCTGGCCATCGCGGTGTTCGCGCGCAAGGGCAAGAAGGCCGACGCATAGTCACGAAAAGTAGTCGAGGTGGTTACTCCTTCCCTGCTCCCGGCCGCCTGAACAGCGAAAAGGTGCCTCTGGAGGTGCCCTCGCGGCCTTCCCAGTTCGGGAAGCGAGTAGGGAGTAACCACTCTGAGTGACGATCGAGGGAGAGTATGAGGCACGACAGGACCGGCAGGAGCAACGCGCACGGCGTGGTCTACGTGATCGGATCCGCAGCTGACCGGCGGGTGAAGATCGGCTCTGCAGGCAACGCGCGCAACCGCCTGATGGAGCTGCAATCGGGCAACCCGAACCCCCTCCGGATCCTGGCGACCGTCGAGGGCGGGCGCCTTCTGGAGAGGCTGATCCACGAGCACCTGAAGCGCTTCCGG
>NZ_LBMW01000154.1 GCF_026168105.1 Streptomyces hygroscopicus
CCTTAGCTCGAAGCGCCAACTTCGAGCCGTAGGAAGTGGCCGCGCACGGTGCGCCAACACCAGCGGCCGGCGGTTGAGGATGTGCCCCCGCCAAGGGGCCCAGGGACCTCCCGCCTAGGAAGTCGCTACGTCATCTGATCTCTCTCTCTCTCTCGTTCGTTCGTCACGCCGGTCCTCGAGGCGAGGAATCCCGGCTGCCTGATGGTCGGCGCGGTCAGAGGCGGCGAGTATCGCCAGCGCGAACTGCCGCGCCTCGGCGGTCTTCGTGGGGCTCGCGGCGCCCGTCAGGGAGGACAGCTTCAGGAGCTGGCGCCTGCTCTCGGGCAGCGTCAGGTCAGCGGCGGCCGAGGACTGCCCGGCCGGGCTGCTCATCGCGTGGTGGGGGTAGTCGTGGTATGGCCCGCGCTCGACGCCGGTGTGATCTTCACGGCGGAGCAATGGGTCCCACTGGTCGCCCTCCAGGGAGGGCGGCTACTCTGCTGCATGTCGGCCTTACCTAACTTCCGGTGGGTGTGCCGACGGAGGCCGGCACCTTCTGGCGAGGTGTGTCGGCCACGGCCCCGCTCCAACGCTTGCCGGCGAAGGACTTCAGCGGGGCCTTCGCCCTTTTCAGGGCTCCGGCCAACGGGCGTCTCGGTCCGCTCGGTGTCTGAGTGGTCGTCTGGCGCCAGGCGCAGCCTATCCCTTGAGCTCGCCATCGAGCTACCTCCCTTCCGGATCGGTCCGGTCGTGTCGTACGAGCCGACTTGTCATCAGATATCCAGGTCATCGGACAGTCGTGCGATCGGGCGTCCGTGTCCTAGGAAAGTTCAAAGAAAATAAGTCGTTCAAGCAGCCGTGCGGCCCTGTCCAACGGAAGAGACCAGCAGCGAAAAGGAAGTAGGAGGAGCCGGGCTGCTCGGGCCGTCGGTGGGTGGCTGCTCGGCGGCACGGGCCCGGCGCCTCGCGCGGGCGCGGGTGGCCGCAGGTCTGCAGACCGTCTTGCAGCGGCACCTCTCGTCGTTGTACCGGCGCTCGCCGTGGGCCATCCCCTCTTACCGGGCGGCCTGGCCGGCGGCCCGAGCGGCGAGGAACGCGGCGGCGAACTCGGGGTCTAGATCGGAAGAGCA
>NZ_LBMW01000129.1 GCF_026168105.1 Streptomyces hygroscopicus
CTGGAGTTCCTGCTATTCCGATCTCCGCGCGTGACGCGCTTGACGCGGAGGCCGGCGCGGAAGCGGCCGGTGCGCAGGTCGTCGACGAAGGCCGCCACGGTCTGGCGGAAGCGGCGGCGCTGCTCGGGGGTGAGGCGGTCCAGGTCTCCGGTGAAGCGGGGCAGGGCCTCGTACGTGGGCACGGTGAACTTCTCCAGAAAGCACGAAGCCCCCGCCCGGTGGCCGAGGGCGGGGGTGGCTGTTCGTGTCGAAGGGCGTCGGGGACGTGGTCTGCTCAGCGGTCTCGGCTGGTTGGGGCTGGCGTGCGCTGGTGTGCGTTCGATGACGCTCGATTGGGTTGGAGTGGGCCGGGGTGGGCGCCACTCCGGTAGCCGGGGCGCAGTGTTCGCAAGGTCCGCGTCAGGTCTCGTAGCGGTCGCGCATCGCGTCCCAGAACTGCTGGGGCCGGGTGGCCTCGCAGCCGTCACACCGGTACCCCGCGAACCAGACGCGGGCCGGCCGTCCTGTTGGGCTGACTCGCGGGAGCAGCCGAACTCGGGGCGAAGCGGCCGGAGGCACAGTGGGCAGGAGTCCGCCTTGATGGACTTCGGCTTCCGGGGCCGCTTTGTCGTCCTGGACCTGGACGGCGCGGAGGTAGCTGAACGCGCTGATCGCCGCGTGCGGGGTCATCGGTGCGAGCGGCAGGGCGATGGTGTCGGGCATGACGGCTCCTCACGTACGGGCCACCGCGCGGATCGCAACGGCCCCAGATCCAGAGCCTGGGGGAGTCGCCCTGTGGACAGAGTCCGCGCACCGAAGGTGACCACCTACCCCCCTTGTCCAGGTTCGGACGGCCGTGCGTTTCCCCTTGACAGGGTCCACCAGGTGCGACAAACCGCCCACCTCGGTGGGGGAGAGATCTCCGTCCCGGCACGCTGAGTGACGGATGGGGAAAAGCCGCTGCCGGACCCGGTACACCACTGGGAGACTCCGGAGATGACCACGCAGCGCCTCCCGTTCCCCGTGCCCGACGAACGCGCCCACTACTTCGTCGGCCAGTACGCCGACATGCACGACCTCGTGGCGGACCTGGTCGTGCCCGACGGCGTCCCCGAGGCTGCGGCGACCGTCCTGCGCACGGCCCGGGAGCTGCTGCGCCAGTCGTACTACTGCTTCGAGTTCTCCACCGTGGCGGTCCTGCACTCCCTGATCGCGGTGGAGATCGTGCTGCGCGACCGGATCCCGGGTGCGGGCAAGAAGCCGCTGCAGAACCTCATCCAGCAGGGCGCGGAGACCGGCGTCCTGACCGGCCGGCAGGCGGAGTACCTCGACTACGGCCGGAAGATCCGCAACGGCATGGCGCACGGCAAGAACACGCACGCGGCGATGCCGCCGGCTATGGCCGTGCCGATGGTGACGACCTCATTCACGATCGTCTCCGAGCTCTGCGCCGCACCCACCACATGATCACGGCTCGATGCACCAGGCGGGGGACTGCGGGTGTGACCAGAGGTGGGACCACCGAAGTCGGCGATCTTCCATTCGTGCAGTTCAGAGGCCGTGGGCAAGCCCTCCTCAGAAAACGACACCCTTCCTCGCGAGAGCCGAGGGGAAAGGTGATCCGTATCCCGGGCCGGCGGCCGCGTGGAGGGGTAGATCGGGCCCGGCCACGATTGCCGGTTGGCAGCGTGGCCGGACACGCGATGAGGGAGTTGTTACGCCTTGCCTGCGGCTTCGAAGCGGAAGCCGAAGAGGCCGCCACCAAGCCGGACGTCGACGGCCTGGCGCACGGGAGCTGTCAATGTCAGCCGCAGGACGCGATGAGGTCGCGGAGGATCCCGGACGTCAAGTCGGGGGGTGCCGCCTCGGTCGCGACGCGTTCCATGAATCCGTTGTAGACCGCCGCGTCGGGACCCCGCACCTGAGCCTCCCGCAACGTCTCGGCGTGCCCCAGGATTGCGTGGACAATGCTCTCCGTGTTGTGCGGTCGCTCGGCAGCGTCAGCCAACCGGTACAACTGCTCCTGGTACCGCGAGTGGGCGTCTCCCCGGCTGATGTACTGGGCGCCGGAGAGTTGTTCCGTGTAGACGATGTCAGGCAGCAGCCGTTCCGCGAAACGCAGGATCGTCACCGGTTCGCCGATGTCCACGACACCCCCTGCGCGGAAGGGCACGATCTGGATGGTGACGTTGGGCCACCGCGCGAGACGCAGAAGGTGCTCGAGCTGTTCCTGCATCACACGGCGGCTACCTACCTGGCGGAGTAGGACCCCCTCGTCGAGAACAGCGTGGAGCTTGGGAGCGTGGATGGAATCCAGCAGCTGCTGGCGCTTCATACGCAGCTCCACCCGGCGATCGATCGTTTCCTCCTCATCAAGAGGCAACCCAGTCCGGAGGATCTCCCTCGCGTACTTGGGTGTCTGGAGCAGGCCGGGAACGAGTCGCGCCTCGTATGTCTGGATGGAATCAGCGCTCTGCTCCAGGTCGAAGAGGAGC
>NZ_LBMW01000019.1 GCF_026168105.1 Streptomyces hygroscopicus
GGACCGCACCACCGGACCACTCACCCAACACCAGCTTCTCCTCGGCCGGTTCGGTCAGCTCGACCTCACCCACCCGGATGCCGGGATTGTCAGCCATCGCCCGCAGTACCCGCAGGAAACCCCGCTGGTGCGCGGCCAGTTCATCGGCGCTGTACAGCTCGCCGTTGGCGTCGAAGCCGATCCGCAGGCCCTGCCCGTCACCCCGGTCGTACACGCTGACCGACAGGTCCTCGGCCAGCCCGCCGGCGAGGTTGTGCGAGACCATCCGGTTGCCCGCGAAGCCTCGGTCGTGGCTGTACGGCAGTACGTTGACCGTCGGTCCGACCAGCGGCTCGTCGGTGTGCGCCAGCCCCAGGTCGCGGCGGATGTCCTCGTAGCGGTAGCGCTGGTGGCGCAGCGCGGCGCGGGCCTCCCGCAGGACCTGCCGGGTCAGCTGCTCCAGGCTCATTCCGGCCGTCACGTCGAGGCGCAGCGGCAGCAGGTTGGACAGCATGCCGGGGACGGCCTTGGCGGCGCTCTCGGCACGCGCGGTGACCGGAAGGCCGATCAGCAGGTCGCGACGGCCGGTGAGCCGGTGCAGATAGGCGGCGACCGCGGCGACGACGACGGTGGGCAGCGCCCGGCCGGTGGCCGCGGTCAGCCGGGTGTGCTCGTCCGGCGTGAGCCGGGCGGAGTGGCGGATGGTGCCGCCCCCGGTGTTCCCCGCGCGGCGGGCGAGGGTGGCCGCTTCCGGCCGGTCGGCCAGCCGCTCGATCCAGTGGGCCCGGTCGAGCGCGAACTGCTCCGAGGAACGGTAGGCGGCATCGTCGTCGATCAGTTCCCGCAGCGCGCCGAGGCGGCCGTCCTCGACGCCCCGGCCGGCGGCCAGCGCCGTGTACACGTCCGCGACGCGGCGAACGAACACGGCGCCGCTGTAGCCGTCCATGATGCTGTGGTGGAACCGCTGGTACCAGAAGTACCGGTCCTGGGAAACCTTGAACAGGGCCACCGCGTGCAGCGGGCCGTCGAGGAGGTCGGCGGGCCGGGCCAGTTCGTCCGACATCCAGGCGACCGCGGCCTCTTCGGGATGCGGTTCGGAACTGACGTCGAGGACGGGCACGTCGACGTGCGGCGTGGCCTCCACGATCTGCCAGGGCTGTTCGTCGTCCTCGACGAACCGCACACGCATGGCGTCGGTCTCCTGGAAGGCCCGGCGCCAGGCCGCGTCGAACAGCGCGGGATCGACGGGACCCCGGATGTCGAAGTACTCGGCGATCTGGTACTTGCGGCCGCTGTGGTCCAGCTGGTGACCGAACCACACACCACGCTGGGCAGCCGAGAGCGGAAGGCGGGCGTCGTGGACACCAGTCATTGTTGTTTCCCCGTGACGTAGTTCACTGAATTGCGATGGACGACGGCAGAAGAACCGTTGTGTCAGGCGGCTTCGCGAAGACTCTTCGGCCGCATATCGGTCCAGTGCTCGTTGACGTATTCCAACGCGGCCGCACGGCTCGCGTCGCTCAGTTCGACCTGCCAGCCCGCGGGTATCTCGGCGAAGGCGGGCCAAAGCGAATACTGGCCCTCGTCGTTCACCAGAACAGAGAACACGCCGTCCGGGTCGTCAAAAGGATTCACGTTGGCTCGACTCTTCCGTTCGCTCGGCCTGTAATTGGCGCCGTACGGCACCCCGATGCTGCACAGAATTCACGGCCGTTCCCTGTCCCGCAAGGAGGGGGACAGCACGGGACGGAACGAGACAGCAGTCCTCCTCCGGACACCGGCCCGTTCGCCGTTTCGCGCGTCTGAATCTGTCCCGTCCTGTCCCACGCTTGCGGGACAGGCTTTCGCCGCGGAATCTGAGTCGAAGATTGCGGTCACGTACGGAATCCACGGTGGAGGACGGCGGTTGAACACCGCGACAGCAGAAGGAGTACGGGTGGAGGGCGTGCGCACGAACGGGCCGGTCATCACGGCATGGTCCGCGGTATCACCATTCGGAATCGGCGCCGCGCCTTTCCGGGCGGGGCTGCGGGCCGGACGACCGGCCGTGGACGCGGAGGTGCCGGGCGGTCCCGAGAATGAACGGGCGCGTCTGGTTCCGGGCTTTGACGCGCGGGAAGTGCTGGGCCGCAAGGGAACCCGCTCGATGGACCGGGTCACGGCGCTGGCGCTGACCGCGGTCGGCCGCGTGCTGGGCCCGGACGCCGGCGGCACCACCGCGGCGGACGGATCGCCACGTCCCGGCACCGGACCGTTCCCCGACGCCACCAGCGGCGGCAGCAAGCCCACCGGGCTGGTGCTCGGTACCACCACCGGCAGCCCGCAGAGCATCATGGACTTCACCCGTGACTCGATCACCGGCGAGCGGCCCTACCTCGTCGATCCGGCCCGGTTCCCCAACACCGTGATGAACTGCGCGGCCGGTCGGAGTGCCATCCGCTACGGCCTCCGGGGCCCCAACGCGACGATCGCCGGGGGCCGGTCCGCCGGACTCCTGGCGCTGAAGTACGCCCACCGGCTGCAGCGCAACGACCGGGCGGACACGGTGCTCTGCGGAGGCGCCGAAGAGTACATGCCCGTCCGCGGCTGGCTGCACCACCATTCCCGGCGAACTGGCTCGGACGGCGCCGCGGCCGTGCCCGGCAGCGGCGGTCCGGTACTCGGCGAGGGCTGCGCGGTGCTGCGCCTCGACCCGGCGGGCACGTTGCCGGACGGCACCGGGCTGGCCGAAGTGGCGGCACTCGAATTCGGCGTCGTCACCGGGACCCTCGGCATCCGGGAGGTTCTGGCCTCCTGCCTGCGTCGCGCCCTGTCCCGCACCCCGTTCACCGCGGACAGCGTGTGGGCGGTCGCGCCCTGCCAGGCTCCGGGCGCCGCGGGCGTTGCCGAACGGGACGCGCTGGCCGAAGTGCTGGGCAGTGCAAGCCCGTTGCGCCTGGCCTGTTCGGACCTCATAGGGGACACCGCGGCCGCTGCCGCCACCTTCCAGATCGCGGCGGTGCTGGCCCTCGCCCACTCGTCGCCGGCGGCGGTGGACCGCGCGGCCCTGGTGACCTCGGTCGACCAGGACGGCACCGTCGGCTGCGCCGTCCTGCGGCTGCTGCCCGGCGCGGCGTCCCACGGCCGGGACACCGCGGCCTGACCCTGCCTCATCGGGCACGACACCCCCGGACCGACCACGCGAGACGGACTTCCTGTGACCGACAAAACTCCTGGCTGGGACGCCATCGTCGTGGGCGGCGGCCTCGGCGGCCTCACCTGCGCCGCCTACCTGGCCGTGACCGGCCACCGCGTCCTGGTCCTGGAACAGCACGACTGGGCCGGCGGCAACAGCCATGTCTTCCGGCGCCGCCGCGCCTACGAGTTCGACGTGGGCGTGCACTACGTCGGTGACTGCGGTCCGGACGGCATCGTGCCCTCGATCCTGCGCGGACTCGGAGCCAGGGACCGAGTGACGTTCCGCCAGCTCGATCCGGACCGCTTCGACCGGATCGAGCTGCCCGGTCTGAGTGTCGATGTCCCCTCGGACTGGACCGCGTACCGTGAACGGCTGCGGCACGCCCTGCCCGCGGACCACGCGGGCCTGGACACCTTCCTGAGCATCTGCCGTGCCGTGGCGGCGGAGCAGCGCGGGTCCCTGCTGGCGCCGGCCGACCTGCCGGTCGCCGAGCGGCTGGCGAGCGCGCCGACGGTCCAGCAGTGGGGGGCGCGCACCCTCGGGGACCTGTTCGAGCACTGCGCGCTGTCGACGGTCGCCCGCACCGTACTGGCGGCGCAGTCGCCCAACTACGGGCTGGGGCCGGGGCAGGCCACGGTGTGGACGCACGCCACGATCATCGACCACTATCTGCGCGGCGCGTACTACCCGGTCGGTGGCGGCCAAATGCTGGCCGCCACGCTGACCGAGGTGATCGAGGCGCACGGCGGCGAACTGCGCACCCGAAGCAGAGTCGCCCGCATCGAGGTCGACGGCCGCGCCGTCACGGGCGTCACCCTCACCGACGGCGCCCGTCTGGCCGCCCCCCTGGTGATTTCCAACGCCGACTACCGACGGACCGTGCTGGACCTGGTGGGCCCCGAGCACTTCAGCAAGGTCATTGTCAGGAACACCCGTGAGGCCGCCGTCTCGCTGCCGTTCGCCACGCTGTACGTGGCGCTGGACAGGGAGCTGCCCGAGCGGCCCGAGGCCAATCTGTGGTGGTACGGAGTGCGCGACATCGAGGCGCTGTACCGGGACCTGGAACAGGGCCGCCGGCCCCGGGAAGTGCGGTCCCTGTTCGTCTCGTTCAGCTCGCCGAGGGATCCGGACGCATCCCACGCCTGCCCGCCCGGGCATGCCAACTTCCAGCTGATGACGCTGTGTCCGCCCGGTTATGAGCACTGGGGCGTGACCCGGGGGCCCGCCGACGGCGGACGCTACCGGCGTGAGCCCGGCTATCTCGCGGAGAAGGCGCGGTTCACCGAGGCACTTCTACGGGCCGGGGAGCAGGCGCTCGGGCCGTTCCGGGACCACATCACGCATCTCGAACTGGCCACCCCGCTCTCCCAGGAGCGCTACACGCTGTCCACCGGCGGCACGCCGTACGGCCTGGCCCGCTGGGGCCGGACCGGGGCGCGGCCCGGCACCGCGACGGGTGTGGCGGGACTGCACGTCGTCGGCCAGAGCACCCGTTACGGCAGCGGTGTCGCCGGGGTCATGGTCGGCGGAGTGATGTGCGCGGCGCGGATCACGGGGCGGGCACTGATGGCCGAGGTGTACCACGGCGCCGTTCTCGGCGACCGGGCGCTGCTGCCGGAACGGGGGGCCGGCTGGGACCCGCTGGCCGTCTCCCGTGGCGCCGCCCGGGCCGCCGCCCGCGGCCTGGCCCGGCTGGGCCGGCCGCGGAGGGCGGGGCCGGAAGCCGCCACGGAGGACGGCGTCCCGGTCAGCGCTTGACGGCCAAGGTCAGCCCGTCGGCGTAGGGGAGCATGCTGATGTGCACCCGGTCGTCCGCGTAGACCTTGGAGTTGAACGCCCGCAGGGCCCGGGTGTCCTCGTCCTGCACGGAGTCGTCGACCACGTTCCCGGACCACAGCACATTGTCCGCGACGAGCAGACCCCCGGGCCGCAGCAGCGTCAGCGCGTGCTCGTAGTACTGCTCGTAGCCGGGCTTGTCGGCGTCGAGGAAGGCGAAGTCGTAGGACCCGGCCGCGCCTTCCTCGGCGACCAGCGTGGCGAGGGTCGCACGGGCGTCGCCGATCCTGAGGTCCACCTTGCCGGCGACCCCGGCCCGCTCGCAGTGGTCGAGCGCGACCTTGGCCCACTCGTCGCTGATGTCGCAGGCAGTCACAACACCGTCGGCAGGCAGCGCCAACGCCGTGCTGAGCAGGCTGTAGCCGGTGAAGACGCCGACCTCGAGCGTCCTCCTTGCGCCCACCGCGCGCAGCAGCAGCCGCATGAACTGCCCCTGTTCCGGCGAGATCTGCATATTGCGCTCGGGCATCGCTCCGGTGAACTCCCGCAGTTCACGCAGCACTTCCGGCTCGCGCAAGGAGTGGTCGGCGACGTAGTTCTGCACGGACTCGGTCACATCGAGCTGTATCCGCATGGTTGTGCACCTCGCTGTTGTCGGTTGACGCGGCGTGCGGGCGGCACGCCGTCGGGAGTGGGCTACTTCACGTTGTCCAGGAACTGCCGTACGTCGTTGGACAGCCGGGTGACCGAGTCCGCGACGAAGAGCAGCGGCTGGCACTCCTTGTCGCTGTAGTCCTGGCGGATCACGTCCGCCACGTCGAAGTCCCTCAGCTCGACGTGGCGGAAGGACTCCAGCTCGGCGACGGAGGACAGGATGGCCGCGCCGTAAGCGCGCAGCTCGCCCTGCTCCCGTATCACCCCGGTCTCGATCGTGAACCAGAAGACGCGGCACACGGCATCCAGGGCCTCCTTCGTGCGGGCTCGCCGGGCCGCCCGGCCGAAGGCCCGGTACAGGTCGGCGAAGACCGGGTCGGCCAGCATGACCGCATGCCCGACGAGTTCATGGATGACGTCCGGCTCGGGCGAGTGGAACGGCGCCCTGGGAGAGCGCAGATACTGCGTCGCGAAGAAGCCGTTGTCCTCGAACTCGCCGTAGAACTTGCGGGCCGCCACAACCCCTTCGGCCGGGTACAGCCGGAATCCGCAGGTCTCGGTCAGTACTTCGGAGACCTCGTCCAGCTGGGGAACACGGTCGGTCGGCAGCACGATGCGTGCGGCCGCCCGCAGGTAGTTTGAGCAGGCCAGATCCCGGTGCAGGGCGGACAGTTTGGACGTCACGGTCTCCCACAGGGCGTGTTCGTCCGGGGTGTACGAGATGCGCGGCAGCGGATCGCCCTTCTGCCATTCGGCGGCAATTCGCTTGCGCAGTGCGGTTCTGGCCTCGTAATCGTCGTCCGCGGAGGTCGATTCCACGCCGGTGGCGATTGCCGAAAGTGCCTCGCTGTTCAAGGATTCCCCCTGGGAACGATTGGCTGAGCGGCACCGATTCTAAAGAGCGGTTACCGTCGAGCGCCCCACTATTCTGCTGTCTCGTTCTGTCCCATGCCGTCCCCCGCCTTGCGGGACACACGGGACGCAACCAACAGTGGTGTCAACAACAACGCCCCTGTAACCGCAGGGGCGTCTACGATTCAGCACGGATGGGAAACCAATGGTGTCGACGACCACCGATGAGCGCTACGCCAAGGTCCGGGAAATAATCTGCGACGTCCTCGAAATCGAGGAGGACGAGATCGAACCGGAGGCTCTCTTCGTCGAGAACTACGGCGCCGACTCGCTGCAGGCAATCGAGATCCTGTCCTCCCTCGAGAAGAGTTTCGGTATTGTCATCGACCAGTCCGAGCTCGCCCGCATGGTGAACCTGGAGGCCGTCAACGACGTGGTGACCGAAGCCTTCGAGAAGAAGTAACGGCTGCTCGATATCCAACCACTCAAAACGGGGCCTGATGGTGTCAACTTTCGCTGGAAAACTGCCGAGGGACGCGGCCCGACGCGTCGTGCTGACCGGGTTCGGCGTGGTGTCGAGCATCGGGACCGGGGTGGAGGAGTTCACGGCGGGGCTGCGGGCCGGGCGCAGCGGTGCCAAACCCATCACCGCCTTCGAGACCGAGGGGTTCGAGCACTCCATCGGCTGCGGGGTCACCGACTTCGCACCGGAGCAGTGGATCAAGGACCTCCCTCTGGACTCGCTCGGTCCCGCCACCCGGTTCGCGGTCTCGGCGGCCCGCATGGCCGTCGAGGATGCCGGACTGGACCCGGCGGTGCTGCGACGGCAACGCGGCATGGTCTCCATCGGCACCACCGACGGCGAGTCGCACGACCTGGACCAGCTCGTCGCGACCGAACTCGCCGACGGCCCCGAGGCCATGGACCCGCGGGTCGCGGCGCGCATCCCGGCGGGGCGGCTGTCCGCCGCGATCGCCCAGGAGCTGGGCCTGACCGACGTCGAGGCCGTCACCATCCCGACCGCCTGCGCGGCCGGCAACTATGCGATCGGCTACGGCTACGACGCGGTGCGCTCCGGCGATGTGGACTTCGCCCTGTGCGGCGGCGCGGACGCGATGTGCCGCAAGACCTTCGCCGGCTTCTACCGGCTGGGCACCATCGCGCCCGACTGCTGCCGCCCGTTCGACGTGGACCGCAAGGGCAT
The DNA here is from genome assembly GCF_026168105.1 of Streptomyces hygroscopicus. Classification (GTDB taxonomy): domain Bacteria; phylum Actinomycetota; class Actinomycetes; order Streptomycetales; family Streptomycetaceae; genus Streptomyces; species Streptomyces hygroscopicus_D. Next base: position 7,644 of record NZ_LBMW01000019.1, read on the forward strand.
CCTCACCGGCGAGGGCGCGGGCGTACTCGTCCTGGAAAGCCTCCAGTCCGCGCTTCGGCGCGGCGCCCGCATCTATGCCGAAGTGCTCGGCTACGGCCTCAACTGCGACGCGTACCACCAGGTCGCGCCCGACCAGGACGGCGTGGCCCGCGCGATGTCCCTGGCCCTGCAGGACGCCGGGGTCGAGCCCGGCGAGGTCGATCTGATCTCCGCGCACGGCACCGGAACCAAGGCCAACGACGTGACCGAGACCAGGGCCATCCGGGACGTCTTCGGCGCGGAGCCGCCGCGCACGGTCTCCATCAAGTCGATGCTGGGGCACAGCATGGGCGCCGCGAGCGCGCTGGCCGCCATCGCCTGCTCACTCGCAATCGTGCACCGCTTCATCCCGCCGACGATCAATCACACCCGCACCGACCCCGACTGCGCCGTCGACTGCGTACCCAACGAGGCGGTCGAGGCGGACCTGAGGGTCGTCCAGAACAACGGCCTGGCCTTCGGAGGCAACAACGCGGTGGTCGTCCTGGGACGTTACGACGGCAATGCACAGGCGGAGGACGCGACGGCGGCCGGAGTGATGGCGTGATCCCGTCCGACGCCCATGCCGTGGCCGGCATCGGAGCGCTGGCCTCGGTCGGCAGCACCACCGACGAGATCTTCGAGAGCCTGTGTGCCGGCCGCTCCGGGCTGGCCCCGATGCGCGGCTTCGACCCGGACTGCTTCGGCGCGGGCCACCTCTACGAGATCGACGACCGCCCCGCCACGGGCGACGTACCGCTGCGCGCCACTGCCTTCCTGCTGGACGCAGTCGCACAGGCTCTCGCCGACGCCGGGCTCGGCGACAACCTCGGCGGCATTCCGGTGCTTGTCGGCTCGGGCCTGCGGGAGCTGCGCTCGGTGGAACTGCGCCACCGGGGCGCCGCGTTCGACGCCGCTCAACTGCACTTCGGCACCGCGCTGCGCCGACGGTTCGGCGCCACCATGACGCACACCGTCTCCAACGCCTGCTCAGCGTCCCTGTACGCGCTGGCGATGGGGACGGACCTGCTCGACGCAGGTGCCGCCGACACCGTAGTGGTGGCCGGAGTGGACTCCATCACCGAGAGCATGTTCGCCAACGCCGACCGGCTGCAGTCGGTCCCGCCGGACACAGTGCGGCCCTTCGACCGCGACCGGCGGGGCACGATCCTCGGTGAGGGTGCCGCGGCCGTCGTGCTCCGGCGCGGCACGGCGCCCGACGCCGCCCGGCACGGTGCGGTACGCGGCGTGGCCGTCAACTGCGATGCCCAGCACGCCACCGCGCCGGACCGGGTCAGCATCGCCGCGGCGATGCGCGACGCGTACCACCGAGCGGCCGTCACCCCGTCCGACATCGACCTGGTCATGCTGCACGGCACCGGCACCCACGCCAACGACGAGGCCGAGGCGGGGGCGCTCGCCGAGGTTTTCGGCCCGCAGATGTCCCGGCCGCTGATGACCGCGATGAAGTCGATGACCGGCCACACCTCCGGCGCCTCCGGACTGCACAGCCTGATCACCGCGTTGCAGTCGTTCCGGCGCCGCCGCGTGCCGCCGACGCTCGGCCTGGACCACCCGATCGAGCAGGCTGCCGGATTCCGGTTCGTGCGCGGCGCGGCGGCACCGTCGGCTGCGCGGCTCGCGCAGATCAACGCGTTCGGATTCGGCGGCATCAACGCCGTGGCAATCGTGGAGGCACCCTGATGCAGGCGGTCATGACGGCGGTGGGCCTGGCGCTCCCCGGTGCCGGGGCACCGGCGGAGCTGCTCCTGCCCGCGCCCCCTGAGGCGCCCCCCGTGGACCCAGCAGCGCTCATCGGCAAGAAGGGACTGCGCTACCAGGACAGGGCCACCCAGCTGGCCCTGTGCGCGGCCGACGACGCACTGCGCCATGCTGGGCTTCTGACCGGCCCGGCCGAGGCGCCGCCACGCGGCACCGTCGACGGCGCGCCGCGGCGGAACGTCCTGACGGTGCCCGCCGAGTCGGTCGCCGTGGTGGCCAGCTCCAACCTCGGCAACCTGGACACGGTGCAGGAGGTCGTACAGGTCGTGGCCCGGACCGGCAGCAGCCGGTTGACCAGCCCGATCGTCACCCCCCGGCTGTCCAGCAACGTCGTCGCGTCGGAGACCGCCATCCGGTTCACCTGCCGGGGCCCGAACCTGATGCTCTGCAACGGGCCCGCCTCGGGCCTGGACGCCGTCTTCTGGGCGATGACCCTGCTGGCCGCGGGCCGTGCGGAGCACGTGCTGGTCGTCGGTGTCGAACCCGCCACCACGGCGGCCGGTGAACTCCTCGGCGAAGACCGGGTGATCGACGCCGCGGTGGCCCTCGTGCTGGAGCGCCCCGAGCGGGCCCTGGCACGCGGAGCCACGGTCCTGGCCCGGCTCGGCCGCTACCTCCGCAGCGGCGACCCGCGATCCTGTGTCGCGGCCCTGTCGGGACGCTCTCCGGCGGCCGGAGCCGGTCCCGTCGCCCCGGAGCGTGTCACCGTGGCGGCCTGGACGGGCCCGGAAGGCCACCACGCGGCCGACGGCCTGCTGCCGGGCGTGCTCCGGTACGCTCCGGCCGAAGGCCGCGGGACCGCCTCCGGCGCACTGGGTGTCCTGCAATGCGCCACCGCAGCCGGCCACTTCGGCGCCGGAGGCCAGGGCCCGTTCCTCGCCGTCGCGGGCTCCGCGGCCGACGACGCGACGGCAGGTCTCCTCCTGCACCGTCCGGACGGGCGGTAGTGCCACGGTGAGGGACGCAACGGACCAGACGCACGGTACCGCCCGCCGCGACCCGGCCGGGGACCGGCAGCAGCCGATCCTGCTGCGGCGCCGCACCTGCCGGCCGCCCACGGCGGCCGACGGCCCACGGATCCTGCTGCTGCACGGCCTCGCCAACAGCGGCACCGTATGGGACACGCTGTGCGACCACGCCGCACGGCACGACGGGCTGCGCTCCGCCGAGTTGTGGACCGCCGACCTCCCCTGGCGCGCCAGCGGGCTGCCCCAGTGGAATCACCGTACGGATGCGGCCACCTGGGCCGGACGTGCGCTGGAAGCGGCGCGGGATGCCGGGGGCGCCGACATCGTCGTCGCCCACTCCTACGCGGCCACCGCGGTGCTGTCCTGGCTGTGCCGGGAAGCCGGACCGCACACCGACGCCCGCAGCGAGGACGGGATCCGCGGCCTCGTCCTGGTGTCCCCGTTCTTCCGGGACCGGCCCGCGGACATCGGCTGGGACCTGGTCGCCAACCTCGCCGAGGACCTCACCGACGCCATGGAGGAGGGCATCCGCGCAGTCGCCGGTGAGCGCGGCAGGCCCGCGCTGCGCCGCGCCATGGCCGAGCGCGTGACCGAGTCGATCGGTCCCTACGGCTGGTACCGCTTCCTGGAGCTCTACATGAGCACGCCGTGGCTGCGCACCGACGCGCTGCACGTGCCCACGCTCGTCGTCTCCGGTACCGCCGACGCCATCGCGGATCCGGCCGAGGGCCACGCCCTCGTCGAGCGTCTGGGCTCGGCCAGTTGGCGCCCGATCGACGGCGGCGGCCACTTCCCCATGGTCGAGCAACCCGAGCGGCTGGCCCGCACACTCGCCGAATTCACCGCACGGGTCGGCGCCGGCCCGCGAACAGCCAGCGGCGGCCCGGGCCCCCGGTCGCTGCCCCCCAGCACATCGGAGCGTAAACAGTGATCGACACCAGCACGATCGACACCAGCGTGCGCAAGCTGCTCACCGAGGAGTCCTCGGTCACGCTGAGCCCGTCGTACGAGGGCGCCAACATCGGCACGTACATCGGCTTCAAGCACGTCAACTACCTGATCGAGAAGGCCGTCATCGAGCACTTCCGGGCAGCCGGGCTGCCGGTCGGCGAGCTCTATCAGCAGTACGGCCTCGGCTTCGACGTCGTCGACCTGGCCGCCAAGCTGCGCGGCGGGATGTACGTCGACGACCAGGCGCTGCTGCGGGTGCGGCCCGTGGCCGGGGACCCGGCGGACACCCTCGGGTTCCAGGTGAGCGTCTTCGTGCCCCGCAACGGCGAGTCGAAGAAGATCGTCACCGGCTCCGTCAAGGCGGTACTGCGGCTCGACGAGGACGTCCGCCGGCTGCCCGACCGTCTCCCGACACCCGTTGCGCTCGCCCCCTTCACCGTGCGGGAGATCGGCCCGGCCAAGGCCGGCGCCGAGGTGCCCGGGCCGCTCGCGCCGCTGGTCTCCGGCGGCACCGTGGACCACGACCCGGTGCTCGACCAGCTGCTCGCCGGCCGCAACGGCTACGGCTGGCGGATGCGCGTGCCCTACCCGTACGTGCACTTCTTCGAGCGGGTGCAGATGACCGCCTACCTGCGGCTGATGGAAGAGGCAAAGCACCGGTTCGTGGACTCCCGGGGCATCTCCATCGGCCGGCAGCTCGGAACTCGGAACTGGATTCCCCTGGTGACCGAGTCCCGTATCGAGATGGTGGGCGAGGCGCTGCTGGAGGAGGACCTCTACTGCACCTACGAGGTCACCGACATCTTCAAGAACCTGCACTACACCTCACGGATGGACTGCCACGTGGTCCGCGACGGGCGGCTGTTGCAGGTCGCCACCGGCACCATCACGCACGGCTACGCGGTCCCCGAGAACGGCAACCAGGCCCGCATCGTCAGCCTCGACGACACCATCATGAGGGCGCTGCGCGGCACCGGGGACGGCCCGGCGTGACGCGCGCGGTGATATCCGCCTGGGCCGCGGTCTCGCCGTTCGGCATCGGCGGCACGGCTTTCGCGCACGGCGTGGCAGCCGGCCGACGCGCGGTGACGCCGCTCGGCCCCGGCACGGGCCCGGTGCCGCAGGACCGCGCCGCCGCGGTGCCCGGCTTCGACGTGCGGGAGGTGCTCGGCCGCAAGGGAACCCGGTCCCTGGACCGGGTCAGCGCGCTGTCTCTGGCCACCGTCGACCAACTCCTCGGCTCCGACGGGCGCCACCGCCAGGTGGCCACCGGTGAGCACGCGGCGGTCGTGCTCGGCACAACCCTCGGCAGCGCCAAGAGCATGATGGACATCACCCGGGACACCCTGACCCAGGAGCTGCCGTACTTCATCGACGCGGCGCGCATCCCGAACGCCGTGATGAACAGCGCCGCCGCCCAGTGCGCGATCCGGCACGGCATCAAGGGGCCCAATACGACAGTCGCCGGGGGCCGGACGGCGGGCCTGTTCGCGCTGCGGTACGCCCTGCGGCTGCTCTCGACGGGGCGGGCCCGCGCGGTGCTGTGCGGCGGGGCCGAGGAGCTCACCGGGGAACGGGCGTGGCTGGAGCACCACGGAAGCGGCACACCTGCCTCCGCGGCGCTCGGTGAGGGCTGCGGAATGTTCCTGGTCGAGCCCTCGGCCGAGGCGGCCGTGACCGACGCGCCGCCGGTCCTGGCGGAGATCCTGGCCGTCGAGACCGCGGTGCACACAGGCGAGGCGTGGGCGGGTACCGCCGCCGACTGCCTGCGGCGCGCGCTGACCCGTGCCGGTGCCACGGCCGACGAGATCTGGGCCATCTCGCCCGCGGGCGCCGACGGGTGGGACGAGGCGGTGCGGGCGGTCTGCGCCGGGCTGCCGGACGGGCACCGCCCGGTGCGGCTGCCGGGCGACGAGACGTGGGGGGACGCCGGCGCCGCCACCGCGTCCTTCCAGATCGCCTCGGTGCTGGTGACCGCAGAGCAGGACCCGTCGGCACCGGGGCGGCTGGCCGTGGTCACCTCCTTCGACCAGGGCGGCGTCCTGGGCTGTGCGCTGCTGCGCGTGTACCCGTACGGAACGGAAACGAGGACGGAAGATGACTGACGCCATGGCACGGGTCGCCCTGGTCAGCGGTGGTTCGCGGGGCATAGGCCGCGCGGTGGTAAGGCAGTTGGCCCACGACGGATTCGACGTCGGCTTCTGCTACCGCTCCAGCGAGGAGGAGGCCCGAGAGGTGGAGAAGGAGGTGGCCGACCTCGGCCGGCGTGCCCTCGCCCGGCGGGCCGATGTGCGCGACGCCGACTCCGTACGGGCCTGGATCCAGCGGACCGAGGACGCCCTCGGGCCCATCGACGCGGCCGTGACCTCGGCGGGCATCACCAAGGACAACCCCTTGTTGCTGATGCGCGACGAGGACTGGCACGCGGTGCTGGACACCAACCTCGACGGGGTCTACAACGTGTGCCGCGCCGTGGTCTTCGGGATGATGAAGCGCAAGTCCGGCGTGATCGTCAACCTGTCCTCCGTCGCGGGCGTCCTCGGCCACGCGACCCAGACCAACTACGCGGCCTCCAAGGCGGGGATCGACGGATTCTCCCGGTCGCTCGCCAAGGAAGTGGGCAGGTACGGCATCCGGGTCAACTCCGTCGCGCCCGGTTTCATCGAGACCGACATGACCGGGGCGCTCAACGAACAGGTCCTGGAGAAGGCCAGGCAGCAGATTGCCCTGCGCCGCGTCGGACAGCCCCAAGAGGTCGCCGATCTCGTCTCGTTCCTGGTGTCGGACCGGGCCCGGTACATCACCGGGGCGGTGCTCCGGATCGACGGCGGTATCTCCCTGTAGCCACGGGGACCGATCCCTCTCCCCCCACGACCTCCAGCCGAAAAGAGGACCCCACCATGGCCAAGCCATCGGCCAAGCCGCCGCGTTGGTACTTCTCCCTCCGCAGCCCGTATTCCTGGTTCGCCTACCGCGACCTGATGGACCGGTACCGGGACGTGGCCGACGCCCTCGAGTGGATTCCCTGCTGGGAGCCGGACGACCCGACCGCGCGCCTGCTCGGCGACGCAGGAGTCGAGCTCCCCTGGGTGCCCATGTCCCGCGCCAAGAACTTCTACGTCCTCCAGGACGCGCGGCGCCTGGCACATGAGCGCGGTCTGACGATGACCTGGCCCATCGACAGGGATCCGCACTGGGACGTGGCCCACCTGGGCCACCTGGCGGCCGAGCAGGCCGGCCTGGGGCGCGCGTACGTCGACCTTGTCTACCGTGCGCGCTGGGAGCACGGCCGGGACATCTGCGACCGGGCCGTCATCGGGGACATTGCCGTTCAACTGGGCCTCGAACGAGATCGGTTGGCGGCCGCCTGCGACTCCCCGCGGCTGCAGCGCGCCGGTGCGGACGTGCTGACCAGGTCGTACCACGACGGAGCCTTCGGAGTACCGTTCTTCATCCTCGGCCGCGAGAAGTACTTCGGCACGGACCGGCTCCCGGCCTTCGTACGGGCGTTCCGCGAGACCTACGCGGCGCCGCCGGACGCGCTGCCGAACCCCGCCTCCGACGAACCGCTCGCCGGAATCACCGCGCTCGGACTCGACGCGGGACACGCCGGCGGATGCGGATAGCGGTCGCCGGCTCCCAGCCATCAACTCTTCACGCCCTGAAGTCTTCCAGAACAACAGGAGGGACCGCCCATGCGCCCCGAATCCACCATGGAAACCGCTGAACTGCGGGAGCTGATCGCCGATGTGCTGGACATCGAGCCGGACCTGATCACCGACGAGGCGAACTTCACCCGTGACCTCGGCGTCGACTCGCTCCTCGCCCTGGAGCTCGCGGTGACCCTGGAGCGGCACTACGGCATCAAGGTCGAGTCACACGAGGTCGCCGACGTGCAGACATTGACCGACGTTCGCACCTTGCTGAGCCAGAAGGTGAGCAGCCCGGCATGACCGACGCGCCCGAAGCGGCCGGCGGGGACGGCGCCCGGCCGGACTACGTCCTCGTCGGGACGAAGGCCGGGGCCACCGCACAACGGTTCCTGCGGGACGCCGTGGAACTGGCCCGTAGCGGCCACCGGGTGTGGCTCTTCCTGGTGTCGGACGGCGTCGCCACCGGGATCCGGGGCGCCGCCGGTACCGCCCTGTCCGACCTGGCCGCGGCAGGCGGCCGGATCTGGATCGACGACTTCACCCTGTCCCAACGTGCCCTGCACAAAGCACCGTTGGTGCCAGGCGCGGTCCGGGTGAGCATGGCGGAGCTGGCCGCACGGCTGATGGCCCCGGACACGAAGGTGGTGTGGCACTGACATGGCCGGCTTTGTCGAACGCCGCCGGTGGGACCTGCTGATCGTCCTCACGGCGCCTCCGCACACCGACGACACCCTGACCACCGTGCTGCGCCTTGCCCAGGCGGTCCTGGACCAGGGCAGGAGCGTGCGCATCTGGGCCTGCGGATACAACACCGTCCTCACCCAGGAGTCTCTGGGCGACAAAAAACCCGGCAATCTGCTGGCCCCCGACCGGGAGCACCCCTCGGCGGCGGGCCTGGTACGGCGGCTGGTCAGCGATCACCCCGGCCGGGTGAGCTGGATCGTGTGCACCGCGTGCAGCGCCGAACGCGGTGCCGCACACCACGTCCCGGAGGTCCGGCTGCGGTCCGTGGCCCGGCTCGCCGCCACGATGGAGGCAGCCGAACGCACCGTGTACATCGGAGGCTTCTGAACCATGCCGTACCTAGTGATGATCGACCGCGGCTATCGAGGCACGGCCGAGGCCCAGTTCTTCGACACGCTCTACGGGATGCTGACGTTCGGCGAGCAACTGGGCGGGCTCGACGTCGTCCTGCGCGGCTCCGCGGTCACCGCGGCGGTGGTCCCGGAGGGCGAGCGGCCCACCCTGCGGGTCGGCTCCCTGGTGCTGGAGAACCTGCCGGACCCCGCCGAGTCCGTACGCGCCTTGCTCGACGCCGGGCACGGTGTGGCCGTGGACGCGCCGGATCTGGCGGAGTTCGGCCTGGGCGCCGCGGATCTGCTGCCGGGTGTGCGATGCCTGGACACCACCCGGCTGGCGAACCGGTGGTCACAGTACGACGGGGTGTGGTTCCTGTGACCGGCACATCCACGGCCCCGAGGACCGGGGCCGCACCGAAGACGTACGTCCGTCCGCTCGACGCCGTCGACACGATCGACTCGGTCGAGACCGTCGGCGAACCGGGCGCGGACGCACGGCTGTTGGTCCGCGCCCGGAAGACCGTCACCGCGTCCGACCCGTACATGGCCGGGCACTTCCCGGTCGTCACGCTGTATCCGGCGGTCTTCTTCCTGGAAGGAGTGCGCCAGTGCGTCGGCCTGGTGCTCGCGCACTCTCCCCGTCTGAACGCCCATGTGTGGGGCGATCACCAGGACGACTGGCTGGAGATCGACTCGCTGCGCTCGCTGCGTGTCCTCAAGCCCATGCGCGACGGTGACGCACTGCAGCTGGAGATCTCCGTCAGTGCTGACGACCGCCCCGGTGCGGTGCGCGCGAAGGTGGACTGCCGCCGGGGCGGGCCGACCGGGCCGCTGGTCGTGCAGGCGACCGTCGCCCTCGTCCGTGGCGGAGGTGCCGTGTGAAGCTCGGGTACTCCGACATTCTCCGCCTGCTCCCCGTGGCACACCCCCTGGTCCTGGTGGACCGGGTGTCCGTCCTGGAGCCGGGCGTCGGGATCGTCGCGCACAAGGCGGTCAGCGGGAGCGAGCCCTGCTACCAGGCCCTCGCCCCCGGGCTGACCGCCGAGCGGTACGCCTTTCCGCGCTCACTCGTCGTCGAGTCGTTCGGCCAGGCGGCGGCGCTGCTGTGGCTCGGCACCGAGCAGTGGAACGAGCGTCGCGGAGGCGGCGAAGAAGGGCTGCCGATGCTCGGCCGGCTGCGCGACTGCCGATTCCACGGTGGTGTGATGCCCGGGGAGACGCTGGAGCACACTGTGCGGCTCGAACGCTCGGTCCAGGGCAATGCGTTCATGTCCGGCGAAAGCCGCGTCGGCGACCGGACGGTGCTCACGGTCGGCTCGCTTCTGGCCGTCGAGCGGCAGTTGTCGAGCGTCCTCGCAAACCGGTGAAGTCGTACGCCCGACGGATACACCCTTGGCACGATGCGGAGCCCGCTGATGACCCCAGGAGCTCGCGGTGGACGCGGGCGGCAGCGTGATGCCCTCGGTCTCGGCGCGCTCCCTGGCGTAGTCGAGCAGCAGGTCGCACAGGACGTACCGGTCCCGGACCGCGGGCTCGATCAGGTTCTCCGCCGCGATCTGGTTGAGCAGCCGACGTGCCTCGTCGACCCCGATTCCCCCGAGTTCGGCACTGTTCTCCACGCTGACCTCGGTCCGGCCGGCCAGGCCGAGGATGCAGAGCAGGCGTTGGGCCCGCGGGGCGAGCAGCCGGCAGGAGGCGTCGAACGCCCCACGCACCGTGTCGTGCTCGTCCCCGTCGATGGCGAGCGCGGTCATCCGGTCGCCCCTGCCGAATTCGGCGGCGTACGCACGGACGTCCTGATGAGGGCGGTCGGCGAGGGTGGCTCCGGCGATCCTCAGCGCGAGAGGCAGGTGCATGCACAGCCGGGCGATCTCGTCCAGGGCCTCGACGTCGGCCGCGCCCAACTCCCGGCCGACGGCCTGCGCGAGCACACGGCGGGACGCGGCCGGGGAGAGCGGGGCGAGCAGCAGGCGGTGTGCTCCGTCCCTGGCGACGAGGCCGGACAGCCGGTTACGGCTGGTGATGACCGCCAGGCACTGGGAGTCACCGGGCAGCAGCGGGCGCACCTGGGCGGTGTCGAGCACGTCGTCGAGGACGATGAGTACACGTCGGTCGGCCAGCAGCGAGCGATAGCTGCCGATCTGCGATTCGATGTCGCTCGGGATGTCGCCGTCCGCCATGCCCAGACCCCGCAGCAGGATGGTCAGGGCCTGCTCGGGCCGCATCGGGTTGGGCCGGGACCCGCGCAGGTCGAGATGGATCTGGCCGTCGGGGAAACGACCGGCGATCCGTCGCGCCCACCACACCGCCAGAGCTGTCTTGCCCACTCCGGCCATACCCGAGACCACGGTGACCGGCACGGTACAGCCACGGCGCTCCCTCTGCATGTCGAGCACCGCGAGGTCGAATTCACGACCCACCAGAGTGGGCGGCGACGCGGGCAGTTGCTGCGGGGGAGCGGTCACCGCGCCCGCCTGTCGGTTCGGCTGATCCACGGGGGCGGGCTCGTCCCGGCACACGTCAAACTCCTTCCGGCGGGTGGCCGTTGCGCTCAGCTGCCGCCAGACGGTGAGCCAGTCCTCGACGGCTACGGCGATCTCGGACTCCGCCGAACCGCGGTGCTTCAGACAGGCGGAGACGAATGCCTCGACAAAGTCCGACCGCGGCACCCGGGTTCCCCGCAGGATGTTGGACACGGTGCTGCGCGGCAGAGCGTCGATCTCGTCGCCGTTGGCTGCCTGGGCCTTTCCCGCCAGTTGCTGCAGTCGGCGCAGCGAAGGCTGGCCGACCCACAACCGCAGATCGCGCAGCCGCCGAACGAAGTCGTCAGAAGATTCCGGTGTCTCGGATATGAGCTCACGAGAATGGTCGCTGAACATGCGGTTCCCCCTGGATGTGCCGATCGGCCGTCGAACACCACGAGAACACCGAGCGGCGGGTCACGGCTGTCCGACCTGATGACCGAGAAAGAGTCGATCTGTGGATCAAAGAACGTCTAACGCAGCACCGCATCGTCGGACGCAAGTGGAACAGAAGCAGAAACCCGGAGGTCTACTCATGTCCACCAATTTCGGTCCCATCGCCAAGAAGTGGGGATATCTGGCGTGTGGATGGGGTGTCCTTTTTGCGGGACTGCATTACTACTGGGCGGTTGGTGGCCAAAGGTGGCTGAACGTTTCCGCCGGAGAGAGGCTCGCGGCCGAACGCCCTGCCTGGTTCGTCATCACCGGTCTGTGGGGCGTCGGCACCCTCTGTCTCGTCGGCGCACTGCTGGGCCTGCTGCTCACCAGGCCCCGGCCGCACAGGCACCTTCGCCGGATCATGCGGTGGCTCGGCTGGGGTGTCTGTGGTCTCCTGCTCGTACGTGGTCTCACGATCGAGGTCCTGCTGCTGACCGATGTCACACACATGGACGCCGATGTGAGCGCGTCGCAGCGCGCCTGGACGCTCGCCCTGTGGAACCCTTGGTTCATCGCGGGCGGCCTTGCCTTCGGCCTCGCCGCCCACCACTTCGGTCGCGCCCATCGAACCCCCGTCTCATGAATGCACCCCCGTCCGTTCGCACGGTTCCTCTGCGCCCACCGCGGGGCGCGCGCCCGGATCATCTACGTACGTTGACGGTATCGCCAACTCCTGGGCTGCCGTGCCGTCTTGCGTTGCTCTGCAACCTACCACCCGGGACCCCATTGGCATCAACGCACGTTTATGATTACCTCGGAGTGTCGGTGCCCGAGCCGAAGATCGCTGACTGATCCGGTCCGTCCTCGGCTGTGGCGGCGTCGGGCCAGTGGCCCGGTGCCGTCCTGGACCGCGCCCGCCGGGTCGGGTCCCGCACCCGTCCAGTACTGTGTTGGGTCGTCCCGCCTGACGAAGGAGCCGTGATGGCCAGTGCCGACCAGACCGCTGGTCACGGCCGACCTGAAGATCTGGCCGGCCGCGTCCAGCGGTTGATCGAGCTCAGGACTCCCGAAGGTGGCAAACGGCCCTCGTACGACCAGATCGCCCGGGTCATCAACGAGGCCGCGGGCAAGAACGTCATCTCCGGCGCCTACATCTGGGAACTGGCCACGGGGAAGGCCACGAATCCCCGCATCCATCATCTGGAGGCGCTGGCGGGCTGGGGAGGTACGGACGTCCGGTACTTCTTCGACGACGAGTACGCCGCCCGTGTCGAACCCCAGCTCGATCTGTTGTGGAGGCTCAAGGCGAGCGGCGTGCTCAATGTGGCCCTACGGGCCCAGGGCCTCTCCGACGCCAGCCGCGACCAGGTCGGCATCATGGTCGACCACCTCCGCAGACTCGAAGGGCTGAAGGAGTCGGACGGCTCCCCGGCCCCACCGTCGCAGAGTTGATCGCGCCGACCCTTGTTACCCTTGCGCCCGGTGCACGGCACCTTGCTCAAGGGGGAACGGTCGTATGGGGTGGCATGCTCTTCGCAATCTGCGCGAGCAACGAGAGCTCCGGAAGCAGTGCCAGGCCAAACTGCGTGAACTTGATCTGACACTTCCGGCTCCCTTCTCCCTCGATGTCTTACTGAACGACCTTCAGGAGCGCCGCGGGCGACGCCTGTTCCTGCACCCGTGGAACGACGCCCTGCCCAGCGGGGGACTGTGCGGAGCCTGGCTCAGCACTAGCGACGCCGACCACGTCTACTTCGCCGCCAACACCTCGCAGACGCATCAGCGGCACATCGTGCTGCACGAGATCGCTCACATGCTGTGGGGCCATGAACTGGTGCCGGACGCCGCGGGTCTTGCCCACCTTTTCCCCGATCTCGACCCGCAAACCGTGCTGCAGGCGCTGCTGTTGCAACGCGCCGGCTATGCCGAGAAACAGGAACAGCAGGCTGAAATGACGGCAAGCCTGCTCGGCGAGAGCGTGGATCGGCTGAGCGCCTCGAGCGGGCTTCCCGGCTCCCTCGGACGTCTCCAGGATGCCCTGGGCGGACACGAGGCGGAGAAGCGATGACGTCCGGCATATGGAAGGCGGCCACGCCCCTGCTGCTGTGGGCCGCGGTGTTCTGGCGCGTCCCGAAAGCGGTGCGCTCGCCCCGCCAACGCCCCCTGACCGTCGCCTTCCTGGCCCTGGCCGTCGTCATGACGCTCGGCGTGGAAGGCGTGGCGAGGACCGTCGACGATACGGTGAACGTCGCCGCGGCATCCACGCTCTTCAAACACCTGAGCGGTCTCGTGGCTGCGAGCGCGGTGATCGAATTCATCGCGCAGATGGCCGGTGAGCCCGAGGGGCGACGTGCCCGGCGCATCCGACATGTCCTCGCGGTCGTCACCGGCATCATCATGTCCGCTGCCTTCCCCTTCCTTCCGCGGAGCGACAACGGCGATTTCCTGATGGACACCAGCGGAAGCTTCCCGGCTCCCGTCTACTGGGGCGTGTGGCTCATGTACTTGGCCACCGCTTTGGGCATGGCGACCAACCTGTGCTGGAAACAGGCCCGCCAGGCGCCTGCCGGACGGCTGCGCCTCGGTCTCGGGCTCGTCGGCTCCGGGACGGCAGTGGGCCTGCTGTACGTGGCCAACCAAATGTCGTTCGTCCTCTTGCACTTCGCGGCGCACCGGTCGCCCTTCTCCAGCGCCACGACGATACTGATCACCAATCTGCTGCTGAACGCCTCACTGCTGCTGATCCTGACCGGTACCACGCTGCCCGCCGAAGCCGTCGGCTCTGCCGCCCGGGTGCTGGGCGACTACCGGGCCCTGTGGGACCTCTACCCTTTGTGGAAGGCCCTCAGCGAGGCCAACCCGACGGTCGTCCTGGGAACCGATGTCGGTCGTCATCGCTCCCTGCTGAACATCCGCGACACCCGCTTGCGCCTGTACCGGCGCGTCATCGAGATCCGCGACTGCGCCCTGGCGCTGCAGGAACACACTCCCGCAGGCACCGAAGCGGCAGCCCGCGGCGCGGCACAGGAGAAAGGTCTGTCCGGGCCGGATGCCGAAGCGTTCGTGGACGCGTTCCGTCTGGCCTCGGCCCTCAACGCCAAGAACCAGGGAATCAGCATCACCGATACCCGCCCCGACAGCCCCGGCGACATGACCAGTTTGAGCGAGGAAGTCCGCTGGCTCCGCATGGTCTCCCAGGCATTCCTCAGCCCGGACATGCGGGAAATTGCTCAACTTGCACCCACCGACCCCGTCCAGAGAAGCGGCCATGCCCACGCATACCCCCAGACTCCCCGTCGATGACGCTCGCACAGACACCGACCGCGCCACCGAGACCACCGGCGCTGCCCCCGACACCGCCCGCCGGCTGGCGAAACTGATCACCGAGGTCCTAGCCCCGGGCATTCTCGTCGTGGTGATCCTGCTGGTGGTCGGCTGGCACAGCACGAGAACACTCTCCGGCCTCGGCTGGGGCCTGCTGGCTTCCCTGTTCTGCGGGATCATCCCCTACGGATTCATCATCGCGGGCGTGCGCCTCGGCCGCTGGACCGACCGGCACATCAAAATCCGTCAGCAGCGATTCGTTCCGCTCACGGTGACCATGGGCTCCGTGGTCGCGGGAATGCTCGCCCTCGTCGTGCTCGGCGCTCCACGCGAGATATTCGCCCTGGTGGTCGCCATGCTGGCGGGGCTGGCGGTCACCCTCACCGTGACGAAATGGTGGAAGGTCTCGGTACACACCGCCGTGGCCGGCGGTGTCTCCGCGATCCTCATCCTCACCTATGGGATCGCCATGGTCTGGGCCTTCCCCGTCGTGGCGCTCACCGGGTGGTCCCGCGTCAAGCTCCGTGACCACACGCCTGCTCAGACGGTTGTCGGAACCATACTCGGCACCGTCACCGCCGCCACGGTCTTCACCCTCGTCCGCTGACAGCGAGGTGAGAGAGCCGCATGTTCACCACCCGGCCCACCCTCCAGGGCACCTTCGGCATGGTGTCCTCCACCCACTGGCTGGCCTCCCAGTCGGCCATGGCCGTCCTGGAGGACGGCGGCACCGCGTACGACGCGGCCGTGGCGGGGGCGTTCGTGCTGCATGTCGTGGAGCCGCATCTGAACGGGCCCGCCGGCGAGGTTCCGATCCTCCTCGCCCCGGCGGACGGCGAGGTGCGGGTGCTGTGCGGGCAGGGCGTCGCGCCCGCCGGGGCCACCATCGCCCACTACCGCGAACTCGGCCTGGACCTCGTACCCGGTACCGGGCCCCTCGCCGCGGCCGTCCCGGGCGCCTTCGACGCCTGGATGCTCGTGCTGCGCGACCACGGCACCAAACCCCTCACCGACGTGCTCAGGTACGCCATCGGCTACGCGGAGCACGGGCACGCGCCCGTGGAGCGCGTCGGCGAGACCGTCGAGAGCGTACGCAGGCTGTTCGAAACGGAGTGGACCTCGTCGGCCGAGGTGTACCTGCCGGGCGGCAGATCGCCCCGCCCCGGTGAGCTGCTCCGCAATCCCGCGCTGGCCGCCACGTGGAAGCGGCTGCTCGCGGAGGTGTCCGGGGCGGGGGACAGGGTGGCGCAGATCGAGGCGGCCCGGGAGGTGTGGCGGTCCGGATTCATCGCCGAGGCGCTGGTGCGCCAGGCGGGGCGGCCCACCATGGACACCAGCGGCGCGCGCCACAGCGGCACCCTGATGGCCGCCGACCTGGCCGCCTGGTCCGCCGGTTACGAGACCCCGGTGACGTACGACTGGAACGGCTGGACCGTGTGCAAGGCGGGCCCCTGGAGCCAGGGACCGGTCCTGCTGCAGCAGCTCGCGCTGCTCCCGCCCGAGCTGCCGCGGTACGGGTCCGCGGACTACGTCCACCTGCTCATCGAGGGCTGCAAGCTCGCCATGGCCGACCGCGAGGCCTGGTACGGCGACGCGGCCGAGGTGCCGCTCGACGAGCTGCTGTCGGACGCGTACAACGCCGAGCGGCGGGCCCTCATCGGCGAGGCAGCGTCGTACGAGCTGCGCCCGGTGCCCCCGGCGGCCGCATCCCTCGCATGAGCGAGCACGCGTGTGTGGAGGCCGCCGACGACCCCGGCTTCGATCCCATGGGTGCCGGAGAACCGACGGTCGGCAGGCGCCCGGGCCCTTCGGTGCCCGGCGAACCGGACGTCTCCGCCGACGGGGCCACCCGCGGCGACACCTGCCACCTCGACGTCGTCGACCGCTGGGGCAACATGGTCGCGGCCACGCCGAGCGGCGGCTGGCTGCAGTCGAACCCGGTCGTGCCCGAGCTGGGCTTTCCGCTCGGCACGCGGCTCCAGATGACCTGGCTCGAGGAGGGCCTGCCCAGTTCCCTGACGCCGGGGCGCCGCCCACGCACCACCCTCACCCCCTCGATCGCGCTGCGCGACGGGGTCCCGGTGCTGGCGTTCGGTACGCCCGGCGGTGACCAGCAGGACCAGTGGCAGCTGCACTTCTTGCTGGCGGCCGCCCTGCGCCCGTCCGTCCGCGGCGGCCTCGACCTGCAGGGCGCCATCGACGCCCCGAACTGGCACAACGACAGCTTCCCGGGCTCCTTCCATCCGCGCGGCATGCGCCCGGGCAGCGTCACCGTCGAGTCCCGCATGGACCCCCGTGTGATCGAGGAACTGCGCCGCCGGGGCCACCGCGTCACGGTCGGCGAGGCCTGGTCAGAGGGTCGGCTGTGCGCGGTCGCCCGGGACCCGGAGACGGGCGTGCTGTCCGCCGCGGCGAATCCGCGCGGGATGCAGGGGTACGCGGCCGGGCGGTGAACCACGGCGCCCACACAGCAGCTGCGCGCCGGGAATCGCCGGGAACATGGCATATTTCCCGACCGACGCGGCCCGGTGTTCATGCCGATTCCACCCCGAGTACACCGGGCCGGTAGGGATTGTCAGCGGCGCGTGCTCTCATGGGAGCCATGATCGAAGACTTCGAAACCATCGACGAGTTTCTCACCCACGGCACGTCCGGCGTCGAGGAGGCCATCCGCACGGCCGCCGCCACCGAGATCATGCCGCGCTTCCGCCAGCTCGCGGCGCACGAGATCAATGAGAAGAGCGGCCCGCACGACCTGGTCACGGACGCCGACCGCAAGGCCGAGATCCGCCTCACCGAAGCGCTCGCCAAGCTGCTGCCCGGCTCCGTCGTGGTGGGCGAGGAAGCGGTCCACGCCAACCCGGCGACGTACGAGGCGGTCCGGGGCGAGGCGCCGGTCTGGATCGTCGACCCGGTCGACGGCACCCGGCAGTTCGTCCACGGCGACCCCGGCTTCTGCACGCTGGTCTCCCTCGCCCAGGACGGCGTCGTGCGCGCCTCGTGGACCTACGCACCGGCCCTCGACCAGCTGGCCACGGCGACCAGGGGCGGGGGTGCGTTCCTCGACGGCGTGCGCCTGCGCTCGGGCTCGCCCGAGCCGGACCGCGACCTGGACGTGGCCACCTCCCACCCGTACTACACGACGGACGAACAAAAGCGCGCGCTGCTCGGCCTGCACACCGAGGGCGTCCGTCCCCGGCCGTGCGGCTCGGCGGGTCTGGAGTACCTCCACATCGCCCAGGGCGTGCTGGACGCCACCGCCTTCTCCTGGGAAGCGGCCTGGGACCATGCGGCGGGCCTGCTCCTGGTCGAGGAGGCGGGCGGCACCCATCTCACCCGGACGGGTGAACCGTTCCGCATCACGGGCGGCAACGCCCTGCCGTTCACCACGGCCCGGGACGAAGCCACGGCCCGCCGTGTGGCGGGGCTGCTGGCGGGCGGTGCCTGAACGGAAAGCCCGGCTTCGCCGGTCCCCGACGGCCGCACCTCTCCGCCCTCCCGCCCCTCACTGCGCGGCAGCAACCCGCGCCCCGGGGTTGTCAGTCCTCCGGCATATCCTGATCCCCAGTGGCCGTCGGCTGACGAAGGAGTCCGAAGGTGCCGTCGATGCTCGATGCGGTCGTGGTGGGAGCGGGACCCAACGGACTGACGGCTGCCGTGGAGCTGGCCCGCCGCGGCTTCTCCGTGGCCATTTTCGAGGCCCGGGGCACCATCGGCGGCGGCGCCCGTACCGAGGAGCTGACCCTGCCCGGCTTCCGGCACGACCCGTGCTCGGCGGCACACCCCCTGGGCATCAACTCGCCGGCGTTCCGGGCACTGCCCCTGGAGCGGTACGGCCTGGAATGGCTGCACGCCGAGCTCCCCATGGCGCACCCCTTCACCGACGGCAGTGCCGCGGTGCTCTCCCGGACCGTGGCCGAGACGGCCGCCTCCTTCGGCCCCCGGGACGCGGGGGCGTACCGCCGGCTGGTCGAGCCCTTTCTGAGCCGCTGGGACACCCTCGCCCGGGACTTCATGTCCCTGCCCCTGACCGCGCTGCCCCGCGACCCGGTGACCCTGGCCCGCTTCGGCCTGGTCGGGCTGCCTCCCTCGACCTGGCTGATGCGCCGCTTCCGCGACGAGCGGGCGAAGACCCTGTTCGCCGGGCTCGTCGCGCATGTGATGGCTCCCCTCGACGGCTTCGCCACCGGCGCGATCGGCCTGGTCTTCGCGCTCGCCGCGCACGCCCGCGGCTGGCCGGTGGCCCGCGGCGGCTCCCAGTCCGTCTCCGACGCCCTCGCCGCCTACCTGAAGGATCTGGGCGGCACCGTCCACACGGACTACGAGGTCAAGCGGCTCGACGACCTGCCCCCGGCGCGCGCATACGTGTTCGACACCTCGCCCACCGCGCTCGCCCGCATCGCGGGTCTCGGCCGCTATTACGACGGGTACCGGTACGGCCCGGGCGTCTTCAAGATCGACTACGCGCTCGACGGACCGGTGCCGTGGACCGCGAAGGAGCCGCGGGTCGCCGGCACCGTGCAGATCGGGGCGAACAGCGCGGAGATCGGCACCGCACTGCGCGCCGCCTCCCGGGAGGGCCGCGCCCCCGACGCCCCGTTCCTGATCACCGTGCAGCCCAGCGTTGCCGACCCCACCCGGGCCCCGGCGGGCAAGCAGGTGTTCTGGGCGTACGGCCATGTGCCGAACGGCTGGCAGGGAGACCTCACGGACGCCATCGAACGCCAGTTGGAGCGCTTCGCGCCGGGCTTCCGTGACCGCGTCCTGGCCCGCGCCACGGCGGGGCCGCCTGAACTGGCCGCCCGCAACCCCAACTACGTCGGCGGTGACATCGCCTCCGGAGCGGCGTCCGGGCTCCAGCTCCTGCTGCGCCCCAAGCCGTCCCTGTTCCCGTACCACACCCCGCACCCGGCCGTCTTCATCTGTTCGTCGGCCACCCCGCCGGGGCCCGGCGTGCATGGCATGTCCGGGCACAACGCGGCGAAGGCCGTCTGGAGGAGGCTGAGACAGAGATGACCACCATCACCCTGGTCCAGGGCGACATCACCGGCCAGAGCGCCGACGCGATCGTCAACGCGGCCAACTCCTCACTGCTCGGCGGAGGGGGCGTGGACGGTGCCATCCACCGGCGTGGGGGTCCCGCGATCCTCGATGAGTGCCGCAAACTCCGGGCTTCCCGGTACGGCAAGGGCCTGCCCACGGGCCGTGCGGTCGCCACCACGGCGGGCGAACTCGACGCCCGCTGGGTGATCCACACGGTGGGGCCCGTGTTCGCCACGTCGGAGGACCGCTCGGAACTGCTGGCGTCCTGCTACCGGGAGTCGCTGAAGGTCGCCGACGAACTGGGCGCCCGTACCGTCGCGTTCCCCGCCATCTCGACCGGCGTCTACCGCTGGCCGATGGAGGACGCCGCGCGCATCGCGGTGCAGACGGTGCGTGCCACGGACACCGCGGTCGAGGAGGTCAGATTCGTCCTCTTCGACGAGCGGGCCTACGAGGCGTTCGCGGCACAAGTCGGCTGACCGCTCGTCCACTTGACAGTGCGGGGCCGTACGGGGCGCCAGGTCGGCCCACGTACATGTCGGATTTCCGCCAGCCCGACTCCGGCGCGTGACCCATCCTGGAAGCATGCAGAACGGGATGCACACCGACAGGGAACGCTGCGTGCGCGCGGTCCAGTCGAAGGACGCGCGCTTCGACGGCTGGTTCTTCACCGCGGTCCTGACCACGAAGATCTACTGCCGCCCCAGCTGCCCGGTGGTGGCGCCGAAGCCGGAGAACATGATCTTCCACCCGAGCGCGGCCGCCTGCCAGCAGGCCGGATTCCGGGCCTGCAAGCGGTGCCGCCCGGACACCAGCCCCGGCTCGCCCGAGTGGAACCAGCGCGCCGACCTCGTCGCCCGCGCCATGCGGCTGATCGGCGACGGTGTGGTCGACCGCGAGGGCGTACCGGGCCTCGCCACCCGCCTCGGCTACAGCACCCGCCAGATCGAGCGCCAGCTCCTGGCCGAACTCGGCGCCGGACCCCTCGCGCTCGCCCGGGCCCAGCGCGCCCAGACCGCCCGCCTGCTCATCGAGACGACCGCCCTGCCGATGGCGGACATCGCCTTCGCGGCAGGCTTCTCCTCCATCCGCACCTTCAACGACACCGTCCGTGAAGTCTTCGCGCTCTCCCCGAGTGACCTGCGCGGACGCCTCCCGAGGACGACGGTGATCGCCCCCGGCGTCCTGACCCTGCGGCTGCCGTTCCGGGCCCCGCTCAACCCCGACAACCTCTTCGGACACCTCGCCGCGACCGCCGTCCCGGGCGTGGAGGAGTGGCGCGACGGCGCCTACCGCCGCACGCTCCGGCTGCCGTACGGACACGGAATCGTGGCGCTGACCCCGCGGCCCGACCACATCGCCTGCCGCCTCAGCCTCAGCGACATGCGCGACCTGCCCGTGGCCATCAGCCGCTGCCGCCGCATGCTCGACCTGGACGCCGATCCCGTCGCGGTCGACGACGAGCTGCGCACGGATCCGGTGCTGGCGCCCCTGGTCGACAAGGCGCCCGGGCGCCGGGTGCCGCGCACGGTGGACGAGGCCGAGTTCGCCGTACGGGCCGTCCTGGGCCAGCAGGTCTCCACCGCCGCTGCCCGAACCCACGCGGGACGCCTGGTCACCGCGCACGGCGAGCGGGTCGAGGACCCCGAGGGCGGCCTCACCCACCTGTTCCCGGCGCCCGAGGCGCTGGCCGCGCTCGACCCCGAGTCACTGGCCATGCCACGTACTCGTCGCACCACCTTCACCACGCTCGTGACCCAACTCGCCGACGGAACACTCCACTTGGGGGTGGAGAGCGACTGGGCGGAGAGCCGCGCCCGGCTGCTGTCCCTGCCCGGCTTCGGCCCCTGGACGGTGGACGTGATCGCGATGCGGGCCCTCGGCGACCCCGACGCGTTCCTGCCCACCGACCTCGGCATCCGGCGCGCCGCACAGGAGCTGGGCCTGCCGTCCACTCCCGCCGCCCTCACGGCACGCGCAGCGGCCTGGCGGCCATGGCGGGCGTACGCGGTCCAGTACCTGTGGGCCACCGGCAGCCACCCGATCAACTTCCTGCCCGTGTAAGGATGTTCAGGACCATGACAGTGAAACAGCACACCGTGACCGACAGCCCGTACGGTCCCCTGACCCTGGTCGCTGCCGACGGCGTTCTGTGCGGCCTCTACATGACCGAGCAGCGCCATCGCCCACCGGAGGAGACCTTCGGCGAGCGCGACGACACACCCTTCGGTGAGGCCATCGACCAGCTGGAGGCCTACTTCGCTGGCGAGTTGAAGGAGTTCACCCTCGAACTCCGCCTGGAGGGCACGCCGTTCCAGCGCCGGGTCTGGCAACAGCTGTGCCTCGTCCCCTACGGCGAGACCCGTTCGTACGGTGAACTGGCTGAGGCTCTCGGCAGTCCGAGCGCCTCGCGCGCGGTCGGACTCGCGAACGGCAAGAACCCGATCGGCATCATCGTGCCGTGCCACCGGGTCGTGGGCGCGAACGGCAGCCTGACGGGCTACGGCGGCGGTCTGGACCGCAAGAAGCGTCTGCTGGACTTCGAGAGCGGCGCGGCCCTCTTCTGACATCGCCGCCCCGGGTCCCCCACGCGGGGGAGTCGGTCCGCGGCCCGATCGGACGAGTCGGACGCGCCGCCCGAGCGGCGAGGCTGGTATCAAGATCCCGAGGTGCGAGAGCGGGCCCGCCGTGTCCTCGCCCCTCGGGAAGGAGGAACCGTGCCGGCCAGGAACGTCATCGTCAATCGCGCCACTCTCAGGCACCGCATCAGCTACGCCCTGCACCACCCGGGGCGGGTGCCGCGCCACATGGCCCGCGCCGCCCGGGACCTGTGGCTGCGCCGGCGCCGACCGGACCACATCTCGTACTACCGCGCCGTGATGCGGTCCGACACCCGCGCCGACCCGGACGCTGCGGTCGGCAGCCGCAGCCGGGAGCGGTGGCTGGCGGTGGGAGCGATGCAGTTCGACTACCTGCTCGGCCATGGTCTGCGTCCCGAGCACCGCATGCTGGAGATCGGGTGCGGCAATCTGCGCGGCGGCTGGCGGTTCATCCGCCATCTGGAGCCCGGGCACTACTACGGAATCGACATCTCACCCGACATTCTCTTCGCCGCGCACGACACGATCGTGGAGATGAGACTGCAGGCCCGGCTGCCCACGCTGACCCCCGTGCGCGATCTGACGCTGCGTTTCCTGCCCGACGCGCACTTCGACGTGGTGCACGCGCACAGTGTCTTCTCGCACTCGCCGCTGCCGGTCATCGAGGAGTGTCTGGCCAACGTCGGCCGGGTGCTCGCACCGGCCGGCTGGTTCGACTTCACCTTCGACCGCACCGAGGGCAAGGAGCACCATGTGCTGCGGGAGGACTTCTACTACCGCACCGAGACACTCCTCGGCCTCGCCGCACGGCATGGCCTGAAGGCCCGCTTCATGGAGGACTGGGAGGAACTGCCGCACGGTCAGTCGAAGATCCGCGTCACCGCTGCCTGATCACTCTCGATCTCACGGCGCACCCGCCGGGCCCACCCACCACCGCACGCCCCGTCGCTGCCACCGCACCCGCAGCCCCGATGGGTGCAAGCGCCCGGAGGCTCAGGGTGCAAGCCGACCGCTAGTGGTTGCCTTCGGCGTTCAGCTGTCGTAGCAGGGCGGGCAGTGCGGTGCCGATCGGTCCCCGTACGACCTCGTCGGCGCGGTCGTCGTACGGTGTCGGGTCGGCGTTGACGATGACCAGACGGGCGCCGTGGTCGGCGGCCAGGCCCGCGAGTCCGGCGGCGGGCTGCACCTGGAGGCTGCTGCCGACGGCGATGAACACCTGGCACGCCTTGGTGATGGCGACGGCCTCACCCAGCACCACCGGGTCGAGCCGTTCGCCGAACATCACCGTCGCCGACTTGAGGATGCCGCCGCAGTCCAGGCACGTCGGGTCGTTCTCCCCGGCCTCGACGCGCGCGAGGGCGTCTTCCATGGGGCCGCGCGCATGACACTTCGTGCAGATGACGCTGCGGGCGGTGCCGTGCAGTTCGAGTACCTTGCGGGCGGGCATTCCGGCGAGTTGGTGCAGCCCGTCCACGTTCTGCGTGATCACCCGGACCGGCACTCCGGACCGCTCCAGGTCGGCGACGGCCCGGTGCGCGGAGTTCGGCTCGGCCTTCAGCGTGCGGTTCTTGCGCCGCATCTGCCACGAGCGCCGCCGGATCTCCGGATCGCTCATGTAGTACTCGTAGGTCACGAGCTTTTCGGCTTCGGGATCCCGCCGCCACAGGCCGTTCGGGCCGCGATAATCGGGGATTCCGGAATCGGTGGAGATGCCTGCGCCACTCAGGATGGCGACGAGAGGCTTGTTCATGGGCCCGAGGGTAGGACGCCCGTCCGCCCGGGGCGAACGGATATCGGGGCGCACCGGTCACCGGCGGCGTGCGCTGGTTGACGGAGGTCAACAGATGTCCGCGCTGCCGAGGGGACACGTGTCAGCCGACGCGGTGGCCGTTCTCCAGTTCCGCCGTTCCCGAGGCCTCCGCCAGGACGTCGAGCCCGGCCAGGACACGCAGACCCAGCGCGCCCGGCAGGTGTTCGGTCAGCTCCTCGCGCGGCACGAGCCGCCAGGACAGCAGCTCCTCCTCCTGCAGACGGATCGCCTTGAGCTCCTCCTCGCCGAGGACCCCGCCGTCGCCCTCGTCCAGCGCACGGGTCATTCCGGCGAGGTAGGCACGGCCGAGTCCGTCTTCGGCGGTGCGGTGCAGCACGCCGACGGTGTCCGGTGACTCGGCGGCGAGTTTGTCGGCGACCTCGCCCGTGCCGTCGGGTGAGTTGTCGTCGACCACGAGCAGGTGCAGGTTCGGTACCGGCAGGCCCGCGAGCAGGCCGGCCAGGACGGGCAGGTTGTCCCGCTCGTCGTAGGTCGGTACGACGACAACGGCCTTCGGGGATACGGCGGTCATCGGCAACTCCTGGGTCAGGCGCCGGGAACGGTTCAGCGGTACCGGCACTCCGCGTTCGCGGAGCGCTGGTCGCACTCCAATGGCTGGGGCCTACGCCCTCTTCTGCCGTAGATCGTGGCCGGCGCTGATGGCCGTGACGGCCAGGAGGCCCAGCGTCAAAGTTTCGACGAGGGAGCCAGGGCGAGGAGCGGTCCGGACGATGGCGAGGAGGCTCTGGCCCGCTGCGAGGGCCAGTCCCGTCCCGATGTGCAGAAGGGCCGTGGACAGTCGGCGCGTGGTCGGCAGGGCGGCGGTCCGGGTGACGTGGGCGACGAAGGCACATAGGCGGAGTGCGACGAATCCGAGCGTGAGCCAGTAGAAGAGGACCACGGCGGCGTCGGCGAAGCCCGTGAGGTGTTCGGCCGTGCCGCTCCAGGCCGTCAGGCACAGGGCCACGACTGCGGCGGCCGGGGCGGTCAGGGTACGGACCGCCGAGGCCGTCAGGGTGCGGAGTGCTGCGCGGCTCGGCCGGGGAAGCGGCGCTGCGAGGACGATGCCGAGCAGGAGCGGTGCGATCCACAGGCTGGTGGCGGGGTGGTGGATGTCGGCCGTGAGGGTGGTGGAGGGTTCGGCGGAGCGCAGCAGCAGTCCGGTGACTGCCGCGAGCGCGAACAGGGCGACGGTCAGGACGCGGCGGGTCTGGCCGATGAACGTCTCGGGCCAGTCGCCGGGGTGCAGCCACAGCCGCGCCGCCCCCGCGAGGGTGTCGGGCCAGGAGCGGATTCCCGATGCGGACACCTCGTGACGGATGTCCTCGCCCCATCGCTCGCACACGGCCGGCGGGTAGAGCCGCGTCAGGAACGTGGCCGCGTTCATGCCGGGGTGATCCCGAGTGCGCGCAGGCCGGCGGCGGAGATGCGGGCCATCTGCTGGAGTTCGGCGCGCAGTTGGTCGCGGCCCGCGTCGGTGATCTGCATGGTGCGGTGGCGTTCCTGGGCTTCTGCCGCCTGGTCCGCAGGCTGGATCAGCTCGCGCGCCTCCAGCCGGGACAGTGCTCCGTAGAGGCTGCCGGGGCCGAGTTTGCGGCCGGTGAGTTCTTCGATCGCGGTGTTGATGGCGTATCCGTGCAGCGGGCCGTCCGCGAGGACGGTGAGCACGAGCATCTGGGCGTCGTTGCTGCGCATGAGACTCCTTGCCTCCCGTCTCACATGGTACGAGCCGCGATGCTACTTGTCACGTAGTACGAGGTGCGTACTATAACGGGCCATGGAACACGTGAAGGAGAACCACCGGGCCTACTCGGCAGGAGTCTGGGCGAGCCTCGGCGCGGCCGGTGTGTTCGAGGCGTCGACGGTGCTGGAGACCCAGGACAAGACGGTCAGGGCGGCCAGCCCGTGGCAGGACGACCCGTACGACGTGGTGGTGTCCCTGGCTCAGTTCGCGGTGCCGATGCTCGCCCTGGTGATCGCGTTACGGCTGCTCGTGTGGCGGGTACCGGGGGGCGCGGACCGGGTGCAGCAGACGGTGCGTGCGGCGGGGGCCATGGTCACGCTGGTCGGACTCACGGTGGTGTCCGAGTGGGCCGCGGTCATCGCCGGGGCGCCTGCCTCGCCCTCGGGGACATGGGCATCGGTGCTGATCGGCGGGCTGGTCGTCAACTCCTTGCTGACCGGGGTGGCAGCGGTGTCGCTCGGGCGATGTCGCCGCCGGCGCCGTTTGGCCGGCGGCCCGCGGAGCGACTGGCTCGGCGACGCCGTCTTCCTCTGCCGGCGGATTCCCGTGCTGCGGCGCTGGGCCGGTCCTGACGCGGCGGTCTGGGTGCGCCGGCGCGCGATGACGGTGTTCGTCACGCTGAGCACGCTGGCCGCGGCGGCCCTCACCGGTGCGCAGGCCATCGGCGAACGCTGGACGGACCCGCTGCTGATCGCCTGGTTTCTGGTCGTCGTGGCGACCTCCGACCTCGCGTTCTGCGTGATCAGCAACGCGGTCGCGGGCTTCATCGCCCGGCCGCCGCGCACCCGGCCCCGCCGTATCGCCGAGGCATCGGCCATCGCCGGGTGCGTCGCGATCAGTGTCGCGACGGCGTTCCGTGACGCGCTGTGGCCGATGTTCGGGACGGGCTCGTTGACGTCCGTACCGGCCTTGGCCGCCCTCACGCTCGGCGCCGGTCTGGTCACGTCTCTGGTCACGGCTGCTCTTCTGCTCGCGTGCTCGCCGCATGACCCCGCCGGCTTGCGCCGCCGCTTCGGCGCGGCCGCCACCCACCTTCAACGACCCGGTACGCGCCGGTGAAAGGCGTGACGATGGGACCGTCCACAGCGCAGGAACAGGCGATACCGACGATCTGTGCCCGCGAGCTGTCCAAACGGTACGGACGCAGGCAGGCCGTCAGCGGGCTCAGCTTCGCCGTTTTACGCCGGTCAGATCTGCGCGCTGCTCGGCCCGAACGGGGCGGGCAAGACCTCCACGATGCGGATGCTGGTCGGCCTGTCGTCCCCGGACACCGGCAGCGCGAGCATCCTGGGCGAACCGGTCGGGCTGGGCGTGGACGTGCTGCGCGCAGTCGGCGTGCTCATCGACGGACCCGCGTTCGTGCCGCACGGCCCAGCCAGCCCCCGAGGATACGGTCCGCGAGCTCGTTGCCCACAGGGGTCATGGCTCCGGTTTACCCCCTTGGGCCGGTGGTTGCGCGGTGTTCCGGGGGCCGGACGGGGCATGACGGCCGGGGCGTCCGTTGGCTAAGGTCGCAGCGGCGCGACTGCCTTGACGTGCGCAAGGCCTGAAGAGCAAGGGGTATGCGGGTGGCGGACGCTGCAGTGAACGGCACCGGAACAGCACAGACGCCGCGGCGAGTGCTCATCGCCGCGGACAAGTTCAAGGGATCGCTGACGGCCGTCCAGGTCGCCGAGCGGGTGGCGGCTGGGCTGCGCCGGGTCGTGCCGGGACTCGAGGTCGAGGCGCTGCCGGTGGCCGACGGAGGCGACGGCACGGTGGACGCGGCGGTCGCGGCCGGGTTCGAACGCCGCGAGGTCCGGGTCGCGGGCCCTCTCGGCCACGAGGTGACGGCGGCGTTCGCGCTGCGCGGCGGGACCGCGGTCGTGGAGATGGCGGAGGCGAGCGGGCTGCAGCGGCTGCCGGCCGGGGTCTTCGCACCGCTGACCGCGTCCACGTACGGCTCCGGGGAACTGCTGCGGGCCGCGCTGGACGCCGGGGCGCGGACGATCGTGTTCGGGGTCGGCGGGAGCGCCACGACGGACGGGGGCGCGGGGATGCTCTCCGCGCTCGGGGCACGGTTCCTGGACTCCGAGGGCGAGCCGGTGACACCGGGCGGCGAGGGACTGGCGGAGCTCGCTCGCGCCGATCTGTCCGGCCTGGACGCGCGGCTGGCCTCGGTCGATCTGGTACTCGCGAGCGATGTGGACAACCCGCTGACCGGGCCGAAGGGCGCGCCCGCCGTGTACGGGCCGCAGAAGGGCGCCACGCCGGACGACGTGGAGGCGCTGGACGCAGCGCTCGCGCACTACGCCGAGGTGCTCGAGGAGGCGGTCGGTCCCCGGGCGGCGGAGTGCGCCGCGTCGCCGGGCGCGGGGGCAGCGGGCGGCATCGGGTACGGGGCGCTGCTGCTCGGGGCGCGGTTCCGGCCCGGGATCGAGGTCATGCTTGACGTCCTGGGTTTCGCCCCGGCTCTTGACCGGGCCTCGCTGGTGATCACGGGTGAGGGCTCGCTGGACGAGCAGACGCTGCACGGCAAGGCCCCGGCGGGTGTCGCCGCGGCCGCGCGGGCGGCGGGCAAGGAGGTCGTCGCGGTCTGCGGTCGCCTGACCCTGAGGCCCGAGGCCCTGGAGAAGGCGGGCATCCTCCGGGCGTATCCCCTGACGGAGGTGGAACCGGACGTCGCGACGTGCATCGCGGAGGCGGGGCCGATCCTGCAACGGGTGGCGGAACGCATCGCGCGGGACTTCCTGAGCTGAGCGGGTCCGAGTCCGCAGACAGTGACCAAACGGGATGGCATACGGGTGTGGGCCCGAGCCATATGGCTCGGGCCCACACCCGTACGCGTCACCCGTCTCCCGGCAGGGTTACGGCACCTGCGCCGTCCGCGCCTCGCGCCGGTTGTCCCGGAAGTTGTGCACACGCCGGGCCGTGGCGAAGAGCGGGATCACCGCGCCCATGACCAGCTGCAGCGCACAGCCCGTCTGGAGGAGCAGCTGACCGCTCGGGGCGTCGAAGGCCCAGGCCGCCAGGAGGCCCATGCTCAGCACGATCCAGGAGAGCATCGCCACCGCGAGACGGCCCCGCGGTTTCGGGTACTCCACCCGGCTGACCATCAGCCACGCCGTGCCCAGGATCGCCAGGAGCGTGGCGAAGAACGGGAGCTCGAGAAGGACGATCGAGACCACCGTCAGCGCGCCGAACGGCGAGGGCATGCCCTGGAACATGCCGTCCTTCATCGTCACGCAGGAGAATCTCGCGAGCCTGAGTACCACCGCGAGCAGCACCACGATCGCTCCGAGCGCGGCCACCCTCTGGTGGGCGTCGTCCGCCACCATGCCGTAGACCAGCACGAAGTACGCCGGTGCCAGGCCGAAGCTGATCAGGTCCGAGAGGTTGTCCAGCTCCGCGCCCATGGGCGAGCTGCGCAGCTTGCGCGCCACCAGACCGTCGAACAGGTCGAAGACCGCCGCGCACAGCATCAGGATGACGGCCGTGGCCGCGCTGTGCCGGGCCATGCCGGCCGACTCGTCGTTCCCCGTCAGATGCGGGATCAGGATGCCCGTGGTGGTGAAGTACACCGCCATGAAGCCGCACGTGGCGTTACCGAGGGTGAGGGTGTCCGCTATCGAGAGGCGGAGCGAGAGGGGCATCTCCTCCTCGTCGTCCACCTCGTCGGCCTCCGGCACCCACCCGGACTTGGTCTCGGGATCAATCACGGTCAATGCGAGTCACCCCAGCCACGGTCTTCTGGCCCACTTCGACCGCGACCTCCACGCCCTCGGGCAGGTACAGGTCCACGCGCGAACCGAAACGGATCAGACCGATCCGGTCACCCTGCTCGACCTTGGTGCCCTGGGGCACGTACGGCACGATACGGCGGGCGACCGCTCCGGCGATCTGGATCATCTCGATGTCGCCGAGCTCGGTGTCGAAGTGCCAGACGACCCGCTCGTTGTTCTCGCTCTCCTTGTTGAACGCCGGAACGAACCCGCCGGGGATGTGCTCGACCGACGTCACCGTGCCGGAGAGCGGCGCACGGTTGACATGGACGTTGAGCGGGCTCATGAAGATGGCGACGCGGGTGCGTCCGTCCTTCCACGGCATGATGCTCTGCACCACACCGTCGGCGGGCGAGATCACCCGGCCCTGGGCGATCTCGCGCTCGGGGTCGCGGAAGAACCACAGCATGCCCGCCGCGAGCGCGGTGGCGGGCACGGCCACGGCCTTGGCGGCGCCGGAGCGGCGCGCCCGGGCCAGGCTGAGGGCTGCGGTGGCAACGGTCGGGAGAAGCCACGGCGATGCTCCGCGCGCGAGGCGTACGCCTGCCAGGCTGTCGCGTGGTGCAGAGGTTTGGCTGTGGGGCATGGATGACCTTCGTAGCGGATGATGCCGCGCTTCAATGGGGGACGGCGGCTTTCCGGCGATCGTACCGGTCGCGGGCCACAACTGGGCAAGCCAGGAAGCCGAGTCCGCAGCCGAAGAGTGTTGACGGGGTGTGATCTTCTTCGCGAAGAAAGCACCCCGAACCCGAACATTCAGCCCTGGAGTCGATACTCTTCGAGCAGTCGGCGACCGATGATCATTTTCTGGATTTCGGCGGTACCTTCGCCGATCAGCAGCATCGGGGCCTCACGGTAGAGGCGCTCGATCTCGTACTCCTTCGAGAAGCCGTAGCCGCCGTGGATCCGGAAGGCGTCCTCCACGACCTCCTTGCAGTATTCGGAGGCGAGGTACTTCGCCATCCCTGCTTCGAGGTCGTTTCGCTCTCCGGAGTCCTTTTTGCGTGCTGCGTTCACCATCATGGCATGAGCGGCCTCGACCTTGGTGGCCATTTCCGCCAGTTTGAACTGAATCGCCTGATGCTGGGCGATCGGCTTGCCGAAGGTGTGCCGCTGCTGGGCGTAGGAGACACCCAGCTCGAAGGCACGCTGAGCGACACCGCAGCCACGGGCCGCGACGTTCACCCGGCCGACCTCGACGCCGTCCATCATGTGGTAGAAGCCACGGCCGGTGACCCCGCCCAGCACCCTGTTGGCGGGAACGCGCAGGCCGTCCATGATGAGCTCGGTCGTGTCGACACCCTTGTAGCCCATCTTGTCGATCTTCCCCGGGATGGTGAGGCCGGGACGGACCTCGCCGAAGCCGGGCTCCTTCTCGACGAGGAAGGTCGTCATCGACTTGTGCGGCGCCGTGCCCTCGGGGTGTCCTTCGTCACTCCGGACGAGCACGGCGACGAGCGAGGACGTACCGCCGTTCGTGAGCCACATCTTCTGGCCGGTCAGGACGTACTCGTCGCCGTCCTTGACCGCCTTCGACGTGATCGCCGACACATCGGAGCCGAGGGCCGGCTCCGACATCGAGAAGGCGCCGCGGATCTCGCCCAGCGCCATCCGCGGCAGGAAGTGGTCCCTCTGTTCCTGCGTGCCGTGCTGCTTCAGCATGTACGCCACGATGAAGTGCGTGTTGATGATGCCGGACACCGACATCCAGCCGCGGGCGATCTCCTCCACGCACAGGGCGTAGGTGAGGAGCGACTCGCCCAGGCCCCCGTACTCCTCGGGGATCATCAGACCGAACAGGCCCAGCTCCTTGAGGCCGTCGACGATCTGCTGCGGGTACTCGTCGCGGTGCTCCAACTCGGTCGCGACCGGGATGATCTCCTTGTCCACGAAGTCGCGGACCGTGGAGACGATCTCCTGCTGGACGTCCGTGAGTCCGTGGGTCTGGGCGAGACGGCTCATCTCTACTTCTCCTGCTGCTTCAGCTCCGGGCGGCCGGGCTGCTCGCCGCCGCGCTCCTTGATGTACGTCTCGGTGGGAACCATCACCTTGCGGCGGAACACGCACACCAGGGTGCCGTCCTGCTTGTAGCCCTTGGTCTCGACGTGGACGATGCCGCGGTCGTTCTTCGACTTCGACGGCCACTTGTCGAGCACGGTCGTCTCGCCGTAGATCGTGTCCCCGTGGAAGGTCGGCGCCACGTGCTTGAGCGACTCGATCTCCAGGTTGGCGATCGCCTTGCCGGAGATGTCCGGGACGGACATTCCGAGCAGCAGCGAATAGACGTAGTTGCCCACGACGACGTTCCTGCCGAAGTCCGTCGTCTTCTCCGCATAGTTCGTGTCCATGTGGAGGGGGTGGTGGTTCATGGTGAGGAGACAGAACAGGTGGTCGTCGTACTCGGTGACCGTCTTGCCCGGCCAGTGCTTGTACGTCGCCCCGACCTCGAACTCCTCGTAGGTGCGTCCGAACTGCATGACCTCACGCCTCCGGGATCTCGAACGTGCCGGTCCGCTGCATGCCGGCGGCACGGCCCTTGCCCGCGACGACCAGTGCCATCTTGCGGCTCGCTTCGTCGATCATCTCGTCGCCGAGCATCGCCGAGCCCTTCTTGCCGCCGGCCTCGGACGTGTAGTACTCGTACGCGTCCAGGATCAGCTCGGCGTGGTCGTAGTCCTCCTGGGACGGCGAGAACACCTCGTTGGCGGCATCCACCTGACCCGGGTGCAGCACCCACTTGCCGTCGAAGCCCAGCGCGGCGGCGCGTCCCGCCACCTCGCGGAAGCCGTCCACGTTGCGGATCTGCAGGTAGGGGCCGTCGATCGCCTGGAGGTTGTTGGCCCGGGCGGCCATCAGGATCTTCATCAGGATGTAGTGGTAGGCGTCCGCCGGGTAGCCGGGCGGCTGCTCGCCCACGACCAGCGACTTCATGTTGATCGACGCCATGAAGTCGGCCGGGCCGAAGATGATCGTCTCGATGCGCGGGGACGCCTGGGCGATCGCGTTGACGTTGTTGAGGCCCTGGGCGTTCTCGATCTGAGCCTCGATGCCGATCCGGCCGACCTCGAAGCCCATCGTCTTCTCGATCTGCGTCAGCAGCAGGTCGAGCGCGACGACCTGCTCGGCGCTCTGCACCTTCGGCAGCATGATGCAGTCGAGGTTCGGACCCGCACCCTCGACCACCGTCACGACGTCGCGGTACGTCCACTCGGTCGTCCAGTCGTTGACGCGCACAACGCGCGTCTTGCCCGTCCAGTCGCCCTCGTTGAGGAACTTGACGATGGTGTGCCGCGCCTCGGGCTTGGCCAGCGGCGCGCACGCGTCCTCCAGGTCCAGGAAGACCTGGTCGGCGGGGAGGCCCTGCGCCTTCTCCAGGAAGCGGGGGTTGCTTCCCGGGACCGCGAGGCAGGAGCGCCGCGGACGCAGACGGTTGACGGGCGTTGTCATGCGGGGACCTCCAGGGGGTCGAGCTTGTTCGCTTTCCGGATCTCGTCGACGATACGACCGATGATCCCGGTGATGTCGAAGTCCTTCGGGGTGAAGACCGCGGCCACTCCAGCGGCCCTGAGCTGCTCGGCGTCGCCGTTCGGGATGATCCCGCCGGCGACCACCGGAATGTCGGCCGCACCGGCCTCACGCAGCCGCTCCAGCACGTCCGGCACCAGTTGGGCGTGCGAACCGGAGAGGATGGAGAGACCGACCGCGTGCACGTCCTCCGCGAGGGCCGCGTCCACGATCTGTTCGGGGGTCAGCCGGATGCCCTGGTAGACCACCTCGAATCCGGCGTCACGGGCGCGCACGGCGATTTGCTCCGCACCGTTGGAGTGTCCGTCGAGGCCCGGCTTGCCGACCAGGAAGCGCAGCTTGCCTACGCCGAGTTCCTGAGCGGTGGCGTCCACCTTGCGGCGGACCTGAGCCAGCGCGGTGCCCTCCTCGGCGGCGACGGCCACCGGCGCGGACGAGACACCGGTCGGCGCGCGGAACTCGCCGAACACCTCGCGCAGGGCCCCGGCCCACTCGCCGGTCGTCACTCCGGCGCGGGCGCACTCGAGAGTGGCCTCCATGAGGTTGTCGGTGCCCTTGGCCGCCTCCTTCAGCCGCTCCAGCGCCTTGCACGGGCGCGGGTGGTTGAACGGCGGCTGGTAGCGGGTGTCACGCCAGTGCCGGAGCGACTCGATGACGCGTGCCTCGACCGCGGGGTCGACCGTCTGGATCGCGGTGTCCAGGTCGGCCGTCAACGGGTTCGGCTCGGTCGTCTCGAAGATGTTGACGCCGACGATCTTCTCCTGGCCGGACTCGATACGGGCCCGGCGCGCCGCGTGCGAGGAGACGAGCTGCGACTTGAGGTAGCCGGACTCGACGGCGGCCATCGCGCCGCCCATCTCCTGGATCCGCTCGATCTCGGCGAGCGACTCCTCGACCAGCTGGCCCACCTTCGCCTCGATGACCTTCGAGCCCTCGAAGATGTCGGCGTACTCCAGCAGGTCGCTCTCGTGCGCGAGAACCTGCTGGATGCGCAGCGACCACTGCTGGTCCCAGGGCCGCGGAAGGCCCAACGCCTCATTCCAGGCGGGGAGTTGGACGGCACGCGCGCGTGCGTCCTTGGAGAGGGTGACCGCCAGCATCTCCAGCACGATCCGCTGGACGTTGTTCTCGGGCTGTGCCTCCGTCAGGCCCAGGGAGTTGACCTGGACGCCGTAGCGGAAGCGGCGGTGCTTGGGGTCCTCGATGCCGTACCGCTCGCGCGTGATCCTGTCCCAGATGCGGCCGAACGCCCGCATCTTGCACATCTCCTCGACGAAGCGGACGCCCGCGTTCACGAAGAAGGAGATGCGGCCGACGACATCGCCCATACGCTCCTGCGGCACCTGGCCGCTGTCGCGCACGGCGTCGAGGACGGCGATCGCCGTCGACATCGCGTACGCGATCTCCTGCACCGGTGTGGCGCCCGCCTCCTGCAGGTGGTAGCTGCAGATGTTGATCGGGTTCCACTTCGGTATGTGGGAGACCGTGTACGCGATCATGTCGGTCGTCAGCCGGAGCGAGGGACCCGGCGGGAAGACGTGCGTGCCCCGCGACAGGTACTCCTTGACGATGTCGTTCTGGGTCGTGCCCTGGAGCTTGGTGATGTCCGCACCCTGCTCCTCCGCGACGACCTGGTAGAGCGCCAGCAGCCACATGGCCGTGGCGTTGATGGTCATCGAGGTGTTCATCTGCTCCAGGGGGATGTCCTGGAACAGCCGGCGCATGTCACCGAGGTGCGCCACCGGGACGCCCACCCGGCCGACCTCGCCGCGGGCGAGGATGTGGTCGGAGTCGTAGCCGGTCTGCGTCGGCAGGTCGAACGCCACCGACAGACCGGTCTGTCCCTTGGCGAGGTTGCGCCGGTACAACTCGTTGGACGCCTCGGCCGTGGAGTGACCGGCGTAGGTGCGCATGAGCCACGGCCGGTCCTTCTCCCGCCTCGTTCCGGCAGGCTGACGCTCAGTCATCTATGACCTCCGCTGTCCTCAGATGTTCCGGAAGCGGTTGATGGCGTCGACGTGCTTGGCGCGCATCTCCTCGTCCCGCACGCCCAGGCCCTCCTCGGGGGAGAGGCACAGGACGCCGACCTTGCCCTGGTGGAGGTTGCGGTGCACGTCGTACGCGGCCTGACCGGTCTCCTCCAGCGAGTACACCTTGGAGAGCGTCGGGTGGATCTTGCCCTTCGCGATGAGCCGGTTGGCCTCCCAGGCCTCGCGGTAGTTGGCGAAGTGCGAGCCGATGATCCGCTTGAGGGACATCCACAGGTAGCGGTTGTCGTACTCGTGGTTGTACCCGGAGGTCGAGGCGCAGGTGACGATAGTGCCACCCTTGCGCGTCACGTACACCGAGGCGCCGAAGGTCTCGCGGCCGGGGTGCTCGAAGACGATGTCCACGTCCTCGCCGCCCGTCAGCTCACGGATGCGCTTGCCGAAGCGCTTCCACTCCTTCGGGTCCTGGGTGTGCTCGTCCTTCCAGAACTTGTAGTCCTCGGCGGTGCGGTCGATGATCGCCTCGGCGCCCATCGAGCGGCAGATCTCCGCCTTGGCCGGCGAGGAGACCACACAGATGGGGTTGGCGCCGCCCGCGAGCGCGAACTGGGTGGCGTACGAGCCGAGGCCGCCGCTCGCGCCCCAGATCAGCACGTTGTCGCCCTGCTTCATCTGGGCGCCGTTACGGGAGACGAGCTGCCGGTACGCCGTGGAGTTGACCAGGCCGGGGGCCGCGGCCTCCTCCCAGCTGAGGTGGCCCGGCTTGGGCATCAGCTGGTTGGACTTGACGAGCGCGATCTCCGCGAGACCGCCGAAGTTGGTCTCGAAGCCCCAGATGCGCTGCTCGGGGTCGAGCATCGTGTCGTTGTGGCCGTCGGAGGACTCGAGCTCGACCGAGAGGCAGTGCGCGACGACCTCGTCGCCCGGCTTCCAGGCGTTGACACCCGGGCCGGTGCGCAGGACGACGCCCGCCAGGTCGGAGCCGATGATGTGGTACGGCAGGTCGTGGCGCCTGGTGAGCTCGGAGAGCTTGCCGTAGCGCTCCAGGAAGCCGAAGGTCGACAGTGGCTCGAAGATCGAGGTCCACACCGAGTTGTAGTTGACCGACGAGGCCATGACGGCCACCAGGGCCTCGCCCGGGCCGAGCTCGGGCAGCGGGACCTCGTCGACGTGCAGCGACTTGCGGGGGTCCTTGTCGCGGGTGGTGAGCCCCGCGAACATTTCCGTCTCGTCCTTGTGCACGGTGACCGCGCGGTACGACTCGGGGAGCGGGAGAGCGGCGAAGTCGGCGGACTTGGCCGTCCCCGACTGGATCGCGTCCAGGATGTCCTTCACGGTGTTGCCTCCGGCGAATGGCGTCTTGAGGGGAGACGCTGAGGGTTACGTCGGTGCTGCTGCTGGTGAGAGGGGTGCCGTCGGTTCGGCGGAGGTGGTGCTGTGGCAGCGCTTTGTGGCGCGGGAGGGTGCCTGTGACGCAGGCGTCCGGGCGCGCTCGCCGGGGAGGCTTGCGGGGACAGCCGACGTACGAAAGGTCTCTGCACGCCGGCCGCCCGGACAACTTCACGTTATGGCACGGCGTGTCACCCCGCAAGGCACTGGGTGCCAGATATTACTCTCAGATGAAATCTTTACGTAACAAATGAGCGATGATCGATCAAAGCTACCGCCGAGTAGCGCAACGGGGGGCGAGCCGGTGACGGAACGGGCCGGTGACGGCACCGAGTGCCATCACCGGCCCGTTTCCGGGTGGTGCGAATGTCCGTGAAAGGTCCCTGAAGGGCTAGGAGTGGTCCTTGAGGACCTGCTCGATGGTGCGCATGACCTCGTCGAGCGGTGCATCGGTTCGGGCCACCGCCACCAGTACCTCCCCCTGTGCGGTCACGGAGGCCGGTGCGGATCGGGGTGCGGTCTCGCGCCCGGCGCCGATCCCCGTGCCGAATGTCTTCCGTACGATCGCGAAGGCGTGGTCCAGCTGCGCCTCGACGTCCCCCTGGCCCCCTGCCCGCAGCCAGCGCCGCAGGACGTGGTTGTGCGCGGTGACGACCGCCGACGCGGCGACCTCGGCGAGCAGCGGATCGTCGTTGGCGTCGTCGTCGTGCGCGTGCTCGTCGAAGTGGCCGAGCAGATATCGGGTGAAGAGGCGCTCGTAGCGGGCGACCGAGGCGATCTCCGCCTCGCGCAGCGTCGGCACCTCGCGCGTCAGCTTGTAACGCTGCACGGAGATCTCCGGCCGGGCCGCGTACATCCTCATGACTTCCTTGATGCCGCGGCACACGGTGTCCAGCGGATGCTCGTGCGCGGGCGCCGCGTTGAGCACGGCCTCAGCTCTGACCAGGGTGTCGTCGTGGTCCGGGAAGATCGCCTCTTCCTTGGAGCGGAAGTGGCGGAAGAAGGTCCGCCGGGCGACCCCGGCGGCCGCCGCGATCTCGTCGACCGTGGTGGCTTCATACCCTTTGGTGGCGAATAGTTCCATCGCCGCAGCCGCCAGTTCTCGGCGCATTTTGAGCCGCTGGGCGGCGGCACGACCGCCTGCGGCACTCTCCGGTGCGTCGGGCGCAGCTGGTGTACGTGAGGACTTGGCGGGCTGGGACATGCCCTGAACGTACTGCATGTGCGCGGGGTGGTGCGCAGGTCCGGGGTACCCCCCGCCCCTCGGGGACGGGGGGTGGCCGGCCGGATCGAGCAGTCCGCCCCAGTCGGCTCCGCCCTCGAACCAGTCGCCGGGCCGGTCAGCGCTTGGCATATTCGCGGAAGCCCCGGCCGGTCTTGCGGCCGAGGCAGCCCGCGGCCACCAGGTGCTCCAGGAGCGGCGCGGGGGCCAGACCCGGGTCGCGGAACTCGCGGTGCAGGACCTTCTCGATGGCCAGCGAGACATCGAGACCGACCACGTCGAGCAGTTCGAAGGGCCCCATCGGGTAGCCGCCGCCCAGCTTCATCGCCGCATCGATGTCGTCGAGCGACGCGTAGTGCTCCTGCACCATCTTGATCGCGTTGTTGAGGTACGGGAACAGCAGCGCGTTCACGATGAACCCGGCCCGGTCGCCGCAGTCGACCGGGTGCTTCCTGACGGAGGAGCACAGCTCGCGGACCGTGGCGTGCACATCGTCCGCGGTCAGCACCGTACGGACCACCTCGACCAGCTTCATGGCCGGGGCCGGGTTGAAGAAGTGCATCCCGATCACGTCCTGCGGGCGCGAGGTGGCGCGGGCGCAGGCGACCACGGGCAGCGAGGAGGTCGTGGTCGCCAGGATCGCGCCGGGCTTGCAGACCTTGTCGAACGTGGCGAACAGCTGCTGCTTGACCTCGAGGTCCTCGGCGACGGCCTCCAGGGCCAGGTCGACGTCGGCGAAGTCGTCGTAGGAGCCCGTCGGCCGGATCCGGTCGAGCGTCTGCGCGGCCGCCTCGGTGGTCAGCCGGCCCTTGTCGACCGAGCGCGCGAGGGACTTTCCGATACGGGCCTTGGCGGCCTGGGCCTTCTCCTCGGTGCGGGCGGCGAGGACGACCTCGTACCCGGCCTTGGCGAAGACCTCGGCGATCCCGGACGCCATGGTGCCGGAACCGGCGACACCGACCGAGCGGACCGTGCGGCCCGGGGCCGGGTCGGCGCCCTCCGCCGGGGTCAGCGCGTCGCTCACGACGGCCGGGCTGCCGGCCGCCTCGTAGGTGTAGAAGCCGCGCCCCGACTTGCGGCCGGTCAGGCCCGCCTCGCTGAGCTGCTTGAGGATCGGGGCGGGCGCGTGCAGCCGGTCGTGGGAGGCCGCGTACATGGCTTCCAGGACCGTACGGGCCGTGTCGATGCCGATCAGGTCGAGCAGCGCGAGGGGGCCCATGGGCAGCCCGCAGCCCAGCCTCATCGCGGCGTCGATGTCCTCGCGCGAGGCGTACTTGGCCTCGTACATCGCGGCCGCCTGGTTGAGGTAGCCGAACAGCAGCCCGTCGGCGACGAATCCGGGCCGGTCGCCCACCGCCACGGGCTCCTTGCCCAGGTCCAGGGCCAGATTGGTGACGGCGGCGACGGAGGCGGGCGCGGTCAGCACGGACGAGACGACCTCGACCAGCTTCATGGCCGGCGCCGGATTGAAGAAGTGCAGCCCGAGGACGCGCTCAGGACGTGCCGAGTCGGCCGCGAGCCGGGTGACGGAGAGGGCGTTGGTGCCGGTGGCCAGGATGGTGTCGGGGCGCACGATGCCGTCGAGGGCGCGCAGGACCTGCTGCTTGATCTCGTACGACTCCGGGACCACCTCGATGACGAGGTCGGCGTCGGCGGCGGCCCTCAGGTCCGTGAAGGTGCGGAAGCGGGCGAGGGCGTCCTCGCGCTCCTGCTCGGTCAGGCGTTCGCGGCTGACCGCACGGGCTGTGGCGCTCTCCATGGTGGAGACCGCCTTCGTGGCCGCGGCCTCGCTGATGTCGATGCCGATGACCTCGCGGCCGGCCCGGGTCAGCACCTCGGCGATGCCGGTGCCCATGGTGCCGAGGCCGACCACGGCAATGGTCTTGAGCGGGGACAGGGGGGTGTCGGACATGGGAGTGGCCATCGCGGGACTCCAGGTATGAGGGTGACGACTGAGGAGCGAGCCTGGATACGCCAACGGGCGCACACAGTGCGGAGAATGCGGGTGTAGCCGGGCTGACGAGCGCACACGCCCGGGGGCCGAAACCGGACGTCGAACGCCCGGAAACGGTGATCCGACCGGCCCTGTCCCGGAGCCGGGTCGTACTGAGGTACACGAGGTACCGAACCGACCAACACCCGCAGCGGCTGCGTCACCAGGCCGCTGCGAGGCACGCGAGTGGGTAACTCGCTCGATTGAGCTTAACCCGCCGGTAACGAGCGCGCCAGTCCTCGAGTTTGTGATGTATGTCCCCGCGCCGGTCGCGGGCCCCTACTCTCGGCGCTATGGACGAAGCCTCGCGGGCACTCACGGAGCGTTTGCGGACCGAGGCCGACGGGTCGCCGACGTACGACCGGCTGGTGGCCACGGACGACCTCGACGAGCTGGCCGCGGTGCTGACCGAGCCGGGACAGCCGCTGTGGGCGCGCGAGGTCGCCGCCTTCCGGCTGGGTGTCGCCGGGGACCGGCGGGCGTTCGAGGCGCTCGTGCTGCTGCTCAACCACCGCGATCCGCAGCGCTGCG
Organism: Streptomyces hygroscopicus; assembly: GCF_026168105.1. GTDB lineage: Bacteria > Actinomycetota > Actinomycetes > Streptomycetales > Streptomycetaceae > Streptomyces > Streptomyces hygroscopicus_D. Next base: position 47,925 of record NZ_LBMW01000019.1, read on the forward strand.
CGTCGGCCGCCTACGCCCTGGCCCGGCTCGCCGATCCACGCACCGCCCGCGCGGCGGCCGCTCTCGCCACCAATGAACTCCGCGTCGCCTATGCCCTCCATCCCGTACGCCTGCTCGTCGAGCTGCGTGCCCCCGAGGCCGTGCCCGCCCTGATCACCACCTTGCAGCGCCGACTGCGGCCGCACGATCCGTACCGGAGGGTGGCGCTCGCCTGCGTGGAGGGGCTCGGCGCGCTCGGGGACCCCCGGGCCAGACCGGTGCTGAGCGAGGCGCTCGCGCACCCGGCGCTGGCGGAGGCGGCGGTGCACGCGCTGGCCCGCATCCCGGGTCGGCGGTGAGGCCTCAGCGGGTCAGCGGCAAGGCAGCCGCCTGCGGCACCTCGGGCACGGCGACCCCCTCCGCCTCGAACGGCTCCTGCGTACCGTCGGGGCGGAACCGGGCCCGTTCGTAGCCCGTTCGTGGAAGCGCCGGGCGCGGGTGTTCTGAGGGAGACGTAGCGCGCGTACAACTCGGCCTCCCCGGTGACGACTTCGCCACCTACTCCGGCAGCACCGCGTACGCCTCGATCCGAAGACAGCGGTGCAGATTCTCGAAGACCTGCCCGGGCTGTGCCGCCGGGTCGCCCTCGCCGACGAGCTTGCCGTCCTCGTCCGGGGCCGGCCGGCCGGAGATCGCGACGAGGGGGCCGGTCCCGATGACGACATGGCTGTACGCGGCGGCGGGGGCGACCCCGTCGGGGGCGGGAGTCCTTGTCAGCTCGCTCCTGCGTCCATGGTCGACCACGGGTCCGGCAACGCCCCCGACGGGCCGCTCGGGAACTGCTCAGCCGCGGAAACCGAGCAGGCCGTGCAGTGACGCACCGTGCGAGGCGGCGGAAGCCGCCTTGGAGCTCAACGGCTCAGGATCGGGCAGCGTCTGGCACACCGCGTCGATCCCGCCGCTCCCGCGCGGCACCCTGCCATCGGCGAGGTAGTCCGCCAGGTACTTGTCCAGGCAGGTGTTCCCGCTCAGCGTGATGCCGTGGTTCCCGCCGCCCAGCTCGACGACCAGGCTGGAGCCGCCCAGCAGATGATGGACCGTCACACCGCCCTGGTACGGGGTGGCCGCGTCGTCGGTCGCCTGGAACAGCAGCGTCGGCGGCAGCCTGTCGTTGGCCACGCTCACCGGCCGCAGCGTCTTCGTCGGCCAGAAGGCACACGGCGCGTTGTACCAGGCGTTGCTCCAGGTCATGAACGGCGCCTTCGCGTACACCGTCCAGGTGTCCTTGCGCCACTGCGCCCAGTCGCGCGGCCAGGAGGCGTCGCGGCACTGGACCGCGGAGTAGACGCTGTAGCCGTTGTCGCCGGAGGCGCCGACCGCGCCGAGGGTGTCGTACGCCGTGACCAGCGGGCCCGGGTCCCTGTCGTTCACGTATGCCGCGAACGCCTCGGCGAGGTGCGGCCAGTAGCCGTTGTAGTAGCCGCCGGGAATGAAGGTGTCCTCCAGTTCGGAGGCGCCCACCTTGTTCTGCGCCGGACTCTTCGCCAACGCCGCCCGCATCGCGTACCACTTGGCCTCGACCGTGGCGGGGTCGGTACCGAGCCGGTAGGTGGAGTCATGCTTGGCCACCCATGCCAGGAACGCCAGATGACGGTCGTTGAACGCCAGGTCCTGCTGCAGGTTGTCCTCGTACCAGACCCCCGTGGGGTCGACGATGGAGTCGAGCACCAGACGCCGTACACGCTGCGGGAACAGCTTCGCGTAGACGGCGCCCAGGTAGGTGCCGTACGAGTACCCGAAGTAGCTGACCCTGCCCGCCCCCAGTGCCTGCCGGATCGCGTCCATGTCCCGCACGGCGCTCACGGTGTCCAGATACGGCAGCACGCTCGCGTATTTGGTGCCGCACGCCTTCGCGAAGGAGGCGGCGCGGGCGAGGTTGGCATTCTCCAGGGCGGTGGTGCTGGGCACCGAGTCCGGGCGCACCGGCTTGAAGTATCCGGGCTTGCAGTCCAGGGCGGGCTTGCTCTTGCCCACGCCCCGCGGGTCGAAGCCGATGACGTCGTACTGCGCGGACACCGCCTTGGGCAGCGCGGACGCGACGAAGCCGGCGAGCGTCAGACCGCTGCCGCCGGGGCCGCCGGGGTTGACCAGCAGTGGTCCCTGCGAGGTCGTCGCCGTGTGCGGGACGCGGGACAGCGCCAGCGTGATCTGCTGTCCGCTCGGGTGCTCGTAGTCGAGCGGCACTGTCACGGACGCGCACTGGAGCGTCGGGTAGTCGGCGGTGGCGCAGGTCTTCCAGGTGAGTCGTGCCGCTTGCGCGGTGTCCGCGGTGCGCGGTGCGCCGCTCGCGTCGGCCGGAACGGTGGTGAACATCCCGGCCACCATGACGGCGGCACCGCACAGCACAGCTGCGCGTGTTCTCATATAGGGCCTCCCAGGGCGGAGAGGGTCGGACCAGGGCTGTCAGGTCCTCGCCGCATCGTCCAGGAAAGCCCCGCCCCACGTGCGAGTTCGGGCGATACTTGACCCGATTGGGTCGCGGGATGCGCTCGGATGCGCTTCGATCGCCGTCGGATCGATGAGCAACGCCGTCAGATGAGTGAGAGTTGGGTCGGTCCGGTCACCGCGGGCTCGGCTGCCCGCGGCTCGGGCGGCCGGATCCGGCGTGGCATCCCCGGGCGTGCGGGGCCGATGCCGTACTCCTGTGCCAGCTCGTGCACCTGACGGGTGATCCGGCGCTGGTACCACTTCGGTGCGTAGGCGCCCTCGGCGTACAGCCGCTCGTAACGGCGTACGAGATACGGGTGCCGGCGCTCGAGCCAGGCCATGAACCACTCCCGGGCGCCCGGACGCAGATGCAGCACGAGCGGGGTCACCGAGGTGGCTCCGGCGGCGGCGATCGCCCGTACGGTGGCGCGCAGTTGGCCGGGATCGTCGCTCAGGAACGGGATCACCGGGGCCATCAGGACACCGCAGCCGATGCCGTGCTCACCCAGGTTCCGCACGACGTCCAGGCGGCGCTCCGGCGCCGGGGTGCCCGGTTCGACGGTGCGCCACAGTTCCTGGTCGACGAATCCCACGGAGACGGAGATACCGACGTCGGTGACCTCGGCGGCCTGCTTCAGCAGGTCGAGGTCGCGCAGGATCAGGGTCCCCTTGGTGAGGATCGAGAACGGGTTCGCGTGGTCGCGCAGGGCCGCGATGATCCCCGGCATCAGCCGGTAGCGGCCCTCGGCCCGTTGGTAGCAGTCGACGTTGGTGCCCATCGCGATGTGCTCGCCGTGCCAGCGGGGCGAGCCGAGGTGGAGGCGCAGCAGCTCGGGGGCGTTGACCTTCACCACGATCTGGGAGTCGAAGCCGAGCCCCGTGTCGAGGTCCAGATAGCTGTGAGTCCTGCGCGCGAAACAGTAGACGCAGGCGTGTGTGCATCCGCGGTAGGGATTCACCGTCCACTCGAACGGCATGCGGGAGGCGCCCGGCACCCGGTTCACGATCGAGCGGGCCCGCACCTCGTGGAAGGTGATGCCGCGGAACTCAGGGCTGTCGAAGGTACGGGTGGTCACCACATCCGCGCCGAACAGCGCGGCGTTGCGGGCCGGGGCGGAGTTCTCGGCCAGATGGTCCCAGCGCATGGGCGCCTCCTCGGTAGCACTGACCACAGAATAGAACACATGTTCCCTTGATGGCGACGGTGATTCGCTTGATCGTTTGATTTCCTGATGGGTCGCCTCTGGCCTGCGACTTTCGGTCCGCACGGCACCTCGGGGCGTGCTCGGGGTGGGCCCGGCGCCACAGACACTCGAGACGTTCTCTGTGGCGGTCGCGGACTTCGACAAGGACGGGCGCCCCGACGTGACCGCCGCGACCACGGACGGGAACTCGGCGTCGGTGCCGCTCAACGCCACCACGCCCTGGGAAACCGAGTGGGTCACCGTGCCGGTGTAGGTGCCTCACACGGCGCCGGCGGGCACCGACGCCGGCCCCGTGCCCGCGGGCGGAGCGGCACCAAGGTCCCCGTCCATGACCATGCCTCGGGTGTGATGGGATGGCGCACGCCCCATAACACGGACAGGAAGAGGAAGGCCATGGCGCAGGTCGAGGCCACGACCGAGCGAATCATCGCGGCGGACGCGGAGACGGTGTTCGACGCCCTCGCCGACTACAGCGGTACCCGGGCGAAGCTGCTGCCCGAGCAGTTCAGCGAGTACGAGGTGCGAGAGGGTGGTGACGGCGAAGGCACCCTCGTGCACTGGAAGCTCCAGGCCACCAGCAAGCGCGTCCGTGACTGCCTCCTCGAGGTGAGCGAGCCGACCGACGGAGAGCTCGTCGAGAAGGACCGCAACTCCTCCATGGTGACCACCTGGCGGGTCACGCCGGCGGGCGAGGCCAGGTCCCGCGTCGTCGTGACCACCGTCTGGAACGGCGCGGGTGGTATCGGCGGCTTCTTCGAGAAGACCTTCGCCCCCAAGGGCCTCGGCCGGATCTACGACGCGGTGCTCGCCAAGCTGGCCGCCGAAGTGGAGAAGTGACACCGGATACGCCGGCGCAGGCGCCCGGCACGAGCCCGCGGGCGCCGCTGTGAGGCCGAGCGCGCTCCGGGGCGCGGAAGCTCAACCCCGAGCCCCCGGAGCGCACTTCGCCACGTGCGCGGCTGATTCTCGCGCTCACCGTTTCGAGTGGTTTTCCCCGCGGCACGGTTGTCCGCGGTAGAGGCTCCGACCGGCGGTTACTCCCCGGGACCCACCCCAGGGGCGACTCGTCGCGCTTGATCCCAGTTGTCGCGCAATGCGAGAAATGGGCGGCGCAGGCGCGACGAGGGGAGTGGTACGTGGCCGGAACGACCGTGGTGGACGTGGACAGCGAGCGGGCCGTGCCGCCCGAGGCCCCGGACGCGCCCCAGGCGCCCTCCGGCACCGCGCGGCCGGGCACCGTGGAGGCGGCGCCGCTCGGCCCCCGCCGGGTGCGCCTGGTCTTCGTCGGGCTCATGCTCGCACTGCTGCTCGCCGCGCTCGACCAGATGATCGTGGCCACCGCGCTTCCGAAGATCGTCGGCGAGCTGCACGGCCTCGACCGGATGTCCTGGGCGATCACCGCGTACCTGCTCACCTCCACCGTGGGTCTCCCGGTCTACGGAAAGTGCGGCGACCTCTTCGGCCGCAAGGGCGTCTTCCAGTTCGCGATCGGCGCGTTCGTCGTCGGTTCCGCGCTGGCCGGACGAGCGGGGACCATGGACCAGCTGATCGCCTTCCGCGCCCTCCAGGGCGTCGGCGCCGGGGGGCTCATGATCGGCGTACAGGCGATCATCGCGGACATCGTCCCGCCCCGCCGACGCGGGCGTTACATGGGCCTGATCGGCGCCGCCTTCGGCCTCGCCTCCGTCGCCGGACCGCTCCTGGGCGGGTACTTCACCGACCACCTCTCGTGGCGCTGGTGCTTCTACATCAATGTGCCCTTCGGCCTGGTCACCCTGGCCGTCGTCACGGTCGTGCTGAAACTGCCCAGGCCCCCCGCGAGGGCCCGGCTCGATGTGCTCGGCACGCTGCTGCTGGCCGCCGCGTCGACGTGCCTGGTGCTGCTGACGAGTTGGGGCGGTACCGAGTATCCGTGGGACTCGCGCGTCATCCTGGGCCTCGGCGCGGGCGCCGCCGTTGCGAGCGTCCTGTTCCTCGTCGTCGAGGGGTTCGCCGTCGAACCCCTCATCCCCCTGCGGCTGTTCCGCGACTCCGTCTTCAACATCACCGCCCTGGTCGGGCTGGTCATCGGTGTCGCGCTGTTCGGCGCCGCCAGCTATCTGCCCACCTTCCTGCAGATGGTCGACGGGGTGAGCGCCACCGAGTCCGGGCTGCTGATGCTGCCGATGATGGCCGGGATCGTCGGCGCGTCGATCGTCTGCGGACAACTCATCAGCCGCACCGGCCGGTACAAGGCGTACCCGGTCCTCGGCAGCGCCCTGGCCGCCGTCGGCATGTGGCTGCTGTCCGGGCTCGACGCGGACACACCGCGGCCGCAGTACAGCATCTGGATGGCCGTCCTCGGGGCCGGTATCGGCATGGTCATGCCGGTGCTCGTTCTCGCCGTGCAGAACTCCGTGCGCTCCGCCGACCTCGGCACCGCGACCAGCGCCAACAACTACTTCCGGCAGATCGGCGGCAGTGTCGGGGCCGCCGTCTTCGGCACCCTGTTCGCGAACCGGCTCTCGGACGCGCTGGCCGAGCGCCTCCCCCGGCACGCGGGCGCCCACCTGCCCGACCCCGAGTCGATCACCCCGCAACTCGTCCGCGCGCTGCCGCCGGCACTGCGTCACGCGTACATCGACGCGTACGCCGACGCCATGCCGAGGATCTTCCTCCTTCTCGTGCCGGTGCTCGTCCTCGGCCTGCTCATCGCCTTCTTCCTCAAGGAGAAACCCCTGGTGTCCCACAACGCTCCCGCAGACTCCCCGTCCGCGGCCCAGGTCCCCCAGGCGCGTTCGCCCTACCCCGCCGGAGTGCCCGTCTGCGGCACCGTCCAGCACCCCGACGGCACCGTCGTACCGCGCGCCGCCCTCACCCTCATCGATGTCGCGGGAGTCCAGATCGGGCGGGGCGCGAGCGGCGAGGACGGACGGTATGCGCTGTCCACTCCCGGACCCGGGGCGTACGTCCTGATCGCCGCGGCCGGCGGCCACCAGCCCCAGGCCGTCTCGGTGACCGTGGGGGAACGCCCGGTGGAGCTGGACGTGGTGCTCGGCGGCGCGGGACGGCTCGCGGGAAGCGTGGTGACGGCCGACGGCACGCCGGTGCGCGACGCCGCCGTCACGCTCACCAACGTGCACGGGGAGGTGGTCGCGAGCACCCGCAGCGGGCGTGAAGGGGGATACGTCATCGGCGAGTTGGTGGCCGGGGAGTACACCCTTGCCGCCAGCGCGCCCGCCTTCCGCCCGGCCGCGCTGCCCGTCACGGTGCAGGCCTCGCGCGAGACCCGGCAGGACGTCGAACTCGCCGGCGGCGCGGTGCTGCGCGGCACCGTGCGCGCGGGGGACGGGCGACCGGTCGAGGACGCGCGGGTGACGCTGCTCGACGCCGCAGGCAATGTCGTCGACACGCTGACGACCGGTGCCGACGGAACGTTCAGGTTCGTCGACCTGTCGTCCGGCGAGTACACGGTCATCGCGGCGGGATACCCTCCGGTGGCGACCGTTCTCCAGGTTGCCGGGGGTGGCAGAACCGAACGGGATCTGCAACTGGGGCACGAGGACTGACAGGCCCGGGGCGGGTTCGGCCCGTCGGCCGCCGGTGGCCGGCCGGCCGCGCCGCGGCGGAGCCGCACGACGTCCCGGCGTTGCGCCGTTCCCGGGCACCGGAGGCGCCCCTGCGTCAATTCGAGTAATGCCACACATCGCGACCGAGTGGGGCCGTACCGTGGTGGTGCGGCACAGATCTTGCGGACGCGGAGGGGAAGGGCCTGGGCCATGGACCATGGCACCGAGACGGGCGCCTCGGCCGGGAGCGACGCGGTGGAGCACGCCGGGGCCGGCCGTATCCCCCTGGCCGTGGTCGTGGTGGACCGCGACCGTCTGGTCTCGCACTGGAGCCGGGGCGCACGGCGCCTGTTCGGCATCGCGAGGGAGGAGGCGGTCGGTCGGCCCGCCGTCGATCTGCTGCCCGTATCCGGAGCCCTGCCCGACGACGGGGCCGGGCCGTACGGTGCCTACGCGGCGTGCGACGGCCTCGGCCCCGATCTGGAGTCCTCGCTCCACGGGCGGCTGTCCTACCCGGCCGCCGGACGCGCCCGCCTCTCCGCCCCCGACCGTGAGCGAAGCGAGACGGGGGTCCTCCCGTCCGAAGGGCGGGGCAGGGCCGATGTGCTGTGGTGGGCCTACCCCCTGGTGGGACCCGGCCCGGAACGGCTGCTGGTGCTGGCCGCCGACGCGGACGCGCTCAAGCGCCGGGACGACGGCGTGGCGATCGAGCGCATCGCGCCCGGCTTCGCCCTGCACACCGACTTTCCCGGGGCCGAGGAACTGGCCCGGAGGCTGCCCGAGATCCTGCCCAGCATGAGCGTCGACGAGAGCGCCCGCATCGTCGCGCAGGTGCTCGAACTGGGCTACCCCGTCCTGGAGTTCAGCCAGAACGACCGGGTGCCCGTCACCCCCGACTGGGGAGTGCCCCGGCGCGCGGAACGCAGGGCGCGCCGGGAGCGGGCCGCGCTGGCCGCGGCGAGCGGACAGCCGGTGCCGGAGGACCTCCGGGACGAGGGCGAGGACCTCGAGTACGTCGCGGTGCGCGAGCACCTGGAGTTCCTCAACGAGGTCAGCGGCCGGATCGGTACCTCGCTCGACCTGGCGCGGACCATCATCGAGGTCAGCAAGGCCGTCGTGCCCCGCTTCACGGACGTGGCGGGCACGTATCTGCGCGAACAGGTCGTCGCCGGTGAGGGGTTCCCCGAAGGCGTGCCCGACACCACCACCATGTGGCACCGGGTCGCCCTCGAGCACACGGACGAGCCGGGCCGCTGGGAGGACGTGGTGCCCGTCGGGGAGGCCATGCCGTTCCCGGCGCACACGCCCTTCTTCCAGTGCATGACCACCGGCCAGCCCGTCCTCGTGCCGCGGATCAGCAAGGAGATGGGGCACGCGATTGCCGCGCAGTTCGAGAAGCGGGACATCCGGCCCCTCATCAGCAACCGGTCCATGCTGGTCGTGCCCTTGAAGGCGCGCAACGTGGTGCTCGGCTTCATGATCCTGCTGCGCCACCCGGAGCGGGTCGAGTTCAACGACATGGATCGTGTCACCGGCGCCGAACTCGCCGCCCGCGCGGCCCTCGTGCTCGACAACGCGCGCATGTACACGTACCAGGAGAGCGTCGCGGAGACCCTCCAGGACAGCATGCTGCCGCACATCGCGCCCCGTATGGCGGGCTGTGACATCGCCACCCGCTATCTGCCGGGGACCCTGCTCGGGCGCGTCGGCGGCGACTGGTTCGACTCCGTGAAACTGCCCGGTGGCCGCACCGCCCTGGTCGTCGGCGACGTCATGGGCCACGGCCTCAACTCGGCAGCGATGATGGGCCAGTTGCGTACGGCCGTACAGACCATGGCAGCCCTCGACCTGCCGCCGGCCCAGCTGCTGCGCAATCTCGACGACCTCGCCCAGCGGCTGGGCGACACGTACCTCGCGACCTGTCTGTACGCCGTCTACGACCCGATCGCGAGCGAGCTGCACATCGCCAACGCGGGCCACATCCCGCCGGTGATCGTCCGTGCCGACGACGGGCGCAGCGAGCTGCTGGATCTGCCCACGGGTGCGCCCATCGGCGTCGGCGGGGTGCCGTTCGAGTCGGTACGCGTGCGCGTGGCGGCGGGCGACCGCCTGGTGATGTGCACCGACGGGCTGGTCGAAGTGCGGGGCGAGGACATCGGTGTCGGCCTCGCGACGCTGTGCGAGTCCGCCGCGCACCCGGCGGCCTCCATGGACGACGCCTGCGACACCATCATCCGCTCCCTCAACACCCGGGGTGGCCGCAAGGACGACGTGGCGCTTCTGATGGCCCGGCTCAACGGCATCGAACCGGAGGACGTCGCCGTCTGGCGGCTCACCCTCGACCCGGCCGAGGTGGGCCGGGCTCGCGCGGTCGTCCGCGAGCAGCTCCACGAGTGGGGACTGGGAGCGCTCGCCGACAACGCCGGACTGATGGTCAGTGAGCTGGTCACCAACGCCGTGGCACACGCGCACAGCCGCCACGTCGAACTGCGTCTGGTGCGTGGCGACACCCTGCTGTGCGAGGTGGACGACGACGACCACACCCTGCCCACACTGCTCAGCGCGGGCCCAGGCGATGAGTCCGGGCGCGGGTTGCGCGTGGTGAGCACGCTGGCCCGCGAATGGGGGAGCAGCCGCACGGGCGCAGGCAAGACGGTGTGGTTCGAGCTGACCCTGTCGCGCCGCTGACCTGCCCCGGGCTTCCGGGCGCTCCGTTGCTCGTCCTCCCGGCACGACTCGCCGGCTCCGCGCGAGGGCGGGAGGCCGGGGTCCGGCGGGGCCGGGGCTCGTAGGGAGTGCAGGGGCGCGCCAAGCGTACGCGGTTCGAATGGGCGGTAAAGGTATACGCCGGCCGCTTGTCGCCCCGAGGCGGCCCGCGGTAGACCGATCCCGCCCGTCAGCTCGGCGGGCCGCGGGCGCACCCAGGGAGTTGGGCATGAGTGTGACAAGTCGGTACAGGCGGGGCTGGGAGAGCTTCTGGCGCGAGGCCTCCGGCGTGCCGGGAGCCGTCTTCTGGGACGCGGAGCCGGCACGCACCGCGGGCACCCATCTTCCCCTGTTCGAACCGCTGTTGAGCGATCCGGGGCTGCCGTTCGTGGACCTCGGCTGCGGCAACGGTACCCAGACCCGCTTCCTGGCCGGGCACTTCCCCCGGGTCGTCGGCGCCGACCTGTCCGTCTCGGCCCTCGACCACGCCCGCCGTGCCGACCCCGCGTGCCGGGCGACATACCGGCAACTGGACGCCACCGACAAGAGCGCGACCGAAACACTGCACGCCGAACTCGGCGACGCCAACGTCTATATGCGCGGCGTGCTCCACCAGTGCGATCCCGATGACCGCCGGCCGCTCGCCGACGGTATCGCGACGCTGGTGGGGGAGCGTGGCCGGGTCTTCCTCGCCGAACTCGCCGAGGCGGCCGGAACCGTGCTGAAGGGGCTGGCGCAGAGCCCCGACGGCCCGCCGGCCAAGCTCGCCCCGGTCTTCCGGCACGGCATAGCCCCGGGTGCGGTGGCGGACGCGGCGGTGCCGGAGTACCTGCGCGCGGCCGGTCTCACGGTCCTGGCGAGCGGTGAACTGCCACTGGTCACCACGGAACACACGACCGACGGCACGCGCATCGAACTGCCGTCGAAGTGGATCGTGGCGGCGCGCGAGGCCTGACATCCCGGCTGAGCTCGCGCGCCGGATACGGCAGGGGCGCCACCGGTGGCGCCCCTGCCCTGCCGCCCGAACCGGGCCGCAGACGAAGGGAGTTGCTCACCTGCGGACCTGGATTCCCCCTTGCCTCGGAGTCCTCGGCTGCAACAGCATGATCGTGTCAATTGCGTAACTATGGAAATGAGGTCCTGTGAAGGACACCGGCAAAGGCCGTGGGCGCCTGGTAATGGCGCTCCCTGTCGCGGCGTTGACCGCCTCCTTGCCCCTCCTCGCGTCCACCTCGGCGGGAGCGTCGCCCCGACTGCCGGACAGCGAGGCCGTGAAGGCCGCGCCGGCAGGCGCCCAGGCACGCCAAGTCACAGATCCACGCCTTGCGGCGACAGAGAAGAAGCAGGAAACACTCGACAAGATCGCCGGGCAGATAACCGAAGGACTGTCCGAAGCGGACCGGGCCAGGATTCCCGGTTTCACCGACATCGAAGTCGATCCGGTCCGCAACAGTCTCCGCCTGCACTGGAAAGGCACTCCGCCGCAGCGCGTGCAGCGCATCCTCGCCCGCCTGCCCAAGGGTGTGACCGCTTCGGTGCTTCCCGCCCGATACTCGAAGAGCGAACTGCACGCGGCCCGGAACAAGCTTCTCCACGGCGGGAAGCCGGCGGATCTGCGCATCGCATCCACGGCAACTCCCATCCGCATCACCAGCATCGGACCCGCAGTCGACGGAAGCGGCCTGGAGATCGGCTACGACGAAGACCGTGGCGCGGACAAGCGGGATCATGCGGACCCGCTGGCGCGCATCACCCGTCAGGGCAGGTCGAACGAGGTCAAGGCGGTCATCGAGCGCGCGGCCGGAGTCAGCACCGCCGTGGTCTACAAGCCGTTGAGCGTGGACCTCGCGTCACGCCAGCAGGACAGCTCTCCGTGGGCAGGCGGATCGGCCCTCAGGAACCCTGGCAACGGCATCTGCTCCGGCTCGTTCAGCGTCAAGAACGCCAGGGGCCAGTACATGCTCAGCACGGCCTACCACTGCAATGGCCGCAGCGGTCTGTGGCGTACCTACCGGGGCGGGGCCACGGTCGGCTCGACCGACGCTTCCCAGACCTCCGGGCCGGATGACGCGCTCGGCATCTCCGTGCCGTCCGGGCAGGCCCGCGGAGCACTGTACGACGGTCCCGCAAGCGAAACCGACGGGTACTCCAAGCCCGTCACCGGCTGGGGCCACAACAACGTCGGCGACTACGTGTGCACCGATGGCGCGAACTCCGGTGTGCACTGTGCCGTGCAGATCGCCAAGACGGACATCGGAGTCACGGGGGCGAACGGCATCTACCGGCCGGCCACCGACCTCGCCTATGCCACCTCGCGCACCTCGGACGGCATCGCGGCGGCCAACGGCGACAGCGGCGGCCCGGTCTTCGCGAGCGTGGCCAACTACACCGCGGACGAGGCACGAGGCATGATCACCGCCCTCGACCAGACCGTGACGTGCCCGTCGTCGGAGTACGTGCTCGACAGCAGCGTCAGAACTCCCTGGTGCGTCAAGGGCGTGTACTACGTCCCGATCTACCAGACCCTGCACGACATGAACTGGACCCTGGTCACGAAGTGACCTACTGAGCGGCGTCGGGCAGACGGCCGGACGCCGCTCAGAAGACCCACGTATTCACCTGGGCAGAAGCTGTGTGCCCACTGTTCAATTTCTGTGTACACCAAATGTATGCCGTAGGTAATGGGCGGCACTTCGCCGATTGAAATCCCGCCGGGTCCGGTTAAAGGATTGACCTGAGTCTGGCGAGAAGTTCCTTGAATCGGGCCGCTTCGGCGCTGCGGGCTCGCGCGGTACCGAACACTGCTGTGCATGGCTACCACAGTTCTCGACCCGACCGCCCCCACCGGTGCCGACCGACGCGCGCCATGGAGATCGCCGGTGGACCAGCCCGCGTACGCGCGCCCGGCGCTGCTGGTCATCACCGTGGTCGCCGCCGTGCTCTACACATGGGGGATCAACCACAGCCAGTACCACACGTTCTACGCGAACGCCGCCCGCAGCATGACGGAGAGCTGGAAGGCCTTCTTCTACGGCTCTTTCGACCCCGGAAATTCCATCACGCTCGACAAATTGCCGGGTTTCCTGTGGCCGCAGGCGATTTCCGCCCGGATCTTCGGATTCCATCCGTGGGCGCTGGCCCTTCCCCAGGTCATCGAGGGGGTGGCGAGCCTGCTGGTTCTGCACCGGTTGGTGCGCCGCTGGGCCGGCGTGAACGCGGCTCTGATCGCCGACACGGCGTTTTTGCTGACTCCGGTGGCTGTGGGGCTCTTCCGCACCGCGGTCGAGGACCCCGCCTTCACGCTCTGTGTGCTGCTTGCGGCCGAGGCCACCCAGCGCGCCGCCCGGGACGGCCGGCTGCGTCCGCTGCTGTTCGCCGGCGTGTGGGTCGGGCTCGGCTTCCAGGCCAAGATGCTGGAGGCGTGGGCGGTGCTTCCCGCGCTCGCCCTGGTTCATCTGACATCGGCGCCGATCGCGCTGCGCAAGCGGCTGGCGCACCTCGGTCTGTCCGCCCTGGTGATGACTGCCGTGTCGGCGTCCTGGATGCTCGCCGTCACCCTCACCCCGGCCAAGGACCGGCCGTATGTGGATGGCACCACCAACAACTCCGCGTTCAGCATGGTGGTCGGCTACAACTTCCTGAACCGCTTCTCCTCGCTCGGTATCAGCGCGGCCTCCACGGGCAGCGTGAGCGCGACGCAGGGCGGCGGTGGCGGCCACGGCGGACAGCGCGGGGCGCAGGGCGCCGGCGGTTGGGGCCGGGACGGCCAGACGGGGCAGTCCGGCCGGAACGGGCAGTTCGGTGCCGGGCAGTACGGCGGCAGCGGCCCCGGCGGCGGCACCCACCACCGCCCCACCGGTACAGCGGGCGCGCAGAGCGCCCGCAACACCCAGGGCGTTCCGGCATTCGCGCAGGCGGGAGGCCGGACGAGCGCAGTGCGCCAGGCCGGCGGCGGTGGCGGCTGGGGCGGTGACCAGAACGGCTGGTCGAAGATGTTCGGCACGTCGCTGGCGTCGCAGACCGGCTGGCTCTACCCGATCGGCGCCGGCGCCGTCGTCTGCGGTCTGCTGTGGCGCCGGGGCAAGCCGCGCACCGACCGGATCCGCTCCGGATTCGTCCTCTGGGGAACCTGGCTGACCACGTACTTCCTGGTCTTCAGCGCGGGCAGCGTCGGTGGCCACACCTACTACATGGGCGTCGTCGCCGTACCGCTCGCCGCGCTCACCGGTGGTGGCATCGCGCTGATGTGGCGCGCCTACCGATGCGGCGGCCGTCGCGCATGGGCGCTGCCGGGCGCGGTGGCCGCGACGGCCGTGTGGAGCTCGTATCTCGCCGGCCAGTTCCCGTCGTTCCTGCCGTGGCTGGCGCCCGCGGTGGGCGTGCTCGGCCTCGCTGCCGTCGTCCTGCTGGTGCTGGCCCGTCCCGGTCGCACACCGTCCGGCGGCCGGCTCGCCCTCGCGGGGCTGGCCGCGTCCCTCGTCGCGGTGCTGATCGCGCCGGGCGCGTGGGCGGTGCAGGTTTTCAACCCCTCGTACGGCAGCTCCGGCATGGGCGGGGTCGGTCCGTCCGGCATGAGCCGCAACCACGGCTCGGCGAAGTCGGCGGGCGGCCGGATGGGCCAACCTGCCTGGGGCGGCGGCACGATGCGCGGGAAGGGGGCCACCCGCGGCGGCGCGGGCGGCTTCGGCGAGGGCGGCGGACTCACCGCGAACCAGCGGAAGTTGCTCGACTACACCACCGCGCACCAGGGTTCGGCCGCCTTCGTGTTCGCCACCACCAGCTGGAACGGCGCGTCCCCGTACATACTCGCCACCGGGGCCCACGTCCTGCCGCTCGGCGGCTTCAGCGGCAGGGTGCCGTTCCCGACCGAGGCGCAGTTCCGGCGGCTGATCGACTCCGGCAAGCTGCAGTACGTGCTGCTCGGGGGCGGCCGGGGCATGGGCGCCATGTTCGGCGGCGGCAGCAGCGGGACGACGGCGACCACACAGATCACCGACTGGGTCCGGTCCGCCTGCACTCGCGTCCCGGCCTCCGCCTACGGCGGCACGGACTCCTCCGGCGGCGCCTCCGCCGACCCGGGCTTCTCGGGCACGGCCGACGAGGGAGCCACCGCCCAGACGCTGTACCGCTGCGCCCCTGGCCACTGACGGCACCGCCCGGTTCCGGCCACTGACCGGACCGCCCGGTTCCGGCGACCGACCGGACCACCTTGGGACGGCCCCCGCCCGCGCCACCCGCGGGCGGGGGCCGATCAGCGGCCTCGGCGGCGCCCGTCGGGGAAGGTGAGGAAGACCAGGCCCGTGGCGAGAACGCCCAGCCCGCACCAGGACGCGCCCGGCAGGCGCTCGCCCAGCACCGCGACGCCGAGCAATGCCGCGACGGCGGGCTCGGCCAGGGTCAGCGTCATGGCCACCTGGGCGGCGGTGTGCCGCAGGCCGTATCCGAAGAGCCGGTAGGCGAGGAAGGTCGTGACCACCGCGAGGTGCAGCACCACCGCCGCGCCGCGACGGGTGACCAGCCAGTGCGTGTCACTGCACAGCAGCACGGGCAGCACGAGCAGCGCCCCTCCCGCGAACATCACCCCCATCACCGCGCTTGAGGGGTGTCCGTGGGCGATGAGTTTCCCGCCGATGAGGGAGTAGGCGGCGTAGGACAGACCGGAGAGCCCGGCCAGCGCCACCCCGATGATGTCCATGGGCGCGGCGCCACCTGCGAGTTGAGGCCCCAGCACCAGGACGGTGCAGCCGAGGACCGCTGCCGCGGTGCCGCACAGCCAGCGGGCGGTCGGCCGGCCCTGCCGGGTGAGCCAGGCCAGGAGCCCGGCGAAGACCGGCGCGCTGCCCAGCGCAACCACGGTGGCCACGGCCACGCCCGTGCGGGCCACGGCCGGGTAGAAACTGACGGGATATCCGGTCACCGCCAGTGTGCCGAGAGCGAGCAGCCACCGTTCGCGGCGTGCGCACCTTTGGGGAAGGGAGCGGCTGCCTCGTGCGGACAGGAAAAGGATCAAACCGCCGAGGGTCAGACCGGCGGCGCCGATGGCCGCCGGTGGTGCTCCGGCAGGAGCAAGCGAGCCGGCGGTGCCGGTGGTGCCCCACAGCACTGCGGCGGCAAGGATCGGAACCGGCCCGCTGAGGGGACCGCCATGGCGGGGCTGCGGCCTTGAAGGAGCCGCACTGGCAAGAGCCCGGGAAGAGGCGTCGTTCGGCACAGTCGTGAACTTCCGTCGTCGATACCGTCTGCGGTCCGGATTCGAAACGGGCGCACGACACAGCCCCGGGCCGCCGTGCGGGTGGGCCGGGGTCGCGGATCAGACCGTCAGCGGGTGCGGCCCCGGGCCGCCGTGCGGGTGGGCCGGGGTCGCGGATCAGACCGTCAGCGGGTGCGCCCGATCAGGCGCAGAGCGGCGGCAGAGCGACGCGCCAGTAGGAGTTCACCCGGCGATGGTACCTGCCGTCACAGGGACCGCCCCCCGGTGCCCGGTGACTCGCCCGGCCCGGACGCCACCACGCCGCGGCCGGACGCCGTCCGCGCGGAGGGCGCTCACGAAGGGTTGGCACACGATGACCGGTTCCGGTATAGGAGGTCCAGGCACAGGCCCGCCGCTGGCGGCCGTCGGCCGGTCCAGGATGTGCCGCTCGGGGCCGGGACGACTATGAAGGAAGAAGGCGGAGCGCCCACCGGCACGGCACGAGCCGGCACCGGGCGGGAGAGGAAAAGGGCGCATGGGCACGTCGGAATCCTCCCGGCCAGGCCACGGCCGGCCCGTGGCCGGTGCCGCCGTGCCGCCCAGCGGCCTCCTCGATCTGCTGAGCGTCGCCGCAGTGGTGCTCGATGCCCATGGGCGGGTGGTGTTCTGGAGCCCCAAGGCGGAGGAGTTGTTCGGCTACGCCCCCGAGGAGGCGCTGGGCCAGTTCGCGGCGCAGCTGCTGGTCCACGAAGAGAACTGGGACCAGGTGATCAACCTGTTCTCGAAGGTCATGGAGTCCGGCGCCGACTGGGCCGGAGCCTTCCCGATCCGGCACAAGGGCGGCGGCACCCGTCTGGTCGAGTTCCGCAACATGCGGCTGCTGGACGACCGCGGTAACACCTACGCCCTGGGTCTGGCCGCGGACCAGGCAACGGTCGAGCAGGTCGAGCGGGACGTCGCGCTGTCCGCGCGGCTGGTCTCCCAGTCCCCGATCGGACTGGCGATCCTGGATCCCGACCTGCGGTACCTGACCGTGAATCCCGCCCTGGAACGCATCCACGGCCTGTCCGCCGCCGAGCATCTCGGCCGGCGGATCGGCGAGGTCCTGACCTTCCTGGACGCCGAGGCCGTCGAGGCACGGATGCGCCGTGTCCTGAAGACCGGGGAGCCGGTCTCCGACCGGTACGTCGTCGGCCAGCCCCCGGCAGATCCCGACCACGAGCGTGCGTGGTCCGTCTCGTACTACCGGCTGGAGGATTCCACCGGACGGGTGCTCGGTGTGGCCAATTCCGTCATCGACGTCACCGAACGTCACCAGGCCGCCGTCGAGGCCGCGCAGGCGCGGCACCGGCTTGCCGTGATCGCCAAGGCCTCCGCCTCCGTCGGAACGACTCTGGACGTGGACCAGACCGCGCACGAGCTTGCCGATGTCGTGGTCCCCGATCTGGCTGACGTGGCCACCGTCCATGTGCTCGACAGCGTCCTCCGCGGCCGGCCGGCGCCCAACGAGGGAGCGGCCCGCTTCTGCGTCGTCGCCGTCACCGCGGCCGACCCCTCGGAGGCGGGTCGCGCGGCCGACCCGCCCGGGGAAGTCGCCACGTACGACAGCGACCGCCTGCTCACTCGATGCGTGCACGCCCGTCAGCCGGTGCTGGTGGCCCGCACCACCCCCCGGGATCTACGGTGCATCGCCCGCGATGGCGAGGCCGCCTTGCTCCTCGAGGCGGCCGGTGTCCACTCCTACCTGGCCGTACCGCTCGTGGCGCGCGGCGAGGTCCTCGGCGCCCTCGACCTCAAACGCACCCGCAACCCCGCGCCCTTCGACGACGACGACGTGCTCCTCGCCTGCGAGCTGGCCGCCCGCGCCGCGGTGTCCATCGACAACGCCCGCTGGTACCAGAGCGTGCGCAACACCGCCCTCACCCTCCAGCGCCGACTCCTGCCCGAGCCTCCGACGCATCTGCCGGGCTTGGAGATCGCCTGCCGCTACCAGCCCGCGGGCGCGGCCAGCGAGATCGGCGGCGACTGGTTCGACGCCATACATCTGCCCGGGGACAAGACGGCCCTGGTCGTCGGGGATGTGATGGGCAGCGGGATCAACGCCGCCGCCAGCATGGGCCAGCTGCGCAGCGCCACCCGCGCCTTCACCGAACTCGACCTAGCCCCCGCAGAGGTGCTCCGGCACCTCGACCACCTGACCGAGGACGTCGAGCAGACCATCGCCACCTGTGCCTACTGCGTCCACGACCCTCACCTGGGCCATTGCCACATCAGCCTCGCCGGCCACCTGCCCCCGGTCCTGATACGGGCCGACGGGCCGGCTCGGCTGCTCGATCTGCCCACCGGCGCTCCGCTCGGCGTGGGCGGGGTCACCTTCGAGACCACCACCATCGACTTCCGGCCCGGCGACCAGCTCGTCCTCTACACCGATGGCCTGGTCGAAACGCGGAGCGAGCCCATCGACGCCCGCCTCGACACCCTGCTCGACGCCCTCACCGCCACACGGGGCAAGGATCTGGGAGAGACGTGCGACCGCGTCCTGGACACCCTCCGGCCGCCGGGCGGTGAGGACGACGTCGCTCTGCTCATCGCCCGGGCCAAGCCCTGAGCGATCACCAGGGCGGCCACTCGGGAGCGCGGGTCCGCGGCGGTCCGTGGCGATCGGCGGCGGCCGGAATCCTCAGTTGGTCGACTTGTCGACTTCCCGTCGTGGCATCCGCGGGTGCTTCTCAAGCGCCTCCTGCCCGGCGTGGTGCCGCCGTCGTCCCCCTCACCTCAAGTGCCGGTGCCGTCAGCAGGAGTTCCGCGGGCCGGGTGGGGTCGGCGATGCGGTCGAGGAGGCACTGCGCGGCGCGGCGGCCGACGTCGTGGCCGGCGTTGTCCACCGTGGTGAGCCACAAGTGACGCAACCGCGAGAGATAGGTGTTGTCGTAGCCGACGAGGGAGAGGTCGCGCGGCACCTGAAGGCCGAGTTCCTCGGCCGCCGACAGGGCGCCGACGCACGCAATGTCGTTGAACGCGAAGATGGCGGTGGGGCGTTCGGGGGTGCTGAGGAGACGGACCGTGGCCCGGTAGCCGCCCTCCTCCGTCAGGTCGCCCTGTTCCACGATCGCGGTGTCCGTGAGGCCGTGCTCGCGCATCACGGTCTCGAAGCTGCGCCGGCGCAGTTCGCCGACCACGCCCTGCCCGGCGATGTGCGCGATGCGCCGGTGGCCGACGGCGATGAGGTGCTCGGTGGCCAGGCGGGCGCCGCGCTCGTCGTCGTTCGCGACGATGTCGACGGCCGGCAGCACCGGTTCGCGGGCCCCCGCGACGACCGTGGGGATCCGGGCGGCGGCGGTGCGCAGCGCCCCGGAGGGCGGTAGCGTGCCGACGGCGATCAGCCCGTCGACCCGCAGGTCCGTGAAGGTGCGGGTGAGGTCCTCGCCCAGGTGCCGGTTGAGCCGGCCGTCGGCCAGCAGCATGTGCAGGCCGGAGTCGTGCAGACGGGAGTTCAGACCGTCGAGCAGCTCCACGAACCATGGGTTGCGCATGTCGTTCAGCAGGACGCCGACGGTACGGCTGCGGCGCTCGCTGAGGCTGCGCGCCGCTGCGTTGGGTCGGTAGCCCAGCTCCTCGACGGCGGCCAGCACGGCCTGCCGCTTCTCGGGGCGCACCTGGTCCGAGCCGCGGAGCACCAGGGAGACCAGCGATTTCGACACTCCGGCCCGTTCGGCCACATCACGGATCGTCGGTGGTCTCATGGATGGACCGTTCCATAGGGTCAGTGCCCCTGTCAAAGGGATTGACAAGTGCTCCAATGGGCCACAATGTGAGCCACGCACATTCTGGACCGGTCCAAAGAGGGGCAGTCATGGTGAGTACGCTCGGCGTCGCCGTCGTGGGATTCGGCTGGATGGGACGAGTGCACACCCAGGCCTACGTCCGTCTGCCCCATCACTTCCCGCAGCTGCCCGTACGGCCCGAGTTGGTCGCCGTCGCCGACGAGGTGCCCGGCCGTGCCGCGGAGGCCGCCGGGCAGTACGGCTTCGCGACCGCGGTCCGCGACTGGCGCGAGATCGCCGCCGACCCCCGGGTACGGGCGGTGAGCATCGCCGCCCCGAACTTCCTGCACCGCGAGATCGGCGTCGCCATGGCCGAGGCGGGTAAGCACATCTGGATCGAGAAGCCCGTCGGGCTGACCGCCGAGGACGCCCGCGCGGTCGCCGGAGCCGTCGCCGAGGCCGGGGTCCAGGGCACCGTCGGCTTCAACTACCGCAACGCCCCGGCCGTCGCCGCCGCCCGCAAGCTGATCGCCTCCGGCGGGATCGGCACCGTCACCCATGTCCGCATTCGGCTCTTCAGCGACTACGCGGCCCACCCCGAGGGCGCCCTGACATGGCGCTACGAGCGCGAGCGCGGCGGCGGCGGAGTCCTTGGCGACCTCGCCTCGCACGGGGTGGACCTGGCCCGCTTCCTGCTCGGCGAGATCGAGTCGCTGACCGCCGACACCGCCGTCTTCATCCCCGAGCGGGCCCGCCCCTCCGGTGCCACCGCGGGTCACAGCCGCGCGACGGGCGGTGAGCCGGGCCCAGTGGAGAACGAGGACTACGTCAACTGCCTGCTGCGCTTCGTCTCCGGCGCCCGCGGTGTCCTGGAGGCCTGCCGGGTCTCCGTCGGCGAGCAGAACACCTACGGCTTCGAGGTCCACGGCACCGAGGGAGCGCTCTTCTGGGACTTCCGGCGCATGGGCGAACTCGGCGTCAGCCGCGGCACGGCCTACCAGGACCAGCCCGTCAGCACCCTCTACGTGGGCCCCGGCCACGGTGAGTACGGTGCCTTCCAGCCCGGTGCGGCCAACAGCATGGGCTACGACGACCTGAAGGTCATCGAGGCGTACCACTTCCTGCGCTCCGTCGTCGAGGGCGCGCCGTACGGCGCCACCGTCGACGACGCCGTGCACAGCGCCGCCGCGCTGGACGCCATGAGCCGTTCGGCGCAGCGACGCGCATGGGTGGACCTCGGGTGAGCACCGTACGATCCTGCCCAGGCTGCCGAACTCCCCGGCCACACGTGCGCAACGCTCTCGTCCGGCAACGGGAGCGGCGCCGGTGCGGCACCCCCATGAGGCATCCTCGCTTCGGCGGCGGTCAGTTCGGCAACGCCGGGCACTCCTTGGCGTCGAGGAGACTCCGGAGGAGCGACGTGGGTTTGCCGACGCCCACGGCGGCCTCCGCCGAGACGTTCGCCACGTCCCGGGCCCGGAACCTGTCCCCGTTTCCGCCGTAGATCACCAGGTACCCGCGGCTGTCATGGCACTGCACGTACACGGTGCTGCCGGCCCTGACGTACACCCCCTTGGACTGCTCCTCCCTGGCCTGGTGGTAGAGGTCGTACACAGGCGCGTCCTCGAGCACCGTGCCCGCCACGTAGGCCCTCCGCGCGAACGGCCCGGTCGGCAGTGCCGAGGGCGTGGGCGCCGGGTACATCACGTACCAACGGTCGTTGCGCGCCGGCCGTGGCCGCGGATCCTGGCCGGTCAGGCCGCAGACCGCTGCACACGACGTGACCGGTGTGAATGGCGGCCCGCCCCGGCCGGTGCCGTCCGGCATGACGACGCGGGTCCACAACAAGGCGCAGACGATCAGGCCGAGGAGGCAGAAGAACGCCTGCCTGTATCTGCCGGCATCCCTCTTCCGCTTGACTTCGGCGCGGCACTCCTTGATCCACTCCTCCGGACGTCCCGCCGCCCAGGCACCGGCCTCCCAGGTCTTGCAGTACCACTCGGCGGAGTAGGTGTGCTCGACCACGCCCACAAGGGCGGTGTACACGTCGAGGACACGCGCCAGATCCGGGTATCCCTCCGCGCCGGTGAGCAGCCGCGACAACTGGCCGTTGTTGCTGACCGCCCGGACCCGTAGCTGCTCATACGTCAGCCCGCTCTCGGCGTACGCCGCACGGAGGGGAACGAGCCACTCCCGGTGCTCCGGGGTCGTCTCCTCGCAGATCGGGCTCAGCGGCCTGCCGCGGCGCTTGGGAGCCTCCCCGCAGCCCGGGGTTTCCCCAATGGTCATGCTGCCGGCCTCTCCTCGTCCTCGTCGTCCTCGGCGCCCCCGCCGTCCGCGGGCTCGGCGTCGTCCGTGTCGTCGGTGTCGTTCGCCGTGGCGATCTCGGTCTCCGCCTTGCGGTCCTCGGCAGGCACAAGCGCCTGCGGGCGGGAGCCGCGGCCGCGGGCGGGGCCCTCCATGGCCTGCATGAGCTGGGTCACGCCCACCACGATCGCCAGGACGAGACTGCCAATGGCGTTGGCCGGCTGTCCCAGGCAGAGCATGGTGATCGCGAGACCGGTGAACGAGATCAGGGCAGTCAGCGCGAGTATGAATCGGGCACCGGGCGTCACGGCGTCCTCCGTCGTGGTCCTGATTGATGTTCTTGTCCGGAAGCGGCTGACCCCCGGCCTTGGCCGTGGCCGGTGCGGGAGTTGGTCATCCAGCGAGGGTCGTCCACTGGAAAGGATGCTGTGAGCGCAGATGTCCGGGAAGACCCGAAGTGCGGTATGAGTCAGGCCTTGATCACCGCTGGTCACCGTTCTGGCTGTTCAGGGGCCCTTTACCGCATTGTTCCGAATCCAGCCTTGCGTTCGGGCGCCGAGCGACCGTCAATAGTGAGGAGGTGCTGCTCACGGCGGCACAGGGCGCTGCCATCACCGGCGCCCGTCGTGTCCTTCTTGTCCGGAAGTCCACGGCATTGATGACCCCCTCGTTTGGCCGCGAGGGGGTCCGCCCGTTTCCGGGTCTCGTCATTCGTTGCCGGACGTGCGCAACGCGCGTGTCGGCTCCTGATGAGCGGCGCCGGGACGTCGGCCGTGGTGGGGAGCCGTCGTGCCGTCAGCCGGGAGCCGTCGGCATCCGTCAGGCGCGCACCAGGAGTTGGAAGTCGAAGGCGTAGCGGGAGGCGCGGTAGATGTGGGCGCCGTACTCGACGGCGCGGCCGGTGTCGTCGTAGGCCGTGCGCTGCATGGTGAGCAGGGCGGCGCCCCCGGGCTCGTCCAGGAGCCGTGCCTCCTCGGGGGTGGCGGACCGCGCGCCCACGGTCTGCCGGGCGCTGTGCAGCGTGATGCCCGCGCTCCGCATCATCCGGTAAAGACCCGTCGACTCGAGTCTCCCGGTGTCGAGGTCCAGCCGGCTCACCGCCACGTAGTTGGACAGGAACGCCATCGGCTGGCCATGGGAGAGGCGAAGGCGCTCCAGGTGGTGCACCTCACTGCCCTCGGCGATCCCCAGGGCGGCCGCCACCTCGGCAGACGCCTGCTCCACCGCGTTGCTCACCACCCTGGTCGCGGGCTTCTGGCCGGCTGCCTCCAGGTCGTCGTACAGACTGCTGAGCTCCAGCGGGCGTTTGACCTGGCTGTGCACCACCTGGGTGCCCACGCCCCGGCGGCGGACCAGCAGCCCCTTGTCCACCAGGGACTGGATGGCCTGGCGGACCGTGGGGCGGGACAGGCCGAGCCGCCCGGCGAGCTCGATCTCGTTGCCCAGCAGAGCGCCCGGGCGCAGCTCGCCGTGCTCGATCGCCGCCTCCAACTGCTGCGCCAGCTGGTAGTAGAGCGGGACCGGGCTGCTGCGGTCGAGGGCGAAGGCGGGGGCCCCGGCGGAGGAAGCGGTCACTGGGGGAGAGTATGCCGACGACCGGTTGACGGGAACCCTTGTCATCACGTTGTCCTGACAAGTTGTCATGAAGAGGAAGCGGCCGGGCGGAAGGGCACCCGCCCCTGCCCGCACCGGCCGCGGCGTTCCTCAGGAGTGGCTGGGGAACCCGAGGTTGATACCGCCGTCGGCCGGGTCCGGCCAGCGCGTCGTGATCACCTTGCCCTGGGTGTAGAAGGCGATGCCGTCGTTGCCGTAGATGTGCAGGTCACCGAAGAGCGAGTCCTTCCAGCCCCCGAAGGAGTGGTAGCCGACGGGCACGGGAATGGGCACGTTGACACCGACCATGCCCGCCTTGACCTCCAGCTGGAAGCGGCGCGCGGCGCCGCCGTCCCGCGTGAAGACGGCCGTGCCGTTGCCCCAACGGGAGCTGTTGATCAGCTTGATGGCGTCGTCGTAGGTGTCGGCGCGCACCACGCACAGCACGGGGCCGAAGATCTCGTCCCGGTACGCGTCGGCGGTCACCGGCACCTTGTCGAGCAGCGAGACGCCGATGAAGAAGCCGTCCTCGTGGCCGGCCACCGAGTAGCCCGTGCCGTCGACGACGACTTCGGCCCCCTGCCCCGCCGCGCTCGTCACGTACGAGGCCACCTTGTCGCGGTGCTCGCGCGTGATCAGCGGACCCATGTCCGACGCGGGGTCATTGCCGGGGCCGATACGGAGGTTCTTCGCCCGTTCGGCGATCTTCCCCACCAGTTCGTCGCCCGTGTCGCCGACGGCGACGACCACCGACACCGCCATGCAGCGCTCGCCGGCCGAGCCGTACGCGGCGTTGATCGCCTGGTCCGCGGCGAAGTCCAGGTCCGCGTCCGGCAGGACCAGCATGTGGTTCTTGGCGCCGCCCAGCGCCTGGACCCGCTTGTCGTGCTCGACCGCCTTGAGCTGGATGTACTTGGCGATCGGAGTGGAACCGACGAAGGAGACCGCCGCGACGTCCGGATGCTCAAGAAGCCGGTCGACGGCCGCCTTGTCACCCTGCACGACGTTCAGCACACCGTCCGGCAGGCCGGCCTCGGTGGCCAGCTCGGCCAGCCGGAAGGAGGCCGACGGGTCCTTCTCGCTCGGCTTGAGCACGAAGGTGTTGCCGCACGCGATGGCGAGCGGGAACATCCACATCGGCACCATGGCCGGGAAGTTGAACGGAGTGATGCCGGCGACCACACCGAGCGGCTGCCGGATCGAGGCCACGTCGACGCGGGTGGAGACCTGGGTGGACAGCTCGCCCTTCAGCTTCTCGGAGATGCCGCAGGCCAGCTCCACGATCTCCAGACCGCGCGCGACCTCGCCGAGCGCATCGGAGTGGACCTTGCCGTGCTCGGCGCTGATCAGCTCGGCGATCTCGTCACGGTGCGCGTCCAGCAGCTCGCGGAACTTGAACAGGATCGCCGTGCGCCTCGCGAGCGAGGACTCGCTCCAGCTTTCGAAGGCGGACCTGGCGTCGGCGACGGCGGCGTCGACCTCGTCGACCGTGGCGAAGGCGACCTGCTTCTCCTGAACGCCGGTGGCCGGGTCGTAGACCGGGCCGAAGCGCCCCGAGGCGCCCTCGACGGGCTTGCCGCCGATCCAGTGGCGGATGGTCTTCATGGTGCGGGGGACCTTTCGTGAGCGGGGGTCAGAGGTGACGCCGGCGGCCGGCGACATGGAGGTCGTACCTCCGACGGGCGGTCAGGGCGGCCTCGCGGGAGGCGACTTCGGCGACGGGCACGTCCCACCACGCCTCGGCACCGGGAGCGGTGGGCGTCGGATCGGTCTCGACGTACACACAGGTGGGCCGGTCCGAGGCGCGCGCCGCCGTGAGAGCCTCCCGCAGCTCCCGTACGGTCTTGGCGCGCAGGACTTCCATGCCGAGGCTGGCGGCGTTGGCGGCCAGGTCCACGGGGAGCGGAGCCCCGGTGAAGGTTCCGTCGGCGGCGCGGAAACGGTAGGCGGTGCCGAACCGCTCACCGCCGGTCTCCTCGGACAGGCCGCCGATGGAGGCGTAGCCGTGGTTCTGGATCAGGACCAGGTTGACCGGCAGCCCTTCCTGGACCGCGGTGACGATCTCGGTGGGCATCATCAAGTACGTGCCGTCGCCGACCAGCGACCACACCGGCGTGCCCGGCGCGGCCTGCTGCACGCCGATGCCGGCCGGGATCTCGTAACCCATGCAGGAGTAGCCGTACTCCAGGTGGTACTGGCGCGGTGAGCGGGCCCGCCACAGCTTGTGCAGATCGCCGGGGAGCGAGCCGGCCGCGTTGATCACCACGTCGTCGTCGCCCACGACGGAGTCCAGGGCGCCGAGCACCTGGGTCTGGGTCGGCACCGCGTTCTCGTCGTCCGCGCGGCAGGCGGCCTCGACGATCTGCTCCCAGCGTTCCTTGCCCGCCCGGTACTCGGCCTCGTACGCCTCGCTCACCCGGTGGCCCAACAGGCCTTCGGCCAGCGCCTCGAGACCGGACCGCGCGTCGGCCACCAGGGTGCGGGCGGCGAGCTTGTGGGCGTCGAAGGCGGTGATGTTGAGGTTGACGAAGCGCACATCGGGGTTCTGGAACAGGGTGTTCGAGGCGGTGGTGAAGTCGCTGTAGCGGGTGCCGACGCCGATGACCAGGTCGGCGGCGCGGGCGATGTCGTCACAGACGGCGGTGCCCGTGTGGCCGATGCCTCCGAGGTCCGCGGGGTGGTCGTGGCGCAGTGAGCCCTTGCCGGCCTGGGTGGAGGCGACCGGGATGCCGGTGGCGTCGACCAGGGCCCTCAACGCGCCCTCCGCCTCGCTGTGGTGGACGCCGCCGCCCGCCACGATCAGCGGACGCTCGGCGGCGCGGACGGCACGTACCGCCTCGGCGAGCTCGACCGGGTCGGGCGCGGGGCGGCGCACACGCCAGACGCGGTCGGCGAAGAACTCCTCCGGCCAGTCGTACGCCTCCGCCTGCACGTCCTGCGGCAGGGCGAGGGTGACCGCGCCGGTCTCGGCCGGATCGGTGAGCACCCGCATCGCGTTCAGTGCGGACGGGACCAACATCTCCGGACGCGTGATCCGGTCGAAGGAGCGGGAGACCGGGCGCAGCGTGTCGTTGACGGACACGTCGGCCTCGACCGGGTGCTCGAGCTGCTGCAGCAGCGGGTCGGCGGGACGCGTGGCGAAGTAGTCGCCCGGCAGGAGCAGGACCGGCAGTCTGTTGATCGTGGCCAGCGCGGCGCCGGTGACCAGGTTGGTGGCGCCGGGGCCGATGGAGGTGGTGACCGCCTGCGCGGACAGCCGGTTCAGCTGGCGGGCGTAGCCGACGGCCGCGTGCACCATCGCCTGCTCGTTGCGGCCCTGATGGAAGGGCATCGTGTCCTCGCCGGCTTCCAGCAGCGCCTGGCCGAGGCCGGCGACATTGCCGTGGCCGAAGATGCCCCAGGTGCCGGCGATCAGCCGGTGGCGCACGCCGTCGCGCTCCGTGTACTGCGCGGACAGGAACTGCACCAGCGCCTGGGCGACGGTCAGGCGGCGGACGGACTGGCTCATCGGGACCTCACTGGGACGGGTTCTCTCGCGGGGGCTTCACTGGGCGGGGGCGGTGTACAGGGGGAGCCGGGGGTCGACCGGTTGCGCGGGCCAGGTGCCCCGGATCCACGCATGGTCGGGGTGGTCGCAGATCAGCCAGGCTCGGTCCGGGCCGGGACCCGCCATGACGTTGAGGTAGTACATGTCGTGGCCGGGCACGGCCATGGAGGGCCCGTGCCAGCCGTCCGGAATGAGGACGACGTCGCCGTCGCGCACCTCGGCCAGCACGTCCGTGCCGCTCCCGTGGCCGGAGGGGGAGACCCGCTGGTAGCCGAGTCCCGGCGTGCCCTCGTGGGCGGCGAACTCGAAGTAGTAGATCTCCTCCAGCACGGACTCCTCGCCGGGCCGGTGCTCGTCGTGCTTGTGCGGCGGGAAGGAGGACCAGTTGCCGGCCGGCGTGATCACTTCGACGGCGATGAGCCTGTCGCAGTCGAAGCCGTATCCGTCACCGCTTCCGGCGGGGGCTGCGGCAGCGAAGTTGTTGACCTGCCGGGAGCAGTTGCCGGTGCCGCGCAGTTCGACCGGGACGGACGAGGCGGGCCCGTAGCGTGCGGGCAGCCGGCGCTCGCAGCGGGCACCGGTGAGGGCGAAGCGGCCGCCGTCGCGGGAGGCGATCGAGACCCGGGTGTCGCGCGGCACGTAAGCGAAGTCGCTGACGCCGCTGAAGACGCTCGCGCGCCCGTGCAGCCGGAAGGTGGCGCCGCCGACGGCGACGGTGCAGGAGCCCGACAGGGGGAGCACGATCCACTCGCTGTCGGCGGTGTCGAAGCCGTGCCGGCCGCCGGACGGCAGTTCGAGCACCTTGAGGCCGGAGTAACCCCAGCCGGCCGACTCGGGGGTGACGTCGACCGCGTAGGCGTCCGCGGTGGCCCTGCCCGCGGGAAGGTGGTGCGTGGTGGTCATGATGCCCTTCTTGGTGGCGGTGTCACTCCGTGGCTGAGTCACGGCAGGTGTGCGGCGGTGTCACAACAGGCCGACCGCCGTGTCCACCGCGGTCTCCACACTGCCCTCGGCGGGGTACAGCAGGGACCGGCCGACGACCATGCCCTGGACGGTCGGCAGGCGCAGTGCCTTGCGCCATCTCTCGTACGCGCCCTCCTGGTCCTTGCCGACCTCGCCGCCGAGGAGCACGGCGGGCAGCGTGGAGGCCTCCAGCGCCTCGGCCATGTCGTCGGGGTCGTCGGTGACGGGGAGCTTGAGCCAGGAGTAGGCGGAGGTGCCGCCGAGGCCCGAGGCGATGGCGATGGACCGGGTGACGGCCTCGGCGCTCAGGTCGTTGCACACCCTGCCGTCGATCCGCCGCGATATGAACGGTTCGACGAACAGCGGCAGTCTCCGCGCGGCCATGTCGTCGATGGCACGCGCCGTGGACTCCAGGGTGCGCAGTGAGCCGGGGTCGTCGTAGTCGATGCGCAGCAGCAGTTTCCCGGCGTCGAAGCGGAGCCGTTCGATGTCCTCGGCGCGGTGCCCGGTGAAGCGGTCGTCCATCTCGAAGGACGCGCCCGTGAGTCCGCCCCGGTTCATGGAGCCCATGACGACCTTGTCGTCCAGAACGCCGAGCAGCAGCAGGTCCTCGAGGATGTCGGCGGTGGCCAGCACTCCGTCCACACCGGGCCGGGACAGCGCGACGCACAGGCGCTCCAGCAGATCGGCGCGGTTGGCCATGGCCAGGCGGCGGTCGCCGACACCGAGGGCGCCACGGGCCGGGTGATCGGCGGCCACGATCATGAGGCGACCGCTGTCGCCGATCAGCGGGCGGCGGGCACGCCGGGCCGCGGCTTCGGCCACGGCCTCGGGATGCCGGGCGCGCACCGTGGCGAGGTCGGGGATGCTGATGCTCAAGACAGGCTCCGTTCAGGGGTGGCGGTGGTCCGCCGCGAGAGACCTCGGCGCGGCGGTCAGCCGCGGGCGAGGAGGCCGGCGACCTCCGGCTCGGTCGGCATCGCGGAGGAGCAGGCGAGACGGGAGGCGACGAGCGCTCCGGCGGCGTTGGCGTACCGCATGGTCTTCTCCAACGGCCATGCGGAGAGCAGTCCGTGGCAGAGCGAGCCGCCGAAGGCGTCCCCGGCGCCCAGCCCGTTGACGACCTCCACGGGTAGGGGCGGTACCTCGGCCGTCGTACCGTCGCGGTGCACCGCGAGCACGCCCTTGGGGCCCTGCTTGACCACCGCGAGCTCCACGCCCGCGTCCAGCAGTGCCTCGGCGCAGGCCATCGGTTCGCGTACACCGGTGGCGACCTCGCACTCGTCGAGGTTGCCCACGGCCACGGTGGCGTGGCGCAGGGCCTCGGCGTAGTAGGGGCGGGCGGCCTCCGGCCCGCCGCGGGAGCCGCTGGGGTCCTCGCTCCAGAACATGGGCCGCCAGTCGAGGTCGAAGACGGTGGTGCCGCCCTTGTCGCGTGCCTTGAGGGCGGCGAGCGTGGCCGAGCGGCTCGGCTCCTCGCTCAGGCCGGTGCCGGTGATCCAGAAGACGCGGGCGGAGCGGACCGCGAAGAAGTCCAGCTCGTCGGTGTGGATCTCGAGGTCGGGGGCCTTGGGGCGGCGGTAGAAGTAGAGGGGGAAGTCGTCCGGCGGGAAGATCTCGCAGAAGGTCACCGGAGTCGGATACGCGTCCACCGGCGTGACGAACCGGTCGTCGACACCGAACTCCTTGAGCGCCTGGTGCAGATAGGCGCCGAAGGGGTCGTTCCCGGTCCGGGTGATCACCGCGGTGGTGCGGCCCAGGCGCGCGGCGGCCACCGCGACGTTCGCGGCCGAGCCGCCGAGGAACTTTCCGAAGGACTCGACCTGGGGAAGCGGAACACCGGTCTGCAGGGGGTAGAGATCGACCCCGATGCGGCCCATGGTGATGAGATCGAAGCACTCGGCGGGCTCGGGCATTGCGCGTCGCTCCTCTGCGGGGGATACGGGCAGTCGGACGTCCGGAAGGCGGGGGATCCGGGCCCGGATGCCTCAAAGGTGTAGGCCGCGCGGCGAGTTTCTGTCAAGGGTTTGTACTTACATTCGGACCTGCTTCTGAAATGATGTCTTAACAAAGTATTGACAGGTGGGTGCGGCAGGGGTTTGTATCCCGTCCCAGCGAAACCGCCGGTTCTCCGGCACGACCCGGACGCCGTGTCCGGGCCCCGCGCGGGTCGCCCCGCCCGGTGTCGTCCCTCCCCTTTCCCCCCGGTCGCACAGTGAGGTGCAGGAAAGATGGATCGCACGTTCCACCCCCGCCGCTCCCGCAGAGTCGTCCCGCTCGTCGCGCTGGCCGCGGCCTCCGCCCTGCTCGTCGCCGGCTGTTCCAGCAGCTCGGGCGGGAAGAAGGCGCAGGAGAGCAACTCGGGCGTCGCCGCGGGCCAGGCCACCACTCCGCGTATGACGGTCGCGCTGGTCACCCACCAGGCGCCCGGCGACACCTTCTGGGACATCGTCCGCAAGGGAGCCGAGGCCGCCGCCGCCAAGGACAACATCAAGCTCGTCTACTCCAGCGACCCGAACGCGGGCAATCAGGCCAACCTGGTCCAGAACGCCCTCGACCAGAAGGTCGACGGCATCGCGATCACCCTCGCCAAGCCGGACGCCATGAAGGACGTCGTGAGCAAGGCGACCCAGGCGGGCATCCCTGTCGTCGGCCTCAACTCGGGCGTGAGCGACTGGAAGAAGCTGGGCCTGATGGAGTTCTTCGGGCAGGACGAGAGCGTGGCGGGAGAGGCGTTCGGCAAGAAGCTGAACGAGGTCGGCGCGAAGAACGTCGTCTGTGTGGTCCAGGAGCAGGGCAACATCGGGCTCACCCAGCGCTGCGACGGCGTGAAGAAGACGTTCGGCGGCAAGACCCAGACGCTCTATGTCAACGGCACCGACATGCCGTCCGTCAAGTCCACGATCACCGCCAAGCTCACGCAGGACAAGTCCATCGACTACGTCGTCACGCTCGGCGCGCCGTACGCCCTGACCGCGGTGCAGTCGGTGTCCGACGCGGGCAGCAAGGCCAAGATCGCCACCTTCGACCTCAACAAGGACCTGACCAGCGCCGTCAAGAAGGGCGACATCCAGTTCGCCGTCGACCAGCAGCCCTATCTGCAGGGTTACCTCGCGATCGACTCGCTGTGGCTCTACAAGAACAACGGCAACTACAGCGGCGGCGGTGAGCAGCCGGTACTGACCGGACCGGCCTTCGTCGACAAGTCGAACGTCGACACCATCGCCACGTTCGCCGCGAAGGGCACCAGGTGATGACCATGAGCCAGCAGGCTGCGCCGGCGGTGACCTCACCGCCGGCCTCCGGCCCCCGGCAGCGCGACGGCCGGACCGTGCAACGCCCCCTCGCGCTGCGGCTGCTCGCCCGGCCCGAGGTCGGTGTCTTCCTCGGCGCCGTCGCGGTGTTCGTCTTCTTCTTCGCCATGGCGCCGACGTTCCGCCAGGGCAGCTCGATGGCCACCATCCTCTACCAGTCGTCCACCATCGGGATCATGGCGCTGCCCGTGGCCCTGCTGATGATCGGCGGTGAGTTCGACCTGTCGGCCGGTGTCGCCGTGATCACCTCGGCGCTGACCGCCAGCATGGTCAGCTTCCAGCTGACCATGAACGTATGGGTGGGTGTGGTCGTCGCGCTCGTGGTGTCGCTCGCGATCGGGGCCTTCAACGGCTGGATGATGGTGCGCACCGGACTGCCCAGCTTCCTGGTCACCCTCGGCACGTTCCTCGGCCTGCAGGGCATCAACCTCGCGGTCACCAAGCTCATCACCGGCAACGTGGCGACCGACGACATCAGCGACATGGACGGGTTCAACCAGGCCAAGGCCCTCTTCTCGTCGTCGTTCACCGTCGGCGGCGTCCAGTTCAAGATCACCGTCCTGTGGTGGCTGCTCTTCGCGGCCCTGGCGACCTGGGTCCTGCTGCGCACCAAGTACGGCAACTGGATCTTCGCGGTCGGCGGCAACAAGGACAGCGCACGGGCCGTCGGCGTGCCCGTGAAGTTCACCAAGATCTCCCTGTTCATGCTGGTCGGCTTCGGCGCCTGGTTCGTCGGCATGCACCAGCTGTTCGCCTTCAACACCGTGCAGTCCGGCGAGGGCGTCGGGCAGGAGCTGATCTACATCGCCGCCGCGGTGATCGGCGGCTGTCTGCTGACCGGCGGCTACGGCTCCGCGATCGGCCCGGTCTTCGGTGCCTTCATGTTCGGCATGGTGAGCCAGGGCATCGTCTACGCCGGCTGGAACCCCGACTGGTTCAAGGCCTTCCTCGGCGTGATGCTCCTCGGCGCCACCCTCATCAATCTGTGGGTCCAGAAGTCTGCGACCCGGAGGTGACCACCATGACGACCGCTGACATCGGCAAGAACAACGGCCAGGTCGCCACGGACGACCAGGCACCCGTCGTCGAACTGCGCGGCACGGGCAAGTCGTACGGCAACATCCGCGCCCTGCACGGAGTCGACCTCGCCGTCCGCCCTGGACGGGTCACCTGCGTCCTGGGGGACAACGGCGCCGGCAAGTCCACGCTGATCAAGATCATTTCCGGGCTGCACCAGCACACCGAGGGCGAGTTCCTCGTCGACGGGGAACCGGTGCGCTTCAGCACCCCCCGCGAGGCCCTGGACCGCGGCATCGCCACCGTCTACCAGGACCTGGCCACCGTGCCGCTGATGCCGGTGTGGCGGAACTTCTTCCTGGGCTCCGAGATGACCAAGGGCCCCTGGCCCGTGCGCCGTCTGGACATCGCCAGGATGAAGAAGACCGCGGACGAGGAACTGCGCAACATGGGCATCGTTCTCGACGACCTCGAGCAGCCCATCGGCACCCTCTCCGGTGGCCAGCGCCAGTGCGTAGCCATCGCCCGCGCCGTCTACTTCGGCGCCCGCGTCCTCATCCTGGACGAGCCCACCGCGGCGCTCGGCGTCAAGCAGTCCGGTGTCGTCCTCAAGTACATCGCCGCCGCCCGTGAGCGCGGCCTCGGCGTCATCTTCATCACCCACAACCCCCACCACGCCTACATGGTCGGCGACCACTTCAGCGTGTTGCGCCTGGGCACCCTCGAGCTCAGCGCGTCGCGCGACGAGGTCAGCCTCGAAGAGCTGACCAACCACATGGCCGGCGGCGCCGAACTCGCCGCGCTCAAGCACGAGTTGGCGCAGGTCGGAGGCGTCGACGTCGAGGAGCTCCCCGAAGAGGCGGACCTCCAGGCCCCCGTGGCGGCATCTCCCGAAGGGAACTCCTGACATGACCCCTGCCCTGGACCGCATCCGGGTCGGCTCGGCCCCGGACTCCTGGGGCGTCTGGTTCCCGGACGACCCGCAACAGGTGCCCTGGGAACGCTTCCTGGACGAGGTCGCCGAGGCCGGCTACTCCTGGATCGAGCTCGGCCCCTACGGCTATCTGCCGGCCGATCCGGCGCGGCTGACCGAGGAGGTGAACAAGCGCGACCTGAAGGTGTCGGCCGGCACGGTCTTCACCTCGCTGCACCGCGGACCGGCCGTATGGGAGTCCACCTGGGAGCATGTGAGCCAGGTCGCCGCGCTCACCCAGGCCATGGGCGCACGGCATCTGGTGGTCATCCCCTCCTTCTGGCGGGACGACAAGACCGCCGAGATCATCGAGCCGTCGGAGCTCACAGGCGAGCAGTGGGCCCACCTCACCAAGGGCATGGAGCGGCTGGGCCACGAGGTGAGGGAGACCTACGGCCTCGACATCGTCGTCCACCCGCACGCCGACACCCACATCGACACCGAGGAGCATGTCGAGCGCTTCCTCGACTCGACCGACTCCGACCTCGTCAACCTCTGTCTGGACACCGGGCACTACGCCTACTGCGGCGGCGACAGCGTCAAGCTCATCGAGACGTACGGTGAGCGCATCGGCTATCTGCACCTCAAGCAGGTCGACCCGGAGATCCTCGCCGACGTCGTCGCGAACGGGGTGCCGTTCGGGCCCGCCGTGCAGCGCGGCGTGATGTGCGAACCCCCGGCCGGCGTGCCCGCGCTGGAGCCGGTCCTCGCCGCGGCCCAGGGGCTCGGCGTCGACCTGTTCGCCATCGTCGAGCAGGACATGTACCCCTGTGCGCCCGGCAAACCGCTGCCGATCGCCGTACGCACCCGTAAGTTCCTCCGCTCCTGCGGTGCCTGACCGACCCGAAGGGACGACCTACCACCATGACTCAGCGTGAAACGCTCGGAGTCGCCGTCATCGGGACCGGCCGGATGGGCGCCGACCATGTGCGCCGTATCGGCGAGGTGATCAGCGGGGCGCGGGTGGCCGCCGTCGTGGACGTTGACGCGGAACGTGCCAAGAATGTCGCGGCCGGCATCGAGGGCTGCGCCGCCCACACCGAACCGGCCGCCGCGATGGCCGCCGACGACGTCGACGCCGTACTGATCGCCTCTCCCGGCCCCGCACACGAGGCCGCCCTGCTGGCGGCCTTCGAGCGCGATCTGCCCGTGCTGTGCGAGAAGCCGCTCACCCCCGACGCGGCCTCCTCGCTCAGAATCCTCGAGGCCGAACAGAAGCTGGGGCACCGGCGCGTCCAGGTGGGCTTCATGCGCCGCTACGACGACGAGTACGTCAAGCTCAAGGCGCTGCTGGACACCGGCCGACTGGGACGTCCGCTGATGCTGCACAACCGGCACCGCAACGCCGGCAGCCCGCCCGGTTTCACCGAGGCCATGCTCATCAACGACTCCGTCGTGCACGAGATGGACGTGACGCGCTGGCTGCTGGACCAGGAGATCACGGCGGTGACGGTGCTGCGCCCGACGCCCTCGGACAACGCCCCAAAGGGCCTCGCGGACCCGCAGTTCGTCGTCTTCGAGACCGACGGCGGCGCCCTCGTCGACGTCGAGATCTTCGTCAACTGCGGGTTCGGCTACCAGGTCCAGGCCGAGGCGGTCTGCGAGCGCGGCACCGCCCGGATCGGCGAGGGGCACGCCATGGTGACCAACGAGGCGGGCCGCTGGGGCGGAACCATCGCCCAGGACTTCGTGGAGCGCTTCGCGGAGGCCTACGACCGGGAGGTGCAGGCCTGGGTGGACGCCACCCGGCGCGGCGAGGTCACCGGGCCGAGCGTCTGGGACGGCTATGCCGCGGCGGCCGTCTGCGAGGCGGCCGTCCGCGCCCAGCGGGACGGCCGCCGCACCGAAGTCGAACTGGTCGAGCGTCCCGCGCTCTACGGCTGACCCGCCGGCGGGGCGCGAGGCCGCCTTCGCCCAACTCCTCCGCGAACCGGGCTCGGCGGGCGTCGACGGCACCCGGGTGCGCCCTCCGCCGGAGTCCCGGTGGAGGGCGCTGGGGTTCGTGGCACCGGCGTGTGGCCGCCGTCCTCAGCCGGGCCTGTGCGCGTACAGTGCGTTGAGGAGCGCGGCGCCGCGCTCGGCGTCGTCCACACTGACGGCGAATTCCGCGCGCATGTCCCGGGCGCGGACGACCAGGCACTCTCCGCCGCGCACCATGACCGTGGTCCCGAGGCTGCTGAGCCGGTAACCCCAGCCGCCCGCCTGGGCAGGAGTACGCCTCTCCGCGCGCGCGGACTCGATGTCGCGGGCGGCCCAGCGCCGCACGGGCCAGCCGAGCGGGCCGAACGCCACCTCCAGGCCCTGCTCGGAGACGCGCGCCTGCACCGAGGCACAGCCGGCCGCCGCGAGCGAGACCAGCGCGAAGGGCACGAACAGCGACCACAACAGCCCGGGGGCGGCGAGGCCGCCGACGAGGGCGGCGCCGGCGGACACGGCCACGAGGCCGGTCACGGCCGCCAGTGCCTGGAACCAGGGGTTCGTGGCGCGGGAGAACCACACCAGGCGCTGGCCCTCGGGTATCGCCAGCGCCGGTTCCCGTCGGCCCCGCCCGACGGGGCGAGGAGTCGGCCGCCCCCGCGTGCCGAGCACCCATCCGCCGCCTCCGGCGACCGCGGCGGCAACGACCGCCACGACGACCCACACGGTCGGCAGACGTGCCTGATGCCAGTCGCCGTGGCCGAGGTTCGCCCGGACGGCGGAGATCTGTGCGCCTACGAGGAGGGTGCCGGAGAACAGCAGGGTGGTCACGGTCCAGGGTCGTGCCGCCGCTCCGGTCCGTCGCACCACCAGGGCCACCACCAGCGCCAGTACCAGCCAGATGAGCGCGGGGACAAGGGACGCGGCCCACAGGGGCATCGAGCCGTCCGGCGCGTCACTGCCGCTGCCCCAGTGGGTCGCGACACGATCCGGCAGCCGCCCGCTCGCGGCCCAGGGAAGCGCGGCGATCAGTCCCGCCGCACCCGCTGTCCAGATCGCGGTCCCCCAGTGCACGGCACGCTCGTGACTCGTGCGGTCGTTCACGGTATCCCCCTGATCATCTCTATGAGGTCGGTCCTGCTGTAGCCCAGGCGCGCCGCCTCGGCCATCAGCTCGAGCACGCGGTCCTGCAGCCCGGAGCGCTGGTCGGCGCCCTCGGCGACGGTCACCCCCCGGCCCCTGCGGAACTCCAGCAGGCCCTCGTCCCGGAGGCTGCGCAGGCCGCGCAGAACGGTGTTGACGTTGACGCCCAGCGCCTGCGAGAGATCGCGCGCCGATGGCAGGCGATCGCCCGGACGGCACTCTCCCTCGGCCACGGCACGCCTGATGGCCCCCGCGACCTGCTCGTGCAGGGGGCGGGTGTCCGCCTGGTTCAAACGCAGCAGCATGGTGCTACTGACACTATCACCATGCATTCGATCCTGGGGGCGACGGCACAGGGCCCAGGACCTCCGCTTCGTAGCCGGTTTCCTGTGCTGCGCGTAACCTGACGGAGCATGAAGATCCTCATCAGCGCCGACATGGAGGGCGCCACGGGTGTGACCTGGCCGGCCGACGTGCTGCCCGGGACGCCGCAGTGGGAGCGGTGCCGGGCGATGTTCACCTCGGACGTGAACGCCGCCGTACTGGGCTTCCTCGACGGAGGCGCCGACGAGGTGCTGATCAACGAGGCCCACTGGACCATGCGCAACCTGCTCCTGGAGCGGCTCGACGAGCGGGCGCAGATGCTGACGGGACGTCATAAGTCCCTGTCCATGGTGGAGGGCGTACAGCACGGGGACGTGGACGGCATCGCGTTCGTCGGCTACCACGCGGGAGCCGGTATGGAGGGAGTGCTGGCGCACACGTACCTCGCCAACTCCATCACGGGCGTCTGGGTCAACGACGTCCGCGCCAGCGAGGGACTGCTGAACGCGCACGTGGTCGCCGAGTACGGTGTGCCCGTGGTCCTCGTCACCGGTGACGACGTGGCCTGCGAGGACGCGCTCGGATACGCGCCCGAGGCGCTCAAGGTCGCCGTCAAGGACCATGTCTCGCGGTACGCGGCCGTGTGCCGGACCCCGGCCAGGACCGCCGCCGACATCCGCGCGGCGGCCAAGGAGGCGGCATCCCTGGCGGTGCGTCATGTGCCGGTCGTCGGCGGCCCGTTCACGCTGGCGCTGGAGTTCGACGCCGAGCACCTGGCGATGGCCGCCACCGTCGTGCCGGGCGTGGACCGAATCGGGGAGCGGAAGGTGGCGTACACGAGCGCGACCATGTACGAGGGCATCCGTACCTTCAAGGCGGTCACCACGATCGTCTCGGCCGCGGTGGAGGAGCAGTATGGCTGACGAGCAGGCACTCGACGAGGTCGTACGGTTCACGTCCGACCTCATCCGCATCGACACCACCAACCGTGGCGGCGGTGACTGCCAGGAGCGGCCGGCCGCCGAGTACGCGGCCGCGCGGCTGGCCGAGGCGGGCCTGGAGCCCACCCTGCTGGAGCGCACCCGGGGCCGGACGAACGTCGTCGCACGCATCGAGGGCACCGACCCCTCCGCCGACGCGCTGCTCGTCCACGGCCATCTCGACGTCGTGCCCGCCGCGGCCGGCGACTGGAGTGTGCACCCCTTCTCCGGCGAGATCCGCGACGGCGTCGTCTGGGGCCGGGGCGCGGTCGACATGAAGAACATGGACGCGATGATCCTGGCGGTCGTACGGCACTGGGCGCGCTCGGGCGCCCGACCGCGGCGCGACCTCGTCATCGCGTTCACCGCCGACGAGGAGGCGAGCGCCGAGGACGGCTCCGGCTTTCTCGCGGACCGGCATCCGGGCCTCTTCGAAGGGTGCACCGAAGGCGTCGGCGAATCAGGGGCGTTCACCTTCCACGACGGCACGGGCCGGCGGATCTACCCGATCGCGGCCGGCGAGAGGGGCACCGCCTGGCTCAAGCTCACCGCGCGCGGACGGGCGGGCCACGGCTCCAAGGTCAACCGCAGCAACGCGGTCACCCGGCTCGCCGCCGCCGTCGCCCGCATCGGCGCACACGAATGGCCGCTCCGGCTCACACCGACCGTACGGGCCGCGCTCACCGAACTGGCCGCCCTGTACGGCATCGAGACCGGCCTCGACGACGTCGACAGCCTCCTGAAGAAGCTCGGACCGGCCGCCGCGCTCGTCGAGCCGACCGTCCGGGGCAGCGCCAACCCGACCATGCTGAGCGCCGGTTACAAGGTCAACGTGATCCCGGGGGAGGCGGTCGCCTACGTCGACGGTCGCTATCTGCCCGGTGGCGAGGACGAGTTCCGCGCGACCCTCGACGCACTCGTCGGGCCCGACGTGGACTGGGAGTTCCACCACCGCGAGGTCGCCCTCCAGGCGCCGGTGGACTCGCCGACGTTCGCGCGGATGCGCGCGGCCGTCGAGGAGTTCGAGCCCGGAGGGCACGTGGTGCCGTACTGCATGTCGGGCGGCACGGACGCCAAGCAGTTCTCCCGCCTCGGTATCACCGGGTACGGGTTCGCGCCGCTGAAACTGCCGGAGGGCTTCGACTACCAGGCGCTCTTCCACGGCGTCGACGAGCGCGTTCCCGCAGAGGCGCTGCACTTCGGTGTCCGCGTCCTGGACCGCTTCCTGCGTACGGCGTAGGGGAGAAGGCGGGATGGTGCGGACCCTGGAGTACGGAGCGTGGCCCTCACCCCTCGACGCGGCACTCGCCGCCGCGCACGACGGGCAGCCGGAATCGGTGGGCTTCGTCGGCGACGAGGCGTGGTGGACCGAGCCGCGCCCCGCCGAGGGAGGCCGCCGGGCGCTCGTCCGGCGCACGGCCGACGGTACGCGGGAGCCGGTGCTGCCCCCTCCCTGGAACGTGCGCAGCCGTGTCATGGAGTACGGCGGCCGGCCCTGGGCCGCGGTGATGCGCCCCGAGGGGCCGCTGGTGGTGTTCGTGCACTTCGCGGACCAGCGGCTGTACGCGTACGAGCCCGTGGACCCGGGCGCCGGGCCGTGTCCGCTCACCCCTCTGTCACCGGTGGGCGGCGGACTGCGCTGGGTCGATCCGCAGCTGCATCCGGAGCGCGGCGAAGTGTGGTGTGTTCTGGAGGAGTTCACCGGCGACGGTCCTACGGACGTCCGCCGGGTGGCCGTCGCCGTACCGCTGGACGGTTCGGCCGCACGGGACCGGAGCGCGGTGCGCGAACTCGCCGACGAGCGGCACCGGTTCGTCACCGGGCCCCGCCTCTCGCCCGACGGACGGCACGCGCTCTGGCTCGCCTGGGATCATCCGCTCATGCCGTGGGACGGCACCGAGCTGATCGTCGCCGAGGTGACCGGTGCCGGAACGCTCCGGGAGCCGCGCACGGTCGCGGGCGGCCCCGACGAGTCGATCGCCCAGGCCGAGTGGGCGTTCGACGGCTCCCTGCTGTACTCCAGCGACCGTACGGGATGGTGGAACCTCTACCGCGACGGCGTGCCCCTGTGCCCCCGCGAGGAGGAGTTCGGCGGACCGCTTTGGAAGGTCGGGCTGCGCTGGTTCGCCCCCCTCGAGAACGGTCTGATCGCCGTTGTGCACGGCAGGGGCGCAAGCCGGCTCGGCGTCCTCGAACCGGACAGCGGCGACGTGGTCGACTCGGCCGGCCCCTGGACCGAGTTCGCCGCCACGCTCGCCGTGCACGGCACCCGCATCATCGCCGTCGGCGCCGGCCCGCGCAGCATGTACGAGGTCGTCGAACTGGACTCCCGGACCGGCCGCGCCCGGGTGATCGGCGCCGCCCACGACGACCCGGTGGACCCCGCGTACTACCCGGAACCGCGCATCCGCACCTTCACCGGCCCGGGCGGACGCGAGATCCACGCCCACATCTACCCGCCGCACCACCCGGTCCACGTCGGGCCCCACCACGAGCTGCCCCCGTACGTGGTGTGGGCGCACGGCGGCCCCACGGACCGCTGCCCGCTCGTCCTCGACCTGGAGATCGCGTACTTCACCTCGCGCGGCATCGGCGTCGCCGCCGTCGACTACGGCGGCTCCACGGGGTACGGACGGGAGTACCGCAACCGGCTGCGCGAGCAGTGGGGCGTCGTCGACGTCGAGGACTGCGCGGCCGTCGCGCTCGCCCTCGCCGACGAGGGCACCGCGGACCGTGACCGGCTCGCCGTGCGCGGAGGCAGCGCGGGCGGCTGGACGACGGCCGTCTCCCTGACGGCGACCGACGTGTACGCCTGCGGCACGATCCTCTACCCGGTCCTGGACCCGGCGAGCTGGGGCGCGGGGGAGACCCACGACTTCGAGTCCCGGTACACGGACACCCTGGTCGGGCCGTACGCCGAGGTGCCCGGCCGGTACGCCGAGCGGTCGCCCCTGGAGCACGCCGACCGGATCACCGTGCCCTTCCTCCTGTTGCAGGGGCTCGACGACGCCGTCTGTCCGCCCGCGCAGTGCGAGCGGTTCCTGGCCCGGCTGGCGGGGCGGCGGATCGCGCACGCCTACATCGCCTTCGAGGGGGAGGGGCACGGCTTCAGGCGGGCTGAGACCATGGTGCGCGTCCTGGAGGCCGAGCTGTCCCTGTACGCGCAGGTCTTCGGGCTGAACCCGCCCGGCACACCCACCCTGGAGCTCACCAAGTGACACCCCTCGTACGGCCGCCCAGACTCGCCCCCGGTGCCCGGGTGGCCGTTGTCGCGACCAGCGGGCCCGTGCCCGAGGAGCGGCTCGCGGCCGGGCTCGACATCCTGCGTGCCTGGGACCTGGAGCCCGTCGTGGCCCCGCACGTCCTCGACCGCCACCCCGACTTCCCCTACCTCGCGGGCGGTGACGCCGGCCGGGCCGCCGACTTCCAGGCCGCGTGGTGCGACCCGGAGGTGTCCGCCGTGCTGTGCGCCCGGGGCGGATACGGGGCGCAACGCATGGTGGACCTGCTCGACTGGGACGCGCTGCGGGCCGCCGGACCCAAGGTGCTGGTCGGCTTCAGCGACATCACCGCGCTGCACGAGGCGTTCGCGGTCCGGCTGGGCCTGGCCACGCTGCACGGGCCGATGGTGGCGGCCGTCGACTTCCTCAAGAACACGCGGACGCAGGAGCATCTGCGGGCGACGCTGTTCGAACCGGAGTCGGTTCGGACCATCACGTCAGGCGGAGCCGCGCTCGTGCCCGGCCGCGCCCGCGGTGTCACCCTGGGCGGCTGCCTGAGCCTGCTCACCTCGGAACTCGGCACGCCCCACGCCAGGCCCGGGGCCCGGGGAGGGCTGCTGCTGATCGAGGACGTGGGCGAGGAGGCGTACCGGATCGACCGGATCCTCACCCAGCTCCTGCGCTCCGGATGGCTCGACGGGGTCACCGGGATCGCGCTCGGCTCATGGGAGGGATGCGGCCCGTACGAGCTGCTGCGCGAGGTTCTCGTCGACCGGCTCGGCGGCCTCGGGGTGCCGGTGGTGGAGGAGTTCGGATTCGGGCACGGCGAGGGTGCGTTGACGATTCCGTTCGGGGTGCCGGCGGAACTGGACGCGCAGGCGGGGACGTTGACGCTTCAGGTGCCGGCGCTGGTGTAGCCGCCCGGAGCCTGGACACGTGGCCGACGTGGCCCTCGCTCCGTCCACGGTCCTCCACCACCTCGAGGCCCACGGCCACTGTCTCCCCCCGTGCGCGCCTGTGCCCGGTCCGACCGCCCCGGCCTTGCGCGCAAGAACCCGACGACGTGTGCGCCCCCACCACGCGCCCCCGGCAGCCACGCTGAGCCCGTCACCCGTCCGGCCCTCACCGGCCGGGCGGCGCGGCCGTTCGCCGTTCATCCTGGTCCTATGAGCCCGAAGACCTCCCGGAGGACCGGGACGAGTGGCGGGACGAGCCAGGGACGGCGGCCGTGGCTGACGTCCCGGAGGGCCGCCGTGCGGGCCTCTCGTCGTCAGTGGGCGCGGCTGACCCCCGCTCGCGTACGCTGACGCCGTGCCGGAGACCAGTGGATATCTCGCCGAGGGGCCCCGCGTGGGCATACGTCACTTCACGCGGGAGGACGGCGCGGAGTTCACCGCCCGGGCACGGGAGAGCAGGGACCTGCACCAACCCTGGCTGTCCCCGCCGCTCACCGCCGAGGCGTACGCCGCCTACGCCGGCCGGCTCATCGAGGACCCGACGAAGGCGGGCTTCCTGGTGTGCGAGAAGGACGGCGGAGGCATCGTCGGCTTCATCAACATCAACAACATCGTCGAGGGCGGCTTTCTGTGCGGCGCCCTCGGGTACGGCGCCTTCGCGCACGCCGCCGGGCGCGGTCTGATGGCGCAGGGCCTCGACCTCGTGGTGCGGTACGCGTTCGGGCCCATGGGACTGCACCGGCTGGAGATCAATGTGCAGCCCGGCAACGCCGCCTCCATCGCTCTCGCCCGGCGCTGCGGCTTCCGGCTGGAGGGCTTCTCACCGGACATGATCTACGTCGACGGGGCCTGGCGGGACCACGAGCGCTGGGCCATCACCGCCGAGATGGTCCGGAAGTGAACCGCCTAGGCGCCGACGTGGTCCCGCACCTCTCCGGCCCGGCCTCAGCCCGCGGATCGCACGGTCGGCATGGCGACGCCGACCGGGCCGGCACCCGCGCCGCTTTTGCAGGAGTCATGGCAGTCCTTCTCCAGACTGCAGCACAGTGAGCAGATCGCCCCGGAGTGGAACGGGCAGCCCGCCATGTCGGGCCGCTCGAAGGTGTCCGCGCACACCGAGCAGGTGAGCGTCGCCGCCGACGGCAGCCCCTGCGCGTCGAGCAGCGGCTCCTCGAGGCCGTCGCGGCGGGCGATGTAGTACCTGCCCCGGGTCACCACCGCGAACAGCGGGGAGAGCACCATCGCCAGCAACAGTGCGATGAAGGGTGAGTACGCCTTGCCCAGGGCCCCGAACACGTCGAAGTACG
This sequence comes from Streptomyces hygroscopicus, assembly GCF_026168105.1. GTDB lineage: Bacteria > Actinomycetota > Actinomycetes > Streptomycetales > Streptomycetaceae > Streptomyces > Streptomyces hygroscopicus_D. Next base: position 91,366 of record NZ_LBMW01000019.1, read on the forward strand.
CGGCGATGGAGACCGCCGAGGCGATCAGCATCGAGCCGAAGCCGACCGGGTTGAAGTGGTACAGGTGGGCCCGTTTGAACTCGATGTACGACGGGCTGAGCTTCAGGGGCTTGTTGATCACCAGGTCGGCCACGACCGCCCCGATCCACGCGATGGCGACGTTCGAGTAGAACCCCAGCACCGTGTTGAGGAAACCGAACACGCCGCCTTCCATCAGCGCGAGCGCGATGCCCACGTTGAGGAAGATGTAGACCACGCGCCCGGGGTGCCGGTGGGTGAGCCGGGAGAAGAAGTTCGACCAGGACAGCGAGCCCGAGTACGCGTTCGTTGAGTTGATCTTGATCTGGGAAAGGATCACGAAGAACGTCGCCAGGCCGAGGGCGACCGGCGCCGCAAAGGTCCGGAAACCGTGCACGTACTGCTGGATGGGCTCGTTCGCCTTGGCCAGGCCCACGCTGCCGGCGATGTAGAAGGCCAGGAACGCCCCGCCGATCTGCTTCGCCGCGCCGAGCACCACCCACCCCGGGCCGGCGGAGAGCACCGCGCCCCACCACTTCCTCGCGTTCTCCGGCGTCTTGTCGGGCATGAAACGGAGGTAGTCGACCTGCTCGCCGATCTGCGCGATCAGCGACAGCGCCACGCCCGCGCCCGCGCCGACGCCCAGGAGGCCGATGCCGGAACCGGTCGGGGAGTCACCGGCGAAGTGGGTGAACTCAGAGAACTTCCCCGGCTGCTGGATCGCGATGGACACGAACGGCGCGACCATGAGGACCAGCCAGATCGGCTGCGTCCACACCTGCATCTTCGACAGCGCGGTCATGCCGTAGACCACCAGCGGCAGAATGATCAGCGAGCAGACGAGGTAACCCACGGCCAGCGGGATGTGCAGGCCCAATTCCAGGGCCTGCGCCATGATCGAGCCTTCCAGGGCGAAGAAGATGAAGGTGAAGCTGGCGTAGATGACCGACGTCAGGGTCGAGCCCAGATAGCCGAAGCCGGCGCCCCTCGTCAGCAGGTCCATGTCGATGGAGTACTTCGCCGAGTAGTAAGAGACCGGGATGCCGGTGAGGAAGATGACCACCGCAGCGGCCAGGATCGCCACCATGGCGCTGGAGAAGCCGTGGGAGATGGCGATCGAGCCGCCGATGGCGAAGTCCGCGAGATATGCGATACCGCCGAGGGCCGTGGTGGCGACCACGTACGGGGTCCAGCGGCGGAAGGACTTCGGGGCGTACCGCAGCGAGTAGTCCTCCAGGGTGTCGTTCTGCGTCCAGCCGTTGTAGGTGCGGCCCGTCTCGCCGTCCTGCGCGGCGTTCGTGTCCGCCGCCGCCGGCGGGGACGTGGGTGCCTGGTTGTCGACCGTCTCCGTCACGACTCTTCCTCCTGGCATGCGGAAGTCACCTCCCGGACGACCCGGGAGGACTTCCACGGAAGAGTCCCGCCGCGATATTTCCCGGCCGTTTCGGAGCCTTTACGAAGCTCAGGGGATCGTTCGGCCTTTGCGGAATCCTGACCGGCCGGGCCCCTGGTCAGTTGATCGGCGGCCGGGGTTCCATGTGGTGGTGACGACGATCCGACGTGACGCAGTGACGTTGCCCGCCGCGGAGTTGGGAGCGGACAATCCGCTGCCCCCGTTGCGGCCGCTGGACGAGGTGCACCGCATCGAGGACCGGGACAGGGAGGAACTGCCGCCCGACATGGCCCGGCAGATCGGCTACGCGCCCCTGCACAGCCTGCTGCCCGTGCGCGTCCGGGACGGCTACGGCAGAACGCGGGAACCGCGGCGCATCGACACCCTCGTGATCGAGAACAACCGGGTGCGCGTCACCGTGCTCCCCGGCCTCGGCGGGCGGATCGCGTCCCTCTTCCACAAGCCGACCGGGCGTGAACTCCTCTACCGCAACCTGGTGTTCCAGCCCGCCTGTTTCGCGCTCAACGGCGCCTGGTTCTCCGGCGGCATCGAATGGAACATCGGCGCCACCGGCCACACCACCCTCTCCTGCTCACCCGTGCACGCGGCCACCGTCACCGCGCCCGACGGCGGCCGGATGCTGCGCCTGTGGGAGTGGGAGCGCCTGCGCGACCTGCCCTTCCAGGTCGACCTGTGGCTGCCCGAGGACTCCGACTTCCTCTACGTGGGTGTCCGCGTCCGCAACCCGCACGAGGGGCCCGCGCCGGTGTACTGGTGGTCCAACATCGCCGTACCGGAGGAGTGCAGGGTCCTGGCCCCGGCCGAAGAGGCCTGGCACTTCGGCTACGAACGCCGACTGCACCGGGTGCCCGTGCCGTCGTACGACGGTGTCGACCGCACCTACCCCCTGAACAGCACCCACCCCGCCGACTACTTCTACGAGGTGCCCGACGGAAGGCGTCGCTGGATCGCCGCGCTAGGTGAGGACGGCCACGGGCTGGTGCAGACGTCGACCGACGCGCTGCGCGGGCGCAAGCTGTTCGTATGGGGCACCGGCACCGGCGGGCGCCGCTGGCAGGAGTGGCTCACCGAACCGGGGACCGGCGGCTACTGCGAGATACAGGCCGGACTCGCCCGCACCCAGCTGGAACACATGCGGCTGGACGCCGGGAGCGAGGTGTCCTGGCTGGAGGCGTACGGTCCGCTGAGCGCCGGGCGGGAAGGGGAGTGGGCGGCCGTCGTGCGCCGAACAGAGGCCCGGCTCGAAGCGGTCCTGCCGCGTGCCGAGGTCGCGTCCGCGTACGAGGCGTGGAAACCGTACGCCGACGCCGAACCCGGCGAGCCGCTCGCCGTGGGCTCCGGCTGGGGCGCGCTCGAAGTGCTGCGCACCGGCACAAAATTGCCCGGCACGCCCTTCGAGGAGTCGACGCTCGGAGACGCTCAGGCGCCCTGGCGGGAACTGCTGCAGTCCGGGTCGTTCCCCGAGCCGAGGCGGGTCGGGCCGCCGGGTGAGACGCTGGTGGCGCGGCACTGGAGGGACATGCTGGAAACCGCGCCCGCCCGGCCCCTGACGGAGTATCACCTCGGCGTTGCCCAGTGGCACTCGGGCGACAGGGCTCAAGCAGTGCGCAGTTGGGAGCGCGCCCTGCCCCTTGCGCCGTCGCTGTGGCCGCTGCTGCGCTGTCTCGCCGTCGCCGACCAGGAGGCGGCTCATCACGAACGAGCCGCCCACCGGTATGCCGAGGCCTTCGACGACCTGTGCCAGGAGCGGCGCGACGACGGGGAGAGCTGGACGGCCGCCACGGCGGCGCTCGGCCGCGAGGCGATCGAGGCTCTGCTTTCGGTGGGCCGCGCCGCGGACGCGCGCGCCGTGTGGCGGCGGCTGCACCCCGCGACCCGTGAACGTGGCCGCTTCCGGCTGATGGAGGCCCGGCTGCTGCTCGCCGAGGGCGACCGCGCGGGTGCCCGGGCCGTGTTCGACAGCGGGCTCGAGGTGGCGGACCTGCGGGAGGGCGAGGAGACGATCGGCGAGCTGTGGGCCCGGATCACCGACGAGCCCCTCCCGGCGTGCCACGACTTCCGGATGCGGCCCGAGGACGCCGGCCGGGCCGGGTGAGCCGCCGGTCGGCGGCCTGGGACCGCCTACGCCGCCGGCCCGCGGTCCACGTACTCGTACACCGCCCCGTCCGGATGTGCCGCGATCAGGTTCCGGCCCACCGGCGTCGCCACCGGCCCCGCGATGATGCGGGCGCCGAGGTCGGTCAGCACCCGGTGGGCCTCGTCCACGTCCTTGACGGCGATCGTCGCCGCCACCTTCCGCAGGACCTCGAGCTGGGACTCGGGCCCGCTCATCAGCAGGAAGCAGCCGACCGCCGCCACCTGGACACCGCCGCGCTCGAACCGGAGAGCTCTGCCGCCCGCGAGGCGTTCGTAGAAGGGGACCGAGGTCTCCAGATCGTCGACGCAGATACGCAGCGAGGCTCCCAGAATCTCCATGCGCACGAGCCTAGTTGGGGCCGGGGTGGGGAGGAGATCGTTTCGCATCGATCCCCCGCGCACACACGGCGTTACGGGCGCCCGGGCCCGGGTACCCGGCGGGCATGAACCGCTTGGATCATCTGGAACATCTGGACAAGGACCTGGTAGACGAACTGGCGCAGGTGGCCCGTGAGGCCGTCCGCGACGAACTGCGCGAGCAGACGCGCAAGCAGCGCCGCACGGCCGCGCTGTACGCCGCGTCCGGCGCCGTGGGCCTGTACGCGGGCGCCGCGCTGGCGCTCGCCCTCGGCCTGGCGCTGGCGCTCGTCCTGCCCGGCTGGGCCGGCGCGCTGATCACGGCGGCGGTGCTGGGCGTGGCCGCGTATCTGCTGCGCGGCGCCGCCCGTTCCGGGGGCGGCCACGAAGCCGCTCCGCACGGCGCCGGAGGCCGGGTCATCGGGGGCAGGGCGCCCGCCACGCCGCCGACCGGCCTCGGAATGCCGTACCCGCCCGTGCCCCCCCACGCGCCCGGGGCTCCGGGGACGAGTGCTCCGACGCCGGGTGTCCCCGACGCGGCGGCGCCCGGAGCCGGGGAGCCCGGAGCGTCGCACCACCGGGGCCGGTGAGCGATGGCAAGGGCCATGTCGGCAGCTCTGCCGAGGCGGCGCAGGACGGTCGTGGTGACCGGGGCAAGCGGAGGCGTGGGGCGGGCCACCGCCCTGGCCTTCGGCGCCCGTGGCGACCGGGTCGCCCTGCTCGCGCGGGGTCGTGAGGGCCTGGCCGCGGCCGCGGACGAAGTACGGCGAGCCGGGGGCGAGGCGCTGGTCGTGCCTGTGGACGTCGCCGACGCCAGAGCGGTCGACGACGCGGCGCAGCAGGTCGCCGACGCGTTCGGACGGATCGACGTCTGGGTCAACAACGCGTTCGCCGGGGTCTTCGCGCCGTTCATGGAGATCCAGCCGGACGAGTTCCGCCGGGTCACCGAAGTGACGTATCTGGGCTATGTGTTCGGCACCCGGGCAGCGCTGCGGCACATGCTGCCCGCGAACCACGGGACGATTGTGCAGGTCGGCTCCGCACTGGCGTATCGGGGTATTCCCCTGCAGTCGGCCTACTGCGGTGCCAAGCACGCCATCCAGGGCTTCAACGAGTCGCTGCGGTGCGAGTTGCTGCACGAGGGGTCCCGGGTGCGTACGACGATGGTGCAGCTGCCTGCCCTCAACACACCGCAGTTCGACTGGGTGTCGAGCCGGATGCCGGGTCGGGCACGGCCGGTGGCGCCCGTCTACCAGCCGGAGGTGGCCGCGCGTGCGATCGTGCACGCGGCCGGGCACGGGCGGCGCCGGGAGTACTGGGTGGGGGGCTCGACGGCGGCCACGCTGATCGCCAACGCGGTGGTTCCGGGGCTGCTGGACCGCTACCTCGCCCGCACGGGGTACGACGCTCAGCGGGAGCAGGGCGAGCAGAGCGGGATCGGGAACCTCTGGTCTCCCGCGGACGGCCCGCACGGTCACGACTACGGCGCACACGGCCGTTTCGACGGGGAATCCCTGCCGGGGAGCGCCGAGGACTGGCTGTCGCGGAACCGGAGCAGGATCGGCATGGGCCTGCTGGCGGGCGGCCTGGGCGCCGCGGTGACGGCCGGTCTGCGCCGCCGCGCCTGATCGCCGCGGGTGTCGCACGGAGTCGAGCCGGCCGTGTCATGCAGGAACCCCCGGAACCTCCAGGGCAGGGACAACCACGTCGGTTTTCGGCCGGGCAACCGCCGCGGAAAGGGCGAAACGCCGGGGCAGTGGCGTTTGGGCGCTCCGACCAGGGGGACGCGGAAGGTCTCCAACGGGTGGGCATCCGTGCGCCCGCCAGGCAGACGACGTACGCCCGAGCACGCCGGAGGCGAATCGTGAGTCGACCCCGCATTCTGATCGTCGGTGCCGGATTCGCCGGCTACCGAACCGCCCGCACCCTCTCCCGGCTGACCCGGCACCGGGCCGACATCACCCTGCTGAACCCGACCGACTACTTCTTGTATCTGCCCCTGCTGCCCCAGGTCGCCACGGGCATCCTGGAGCCGCGCCGGGTCGCCGTCTCCCTCCCCGGGACCCTGCGCCACGTGCGCCTGGTGCTCGGCGAGGCCGACGGCATCGACCTCGACGCGCGCACCGTGCACTACACCGACCCGGAGGGCCATGGCGGCACACTCTCCTACGACAGGCTCGTACTCGCCGTCGGCAGCGTCAACAAGCTGCTGCCCATCCCCGGCGTCTCCGAGCACGCGCACGGTTTCCGGGGACTGCCCGAAGCGCTGTACCTGCGCGACCACGTGACCCGCCAGATCGAGCTGGCCGCCGCGGCGGAGGACGCCAAGGGCTGCTCCGCCCGCTGCACCTTCGTGGTGGTCGGCGCCGGCTACACCGGGACCGAAGTCGCCGCGCAGGGCCAGCGGTTCACGGACGACCTGGTGCGCGAACACCCCCTGTGGAAGGGCGTACGGCCGCGCTGGCTGCTGTTGGACATCGCGCCGCGCGTGATGCCGGAGATGGGCGAGCGGCTCTCCCGCACCGCCGACCGCGTACTGCGGCGGCGCGGCGTCGACGTGCGGATGGGGACCTCCGTGAAGGAGGCGACACACGACGGAGTCCTGCTGACCGACGGGGAGTTCGTCGACACGCGCACCCTCGTGTGGTGCGTCGGCGTCCGGCCCGACCCGCTGGTCGAGGACCTCGGCCGGCCCCTGGAACGCGGGCGGCTGCTCGTCGACCCCTACCTCCAGGTACCGGGACACCCCGAGGTCTTCGCCTGCGGGGACGCGGCCGCCGTACCCGACCTGGACAAGCCGGGCCAGTACACCCCGATGACCGCTCAGCACGCCTGGCGGCACGGCAAGGTCTGCGCCCGCAACGTCGCCGCCTCCCTCGGCGTCGGCTCCCGGCGCGCCTACCGCCATCACGACCTGGGATTCGTCGTGGACCTGGGCGGCGCGCAGGCCGCCGCCAACCCGCTCGGCATCCCGTTGTCCGGCCCGCTCGCCGGAGCCGTCGCCCGCGGGTACCACCTCGCCGCGATGCCCGGCAACCGCGTCCGGGTCGCCGCGGACTGGCTCCTGGACGCCGTACTGCCCCGCCAGGCAGTCCAGTTGGGACTCGTCCGCTCCTGGAACGTGCCGCTGGACACGGCCTCGCCCGAACTGGCCCGCGTATCCGGAGCCCCTCGCACGTCCGGTACGGAGGAGAACACATGAACACGCGTCAACTGCATGAACTGGCACAGCAACTGCGCGTCGACAGCGTCCGCGCCGCCGCCGCAGCCGGATCCGGACACCCCACGTCCTCGATGTCCGCGGCGGACCTGATGGCAGTCCTGCTGGCCCATCACTTCCGCTACGACTTCGAACGCCCCGCCCACCCCGCCAACGACCGGTTCATCCTCTCCAAGGGGCACGCCTCACCCCTGCTCTACTCCGCCTACAAGGCCGCGGGCGCGATCAACGACACCGAGCTGCTCACCTTCCGCAAGCTGGGCAGCCGTCTCGAGGGGCACCCCACACCGCGCCGGCTGCCCTGGGTCGAGACGGCCACCGGCTCGCTGGGCCAGGGGCTGCCCATCGGCGTCGGCGTCGCCTTGGCCGGCAAGCGGCTCGACCACACCGGCTACCGCGTATGGGTGCTGTGCGGCGACAGCGAGCTGGCCGAGGGCTCCGTGTGGGAGGCCGCCGAGCACGCCGGCACCGAGCACCTCGACAACCTGATCGCGATCGTCGACGTCAACCGGCTCGGCCAGCGCGGCCCCACCCGCCACGGCCATGACCTCGACGCCTACGCACGCCGCTTCAAGGCCTTCGACTGGCACACCATCGAGGTCGACGGGCACGACGTGGAGGCCATCGACCGCGCCTGTGCCGAGGCCGAGTCCACCACCGGCCAGCCCACCGTGATCCTGGCCCGCACCCTCAAGGGCAAGGGCGTCCCCGGCGTCCAGGACCGCGAGGGCCTGCACGGCAAGCCCCTGCCGGACACCGAGGAGGCGATCGCGGAACTCGGCGGCGTACGGGACCTGCGCGTGGAGGTTCAGGCACCGCCCCCCGCCCGTACGCTGCACGCCGTGCACGGCGGCCATCTGGAGCTGCCGCGATACGACATCGGTGACCAGGTCCCCACCCGCGACGCCTTCGGCCATGCGCTGGCCGCGCTCGGCAACGCCCGCGGCGACGTGGTCACGGTCGACGGCGAGGTGGGCGACTCCACGCGCGCCGAGATCTTCGCCAAGGAACACCCCGAGCGCTACTTCGAGTGCTACATCGCCGAACAGCTGATGGTCGCCACCGCCGTCGGCATGTCGATACGCGGCTGGGTCCCGTACGCGGCGACGTTCGCCGCGTTCCTCACCCGCGCCCACGATTTCATCCGCATGGCCTCGATCAGCGGCGCCGACATCAACCTCGTCGGCTCGCACGCGGGCTGCGCCATCGGCGAGGACGGGCCCTCGCAGATGGGTCTCGAGGACCTCGCCATGTTCCGGGCGGTGTACGAGTCGACGGTCCTGTACCCGTGCGACGCCAACCAGACCGCCAAGCTCGTCGCCGCGATGGCGGGCCTCGAGGGCATCCGCTATCTGCGCACCACGCGCGGCAAGACGCCGGTCATCTACGGCCCCACCGAGGAGTTCCCCGTCGGGGGCAGCAAGGTGCTGCGCGCCTCCTCGGCGGACCGGCTCACCCTGGTCGCCGCAGGGATCACCGTCCACGAGGCGCTGAAAGCCGCCGACGCCCTCGCCGAGCAGGGCACACGGGTCCGGGTCATCGACCTGTACTCGGTCAAGCCGGTCGACCGCGCCACCCTGCGCGAGGCCGCCGAGCGCACCGGCTGCATCGTCACCGTCGAGGACCACCGCGAGGAGGGCGGCCTCGGCGACGCGGTCCTGGACGCCTTCGTGGACGGGCGTCCCGTACCCCGCCTGGTGCGCCTGGCCGTCCGTACGATGCCGGGCTCGGCGACGCCCGCCGAGCAACTGCACGCCGCCGGTATCGACGCCGAGTCGATCGCCGCGGCGGCCCGGCTGCTGGTGGAGCACGCTGTCGCACCGTGACCGAAGGGAGCGACATGGGCAGCACGCTGAGCTGGCGCGTCGGGCGCCGCACGGTGGAGATCCACCGGCCGGACAAGGTGCTGTTCCCGGGTGACGGCGACGGCAAGGAGTACACGAAGGCCGACCTCGTCGCGTACTACCGTGCCGTCGCGCGCTTCATGCTGCCCCATCTGCGCGGTCGGCCCCTGATGCTGGAGCGGCACCCGGACGGCATCGAGGGGCCCCGTTTCATGCAGAAGAACACCCCCGATCACTACCCCGACTGGATCCACCGCATCGAGGTGCCCAAGGAGGGCGGCACCGTCTGCCACACCGTCTGTGACGACACGGCCACCCTCCTCTACCTCGCCGACCAGGCCTGCGTCACCCTGCACCGATGGCTCTCCAGGGTCGGCCGGCCGGAACAGCCGGACCGGATCGTCTTCGACCTCGACCCGGCGGGCGACGACTTCGGCCACGTGCGTGAAGCTGCACGGCTGTTGGGGAAACTGCTCGACGAACTCGAGCTGCCGTCCGGTCTGATGACCACGGGTTCACGAGGGCTGCACGTCGTCGTGCCGATCAGCGGTCACCACGACTTCGACACGGTGCGGGAGTTCGCCAGGGACGTCGCCGACACCCTCGCCGACGCCCACCCCGACCGCCTCACCACGGCCGCCCGCAAGAAGGACCGCGGCGACCGGCTCTATCTCGATGTGCAGCGCAACGCGTACGCGCAGACCGCGGTCGCCCCGTTCACCGTCCGGGCCCTGCCCGGCGCCCCGGTCGCCATGCCCCTGACCTGGGAGCAGCTGGACGACCCGGACGTGGACGCCCGCCGCTGGTCCATCGCCGACGCGGTGGCCCAGGCCCGCACCCGCCCCTGGGCCGGACTGAGGGCTCGCGCGCTGGGCCCGGCGCGCAGGCGTCTCGGCGCGCTGCGCTGACGACACGGTGGAGTTGGTCCGTCGCTCCGGGTGAGCGGCATGGTGCGTCGCGGAGCCGAAGCGCAGGTGGACGCCGCCCCGAGCCGTATCCGCGTGTGCGAAAACGGGCCTCGCAGGTTTGTGCGGGGGACGCTGGGCACTCGGGCTACGAGGTCACCATGGCAAACACACCACGTGCATCGCATGCAGAGGATTCGCCCAAGAAGACGGAGGACGGTGCGGCAAAGGGCCAGCCGAGCCTGACGGAGGTGCTGCGCCAGGCGCGCGGCCAGTTCGCGGAGCTCACCGGCATGAGCCCGGAGTCCGTGACGTCGTTCGAACGGACCGAGGACGGCTGGGAGCTGGAGATCGAGGTCCTGGAGCTCGAGCGCGTCCCCGACACCATGAGCCTGCTCGCGAGCTACGAAGTGCAGCTCACCCCCGAGGGCGAGCTCGCCGGATACCGGCGCGTTCGACGCTACGAACGCGGGAGGTCCGACGCACATCGGCCCGGCGGTCGGTAGAAGACCGCAGCCCCGCACTCGTCTCCATGGGCAGGACAAGGACACACGACAAGACAGACAAGGAGGAGCGGTCGGTATGACCGTTGTCCCGGCACAACAGACCGGAGGGGGAGGCGGCTCCGGCAGCCTCTACGACGTCCTGGAGCTCGTTCTCGACCGAGGGCTCGTCATTGACGCGTTCGTCCGGGTCTCCCTCGTCGGCATCGAGATTCTCAAGATCGACGTACGAGTCGTCGTCGCGAGCGTCGACACATATCTGCGCTTCGCCGAGGCCTGCAACCGGCTCGACCTCGAAGCCGGGCCGCGCAAGAGTCCCGGACTTCCCGAGATCGTCGGCGAGGTCACCGAGTCCGGAGCGCGGGGCAAGTCGAAGGGCGCCCTGTCCGGTGCCGCGGAGACGATCTCGGGTGCCTTCAAGCAGGCCCGTGAAGAGGGCCAGGGCGAAGGCAGGCCGCGGCCGCGCAAGACGTCGTCTGCCCGGAAGAAGGAGGAGGAGTCGGAGTGAGCACCTACGTCTATGGCATCGCCGCAGGCTCGCACCCCTCGCTCCCCAAGGACATGGGTGGCGTCGGCGATCCGCCGTGTCCCGTCAGGATCCTGAAGGAGGGTGAGCTGGCGGCGATCGTCAGTGAAGCCCCCGAGGGTCTGCGGCCCAAGCGCAGGGATCTGCTCGCCCACCAGAACGTGCTCAGCGAGGCGGGCACGGGCGGCGCCGTACTCCCCATGCGGTTCGGCAGCGTGGCCGCGGACGACACCGCCGTCACCCAGGTGCTCGCCGAGCGCGCCGACCACTACCGGGAGCGGCTCGCGGCCCTGGACGGCAGGGTCGAGTACAACGTCAAGGCAAGCCACGACCAGGAGGCTGTGCTGCACCTGGTGATGGCGGAGAACACGGAGTTGCGCGCCCTGGCCGAATCCAACCGCCAGTCCGGCGGCGGCAGTTACGAGAACAAGCTGCGGCTGGGCGAGATGGTCGCCACCGCGGTGCAGAGCCGCGAGGCGGTGGACGCGGAGGAGGTGCTGCGCCTCCTGGAATCCGCTGCGGAAGCCGTCAGCCCGGGCCCCGAGTCCGCCGGCTGGCTGGCCAACCTCTCCTTCCTGGTGCCCCGAGACTCCGCGGGGGAGTTCCTGGAGACCGTGGAAGAGGTCCGCAAGAGCAACCCGCATCTCGAACTGCGGGTCAACGGGCCGTTGCCGCCGTACAGCTTCGTCGAGCCCGGCCCAGCCGAGCCCGCCGGAAGCGCGACCGGGACGGCCACGGGCGAGGAGTGACCCATGGGACTGCTCACGGAGGCCCTGCTGCTGCCGTTCGCACCGGCGCGCGGCAGCCTGTGGGTGATCAGACAGGTGATCGCCGAGGCCGAGCGACAGTACTACGACCCGGCGACCGTCCGGGCCGAACTCGCCCTTCTCGAGCGCCGGCTCGAGGAGGGCGAGATCACTGAGGAGGAATTCGACCGCGAGGAGGACGCACTCCTCGACCGGCTGGAGATCGGTCTGGGCCATACATCGGGAACGGGCGAGGAGACGACAGGATGAACCGCACGGCAATGGGCCTCGCCATAGGGGCGGGATACGTCCTCGGGCGTACCAAGAAGATGAAGCTCGCGCTCGCGATGGGCTCGCTGGTCGCGGGCAAGCGGATGCAACTGAGCCCCCGCGCGCTCGCCGACCTGGTCAACCAGCAGCTTCGGGACAACCCGCAGTTCAAGGAGATCGGCGACCAGCTGCGCCAGGATCTGCGCGGTGTAGGCAAGGCCGCCTCCGGCGCGTTGCTCGAGCGCCAGATCGAGGGCATCGCCGACCGGCTGCACGGCCGCACCGAGAAGGTGCGCGGGCAGCTCTCCGGCGCCGCGTCCCAGGCCTCGGACCTGACCGGCCTCGGGGAGCAGGAGGAAGAGGGCCGGGCCGATGAGGAGGCTGCCGAAGCCGAGGAGGCGGAGACCCCCGAGGAAGAGGAGGCGTCATCGTCCCAGAGGGCCGCCAAGAAGGCTCCGCCCAAGAAGCGGCCCGCGAAGAAGGCGCCCGCCAAGCAGACCCCGGGACCGAAGGGCGCCGGGAAGGCGGCCGCCAAGAAGGCTCCGGCCAGGAAGACCACCGCGAAGAAGACCACCACCGCGAAGAAGACCACCGCCGCGAAGGGCGCCGGGCGTCGCGGGCCGAGCGGTGAAGGGAGGCGGTGACGATGGCCGACACCGTCGGTTCCGCGAACGGCAAGGCGAAGGGCGGACTCTCCCAGGTCGCCCAGAGCGAGGCCGTTGACCACCTCAAGCAGGAACTGCAGGGTTACCTCGCCGCCCAGGCCGAGAAGATGCTCGTCGGCGTGGGGCGCAAGCTCGGCGAGACCACGGTCAAGCTCAACGACATCGCCGAGGGCAACAGCCCCGGCTTCGCCAAGCTCGCTCTGGAGGGCGGACGCAAGCTCGCCGAGGGCAAGGGCCCGTTGCGCACGATCCTGGAGACGGGCGCAGGTCAGGCGAAGGAGAAGCTCGGAGAGGCGGTGAAGGGCCTCATGGGCGGCAAGAGCAAGCGCAAGGGCAAAGGTGGCAACAAGCCCGTGGTCATCATCGAGTCCATCGACGTCGGCGTGCCGGTGCGCACCGCCTATGACCAGTGGACCCAGTACCAGGACTTCAGCACCTTCGCCAAGGGCGTGAAGAGCGCAAGCCGCGTCGACGACACGACCTCCGACTGGCAGGGGAAGATCTGGTGGTCCAGTCGCAGCTGGAAGGGCACCACCGTCGAGCAGATCCCCGACTACAAGATCCAGTGGTCGTCGGAGGCCGCCAAGGGCACCCACAAGGGCGTCGTCTCGTTCCACAGGCTTGACGACAACCTCACCCGGATTCTGCTGGTCATGGAGTACTACCCCAGCGGCTTCTTCGAGAAGACCGCCAACATCTGGCGTGCCCAGGGCCGCCGGGTCCGCCTCGACTTCAAGAACTTCGACCGCTACATCACCCTCAAGGGCGAGGCGGAGGACAGCTGGCGCGGCGAGATCCGCGACGGCGAGGTCGTCCGCACCCATGAGGAGGCGATCGAGGAGGAGGAGCGCGAGCAGGAGGAGGGGGCCGAGGAGGAAGAAGAGGAACCCGAGGGCGAGTACGAGGAAGAGGAGGAGGAAGCCGGCGAGGAGGAGCCCGAGGACGAGGCCGAGGGCGAATACGGCGAAGAGGAGGAGCCGGAGGACGAGTACGAAGAAGGCGAAGAAGAAGTCGAAGACGGCGAAGAGGAAGACGAGTACGAGGACGAGCGGGCGGGTGCCGGGAGCCGGCGATGACGACACCCCGCAGGCTTCCGGACCCCTACGGGGGACCCAGCAGCGGCGCCAACCTCGCCGACATCCTTGAACGGGTGCTCGACAAGGGCATAGTGATCGCAGGTGACATCCGGATCAATCTGCTCGACATCGAACTCCTCACCATCAAGCTGCGGCTGATCGTCGCCTCAGTCGACAAGGCCAAGGAGATGGGCATCGACTGGTGGGAGGACGACCCGGCACTGTCCACCCGCGCCCGGCGCCAGGAACTGACCCGGGAGAACGCCGAGTTGCGCGCCCGTCTGGAGCGCCTGGAAGCCACCCGTGGCGAGGACCAGCTCGAGGACGCACGTCACGGTGACGGGCGTCGCAGCGACAGGCGTCGCAGCGAAAGGAAGGAGTCCTGAGCGGTGAGTTCGCTCCGGTACGTGTACGCGGTCTGCAGCCCCCTCGACGCGCCTCTCCAGGCCCAGTTGACGGGGGTGGCGGGCGCTCCCGCGCGGCAGTTGGAGCACCACGGCCTGATCGCCGTGCTCAGCCAGGTCCCCGAGGAGGACTTCGCCGAGAGCCCACTCAAGGCGCATCTGGAGGATCTGGAGTGGCTCACCGCCACGGCCCGCGCCCACCAGAACGTGATCGACGCGCTCACCGGCGTCACCACTCCGCTGCCGCTGCGGCTGGGCACCGTGTTCCGGGACGACAGCGGTGTCCGCGTGATGATGGAGGAACGCGAGGAGGACTTCCGTCGCGCCCTGGACCGGCTCGAAGGGCGTGTCGAATGGGGCGTCAAGGTCTACGTCGACGAAAAGGAGACGGAGGCGGCACCCAGCGGCCGGCCGGCCGCAAAGCCCGCCTCAGGACGGGACTACCTTCGGCAGAGGCATATGCGGACCATGGCGCATGACGAATTGTGGCAGAAGGCCGAGGACTTCGCGCGTCGGCTGCATCGAACGCTCTCGGAGCACGGGGAGGACTCCCGATTGCACGCCCCGCAGAACGCCACTCTCTCCGGTGCCTCGGGGCGCAATGTGCTCAACGCTTCCTATCTGGTTCCACGGGAGCGCTCCGAGGAATTCGTGGAATTGGTGGACCGCTCCGAGGACGACACCCCGGGAATCCGGGTCGAGCTCACCGGTCCCTGGGCGGCCTACTCCTTCACCGGACTGACGGAAGGAGCGGCGTGACCGCCGTCGAACACCGGGAGATCGCCCTGGTCGACCTGCTCGACCGGCTGCTCGCGGGCGGGGTCGTCATCACCGGCGACATCACTTTGCGCATCGCGGACGTCGATCTGGTCCGCATCGATCTGAATGCCTTGATCAGCTCGGTCAACGCCCAAGTCCCCTCGCCCTGGCCGGAGGCCACAGGACCATGACAGACAGGACGCCCGACAGGCCGCCGCGCAACCGTCTGGACCTGGAGCCCGACACCGTCGAACGCGACCTGGTCAAGCTCGTGCTGACCGTGGTCGAACTGCTTCGACAGCTGATGGAGCGGCAGGCGGTGCGCCGCTTCGACACGGGGCAGCTGACGGAGGACCAGGAGGAGCGGATCGGGTTGACGCTGATGCTGCTCGAGGACCGTATGGCCGAACTCCGGGAGCGCTACGGACTGCGGCCCGAAGACCTGAATCTGGACCTCGGGCCGCTTGGACCGCTGCTTCCGCGCGACTGATCGCCGATATGACCGATCGCCGACATGACCGATCGGACCGATCGCCGACATGACCGATCGCCGGTGGGTCCTGACCATTCAGGACCCACCGGCGATCGGCATTCCGGTGACGGATCAGCCACCGGTCACCATCGATACCATCGGCCCCTCCCTCCGGCCGCGGTCGTACCGCGCGCCACGAATCCGAGCAGCCAGAGCACGAGCACCGCAAGGGCAACCCACCAGAGCAGTTTCACCGCGAATCCGGCGCCGAAGAGAATCAGAGCCAGCAAAAGAACCAGCAGGATCGGAACCATGTGTATGACCTCCTGGTCTTCCGAGTTTCCCGAAGGCCGGGAATCAGGCGTCCTTTCGGCAAAGAATTTCCCCGTGCAGGACGGCGAACCAGCCGTCGTGCCGCCGCCCCCAGTCCCGCCAGGCCTGCGAAACTGCCTGCAACTGCCTGGGTGTTGCATGGCCCCCTTCGACGGCGCGCTCCGCGTATGCCGACGCGAGCGTGCGGTCCGCCCACAGCCCGCTCCACCAGGCCCGCTCCTCGGCGGTGGTGTAGGTCCAGGTGCTCGAGGTGGCGGTGATGTCCTTGAGACCCGCCTCCAGCGCCCAGGACTTCAGGCGCCGGCCCGCGTCCGGCTCGCCGCCGTTGGCGCGGGCGACGCGGCGGTACAACTCCAGCCAGTCGTCCAGGCCCTCGGACAGCGGATACCAGGTCATCGCCGCGTAGTCCGCGTCGCGGACCGCGATGAACCCGCCCGGCCTGGTGACCCGGTGCATCTCGCGCAGCGCCCGTACGGGGTCGCCCACGTGCTGGAGCACCTGGTGGGCGTGGACCACGCAGAAGGTGTCGTCCGGGTACTCCAGCGCGTGCACGTCCGCGACGGCGAAGTCCACATGGGACAGGCCGCGGACGGCGGCCGTGGCCCGGGCCTGCTCCAGGACGCCCGGTGCCCGGTCAACGCCGGTGACATGGCCGTCGGGCACCAGTTCCGCCAGGTCGGCGGTGATGGTGCCCGGACCGCAGCCGATGTCCAGGATCCTCATGTGGGGCTTGAGCACGTCGAGGAGATACGACGCGGAGTTGGCGGCGGTCCGCCAGGTGTGCGAGCGCAGCACGGACTCATGGTGGCCGTGCGTGTAGACGGCCGTCTCCTCCGGCATGACCTGCCTCTTCTCGTCGTGAACCCGTCGTAGGGACCCCTGCGGCGGCGCCAAGGGGCGGTACGCAACACCGTAGGCGTTGATGCCAAATAATGAGACCTGCGTCTCGCCATATGGACGATGTCCGGAGTGACCCGCGGGGGCCGACGGGTCGGCGGTCATGCGAAGGGCAGCGGCCGATAGACCGTCAGGGCCTCGGGGAGCTTCTCCAGCGTCACATCGCCCTCCACCTCCGTGACTTCCCCGTCGTAGGCGAGGAGGGTGCCGGGGGCCACGCCGGTCAGGCGCAGGCGCCGTACCCGGACGGCCGCATGGGCGGGAGACCGGGACAGCGGGCCCGCGACGGCGGCTGCCAGCAGCCGGGTGGCGGGACGCCGGCCGCCGTGCACGACCCGTACGTCGAGCTGTCCGTCGGCCAGGTCGTAGCGGCGGCCGGGAGCCAGGCCCATGCGGTGGTACATGCCGTTGCCGGCGAAGAGCAGCCACAACGGGCGGACCCTGCCGCCCAGTTCGGCCCGCAGGGGACGGCGCTCGGCGCGCAGGATGCGCAGTGCGGCGAGCACGCCGGCCGGCCAGGCGCCGATCCGGTGGGACCAGCGCTCCCGCTCGCGCACCAGCTCCGGGTACACCCCCAGACTGCAGGTGTTGATGAAACAGCCTTCTTTCGCGCCCGCGGAGAACCGGCCCACGTCCACGCGGACCGCGTCACCCCGCCGGAGGGCGCGGACCAGATCACGGGCGTCCTCGATGCCGAGGTCGAGCGCGAAGTGGTTCAGGGTGCCGCCCGGGAGAACGGCGAGCGGAAGGCCGTGGCGAAGGGCGACGTCGGCCGCCGCGTTGACCGTGCCGTCGCCGCCGCACACGCCGAGGACGCGGGCCCGGGCGGCCGCCTTCTCCAACTCGGAGCACACCTCGGACGGCTCGCACTCCACTGTCTCGGCGCCGGGCAGGGCCTCCCGAAGTGCGCTTATCCGGTCCGCGGTCCCCGAACGCTTGTTTGTCACAACAACGAGCCCCGCTCCGTCGGGCAACGCGGGCGCACTCGCGTGCGGGCGGCCGGGCGGCGGCATCAGGTCGCGGGTGGGGACCAGCCCGCGTACGGCGTAGGCGGCGCCCACACCGAGGGCCGCCCCCGCCAGGACGTCGCTCGGGAAGTGGACCCCGGTGTAGATGCGCGAGACGGCGACGGCGGCGGCGAGCGGCGCGACCGCGGAGCCCCAGCCGCGCGACTCCAGGGCCACGCCCGCGGCGAAGGCGGCGGCCGAGGCGGAATGTCCCGAAGGGAAGGAGGTGGTGATCGGCTGCCGCTTGAGCCGGCGGATGGCGGGCACCGGGTCCAGGACCGGCCGGGAGCGCCGGACCGTGCGCTTGCCGATGGTGTTGATGGTGGCGGAGGCGAGCGCGAGGGAGGCAACCCCGCGGGCGGCGGCCCGGCGGGCACGGGGAGTGCGGGCGGCAGTGAGGGCCGTGGCCGTGGCGAACCACAGAACACCGTGGTTGGCGGCACGGCTGAGACGGGGCAGGACGGGGTCCGCGCCCGGCCAGTGGCGCGCGGCGACGGCCTCGAACAGCCTGCAGTCGAGGGCGAGAAGCCGGTCGCGGAGCGGATGCGGGCCCGGCAGGCGGCCGGTCAGGTCGACATCTGGGGTCATGGGAGGCGGATACCCCAGGACGGCCGAAGCGTGCGAAGAGGTCCGCCGACGCCGGTCTGTTTCCGCCCCGGTCGCTCCTGCCATGGACCGCTCCTGCCCCCGGCCGCTTAAGCCCGGGCCGTGCACCCGGGCTTGGGTCCGGCGGCCGCGGCGGCGTGGCGATAACCGTTTGCCCCCCTCCCGAGCGCCCGCCCACAATGCGCCGCATGGGACACCTCGAAGCCGCGCACCTGGAGTACTGCCTTCCCGACGGAAGGGCGTTGCTCGGCGATGTGTCGTTCCGGGTCGGCGAGGGCGCGGTCGTCGCGCTCGTCGGTCCCAACGGGGCCGGGAAGACAACCCTGTTGCGCCTGATCTCCGGCGAGCTCAAGCCGCACGGCGGCACGGTGACCACCAGCGGCGGGCTCGGAGTCATGCGGCAGTTCGTGGGGTCCGTCCGGGACGAGACGACCGTACGGGACCTTCTTGTGTCGGTCGCTCCGCCCCGGGTCCGCGACGCCGCCCGTGCCGTCGACGCCGCAGAGCACGCCGTCATGACGGTCGACGACGAGGCCGCCCAGCTCCGGTACGCGCAGGCGCTCGCCGACTGGGCCGAGGCGCGCGGCTACGAGGCCGAGACCCTGTGGGACATCTGCACCACGGCCGCGCTCGGAGTCCCGTACGAGAAGGCCCAGTGGCGCCAGGTCCGCACCCTCTCCGGCGGCGAGCAGAAGCGGCTCGTCCTCGAGGCACTGCTGCGCGGCACCGATGAGGTCCTCCTCCTCGACGAGCCGGACAACTACCTCGACGTACCCGGGAAACGGTGGCTCGAGGAGCGGCTCGCCCAGACCCGCAAGACCGTGCTCTTCGTCTCCCACGACCGGGAACTGCTCGCCCGGGCCGCCGAGAAGGTCGTGAGTGTCGAACCGGGTCCCGCCGGAGCGGACGCCTGGGTGCACGGCGGAAGCTTCACCACGTACCACGAGGCCCGCCGTGAGCGCTTCGCGCGGTTCGAGGAACTGCGCCGCCGCTGGGACGAGAAGCACGCGCAGCTGAAGAAGCTGGTGCTGACCCTGCGCCAGGCCGCCGAGAACAGCGCCGATCTGGCCTCGCGTTATCGCGCCGCCCAGACCCGGCTGCGGAAGTTCGAGGAGGCCGGGCCGCCGCCCGAGCCGCCGCGCGAGCAGGACATCACCATGCGGCTCAAGGGCGGCCGTACCGGCGTCAGGGCCGTCACCTGCGAGGGGCTCGAACTCACCGGACTGATGGAACCCTTCGACCTGGAGGTGTTCTACGGCGAACGCGTCGCAGTCCTCGGCTCCAACGGGTCCGGCAAGTCGCACTTCCTGCGCCTCCTCGCCGGCGAGGAGGTCGCCCACACCGGACAGTGGCGGCTCGGCGCGCGCGTCGTGCCGGGCCATTTCGCCCAGACCCACACCCATCCGGAGCCGGTGGGGCGCAGCCTCCTCGACATCCTGTGGAAGGAGCACTCCCAGGACCGCGGCGCCGCCATGTCCCGGCTACGGCGCTACGAGCTGACCGGACAGGCCGAACAGTCCTTCGACCGGCTCTCCGGGGGGCAGCAGGCCCGGTTCCAGATCCTGCTCCTGGAGCTGCGCGGCGCGACCGTCCTGCTGCTCGACGAGCCGACCGACAACCTCGACCTGGAGTCCGCCGAGGCGCTCCAGGAGGGTCTCGAGGCCTTCGAGGGAACGGTCCTGGCCGTCACCCACGACCGCTGGTTCGCCCGTTCGTTCGACCGCTATCTCGTCTTCGGCGCCGACGGCCGGGTACGGGAGACAACGGAGCCGGTGTGGGACGAGCGGCGGGTGGAGCGGGCTCGCTGACGCGCCCGCGGGGGGTGTCCGGCTGTTCGCACGCGGGGGGCAATTCGCGTGCCCGGCGGAAATTTGCCGGACACCGCCTACGCCCAGCGCAGGAGTGCTCCCACGCCGCCCGCCGGCACCTGGTCCACCGTCGCGGCGGTCACCGACAGGGCCGCCGCGCCCGTTTCCACCGCGGAGCGCAGCAGCGCATCGTCGGCGCGGGCCGGCCACGCGTGCCGTTCACCCAGCGCCTCGAGGTCCCTGCGGCGGACCGCGACCTGGTCCGCCTCCTCGCCGATCCACACCTGACGGCCGGTGTCGGGAGCATCCGGATGGATCAGGAGTTCGTCGATGCGGTGTTCGCGTGCCGCTTCCACGACCGCCGGAACGCCCTCGACCGCGCCCGTCCGCCCCTCCTCGTCCGGTGCGCGGGCGGCCAGGAAGCGCTCCAGCTCCTCGGCCGCGCGCTTGCGCACATGGTCGGCCCTGATCCGCTCCACGTCCCCGTCCAGCAGTCGGCTGCCCACGCCGTGCGGTGTCTCGGCCACCTGGTCCAGGAGCCGACTCGGCAGCCGCGCCAGCACGGCGTGCCGCTCCTGCTCCTCACCGACGAGGACCACCAGGTCGGCGCCGGTCTCCTCCTGGCAGACGGCGAGCGCGTCCGCGATCTCGGCCGCGTTGTGATCCCAGGTGTTCTCCACCCGCAGCTGGAAGTGGCGCACCGACCAGTCGGCGGTGGTCGTACGGCGCAGGAGCCACTGCCTCCCGGCCACCGACCCGGCGTCCTGGCTGCTGCCCAGCGCCCCGCGCAGCTCGAACTCGGCACCCCGCCGGTCGATGTACGCCACTACGCACACCGGGTCCTCGTCGGCCAGGTCCAGCAGCGGCGCCGTGTGCGGCAGCGGCGCCCACCGTGCCGAGGAGCCGGACGGCGCGGCGGCCAGCGGCGGGTCCAGGACCACCTCACCGGCCCGGGCGAACAGGGCCCTGCCGTACGGCTCGGGGGAGTGGGCCAGCTCCTCGACCGCCTTCCGCACGGCCCGGCAGGTCGGCTCGTCGGCGCCCTGCCCGGCCAGATCGCGGGAGAGGGCCCGGGCGACGAGGGAGCGCTCGTGCGGCGTGGACTCGGTGTGCCGGGAGGTGTCGACGTATACGGAGGCCCAGGGGCCGGGATGTTCGTACAGTGGATGGAGAAAGGCGAGATCCATGGCTCCCTCCCGGATGCCGCTCGGGTACCACTTTCGGGGCGGGTACCCGGACCGCACCGGGGAACACGACGAGCGGGGTACCACCATGACCGGAGTCGAACCGGGCCGGCTGACCGACCAGCAGCTCATGAAGGAGCTGGAGACGATCCACCGCACGCGCCACGACACGTTGCTGTACGGCTCGAACGACGCGCTGCGCGCCCACAACGGCCGTATGGCGCAACTGGAGGGCGAATACCTGCGCCGCCATCCGCGCCGCCTGATCGCGGCGAGCCGCACGCGCGACGGGGCCCGGATACGGGAAATGGCCGTACGAGAGCTCGGAACCGCCGAACACCAGGGTGCCGACCCCGCCCGCTGACGAAACCCGGGCCGCACGAGGGCCCACCACGCCCACAGGGCCGCCCGCGGGGCGGCCCTGCGCATCCCACATACCGCGCGCCCGGTGCACCACCACCGTCTCCCCGCACAGCGCCGCGACCGGTGCCCGACCCACGGGTCGGGCACCGGTCGCCCGCGCGCCGAGGCCCGGAGCTTCCGCCTAGCTCTTCTCCGCGCCGAACTCCGTCAGGATCGCCTCGTTGAACGCCTTCAGGTCGTCCGGCTTGCGGCTGGTGATCAGCGTGTTGGGACCCTGGTCGATCCGTACCTGCTCATCGACCCATGTGCCGCCCGCGTTGCGGATGTCCGTACGCAGGCTGGGCCACGACGTCAGCGTACGGCCACGTACGACGTCGGCCTCGACCAGCGTCCACGGCGCATGACAGATCGCGGCGACCGGACGGCCCTGCGTGAAGAAGGAGTGCACGAACTCCACCGCCCGCTTGTCCATCCGCAGGAAGTCCGGGTTGGCCACGCCGCCCGGCAGCACCAGCCCGTCGAAGGACTCGGCCTGCACCTGGCCCACGACAGCGTCCACCGGGAACGTGTCCGCCCTGTCCAAGTGGTTGAACGCCTGGATGTGCCCCGGCTTCGTCGACACCAGAACCGGCTCGTGACCGGCGTCGGCCAGCGCCTGCCAGGGGTCGGTGAGTTCCACCTGCTCGACGCCCTCGTGCGCGGTCAGGAACGCGATACGCATGATGTCCTCCATCCTTTCTCCGCCTGTGTGCGGTCACCCCGCGGCCCCGGCCAACTGCACCGAGAGCGGCGGGGGGTTGACCCCGGCACGAACCAGAACGGCAGCAGCCCGTACAGGAGATACCGGGTGGTCGCGTCGCCGACGTCCACGGTGGCGCCGTACGACGCGGCCCGGCCGCGTCCGGCCGCCCTCACACCCAGGCTCACAGTGCCCACGGTCGGCGGGTCGGCGGGTCGGCGCCTCGGCGACAGCCCGCAATGTGATGTCACAGTCCGTGAGTACGCCGTCCGAGCCCTCGGGCGCCGGTGCGACGAGGCTCGCAGTCCCCCAGCCGGTTGCTCATGCGCTCCGCCCGGTCCGCTCCGCCCCCCGTGCGAGGGCTTCAGCGAGCCGCTCGGCGTTGGCGTAGCGCGCCGGGCGCGGAAGCCGCCCCACGGCCTCGACCAGGGGATCGGGCGCGTTCCGGTCGCGCAGGGCGCGAACCAGGTCGCTCGGAGTCGCGGGGAATTGGCCACGCCCGAGATACCGGGCCAGCTCCAGACGAGTGGACTCCAGGGCCGTCCGGGGATCGCCGGGCACCACCGCTCCGCGCCAGACCTCAGGGTCGTCGTCGGCGGTCGGCTCCGGGTCGTGCCACTCGTCGCTCCGGGTGGGATGCCCGGACCTGAGCAGACCCTGCAATTCATGCTTCATCTCTTCGTCACGGTGGGCACTCATCCGGTCGCTGCCTCGCTGCATGACTCCCTCCAGATGTTCGGGGGCGCCCACCGCGTACCCGGTGGGCCGGGATCGACACGGACGGATGGCAGGTAGTCGGTGGCTACTTCCGCTCGTGCGGGGCAGGAACTCCCGCACCTTCGCCGTCAAGCCCTGGCGGATCATCGATCCGCGGCCCGCGTCGCCCTTCGGGATCGCCGCCGCCGTGGCTCCGTTCTGCTCCCGGCGTGCGGCGGGACCCGGCGGCGACGCCGGGTCCGTGACGAACTCGACGATCGCCGGGCCGTCCGTATCCAGTCCAGCGCGCCGGCCCGCCTCCACGTCCTCCGGCTTCTCCACCCCGGCGCCCCGACACCCTTGGGGAACCGCTGTGTTTGCTGTGCATGCGGCGGGGCAGGCGCTGTCTCAGTGCTTCGGACAGGAGGCACGTCCGTGGGAGCGGAGAAGCCCCGCCACGGGTGTGTCTTTTTGTCCCGGGCGCCCCTCCCACGGTGACTGTCCACCCCAGGCACCACCAAGGGAGTTGCGGCTCATCATGCAGAACCGAGCGAGCGTGAAGCACCACCCCCACGACGACGCCCCTGACACCGCGGAGGCCTTCCGCAGGCTCGCGGCCCTCCCTCCTGGCCCCGAGCGCGACGCGCTCCGCGACACGATCGTCGAGGCCTGGTTGCCCATGGCCGAGCGGCTCGCGGGCCGCTTCCGCAACCGCGGCGAGAGCCTCGACGATCTGCGCCAGGTCGCGGCGCTCGGCCTCGTCAAGGCGGTCGACCGGTACGACCCGGAGCGCGGCCACGCCTTCGAGAGCTACGCCGTCCCCACCGTCACCGGGGAGATCAAGCGTCACTTCCGCGACCACATGTGGACCCTGCATGTCCCGCGCCGCGTCCAGGACCTGCGCAACCGTGTCCGGTTCGCCTGCCAGGACCTGTCGGCGACCATCCCGGGCCGCAGGCCGACCGTCGCTGAGATCGCCGAGCAAGCCAGGATGAGCGAGGAGGACGTCCTGGTGGGCCTCGAGGCCCTGGAGAGCTTCACCGCCCTGTCCCTGGACGCCGAACTGCCGGGCAGCGAGGACGGGTACTCGCTCAGCGACTCGCTCGGCTCGCCCGACCCCGCGCTCGACACCGTCGTGGACCGCGAGGCCGTCAAGCCCCGGCTGCAGGCCCTGCCCGAGCGCGAACGCGCCATCCTCTACATGCGGTTCTTCGACGACATGACCCAGAGCAGCATCGCGGAACGGCTCGGCATCTCCCAGATGCATGTCTCCCGTCTGATCAGCCGCTGCTGCGACCGGCTCCGCGAACAGGTGATGAGGGACGCCGCGTAACGGCAGGGGGGGCATCCCCCTGCCGCTCACCGCACCCATCGCCTGGGCGATATGGCGGGACATCAGGTCCATCGCGCGGGCCCTCGCCATCCAGAACGCCGAACGCCGGCCGGGCACCGTTGCGCAACGGCGTGGGCATCCCCCCGGTGCACGACTGCGGTCCCTTTTGTCACCCGCCCGGCGGTGCCGGTAGCGCGAATGGGGCACGGCCGCGCGCGGGCCCGGGCCGGGCGGGCTGTCATGGGGGTGCGAGGGCACGGCCTTCGTGCCCCCGGAGGAACCGGCCGAAGGAGCCCCCCGCATGCGCTGCAGTGCCCGTGTCCTGTCCGCCGCCGCCGTGGCCGGTGCCGCCGTGGGCGTCCTTGCCCCGCCCGCGTCCGCCGACCCGTCAGCGGACATCACCCCGCGCGCCGTCGCACCCGGCGGCACGGTCATCGTCTCGGTGGCCTGCGACGCGGCCGCGGGCACCCTGCCCGACTTCATCGAGGCCTCCTCGCCGGGCTTCGAGGAGGGCAGAGTCCGGCTGAGACGGCTCGAGGACTTCGGCGGCCGGGACGAGGGCAAGGCCGGTGTCCTGTACAGCGGCACGGCCCGGACTCCCGTCGCCGGGTCCGCCGACAGCGGCTCCCATCCGATCGCACGGCAGCCCGAGTGGGCCGTCGACGGCCGGTGCCCGGTGGCCCCGGACGGCCGCGAGAAGCCATGGAGCGCCTGGTTCAGCGTGTGCCACGACGGCACAGGGCGGCAGGGGGAGGGCGATGGCCGACAGCCGGGGCACCAGTTGGGGGATGGCGATGGTCGGGTGTCGGGGAGGCTGCAGGGGGACGGCGACGGTCGGCAGTCGGGGCGGCAGCAAGGGGATGGCCGGGCTCAGCTGCCCGTTGAGGTCCCGGGCACGCTGCCGGGCGGGCAGCTGGGAGACGGCGATGGTCGGGTGTCGGGGAGGCTGCAGGGGGAGGGCCAGGTCCAGGTGCCCGGGGAGTCTCCGACCAGGCTGCCGGGGGACGACGGGGGGCGGCAGCAGGGGCAAGGGCTGGGCGAGGGTCAGGGCAGGCAGCAAGGGCAAGACCAGGGTCAAGGCGTACAGCAAGGGCAGGGCCGGAACGAGGGTCAGGGCAGGCAGCAGGGGCAAGGGCTGGGCGAGGGTCAGGGCAGGCAGCAAGGACAGGGCCAGGGTCAAGGCGTACAGCAAGGGCAGGGCCGGAACGAGGGCCAGGGCAAGCAGGACGGGGAGCGGCAGTCGGGGACGCGGCCGCCCGTAGGGGCCCAGCACGGGGTGCAGGCGGGCGAGGGCGGTGCCTTCAAGGGGTCCGTGCCCGCGCTTGCCACGGGAGGCACCCTGATCGCGGGGGCTCTCGGTGCAGCGGTGCACCGGGTATGGCGGCGCAGACCGTCCGGCTGCGGCTGACGTGATCCGGGCAACTCGGGCGAACGCCCATGACCGACGGGAACCCGGGGTACTCAGAGCCCGAGGGCACCTTCGACGCCGTAGAGGAGAACCGTAGAGGAACACCGTAGAGGAATTGGAGTGCGGGAACAGGCGACGGCCACGTGCCCAGGGCCCGCGGCGAGCCGGTGCCCGGGGGCCCCGGCACGGCACCACGGACTGCGCGGAGGCACATATGCGGAGGGACACGGAAGGGCACGGCCCCGTCCGTTACGGACCGCCCCTTCCCGCGCAGGGGCTGCCCCTCCTGCCGGGCCTGTCCGCTGCGCTCGCCGACGCCGCGTACCGCGACGGCACCGACTCCATCGGCGCCGCACCCGCACTCCTCGACGCCGCCTGCGGCTATTTCGGCAGGCGCGGGCTGGCCGCCGAACCCCACATGCTCGCCGCCGCCCCCGGTGCCCCCGCCCTGCTCGTCGCGCTCACCGCCGCGGTCGGCGGCGACGTCCTCGTCCCACGACCGTGCCCCGCCTGGTGGACGCCCCAGGCCCGGGCGCTGGGACGGTCCGTGTTCCATGTGGCGACCCCCGCGGAGTGCGGCGGCGTCCCGGACCCCTACGCCCTGCTGGAAACCGTCCGCAGGATCCGCGCCGAAGGCGGAGACCCGCGCCTGCTCGTGCTGGCGGTCGCCGACGACCCCACCGGCACTGTGGCACCGCCGGAGGTGGTGCACGAGACCGTCGAGGCCGCCGCCGGCGAGGGACTCCACCTGGTGAGCGACGAGACCTGGCGCGACACCGTGCACCGGCCGCACGACACCGTGTTGCTCAGCCCCGCCGAGATGCTCCCCGACCGGGTCACCGTCGTCACCGACCTCGCCGGCGCCCTCCTCCCGGCCTGCTGGCCCGCGGCCGTCGCCCGTTTCCCGGCCACCACCGACGGCACCGAGCTGCGCGCCCGCGTCCTCGATGTGCTCACCGCGCTGGGCGCCCGTATCGCCGACCCGGTGGCCGCTGCGGGCGCGTACGCCCTCGACGAGCCCCCCGACGTCGTCGAGCGCCTCACCGGCGCCACCGAACTGCACGCGCGCGTGGCCGCCGCCGTGCACCGGGCCGTCGTCGCCGCGGGCGCATTCGCCCGGCCCCCGCAGGCCGGGCGTCACCTCTACGCCGACCTCGGACCGCTGCGCCCGGCCCTCGGCGCGCACGGTGTCGGCGACGCACAGGAACTGGAGGACTTCCTCACCGCCCGGCTCGGCATGCCCGCGCCGGGCGGCCACCGCTTCGGGGACGAGCTGGCCGCACTCCGCGTCCGCCTGTCCACCGGCCCGTTCCTCGGCACGACCGCCGAGGAACGGGCCCGATGCCTCGTCGCACCCGAGCCGCTGGAACTGCCACACGTGCAACGCGCGTTGATCCTGCTGAGGTCGGTGCTCGACGATCTCCGCGACGACGCTCAGCGATGGGAGCCTCCTCGATGACGCAACAGTCAGAGTCGACGACGGACGCCCTCCCGGCGCACCAGGACGCCGGTGAGCCGGCTTCCGTGTCCCTTCTGAGCCCCGGCCCCGGCCCCGGCTCCGGGCCGCTGGCCCCGCTGCCGCCGCTCGCCGAGCCCCGTCCGCTCGCCGAACGCCGTATCTGGCCCCGATCCTTCGTGGACAGGCTGACCGCGCCCCTGCCCGGGCTCAAGGCCTTCGCCCGCTTTGCGCGCGAGGGCGCGGTGCGGCCCGAGCCCGAAGGCCTGAAGGACATCCCGCTGTTGCCGTACGAGCCGGCGCCGCTGCCGCGGGTCGGCGCGCGCACGGTCGCCGTCTCGTGGGCGGGCCACGCCAGTTGGGTGGTGCGGATCGGCGGGCTGAGCGTCCTCACCGACCCGGTCTGGTCACGGCGCATCATCGGCACGCCCACCCGGATCACCCCCGTCGGTATCGCCTGGAGCGCACTGCCGCGCATCGACGCGGTCGTCATCAGCCACAACCACTACGACCATCTGGACGCTCCCACCCTGCGCAGACTCCCGCGCGAGACAGCGGTGTTCGTCCCGGCCGGCCTCGCCCCCTGGTTCCGGCGGCGCCGGTTCACGTGCGTCACCGAACTGGACTGGTGGGAGGGCGCCGAACTCGGCGGCGTGCGCTTCGACTTCGTTCCGGCGCACCACTGGTCCAAGCGCACCCTGACCGACACCTGCCGTTCGCTGTGGGGCGGTTGGGTGCTGACGGCGCCGGACGGACAGCGCCTGTACTTCGCGGGCGACACGGGCTATGGCCACTGGTTCGAGCGGATCGGCCGCCGCTATCCGGGGATCGATCTGGCGCTCATGCCGATCGGCGCGTACGACCCGCGATGGTGGCTCAGCGACGTGCACTGTGATCCGGAGGAGGCGGTCCGGGCCATGGCCGACCTCGGGGCACGGCGGATGGCGCCCATGCACTGGGGCACGTTCGTACTGTCGGCGGAGCCGGTCCTGGAACCGCTGATGCGGGCGCGGGCGGCCTGGGAGAAGGAGGGGCTGGACCCCGAGGACCTGTGGGACCTGCCGGTGGGGGCGTCACGCGTGCTGGAGTGAGAGGGTCTCGCCCCCACAGAAGAGACACCGTCACCTCCGGCGCATGGGGCGCGGCAGGCGCACGAACTCGTCCCCCGGCGCGCGGAATCCACGGGGGGCGCACGAGATCCATGCCGATCGGCCCGTACGCGCCCTGGTGCACCGGCACCGCACTCCGCGCCATCAGCCGAGCCGCGGCCTGCGCCATCAGCCGAGCCGCGGCCTGCGCCATCAGCCGAGCCGTCGCCTGCGCCATCAGCCGAGCCGCCGCCTGCGCGACAAGCCGAGCCGCCGCTCGCGCCGTGCCAAGATGCTCCGGGCCCAGCTCCGGTCCCCGGCCGCCGACCGGCCACAGCCCGATGTCCACGTCCGCGTCCGCGGCCGGGGCCGGGGCCGGGGACGACGGCGGGTCGTCACCGCATCGCCGCAGATACGCGCGGTAGCACACGAACTGCGGGCCCGTCAGGAAAGGTGCACAGTCGTGCAGGTGGCGTGACCCCGCCAGGTGATCCCGGCCGACACCCCTGTGCCCCCTTCGTGCGACTCCCCCCGAGCCCGCGGTCAGGAGTAGGGTCGGCGGCTGAGGTGAGGGGGCACCATGGGAGATGCGCACGGCACCTCCGGCCCGCGCGAGGCCGGCGGCCGGCCGGTCACGGTCCGGGTCACGGCGATCGCCAGTCTGACGCCGCTGGAGGAGCTGGACGCCGAGCCCTTCCTCGTCGACTCCCGCAGCCAGCACGCGATGTGCGCGCGCTGGGCGGCGGAGCGGGGATACGTGGTGACGAGGGAGCTTCTGGTTCGGGGCCTGCGCCCCGACCACGGTGCGCTGTGGACGGACGTGGAAGCGGGCCTCGTCGACCTGTTCGTGGCCCCCAGCCACCGCGTCCTGGAACGAGCCCTGTCCTCGGTGGAGGAGTTCACCGCCGAGTGCGCGCGGCGGGGCGTCCGCGTCGAGACGGTCGGCCGCGCGGAACCCTCGTACGACGCCCAGATGAAGGCCTGCGTCCATCGTCGGCTGTCCCTGCCGACGGCTGGCTACGACGGCCGGTGACAGACGAGGACGGGCCACGAAGGGAAGACCACACGCAGCGAAGACCACACGCAGCGAAGACCACACGCAGCGAAGACCAAGGGAGCACGGACCACGGAAGACCAACGGAGCGCGAAGGGAAGCCGGCCCGGTGGCGCGGTGTGACGGGTATGCCGGTGGCGGGTGTGATCGGATGGGGGCGACGGAGCCCGGTAACGGGACCACACCGAAAGGAAGAACCGTGGCAACCACGCGCACCGCACACACCGTCTGGGACGGCAACCTGCTCGAGGGCAGCGGCGTCGTCTCCTTCGACTCCTCCGGCATCGGCCGGCAGCCGGTCACGTGGGCCTCGCGCGCCCAGGACGCAAACGGCAGGACCAGCCCCGAGGAGCTGATCGCCGCCGCCCACTCCAGCTGCTTCTCCATGGCGCTGTCGCACGGCCTGACCGGCGCCGGCACCCCGCCCACCAAGCTCGAGACGAAGGCCGACGTCACCTTCCAGCCGGGTGAGGGCATCACGGGCATCCACCTCACCGTCGTGGGGACGGTCCCCGGCATCGACAACGACGCGTTCGTCGCCGCCGCCGAGGGTGCCAAGAAGAACTGCCCGGTCAGCCAGGCCCTGGCCGGTACGACGATCACCCTGGACGCCAAGCTCGCCTGACATCCGTCCGTCCGCAGGTGCCGCGCCCGCCGTCAGGGGCGCGGCACCGCCGTTTCCGGGGTACCCGCTCCCCGGCTGAGAGGCACCCGGCACCGAACCGAGGGCATTGACAAGGAGCCACTCAAGTTTTCTGATGGAGTGCGAGAAGCGCCCTGGCGGAAGGGGACAGCGATGGCACGTGCGGTCGGGATCGATCTGGGTACGACGAACTCTGTGGTGGCCGTCCTGGAGGGTGGTGAGCCCACCGTCGTCGCCAACGCCGAGGGCGCGCGGACCACCCCCTCCGTCGTGGCCTTTGCCAAGAACGGCGAGGTGCTGGTCGGCGAGGTCGCCAAGCGGCAGGCCGTGACGAACGTCGAGCGCACCGCGCGCTCGGTGAAGCGGCACATGGGCGACGCCAACTGGCGTTTCCCGGAGCAGGGGTCGGTCGACGGCACCCGCTACCGGGCGCAGGAGCTCTCCGCCCGCGTTCTGCAGAAGCTGAAGCGGGACGCCGAGGCCTATCTGGGCGAGGACGTCACCGACGCCGTGATCACCGTGCCCGCCTACTTCGACGACTCCCAGCGCCAGGCAACCAAGGAAGCCGGGGAGATCGCCGGGCTGACGGTCCTGCGGATCATCAACGAGCCGACGGCCGCGGCCCTCGCGTACGGCCTCGACCGCGGCGAGGAGCAGACGGTCCTCGTCTTCGACCTCGGCGGCGGCACCTTCGACGTCTCCCTCCTGGAGATCGGCGACGGCGTCATCGAGGTGAAGGCCACCAACGGTGACACCCACCTCGGTGGCGACGACTGGGACCAGCGGATCGTCGACCACCTCGTCCAGCGCTTCAGGGGGCAGTACGGCATCGACCTGGGCGCCGACAAGATGGCGCTGCAACGGCTGCGCGAGGCCGCCGAGAAAGCCAAGATCGAGCTGTCCAGCTCCAGCGAAACGACCATCAACCTGCCCTACATCACGGCCTCGGCCGAGGGTCCGCTGCACCTCGACGAGAAGCTGACGCGAGCTCAGTTCCAGGAGCTCACCGCCGATCTGCTCGACCGCTGCCGTGCCCCCTTCCACCAGGCGGTCAAGGACGCGGGCGTGAAGCTGTCCGCGATCGACCACGTCATCCTCGTGGGGGGCTCGACCCGGATGCCCGCCGTCACCGATCTGGTCAGGGAACTGACCGGCAAGGACCCGCACAAGGGCGTCAACCCGGACGAGGTCGTGGCCGTCGGCGCGGCCCTGCAGGCCGGTGTCATCCGCGGTGACGTGAAGGACGTGCTGCTGCTCGACGTCACTCCGCTGTCCCTCGGCATCGAGACCAAGGGCGGCATCATGACCAAGCTCATCGAACGCAACACGACCATTCCCACCCGGCGTTCGGAGATCTTCACGACCGCCGAGGACAACCAGCCGTCCGTCGGCATCCAGGTCTACCAGGGCGAGCGGGAGATCGCCGCGTACAACAAGAAGCTCGGCGTCTTCGACCTCACCGGGCTGCCGCCCGCACCGCGCGGGGTGCCGCAGATCGAGGTGGCCTTCGACATCGACGCCAACGGGATCATGCATGTCTCGGCGAAGGACCTCGCGACGGGCCGGGAACAGAAGATGACCGTGACCGGCGGCTCCGCGCTCCCCAAGGACGAGATCGACCGGATGATGCGGGACGCGGAGCAGTACGCCGAGGAGGACCGCAAGCGCCGCGAAGGCGCGGAGACACGGAACCAGGCCGAGCAACTCGTCTACCAGACCGAGAAGTTCCTGAGGGAGAACGAGGAGCGCGTGCCGGCCGGGACGAAGGACGAGGTGACGGCGGCGGTCGCGGAGCTGAAGGGAATCCTGAAGGACGAGGTGGACACGGTGGCACTGCGCGCCGGAGTCGAGAAGCTGGCCGGCGTCAGCCAGAAGATGGGGCAGGCCATGTACGCCCAGGCCCAGCAGGCGCCGGCCGAATCCGCCGAGCAGCCCACCCCGCCGAAGGACGAGGAGGGCGTGGTCGACGCGGAGATCGTCGACGACGACAAGGACGCCAAGGGCGGGGCTGCTTGAGGCTTCGGCCGCTGCCGGTCCGGCATTCCGGCAGCGGCCGCGCCCGGTCACGGTTTGCGGGCGACCCCCGCATACACGGGCACGATCCCCTCGGCCTGGGCCGTCACGTCCTCGGCGTCCGGCCGCCACCCGGAGACGGGGATCACTCCGGGACCCAACAGCTCCAGCCCGTCGAAGAAGCGCGAGAACTCGCCGATCGAGCGGGGGAAGAAGGGTGTGCCGCTGTGCCGGAACAGTTCGGCGGCACGCTCGACGGCCTCGGCGTTGAGGTCGGCGGTGACCTGCGACAGGATCAGATGGCTGCCGGGGGCGAGGGCCTCGACGTAACGCTTCAGCAGACCGTGCACGTCGTCTCCGTCCGCCGCGTCCCCGAGGTAGTGGGTGAGCGCGACCAGGGACAGCGACACCGGCTGCCCGAAGTCCAGGGACTCGGCAGCCAGCGAGAGGACGGTGTCCGGGTCACGGACGTCCGCGTGGACGTAGTCGGTGACGCCCTCCGGAGTCCCGCGCAGCAGCGCCTCGGCGTGCCGCAGCACGATCGGGTCGTTGTCGGCGTACACCACGCGCGCCTTGGGAGCGACCCCCTGCGCCACCTGGTGCAGGTTGGGTTCCGTGGGGATGCCCGTGCCGATGTCGAGGAACTGGCGCACGCCCGCCAGCGCCACCGCCCGTGTCGCCCGGTGCATGAACCGGCGGTTGGCGCGTGCCCCGCGCCGCACGGCCGGGTCCGCGGCGAGGATCTTCCGGCCAAGCTCCTCGTCCACCGGGTAGTTGTCCTTGCCGCCCAGCCACCAGTCGTACACGCGTGCGGGGTGCGGCCGGGTGGTGTCGATGCGGATGGGCGCTGCTTCATGGCCGCTGGTCATGCGGATGCTCCTGAAGGTGTGAGGCACGGGTACGGCATCGGTCAGAATGTGTCGCGGTACTCCACGAGGATCGCCCTCGTGCGTTGCGCGGAGGCCGCCTTCGCGGACATGTGGTCGAGGACCTCCAGGTGCATGACCACCTCGGCACGCGAGTCGAGGTAGAGAGCGCCGGTCAGGTACTCGCTGTAGACCATGTCGGGCAGCTCGGGCTCGGCGAAGCGGAACAGCACGAACGGCGTGTACGTCCCCGGGTGCGGGCCGGAGGCGTACTCGGCGACCTGGAGCGTGATCCGCGGATTCTCGGTGGCCTCGAGGAGCCGGTCGAGCTGGTCGCGCATCACCTGGGAGCGGTTGCTCACCGGGCGCCGCAGCACCGTCTCGTCCATGATCACCCAGAGGTGCGGCGGATCCTCCCGGGTGAGCAGCTTCTGACGCTCCAGCCGCAGCGCCACATGCCGCTCGATGTCCTGGGGACGGACCTGTGCGACGGTTCCGGCCTCCAGCACGGCACGCGCGTACTCCTCGGTCTGCAGCAGCCCGGGCACGAAGTGCGGCTCGTAGGACCGGATGATCCGCGCGGCCCCCTCCAGACTGACGTGAAGGCTGAACCAGTCGGGCAGCACGTCGTGGTAACGCTGCCACCAGCCGGGCTGGTTGGCCTCCTCCGCGAGGCGGACGAACGCGGCGGTCTCCTCGTCGGGCACGCCGTACGTCGCGAGCAGCACCTGGACGTACGGGATCTTCAACGCGACCTCGGCGGTCTCCATGCGCCGCACGGTCGCCGGGGCGACGCGCAGCAGCTGTGCCGCCTCCTCGCGCTTGAGCCCGGCCGCCTCCCGCAACTCCTTCAGCCGCCGCCCGAGCACCACCTGCCCGACGGTGGGCGCAGCCCGCCGCTCACTCACGCCCCGCCTCCCCTACGCGCCGAAGCATGCGAGCAGTGTGACACGTTCGGAAGTCGCTCTCATGAGCGCGGTTCCGGCCTCCAGTTGAGGAGACGTCAGAAACCTGCGGACTGGAGGTACTTAACCGTCGCCGGATCCGCGGGCAGGAACGTTTCGATGGCCAGCTCCGCGACCGTCACGTCCATCGGAGTGTTGAAGGTGGAGATGGACGAGATGAAGGACAGCACCCGGCCATCGTGCTCGATCCGCATCGGGAGCGCGAAGTGCGGGGCGTGCGGACCGTGTTCGGATTCCACCCGGTCGGGGACCGGATACGCCGCCACCTCCTCGTACAACATACGCAGGGCCTCCGACCGCTGCAGGGCGATCTGGCGGTCCATCTGCGCGAGCAGATGGTCGCGCCACTCCCGCAAATTGCGGATGCGCGGCGCCAGGCCCTCGGGATGCAGCGTGAGACGCATCGCGTTCAGGGGCGGCGTGAGCAGCCGGTCCGGCACGCCCTCCAGGAGCATCGCGATGCCCCGGTTCGCCGCGACCACCTCGTACGTCGCGTTCACCACCAGCGCCGGATACGGCTCATAACCCTGGATCAGCCGTTCCAGGCCCGCTCGCAGCGACTCCATCGACGGATCGTCCAGCGGTGTCTCCGGGTAGTGAGGGGCGTATCCGGCGGCCAGGAGCAGCGCGTTGCGCTCGCGCACCGGGACGTCCAGGTGCTCGGCGAGCCGCAGCACCATCTCCTCGCTCGGCCGCGACCGGCCCGTCTCGACGAAGCTGATGTGCCGCGCCGACGAGCCCGCCCGCAGCGCCAGTTCCAGCTGACTGACCCGCCGCCGCTCCCGCCAGCCGCGCAGTAGCGGGCCGACGCCCTGTTCGGAAGGGGCGGGTGAGGGAGCGGAGATTCCGGACGGGACAATGGTCATACGAGGACCGTAGTCGAGGAGTGGTACATGTACGACCGGCTGAACCCGTCCTGGGAGGCCACGGCGATCTACCGGGCCCGGGTGCGCGGCTGTCTCCTCGGGGGCGCCATCGGCGACGCCCTCGGACATCCCGTCGAGTTCGCCACCCTTGACCGTATCCGAGCCACGCACGGCGCGAAGGGAGTCATCGGACTCCTGCCCGGCGGCGGAGGCGTGGTGGGCCGCGTCACCGACGACACCCAGATGACCCTCTTCACCGTGGAGGGTCTGCAGCAGGCGCACGAGCGCGAGCGGCACAAGGGGATCGGCGGCGGCTGGTCCCGGCTGGTCCGGGACGCCTACGGCCGCTGGTACGACACCCAGCGCCTGTCCGGGCCGCCCGAAGGGTCCCGGGGACTCGCCGCGCAGCCCTGGCTGTACGCGCGCCGTGCCCCCGGCAATGCCTGCCTCTCCGGCCTCGCCCAGGACTTCGCCCCGGACCCGGGCGCCGCACTGGGCCGCCCCGGACCGGTCAACTCCGACTCCAAGGGCTGCGGCACGGTCATGCGCTCGGCGCCCTTCGGCCTCACCCGGGTGCCCGCCGAGACCGCGTTCACCATGGCCGCGCGCTGCGCCATGATGACTCACGGCCATCCCACCGGCTACTACTCCGCGGGCGCCTTCGCCGCGATCGTCGCGCACCTCGTCGAGGGCGACTCACTCGAGGGCGCCGTGCTGCGCGCCGTGCGCCTGCTCGCCCGGTACCCCGGACACGAGGAGACCACCGCCGCCCTGCGGCACGCCCTCGACCTGGCCGCCGAGGGCTCGGCGACCGCCGAGAAGGTCGAGACGCTGGGCGCGGGCTGGATCGCGGAGGAGGCCCTGGCCATCGCCGTGTACTGCGCCCTTGCCGAACCGGACGTCCGGCATGCCCTGCTGCTGTCCGTCAACCACTCCGGCGACAGCGACTCCACCGGCTCCGTCTGCGGCAACCTCCTCGGCGCCCATCACGGCGACCACGGCCTGCCGCACGACTGGCTGGAGCGCGTCGAGGGACGCGCCGACATCACCGTCGTGGCGGACGGCCTCGCCGCGGAGTGCGTACGACGCTGAGGGCCCGGCCGCGCGTACGGCGCCGCACGGAGGGGATGTGACAGGGTGGGGCAACCCGCCCGCGCAGTACGGAAGGAGCCTGGTCATGCCCGTCGAACCACTGTCGCAGAAGGAGATCGAGGACCGGCTGGCGGAGCTGCCCGGCTGGTCGCAGGACGGCGACCGGATCGCCCGCTCCTACCGGCTCGGCTCGCACTTCGCGGCGGCCGCGATGGTCGTCCACATCGCCCAGGTGCAGGAGGAACTCGACCACCACTCCGACCTCACCCTCGGCTACCACACGGTCTCCCTCACCGTGAACACGCACACCGTCGGCGGCGTCACCGCACTCGACTTCGAACTGGCCCGCAGAGTCGAGGAGTTGGCATCCGGCCACGGCGCGCACTGAGGGACGGCCGCTGATGCTCGACTACGACGAGGAGGCCGAGGAGTACGACGCGACGCGCGGGGGCGAGCCCCGGGCCGCGGCGGCGGCCGACGCCGTGCTCGGGCTGATACCCGAGGGCGCCGGCCGACTGCTCGACGTGGCCTGCGGCACGGGCATCGTGACCCGGCGGCTGGCGGCGGCGCGGCCCGGTCTGCGGGTCATGGGCGCGGACCTCGCGCAAGGGATGGCCCGCCGGGCCGCCGCCCGGCTGCCCGGCACCGTTGTCCTCGCCGACAGCCGCCGACTCCCCTTCGGCGACGGGACCTTCGACGCGGTCACGAGCGTGTGGCTGCTCCATCTCGTCGACAGTCCCGAGGACGTACGGGCGGTGGTGGCCGAGTGCGCCCGCGTGCTGCGGCCCGGCGGGGTGTACGTCACCACCGTCGACAAGGCCGACGCGCATGACGTGGGCAGCGACATCGACACCGTCCTCGCCCCGCGCCCGCGCCGCCCGGCCCGCGACGCCGCGCCGGCGGTCGCGGCGTACGCCGCCGCATCCGGTCTGGTACCGGCCGGACAGGCCCGCTTCGCCGGTGTCGGCCAGGGCCGTAGTCCCCGCCGCGCGGCCGCGGACCTGCGGCGCGGCTGGTTCACCACGCTGCCGCCCGGCGCCCCGCTCAGCGAGCGCATGGCCGCCGGGCTGAAGGCACTGCCGGACCAGGACCGGCCGCGCCCCGACCCGGTGTTCACCCTGCGGGCGTTCCGCAAGGGCTGAGCCCACCGGGTGCGGCAAGGGTGGCGCGGGTCGGTGAGCGCGGGCCACACCCGTGGCTGTCCATCCGCCGCAGCCTCGTGGGCCGCTGATCCGCAGGGGTCATTCCGTGCGGCCCAGGCCCCGGCGGATCGCGGACTCCACGGCCGAGTAGTCACTGTCCGCCCGCTCCAGCTCGCACGGGACTGCCGGGTACAGCGGCGGCTGCGCCATGAAACGGGGGCGGGTGCCGTGGTGGGGCTGCGCGGCGTGGACCAGGAAGGGATGGCAGAGGTAGACGTCGCCCGGGTGGCCGGTGGCGTGGGCGAGGGCGCGGTGTGCGGAGGCCGCGACGAGGCTCGGTGCGATCTCCAGGCCCGACACGCCCTCCTCGCCGTACGGCTCCAGCAGCCGGGGCACATCGAGGTGCGAGCCGACGCGGATACGGGTCGGGGCGTCGTCCTCGGTCACCTCGCTGAACAGGAACAGCATCAGCAGTGCCCGCTCCCTGGACCGCACGTTGGCGAAGTACCACGTCTCGCCCTCCGGGAGGTAACTCCCGTCGATGTGCCAGCCCGCGTCGTCCGGCTCCTCCTTGTGCGGGAAGCGCAGCGGGAAGGTGCCCAGCGAATAGCGCGGCTCCCAGCGCCCGGCGCCGACCAACGCATCGAACGCCTCATGCAGCGCGGGGGAGTTGGCCGCCGCCGCGAACGGTCCCTGCGCCATGCCGGGCACCCGGTGCACGGGGTCCTTCCAGGTGCCGGGGTCCTCGGGGTCGTATCCCGTCTCCCGCCACAGCAGCCGCGCGCAGTCCTCGGCGACGCGCGGCGGGAAGGCGCCCTCGATCTTCACGAACCCGTCCTCGAGGAAGCGCTCCACCATCACGTCGTCCATGGGGCCATCGTCGGCGACGGGCCGCCCGTGGCGCACCTCAATTTTGCCGCTCCGGCAACAGAAGTGGCCCGCTCGCCATGCGTCGGCGCAGGCTGGCGCCACCGAGAAGAGAGGCTGACCACCATGGCACAGGTCCCCCACGGCCACGACGGGCACCACGACCACCCCGGCCACGCCCGGCACCACGGCCACACCGACATCGACTGGGCCCTGATGGCTCCGATGCTGGAGGCCCAGGCGGAGCTGTTCGCGCCCCTGTACAGAAGGGCCATGGAGTGGCTGGCGAAGGAGGGGGTCGAGCCCGGTCTGATCGTCGACGCGGGCAGCGGGCCGGGCGTCATCTCCTGCCTCTTCGCCGAGGCGTTCCCGGGCGCGCGGGTCGTCGCGGTGGACGGCTCCGAGCTGCTGCTGGAGCGCGCACGCGACCGGGCCGCCCGCCTCGGCCTGGCCGACCGCTTCGGGACGATCGCGGGTGAACTTCCCGGCGCGCTGGCCGAGTTGGACTATCCGGCCGATCTGCTGTGGGCCGGCAACAGCCTGCACCACATGGGCGACCAGCGGGCCGCCCTCGCCGCGTTCGCCGCGCGCCTGGCGCCCGGCGGCACCGTGGCCCTGCTGGAGGGCGGTCTGCCCTCGCGGTTCCTGCCGCGGGACATCGGTTTCGGGCGCCCGGGTCTGCAGGCGCGGCTCGACGCGGTGGAGGCGGAGTGGTTCACGCGGATGCGGGCCGAGCGGCCCGGCGCCGTCGCCGAGACCGAGGACTGGCCGGCGTTGCTGACCGCCGCGGGCCTGCAGCACACCGGCACCCGCAGCTTCCTGCTGGATCTGCCCGCCCCGGTCACGGACCGGGCCCGCGCGTACGTCGTCGCCGTCCTGACCCGGCTCCGCGAAGCCCTGACGGACGGACTCGACCCCGACGACCGCGCCACCCTGGACCGTCTCCTCGACCCCGGCGACGAGGCGAGCGTGCACCACCGCAAGGACGTGTTCCTCCTCAGGGCTCACACGGTGTACACCGCCGTCCGCCCTGTCTGACATGGCCCGTCGCCGCTCCGGACCCGGAAGGCTGCTGTGACGCTTGACTTGGAGAGCGCTCCAGGTGATGGACTTTCCGGCGTTCCACGAGACCCAGGGGGTAACCATGACCGATTCTCCGGTCGCACTGATCACGGGCGGTGGCAGCGGCATAGGCGCCGCCGTGGCACGTCAACTCCTCGACGCGGGGCAGCGGGTGGCCGTCACCGGGCGCGGTGAACGGCGGCTGAGCGACCTTGCCGACGAACTCGGCCGTCCCGGGGGTCTGTTGACCATCACCGGCAGCGCGTCCGAGTACGACCAGGTCCGCGCGGCCGTCGACGCCACCCTGAAGGAGTTCGGCCGGCTCGACACGGTTGTCGCCAACGCCGGGTCCGCCACCCATGACACGGTCGCCGAGGGCGATCCGGCCGGGTGGACCGAGATGGTGCTGACGAATGTGCTCGGTCCCGCGCTGCTCATCAGGGCCTCCATCGACGCCCTCAAGGAGACCCGGGGCCGGATCGTGCTGATCGGCAGCGTCGCAGGTTTCGTGCCCACGCCCGGCAACATCTACGGGGCGACCAAGTGGGCGGTGACCGGGCTCGCCGAGAACACCCGGCGGCAGGTCACCGAGTGGGGCGTGGGTGTGACGCTGATCGCGCCCGGCCGGGTGGAGACCCCGTTCTGGGACAGCCACGGCAGCCTCCCACCCGGTCGTCTCCTCACCGCCGACCAGCTCGCCGACTCGGTCGTCTGGGCGATCCGGCAGCCCGCGGGCGTCGACGTCAACACCGTGGTCGTACGGCCGATCGGACAGCCCAACTGACCGGCGCAAAAGTTTCCTTACCAAGTGCGGTACAAGGTGGACCCGTCTGCATGCCCACGTCAAACGCTGGGACGGGCGTGGTTGGTTGGCCTCAGGTGCCGAAACGCGCAGCTGTACCGCGTGCGCTGATCCCGGTCGGTTCCTGGGTCGCGAACCGCGGCGGCGCGCCCCGGATCCGCCGGCGAGGCGGTCCGGAGCGCGCCGCGGAGTCCTTCAGCCCATGTCGAACGTCGCCGGGTCCGGACCGATGCGACGGTCCTCGTTCAGTGCGCTGATCGCCGCCATGTCCTCCGTGTCCAGGGAGAAGTCGAAGACGTCGATGTTCTCCTTGATGCGGGACGGAGTCACGGACTTCGGGATCACGATGTTGCCGAGCTGGAGGTGCCAGCGGAGCACGATCTGGGCCGGGGTGCGGCCGTGCTTCTGCGCGATGGCGACGATCGCCGGAACCTCCAGGAGGCCCTTGCCCTGGCCGAGGGGCGACCAGGCCTCGGTCGCGATGCCGTGCTTCTTGTGGTACTCACGCGCAGCGTGCTGCTGCAGACGCGGGTGCAGCTCGATCTGGTTGACCGCCGGGACGACGGACGTCGCGCCGAGCAGCGTCTCCAGGTGCTCGGGAAGGAAGTTGGAGAGACCGATCGCCTTGGCGCGGCCTTCGGCGCGGATCTTCTCGAAGGCCTTGTACGTCTCGACGAACTTGCCCCGGGACGGCAGGGGCCAGTGGATCAGATACAGGTCCACGTACTCGAGGCCGAGCTTCTCCAGTGACACGTCGAAGGCGCGCAGCGTGGAGTCGTACCCCTGGTCGCTGTTCCAGAGCTTCGTGGTGATGAAGAGGTCCTGGCGGGGGATGCCGGAGGCGGCGACCGCCTTGCCCACGCCCTCCTCGTTGCCGTAGATCGCCGCTGTGTCGATGCTGCGGTACCCGGCCTCCAGGGCGGCGGCCACGGCGCTCTCGGCCTCGTCGTCCGGCACCTGCCAGACGCCGAAACCCAGCTGGGGCATCTCGACGCCATTGTTCAGGGTGATCGGGGGGACCTTGCTGCTCACGAGCTCTCGATCCTTCAGTCGTCGGGTGGTACTCACATCGTCAACGATCACGGCCTGCCGTGCATTCCTGACCGGCGGTTTCCCCGCCGAATCTCGACACGGATCACAGATTGGCCGGAAATGGATCCGACCTTGTCGGTCCGGACCATTGACCGGTTCCCGTCATCCGGCAACTCTGTATCGCGACGCCGAACGCATCAATGAACATCATGCAAGTACGTGAACGCCCTTTCCTGCCTGACCCGGCCTTGTGTCGAACCGTCCCCCACTCGCTAGGAAAGCAGGTACGCACACATGAACGAGAAGGAGCAGAAGGCCTACCCCCTGGAAGCGAGCATTCGGGAAACATCGGAGGAAAAGGCCTGGGAGGCTCCCGCGTATCTGGTCGTGGACACCGCCCTGGAGGTCACCGCCTACGCGCTCCGCGACCACTAGCCGGCCGGTGGTCGCAGATGACCGCGCCACGCGTGCGCGACGACGGGCTCGCAGGCGCCTGGGGGACCACCGAGTTCACCGAGCGGCTGCGAGCCGTCGCCGAGGACCGCCACCACCATCGGCACCCCTTCAACCTCCGGATGCACAACGGCGAGTTGACACACGACGAGCTGCGCCACCGGGTCGCCAACCGCTTCCACTACCAGCGCCACATTCCCGTCAAGGACGCCCTCGTCCTGGCGAAGTTCGACGATCTCGGGTGGACGAGATCGTCACCGCGCTGCAGCAACGGTTCCCGGGCGCACCCGTCGCCCTCGAACGGCACCAACGTCGGCGACTACGCGTACTACGTCGCCCGCACCCGGGCCACCAACGACTTCCACGCCCTGGGCGCCTTCCTGATCATGAACGAGCAGCTCCGGACGACCCACCCCTCGGGACGAGGTGATCAGTCATGAGCCCCACCAGAAGAACCCTGCTGGGCGCGGCACTCGGCGGCACGGCCGCGACGGCCGTCGGCCTGCCGGTGACACCCGCAAGGGCCGCATCCTGGCAGCTGAAGTGGTCCCCGTCGGCGAGCGGCGACGGCCTCGGCGCCTTCGAGACCGTCGAGGACGACCGCGCCGACTCGCACCCGGCCGGGCATCCGCACATCTTCGCCACCGGCAACGACTGGCGCTTCAACATGCACACGGTCGACCGGGACACATCGGCCGACCGGCAGCGCCAGGAGGTCACCGGGCTGCGCACGAGCAGCAGCAGCTACCTCGAGTGGACCGAGGGCCAGACCTGGCGGGTCACGTACTCCATGTACATTCCGAGCTCGCTCAAGGCGACCACCACCTTCACTCACATCATGCAGATGAAGCAGCCCGGCAACGGCACCCTGCCGATCGTCGTGCAGTCCCTGAGGCGTGTGAACGGCGTGCAGACCATCGAGCTGAATCTCGCCGTCGACGACATCCTCGTCGGCCGCACCGACCTCGAGCCCCTGCACGACAAATGGACCGACGTCGACTTCCGGATCAAGGTCGGCAACGGCACGGCGGGTTCGGTCCGCTGGATCCTCAAGAGCGGCTCGGCGACGGTCCTCGACAAGTCGAAGAGGGGAGTCGACACCTTCCTCGCCGATCGGGTGCGGCCCAAGTGGGGCATCTACCGGTCCCTGGGTGACACCTCCGGGTCCTTGCAGGACACGTATCTCCTGCTCACCAACCTCCGTGGCTATCAACTGGCCTGAAAAGCCGTCATATGCGACCTCCCACAGTGCCCGTGAGGCGGGTGGCGGCGCTCGTCGTCGCGGTTCTCGCCGTCGTCCTCGGACTCTGCCACCCCTCGGCCCTCGCGGCCCCACGACGCACGCCCCGCGCCGCCGTCTACGACGTACGTGACTACGGCGTGGCTGTCCACGACCGACTGTGACAACAATGGAGGTGCGGCGGCCGGGTCCGGCAAGATCTTCCGCGTGACGATCGACCAGGCAGCCGGACGGGGCGCCGTGCCGGGCTCAGACCCGGTACAGCGCCTCCACCTCGTTCGCGTAGGCGTTCTCGATCGCCTTGCGCTTCAGCTTCAGCGACGGGGTGAGCAGCCCGTGTTCCTCGGTGAACTGGTGCGCCAGGATACGGAACGTGCGGATCGACTCGGCCTGCGAGACCAGTGTGTTCGCGGCGACCACCGCGCGCCGTACCTCGGTCTCCAGGTCGGGGTCGCGCACCAGATCGGCCGGGGACAGCTGCGGTTTGCCGTGCATCTGCAGCCAGTGCTCCACGGCCTCCGACTCCAGTGTGACGAGCGCGGCGATATAGGGGCGGTCGTTGCCGACGACGATGCACTGCGCGACCAGCGGATGGTCCCGTACGCGCTCCTCCAGCAGCCCGGGGGAGACGCTCTTGCCGCCGGAGGTCACCAGGATCTCCTTCTTGCGGCCGGTGATGGTGAGGAAGCCGTCCTCGTCGAGGGAGCCCAGATCGCCGGTGGCGAGCCAGCCGTCGTGCAGGGCCTCGTCGGTGGCCTTTTTGTTGTTGAGGTAGCCCTGGAAGACCTGGCCGCCGCGCAGCCAGATCTCGCCGTCGTCCGCGATGTGCACGGTGGTGCCGGGGATGGCCTGGCCGACAGTGCCGTACCGGGTGCGCTCGGGCGGGTTCGCGGTCGCCGCCGCCGTGGACTCCGTCAGCCCGTAGCCCTCGTAGATCTGGATGCCGGCCCCCGCGAAGAACAGCCCCAGCCGGCGGTCCATCGCCGAGCCGCCGGACATCGCGTGCCGCACCCGGCCGCCCATCGCACCGCGGATCTTGGCGTACACGACCTTGTCGAAGAACTGGTGCTGCATGCGCAGGCTCGCCGACGGCCCGGGGCCGACGCCCCACGCCTTGGCCTCGATCGCGTCCGCGTACCTGACGGCGACCTCGACCGCCTTCTCGAAGGGGCCGGAGCGGCCCTCCTTCTCGGCCTTGCGGCGGGCCGCGTTGAAGACCTTCTCGAAAATGTAGGGCACCGCGAGGAAGAACGTCGGCTTGAACGCGGCCAGGTCGGGCAACAGAGCCGCCGCGTTCAGCTGGGGCTGATGGCCCAGCTTGACCCTGCCGCGGATGGCCGCGACCTGCACCATCCGCCCGAAGACATGGGCCAGCGGCAGGAACAGCAGGGTGACCGCCTCGTCGCCCTTCTTGGTGTGGAAGACCGGCTCATAGCGCTCCATGACCGTGTCGGCCTCGACCATGAAGTTGGCGTGCGAGAGGACGCAGCCCTTGGGGCGGCCGGTGGTTCCCGACGTGTAGATGACCGTGGCCGTCAACTCGGGAGTGACCGCGGTCCGGTGCCGGTGCACCACTTCGTCCTCGATGTGGGTTCCGGCGTCGAACAGCTCCTGCAGGGCCC
The DNA here is from genome assembly GCF_026168105.1 of Streptomyces hygroscopicus. Taxonomy (GTDB): domain Bacteria; phylum Actinomycetota; class Actinomycetes; order Streptomycetales; family Streptomycetaceae; genus Streptomyces; species Streptomyces hygroscopicus_D. The sequence continues at coordinate 135,318 of NZ_LBMW01000019.1, forward strand.
CCGCGTCGAGCTGCCACAGCCGGTGCAGCTGCGGCAGGCGGTCGATGACCGTGGCGATCGTCATCGCATGGTCCTCGTGCTCCACCATCGCGGCCGAGACCTGCGCGTCGTACAGCATCCAGAAGACCTGTTCCGCCGACGAGGTGGGGTAGACGGGCACCACCTGGGCACCGATCGTCCACAACGCGAAGTCGAAGAGCGTCCACTCGTAGCGGGTACGGCACATGATCGCGATCCGGTCCCCGAACCGGATCCCCTGGGCCAGCAGCCCCTTGGCGAGCGCCATGACCTCGTCGCGGAACTCGGCGGCGGTCACATCACGCCACCGGCCGTCCTCGCCCTTGCGGCCGAGGGCGACTCGGAGCGGATCTTCCTGGGCATACTCGAAGACGACGTCGGCCAGGCCGCCCACCGGCGGCGCCGACGCCAACGGGGGGTTGGTGAACTCGCGCAATCCCGCTCCTAGTGGCGCTCCGCAGCGCCGTGAAAGCTACCCCACCGCCCGGTCGGGCGGGAGGGGGCTCAAAGCTCCGGGACTCATCACAAACGCACAGGTCAGCCTAAGAAAATGCCCGCACAAGGGGAAGGGGCGGACAGAATTCCTTACGGCGGCGTAGGTTCCGGGCCCGTAATCTCCACGGAATCTGTACGACGCGATTACCGCCTGCCACGGGTACTCGCCGGTAGCTTCTGGCGTGGCGGCTGGTTCTTTCGACGCTGGTGCACAGGCTACCGGCGGTGCAGCCGGTCCCCGCCCGCCAGGATCGCCGCAGCCAGCGCCCGGGCCGCGTGCTCGGCCGGGCCCCGGCGCTCGCCATGGACCAGAACGAAGTCGATCTCGCCCAGCTCCGGCAGGCCCGCCCGCTCCGGCACCCGGACCAGACCCGGCGGGACCAGACCCCGCGAGTGAGCCATCACGCCGAGACCGGCGCGGGCCGCCGCGATCAGACCGTTGAGGCTGCCGCTCGTGCACGCGATGCGCCAGGCACGGCCCTGCCTGTCCAGTGCCTCCAGGGCGCGGGCGCGGGTGATGCCCGGCGGCGGATAGACGATCAACGGCACCGGGCGGTCGGGGTCCAGGCGCAGCCGCTCCGCGCCGATCCACACCAGCCGGTCGTGCCGGACCAGTTCCCCGCGCGGGTCCTGGGGGCGCCGCTTGGCCAGCACCAGGTCGAGCCGGCCCGCCGCGAGCTGTTCGTGCAGCGTGCCCGAGAGCTCGACCGTCAGCTCCAGGTCCACCTGGGGATGCCCGTGCCGGAAGCCCTCAAGGATCTCCGGCAGCCGGGTCAGCACGAAGTCCTCCGAGGCGCCGAAGCGGAGCCGACCCCGCAGCCGCGTCCCCGTGAAGAACGCGGTGGCCTGTTCGTGCACCTCAAGGATCCGCCGTGCGAAGCCGAGCATCGCCTCGCCGTCCTCCGTCAGCTCCACGGAGTGCGTGTCCCGGGAGAAGAGCTGGCGTCCCGTCGTGTCCTCCAGGCGCCGCACGTGCTGGCTCACCGTGGACTGGCGCAGCCCGAGCCGCCGGGCGGCTCCCGTGAAGCTGAGCGTCTGGGCGACGGCGAGGAATGTGCGCAGCTGGGACGGGTCGTACACACCCCCAGCCTATCGCGGAACGCGATGACAGTCAGAGCGGTGTACGGGATTCCCGATCACTGGCCCGAGGGGCACGATGGAGGCCCTGGAGAGGGCACGACCGTGCCCGGCACCGCACGGACAGCGAGCAAGCGAAGTAAGCGAGCAAGCGAAGCAAGGAAGTAGTGGAGCACAGTGGAACGCCTGCGATGGCCGCGTTGGATGCCCGTCGACCCGTACATCCTCCTGCTGCTGGGGACCGTGGGGCTCGCGGCCCTGATCCCGGCGCAGGGCGTGGCCGCCCACGTCGCCTCGGGCGCCTCCACGGCCGCGATCGCCTTCCTCTTCTTCCTTTACGGGGCCCGGCTCTCCACCCATGAGGCGCTGGCGGGACTCAGGCACTGGAGACTCCATGTCACCGTGCTGGCCTGCACGTTCGTGATCTTCCCGCTGCTCGGCCTCGCCGCCCGGGGCCTGGTGCCGGTGCTGCTGACCCACGACCTCTACACCGGTCTCCTCTTCCTCACGCTCGTCCCGTCGACCATCCAGTCCTCGATCGCCTTCACCTCGATCGCGCGCGGCAATGTGCCCGCCGCGATCTGCGCGGGCTCGTTCTCCTCGCTGGCGGGCATCGTCATCACCCCGGTGCTGGCGGCGGCCCTGCTCGGCAACAGCGGCGGCGGCTTCTCCGCGGACTCGCTCATCAAGATCGTGCTCCAGCTGCTGGTGCCGTTCCTCGCCGGGCAGGTGCTGCGCCGCTGGATCGGGGGCTTCATCACCCGGCACAGGAAGGTCCTCGGGCTCGTCGACCGCGGCTCGATCCTGCTGGTCGTCTACACCGCGTTCAGCGAGGGCATGGTCCAGGGCATCTGGCACCGGGTGAGCCCGCTCCGGCTGGGCGGACTCCTGGTCGTCGAGGCGGCTTTGCTCGCCGTGATGCTGGCCCTGACCTGGTACGGCGGCCGGGCCCTGGGCTTCGGCCGGGAGGACCGGATCGCGATCCAGTTCGCCGGGTCGAAGAAGTCCCTGGCCTCCGGACTGCCCATGGCGAGCGTCCTGTTCGGCGCCCATGCCTCGCTGGCGGTGCTGCCGCTGATGCTCTTCCACCAGATGCAGCTCATGGTCTGCGCGGTGATCGCCAAGCGCCGTTCCCACGACGCTCGGCGGCCGGCCGTCAGCCCCGGGTCAGCCGCAGCGTCACAAACCGCGGTCGGTACAGCGACACGTTCCGACTGAGGTTCGCGGCGGCGCCGCTGGGGTCCAGCCAGTTGACGTCATAGCTGAGGACGAGCCGGTCGCCGTCCAGTTCCGGGTGCGCCTGCGGGTTGTACGCGGCGACCTCGCCCTGGGGCAGCGGCGGAGCGAACCCCCTGGTCGGGCCGTGCCAGGGGCCGGTGGGCGCACACGCCCAGTACGAGGTGACCGTCGTCAGTCCCCGGGTGCCCGCGGCCATCGTGAACAGGACGTACGTCCCCGCGTCCGACACGACCGTGAACGCGCTGCCCACTCCGGCGCCCTGCCCGTCCCCCAGCACGGCCCCGGGGTACGGCCGGGACGTCCACGCCGACCCGTCCCAGTACTGCCATGCCGCGGGCTGATCGAGCCGGCCGCGCGGCACCCGCGCGACATACGCATGTGAGACGGGACGCGCGGCGGCCCGGGCGTCGTCGCCGCCGAAGACGTAGGTCCAGTCGCCGTCCACCGCCGCCGTCGTGCCGAACAGCACGCGCCGGGACGGGTCCGGGACCCGCTCCTGGCCGAGGATCCGCACGATGCCTTCCACCCGCAGATCCGGCAGCGAGAGCGTGGCGACCTCGGTCGCGGTGGGGACTCCGTAGATCCACGGGTACACGCCGGCCGTACGGGTCCACAGCAGAACGCGAAGCACCTGCTCGGACGAGCCGGGGGAGCGGGGCTCGACCCGGGCCGCCACCGGCCAGCGCCACTGGTTCGGCGCCGGGTCCGGGAACAGCGGCGCGGGCAGGGTGCTCTCCAGGCGGCCCGATGGAGCCATCACCACGGCCGAGTTGCGCACCAGCGGGGCCGAGGCCTCCCGCCAGGAGTACCACTCGCCGAGCGGGTTGGGCGGACCGTGCACCTGGCCCAGGTACGTGTCCGAGAACAGCCACAGCACCCGCCCGTCCGGCAGCCGCACCGAGTGGGTGCCGTCGCCGCCGGTCCAGTCGTCGGCGCGCGTGCCTTCGTCGCCGTACCGTGTGAACTCGGCGTTCAGTCCGGTGTCCGCCGCCCAGGACCGCACCGTGCGCTGCGCGCACGCGCCGCTGCCCTCCCGGTCGTGGTGCGGGAGGGCGGTGAGCAGCACTGCCGCGCAGACCAGGGCCAGGACCAGGCCGAGACCGGTCCCGGCCCGGCGTCGTGCTCGTCCGTCATCGGGCACGCCCGGGACGTTAGTGGCTGGGGCTCACCCGGTCCATGGGCAGCCACAGGACCGGGCCCCGCGCCGGCACGGGGTCGTCGGCGCCCAGGGCGGCCGTCTTGTGCACAGAGCCCGGACTCCGTGATGCCGCCCGCCCTTCGTGCGTTCGGACATGCCAGACACCCGACATCCCATGTCCAACGTTCGGGCCGCAGACGCTACTTGAGCTCTGACGGGCCTCACAGGAAGCGTGCCGGTGGGCGCCGGGGGCACCTCCACGTCCGGTGTGTGTCAAGTGGGCGGCGGCGGGGGCGGGAGCGGTATGCCCGCGGTCCGGGGTGTCGGGCCCGGTACCGCCACCGGCGCCGCGCCGGTCCTGCGGCACACCAGGGCGTCCGGGTCGCTCGCCGGTACCTGGAGGCTGTAGCCGTCCGGGCAGGCCGGCCCGGGGTCGCCCTTGAGGCCCTCGGGGCCGGGTTCGCCGCGCTCGCCGGGTTCGCCCTTCGCTCCCATCGTGCCCTGGGTGCCCTGCGGCCCGGCCGGGCCCGTGACGCCGTCCCTGCCTTTGCCGCCCGGCTGCCCCGAGGGGCCCGGCGCACCGGACGGGCCGGGCGCACCGGACGGGCCGGGCGCACCGGACGGGCCGGGCGGACCCGACGGGCCCGGTTCGCCGCGCGCACCGGCCGCGCCGTTCTTCCCGTCCGCTCCCGTCGCACCCGGGTCACCCTTTTCGCCCGGAGCTCCGGTGGGCACCCTCAACCGGTCCAGCAGGTCGTCCACCGCGTCGGCGGGATCCGGGGCGGCGGGGGTCCCGCCGCCGGCCTTGACCTGGGCGCGCAGTGCCCGGACATCGGCGGCGAGCGTGGACAGCGCCTTGCCGCGCCGGTCGGCCTCCACGCTCAGTTCCTGCGCCTTGCGGTCCCCGGCGTCGATGCGCTCCCAGAGGATCACCGCGACACCGGAGAGCGCGACCAGGGCGCAGACGAGGAAGATCTTCCGCCAGCGCTGGGCCAGCGCGTGTTGCAACCCGGTCACGGCGTCCCTCCGAGTCGGTGGATGTCGAGCCGCAGCCGGGCGATCTCCGACTGGTCCGCGGAGTGCAGCAGGGTCAACTCGTCGATGCGTGAGTCGCGTTCGGCGACCTGGCGCTCCAGCCGGTCGCACTCCGACTGCAACTTCTCGGTCAGGCTCGAGTAGCCGTTCAGCGCGTTCTCCCCGCGCTTGCCCAAGTACGCCACCACGGCCGCGCCCAGCGCGCCCGCGCACGCCAGTGACGAACCGAGCAGAGTGGTGTCGGCATCCAAGTATCCGCCTCCTACCTGGACGACGGACCGCGCGCGGCCCGTTGGACTCTTCTGTACAACGAGTCGACGGGTGACGGGGTGTGCGCCCGACCATGAGTACTTCGGATAGGTGATCGGGGGGCAAACCCCTGACCTGCGGCGGTCAGGGGCGCACAACCACCTTCCCCAGATTGCGCCGTGACTCGATCTCCGTGTGCGCCTTCGCCGCGTCCTCCAGCGCGAACTCCGCGTGCACGAAGGGCTTCAGCGCGCCCTGCGCGTACAGCCGCCACAGCTCCTGCCGCCACCGCTCGTACAACTCCGGCTTCCCCCGGGCGATGCGCGCCATCTGGAAGCCGATCACAGACTTGGCGCCCACCAGCAGGTCGTACGCCCGAATGGTTCCGCCCCCCGAGCTGTAGGCGACGAGCCGTCCGCCCGGAGCGAGTGCGGCGATCGCCGGGGTGAGCAGGTCGCCGCCGACCGCGTCGAGGGCGTAGTCGACGGGTTCGCCCCACTGGGGAGCGTCATACGTGATCACCTCGTCGGCGCCGAGCGAGCGCACGAACTCCGCCTTGCCGGAGCCGGACACCGCGCCCACGACGCGGGACGCCCCGCGTATCCGGGCCAGTTGGAGCGCGAGATGGCCGACACCGCTCGCCGCCGCCGTGACCAGGACCGACTCGCCGGGTTCCGGCCGCGCCGCCTCCAGCGCGCCGAGCGCGACCAGACCGCTGCGGACCAGCGCGACGGCGTCCACGGCGCTTGCGCCGCCGGGGACGGGTGAGGCCATGGCCTCGTGCAGAAGGACGAAGTCGGCGTAACCGTGCCCGAAGCACAGCCCCGTCACGCGGTCGCCGACCCGGAAGCGCGTGACACCGTCACCGACCGCCAGCACCTCGCCCGCGACCTCGCCACCGAGCGGAACCGGCTCGGCGGCCTCGGCGACCTTGCGTACGACGGGCAGGGTCAGCCCTACGGCCTCGCAGCGCACGAGGAGTTCACCCGGGCCCGCTGCGGGGACGGGTACCTCTTCCAGGAACAGGGGGCCGCCGGTGGACTCGTACCGGACGCGACGCATCGCACCTCCACAGGTCGTTGGGGATCCCAACGTTATCCCAGATTTCATTGGGGAGTCCAACGGCTATTCGCTAGGCTGCGTCCATGGCCGAAGCCCCCCTCCCCGCCATCCGTTCCCTGCCCAGTTGGGTCCTCGGCCGTGCCGCCGCACGCGGCCGGGCCCTGGTGGCCGACGCCCTCGCCGCAGAGGGCATGAGGATGTGGCACCATGTCGTCCTCTCCGCCGTCCGTGACCTCGCCCCCGTCGCTCAGGCCGATCTCGGGCGCAGCGTCGGGCTGGACCCCAAGGACCTGGTCGGCATCCTCAACGACCTGCAGTCCGCGGGCCATGTCGTGCGCGAGCCGGACCCCGGGGACCGCCGCAAGAACGCGGTGTCGCTCACGGAGAACGGCGAGCGGCTGCTGAAACGCTGTGAGACGGCGGCCCGCGAGGCGAACGACGCCCTGCTCGCCCCGCTCTCGGCCGCCGAACGCGACAGATTCATGGACCTGTTGATCCGGATTTCCGGTACGGACGGCTGATGACGGCTAACGTTCCGTCATGGCCGAAGCCCTCGCGCTGGATCCGGCGCACACCGCCCTTGTGCTCATCGACCTGATGGACCGCATCGTCGCCCTGCCCCTGGAACCCCGCAAGGGAGCCGAAGTCCTCGTCGCAGCCGAGGAGTTGGCCGAAGCGTTCCGGACGGTCGGCGCACTCGTCGTGCTCGTCCGTGCCGAGCGCCCCGGCATCGCCGAACAGCCGCCCGGCAGCGGGCTGGTGGCCGGACTGCTCAGGGACGGCGACCTGGAGGTGGTGAAGCGGACCGTCGGCGGCTTCCAGGGCACGGACCTGGACGAGCGCCTGCGCCGGCACGGCATCACCACCCTGGTGTTCGGCGGTGTCGCCACCAATCTGGGCGTCGAATCCACCGCCCGTGCCGCCGCCGACCTCGGATACGACCTCGTCTTCGTCGAGGACGCCATGGCCGCGTTCACCGCCGCCGAGCACGAGGCCTCCGTGCGGCTCGACTTCCCCCGACTCGGATCGGTCGTGGCCGCCTCGCAGGTGCGGCTCGCCGCCGGGTGACCGGTCGGACCAGCACCCCGCCGCCGTCCACGACCACCACCGGACCGGTGCTGTAGCCGCCGCGCATCGGATACGGATCCGCCTCCGCGACATCCGCCCGCGTGCCCAGGCACCCGAACGGGGCGCTCCCCGTCGGCCGGAGCCCGCCGCGAGAAGGCGGTCAGCCCCGGTCGGCCGTCGTCCGTAGGATGATCCGCTGCTCGCCCGCGTACACGTTCATGGAACTGCCCCGCAGGAAGCCCACCAGGGTCAGCCCCGTCTCGGCGGCCAGGTCCACGGCCAGTGACGAGGGTGCCGAGACCGCCGCCAGCACCGGGATGCCCGCCATCACGGCCTTCTGCGCCAGCTCGAAGGAGGCCCGTCCCGACACCAGCAGGATCGTGCGGGACAGCGGCAGACCGCCGCTTTGCAGGGCGCGGCCGACCAGCTTGTCGACGGCGTTGTGCCGGCCCACGTCCTCTCGTACGTCGAGCAGCTCCCCGTCCTCGGCGAACAGGGCCGCCGCATGCAGGCCCCCGGTCCGGTCGAAGACCCGCTGGGACGCCCTCAGACGGTCGGGGAGGGTCGCGAGCAGCTCCGGCTCCACCCGCACCGGGGGAGTGTCGGCGACGGGCCAGCGTGCCGTCGTACGGACCGCATCCAGACTCGCCTTGCCGCACAGGCCGCACGACGAGGTCGTGTAGACGTTGCGCTCCAGCGTGATGTCGGGGATCGCCACGCCGGGCGCGGTCTTCACGTCCACCACGTTGTACGTGTTCGAGCCGTCCACGGTGGCACCCGCGCAGTACACGATGTTCTGCAGGTCCTGCCGCTCGGCCAGCACTCCCTCGCTCACCAGGAAGCCGGCGGCGAGCGCGAAGTCGTCGCCGGGGGTGCGCATGGTGATCGCGAGCGGCTTGCCGTTGAGCCTGATTTCCAGGGGCTCCTCGGCGACGAGCGTGTCCGGCCGGGCCGAGACCGCCCCGTCCCGGATGCGGATCACCTTGCGTCGTTCCGTGACTCGTCCCATGTCCTGATCAGCCCCGGTTCTGTACGTGCTGGCAGCCGAAACGGCCCTTGATGCGGAGGTTGCCGTGGGTCACCGGGCCGTCCCTGGCGAGGTGACCTTCACCGTCTCATTGTCCTGCACGCGCGGAGCGACGTGGCGGCCCACTCCGCCGTGGGCGCGGACCGTCATGGTCCGCGCCCGCGCCGGCTCGTCCCGGGTGCCCGCAGCGCGGCCCGAAGCGCGCACCGGCGGAGGACCCGCCGCCACGACCGTTCGGCGCACCCCGGATACCGCTCACCGCATGCGGCCGACCCGCCGGGTTCTCAACTCCCTTGTGCGCACCTACCGTTCGGGATCATGAGCCCTCCTGTCGCACCCCCCGGGTGGAGCCGCTGGCTGGTCCCGCCCGCCGCCCTGTCCGTCCACCTCTCCATCGGCCAGGCCTACGCCTGGAGCGTGTTCAAACCGCCCCTGGAATCCGCCCTTCGTCTCAGTGGCACACAGAGCGCGCTGCCCTTCCAGCTGGGCATCGTCATGCTCGGGCTGTCCGCCGCGTTCGGCGGCACGCTCGTGGAGCGCAACGGGCCCCGCTGGGCGATGACCGTCGCCCTGGTCTGCTTCTCCTCCGGCTTCCTGCTCTCGGCGCTCGGCGCGGCGAGCGAGCAGTACTGGCTGATCGTCCTCGGCTACGGCTTCGTCGGCGGCATCGGTCTCGGCATCGGCTACATCTCACCCGTCTCCACGCTGATCAAGTGGTTCCCGGACCGGCCCGGCATGGCCACCGGCATCGCCATCATGGGCTTCGGCGGCGGCGCGCTGATCGCCTCGCCCTGGTCGGCGCAGATGCTGCAGTCGTTCGGATCCGACCACTCCGGGATCGCGCTCGCGTTCCTGGTGCACGGGCTGTCGTACGCCGTCTTCATGTCGCTCGGCGTCCTGCTGGTGCGGGTGCCGCGCACCGAGAAGCCGGTCGCGTCCGGGCCGAGCGCCTTCGAGGGCGTCCAGGTCTCCGCCCGCGACGCCCTGCGCACCCCGCAGTTCTGGTGCCTGTGGATCGTGCTGTGCATGAACGTGACCGCAGGCATCGGCATCCTCGAGAAGGCCGCCCCGATGATCACGGACTTCTTTGCCGGCACCTCGGCACCCGTGTCCGTCTCCGCGGCCGCCGGCTTCGTCGCCCTGCTGTCGGCGGCCAACATGGCAGGCCGCATCGGCTGGTCCTCCACCTCCGACCTGATCGGGCGCAAGAACATCTACCGCGTCTATCTGGGCGTCGGCGCGCTGATGTACCTGCTCATCGCGTCGTTCGGCGACTCGTCCAAGCCCCTGTTCATCCTCTGCGCGCTCGTGATCCTCTCCTTCTACGGCGGCGGCTTCGCCACCATCCCCGCCTACCTGAAGGACCTCTTCGGCGCCTACCAGGTCGGCGCGATCCACGGCCGGCTGCTCACCGCCTGGTCGACCGCCGGTGTCCTCGGGCCGCTGATCGTGAACTGGATCGCCGACCACCAGAAGGGGGCGGGCAAGCACGGGGCTTCCCTCTACGGTCTGTCCTTCGTGATCATGATCGGTCTTCTCGTCGTCGGGCTCGTCGCCAACGAACTGGTACGGCCTGTCCACCCCCGCCACCACATCCCCGCACCGAAGGAGGCCGCCGATGGCCGACGAGAGCAACGCGCCTGACCGGCGAGCACTGACCGTCCTCGCCTGGCTGTGGGTGGGGGCGCCCCTGTGCTACGGCCTCTACGAGCTCGTACTGAAGGCCAGGCAGCTTTTTGCGGGGTAGGCCGGGACGGGGGTAGGGGAGATGCTCGGGCGTCCGAGGGTCTGCGGGAAGCCGACAACACCGGCGTCCCATTCCTGTCGCTTCACCTGCCGTCGTACCCGTGAGTCACTGTTCAGACTGGTGGATCCCGCTACCCACGGCAAAGAGGGGGAACCACCCATGCACGGTTCGCGCATCGCCGCCGTCGGCCACTACCAGCCCGCCAAGGTACTCACCAACGAGGACCTGGCGGGCATGGTCGACACCAGCGACGAGTGGATCAGGACCCGGGTGGGCATCCGCACACGCCATATCGCCGAGGACGACGAGCCCGTCGACGAGTTGGCCGCGCACGCCGCGGCCAAGGCGCTCGCGGCGGCGGGCCTGGCGCCCGGCGACATCGACCTGGTCGTGGTCGCCACCTCCACCGCCGTCGACCGCTCGCCGAACACGGCCGCCCGGGTCGCGGCCCGGCTCGGGATCCCGCAGCCCGCCGCGATGGACGTCAACGTCGTCTGCGCCGGCTTCACCCACGCCCTCGCCACCGCCGACCACGCCGTGCGCGCGGGCGCGGCGACACGGGCGCTCGTCATCGGCGCCGACAAGATGTCCGACGTGACGGACTGGAGCGATCGTACGACGTGCGTGCTGGTCGGTGACGGCGCCGGAGCGGCCGTCGTCGAGGCGTGCCTTCCCGGCCACGAGCCGGGGATCGGGCCCGTGCTGTGGGGCTCGGTGCCCGAGATGGGGCACGCGGTGCGTATCGAGGGAACGCCCCCGCGGTTCGCGCAGGAGGGGCAGAGTGTCTACCGATGGGCGACCACCCAGCTCCCGCCCATTGCGCGCCGGGTCTGCGAGCGCGCCGGGATCGAGCCCGAGGACCTCGCCGCGGTCGTGCTGCACCAGGCGAACCTGCGCATCATCGAACCGCTCGCGGAGAAGATCGGCGCCGTCAACGCAGTCGTCGCCCGTGACGTCGCAGAGTCCGGGAACACGTCGGCGGCGAGCATTCCGCTCGCGTTGTCGAAGCTGGTGGAGCGGGGGGAGATCTCGGGCGGCGACCGGGTGCTGCTCTTCGGCTTCGGCGGGAACCTGTCGTACGCCGGTCAGGTCGTCCGCTGCCCCTGAGGCGCCGGCCTTGAGCCCCGTGCCATGGGGCCGAGCGGGCCGTGCCATGGGGCCGGAGGAGGTCAACTCCCCCCGTCCCCAGCCTTGGTGGGCTCTGGTGGGCCCTGGTGGGCCTTGGTTGGACCGTAGGCTGTAGACAAAACGGAGGGGGACGGGGGGAAGGGGGGATGTGGCCGACAGGACTGCCACGGGGAACGGCGCCCAGGCTGGAGAGGCCCGGCCCTCTGCGTGAGCGGGTCTACGAGGCGCTGCTCGAACTGATCACCACGCGTGCCCTCCAGCCCGGTCGGCACCTCGTCGAGAGCGAACTCGCCAGGCACCTCGGGGTCTCCCGGCAGCCGGTGCGCGAGGCGCTGCAGCGGCTGAACACCGAGGGATGGGTCGATCTGCGGCCCGCCCAGGGCGCCTTCGTGCACGAGCCGACGGACCAGGAAGCCGACCAGCTCCTCGGCGTTCGTACGCTCCTGGAGGCCGAGGCCGCCCGGCTCGCCGCCGCGCACGCGGACAGCGCCGGCATCGCGGCCCTGGAGGAGCTGTGCGCCGAGGGCGAGCGAGCCGTCGCGGAGGACGACGTGGACGGCGCGGTCGCGCTGAACGCCCGCTTCCACGCCAAGGTGACGGAGCTCGCGGGCAACGCGGTGCTCGCCGAGCTGGCGGGGCAGGTCGAGCGTCGGGTGCGCTGGTACCACACGCCGGTCGCCCGGCAGCGCGGGAGGCAGTCCTGGGCCGAGCACCGCGACCTGATCGCGGCGATCGCGGTGGGCGACGAGCAACGTGCGACGCGGCTCATGCGCGAACACACCGAGCACACGAGGCGGTCGTACCACGCGCGGACGAATTCCTGACCGCCCCGACCGCCCTGACCGGCCTGACCGCCTCGACCGCACAGGTCGCACAGGTCGCACAGGCTCTCAGGTCGCGCTGATCGCGCTGATCGCGCTGATCAACGGCCGACCGCACTGGAAGCGGAGCGTGACGTCACTCATAGTTGACGTGAGATTACTTTCCGGCGCAACGGCCTCTCGCTAGCGTCCTTTCTACGACGTCCGCATGCGCCGTGGTGCGACCACGTACGCGGACCAGCCATGCACCTCCCGCCCCCGACTGTGCACCGAGAGCGGAGCAACCGAATGGCACCCACCCTCACCCTCAAAACCGGTACGTCCTGGGCCGACGCCTGGCGGCGCTGTCTCGTCGTCGCCCCCGAGGCCTTCCGCGACGACCGTGTCCTCAACCTCTGGGACTCCTCCTGGCGGCCGGACGGCCGGGCGCTGCCCGCCACCAGCCCGGTCGACGGGGGCCCCATCGCGGGTCCGCCGCGTGTAGGCCGGGACACCGCCCGGCGCGCCGTACGGGCGGCTCTGGACCAGCACCGCTCCTGGCGTCATGTACCGCTGGCCGACCGCCGTGCCCGGGTCGCCGCGACCCTCGACGCCCTCACCGAACACCGCGACCTCCTCGCCCTCCTCCTCGTCTGGGAGATCGGCAAACCCTGGCGGCTCGCGCGGGCCGACGTGGACCGGGCCATCGACGGCGTGCGCTGGTACGTCGACGGTGTCGAACGGATGATCGGCGACCGGCCCCCGCTGGACGGCCCCGTCTCCAATATCGCGAGCTGGAACTACCCGATGAGCGTCCTGGTCCACGCGATGCTGGTCCAGGCACTGGCGGGCAACGCGGTCATCGCGAAAACCCCCACGGACGGTGGTGTCGCCTGCCTCACCCTGGCCTGTGCGCTCGCCGCGCGGGAGGGGATCCCCGCCACCCTCGTCAGCGGCAGCGGAGGCGAACTGTCGGAGGCGCTGGTACGGGCGCCCGAGATCGGCTGCGTCTCCTTCGTCGGGGGCCGCGACACGGGAGCCGCGGTGGCCACGGCCGTCGCCGACCTCGGCAAGAGGCACATCCTCGAGCAGGAGGGCCTGAACACCTGGGGCATCTGGAACTTCTCGGACTGGGACTCGCTGTCGGCGGTCATCCCGAAGCTCTTCGACTACGGCAAACAGCGCTGCACCGCGTACCCGCGATTCGTCGTCCAGCGGCCCCTGTTCGACGAGTTCCTGGCGGCGTACCTGCCCGCGGTGCGCACGCTCAGGGTCGGCCACCCGCTGGCTGTGGAGCGCGTCGACGACCCTTGCCCGGAGCTGGACTTCGGCCCGTTGATCAACGCGGCCAAGGCGAAGGAGCTGACCGATCAGGTCGCCGAGGCGATCAACCGGGGGGCGGTCCCCCTGCACCGCGGCAGGGCGGCCGACGCACGCTTCCTGCCCGGCCAGGACACCTCGGCATACGTCCAGCCGGTCACGCTCCTCAACCCGCCCCGCTCCTCCCCGTTGCACCACGCGGAACCGTTCGGTCCGGTCGACACGATCGTCCTGGTCGACACGGAGGCCGAGCTGCTGGCGGCGATGAACGCGTCGAACGGCGCGCTGGTCGCCACGCTCTCCACGGACGACAGGGCGACGTACGACCGCCTCGCCCCGCAGATCCGCGCCTTCAAGGTCGGCCACGGCAAGCCACGCTCCCGCGGCGACCGCGACGAACTCTTCGGAGGCTTCGGCGCGTCCTGGCGCGGCGCGTTCGTGGGCGGCGACCTGCTCGTACGCGCGGTGACCCAGGGTCCGGCGGGGGAGCGGCTGCCGGGGAACTTCCCGGAGTACCAGCTGATGCCGTGAGGCATGACGGGAGGGTGCGCGCGCCCCGCGTGCGCCCGCCCCGTCACCACCGAGTGATCACTCCATCACCAACTGTGAGTGCCCGGATGTCCGCGCGCCCCGACGATGCCGCGGCATGCAGAGGACGGATACGCAGGTGAAAGCCACTCCGAAACCTTGGTATTGTTGTCCCTGTCGCCGCGGGGAGGGCCCCGCGACACGACAGACACCTGGTCCGGGTGGCGGAATGGCAGACGCGCTAGCTTGAGGTGCTAGTGCCCTTTATCGGGCGTGGGGGTTCAAGTCCCCCCTCGGACACTAGCTGAGACCCCTGTTCATCAGGGGTTTTCTGCTTTCCAGGACTGTGGCGTGACCAACCACGTGACCAACAGCCTGGAGACTCCCCAGGTCAGACCAGGGATGACAGGCCGAGTCGGCCCGCACCGGAGGCGGCCAGTCGGCGCGCTCCGTCCTTACGAGAGTGGCCGTACCGGGCCATGGTGTAGCCCGGCGAGTGGTGCCGGACGTTGGCGGAGACCTCTACCGGGTTCTCTCCGGCCTCCAGATCGTTCGTGACCTTGCTGTGCCTCCAGTCGTGAATCCGGAAGTCCTCAGGCAGGTGCAGGCGGGTGCGCAGGGTGCGCCACCGTGCAGACACCTTCTCCGGGTCCTGCGGGCCCCCTGCCTCGCCCCGGTAGAGCTTGAAGCCGTCCCGGGCGAACACAAGGTCATGATCGACCCAGGCGGAGCCGAGACGTGCACGCTCGGCGTCCTGCCGCTCCTTCTGCCACTTCAGAACGTTCATGACGCTCTGGTCCACGTAGATCAGCGCGTTGTCGTCACCGTCCTTGGTCAGCTTCCGGAGGCGGTAGGTGTTGCCCTCTTCGACCACGACCCAGCCCAGTTCGATGGCTCCCTCTTCCCAGTGGATCAGAGACCACTTCATCCCCAGTGCCTCACTGCGCCGCACGCCGGTTGCGGCGTAGACGGTCCACAGCGGAGCATCACGAAGACAGTGATGGGTCAGGCCACCATCACAGGCACGGTTCCCGCACGGCTCCCATACGGCTGCCAGGAAGCGGGCCGTCTGACCGTCGTCCACGGTGGGGTACTTCTGTTCCTGCGCCCGTATCTCCCGCGCTGTGGGCGGGTGAGCCGATGCCGCCGGGTTGGCGGGAATCAGCTTGGGCACAGCAGCCCCGAGAGCGCCGGACAGGATGTTGTGAATGTGCCGGACGCTCTTCGCGCCGAGCGGCTTGTCCTTGTTGGTCGGGCACGGGGCCGTCTCCAGCAGCCGGTACAGATCATCAAGCGTGTCGTCGGTGACCTCACACAGCTTCACACAGCCGATGTGCGGCTTGATGTGCAGACGGATCTTCGTCTCGTACCCGGCCACGGTCGTCCCCTCCTTCCTGAGATTCGACAGCCACTTGTCGAGCCAGTCACCCAGCTTCATGTCAGAGCGGGCCGCGATCTTGCCCGCCTCGTAGTTGTTGTGCCACTCCCGCAGCGCCCTTTCTGCTGCGGTCTTGGTCGGGTAGTCCCGGCCGATCCAGTAACGGATCTTCTTGCCCTGCGCCTTGTCGAAGTGGAGCGGGGTGCGCACACCCCAGGTGTTCGGTCTGCCCTTGCGCGGGATCTCCACCGGAGTCCCCCCGAGACCGTTACCGCGCTTTGCCAAGGTGTCAGTCGCCTTCCTGGTCCTGGTGCCACTGGGTGAGGATCGAGGACGCCTTTTCGGTGAGCTTCTGGCCGTCCCACAGCCCGAGTTCTTTAGAAGCCATCTCATTTGGTGAGTCTGCGGTAGCAGATGAGGG
>NZ_LBMW01000156.1 GCF_026168105.1 Streptomyces hygroscopicus
GTCCAGCTCCAGCAGGGCGTGGGACAGGTTGTAGATGCCGCCGGCCGCGGCGAGCAGGGTCAGCACGCTGGGCCACAGCTTGGTGAAGCCCTGTGTGGCGTTGGTGCCGAGCGCGAAGAGGATCTCGAAGACGATGGCGATACCGAGGTAGACCCAGGTCATGGGAGCGGCTCTCTCTACTGGAAAAGGAGGGTGGGGAGGCGGGGCCGGAAAGCGGTGGAGCGGGGGAGCGGGGTCAGACCGTGGCCTTGGCGCGCTCTTCCGCGACGCGCTCCTCGGCGACCTTCTTGTCCGCGGCGATCTTGTCCGTGATGCGCAGCGTGGTGCCGCCGCCGATGATCAGGACGAAGGCGAGGACCTTCCAGATGGTCATCGGCTCGTCGTAGATCAGGGTGCCGAAGATGACCGTGCCGACGCCGCCGATGCCGGCCCAGACCGTGTAGCCGACGCCGACGTCGACGTACTTGAGGGCCTGGGAAAGCGTGTAGATGCCGCACGCGGCGGCCGCGGCCGTGAGGAGCGAGGGGCCGAGGCGGGTGAAGGCGTGGGTGGCCTCGGTGGAGAGGGCGAAGGTGATCTCGAAGAGCGACGAGAACAGCAGCCAGGCCCAGCCGATGTTCTGGTTCTTCTGTGTCTGCTCGGCGGACACTATGCCTCCATTGTTGTTTGTGCGTGCAAGTTCCTTAGGATCATGAAGCTCCTAAGTACGGCACGGAGTTAGCTAGGATCTTGCATGGTCATATAACCTGTTGTCAAACCCCCTTTTGAGGAGAGGTACATGAACAACGCCACCACCGCGTCTCCCGCCCCCACCTCGGACCAGGCCGTCTGGGACCGCGTCCTCACCCTCCACGCGCGGGTGGAGCGGGAGCTCGCCAACGCGCTCCAGCGCCGGCACGGCATCGGCCTCTCGGAGTACCGGGCGCTGGAGAACCTGTCCTCCTCACCCACCAGCGAGCTGCGCATGCAGGAGCTCGCCGACAAGATCGGGCTGGGGCAGTCTTCGGTCACCCGGCTCGTCGAGCGGCTGAAAGGTGCTGGTTACGCCTTCAAGGACCTCTGTCCCTCGGACAAGCGAGGGGTCTACGCGGTGATCACCGACGAGGGCCGCAGCCGCTATGTGGCCGCCCGCGCCACCTACGCGGAAGTGCTCTCCGGCGCGCTCA
>NZ_LBMW01000034.1 GCF_026168105.1 Streptomyces hygroscopicus
GCCTCCGCCCAGTGCCCTCCCCCCGGCCCAGTGCCCTCCCTCCCCCGGCCCGACGCCCGCGCCTCCGCCCAGTGCCCGCGCCCCCGCCCAGTGCCTCCTCCCGGCCCGACGCCCGCGTCCTCGCCTGGCGTCCCTCCTCCACCCAGCGTCCCCGCCTCCACCCAGCGCCCGTGCCCCCGCCTAGCGCCCGTGCCTCCACCCAGCGCCCGTGCCCCCGCTCGGCGTCCGCCGCCTCACTTGGCGTCTGCGTAACACTCCACCACCGCCGTCGCGAACGGAATGCGCACCGGTGTCTCGCCGAACGTCAGACGCATCGCCAGGTCCGAGGCCTCCTGGACCGCCGCGACCACCAGGTCCGCCTCCTCGACCGGGCAGTGCACGATCACCTCGTCGTGCTGGAAGAAGACCAACTCGGCGGCGAGGTCCGCACAGGCGCGGCGCAGGGCGGCGAGCAGCAGCAAAGCCCAGTCGGCTGCGCTGCCCTGCACGACGAAATTGCGCGCGAAACGGCCGCGGGCCCGGGAGTTGTGCGAGGCGTAGCCGGGCATCCACTGCTGCGGCTCCCCGGCGGGACTCTCCGGGTCGACCTCCTGCGGAATGCCCGCCTCCTCCGCCGCGTCCTCCGACGCTCCGGCCGCCGGCGGGGACGTACGCCCGAGCCAGGTCCGTACGAGCCGGCCCTCCTCGCCCGCGCGGGCCGCGTCGTCGACGTACGCGACCGCTCGCGGGAAACGGCGGCGCAGCGCGGCGAGGTTCTTCAGGCCGTCCCCGGAGGTCTGGCCGTAGATCGCGCCGAGCACGGCGAGCTTGGCCTGGCCGCGGTCGCCGGAGAACGCCCGGTCCGACACCGACTGGTAGAGGTCGGCCCCGCGCGCCGCGACCTCCATGAACGCGGGGTCGCGCGAGATCGCGGCGAGGACACGCGGCTCCATCTGGGCGGCGTCCGCGACGACCAGCCGCCAGCCGGGGTCGGCGACGACGGCGCGCCGGATGACCTTGGGGATCTGCAACGCCCCGCCGCCGTTGGTGACCCAGCGGCCGGTGACCGTGCCACCCGGCAGGTACTCGGGCCGGAAGCGGCCGTCGCGCACCCAGCCCTGCAGCCAGGACCAGCCGTGGGCGACCCAGATGCGGTACAGCTTCTTGTACTCCAGCAGGGGCTCGACCGCGGGGTGGTCGAGCGACGCGATCTCCCAACGACGGGTGGAGCGCACCCGGATCCCGGCCTGCGCGAAGGCCTTCACGACGTCGGCGGGCAGATCGGGCCGGACACGGCGTCCGAATGCGGCCGACACCTCGTCGGCCAGTTCGGCCAGGCGCCGGGGCTCGCCGCCGCCCGCGTACCGCTCGCCGAGCAGGTCGTGCAGCACCGCGCGGTGGACGTCCGGGCTCCAGGGCAGCCCGCAGCGGTTCATCTCGGAGGCCACCAGCATGCCGGCCGACTCGGCGGCGGTCAGCAGCCGCATGCGCTCCGGGTACGCGGTGGCGTCGTGCCGGCGCTGCTGGTCGGCATACACCTCGACGAGGTCGGCGAGGGAGACGTGCACGGGGCTCGGCTCGAAGAGAGAGGACTGCGAGCCGGGCTCTGCGGAGCGCGGGCGGGGATCCGGCGGTACGGGGCCGCCGCGCAGCCGGGCCAGCGCGGCGGCGGCAGACCGGGGCTCGCCGTGGCGTCCCTCGTGGCCCAGGAGCAGAGTCTCGGCCGCCTCGACGTCATAGCACCGGTCGACTCGCACCCCCGCGGCGAGCAGACGCGGCTGGACGTCGGCGGTGGACCGCCACACCCACCGGGTGACCCCGGGCCGCGCACGCACGGCCCCGGCGAGATCCCCCTCCCGGACCACGGGCCCGGCGAGCAGCCCGTCCGGGCCGAGGGCGGCGACCTCCGCGCCACCGTCCTCGGCCGGAACGAGAGCCCAGCGCCCGGTCATGCCGCGAGTGTGACAGGGGGGTCCGACAACGGGCCCGGACGCGCGACCCGAGTCGGCTCAGGCCTGCTGCTCGCGGGCCTTGGCCACCTCGGCCACCTCCTTCATCAGGAACTCCTCGGCGGTGGCCTTGTCGATGCCGAGTCCGGTCAGCAGACCCTTTCCGTTCTCCAGTTCGAGGAGCGCGAGGAGGATGTGCTCGGTGCCGATGCAGTTGCAGCCGACCCGGAGGGCCGGTCTCGTTGTTGCCCGCGGGCCTTCGCCTCGTTGTGCGCGGCCATGACCACGTTCCGTGCGCGGACGGTGTACCGGCTGAACCCCTGACTGGGGTCGAGGCCGGCGGACTCCTTCGGCACGAAGCGCTTCTGGGCGGCCTGCCGGGTCACTCCCATGCTCTTGCCGATGTCGGTCCAGGACGCGCCCGAACGGCGGGCCTGGTCCACGAAGTGGCCGATCAGGTGGTCAGCCACGTCGCAACGGCCGGTCCGGCTGAGCGCCGTCCCACCGAAGACGTTCGTGTCACGATCGAACACGTGAGTACGACGACCACCGTGGACCGCGCCTTCGAGGCCGCGCTGTACGACGACACCGACGCGGCCCTGGACACCGGCGCCTCGCTGCTCGCCGCCGACCCCGCGGCCGACGCCGAACTCGCCCGGCGAGGCAAGCAGTTCGTCGCCGCGGCGTGGCGGCGCGGCTGGCAGCCCGCCGACGTCGTACGCATCGTCCGCCGTGAACTCGACGACCCGCACGTAAGTCTTGTGTCGGTGCTGATCATCGAGGAGGCGGGGGAGCGGCCGCCCCCGGGGCCACGCTGGGCGGCCCAGCTCCAGGAACTCGACGCGGAGCCGCCGCGCGGCCTCGACCGTTTCTCGTACGCCACCGCCGCCCTGGAGCTGTATCGCCTGCTGCTGCGCCTCCCCGGCCTCGAGGCCCTAGATGTGCCGCGGCAGTCCGCCGCCCCGCAGCAGCCCGAGTCCCGCATGCTCACCCGAATCCGCGCCCTGCTCGCCAAGGCGGAGGCGACCGGCTATCCGGAGGAGGCGGAGGCGCTCAGCGCCAAGGCGCAGGAGCTGATGGCGCGGCACAGCATCGACGAGGCGCTGCTCGCGGCCCGTACGCACGCCGGGGATACGCCCGGCGCCTGCCGCATCGGCGTCGACCCGCCCTACGAGACGGCCAAGGCGGTGCTCCTGGACGCGGTGGCGGACGCGAACCGCTGCCGTGCCGTGTGGCACGAGGCTCTCGGCTTCTCCACGGTCATCGGCTTCGAACCCGACCTCGAGTCGGTCGAACTGCTCTACACCTCGCTGCTCGTGCAGGCCACCGCCGCGATGACGAAGGCGGAGGCGGCGCAGCGGAAGGGCGGCCGGAAGCGTACGAAAACGTTCCGGCAGTCGTTCCTGGCCGCGTACGCGCACCGCATCGGCGACCGGCTCCGGGCCGCGACGGAAGAGCAGGTGGCCGGGAGCGAGGGGGAGTTGCTGCCGGTGCTCGCAGCCCGCGACGTGGCCGTCGCGGACCGCATGGAGCGAATGTTCCCGGACACCGTCACCACCCGGCTGCGCGGGGCGGGCGACGCGGCCGGATGGGAGCAAGGGGCCGCGGCAGCCGACCGGGCACGGGTGGCGGGACGTCCCCGGCTGCCGTGACCGCTGCGTGCCGTGCGCGCCTCCGGCTGCCGTGACCGGGCTGCTAACCGTGCGGCGCCTCCGGCTGTCGTGACCGGGCTGGTTGTTGTGGGGCGGCCTCGGCTGTCGTGACCGGCCGCTTGTCGTGCAACCCCTCCGGTTGTCGTGACGGGGCCGGTTGTTGCGCGGTGGCACCGGTTGTCGTGACCGGCCCGGTTGTCATCACGCGGCCCAGGCTGTCCTGAACGGGCCGCTCGACGGGGCCGGCCGACGGATCCGTACGTCAGTCGCCCGCGACCTGGATCGGGCTCACCGAGGCGTCGGGGGTCCCCGCACTCTTCAGGGACACCTCGCCGTACGACCACGGGTAGCTCTGCGCGGGCCCGGCGCCTGGGACGGTGATCTTCAGGGCCTTCACGGCGGCGCTCTGCGAGCCGCCGGACTTCCCGCGGACATAGGTGAGGGTGAAGGTCGCTGCCTCGCCCTTCTGCAGCGTCACCTTCTCGGGCGTCGCGGCCTTGTCGTCCGCCACGCTCCAGGAGGAGGAGCCGGCGTTCAGCTCGACCCCGGGGAAGCCCTGGAAGGTGCACTTGCCGCCGCTGCGGTTGGTGAGGGTGACCGGGACGTTGCCGGTGTCGCCCGCGGTGGTGGCCGCGTTGGCGGGCCCCACTTTCAGGGCGATCGGGCAGCCGGCGGCCGGGGGAGCCGACTTCTCCGAATGCTTGGCGTCGTCGCTGCTCTTGCTGTCGCAGGCGGTCAGGGCGAGGGCCGCGGCGAGAACGGTGACGGCCAGGGGGACGGGGACGGTGCTGCGCATGTGGGTCCTCTGGGATCGTGACGGTATCCAGGGATCATCACGCAGGCGGGCGGCAGTGCGTTGCGCGCCCCCCTCAATTCCCCCCTGCGCCGCCGGACGTGATTGCCGCAATTCATCACGTATGCCTCCCGTATGCCGGAGGAGTGAGCCGGCTACCGGATCGAGCGGCAGCGAATCGAGCCGCTGGTCGCGATGCGCGGTGCGCGGTGCGCGGTGCGCGGTGCGCGGTGCGCGATGCGCGATGCGCGGTGCGACGGGGCTCGCGCGGCACCGCAAGAGGCGGGGGCGTGAGGGGGAGGCTGCACGCGGTTCGACCTCCCGCAAGTACGGGTCTTACGGGAAATGCGAGCGCCGGGAGGGTCCTCGCCCAAGCGGCTCCCAACCATGGCGACAGCCCCCGACACCGCAAAGGGCCGCGGAACCCGGAGGTTCCGCGGCCCATCGGCCGAGGTGAGAGACCCTGGCGGGCGCCGTGTCAGGACCCCAGGCTCGCCGTCGGCAGCCCGCTCGGCATCTTGCCGCTCTCGGACTTCGTGTACGTCTCCGTGCCGATGCCGCCCTCCCACGTCACCTTCATGCCCGAGGCGTTCATGGAGTCGACCATCCCGGTCCGGCGGTCCTTGCCGCCGTCCGTGCACTTGAGGTGGATCATCTGCATGCCCGCCTCCTCGCCTGCGGTCCCGGTGCACACGCTGCCGCCCGTCGTGAAGAGCGCGGCCTGCTTTCCGGTGATCACCAGGGCCACGGCCTTGCCACCGGTCGTGGCCAGCCAGCTGCCCTCCAGCTTCCCCGGTTTGGCGCCGGGCGTGCCGGAGCCGCCACCGGTGTCCGCCGAGGACGCGGACGCGCTCGGTGAGGAGTCGCCGCCCCCGGACCCGCTGCCCCCGGAGCCGCTGCTGCAGCCGGTCAGCAGGAGCGCGGTCGTCAGCCCCGCGGCCGCAAGCACGATGCGCGCCTGCCGGTGCGTGCCAGGAGTCGCCGAATTCACTGAAGTCTCCCAAGGTTGCCGATGAGGTCGCGCGAACGACCGCAGCAAGCTACCAGGAGGACCTGCACACGCCGGGCGGATGACCGGCGTGCGTTTGCTCACGCAGATTCACCCAGTGCTCAGACAGATTCACCCAGTGCTCAGACAGAGTCGCCCGGTGCTCACACAGATTCACCCGGGAGAGCCCGAAAGCGTGGACACGACCGCGCGGCGGCCCGTGCACGCCATGCCGGTCGCGCGCCCCGGGTCGCGTCGGCGTCATCAGGCTGTCTGCGCAATTCCCGCTGGACGGCGAGCCGCTCGGCCTCCGTGGAGGACAGGCCGCGGATGATCTCCTTCAGCTCGGCCCGCCGCTGCGCGTACCGCGCAACGATCAGCTGCCGCTGCTCGTTCTTCGCGATCTTGCTCTTCTTCGCCATATCGCTCCCCCACCCCCTTCAGATCTTCACGCCACGGCAGATCTTCGCGCCACGACAGATCTTCGCGCACGGGCGCGGATTCGGGCCGCCGCCGACCCGATGTCGATGGCGTCGACCGTCTTGACCCCTTTTTTTCGCTCGCCTTCTTGACCCCTTTCGTTCGCCCCGGACCGCGGCAAGATCTGCGGCGGCCGGGCCACCCGTGTGACGGTCCGGCAGCAAACGCCTGCCGGCCCGCGCGGTGATGGACGCCCTGGGGATGACGCTGCTGTCCTTCTCGCCCCGGTGGCCGCGGCCCTGCGGTCGTCCCCGCTGGCCGCGGCCCTGCGGCAGACAGGTAGGAGTTTCCCTACGCTTGACGCGTAGGGAAACTCCTACCTATTGTCGTCCGCATGACCATCACACACACTTCCTTCCTCACCCTCCCCGTGACCGACCAGGACCGCGCCCTGCGCTTCTACACGGATGTCCTCGGCTTCGAGGTCACCGCCGATCTGGATCTGCCGCAGGGGCGCTGGCTCCAGGTCGCCCCCAAGGGTGCGCAGACCGTCTTCACGCTCTCCGGTCCGGGAATGGGCGATTTCCGGCCCGGCTCGGCCCGGGGGATCATGTTGGTCACGACCGATGTCGACGCCGACTGTGCGCGGCTGGCCGCGGCGGGGGTCGCCGTGCAGGGGCCGGACGACCTCCCCTGGGGCCGTATGGCGTCGTTCCGGGACCCGGACGGCAACGGTCTGATGCTGCTGACGGAGGCTCACGGATAGGGAGTCCGGCATGACCACGACCGAGTCCGGTGCGGAGACCGCCGCCGAGGACCGCGTCTTCGCCGCGCTCGCCAACGCCACGCGCCGCGAGGTGCTGCGCCTGCTGCGCGAGCGGGGGCCGCAGCCCGTCCAAGCCCTGGCCGACCACTTCGACATGCGGCGGCCCAGCCTCTCGGAGCACCTCAGGGTGTTGCGGGAGGCCGGGCTCGTCGCCGAGCAGCGCAGCGGACGGCAGCGCATCTACCGCCTCGAGGCGGGGCCGCTCGCCGAGGTTCAGGACTGGCTCCATCCGTACGAGCGGTTCTGGCGCGAGCAGCTGAAGGGGCTCGGTGAACTGCTCGACCGCATGCCCGACGATGACCGGCCATGAACACCGCACCTGACGACGACCTCACCACCATCCGCGTCGACCAGTTCCTGCCGCATCCGCCGGACAAGGTCTGGCGCGCCCTCACCGAGCCCGGGTTGCTCGCCCAGTGGCAGATGCCCGGTGCCGGGGACTTTCGCCTCGAAGTCGGTCACCGATATCGGATGACCTCGGTCCCGCGGCCCAACGCCAACTTCTCCGGCACGGTCGACGTGCGGGTTCTCGCGTTCGAGTCAGGGCGGATGCTGCGCCTGCGCTGGGCCGACGCCGACCCCGCCAATCCCGCGGACTGGACCATCACATGGACATTGGAACAGGAAGGCCGCGGTACGCGTCTCTTCCTAGTACATGAAGGGTTCGATCCTGACGACCCCGCACAGATGTTGGCGCGGACGATCATGGACGGGGGCTGGAGGTCGCATGTAATGCGAGCTCTGGGGCGCATGCTTGACGGACTGTAGTCAGGTCGCCGTCACGCTGTAGTCAAGGGACTGGAAAGGCTGTAATCGCAGGAACACCCCGCGTGCACGTGCATCTGCGCATGCATCTGCATGTGAACGGAGTTATGATCCGGGCAGTTGACCGCTGCATCAATGGCCATGACAGCCGAGGCACCATCCGGGGAGCGACCTGTGGACCACGACGTGTACGACGTGGACGACGTGTACAACGGCATGGCTGCGACAGAGCTGCACGGAGTGGCCTGGCAGAAGAGCCGGCACAGCAACTCCCAGGGCTCCTGCGTGGAGTTCGCCCGGCTGCCCGGGGGAGATGTGGCGGTGCGGAACTCGCGCTTCCCCGATGGCCCGGCGCTGGTCTACACCCGCGCGGAGATCGAGGCGATGCTGCTGGGCATCAAGGACGGCGAGTTCGACCACCTGATCACGTAACGCGCGTGCGTCACAGGGCAGTACAGGGGCCGGCCTGCGGCGCATCGGTGCACCGCAGGCCGTAACGCGCGTAGATCCGGTCTCGGGGAGCGCCGCGGGGAGCTATTTCGCGCACACCTACGCGGGAGGCAGCCGGAACAGGGCCCAGACCACCTTGCCGCTGAGCGTGCCCGCCAGCGGATGCCAGCCCCAGCTGTCGGCGAACGAGTCGACCAGGAACAGTCCGCGGCCCGACTCCGCCGAGAAGTCCTCCGAGTCGCCCGCGACCGGACTGTCGTGACTGGGGTCGCGCACGGCGCACACCAGGCGTGAGGTCCAGCGCATCAGATGCAGCCGAACCGGCGGCTCCTGCTCGCACGTTCTGAGGGCGGGCGAGGGCAGGGCGTGCCGCAGTGCGTTGGTCACGAGTTCGGAGACCACCAGGCAGACGTCGTCGAAGCGCTCGCCCACGTCCCACTGGCCCAGCGTCCTGCGGGTGAACTGCCGTGCCTCGCGCACCGCTTCGAGGCGGGCGGGGAGGGCGCAGGAGGCGGCGTTGGACACGGCCGCGGGGTCGAGCGGCGGAAGTCCCTGCCGTAAGGGCTCGAGCATGGTCGATCCATTCGTCCCCATGCGAGGCACTCCCGGGTGTTCGCGGTCGTGGCAATGCAGCGGTGGCGCGGGGACCATGGTTTCGGATGAGCCAAGCAGATGCAAGGGCAGATGCACGTGCACGCGCCAGAATTGGCCGTTCCCGTACCGCTTTCTGCTTATTTCTTCTGTCACTTTCTTCCCGCTTGCTTGCTCCTTCCTGATCTCTCACTGTCCCCCGACTTTGGCTCCTTTCCATTTCTGTAACCGTACGAGTACTGCTCGAAGTGTTTTAGTGGCAGACTGCGCGGTCTGAAGGACGGCTGGGGAGGCTGACGAACGTGAGCGCTGGGGACTCGAGTGGGTCGGTGGTGCGGCGCATTCTGCTGGGATCCCATCTCAGGCGCCTGCGGGAGGCGCGCGGCATCACCAGGGAGGCGGCCGGCTACTCGATCCGGGCCTCGGAGTCGAAGATCAGCCGCATGGAGTTGGGACGGGTGAGCTTCAAGACACGTGATGTCGAGGACCTGCTGACGTTGTACGGGATCACGGACGATGCCGAACGCACCTCCCTGCTCTCCCTGGCGAAGGAAGCCAACGTCGCCGGGTGGTGGCACAGCTACTCGGACGTCCTGCCGAGCTGGTTCCCGACATACGTCGGCCTGGAGGGCGCGGCGCATCTGATCCGGTCGTACGAGGTCCAGTTCGTGCACGGCCTGCTGCAGACCGAGGCCTACGCCCACGCGGTCGTCGCCCGGGGCATGCAGGGCGCGAGCGCGGCGGACATCGACCGGCGGGTGGCGCTGCGGCTGGAGCGGCAGAAGTATCTGGTCTCCGAGCACGCCCCGCAGTTCCACGTCGTCCTCGACGAGGCCGCCCTGCGCCGCCCCTACGGCGACCGGGGAGTGATGCGCGGCCAGCTCCAGCACCTGATCGACGTCTCGGAGCGTCCCAACGTACGGCTGCAGGTCATGCCGTTCAGCTTCGGCGGGCACTCCGGCGAGAGCGGTGCCTTCACCATCCTGAGCTTCCCCGAGTCCGACCTGTCCGACGTGGTCTATCTGGAGCAGCTCACCAGCGCGCTCTACCTGGACAAACGCGAGGACGTCGCCCAGTACGAGGCGGCGATGACGCAGCTGCAGCAGGACTGCCCCGGACCGGACGAGAGCCGCGATCTGCTGCGGGGGCTGCTCCAGCTTTCCTGAGGGTTTTCCGGAGTATCCCGAGGGGTCCTCCAACTCCCCTTAAACGCAAGTACGATGACGCGCGATCAGACCGTAACTCGAACGCGGGTGCGTGAACGGGTGTCTGCGTCGGCTGCGAGGGATTGAGGGATCTCATGTCGTCCTACTTCACCGATCTTGCTCAGCAGTACATCGGCGGTGAATGGCGCCCGGGCACAGGCTCCTGGGACATCATCGACTTCAACCCGTACGACGGCGAGAAGCTGGCGTCGATCACGATAGCCACGGTCGACGAGGTCGACGAGGCCTACCGGGCCGCCGCGGCCGCTCAGAGGGAGTGGGCCGGCATCAACCCGTACACGCGCCGCGCGGTGTTCGAGAAGGCCCTCAGAATCATCGAGCACCGCGAGGCCGAGATCACCGAAGTGATCATCGCCGAGCTGGGCGGCACCCGTTTGAAGGCTGCCTTCGAGCTGCACCTCGCCAAGGAGTTCCTCCGCGAGTCGATCCAGCTGGCGCTGCGTCCCGAGGGCAGGATCCTCCCGTCGCCGGTCGACGGCAAGGAGAACCGTCTCTACCGTGTGCCTGTCGGCGTCGTCGGTGTGATCAGCCCGTTCAACTTCCCGTTCCTGCTGTCGATCAAGTCCGTCGCCCCGGCGCTCGCGCTCGGCAACGGCGTCGTCCTCAAGCCGCACCAGAACACCCCCATCACCGGCGGCTCGCTGGTGGCCAAGATCCTTGAGGAGGCGGGTCTGCCCGGGGGTCTGCTGAACGTCGTGATCACCGACATAGCCGAGATCGGCGACGCCTTCCTCGAGCACCCGGTCCCGAAGGTCATCTCCTTCACCGGTTCCGACAAGGTCGGCCGCCATGTCGCCACCGTCTGTGCCTCGCTCTTCAAGCGTTCCGTCCTCGAACTGGGCGGCAACAGCGCCCTGGTGGTCCTGGACGACGCGGATGTGGACTACGCGGTCGACGCGGCCGTCTTCAGCCGGTACGTGCACCAGGGTCAAGTGTGCATGGCCGCCAACCGCGTTCTGGTGGACCGCACGCTCCAGGCGGAGTTCACCGAGAAGTTCGTCGCCAAGGTGAAGTCCCTGAAGACGGGCGACCCGCGCGACCCGGAGACCGTCGTCGGCCCGGTCATCAACTCCTCACAGGCGGACGCGATCTCGGGCGCCGTGGAGCAGGCCCTTGCGGAGGGCGCCACGGCACTCGTGCACGGAGCGACCACCGACAATTTGATCGAGCCGACCGTCCTGACGGACGTCCCCGCCGACTCCTCGATCCTCCAGCAGGAGATCTTCGGTCCGGTCGCGGTCCTCATCCCCTTCGAGGGCGAGGAGGAGGCCGTCCGCATCGTCAACGACACCCCCTACGGCCTCAGCGGCGCCGTCCACACCGCCGACATCGAGCGCGGTGTGGCCTTCGCCAAGCAAATCGACACGGGCATGTTCCACGTGAACGACGGCACGGTCCACGACGAGCCGCTCGTCCCGTTCGGCGGCGAGAAGCACTCGGGCCTGGGCCGACTGAACGGCGGGACGACCGTCGAAGCGTTCACCACTCAGAAGTGGATCTCGGTGCAGCATGGGCGGAGCAAGTTCCCCTTCTAGTTGCTTTCGGCCTTGTTGCTTTCGATCTAGTTCCTTTCGACCGGGTTCCTTTTGGCTGGATCCTCACGGCGCACCGGGGCCCTTGCGGACGGAACCTGACCGCAAGGGTTCGTAGTGTCGTCGGTGTCAGGCAGGGGGCGACCCCGCGGAAACCGATGAAAGGCGGCCGGTCATGGTGACTCATGTGCAGGCGGAGGAGCGGGGCGACGAGCGTGGAGCACTGCTCTCCTTCCTGGAGGAGCAGCGCGGCGGTATCCGCCGAGCCCTGCTCGGTCTGACGGAGGAGCAGGCGGCCTCGCGCCCGAGCGCCAGCGAACTGTCCCTGTCCGGGCTGCTGAAGCATGTCGCGGAGGTCGAACAGACCTGGCTGGCCTGGGCCAGGGGCGAGGCACCCGCGGTGAAGCGCGACGAGTCGAACTGGCACGAGTGCTTCCGGCTGACGGGCGAGGAGACGGTCCGGTCACAGCTCGCGTACTGGGAGAAGGTCGCGGCCGAGACGGAGGCGTTCATCCGCTCGGTGCCCAGTCTCGACGACACCTTCCCGCTGCCCGACGCCCCCTGGTTCCCGCCGGAGGGGCGGGTGTCGATGCGCTGGCTGATGCTCCATCTGATCCGTGAGACGGCCCGGCACGCGGGGCACGCGGACATCATCAGGGAGTCGCTGGACGGGAAGACTGCCTTCGAGCTGGTGGCCGTGGAGCGGGAGACGTCCTCGGGCTGACCCGGGCAGGCGGACCCGCCTCCTCCCGCCGGCGGCAGGGAGGTTCGAGCGACCGAGCCGGTGGCCGGGCCGGGGTGGTACGGGGCTGTACCCCGGGCCGCCCCGGCGGCGTACCCGGCGGTGTCAGTGATGGAAA
The DNA here is from genome assembly GCF_026168105.1 of Streptomyces hygroscopicus. Classification (GTDB taxonomy): domain Bacteria; phylum Actinomycetota; class Actinomycetes; order Streptomycetales; family Streptomycetaceae; genus Streptomyces; species Streptomyces hygroscopicus_D. Next base: position 12,032 of record NZ_LBMW01000034.1, read on the forward strand.
CTCGTGGACAGATTCTTGTCGTGGGTCATCGGGTGAGGCTGCCGGCGCAGCATGGGCAGCAGACGGGTGAGATCGTCGAGAAAGAGGTCGGCGAGATCCGTCGAGAAGCCGTTGCGGCACACGATGCGCAGCACGGACAGGTCCTCGCGGTTGGGCGGGAAGGTGTACGCGGGCACCAGCCAGCCGAACTCGCGCAGGCGCCGGGAGACGTCGAAGACGTCGTACGCCGTCACCTCAGGCGTGGTCGTGAAGGCGATGACCGGCAACTCGTCGCCACGGGTGAGGAGCCGGAAGTCGCCCAGCGCCTCGATCCGCTTGGCGAGTCCCTGCGCCACGTTCCGTGTCGTCTGCTGGACCGCGCGGAAGCCGTCCTGGCCCAGCCGCAGGAACGTGTAGTACTGCGCGACGACCTCTGCCCCGGGCCGGGAGAAGTTGAGCGAGAAGGTCGGCATGTCGCCGCCCAGGTAGTTGACCCGGAAGACGAGTTCCTCGGGGAGCGCTTCCTTGTCGCGCCACAGCGCCCAGCCCACGCCCGGGTAGACCAGTCCGTACTTGTGGCCGGAGGTGTTGATCGAGGCGACCCGGGGCAGCCGGAAGTCCCACACCAGGTCCTTGTCGATGAAGGGCGCGATCATCGCCCCTGAGGCGCCGTCCACGTGCACGGGGAGGTCCAGACCCGTGCGCTCCTGAAGGTCGTCCAGGGCCGCGCACAACTCGGCGATCGGCTCGTACGACCCGTCGAAGGTGGAGCCCAGGATGCCGACGACCCCGATGGTGTTCTCGTCGCACAGCTCGGCGGCGGCCTGCGGATCCAGGTGGAACCGGTCGCCCTCCATGGGCACCTGGCGTGCCTCGACCTCCCAGAAATTGCAGAACTTCTCCCAGCAGACCTGCACGTTCACGCCCATGACCAGGTTCGGACGGGCCTCCTTGGAGGGGTAGCGGTCCGCGTTGCGCCGAGCCCAGCGTCGCTTCATCGCCAACCCGGCGAGCATGCACGCCTCGCTCGAGCCGGTCGTGGAACAGCCCACGACGGACTCGGGATCCGGCGCGTTCCACAGGTGGGCCAGCATCGCCACGCAGCGGCTCTCCAGCTCTGCGGTGCGCGGGTACTCGTCCTTGTCGATCATGTTCTTGTCGTGGCACTCGCTCATCAGCCGGTCGGCCTGGTCCTCCATCCAGGTGGTGACGAAGGTGGCGAGGTTCAGCCGTGAGTTGCCGTCCAGCATCAGCTCGTCGTGGACCAGCTGGTACGCGATCGAGGGCGGTAGGGGGTGCCTGGGCAGCCGGTGCTTGGGGGGCGCCTCGGTCATCTCGACGATCGGGTTCGCCTCCCCGAAGAAGGGGTTCATCGAGATGGTGTGCTCGTTGTGCTTCCTCGGGCCTGAGTGGAGCGACATGGTGTTTCCGTCTCCCATCGCGTCGGCGGTGCGCGGCTCTACGGGTTCATCGGTTGGGCGGAGCTGGAGGTCGTACGGGTTCATCGGTTGGGCGGAGCTGGAGGTCGTACGCGTTCATCGGTTGGGCGGCGCGTGAAGTCCTGCGCGCTCATCGGATCGTGTACTTCTACGGGGTTGAGCTTCGGCGGACCAGCGGGATCCGGGGATCCTGCTGCTTCATCGGACCGGCGTGCCGTGCTGGTTCAACGGTTCCCCACGATTCACCCGTTCAAGGGACCGGCTCCCCGGCTCCCCGGCTCCCCGGTTCACCGGAGCGCCGTGCCGTCCTCGTGGAGTTGCATCTGCGGGCGGCCCGTGACCAGCAGCCAGGCCGGGAGCGACGCCACGCAGAGCAGGGCCAGCATTCCCGGCGAGGGTGCCAGCACCGCGGCCGTGAAAAGGCTCACCCAGCCGTGCCGGGTGACCGCGAGGAGTACGCCAAGCACTCCCGCGGAGACACCGAGCGCGGGATGCACGGCGGGGACGAGCGCGTGCGCGCACAGCCCGAGAGCGGCGCCGATGAACACGGACGGGAAGATCCGTCCGCCGCGGAACCCGCAGGACGCGGCCACCAGCATCGCCGCGAGCTTCACCACGGACATCGTCGCGAACTGCCCGGCCGACCAGCTGTCCGGATTCCGCGCCAGAGCCGCGACCTCGTCGAGCCCTTTGAAGAGCGTCAGATGGCCGCCGAGGGCCGCCAGGAGGCCCAGGGCGAGTCCGCCGGCGGGAAGCGCCACCATGGGGTGGCCAAGGCGCCGGAAGGCCCCGTGGACGTACGGGAACGCGTACACCGCGGCCATCCCGAGCAGCGCGCCCGCGGAGGCGACCACCAGCACGCTCGGCAGATCGCCCCAGTGGGGCCCGCCGAAGGAGGGCAGATCCAGATCCAGTGACGGCCGGGCCAGCAGGGTGGTGGTCAGCGCGCCCGCGGCGGCCGCGATCAGCGGTCCGAAGACGTTGTCCCACATCCGGCCCCGCATCGGCCGGCCGGCCAGTGCCTCGGAGAGCAGCAGCGCCGCCGCGACCGGCGTCCCGAACAGTGCCCCGATCGTCGCCGCCTCGGCCAGCGTCACCCACACCGCGCCCGGCAGCCGGGGCGCGATCCTGCGGCCCAGCCAGAACGCCAGCGCCGCGTTGGCCACGATCACGGGGTTCTCGGGGCCCAGACTCGGGCCGCCGGCCAGCATCAGCGCGGCCGCCGCAAGCAGGCCCGGCACTACGGAGGGCGGCAGGGGGGTCGTCACGGCCAGCCCCAGGGTCGCCGGGTCGGGACCGGCGTGCCCCGGCGCCTTCCAGACGATCAGGCCCACCGCGACGCCCGTCGCGGTGAGCATGACCGTCATCCACAGCACGGAGTAGCGGCCGACGCCCAGCGCGTCGGGCAGGTTCCGCCACAGGACGTGTTCGAGCTGCTCGGCGAGACCGCTCACCCCGAGGTAGAGCAGACTGGCCCCGACCCCGACGACGAGCGCCGGGAGGACCAACGGCAGCAGACCCCGCGCCGGGGTCGCCGGGGCGGCCGATTCCTGCTGCACGGTGTCCTGGGCCACCGGCTCACCATAAACGGGAACAAACCGGCAGATCTGGCACAACATCCCGAGTGTGCGGTCGGGGCGCACGGTGCCACCCGAAGGCATTTCGCTTGCACCTGACGCGACGTGAGGCCCCAGTCTGAAGCGCGTACCCAGAAGGGAGCGGAAGTGAGCTACTCGGTGGGCCAGGTGGCGGGTTTCGCCGGCGTGACCGTGCGTACGCTGCACCATTACGACGAGATAGGCCTGCTCGTGCCCGGTGAGCGCACGTACGCCGGTCACCGGCGCTACGGCGACGCCGACCTGGACCGGCTCCAGCAGATCCTGTTCTACCGAGAGCTCGGCTTCCCGCTCGAGGAGGTCGCCGCCCTGCTCGACGATCCGGTCGCGGACCCGCGCGCGCATCTGCGCCGCCAGCACGAGCTGCTGACCGCCCGGATCGAGAGGCTGCAGAAGATGGCGGCGGCCGTGGAGCACGCGATGGAGGCACGCAAGATGGGCATCAACCTCACGCCCGAGGAGAAGTTCGAGGTCTTCGGCGACAAGGACCCGGAGGAGCACGCGGAGGAGGCCGAGCGCCGCTGGGGCGGCACGGAGGCGTACGTCGAGTCACAGCGGCGCGCCGCCCGCTACACCAAGGACGACTGGAAGCGCATACAGGCCGAGGTGGCCTCCTGGGGCGAGCGCTACAAGGCCCTGATGGCTGCCGGGGAGCCGCCGGCCGGGGAGCCCGCCATGGACATGGCCGAGGAGCACCGGCAGCACATCAGCAAGTGGTTCTACGCGTGCTCGTACGAGATGCACCGCGGGCTCGCCGAGATGTACCTCTCCGACGAGCGCTTCAAGGAGTACTACGACTCCATGCGGCCGGGCCTCGCCGGACACCTCAGGGACGCGATCGTGGCGAACGCGGCACGGCACGGCGAGTGAAGGCGCAACGGTGTCCGCCAGGCCGGACACCGTAAGGGGCGTCCGCCAGGCGGACGCCCCTCACCAGTGCCGAGGGTTCCTTCCCGTTCCGCCCACTGCGCGCTCACTCCTTGGCCAGGACCACCGCGGTCCCGTAGGCGCACACCTCCGTGCCCACGTCCGCGGCCTCCGTCACGTCGAAACGGAACGCCAGTACGGCGTTCGCGCCACGCGCGCGTGCCTGCTCTACGAGTCGGTCCATGGCCTGGTTGCGGGTCTGGACGAGCGTCTTGGTGAGCCCCTTCAGCTCGCCGCCGATCATCGACTTCAGGCCCGCGCCGATCTGGCTGCCCAGATGCCGCGAGCGCACGGTGAGGCCGAAGACCTCGCCGATGACCTGCTCGACGCGGTGACCGGGTACGTCGTTCGTCGTGACGACCAGCACGTCCGGCTGGGGGCCCTGGCCGCCGCCGTACTCTTCGATGCCCATGGCCCACAGCTTCGCCATGGTTCGCGCGCCGTGCAATCCCCCGTCACCGGTGGAACCTGGGGCGGACACCGCCCGTTGATAGCTTTGTCCGGCCATCGCCGTCGGGTCGGCCACTTTCAGGACGCCGCACCTCCCCTCACCCCTCAGGAGCCCGGAACCGTGACGACGCTTGCCCTCGGACCGAGCTGGCTGGATCCGAACTACCTGCTCGACACCTACGGAATATGGGGCCTGCTCCTCGTCGTCTTCGCCGAGTCGGGGCTGCTCATCGGCTTCTTCCTGCCGGGTGACTCGCTGCTGTTCACGTGCGGCCTGCTGATCACGTCGAATCAGCTGAAGTTCCCCCTGTGGGGAGCCATCGCCCTGATCTGCCTCGCCGCGGTCCTGGGTGACCAGGCGGGTTACATGTTCGGCAGGAAGGTCGGCCCGTCGCTCTTCAGGCGCCCGGACTCCCGCCTCTTCAAGCAGGAGAACGTCACCAAGGCAAGCGAGTTCTTCGAGAAGTACGGCCCGAAGTCCCTGGTTCTGGCGCGCTTCGTGCCCGTCGTGCGCACCTTCACGCCGATCATCGCCGGCGTCAGCGGCATGAGGTACCGCTCGTTCCTCGTGTTCAACGTCATCGGTGGCGTGCTGTGGGGCGCGGGCGTCACCCTGCTCGGCTCCTGGCTGGGCAACATCGCCTTCGTCAAGAACAACGTCGAGGCGATCCTCATCCTGATCGTCCTCGTCTCGGTGGTCCCGATCGCCATCGAGTTCCTGCGGGCCCGCTCGAAGGCCAGGAAGAACCCGTCCGAGTCCGAGACCTCCGCTCAGCAGCCCCCCGCCCAGGGCCTGCAGCAGCCCCCGGTCATGGACGACGCGACGGCCCAGCTGCGCCGAGTGCCGTCGGCCCACCAGGGCGAGGACCAGGCGTATGGCAACCAAGGCCATGACCAGGCGTACGGCAACCAAGGCCATGACCAGGCGTATGGCAACCAAGGCCGGGATCACGCGTACGGGGACCAGGGGCAGGCCTACCCGCAGGGTCAGGGCCAGGCTTACCCGCAGGGTCAGGGCCAGGCCTACGGCAACCACGGCCAGGCCTATCCGCATGGGGGACAGCCGTACGACCCGAACCACGGATACGGCCAGGGGTACGGCCAGAACCACGGCCAGACCCAGCCCTACGCCCAGCAGTACCCACAGGGCCACCAGCAGCCCCAGCAGTACCCACAGGGCCACCAGCAGCCCCAGCAGTACCCCCAGGGCCACCAGCAGCCCCAGCAGTACCCCCAGGGCCACCAGCAGCAGTACCCGTACGACCAGGAGTACTCGCAGAACGGCTACCCGCAGAACTGAGCGGCCCGCGCGGTCGGCCTAGAAGCCTCGAGTCCGCTTGGCCGCCCGGCGCCCGGCGGCGGAGCCTCCCGGCACCCGCAGGAACAGCCGGGAGATCTCCGATCCCAGGTGCACACCGATCGCGATGGCCATGGCGAGCGAGGCGGCCTTGGCCAGCGAGACCAGGCCCTTGTCGACGTTGTTCTGGGCGATCGACAGCAGTCCGAAGTACGTCGCCGAACCGGGCAGCAGGGGCCCGATCGCGGCGGTCGTGTACGGCAGCGCGGACGCGAAACGGTAGCGCGACAGCAACTGCCCGAACAGTCCCACCAGCCCCGCGGCGACGGCCGTGGACGCGACCGGCGAGATGCCGCCCGGATAGTGCAGGGCGCCGTACACGCTCCAGGCGACACCCCCGGTGAGGGTCACCCACAGCACGGTGGAGCGCTCCTGCTGGAGCAGTACCGCGAAGGTCAGGGACAGGAGCATCGAGGCGATGATCTGCACGACCGGGCGCTCGGAGGTGTTCAGGACCGTGTCCGGGTTGAGCTGCGCGCCCAGCTTCACGCCGAAGTACAGAACCACCAGGACGCCGACGACGATGCCGACGAAGAAGTACATGACTTCCAGCAGGCGCGCGGCCGCGGTGATGTAGAAGCCGGTGAGTCCGTCCTGCACGCCCGCCACCAGGGCCCGCCCGGGCAGCAGGGCGAACAGGCCACCGGTGATCACCGCGGACGCCTCCACGTCCACGTGGGCGACCGTGAGCGCGACGCCGATCGCGGCCGGGGGCATCGCAGCCGCCGTGAACTGGTAGAACTCCGGCAGCCCGCGCCCGGCGCACAGCCATGCCAGCCGGTCGCCGAGCATCGCGCCGAGCGCGGCCGCGATGAACACGACGAGATCACCGCCGACGAGCACGGAGGCCGCACCGGCGAGCAGGCCGCTCGCCCCGGTGAGCGCCCACCCGGGGTAGGGATGCCGGTTCCGGCGTATCTCGGCGAGCCGGCGGTAGGCCTCCTCCAGGGAGATCGCCGTGTGATGGTCGCTGAGGTCGTCCACGAGCCGGAACACGGCCGCAAGGCGCGTGTAGTCGGTGGCGCGGCGGCGAACCGTCCGCGAGGCCGACACCGGGTCGTCCACCAGGGACGGCTGGTACGAGATCGACAGCAACGTGAAGGTGACGTTCGGCTCGCAGCGGTCCAGCCCGTAGGACCGGCAGACCGCGAACATCGCCGCCTCCACGTCCTCGGCGCCCTCGCCGCCCGCCAGAAGGAGTTCGCCGATGCGGAGGGTCAGGTCGAGCACGCGCGGCACGGCGGGACCCGCCTCGTCGGTCTTGTGCGCACGCTCCGGTGCGGGCCGCTCGGCCACCGGCATCCGCAGCATCGTGCGCATCCGGTCCTGCCAGGGCGCCTCGTTTGTCAGCCGGACGACGGGGATCCCGTCGGGCGGTGTGAAGGCGGGCGGTGCGTTCTTGGAGCTGTATGTGCTCGGCGGGCTGAACGCCGACCCCTCCGGCTCGGCCGCGGCCTGCTGCGGGACCTCGAGGCCCCGCGGGACGGCGAACTCGGACGTCGTCTCGGACTCGCCGCCCGCCGCCGGCACGTCGAGCCCTTGCGGGACGGCGAACTCGGAGGTCGTGGCGGAATCGCTCCCGCCCTGCCCGGGAGGCGCGAACGCGCTCCTCGCCTCATCCGACCGCGGCTTGCGGTCCTCCGTCTCCGGCTGCGCCACCAGTTTCTGCCTCGCCTCTCGTACGCCTGCTTACCGTACGTACCTCCCGTACATTTCAGTATGCGCAACCGATACGCGAACGGGCCGCGTCACCCGGGAGGGGTGACGCGGCCCGCGGGGCTCACGGAGGTCAGTGCCCGCCGTGCTCCTTGGCGCGCTTGAAGGACCGCTCGATCTCGACCTCGGCGTCCGCGCGGCCGACCCAGTTGGCACCCTCGACGGACTTGCCGGGCTCCAGGTCCTTGTAGACCTCGAAGAAGTGCTGGATCTCCAGTCGGTCGAACTCGGAGACGTGGTGGATGTCCCGCAGGTGCTCGACGCGCGGGTCGGACGCCGGCACGCACAGCAGCTTGTCGTCGCCGCCGGCCTCGTCCGTCATCCGGAACATGCCGATGGCGCGGCACTTGATGAGGCAGCCGGGGAAGGTCGGCTCCTCCAGGATGACCAGTGCGTCCAGCGGGTCGCCGTCCTCGCCGAGGGTGTTCTCGACGAAGCCGTAGTCGGCCGGGTAGCTGGTCGAGGTGAAGAGTCGACGGTCCAGGCGGATCCGACCGGTCTCGTGGTCCACCTCGTACTTGTTCCGCGAACCCTTCGGGATCTCGATCGTGACGTCGAACTCCACCGGTGGCTCCTCCATGATCAACACATAGTTCTGGTGGTTAAGTGTCCCTCACGCAGGTGTGTGATCGCGAAAGGGGCTGGTGGTCGTGCCGGAGCTGAGGGCTTGGCAGGCTGCGAGACCGCATCTCGTGCGGGCCGCGCAGACCGTGAAACCGCGCCTCGCGCGCGTGGCCCAGGCCGTGCAACCCCGTGCGGCGCGGAGTGCCGACGCCGTGAGACCGCGCGTGACGCCGCTCACCGGGGTGGTGAAACCGCACGTCGCGCGGGTCGCGCGCGCCCTGCGCCCACGCGCCGGGGGCCTCACGACCCCTCAGCTGACGGCTGTCGCCGCCACCGTGGGACTGACGCTCGCGGCCGGGGCCGCGACCGCTGCCGGTCCCTGGGACTCCACGGGTCAGCGTACGGCCGAGCGCCTCAGGGCCGCAGCGTGGGGCCACGAGGGTGGCGCAGATCACGGGCGTGGCCCCGGTACGGCGGAGCAGGCACCCGCGCCCGCACCGAGCGCCGCGGCCGTGCTGACCGCCCTCGGCGCGGCCACGTTCACCACCAAGTCGGCTTCGGTCGACGGGGCCCTGGCCGGTGTGCTCGACCCGCTTCTGCGTGACGCCTCCCTCGGCTCCCGGCACAGTGCCTCGGTCGTCGACGTGACCACCGGCAAACACCTGTACGACAGCAGTGCCGGCGACGCGCTGACCCCCGCCTCCACCACGAAGATCGCCACGGCCGTCGCCGTGCTCTCCGCGGCCGGACCCGACCACCGTCTCGCCACGCGCGCGGTGCTGGAGCCCGGGACCGGCAAGCTCGTACTGGTCGGTGGCGGCGACCCGACCCTGACCGCCCGCAAGGACGCCGGGGGCTGGGCCAGCCTGCGCACCCTCGCCGACGAGACCGCCGCCGCCCTGAGGCAGCGTCACGTGGCCTCGGTGACGCTCGCGTACGACGCCTCTCTGTTCACGGGCCCCATGAAGCACCCCATCGGGGACAACGACAATCTCGCGCCGGTCACCGCGCTGACGGCCGACGAGGGACGCACGGACGACTCCACCAGCGGGCCGGCACCGCGCAGCACGGACCCGGCGGCCGACACGGCCCGGACGTTCGGCGGTCTGCTGCGCGAGCGCGGCATCAAGACCTCGGCCCCCGGCGCGTCGCCGGCCAAGGCCGCACCACGCGCCCAGACGCTGGCCTCGGTCCAGTCGCCGCCCCTGTCCGCCCTGGTCGAGCGGATGCTCACCAACAGCGACAACGACATCGCAGAGGCCCTGGCCCGGCAGACCGCCCTCGCCACGGGCGGGCAGCCGAGCTTCGACGGGGGCGCGGCCGCGATCTCCGCCCGGCTCGGGAAGCTGGGGCTGCCGCTCGCCGGTGCCCAGTTCCACGACGGCAGCGGGCTCAACCGCGCCGACAGGCTCACCGCGGATCTGCTCACGGCCCTGCTGGCCACCGCGGGCTCCCAGGCCCACCCCGAACTCCGTCCGGTCCTGACGGGCCTGCCGGTGGCAGGCTTCACCGGCACCCTCAGCGACCGCTACGAGGACGGTGCCGAACGCTCGGGCGTCGGCGTCGTACGCGCCAAGACGGGCTCCCTGACCGGCGTCAACAGCCTGGCCGGGACGGTGGTCGACGCGGACGGCCGCCTGCTGGCCTTCGCGTTCCTGACCGACGGCTCGATGGACCAGACGACGGCCAGAGCGGCCCTGGACCGCACGGCGGCGGCACTGGCGGGCTGTGGCTGCCGGTAACAGCCGTACCACCGGCCTCACGGGCCCCGTAGCGGGGCCCGCCCCGGCGTCGTACCCCTCACCGCACTCGCGCACGAGCACGTACCGTTGACGCATGACGAGCGTCGGTGGTGCCGAGATGGTCGACTGGAATCTCGCGGTGGCGACCGCGACCCGGCTCGTGCGGCCGGGGCCCGAGGTGAGCCGCGACGAGGCCCGGGCCGTCGTCGCGGAGTTGCGCAGGCACGCAAGGGCCTCGGAGGAGCACGTCCGGGGCTTTACCCGGATGGGTGAAGAGGGCGTGCACGACACCCCGGTCCTCGTCGTCGACCGCCCCGGCTGGGTCCGGGCGAACGTCGCCGGGTTCCGCGAACTCCTCAAGCCCCTCCTCGACAAGATGCAGGAGCGGCGCGGGAGCACCCCCGGCGGAGCCGTCCTCGGCGCCGTCGGCGGCAAGGTCACCGGGGTGGAACTCGGCATGCTCCTGTCGTTCCTGTCCTCCCGGGTCCTCGGCCAGTACGAGACCTTCGCCCCCGCCACCCGCGAGTTGCCCGCCGACGAGAACGGCGGCGGCCGCCTGCTGCTGGTCGCGCCGAACATCGTGCACGTGGAGCGTGAACTGGACGTACGTCCGCACGACTTCCGCCTCTGGGTCTGCCTGCACGAGGAGACGCACCGCACGCAGTTCACCGCGGTGCCCTGGCTGCGCGACCACCTCGAGGGCGAAATCCAGTCTTTCTTGGCGGAGACCGATATCGACCCCATGACGGTGCTGGAGCGCATCAGGGAGGCCGCCCAGTCGCTCGCCGGGGGCCGTCCGGAGGGCGAGGAGGGCGACGACGGCCACTCGTTCGTGGAACTCGTGCAGACGCCCGCCCAGCGGGAGATCCTCGGCCGTCTCACCGCCGTGATGTCGCTCCTGGAGGGACATGCCGACTTCGTGATGGACGGTGTCGGCCCCGATGTCGTCCCGTCCGTCGCCGAGATCCGCGAGAAATTCCAGCAGCGCCGCGCCAAGGGCGCCTCGCGCCTCGACCTCGCCCTGCGCAAACTGCTGGGCCTGGACGCCAAGCTCAGGCAGTACCGCGACGGTGAGCGTTTCGTGCGAGCGGTCGTCGAGCAGGTCGGCATGGACGGTTTCAACCGGGTGTGGACCTCCCCGAACACCCTCCCCACCAAGGCGGAGATCGCCAAACCGGCGGACTGGGTCGCACGGGTGCACCGCAAGGCGGAGTAGTGAGCCCCGCGCGAGCGTAGTGAAACGAATCCGGCCGTCGGCAGGTGAACGCCTCGCCAATCACCCGTCCGAGGGACCGTGAGCGATGGGTAGGCGTGCAATGCTCGGGGAACGCCCCGTTTCTGTCACCATCTACATACTCTGAGTGACCGAACTTCGGGATCACCCCCCGAAAACTTCATGAAGGGAACCGGACATGGGTCCCCATCCTGCGGTCGCGGCGATACGCCTGGCGGTCCGCCGCGTCCTCCACGACATCCTCATCTCACAGACCACGGAGCAGAGCACCGAGCAGACCACCGGTCATCCCCCGCACGAGCGCCCGTCCGCGCCGCTCGTGCTCGTGGCATGCTCGGGCGGCGCCGACTCCGTGGCGCTCGCCTCCGCCCTCGCCTTCGAAGCCCCCAAACTCGGCATCCGCGCGGGCGGCGTCACCGTCGACCACGGTCTGCAGCCCGGCTCCGACATGCGCGCGGAAGAAGTCGTCCTGCGCCTGCGCGAGCTCGGCCTGGCTCCCGCCGAGTCCGTCGCCGTGACCGTCGGCCGCGACGGAGGCCCCGAGGCCGCGGCCCGGGACGCGCGCTACACCGCGCTGGACGCCGTCGCCGACCGCCTCGGCGCCGCCGCGATTCTCCTCGGGCACACCCGCGACGACCAAGCCGAAACCGTCCTGCTCGGTCTTGCCCGCGGCTCCGGCATCCGCTCCCTGTCCGGTATGGCCGCGGTCTCGGGGGCCGGCGGCCGCTACCGCCGCCCCTTCCTCCAGCTCGACCGGCAGACCGCCCGCAAGGCCTGCATGGTCCAGTCCCTGCCCGTCTGGGACGACCCCCACAACACCGACCCCGCCTACACGCGCTCCCGGCTCCGCCACGAGGGCCTGCCCGCCCTGGAGAAGGCGCTCGGCAAGGGTGTCGTGGAAGCCCTCGCCCGCACGGCCCAGCTCTCCCGCGACGACGCCGACGCACTCGACGCCTGGGCCGGCCAGGCCGAGGCCGCCGTGCGGGACTCCTCCGGTCTCCTGGAATGCGCCAAGCTCTACGCCCTGCCTCCCGCCGTTCGGCGCCGTGTCCTGCGCCGCGCCGCCATCGAGGCCGGTGCCCCGGCCGGTTCTCTCTTCGCCCGCCACATCGAGGAAGTCGACCGGCTGATCACCGGATGGCGCGGCCAGGGAGCCATCAATCTCCCGGGCAAGGTCGTCGCCCAGCGGCAGGGTGGCAGACTGGTGATTCGGCAAGGCTGAGAACACGCTCCCGCGGGGGGCGCCCGGCCGCCCCTCCAGGGAGGGTCCGGTCAGCCGTGCGAGCGAGCCGAAGGGCCCGCCGCTGCCGACACAGGGAGAGTGCGCCCAAGCCGCGCGGGCAGCAGCCGTCCTACGGCTGCGCCGCGCGGACATCCGGACACGGTCGGCCGCCGACGGCGGCACCGGCACCCCGGGGGCCAACGGGCGACAAGTGCGGGACGACCGAAAGTGATGCGGGTGGACGCGAAAGACATGGGTGCCGACCTCCAGCAGGTGCTCATCACCAAGGAAGAGATCGACGCGAAGCTGGCCGAGCTGGCCGCGAAGATCGACGCGGAGTACGCGGGCAAGGACCTGCTGCTCGTCGGCGTCCTCAAGGGCGCGGTGATGGTCATGGCCGACCTCGCCCGGGCGTTGTCCACCCCCGTCACCATGGACTGGATGGCCGTGTCCTCCTACGGCGCGGGCACCCAGTCCTCCGGTGTCGTACGGATCCTCAAGGACCTCGACACCGACATCAAGGGCAAGCACGTCCTCATCGTCGAGGACATCATCGACTCGGGCCTGACCCTGTCCTGGCTGATCTCCAACCTCGGCTCCCGCGAGCCCGCCTCCCTCAAGGTGTGCACGCTGCTGCGCAAGCCCGAGGCCGCCAAGGTCGCCATCGACGTCGAGTGGGTCGGATTCGACATCCCGAACGAGTTCGTCGTCGGCTACGGCCTCGACTATGCGGAGAAGTACCGCAACCTCCCGTTCGTCGGTACGCTCGCCCCTCACGTCTACGGCGGCTGAACCCCCGGGTTCCGGCCGTCGGCGGCGGCGGCCGGAACCCCCAGGTCGTGGTTCTCGCAAGACGTCCGGGAACCCCAGCGGGTTCCGCGCCGTTGAAGCAGGCGTGGACGGTATTGCCGGAAGTCCCCTGCGGCTTCGGGTGACAATCCTGGGGTACCGTCAGAAGAACTGTCTTTATCAAACTCACTATGGCAGGAGGGACGGGGCGGCACCGCTCCGTATGGATGGACGTGAAGCGATACTTCCGTGGGCCGGTCATGTGGATCGTGCTGGCCGTCCTTGCCGTGGTCGTGTTGATGCAGGTCGTCGGCTCTTCCGGCGGCTACAAGACGGTGGACACCGGCCAGGTCGTCCAGGCGATCAATAACAACAAGGTCCAGTCGGCCAAACTGACCACCGGCGACGAACAGATCATCAAGGTCTCGCTCAAGGACGGCGAGAAGGTCGACGGCAGCTCCAAGATCCAGGCGAGCTACATCGACCAGCAGGGCGTGACCCTGGCCCAGACTCTGCAGGACAAGTTCCAGAACAAGCAGATCCCGGACGGCTACACGGTCTCGCCGTCCAAGCAGAACCCGTTCGTCGGGATTCTGCTCTCCCTGCTTCCCTTCGTCCTCATCGTGGTCGTCTTCCTGTTCCTGATGAACCAGATGCAGGGCGGCGGCTCCCGGGTCATGAACTTCGGGAAGTCCAAGGCCAAGCTCATCACCAAGGACACGCCGAAGACGACGTTCACGGACGTCGCGGGCGCGGACGAGGCGGTCGAGGAGCTCCAGGAGATCAAGGAGTTCCTCCAGGAGCCGGCCAAGTTCCAGGCCGTCGGCGCCAAGATCCCCAAGGGCGTGCTCCTGTACGGGCCTCCCGGTACGGGCAAGACGCTGCTCGCGCGTGCCGTTGCCGGCGAGGCGGGCGTCCCCTTCTACTCGATCTCGGGTTCCGACTTCGTCGAGATGTTCGTCGGTGTCGGTGCCTCCCGGGTCCGTGACCTGTTCGAGCAGGCCAAGGCCAACGCGCCGGCGATCGTCTTCGTCGACGAGATCGACGCGGTCGGCCGTCACCGCGGCGCCGGTCTCGGCGGCGGTCACGACGAGCGCGAGCAGACCCTCAACCAGCTGCTCGTCGAGATGGACGGCTTCGACGTGAAGGGCGGCGTGATCCTCATCGCCGCCACGAACCGCCCCGACATCCTCGACCCCGCCCTCCTGCGCCCCGGCCGCTTCGACCGCCAGATCGCGGTCGACCGCCCGGACATGCAGGGCCGTCTGGAGATCCTCAAGGTCCACCAGAAGGGCAAGCCGGTCGCTCCGGACGTCGATCTGTCGGCCGTCGCCCGCCGCACGCCCGGCTTCACGGGCGCGGACCTCTCGAACGTCCTCAACGAGGCGGCACTGCTCACGGCCCGCAGCGACCGCAAGCTGATCGACAACCAGATGCTGGACGAGGCGATCGACCGCGTGGTCGCGGGCCCGCAGAAGCGGACCCGGATCATGTCGGACAAGGAGAAGAAGATCACCGCGTACCACGAGGGCGGCCACGCCCTGGTCGCGGCGGCCTCGCCGAACTCCGACCCGGTCCACAAGATCACGATCCTGTCCCGCGGCCGCGCGCTCGGCTACACGATGGTGCTTCCGGACGAGGACAAGTACTCCACGACCCGCAACGAGATGCTGGACCAGCTGGCCTACATGCTGGGCGGCCGAGCGGCCGAGGAGCTCGTCTTCCACGACCCGACCACGGGTGCCGCGAACGACATCGAGAAGGCCACGTCCACGGCCCGCGCGATGGTCACTCAGTACGGCATGACCGAGCGCCTCGGCGCGATCAAGTTCGGCGGCGACAACACCGAGCCGTTCCTCGGACGTGAGATGGCGCACCAGCGCGACTACTCGGAAGAGGTCGCGGCGCTCGTCGACGAAGAGGTCAAGAAGCTCATCGAGAACGCGCACAACGAGGCCTGGGAGATCCTGGTCGAGAACCGCGACGTCCTCGACAACCTGGTGCTCGCGCTGCTGGAGAAGGAGACGCTGGGCAAGGAGGAGATCGCCGAGATCTTCGCCCCCGTCGTCAAGCGTCCGCCGCGGCCCGCCTGGACCGGATCCTCCCGTCGTACGCCGTCAACCCGCCCGCCGGTGCTCTCCCCGAAGGAGCTCGCACTGACGAACGGGGCGAACGGCGCGACTCCGGCGATCGCCAACGCGACCGAGGCCGTTCCCACGGACGCGGTCCCGGAGGACCGCCGGGAGAGCTGAGCCACCTGTCCCCAGGGCCTCACCAGGCCCGGAATTTCTGCCGCGCCCCCCAGGGTTCTAGCCTGGGGGGCGCGGCGTTTCCGTAGAGCCGCACATCAGACGCGTGGTCCGTGCGCGTCACAGGCGCAGGAACGAGGCAGCAGGATGACCGACCCGGTGACGCTTGACGGCGAGGGCACGATCGGCGAGTTCGATGAGAAGCGCGCGGAGAACGCCGTACGGGAATTGCTCATCGCTGTCGGGGAGGACCCGGACCGAGAGGGGTTGCGCGAGACACCGGGGAGGGTGGCTCGGGCGTACCGGGAGATATTCGCGGGTCTGTGGCAGCAGCCCGAGGACGTCCTGACGACGACGTTCGACCTCGGTCATGACGAGATGGTGCTCGTGAAGGACATCGAGGTGTTCTCGACTTGTGAGCACCACCTCGTGCCGTTCCGGGGCGTCGCGCACGTCGGCTACATTCCGTCCACCAGCGGCAAGATCACAGGTCTGTCGAAGCTGGCCCGGCTGGTGGATGTCTTCGCGCGCCGCCCGCAGGTGCAGGAGCGGCTGACCACGCAGATCGCCGACTCGCTGATGGAGATACTCGAGCCGCGCGGTGTGATCGTGGTGGTCGAGTGCGAGCACATGTGCATGTCGATGCGCGGCATCCGCAAGCCCGGCGCGAAGACCATCACCTCGGCGGTGCGCGGTCAGCTGCGGGAGGCGGCCACCCGCAACGAGGCGATGAGCCTCATCATGGCCCACTGACTCCCGTACGTACCCCGCCGGGTCCTAGGAGACAGGCGCCGTGCCGTCGTTCTGGTCGTCGTCCTCCGGGAGTTTGCAGACCCGTTCCAGGAAGAAGGCCGTCGCTATGACGGCGATGCCTGCCAGGACCGAGAACCCGGCGTAGATGGCCTGGTCACGGTGGGACGGGATGTCCAAGGACTCCAGGAGGAAGACCCCCGTCCCGCCGTACATACCGGCGACGAGGGCCGCGACCAGGGCGCTTGCCTGGCCGAAGACGACCGCGCGGGCCGCCATCAGCGGGTCGACGCCCTTGGCGCCGGGGCGGCGCTCCCGCTGGGCCTTGAGGCGGGCGCGGAGGGAGAAAGCCGTGGCCAGCAGGACCACGGCGATCAGGGCGAGGACGATGGGTGCGGCCAGGGGGACCCGGGGCAGTGTGCCCACCGAGTTCCACAGGCGGGCGCCCGCCCAGGACAGCAATCCGGCCACCACGAACACAGCTGCCAGCGTCCTGATGCGCAGCTCTCTCACGATGTCCCTTCGTCAGCCCGACGGGTCGCCGGTACGCGGTCGTGGACCGGGAGATCCCCGGCCCGGTAGACCTTAACGACTACTCGGGCAGCCGGAGTTCCAGGTCGGCGCGGGGCGTGACCCCCTCCCGGGTGATCATGGCGAGCAGGTCCGCCACCGGGCCGCGGCCGGGGAGCTGGGCCCCCGGGTCCAGGTCGTACCACGGGGCGAGGACGAAGGCCCGCTCATGCGCGCGCGGGTGGGGGAGCGTCAGCACCGGGTCGTCGGAGACGAGGTCCGCGTATGTGACGATGTCCACATCGAGGGTGCGTGCGCCCCACTGCTCGTCCCGTACCCGGTGGAAGGCCTCCTCCACGGCGTGTGCCCGCTCCAGGAGGGAGGAGGGGGGCAGGGTCGTCTTCACGACGACCACCGCGTTGAAATACGCCGGCTGGCTGCCCGGCGCCACGCCCCACGGCTCCGTCTCGTACACCGGCGAGACCGCCTTGACGCGGACGCCCGGAGTGTCCTCGAGGGCGTCGATCGCGCCCTGGAGCGTCTCCAGGCGGTTGCCCAGGTTCGACCCCAGGGAGATCACGGCGCGCTTGGGGTTCTGCAGCGTGGTGTCTGCGGCGTCCACGCGCTCCACCACGGAGGCGGGCACCGGCTGCACGGTCGGGTCGCTCTGACCCCCGGGGAGGAAGGCGCTCATACTCGGCTCCGTGTGATGGTGACGGTCACGTCGTCGAAGGGGACCGTGATCGGCGCGTCCGGTTTGTGGACGCAGACCTCGACCTCCAGGACCGGGGCGTGCTTGAGACAGGACAGGGCGATGCGTTCCGCGAGCGTCTCGATGAGGTCGACGGGCTCTCCTTCGACCAGGGAGACGACTTCCTCCGCCACGACGCCGTAGTGCACGGTCTTGGACAGGTCGTCGTCGGCCGCGGCCGGTCGGATGTCCAGGCCCAGGACGAGGTCCACGATGAAGGTCTGACCCTCCTCGCGTTCCTTGGGGAACACACCGTGGTGCCCGCGGGCCTTCAGGCCGCGCAGCGCGACACGATCCACGCGAATCACTCCTGCAATCGTCGGTAGCGGCAGGTACTCACCGGGTGCGGTAGGTACACCGGCCTCGAACGAATTTACCTGCGGGCACTGACATAGCTCACTCACGAGGGCGTGCGCCGGTGTGACGGTCAGGAGCGTTCATCGGGCGTTTCCCCTGGGGAACACGGCGGCTCACGGGTTGGTAGCCGCTCGTACCCAGGAGTAGGTGATTCCAACCACTATGAGCCCGCCTACCCAGCGGGTGACGAAGCCCACCCCCCTCAGGAGGGGGAATCTTCCTCCCTCAGGAGGCGGGATCTTCCTCCCTCAGGACGCGGGATCTTCGTTCCTCAGGAAGGGGAGTCGTCGTCCTCTTCGTCGCCGGATTCGGTCAGGACCGGCGAGGCGTGGTGCGACCAGAGCTTCCAGCCGTCCGGGGTGCGGCGGAACACGTTCGTGGCGACGACCAGCTGGCCGACGAGGGGGCCCAGCTCGTCGCTGTCCTCGGGGGCCGGGCCCCCGCTGAGGATGTTCTCGGTGCAGGTCACCAGGGCCGTGTCGCCGGTCACGGAGACATGGACGTCCGTGAGGAAGAACTGGATGTAGTCGGTGTTCGCCATGATCAGGGCGTACGACCTCAGGACCTCGCCGCGACCGGTGAGAACGGGCCAGCCGGGATGGACGCAGGAGATCACACCCGCGTCGGCGGGGTCGTGGTACTCCTCGTCCATGCCGAGGTCGGAGGGCGTCAGCCAGAGCGAGGTCAGCTCCTCGAAGTCGCCCCGCTCCATCGCCTCGTAGAAGGCGGTGTTGGCCTGTTCGACCTGTTCGACATCGGTGTGGGCGGTGCTCACCGGGCTCCTTCGCGGGCTGCGGTGCCGGGGCCCGTGCCGGTGGCGGGGGTGCCTTCGGGGGAGTCGGCGCCCGGTGTGTGACCCGTCTCACTCGCCTTCTCGACGGCGCGTGCGACACGCACGGCATCCGCTGTCGCGCGCACCTCGTGCACACGGACCGCCCATGCGCCGGCGTGGGCGACGAGTGCTGAGACGGCGGCGGTGGCGGCGTCGCGCTCGCGCGCGGGGGGCGGGGCGCCCTCCGGACCGGCCAGGACCCGGCCCAGGAACCGTTTGCGGGAGGCCGCCACCAGCAGGGGGTGGCCCAGGCGGCGCAGGCGGTCGAGGTGGGCGAGCAGGGCGAGGTCGTGCTCGGCCTCCTTGGAGAAGCCGAGGCCGGGGTCGACGATGATCCGCTCGGGGGCGATGCCGCCCTCCAGAACGGCCTCCACGCGCGCGTGCAGTTCGTCGAGGACTTCGGTGACGACGTCCTCGTACGCGCCCTTGACGTTGCCGCCCTGCAGGAAGCCGCGCCAGTGCATGACCACGAAGGGGGCGCCGGCGGCCGCGACGACGGGGATCATCCGGGGGTCGGCGAGGCCGCCGCTGACGTCGTTGACGAGGGAGGCGCCGGCGGCGAGGGCCCGCTCGGCGACGGAGGCTCGCATGGTGTCGACGGAGATCGTGACGCCCTCGGAGGCGAGGCCGCGGACGACGGGAATGACCCGCCTCAGTTCCTCGGCCTCGTCGACGCGGGTGGCGCCGGGGCGGGTGGACTCACCGCCGACGTCGACGAGGTCGGCACCCTCGGTGACCAGGTCGAGGCCGTGCTTGACGGCGGCGGTCGTGTCGAACCATCGGCCGCCGTCGGAGAAGGAGTCGGGGGTCACGTTGACGACCCCCATGACCGCGCAGCGGTCCCATGTCGGAAGGCCTGCCACGTGGCCGCGCCCCGTCTTCGTGCTCATACGTTCAGCGTAGGCCCCGGGTGCCCCCACGTTCGGCTCCTGGGTGGGCTCAGCGCCATCGCGATGCGGGGGAGGAAGGATGGGGCGGCCGGAGGGTGTGGCCGGGTGGGGCGGCATGGCCGGATGGGCCGGGGGGTGCGGCGGGAGGCCTCTGCGGGGGCTCCAGGGGGCCGCAGGGACCGGATCCCACGGGCCCCGGGGAAACCCGCACCTTGGCTTCCTCGCGGGGGCCAGGGTGGGGCCTGAGCGAGGACCGCGGGGTGGGGCGGGGCTCGCTCAGGCCCGGTCTTGGGGCGCCGGGGTCAGGCCCGGCTCGCGGCGCCGACGCCGCGTTCGGCGACGCCGTGGGCGCACGGCCGCGCGGCCCGCGTCGTGCGGCGCAGGACGCGGGGCATCGCCAGGTTCACGAAGCCCTCCGCCTGCATGACCGCCAGGCCGATGCGCGGGAGGTCGCGGGAGGAGGCATAGACCATGAAGCGCGGCTCCCAGCGCGGCTGGAACTTTGCGTTGAACTTGTACAGGGACTCGATCTGGAACCACCGGGAGAGAAAGACCAGAAGCCCTCGCCACGCCCGGAGCACCGGCCCCGCGCCGATCTTCTCGCCGCGCGCCAGCGCCGAGCGGAACATCGCGAAGTTCAGCGAGACCCGCTTGATGCCCAGATCCGGGGCGGCCTGGAGCGAGGCAACGATCAGCAGTTCGTTCATGCCCGGGTCCGCCGAGCGGTCGCGGCGCATCAGGTCCAGGGAGGCCCCGTCCGTGCCCCACGGCACGAAGTGCAGAACGGCCTTGAGGTCGCCGTACGGGCCGGTTTCGTCGTCCGGCTTGTGGGCCGTGGCGATCAGGCAGTCACCGTCGGCCGGGTCGCCGACGCGGCCCAGAGCCATGGAGAAGCCGCGCTCGGTGTCCGTACCGCGCCAGTCCTCGGCGGCCCGCCGTATGCGCTCCAGTTCGCCCTCGCTGAGGTCGCGGATGCGCCGTACCCGGGTTTCGTACCCCGCGCGCTCGATGCGTTTCACCATCTGGCGCACGTTGCGCATCGCGCGCCCGGAGAGGGAGAAATCCGCGACGTCCACCACCGCCTCGTCGCCCAGTTCGAGGGCGTCCAGACCGGTCTCGCGGGTCCACACCTCGCCGCCCGTCTCCGAGCAGCCCACGACCGCGGGGGTCCAGGAGTGGGCCTTCGCCTCGTCCATGAAGCGCTCGATGGCGCCGGGCCAGGCCTCCACGTCGCCGATAGGGTCGCCGCTGGCCAGCATCACGCCCGACACGACGCGGTACGTCACCGCCGCCTTGCCGCTCGGCGAGAAGACCACCGCCTTGTCGCGGCGGAGCGCGAAGTGGCCAAGGGAGTCACGGGCGCCGTGCTTCTCCAGCAGGGCGCGCAGCTGTGCCTCGTCCTCCTCGGTGAGCCGGGCGGCCGGGTGCTCCGGACGGAAGGCCAGGTAGATCGTCGTGACCGCGGTCAGCAGGCCGAGCGCGCCCAGCGAGAAGCCCACCGTCCAGGAGGTGTTCCCGGTGTAGTCGACCGGGCCCTCGAAGCCGAAGAAGCCGTACAGCACGTGTGCGATCCGGTCGGACACGCTCGGGTCGCCGACCATCCGGTTCGTGTGGACGCTGACGATGACCAGACCGAGGCCCAGCGACCCGGCACCCATGAGCACGAAGTTTGCGAGCGCACGCCAGCGGCTGCGCGGGTCGGGCAGGGCCGCGAACTCGGTCCGGTGCCGCAGCAGCGGCACCAGCAGCGCCACCGAGATGAGGACGCCCACGACGGAGTGCCGGTAGACGTACTCACCGACGGCACCCGCCGGGAGCAGCAGTACGGCGGCGCGCCAGGCCCGCCGCTTGCGGCGCCGCAGCCCGTGCGCGAGGAGCAGCAGAAGGATGCCCACGCTCAGGGACAGGGCCGCGGCGAACGGACCGAGCGATCCGGGCAGCACCTCGGCCATGCGGTGCATACGGCTGTGCCGGAAGCGCGGGAAGACGCCCGCGGCGACGTCCAGGACGCCCACGAGTGTGCAGGCCCTGGAGATCAGGGCGGGAACGGCCTCCGGGCGTGGGCCGCGGAGTATGCGCCGCACCACATCTGATCGCTCCGGAACCTCACCCGACTTTTCCCCATCTATCCTGACAGACATCGCATCCCGTAGTTCTGCGAGAGACCTTGAGCCCGGTGCCGATCGGGGCATCCGGCGACATTGCGCCCTCTAGGACGGTGTCTGGGGGAGGGAGGTTCACTCCCCAACGCAAAGCCGGTTCAAAGGCGAAGGAAAGTCCGGGGCAAGCCCGCTCGTTGGTGCGGGGCCGCCCATGGATGGAAAGCGCAGGCAGGAAAGAGCCCATGGGTCTCACGAGCAACAAAGTGCTGGCACTCGCGGTCGTGTTCGCCGTGCTGCTGTTCTTCGGCACGGTGTGGTACTGGCCACGTTTCGCCCGGCGCAACTGGCGGGCCGTCGGCGGACGGATCGGTCTGCTGTTCGCCACTCAGGTGGCGATCTTCGCGTCGATCGGTCTCGCGGCCAACCAGGCCTTCGGGTTCTACGCCAGCTGGGCGGACCTGTTCGGGCAGGAGAACGGACAGGCTCTGGTCGTCGACCACGGCGTCGGCGGGGCGAGTGGTGGCCCCCTCCAGGTGATGGACACTCAGACCGTGAACGTGCCGGGTGGTGCGCAGCCGACGATCGGCGGCCAGATTCAGAAGGTAGGCATATTCGGGCAGAAGACACATATTTCGTCATCTGCCTTTGTGT
Source organism: Streptomyces hygroscopicus (assembly GCF_026168105.1). Classification (GTDB taxonomy): domain Bacteria; phylum Actinomycetota; class Actinomycetes; order Streptomycetales; family Streptomycetaceae; genus Streptomyces; species Streptomyces hygroscopicus_D. The sequence continues at coordinate 34,159 of NZ_LBMW01000034.1, forward strand.
ATCTGCCGCCTGAGTACTTCCAGCCTCAGTACAAGGCGAGGACGTTCCCGGTGACCGTCGTCCTCACCGGCTATCCGGGTACGGCCTCGGCGCTCATCAAGGGGCTGCACTATCCGCAGACGGCGCACGAACTGGCGAAGTCCGGGAAAATGCAGCCGATGATCCTGGTGATGCTGCGGCCGACCGTGGCGCCGCCGCGCGACACGGAGTGCGTGGACATCCCGGGCGGCCCGCAGACGGAGACGTTCTTCGCGAAGGACATCCCCGACGCGGTCCGGTCCCACTACCGGGTGGGCCCGATTCCCACCGGCTGGGGCATCATCGGTGACTCCACGGGCGGTTACTGCGCGCTGAAGCTGGCGATGCACCGTCCGAACGCCTATTTCGCCGGGGTGGGCCTGTCGCCGTACTACAAGGCGCCGCTCGACCCGACCACGGGCGACCTCTTCCACAAGAACAAGACTCTGCAGAGCCGCGCCGACCTGATGTGGTTCGCCAAGAACATGCCGGCCCCGGACACCTCACTGCTCGTCACCAGCAGCAAGTCGGGCGAGAAGGACTACAACAACACGCTCAAGTTCATTCAGCTGGTGCAGGCCAACAAGAAGACCCGGATCTCGTCGATCATCCTCGCGAGCGGCGGCCACAACTTCAACACGTGGTCCCGGGAGATCCCGGCAGCGCTGCAGTGGCTGAGCGGACGGCTCCAAGAGCGCTGACCGACGCCTCGGTGATCGCCGAGCGGCGAATATGCGGCGGCAACCGCCAGTAATTCCGCGCAATCCGAAGGGGGCCGGCTCCGGCAAGGGGCCGGCCCCCTCGGCGTTGTCGCCGGGGGGACCGGGAATTCGCCGGGTGGCGCGACGTCAAGACCTTTCGGGTCGGAGGAGCCGGGTCCGGAGATCCCGCTGCGGCCGGGCAGGATGTGATCTTGAATGGGGGCGGCGACGTCTTCACGAGGCTCCTGCGGAGGGCTGGAGAGGGCCTTCGGGGGCGCCCGCCGACGCCTTCGGGCGGCCACGGCGTATCCGTGGACGATAGGGAATGTGCCGGATTTGCGAGGCGGCTGTTCCGTTTACGTGGCCCGTGGGGCTGCGCGAAGGCTCCGGCAATGGCCGTGTTTTTACCGCGCGGGGCACCATCATTCGCCTACGCGCGGTAAGTTTCTGGCCATGCCACGTGGACGTCACCGCCATTCCCCGCCCTTGCACAGGCTGCTGCCTCCTTTGGTGATCGCCGGCGTCTCGGTCGTCTGCGCCGTGGGACCCTGGTTGTTCACGGAGCCGATGGTGCTCCGTGGGCTGGCCGCGGGTGCCGCGGTGACGACGGTCGTGGGCGCGGTCGTCATGCGTCGCTGGGACGCGGCCGCGGGTAAACGCGTCGCCGACCTCACGCGCGCGCGGGCGAGCGACGAGTGGCGTCACGAGGAGCGGGTCGCCGAACTGGAGACCGACCTGGAGGAGTCGCGCGAGCTGCGCACCAAGCTGGAGCAGCGGCTGCGCGTCAAGCGCGCGGAGCTGGCGAAGCTGCGCAACGAGCACGCGGCCCTGCTGCGGCGGTACGCCACGGCGGAGACGGAACGTGCGAGCGCCCTGGAGGGCCGCCGTCTGCTGGAGATAGAGGCGGCGGTGCCCACGCGTGCGCTTCCGGCGGCAGCGCCGCGGACTGCCCCCGCGCAGGAGACCCCGGACGCCGCCCTGGACGAGGCTGCCGGTACGGACGTACGGGAACCCGAGGGCGTGACCGCTTCGGCCGGCGCGCCGGAGCGGGATGCCGCCTCCGAGGCGTCGGATTACGGAGTGTTCTCCCCGGAGGGCTCAGCGCTCTTCCGGCGGGCCGGTTCGGCGCTGGCACGGCTCGCCGACGACGAGGACGGTACGACGGACGGCGACCCCACCGGGAAGACCGCCTCCGCACGGGAGAACGACGCCGTGGAGGCGACCGCCTCCACGGAGGCCACCGCCTCCACGGAGGCCGGCGACACGGCCGGCACGGCCGCGTCCACGGAGGACGGCGGCGCGACGTACGCGACCTCTTCCACCGAGGATGCGACGCGGGCGACCGGTGCCACCCCCGACGAGGGCGAGGACGAGGGCGAGGGCGCCGCGGGGACGACCGCGTCCGCGGAACAGGACTCCGCCCCGAAGAGGCCTGACACCACCGCGCAGGGCGAGGTCCGTAGGACGTCCACGACAACCGTCCCGACCCCGAGGACGCCGCCCACGAAGGGCGGCCCGGGCAACGGCGGCGGGAAGCGGCACTCCGCCGAGCCCGAGGCACCCGCCACCGATGCCCGCACCGGCGCCGGTGAGGAGGGCGAGGCGGAGGGGAAGTCCGCGGTGGCCGCCGAGCGCGAGGACGCGGCCGCCCCGACCGAGCAGCAGCCCCCGCAGGCTCCCGCCAAGCCGGCGCACGCCACCGGGCACTTCACCGTGCCGACCGCGGTGGCCGTCGTACCGGCGGCTCCCCGGCGGCGCCCGACCGCCGAGGGCGGTTTCGACTTCTTCGGCACGCAGAAGTCACGCCAGGACCTCGAGTCCGTGCAGAACGAGGACCTCGCCGACGTCGTGGGCCAGGAGGCACTCGCGGTGCACAAGGCGGAGTCCGAGTCCGGCTTCAAGCCCGCGGACCCCGAGGCGCAGGGCGCCGGTCAGATCATCGACCTGACGGCCCATGACGAGACCGAGCAGATCGACGTCCAGGGGCTGCGTACCGCGGCTTCCTGAGGCCGGTCGACACGGGTGAGGGGCGGCGGCACCTGGTGTGCCGCCGCCCCTCACGCCGTTCGGCCCCTCGGTCACGGGACCATCCACCGGTCCGGCAGGGCGTCCCGTCGCCCGGTGCGCGAACGGTCCGCCTGGGCCATCAGCAGCGCCGCCGCCTCCTCGGCGTCCCGCAGGCGCGCCCGCACCGTCCGGTTCGCGCCGGTGTCCACGTTCACGTCGGCGACCTTCCTGAACCGCTCCCACGGGCCCTGGGTCAGCCGTACGCTCTGGACCTTCGCATGCGGTACGAGGGCCAGGCGGCGGCGCAGCAGGCCGCGCCCGGCGGCGAAGACCGAGTCGGTGACGGCGAGGCCGTGGCCGCGCCACCACAGCGGCAGGCACCAGCCCGCCCGGCGCGGCGGCCGGGACAGGGACGTGGGCACGGTCACCCCGGGCAGCACCCGCGCGATCACCAGTTCCGCGGCCGCGCGCGGAGCGACCGGGACCAGCACCGGATTGGACGAGCCCGCCACGTCCAGTTCCACCCGCACCCAGCCGCGCCGCCGCCACAGCAGCGGCTCCACGATCCGCAGGGTCTGCACGCGCCCCGGCGGCACCGTCTCGTGCGCGCGGTCGAGCAGCCCGTGGTCGATGCGGAGCCCGTCCGGCGACTCGCCCACCGTCCAGTCGTACGCGCGGACGAACCGGCCCGCGGTCCTCGTGGCCGCCCCGCCGGCCAGCGGCAGCCCGGTCGCGAGCACCGACCACACGCTGTGCGTGCCGAACCACAGCAGCGTCGGCACGGCGAGCGCGGAGAGCAGCGAACCCCAGGTGGACCCGATCAGGAGAAGGGAGACGGCCAGCATCCCCGGCGGCACGTGCAGCAGTTGCCGCACCGGAGCCTCGCCGACCTCCCGTGCCGTCCGGGGCGCGAAACCGGCCGCACGGGCGAGCAGTTCGGCGCGCAGCGCGCGGGCCTCGTCCTCGCTCAGATAGGCGAGTTCGTCCTTCTTGTCCGTTCCTATGGCGTCGAGTCTGAGCTTGGCGACACCCGCGACCCGGGCCAGCAGCGGCCGGTTGATGTCGACGGCCTGGAGCCGGTCCAGACGGATATGGGCCGTGCGGCGGAAGAACAGGCCCGTGCGGATGCGCAGTTCGGTCTCGGTCACCGCGTAGTGCGTGAACCACCAGCTCAGAAAGCCGTACAGGGCGGCGGCCGGGAGCAGTACGGCGAGGCCCGCCAGGAGGGTGACCGTGGTGAGCCGGGTCAGCTGCTCCTGGGCCTGGTCGGGGTCGTGCGCCGCCCAGCCGGCGATCAGGGCGACCGGCGCCCAGGCGCGGCGCAGCGGGGTCACGGGGTGCAGCCGCCGCTCGGCGACCTCCTGCCCCTCCGGTATGCCGCCTTCCGCTTCGGGCGCGCTCACAGCCCCGCCGATCGGGCCTCGCCCAGCTCGGTCAGCCGATCCCGCAGCCGTTCCGCCTCAGCCGGGTCGAGGCCCGGGATGGTGGCGTCGGTCGCGGCTGCGGCGGTGTGCAGTTGCACGCTCGCCAGCCCGAAGTGCCGCGCGACGGGACCGGAGGTGACCTCGACGAGCTGCATGCGCCCGTACGGCACCACGGTCTCCTCGCGCCACAGCACGCCCCGGCTGATCAGGAGGTCGTCGGCCCGCTCGGTGTAACGCCAGGAACGCCAGTTGCGGCCCAGCAGCACCCATCCCCACAGCATCGAGGCCAGCGGCAGCAGCGCGAAGAGCGCCCAGGCGGGTCCGGCGAGCAGACCGAGGAGCAGTCCCGTGCCGAGGGCCAGCAGCCCCAGCCACACCACCAGCAACAATCGGCGCATCCGCAGCAGCCCCGGCGGCAGTCCGGTCCATACGGTCCCAGCGCCGCCGTGCACAGTCCCCGTTTCCACGCCGCAAGCGTACGTGGGGGAGACTGGGTCCATGACTCCTACGACGGAGACCATGGTCGGAATCGGCGGCGCCGCGGAGAGCACCGACATGGTGCTCAACATCGGGCCCCAGCACCCGTCCACGCACGGAGTGCTCCGGCTGCGGCTCGTGCTGGACGGCGAGCGGATCAAGGGCGCCCAGCCGGTCATCGGTTATATGCACCGGGGCGCGGAGAAGCTGTTCGAGGCGCGCGACTACCGCCAGATCATCATGCTCGCCAACCGCCACGACTGGCTCTCCGCGTTCTCGAACGAGCTGGGTGTGGTCCTCGCCGTCGAGCGGATGCTCGGCATGGAGGTCCCCGAGCGCGCGGTGTGGATGCGCACACTCCTCGCGGAGCTGAACCGGGTCCTGAACCATCTGATGTTCCTCGGCTCCTATCCGCTTGAACTCGGCGGCATCACGCCGGTCTTCTACGCCTTCCAGGAGCGCGAGGAACTTCAGAACGTCATGGAGGAGATCTCCGGCGGGCGCATGCACTACATGTTCAACCGCGTGGGCGGCCTCAAGGAGGACCTGCCCGCGGGCTGGACCTCGCGCGCGCGTCACGCGGTCTCCGGGGTGCGTTCCCGCATGGACCGCTTCGACGACCTGGTGCTGGGGAACGAGATCTTCCGGGGGCGCACCCGGGGCGTGGGCGTCCTCACGGCGGAGGCCGTGCATGCGTACGGCGTGAGCGGACCGGTCGCGCGCGCCTCCGGGGTGGACTTCGACCTGCGCCGGGACGAGCCGTATCTGGCCTACGGGGAGCTCCAGGACACGCTTCGGGTCGTCACTCGTCAGGAGGGCGACTGCCTGGCCCGCTTCGAGTGCCTCCTGGAGCAGACGCACAACGCGCTCGATCTGGCCGACGCGTGCCTGGACCGGCTGGCCGAGCTGCCGCCCGGGCCGGTCAACCAGCGTCTGCCCAAGGTGCTCAAGGCGCCCGAGGGCCACACATACGCCTGGACCGAGAACCCGCTCGGCATCAACGGCTACTACCTGGTCAGCAAGGGCGACAAGACGCCGTACCGGCTGAAGCTGCGCTCGGCCTCGTACAACAACATCCAGGTGCTGACCGAGCTGCTGCCGGGGACGCTGGTCGCGGACATGGTGGCGATCCTGGGATCAATGTTCTTCGTGGTCGGCGACATCGACAAATAGGTCGCCCAGTGCGTCCCCGAGGCGGGCGTCCGCGATGCCTACGGGCTGGAGCAGCCAGCCGAAGTCACCGAGGCCGCCGGGCGCGGTGAGTTCGGCGGCGGCTCCGGCGTGCGCGAGGGCGTGTACGTAGGCCGTGGGGTTGGTGGACGCGAGTGACAGCGGGGGGCGTGCGCCGGTGATACCCAGCGCGCGCAACGCCGTGCGCTGGGTGAGCAGGCGCGCCCCTGGCAGGGCGCACGCATCGAGCGCCACATGCGCAGTGATGTCGCAGGAGCCGTCCGGCACCGGGGCGGTCTCCCGGCCCGACCGGAATCCAGTGAGCGAGCCGAAGGGCGGCCGGGCGTCCGCGCGGTGCCCGTAGTCGACGGCGACGGCGAGGCCGCGGCCGACGGTGGCGACGGCGTCGGCCCAGGCGGTGTCCCTGGGGAGTCCGATCTCCGCACGCGCCCCTTCACCGGACAGCGGCCACCAGCGCTCCAGCCAATGTGCCTCCGCGCCCGTGACCGGCTCCCCGAGGCGCTCGCTGCCGTCCTGCCGTACGAGGACCCGCCTGGGTACGCCGTCGGGGCCGGCCTCCGCGACCTCGACCGGCACGTTGTCCAGCCACTCGTTCGCGAACAGCAGCCCGGTGATCCGCTTCGGGGGCTCGCCGAGCCACTCGATCCCGGGGTCGAGGCCCTCGGGGCGGCCGGTGATCTCGACGGCGTAGGCCTGTACCCGGGCGGCGACATCGGGGGGCAGCGCCCCCAGGACACGGGCGACCAGTTCGCCCCGGCCGGCCGCCATGTCCACGAAGGCCAGCTCGGCGGGCCGCCCCAGTGCCTCGTCGACCCGGCACAGCAGCCGGGCCACGGCGACGGCGAAGAGTGGCGAGGCGTGCACGGACGTACGGAAGTGCCCGGCGGGCCCTTCGGCCCGCCGGTAGAACCCGCGCTTCCCGTAGAGGGCCTCCTCGGCCGCCGCCCGCCATCCCCGCCACTCACCACTCGCCTCGTGTGCCACGGGGTCAGGCTAGGGCGGTGGGCAAGGTGCAGGTGGGCGCGGGGGGCGGCGGGGAGTGGATGGGGGCAACCAGTGGTGTGCGCCGGAGCGCGCCTCGCCCCCGCGTGGCTCCCGAAGACGCCCCTCACCGTGCGGGATCACGGGGGCATCCACCTTGCGGAGTACGCGTGTCCGTCCCGGATCGGCCCTCCGGTTGACCCCGGCACGCAACAGGTGTCCCTACTCTGGGTTACGTGCAGCGCCTCTATGACTTCCTCCGCAGGCACCCCACGTGGGTCGACAGCTTCTGGGCCGTCGTCCTGTTCGGGCTCTCCTGCGCGAGTGTGACGAACCTCAGCGGGGCGCGGAACTACCACGGCTCGCTCCCCGCGGGGGTCGCGATCTCCGCTGTCCTGTCGGTGGTCGTCGCCCTGCGCCGTCGTATGCCCGAGACGATGCTTCTCGTGGCGGTCGCGACGGGACTGGCGCAGCTGGTGCTCGACCAGCAGCCGATGGTCGCCGACTTCGCCATGCTGGTGATCATCTACACGGTCGCCGCGGACGGCGCCCGCTGGGCGTCCCGAGTGGGCCTGATAGGCGGCCTGTGCGCCGGCACCTTGTCACAGACGCGCTGGGCGGACCACCACTCGAGCGCCCTGAGTACGGTCGCGATCGCCGTCTTCCAGACCGTGCCCTTCACCCTCGCCTGGGTCCTCGGCGACTCCTTCCGCACCCGCCGCGCCTATCTCGCCCAGCTGGAGGAGAGGGCTGCCCGGCTGGAGAAGGAGCGCGAGGCGCAGGCCAAGGTCGCGGTCGCCGCCGAGCGCGCGCGCATCGCCCGCGAGCTGCACGACGTGGTCGCCCACAACGTGTCGGTGATGGTGGTGCAGGCGGACGGCGCTGCCTATGTCCTGGACGCCGCCCCCGAGCAGGCGAAGAAGGCCCTGGAGACGATCTCCGGTACCGGCCGCCAGGCCCTCGCCGAGATGCGCCGCCTGCTGGGCGTGCTGCGCACCGGCGAGCACAAGGAGGCCGGCGAGTACGTCCCGCAGCCCGACGTCGAGCAGATCGACGAGCTCGTCGAACAGTGCCGCAGCGCGGGCCTGCCAGTCGACTTCAAGGTGGAGGGCACCCCGCGCCCGCTGCCCAGCGGGGTGGAGCTGACGGCGTATCGCATCGTCCAGGAGGCGCTCACCAACACCCGTAAGCACGGGGGGCCCAACGCGGGCGCGAGCGTGCGCCTGGTGTACTTCGACGACGGCCTCGGACTGCTCGTGGAGGACGACGGCAAGGGTGCCCCGCACGAGCTGTACGAGGAGGGCGGCGCCGACGGACGGGGCCACGGACTGATCGGCATGCGCGAGCGGGTCGGCATGGTCGGCGGCACCCTGGACGCCGGCCCCCGCCCGGGTGGAGGCTTCCGCATCAGCGCCCTGCTGCCGCTGAAACCGGCCCACTGACACGTGCACGCTCGCCCGCCCGACCGCCCCACGGCCCAGCCCACCGACCCGAAGACCGACCGGAGGATCCCCGCCATGCCGATCCGTGTGATGCTCGTCGACGACCAGGTGCTGCTGCGCACCGGGTTCCGGATGGTGCTCGCCGCCCAGCCGGACATGGAGGTCGTCGCGGAGGCGGGTGACGGCGTGGAGGCCCTTCAGGTGCTGCGCTCCACCGAGGTCGACGTGGTGCTCATGGACGTCCGCATGCCGAAGCTGGACGGCGTGGAGACCACCCGCCGCATCTGCTCGGACCCCAAACCCCCGAAGGTGCTGATCCTTACCACCTTCGACCTGGACGAGTACGCCTTCTCCGGGCTCAAGGCGGGAGCCTCCGGCTTCATGCTCAAGGACGTGCCGCCCGGTGAACTGCTGACGGCCATCCGCTCCGTGCACAGCGGCGACGCCGTGGTCGCGCCCTCCACCACCCGCCGTCTGCTCGACCGTTTCGCGCCGATGCTGCCGGGCGGCACCACGGAGCCCCGGCACAAGGAGCTGGAGCGGCTCACCGACCGTGAGCGCGAGGTCATGGTGCTGGTCGCGCAAGGCCTGTCCAACGGCGAGATCGCGGCTCGGCTGGTGCTGTCCGAGGCGACGGTGAAGACCCATGTCGGCCGCATTCTGACGAAGCTGGGGCTCAGGGACCGGGTGCAGGTGGTCGTCCTCGCGTACGAGACGGGTCTCGTACGGGCGGGCGGGCACGGTTGAGTCACATCTGGCCCCCGTGCAACCTGCGCCCACTAGGGTCTGCGCATGCTCCTGTGGATCAACGGCCCTTTCGGGGGCGGCAAGACACAGACCGCACATGAGATCCAGCGCCGCCTGCCCGGCAGTGTCGTCTGCGATCCGGAACACGCCGGCTTCGGGCTGCGCCGTATGCTGCCGCCCGAACTGCGCGGAGACTTCCAGGATCTGGCGTCCTGGCGGCAGGGCGTGGTCGAGGTCCTGGACCTCGCGCTGAGCAAGCACGACGGCGTGGTCATCGCCCCCATGACGGTCACCGAGCCGGACTATTTCGCTCAGACGGTGGGCCGACTGCGTGAACTCGGGCACGACGTACGCCACTTCACGCTTCTTGCCGAACGCGAGACCGTCCTGAGACGGCTGCGGGAGCGCGGCTTCGGGCATCTCCTCCAGTGCGTCGCCGGGAAGGGCGCCCCTCTGCGCAGGGAGAGCTGGGCCGTCGAGCAGCTCGATCACTGTCTGGAGCGGCTCAGCGAGCCGGAGTTCGCCGAGCACCTGTGGACGGACCACTCGACGGTGCCCAAGACGGCGGACCGGATCGCGGTGCTCGCCGGGCTGACGCTCAGGGCCAACCGGGAGGGCGCCCTGCGGACACGGCTGCGACAGACGAAGGTCTCGCTGAGGTACGTCCGCTTCGACTGACGGCTTCGGCGGACGGCTGTCTTCGGGCCCACGGCCTCTTCGGGCCCACGGCCTCTTCGGGCCGACGGCTGTCTTGGGCCGACGGCTATCTGAGAATGCCCTCCAGGAAGTCGCTGCCCAGCCGGGCCACGGCGGTCACGTCCAGCTGGTGCAGTACGTAGCGGCCGCGGCGGCGCGTGGTGAGCAGTCCCGCCTTCTTCAAGGCGCTCAGGTGCCGGGATATCTCGGGCGCCGTCATGCCGTGGATCTGGGCCAGCTCGCCCGTGGTGAACGCGCTGCGGGCCAGGCTGCGGCACATGTGCATGCGCACCGGGTGGGACAGGGCGGCCATCCGCAGGGTCAGCCGCTCCAGGGACGGTGGCGCCGCGAGCGCCGGCGAGCTGATGGGGTAGTGCAGCACCGGCTGCCAGCCGTGGCGGTGGAGCACCATCAGATGCGGCCGGCCCAGGCTGGTCGGGACGAGCAGCAGTCCTCCGTCCGCCGTGGCGGTACGGCCGTCGCCGAGCTTGTCCACGACGATCCGGTCGGCCGCCTCGTCGAGCGTCACCGCGGACGACACCGACGCCAGCGCCTCGGCCAGGCCCTTGCGTCGCAGGAGGTCCGTCTTGTGGCGGGCGTCCGCAGCGAGTTGGTGGCGCAGCCGGGACCAGGTGTCGGCGAAGAACGCCGCGTCGCAGTCCTCCAGGAACTGCCGCAGCCAGGCCCGGGTGCGCGTCGGGTCGGCCAGCAGCCGCTCGCTGAAGAGCAGTTGCTGCGGCCCGCGCGCGGCGGCCAGCTCCAGGGCGCGTGCCCGGGCGTCGGCGTCGGCGAGCGCGGCGGGGCCCGGCCTGCTGTACGGCAGCGCGCAGGTGAACTCCAGTGCCGCGTCCACGAACTGCTCGTCGCTGAGCTTGTCCAGCAGGTCCAGCTCCTCGGCGAGCGTGGCACCGGGGAGGGTGTCCCGGCCCGGTATGCCCGCGTAAGGCTGGAAGATGTCCGAAAACGTACTGCGCCACAGGAAGTCTGCCTCGCACATGCGGTCGGCGAGGTGCGAGTCGAGGCCTGCGGTCACGGTGGTCACCCAGCCCTGCAGCCCCGGGTGGTGACCGGGCTCGGACAGCGCGTGCAGGGCCATACCGAGTTCGGCCAGCGGGGAGATGACGGCGGTGATCCTCTCCCGCCGCAGTCCGCTGATGTCGATGTCGACGCTCATGATTTCATGGTGCATCCCGCCACCGACAACGCCGCCGACGATTGACGACGGCTGCCAATCGGGGCGACGCACGGCCTGCGACGCCCTCCGCCTCCCCGCCCCGGTGGCTCCGCCCCTAGCCCCGCCCACCGGCCTCCGGCAGCCGCCCCGCGAAGTCGGTCACCGCCGCCGCCACGTCGTCCGCCGTCCACGCCAGGCCGTCGGCCAGTACGTACACCTCGGTGAAGGCCAGGTCCGGGCCGCCGCGGTCCCAGGCGTTGGCGAACAGGAGGGTTCCGGTCTCCTCGGCCTGCCGGACCGCGGCCTCCGCGAGGACGTCGGCGTCGTACGGCAGCCAGACCTGGAACTCATGGGTGTGCGGCTGCCCGGGGTGCACACGCGCCCAGGGCACCCCGGCGGCCGCGAACCCCTCGCGCAGCGCGGCGGCGACCACGCGCGCGTGGTGCACGTACCCCGGCAGCCGGGGCAGCTCCCGCTCCAGCCCGGCGAGGGCCGACAGCGCCGTCGGGAACTGCTGGAAGACCAGCCCGCCGTAGCGGTGCCGCCAGGTCCTCGCCTCCTCGACGAGTGTCCTCGGCCCCGCGAGGGCTGCCCCGCCGTACCCGTCGAGGGACTTGTAGAACGACACGTAGACGCTGTCCGCGAGGCCCGCGATCTCCTCCAGCGGACGGCCGAAGTGGACCGTGGTCTCCCACAGGCGTGCGCCGTCGAAGTGCACCACCGCGTCCCGCTCGCGCGCGGCGTCCACGACCTCGGTCAGTTCATCGAAGGAGGGCAGGACGAAACCGGCGTCCCTGAGGGGCAGTTCGAGCATGAGAGCCCCGAAGGGTTCCTCGAAGTCGCGCACCTCCGCGGCGGTCGGCAGCCGGGGCTCGCCCGTCACGCGCACCGGGCGCAACCCGCTGACCTCACTGAACGCCTTCCGCTCATGCACTTCGGGGTGGGCCAGCGCATGCAGGGCCACCGTCGTGTTCCCGGTACGGCCCGCCCAGCACCGAAGCGCCACCTGCTGGGCCATCGTCCCCGTCGGGAAGAATGCGGCGGCCTCCTTGCCGAGCAGCCCGGCGACCTTCTCCTCCAGCGCCTCGACGACCCCCGTCCCGTAGATGTCCACGCTCTCGTCCAGGTCGTACAGATCCCCCGCGCCGTCGAGCAGCGCCAGGCGCTCCCGGAGCGTCCCCAGGAAGCCCGGGCGCGCCAGGACGCGGTCCGCGCGCCGGTAGGCGGCGATCCGGCGCTCCCGCCGCAGACGCCGCACCTCGTCGGCCGACTCCGCCGCGTGCTCCTCGTCCCGTCCAGCCGTTCCCGTCATGTCCCCATCCACCGGCCGCCCGGCCGTCCGTCGTCCGCCGTCCGCCGTCCCCTACGTCCTGTCACCCGTCCTGCGGATGATGCCGCGCTCCCGCCTCGGCGGGCACCTCCTTTTCCCTGCCCCGTGAACTGCGGAAACCCACAGCCTGTGGACAACCGGCCGGGCCCGGGAGCCAATCGCGTTAACATGACGAGAAATCGTCCGGTACCCAGAGCGGACTGGAACGGGAAGGCCGCCGTCGAGTGAGTACATTCCAACAGCCAGATCCCAAGGACCGCCCAGCGCGGCTCGCCGTGGGCGTGGTCGGCGCCGGCCGGGTGGGGCCCGCGCTCGCCGCGTCGCTGCAGCTCGCCGGGCACCGCCCGGCGGCCGTCTCCGCGGTCTCCGACGCCTCGCGACGACGCGCGGCGCTGATGCTCCCCGATGTGCCGGTCGTCCCGCCCGCCGAGGTCCTGCAGCGCGCGGACCTGGTCCTCCTGACCGTCCCGGACGACACCCTGCCGGGTCTCGTCGAAGGCCTAGCCGACACCGGGGCCGTACGGCCGGGACAGCTGCTCGTGCACACCTCCGGGCGGTACGGCGCCAAGGTGCTCGACCCCGCGCTGCGCGCCGGAGCGCTGCCGCTGGCTCTGCACCCCGCGATGACCTTCACCGGCACTCCGGTGGACGTCCAGCGCCTGGCCGGATGCTCCTTCGGGGTCACCGCGCCCGAGGAACTGCGGATGGCCGCCGAGGCCCTGGTGATCGAGATGGGCGGGGAGCCCGAGTGGATCGCCGAGGAGATGCGCCCGCTGTACCACGCGGCCCTCGCACTCGGCGCCAACCACCTGGTCACCCTGGTCGCCGAGGCCATGGAACTGCTGCGCGCGGCGGGCGTCGAGGCCCCGGACCGCATGCTCGGCCCGCTCCTCGGCGCCGCCCTCGACAACGCCCTGCGCTCCGGTGACGCGGCCCTGACCGGCCCCGTGGCGCGCGGCGACGCGGGCACGGTCGCCGCGCACGTCACCGAGCTGCGCAAGCACGCCCCCCAGACGGTCGCCGGCTATCTGGCGATGGCCCGGGCGACCGCCGACCGGGCCCTGGCTCACGGACTGCTCAAGCCTGAGCTGGCCGAGGACCTGCTGGGGGTACTCGCCAACGGGACCAACGGGACCGAGGGGAACGCCCGATGACCACCACCCTGCTGCGCACCGCCGACGAACTGCACGCGCGCGTGCAGCACGGCCGCCGCGCCGTCGTGATGACCATGGGCGCGCTGCACGAGGGCCACGCCACCCTGATCCGCGCCGCCCGCCACGTCGCCGGCCCCGACGGCGAGGTCGTCGTCACCGTCTTCGTGAACCCGCTCCAGTTCGGCAAGGGCGAGGACCTCGACCGCTATCCGCGCACCCTGGACGCCGACCTGAAGATCGCCGAACAGGCCGGGGCGGACGTCGTGTTCGCACCTTCCGTGGACGAGGTCTACCCCGGTGGCGAGCCCCAGGTGCGGATCTCGGCGGGCCCCATGGGCGAGCGCCTCGAAGGTGCCTGTCGCCCCGGCCACTTCGACGGCATGCTCACCGTCGTCGCCAAGCTGCTGCACCTCACCCGCCCCGACGTGGCCCTGTTCGGGCAGAAGGACGCCCAGCAGCTCGCCCTGATCCGACGGATGGTGCGCGATCTGAACTTCGGCGTGAAGATCGTCGGCGTGCCCACCGTGCGCGAGGACGACGGGCTCGCCCTCTCCAGCCGCAACCGCTACCTGTCGCCCCAGGAGCGGTACACCGCGCTCGCGCTCTCCCGGGCCCTGTTCGCGGGCCGCGACCGGCACGCCGCCCAGGAGGCGCTGCGCGCGCGTGCCCGCGAAGTGCCCTCCACACACGCGCGTGCCGAGGCCCTGAGCGCCCTGGGGGAGTCGCGCGCCGCCGCCGACGCGCACGCGATGGCGAAGGCCGCACCCGGCGGCCCCGCCGCCGTACGCGCCGCCGCCCGCCTCGTCCTCGACGAGGCCGCCCACCTGGACCCACCGCTGGTCCTGGACTACCTGGCGCTGGTCGATCCGTCGGACTTCAGCGAGATCTCCGGCGCCTTCACCGGCGAGGCGGTCCTCGCCGTCGCCGCCCGGGTCGGCACGACCCGGCTGATCGACAACATCCCGCTGTCCTTCGGAGCCCCCGAGCCCGCCGACCCTCCCGGAGCCGCCTCGTGACCAGCACCGGCATACGACTGCACGCGCCCGCACCGGGCTGGTCCCTCTCCGCGGACGTGGTGGTCGTCGGCTCCGGGGTGGCCGGCCTCACCGCTGCGCTTCGCTGCGAGGCCGCCGGCCTGACGACGGTCGTCGTCACCAAGGCCCGCCTCGACGACGGCTCCACGCGCTGGGCGCAGGGCGGCATCGCGGCGGCCCTGGGCGAGGGCGACACCCCCGACCAGCACCTTCAGGACACGCTGGTGGCCGGGGTCGGCCTGTGCGACGAGGAGGCCGTGCGCATCCTGGTCACCGAGGGTCCCGACGCCGTACGCCGGCTCATCTCCACCGGCGCGCACTTCGACACCGACGACGAGGGCGGCATCGAGCTCACCCGCGAGGGCGGCCACCACCGCCGCCGTATCGCGCACGCCGGGGGCGACGCGACGGGGGCCGAGATCTCCCGGGCGCTCGTCGACGCCGTACGCGCGCGCGGGCTGCGCACGATCGAGAACGCGCTGGTCCTGGATCTGCTCACGGATGCCGAGGGCCGCACCGCGGGCGTGACCCTGCACGTCATGGGCGAGGGCCAGCACGACGGTGTGGGCGCCGTGCACGCCCCCGCCGTGGTCCTGGCGACCGGCGGCATGGGCCAGGTCTTCTCCGCGACCACCAATCCGTCGGTGTCCACCGGTGACGGCGTGGCGCTCGCCCTGCGCGCCGGCGCCGAGATCAGCGACCTGGAGTTCGTGCAGTTCCACCCGACCGTGCTGTTCCTCGGCCCGGACGCGGAGGGCCAGCAGCCGCTGGTCTCCGAGGCGGTACGCGGCGAGGGTGCCCATCTCGTGGACGCGGACGGGGTGCGTTTCATGGTCGGGCAGCACGAGCTGGCCGAACTGGCGCCCCGGGACATCGTCGCCAAGGGCATCCTGCGCCGTATGCAGGAGCAGGACGCCGAGCACATGTTCCTCGACGCCCGCCACTTCGGCGCGGACATGTGGGAGCACCGCTTCCCGACGATCCTGGCCGCCTGCCGCGCCCACGGCATCGATCCGGTCACCGAGCCCATCCCGGTAGCCCCGGCCGCCCACTACGCCTCAGGCGGCGTCCGCACCGACTCCCACGGCCGGACGACCGTGCCGGGCCTCTACGCGTGCGGCGAGGTCGCCTGCACGGGCGTCCACGGCGCCAACCGGCTCGCCTCCAACTCCCTCCTGGAGGGTCTGGTCTACGCCGAGCGCATCGCCGCCGACATCGCGCGGGAGCGGACGGGCGACGACCTCCACGCGCGCGTGCCCGAACCCGTCCCGTATCCCGACAAGCCCGCGCACCCGCTGCTCGCCCCGGAGGACCGGTTCGCGATCCAGCGGATCATGACGGACGGCGCCGGGGTGCTGAGGTCCGCGGCGTCGTTGCAGGGTGCCGCCGACCGTCTCCAGCGGCTGCACAGTGACGCGCGCGACGCCCTGGACGAGAACGGCAAGACCTCCGAGCCCGGCGTCGACACCTGGGAGGCCACCAACCTCCTGTGCGTGGCCCGGGTCCTGGTGGCCGCCGCCCTCCTGCGTCAGGAGACCCGCGGCTGCCACTGGCGCGAGGACCACGCCGGGCGGGACGACACCGCCTGGCGCCGCCACATCGTCGTACGGCTGAACCCGGACCGGACGCTGGCCCTGCGAGCCACCGACACCTCAGACTTCCCCCCGACCTTCTCCCAGGCTCCCGGTTCCGGCCGGGCCGGGGAGACCGCCATCGCCCGTCCTCAGGAGCAGTGACAGAAGTGACCACCCCCGACCTTCCCCTCGTCCCGAACGGCGGCTGCGGCGACGGCTGTGCCTGCGGCGCCGACGGCACCGGCGACGAGTACGGTGCATACGGCGAATACGGCGACCACATCGAGTGCGGGCTCGATCCCGCGCTCGCCCAGCTCCTGGCAGACGCAGGACTCGACCCGGTCGAGGTCGAGGACATCGCCAACGTCGCCATCCAGGAGGACCTGGACCACGGTCCTGACGTGACGACGGTCGCGACGATCCCCGAGGACGCGGTCGCGACGGGCGACTTCACCGCGCGCGAGCCGGGCGTGGTGGCGGGCCTCAGGGTCGCCGAGGCGGTCATCTCGGTGGTCTGCACGGACGAGTTCGAAGTCGAGCGCCATGTGGACGACGGCGACCGGGTGGAGGCCGGGCAGAAGCTCCTGACCGTGACCACCCGAACCCGTGACCTGCTCACCGCCGAGCGCAGCGCGCTGAACATCCTGTGCCGTCTGTCGGGCATCGCGACGGCCACGCGCGCGTGGGCGGACGTCCTGGAGGGCACCAAGGCGCGCGTGCGGGACACCCGCAAGACGACGCCGGGCCTGCGTGCCCTGGAGAAGTTCGCGGTCCGCTGCGGCGGCGGTGTGAACCACCGCATGTCCCTGTCGGACGCGGCGCTGGTGAAGGACAACCACGTCGTGGCGGCCGGTGGCGTGAGGGAGGCCTTCGAGGCGGTCCGCGGGATGTTCCCGGACGTGGCGATCGAGGTCGAGGTCGACACCCTGCACCAGCTGCGCGAGGTCGTGGACGCGGGCGCGGACCTGATCCTCCTGGACAACTTCACGCCGGGCGAGTGCGAGGAGGCGGTGGCGATCGCTGCGGGCCGGGCCCTGCTGGAGGCATCGGGCCGGCTGACCCTGGAGAACGCGAAGGCGTACGCGGACACGGGCGTCGACTTCCTGGCGGTCGGCGCGCTGACGCACTCCTCGCCGATCCTGGACATCGGCCTGGACCTGCGAGCGGCGGAGTAGGTAGGACCATGCTGCTGACCATCGACGTAGGCAACACGCATACCGTCCTGGGCCTGTTCGACGGCGAGGACATCGTCGAACACTGGCGCATCTCCACGGAAGCCCGCCGCACGGCGGACGAGCTGGCGGTGCTCCTCCAGGGCCTGATGGGCATGCACCCGCTCCTCGGGGAGGAACTGGGCGACGGGATCGACGGCATCGCGATCTGCTCGACGGTGCCCTCCGTCCTGCACGAACTGCGCGAGGTCACCCGCCGCTACTACGGCGACGTCCCCGCGGTCCTCGTGGAGCCCGGCATCAAGACGGGTGTCCCGATCCTGATGGACAACCCCAAGGAGGTCGGCGCCGACCGCATCATCAACGCGGTGGCGGCGGTCGAGCTCTATGGCGGTCCCGCGATCGTGGTGGACTTCGGCACCGCGACGACGTTCGACGCGGTCTCGGCGCGCGGAGAGTACGCGGGAGGTGTCATCGCCCCCGGCATCGAGATCTCGGTGGAGGCCCTCGGTGTCCGCGGCGCCCAGCTCCGCAAGATCGAACTGGCCCGTCCGCGCGCGGTGATCGGCAAGAACACGGTCGAGGCGATGCAGGCGGGCATCGTGTACGGCTTCGCCGGGCAGGTCGACGGCGTGGTCAACCGCATGGCCCGCGAGCTGGCCGACGACCCGGACGACGTCACGGTCATCGCGACGGGCGGCCTGGCCCCGATGGTCCTGGGCGAGGCCACGGTGATCGACGAACACGAACCGTGGCTGACCCTGATCGGCCTGCGCCTGGTCTACGAACGGAACGTGTCACGCACGTGAGAAGGGCCCGCGCCCCCGAGGGGCGCGGGGCCGTGACACGCAGGGCTCCACCGCGCGGGCGCGACCAGCCACGAGAGCCCCGCGGTCGCCCACACGCACCACACACCACGGCGAAGAGGCTCACGCCGCCCCCACCTGAGGGAACCCGGAAGCGACACGACATGCCCGTTATGCCTATTTTGTCCGATTAGCGGTAGCGTCACCGCATGCCCACGCCATATGGATCCCACGGCGGCCTGGCGTTCGGCGCGGAGGAGCTGCGCGTGCTCCGCCGCGCCCTCGCCCTCGCCCTTCACCCCCGCACCGCTTCCGCCGAGGACGTCCAGGACTGCCTCCGCCTCGCCGAGTCCCTGGACGAGGCGGTGCGCGAGGGCGCCCGTCTGAGGGCCTTCCTGCTGGCCGACCTCATCCGCTACCGCGCCGCCCTCCCCGGCGCCGCCACCGGCTACCTCACCCTCCTGGCGGAAGCCCTCCGCGCCGGCTACCGTCCGGTCCCGGACGACCTCGCCGCGCTGCGCGCCCTGCGCGGCACTTCCACTGCCGTCGCCCTCCTCGACCACTGCCGCGCCCTCGCCGAACGCGACGTACGCGCCTGCCTCACCCCCCGCAAGGCTGCGATCCCCTCCTCGCGGGCTCGTCTCACCGCGCTCCCGGGCGGTCTCGCGGCCTCGGAGGAGCCGGCCGAGAAGCCGTCCCGCAAGCCCGACAAGCCGGCCGAGAGGCCGGAGAAGCCCGCTCCTCGTCCCGAGCCGGGAACCCCCCGCCCGTCGCGTCCCATCCCCACCCCCGGCGAGGTCTTCCCGCCGAAGCGCAAGCCCGGCCCGCCGCACGCGCAGCGGCAACTCGCCGTCGGCTAGGCGGTGTCCGGCAATTCCCGCCGGGCGCGCGACGCCCGGCACGGTTCCTCGCCGCGTTGTCGGACCACCCGAGTACGCCCAGTACGCGGGAGGTCCTCCGCCTTGCGATGTTCCCCCAGCCGCCGCCGGGAGGTGTCCCCTGCACCGGAGGCCGCGCGCTGATCCGGCGCGAATTGTCGGACACCGCCTGCGTGAGGTGCGCCGTACCTGCGCGAATCCGGTAACGCCCACCCGACCGGGATCCATCGGACAGGCCCTGGATACCCTGGACGCATGGACTACGTCTCCGCGCTCGTGCCCCCGGTCGTCATGGCCGTCTTCTTCATCGGGCTCATCAGGGTGATCGTGAAGACCCAGGGTGGCGCCAACAAGGCCAAGGAGGACGCGGCGGTCGACGCGGCCCTGGCCCGTGCCGAGGGCGCCCATCAGGCCGTCCGTGACGCCGAGGCCTGATCCGGAGCAGGCCCGCGCCGCCCCGGCGCTCCCGGCGCCCTCCCGCGCCACCCGGCGTACGACTCGTTCGCTTTTCGAGTCGTACGCCCTTTTTGTTGTCGTTCGCCGTGTAAGTGCCCGTCCGCCGGGCCATTGGCGACTTCTCCCACTATTGTGCTGAGAGTGCCTCGCCCATTGGGAGAACTCGAAGACGCGGTCATGACGCGGGTGTGGAAGTGGAACCGCCCGGTGACCGTTCGAGAAGTCCTGGAAGACCTTCAGCAGGAACGGTCCATCGCGTACACCACGGTGATGACCGTTTTGGACAATCTCCATCAGAAGGGCTGGGTCCGCCGAGAGGCGGAAGGCCGGGCCTATCGATATGAGGCGGTCTCCACCCGTGCCGCCTACGCGGCTGCGCTGATGAACGACGCCTGGTCGCAGAGCGACAACCCGGCCGCCGCACTTGTCGCCTTCTTCGGCATGATGAGCGACGAACAGCGGCAGGCACTGCAGGACGCCGTACGCATCGTGCAGGGCCCGGCGAGTGTCCAGGAGCCCGGAAGTGCCGAAACGGTGGCCGCCGAGGATGCCGCGCCCCCCGAATCCCCCGAATCCGCCACCCCCCCCGATCGCCCGGGCGGGAGCGGCGGCGAGAAGGCCGAGGGGAACCCGGGGGAGAAGCGCGCGGAGATGCGTGCGGAGAAGAACCCCGCCTCGGCCGAGGGCGGTACCGGGCGATAGCGTCCGCTCATGCCAGCAGAGAGCCCCGAAGTCACCGCAAAAGCCATCACCGTCCGACGGGCCAGGACGAGCGATGTCCCGGCGGTGCGCAGCCTGCTCGACGCCTACGTCCGGCGCGGCATCCTGCTCGACAAAGCGACGGTCACGCTTTACGAGGACATCCAGGAGTTCTGGGTGGCGGAACGCGACGACAACGGCCAGGTCGTGGGCTGCGGCGCTCTGCACGTGATGTGGGAAGACCTGGCGGAAGTCCGTACTCTCGCGGTGATGTCCGGGGCCAGGGGTCTCGGTGTCGGGCACCAGTTGCTGGAGAAGTTGCTGCAGACCGCACGCTGGCTCGGCGTTCGCCGAGTTTTCTGTCTGACCTTCGAAGTGGAGTTCTTCGGGAAGCACGGCTTCGTGGAGATCGGTGAGACGCCGGTCGACACCGATGTCTACGCCGAGCTGTTGCGTTCCTATGACGAGGGCGTGGCAGAGTTCCTGGGTCTCGAACGAGTGAAACCGAACACCTTGGGCAACAGCCGGATGCTTCTGCATCTGTGATCGTCGGGGATCGCCCGGGACTATTCGGCTGCGCTTCACGGCCGGACGTGGTTGCCCAGGTTCCCTATGTCCGAAACGCGCATGTTTCCGGTCTCCCGGCCGCTCGTCGGGCTCTGTCGGGGGGTTTGTGTTTTTCAGGCAAAAGCGGTTTGCTTTCCGACGTACTGCAGTACTGCATATAACAGGGGACGCGAAACAAGCGGCACAGTCCGCGGACCCTCGGCCCTGAAGTTATCGATGAAAGGAAATCCGGTGGCACAGAAGGTTCAGGTCCTTCTTGTCGACGACCTCGACGGCGGCGAGGCGGACGAGACTGTCACGTTCGCGCTGGACGGCAAGACGTACGAGATCGATCTCACGACCGGCAACGCGGACAAGCTCCGTGGCCTTCTCGAGCCCTATGTGAAGGGCGGCCGTCGTACCGGGGGCCGTGCCTCGGGCGGACGTGGCAAGGCTCGCGCCGCCGTTTCCGGTGGCAGCCAGGACACCGCGCAGATCCGCGCCTGGGCGAAGGAGAACGGTTACGAGGTCAACGACCGTGGCCGTGTTCCTGCGTCCATCCGCGAGGCCTACGAGAAGGCCAACGCCTGAGCGCACGCGCGCAGCAGCCGGAGCCGGTGGCACTCCGTGGCCACCGTGTCGACCAGCCGTACCAGGTCGGGGGCGCCTCCGACGCCCCCGACGGCCGACACTGTCGGCAGCAGAAGTTCGACCTCGCACCCCGGCTCGGGGGGCCGCAGCCACACGGCGGCCCCCTGTGAATCGTCTCCGCCCGGGGGAAGCGGCCGGGGTCCCGGGGTGCCCGCCGGTCCCGGGGGCACGGGGGACGTGGCCCACCCGGGCGGCAGCGGCGCCTCGATGTGCCCGCCCGCCCCGGTCGCCGTGAGGTCGAGGTCCAGGGAGCCCCACTCCAGCCAGTCGAGCAGTCCTGGCAGCTCCTCCGAGCTGCCCGCGGCCACCAGCAGCCGCATCCGCTCCCCGCACAGCGCGACAGGGGACGCGGGACCCAGATGCCGCAGCGCGGGCAGACCCGCCTCCGCGGGGACGTCCAGGACGTCGAAGCGCAGGCCTGTGACCAGCCGCACCGGCTCTCCGGGCGCGGTCGCCCAGCCCAGCTCCTTTTCGTACCACTGACGCGCCCGCCCGACCAGGGGCAGTGGTCGCTCGAGCGGCCGCCGGGGCGTAGGGACCGCGCCGGGCGCCGGCGGCGCGCAGCGCCTCGACGAGGGGCGGCGGTCTGGCGACGGGCGGGCCATGCCAGGAGCAACAGGGGAAGTCGGCCTCAGGTTACGCTGGGTTGCGAGACGACTGCGCACAGTGCCGGAAAAGGGGGCGTACGGGGGTGTTCGGCCGCGCAAGGATGTTCGCCCGTAGCGGAGGGAACCGGTGCGCTCGGCATGGACTGTCCGTGCGGACGGGTAAGACATCCCTAGTGGGAGGGGGCGTCGCGAAGGACGGGCGGTCTCACGTTCGCCATGGGCGTACTGGAGAGAGGGGTAACTGCCTGGCCTGCGGGAACATCGTCTCGCACCATCGGGTTGGAGCAGATGTCGGCGTTCGGGGTCAGGAGGCCAAGGACGGTGTCGGCAGTTGGAATGAGCGGTCCCCGCTTGCGGGACTAAGCTGCGGAAGGACAGCAAGGGGAGCGTCCCCTTACTGCCTGACCGCTCTGAGGAGCGATTAACGATGTTCGAGAGGTTCACCGACCGCGCGCGGCGGGTTGTCGTCCTGGCTCAGGAAGAAGCCCGGATGCTCAACCACAACTACATCGGCACCGAGCACATCCTCCTGGGCCTGATCCACGAGGGTGAGGGTGTCGCCGCTAAGGCCCTGGAGAGCCTCGGGATTTCGCTCGAGGCGGTCCGCCAGCAGGTGGAGGAGATCATCGGCCAGGGCCAGCAGGCGCCCTCGGGCCACATCCCCTTCACCCCCCGTGCCAAGAAGGTCCTGGAGCTGTCGCTCCGCGAGGCTCTTCAGCTGGGCCACAACTACATCGGCACGGAGCACATCCTGCTCGGCCTGATCCGTGAGGGCGAGGGCGTCGCCGCCCAGGTCCTGGTCAAGCTGGGCGCAGACCTCAACCGTGTCCGCCAGCAGGTCATCCAGCTGCTGTCGGGCTACCAGGGCAAGGAGACCGCCACCGCGGGCGGCCCGGCCGAGGGCACGCCCTCGACCTCTCTCGTCCTGGACCAGTTCGGCCGGAACCTCACCCAGGCCGCCCGTGAGTCCAAGCTCGACCCGGTCATCGGGCGCGAGAAGGAGATCGAGCGGGTCATGCAGGTGCTGTCCCGCCGGACCAAGAACAACCCGGTGCTCATCGGCGAGCCCGGCGTCGGCAAGACGGCGGTCGTCGAGGGCCTGGCGCAGGCCATCGTCAAGGGCGAGGTGCCCGAGACCCTCAAGGACAAGCACCTCTACACCCTCGACCTGGGCGCGCTGGTCGCCGGCTCCCGCTACCGCGGTGACTTCGAGGAGCGCCTGAAGAAGGTGCTCAAGGAGATCCGCACCCGCGGCGACATCATCCTGTTCATCGACGAGCTGCACACGCTGGTCGGTGCGGGTGCCGCCGAGGGCGCCATCGACGCGGCTTCCATCCTGAAGCCGATGCTGGCCCGCGGTGAGCTGCAGACGATCGGTGCGACCACGCTCGACGAGTACCGCAAGCACCTGGAGAAGGACGCGGCCCTGGAGCGCCGCTTCCAGCCCATCCAGGTTGCGGAGCCGTCGCTGCCGCACACCATCGAGATCCTCAAGGGGCTGCGCGACCGGTACGAGGCGCACCACCGCGTCTCCATCACGGACGAGGCCCTGGTCCAGGCCGCCACCCTGGCCGACCGCTACATCTCGGACCGCTTCCTGCCGGACAAGGCGATCGACCTGATCGACGAGGCCGGTTCCCGCATGCGCATCCGCCGGATGACCGCGCCGCCGGACCTCCGCGAGTTCGACGAGAAGATCGCGGCCGTCCGCCGGGACAAGGAGTCGGCGATCGACTCCCAGGACTTCGAGAAGGCGGCTTCTCTCCGCGACAAGGAGAAGCAGCTGCTCTCCGCGAAGGCCAAGCGGGAGAAGGAGTGGAAGGCCGGCGACATGGACGTCGTCGCCGAGGTCGACGGCGAGCTGATCGCCGAGGTCCTGGCCACCGCCACGGGCATCCCGGTGTTCAAGCTCACCGAGGAGGAGTCCAGCCGGCTGCTCCGTATGGAGGACGAGCTCCACAAGCGGGTCATCGGCCAGGTGGACGCCGTCAAGGCGCTCTCCAAGGCGATCCGTCGTACGCGTGCGGGTCTGAAGGACCCGAAGCGCCCGGGTGGTTCGTTCATCTTCGCGGGCCCGTCCGGTGTCGGTAAGACCGAGCTGTCCAAGGCGCTCGCCGAGTTCCTGTTCGGCGACGAGGACGCGCTGATCTCCCTCGACATGTCGGAGTTCAGCGAGAAGCACACGGTGTCGCGTCTCTTCGGTTCCCCGCCCGGATACGTGGGCTACGAGGAGGGCGGCCAGCTGACGGAGAAGGTGCGCCGCAAGCCGTTCTCGGTGGTCCTCTTCGACGAGGTCGAGAAGGCTCACCCGGACATCTTCAACTCGCTGCTGCAGATCCTGGAGGACGGTCGTCTGACCGACTCCCAGGGCCGGGTCGTGGACTTCAAGAACACGGTCATCATCATGACGACCAACCTCGGCACCCGGGACATCTCCAAGGGCTTCAACCTGGGCTTCGCCGCCGCCGGCGACACGAAGACCAACTACGAGCGCATGAAGAACAAGGTGTCGGACGAGCTGAAGCAGCACTTCCGGCCCGAGTTCCTCAACCGCGTCGACGACGTGGTCGTCTTCCCGCAGCTGACCCAGCGGGACATCCTGGCGATCGTCGACCTGATGATCAGCAAGGTGGACGAGCGGCTCAAGGACCGGGACATGGGCATCGAACTCGCCCAGTCCGCGAAGGAGCTGCTGGCGAAGAAGGGCTACGACCCCGTGCTGGGCGCCCGGCCGCTGCGCCGCACGATCCAGCGCGAGATCGAGGACACGCTCTCCGAGAAGATCCTCTTCGGGGAGCTGCGTCCGGGCCACATCGTGGTCGTCGACACGGAGGGCGAGGGCGACTCCAAGACCTTCACCTTCCGCGGTGAGGAGAAGTCGGCACTGCCGGACGTCCCGCCGATCGAGCAGGCGGCCGGTGGCGCGGGCCCGAACCTGAGCAAGGAGGCGTGAGCGCAGGACGCTCGGCCTGAACGAAAGGGGCTGCTCCGGGACCCAGGTCCCGGAGCAGCCCCTTTTCGTGCGGTCGGAGCCGGCAGGGCCGCCAGTTCCGATCCGAGGACGGGGCGTTCCTACGACGCCCGGGTCGTCCGGGTGCCCGCATGTGCCTGTGTGACCAGGTCGATGGCTACTTCCAGGACCGCCTTGCGCTTGTCCTCGGGATCGCCGTCGACCTCGTGGAGCAAGAACATCCCCGCGTGCATCGTGAACAGCGCGCTGACGCAGCGGACCTGGTCGGTCAGGGACGCGTCCGGGTCCCTGATGATTTCGCGCATCTGCAGCATGCGGTCCTTGAACTGGTTGCCGATGCTCAGCTCGCGGATCGTCGCCTGGTTCTCCTGCATGAAGCGGAACAGCGGGGCCGCGCCGGCCAGCGCCTCGCTGTAGCGGCGCAGCACCTCCTGCTTGGTCTCCAGGTGGTGCGGTTGCGCCCTGCCCCACTCGATCAGCTCGTCCATGGGGCGGGTCAGGTCCTCGAAGATGCTGACGAGGATCTCTTCCTTGGTCTTGAAGTGGTAGTAGAGCGCGGCCTTGGTGACGTCCAGGCGCTCGGCGATCTCACGCAGCGAGGTCTTCTCGTAGCCCTGCTCCGCGAAGAGTTCGAGCGCCACGTCCTGGATGCGCTGGCGGGTGTCCCCGCGCCGCTGACGCTTGGTGCCGTCCATGGTGGTGCCGCCCATCCTCGTACTCCTCGGACTCCTGGAGACCTGCTTACCGCGCGACAGGCAGGCCCACCAAACTTACTTGACGCCCGGCTAGTTACGGGGCTACCTTCCCTCAGTGTAGTCAGCTAGCCGGTCGGCAAGTAAGTAGCCGGGCGGCCCGCAGTACCTAGGGGAGTGGCAGCATGGCGGACAACGCGGCACCAGCCGGGAGCGGGAAACAGCCACGGAGCGTGCGGGTCGTCCTGCTCGCCCTGATGATCACGATGATGCTCGCGATGCTCGACAACATGATCGTGGGCACGGCGATGCCGACGATCGTGGGCGAGCTCGGCGGGCTCCAGCACCTGTCGTGGGTCGTGACCGGGTACACGCTCGCGACCGCCGCCTCCACCCCGCTGTGGGGCAAGATCGGCGACATGTACGGGCGCAAGGGCGCCTTCATGAGCTCGATCGTGATCTTCCTGGCCGGATCGGCGCTCAGCGGTATGGCGCAGAACATGGGCCAGCTCATCGGCTTCCGTGCCGTTCAGGGTCTGGGCGCCGGCGGCCTCATGGTGGGCGTCATGGCCATCATCGGCGATCTGATACCGCCGCGGGAGCGCGGCAAGTACCAGGGCATGATGGCGGGCGTCATGGCGCTCGCGATGATCGGCGGACCGCTGGTCGGCGGCACCATCACCGACCACTGGGGCTGGCGCTGGGCGTTCTACATCAACCTGCCGCTCGGTGTCGTCGCCCTCGCCGCCATCAGTGTCGTACTGCACCTGCCGAAGAAGCGCTCCCAGGCCCGTATCGACTACCTCGGCGCCGCGCTGCTGACCGTCGGCATCACCTCGATCGTGCTGGTCACCACCTGGGGCGGGACCGAGTACGCCTGGACCTCCGCGCGGATCATGGAGCTGACCGGGATCGGCGTCGCCGCTCTCGTCGGGTTCGGGTTCTGGCAGACCAGGGCCGCGGAGCCGGTCGTGCCGCTGCACATCTTCCGCAGCCGCAACTTCTCGCTGATGTCGGCGATCGGGTTCATCACCGGGTTCGTGATGTTCGGTGCGACGTTGTTCCTGCCGCTGTACCAGCAGGCGGTGCAGGGCGCGTCCGCGACGAACTCCGGGCTGCTGCTCCTGCCGATGCTCGGTGCGATGCTCGTCGTGTCGATGATCGCGGGCCGGGTCACCACCAACAGCGGGCGCTACAAGATCTTCCCGCTGGTCGGCAGTGTGCTGATGATCGTGGGCCTGTACCTGCTCTCACAGATGGACACGGGAACGAGCCGGTTCACCTCAGGTGTGTACATGGCCATTCTGGGCGCCGGAATGGGCTGCCTCATGCAGATCACCATGCTGGTGGCGCAGAACAGCGTCGAGATGAGGGACATGGGTGTCGCATCGTCGACCACCACCCTGGCCAGGACGCTCGGTTCCTCCTTCGGTGTCGCGATCATGGGCGCGCTGTTCAACAACCGGGTGCAGGACGTGATGGCACACCGGGCGGGCCCGCACGGTTCGAAGATCACCGAGCAGTCCGCCCAGCTTGACGCGAAGAGCCTGCAGAAGCTGCCCGCGGCGGCCCGTGAGGCCTACCAGTACGCGGTGTCGGCGGGTACGCACTCCGCGTTCCTGCTCGGCGCGGTGGTGGCCGTGGCGGCGCTGGCGGCTGCGGTGTTCGTGAAGGAGGTTCCGCTGCGGGGAGCGGGGCCGGACAAGCAGGCCGGGGGCGCGGCTGGGGACGCCGCGGATGCGCAGCCGGCGGTTGCAGAGGCCGTCTGACTCGCTCGCCTCTCGGCCCGAAGGCCCCCGGAGTTGTCCGCCCCGGGGGCCTTCGCCCTTGCGTGGGGGCGGGGATACGGCCCGCGCGGCCATGCGCAGGGATGACACGGCCGGACGGCCGGACGGCCGGAGTGGCGGTCAGTGCCCGGGCCGGAGTCCAGAGCGGGGCCACCCCCGGTCTCGATGTCAGTGCCTCGTGCCACCATCGACGCCGTGGACAAGATGCGGCAGCTCCGGATCGCCAAGGACGCGATGGACCGGGACTGGGCCGACCCGGCGCTCGACCTCGATGCCGTGGCCGCGCACGCAGGGTACTCGCGCTATCACTTCATACGGGCCTTCAAGGCGGCGTACGGGGAGACGCCGGGCCAGTATCTGACGCACCGGCGGATCGAGCGGGCCGAGGATCTCCTGCGCACCGCGAACCTCACCGTGACCGAGATCTGCCATCTCGTGGGGTTCAGCAGCGTGGGCACGTTCTCGGCGCGCTTCAAGTCCTGGACCGGGCTGACCCCCAGTGAGTACCGGGCCAAGCACGTGGGCCGCGGGGCCGCCCTCATCCCCGGGTGCTACGCGATGCTCTGGGCCGGTGGATTCCGCCCGGGGACCGGCACGCGGGAGAGCAATTCCGGAGAAGCGCGCTGACGTCCCCGCTGTTTACCGTGGCAGCGCAAGCAACCCACCGCACTCGGGAGAACGCCATGATCAAGGGACTTGCCATCACGACCGTCTGGGTCCTCGACCAGGACCGAGCCAAGGAGTTCTACACACAGAAGCTGGGCCTCGAGGTCCGTACCGACATGACCATGGGGGACGGCGGTATGCGCTGGCTCACCGTCGGCGCCCCCGACCAGCCCGACGTCGAGCTCACGCTCATGGTGCCGGGGCCGCCCGCGATGGACCCCGAGTCCGCCGAGATGATGAAGAAGCTCGTGGCCAAGGGCGCCCTCGGCGCCGGCGTACTGGCCACCGACGACATCCACGGGGACTACAAGAAACTCAAGGAGCGCGGCGTGGAGTTCCTCCAGGAGCCGCAGGAGCGCCCCTACGGCACCGAGGCGCTCTTCCGGGACGACTCCGGCAACTGGTTCTCCTTCACCCAGCGCCGGGAGGGCGGCCTGGACTTCGACAAGGACTGGGCCTGCTAGATCACCGGGAACCGCCCGCCGCCGACCAGGAGGTCAGGCCCGCAGGCCGGCTCCCGGACAGGGGGCAGCAGGCCGGCTCCCGGACAGAGGCAGCAGGTCAGCTCCCGGACAGGGGCAGCATCGGGAAGCTTCCCGTGTTCGTCGGCGCGTGCTCCGGAAGCCACAGCACGGCGACCGCTCCCTCGGCCGGGATGTGCTCCGGCACCCCGGCAGCCCGTACGTTGCGGAACGTGAGGCGCGCGCCCATCACGCGTGCCTGGCCCGCCGCGATCGTCAGGCCCAGCCCGTGACCGGCGCCCGAGCGGTCCGAGCGGCCCGTGCGGAAGCGCTGCGGACCGTCCGCGAGCAGCTCCTCCGGGAAGCCGGGGCCGTGGTCCCTTACACGGATCACCCGGCCCTCGACCGACACCTCGATCGGCGGCTTGCCGTGCCGCGCCGCGTTCGCCAGCAGGTTGAACAGCACGCGCTCCAGGCGGCGCGGGTCCGTGGTGACCTCCGACTCGTGGATCACCCGGACCTTGACGTCCGCGTCCTTCGCGGCCACCCGCCGGGTGACGAACTCGCCGAGCATGATGTCCTGCAGTTCGGCACGCTCGGAGGCGCCGTCCAGGCGGGCCACCTCCAGGACGTCCTCCACCAGCGTGCGCATGGCCTTCGCGCGGTCGAGGACCAGTTCGGTGGGGCGGCCGGGCGGGAGGAGCTCCGCCGCCGTGAGCAGGCCCGTGACCGGCGTGCGCAGCTCGTGCGCGATGTCCGCCGTCACCCGGCGCTCCGCCTCCAGGCGCTGCTGGAGTGTGTCCGCCATCGCGTCCACCGCGCGCGCCAGGTCGTCCGTCTCGTCGCGCACCACGCCGCCGATGGCGTCCCGTACGCGGACGTCGGTCTCGCCCTTGGCGACCCGGTTCGCGGCGGCCGCCGCCTTGCGCAGACGCCGTGACAGCTGCCCGCCGATCAGTACGCCGAGCGCCGAACCGCCGAGGACCACCGCGACCGAACCGATGATCAGCGCCTGGTCGAGGTCCGCCATCACACTGGCGCTGCGGTCCGTGAAGCGGGTGTGCAGCGACAGGACCCGGCCGTCCTTGAGCGGCATGGCGGCCCAGATGTCCGGCACGCCGTGCGCACCTTCGGACACAAAGGTGGCGCGTCGGCCCTGCACGACCTTCTCCAGCAGGTCCCGCGGAATGGCTGGGTCGTCGACCTTGACGCCGAAGGTCTGGGTGCGCCCGGACTCGTACATCCGCTGGGCCACCTGGATGCGCTCATCGGCGAGGTCACGCGAGTTGTCCAGCATCGACACGCGGGCCGCGTTGTGCACGACCAGGCTCAGTGCAATCGCGACCAGCGCGCCGACCAGGGCGATCGCCGCGCTGAGCTTCCATCTGAGACCCGTCCGTATGGCGTCATCCGGGACCAGGCGTCCGAGAATCCCCCGCATACTCCTGCTCTCAGGCCTTCAACTTGTAACCGAAGCCGCGGACCGTCTCGATCCGGTCCTGGCCGATCTTCGTGCGCAGTCGCTGCACGTGGACGTCGACGACACGGGTGTCACCGCCCCACCCATAATCCCATACGCGCTCCAGCAGCTTGTCCCGGGAAAGTACCGTGCCCGGAGCCGACGAGAACTCCAGCAGCAGTCGCATCTCGGTCGGCGTGAGCCCCACCGGCTGCCCGGACCGGCGTACCTCCATGCCCTCGGTGTCGACCTCCAGCTCGCCGAAGGTGAGCACCCCGGCGTCCACCGACGAGTCGTTGCCGGACGTCCGGTCGGTGCCGCTCGCGTGCCCGAAGCGTCGCAGCACCGCGCGGATGCGCGCGACCAGCACCGCACCGTCGAACGGCTTGGTCACATAGTCGTCGGCGCCCGCCTCCAGGCCGAGCACCACGTCGATCGAGTCGGCACGCGCGGACAGCATGATCACGGGCACGGTCGACTCGTCGCGGATGCGGCGGCACAGGCTGACGCCGTCCAGACCGGGGACCATCACGTCCAGCAGGGCGATGTCGGGGCGACGCGAGCGGAACGCCTCCAGGCCCGACAGTCCGTCGGGCATGGCGGTGACCGCGAAGCCGTCCCGCTCCAGCGCGAGCTGGGTGGCCTCGCGGATGACGTCGTCGTCCTCGACGAACAGGACGTGGGTCTGCTCTGCCATCCGCTGCTCTCAGTTCCCGGTCGGGGCGGCCGTGCCGCTGTTGCCCACGGCGTTGCTGTACTCGTTGTGCGTGCGGGCCTGCTCGGTGAAGTGACTCGTCGACCAGCGGTAGCTGATCACTTCCTCGCTGGAGGGATACGACACCGGGTCGCCCTTCTCGTACATCTGCTGGGTCACCACCAGGTCACCGCGGTCTATCTCCGCGTAGACCGGAGGGTCCTCGGCCTTGAAGACATTCTGGTACCTGTGGTTCTTCAGCTGGTACACGTACGAGCCCACACCGACGGCGTCGCCGCACGTCATCACGTTGACCACGATGTCGTTCACGGTGCCGCCGGTCAGGTCGCCGTAGGACACGTCGACCGGGTACTCGTCGGCGACGCAGGGCTTCAGATCCTCCTTGACCGCGTTCGCGACCTGGGGATCGTCCTTGACCAGCTTCACCACGTCGAGCCGCGTGGGCTCCTTGGTGGTCGGTGAGGCGGAGGGCTTGGCGGTGCCCGCGACGACCGACTGGCTGCCCGCCGGGCCCTCGTCCCGCGCGCCCGTGCCGCCGGTGGCGCAGGCGGAGACGAGAAGCCCGAGGGCGGCGATCGCGGCCACAGCCGCCACCGCCGCCTTGAGGGCTCCGCTGGGCCGTATGGCCCCCGTGCCTAGGCCGCGCAACGCTCCCGCTCCTCACGCTCCAGCGCGCGTGCGTCCAGGTCGCGGGCCTCCAGCTCCTCCCGGAGCCGGGCGAGCGCCCGGTGCAGCGTGCTCTTGACCGTTCCGGCCGACATGCCGAGGGCGGCGGCCGTCTCCTCCGTGGACATCTGCTCCCAGTGTCGCAGCACGACGACACTGCGCTGCTTCGGAGCGAGGACCTTCAGGACGTCCATCAGCAGGGCACGGTCGGCGTGCTGCTCGGTGGAGTCGTCTACCGACGCGTCCGGGAGCTGCTCGGTGGGTACCTCCTCCAGCCTACGGGCCCGCCACCACTCAGTACGAGTGTTGATCATGACGCGGCGCAGATAGGCGTCCGCCAGGCGCTTGTCGGCGATGCCCTCCCAGCGGCCGTACGTGCGCACCAGCGCGGTCTGCAGCAGGTCCTGGGCGTCGGTCGGGTCGGGGACCAGACGCCGGGCGCTGCGCAGCAGCGCGTCCTGCCGGGTGCGTACATACTCTTCGAATTCGAGCACCTCGCCGTGCGCCATTCCAACCGCCTCCGTTCCCCGTTCCGACCTGTCCGCCGGCTGCGTCCCACAGCCGAGTGCCGGTTTCTCCAAAGCCTGTGTCAGCTTGTGTGCCGCATCCGCTGCGGCACGCATATGAAGTTACGGACGGGTTGTCACGGCGTTGTCCGAGGCAGCCTGCGGAGAGGCCTCGGCTATCCGTCGGTTGTGTAACGGAGGCAGGAACGGGGTAAAGGGGAGCGGAAGTTGGGGCGAGTATGGGGTATTTCGTCCGTAATGTGGGCCGAGAAGGCTGTGATGTGGCGAGGCGAGCGCTGTGACGTTCCGAGCCGTGGGCTGTGAAACGGCTGGGCGTGAGGCGGCCGCGCACCGCCCGGGCGCGGTGCGCGGCGCACGCCCGGGCGGAACACAGTCACCCGCAGTCACCCGCAGTCAGGTGAGCGGGAGGCGGTACAGGCCGCCCGGAAGGGGCTCCACCAGACCGTCGGAGACCAGGCCGTCCAGGGCTCGGGCGCGCTGCACCGGTTCCTCCCACACCCGGTCGAGGACCGACTGCGGGACCGGATTCACGGCCTCCCGAAGAACTGCCAGAAGCCGGCCGCGGACCTGACGGTCCGTTCCCGCGTACGTCTGACCGCGACGAGGCGGGCCGTCGTGCTCCGGCTTCCCGGCCAGCTGCCAGGCGCAGTGCGCGGCGATCGGGCAGCGGTGGCACGTCTCGTTCTTCGCGGTGCAGATCAGCGCGCCGAGTTCCATGGAGGCGGCGGCCCAGCGCGACGCCGTGCCCTCGTCCTCGGGCAGCAGTTCGCGGGCGAGCCTGCGCTCGGCGGCGGTGGTGGCGTTGGGCGGGAACTGCACGCCGGTGACCGCGCGCGCGAGGACACGGCGCACATTGGTGTCCAGGACCGGGTGACGCTGGCCGTACGCGAAGGACGCCACGGCCGCCGCGGTGTACTCGCCGATGCCGGGCAGCGCGAGGAGCTGGGCGTGGGCGGTGGGTACGTCGCCGCCGTGCCGTTCCGTTATGGCCACGGCGGCGCCGTGCAGCCGGAGGGCGCGGCGCGGGTAACCGAGGCGGCCCCAGGCGCGGACGGACTCGCCGGGAGGCTCCTTGGCGAGATCGGCGGGGCGCGGCCAGCGGGCGAGCCACTGCTCGTAGACGGGCAGGACGCGGCCGACCGGCGTCTGCTGCAGCATGAACTCACTGACCATCACGCCCCACGGTCCGGCTTCCGGGCGCCGCCAGGGGAGATCGCGGGCGTGCTCGTCGAACCAGGCGATGACCGGGCCGTGCAAGGCCCTGCCGGGGGGTTGGCCGCTGGGGGTGAGTCCGGCGGTGTCGTCGGTCTGGGTGGGAACGGGGGCGGGAGTGGGGGTGGTGGGTGCAGTCATGACGACTTCGATCCTGCCACGGGAGGGGTGGTGGGGTGGGGGATCGGCTCGGCGTGGGGGTGGTTGTGTCGGTGGGGTGCGTTTGACTTCGGTGCGGGGTGGCGCGGGTGTGTGGGCGGGGGTGTGCTCTGTCCGTGGCCGGCGGAGGGGGCGCGGTTGCCGGTGCGGTCTGTCCATATGGGCGGTCGCGGTGGTGGGTGCCGTCTGTCCATATGGGCTCGCGGTGGTGGGTGCGGTCCTTTCATACGGGCGCTCGCGGTGGTGGGTGCGCTCTGTCTATGACGGGGCGCCCGTGGTGGTGGGGTGCGCTCTGTCCTCGGCGGTGCCTCCTCCGGCGAGATTGCGGGTGGCGGGGGCGTGGCTGGGGCGGGCGTTGGGCGGTGTGTGTGGGCGGCCGGTGGCGGTGGGGTCGGTCGTGCGGCGGCGGTGGGCCGGGCGTGTGCGGATGGGTGGGTGGCGGACGGTGCGGAAGCGCCGGTGGGAGGGGGCGCCGGGGCGCGCGTGCGAGCCGTCGGGTTGCCGCCTGCGCCGGTGGGTTCACCGTGTGCGGCGGTCGGCGCGGTCGTGGTGAAGCAGTCGGCCCGGGCGCGCGCTGCGAGCCGCTGCGGGCGCACAGTCGCCCCGTTCTCTTCCGCGCGTGTCCGTGGCCGCGAGTGGACCGGCCTTCCCGGTGCCCGTGATCGCCTCCGTACGTCCGTCGGTGGCGCCCGTGCGGGATGATGATCTGGAAAAGTTGGGGCCATGGCGGCGGGTGGGGCAAGGCCCGGCGCCGATCTCTCGTACAGTTTCCGCCGTGGGATCTCTGCGCAATCCGGTCGGGCCGCTTCCCTCCTCCATCTACTGGCGACGGAGGGCCGTACTGCTGTCCGTGGTCGCCCTGTTGACGCTGCTCATCGTGTGGGTGGTCACCTCCTCCGACAGCGGCGGCGGGAAGAACGGCGCGGGAGGCTCGAACGGCAAACACCCCACATCGTCGATCACTCCGGGGCCCTCCGGTACGGGCCCCGCGATCAGTCAACACCCGGGCGGTCGCGACGAGTCGAGCGGTGGAAGCGGTTCGGGGTCGTCCGGGGCGTCCGGGGCCGGTGACTCCGGCGGCTCGGGCGACGGGACGGACGGCGGCGCCGGCGGTTCCTCGAGCGGTCAGCTGCCGGCCGGAGCCGGTTCCTCCCTGCCCAACTGCACGGCGAGCGCGGTGCAGTTGACCCTGAAGAGCCTCCACAACACCTACGCGCCCGGGGACACCCCCACATTCGAGCTGATCGCCAGGAATTCCTCCGTCAATGACTGCAAGGTCGATCTAGGACCCAGGAGCGCGGTGTTGACGATCACTCAGACGGGCAGCAACAGCAAGGTCTGGTCCTCGGCCGACTGCCCGAGCGGTTCGGGCGGCGTGCTGTTCCATGTGCCCGCCGACAACCAGGTCGCGTACACCGTGAAATGGGACCGCAAGCCCAGCGCGGCGAACTGTGCGACGCCCCCGGCCGGTTCGGCACCGGCTGGTACGTACCTGGTCGAGGTCAAGACCCCCGGCTTCCCGGACGCCCGGGCGTCGTTCGTACTCTCGAAGGACTAGGGTCTTCGCCTCGCCCGGGGCCGGGCGATCTGAGCCCGTCCGGCTTTTGAGGACGAGGCCGTTCGGGCCGAAGGGGGCTGGGGCGCAGTCCCAGGACGATCACACCGGCAGACCGGGCCCCGACCAGAGGGTCGGCCCGGGGCCCCGCACCGGCCGGAGGCTAGACGTACCGCTCGAGGATCGAAGACTCCGCCAGTCGCGACAGCCCCTCCCGCACGCTGCGGGCCCGCGCCTCACCGACGCCGTCCACCGTCTGGAGGTCGTCGACGCTCGCCGCCAGTAGTTTCTGGAGGCCCCCGAAGTGCTCCACCAGGCGCTCGATGATGGCGCCTGGCAGCCTCGGGACCTTCGCCAGCAGGCGGAAGCCACGCGGGGACACCGCCGAGTCGAGAGCCTCGGGGGAGCCGGTGTAACCCAAGGCGCGAGCCACCGTGGACAGTTCGAGAAGCTCGGCGTGGCTGAGCGCGTCCAGCTCGGACAGCGCCTCCTCCACCGTGCGGGAGCGCTTGGCGGTCGGCTCGGGCACGTAGTCACGCACCACCAGCTCCCGCTCGGGCTCAACCCCGGCGATCAGCTCGTCCAGCTGGAGGGCGAGCAGACGGCCGTCGGTGCCCAGTTCGACCACGTATTCGGCGATTTCGGTGGCGATGCGGCGGACCATCTCCAGCCGCTGCGACACCGCGGAGACGTCCCGGACCGTCACCAGGTCCTCGATCTCCAGCGCGGACAGCGTGCCCGCCACCTCGTCCAGGCGGAGCTTGTACCGCTCCAGGGTGGCCAGGGCCTGGTTGGCGCGGGAGAGGATCGCCGCCGAGTCCTCCAGGACACGGCGCTGCCCGTCGACGTAGAGCGCGATCAGACGCATCGACTGGGAGACGGAGACCACGGGGAAGCCGACCTGCTTGCTCACCCGGTCCGCCGTGCGGTGGCGGGTGCCCGTCTCCTCCGTCGGGATCGTGGGGTCCGGGACCAGCTGCACACCGGCCCTGAGGATCTTCGACAGATCCGAGGAGAGTACGAGGGCGCCGTCCAGCTTGCACAGCTCCCGCAGGCGGGTCGCCGTGAACTCCACGTCCAGGACGAAGCCGCCCGTGCACATCGTCTCGACGGTCTTGTCCGAGCCGAGCACGATGAGACCGCCGGTGTTGCCGCGGAGCACCCGCTCGAGGCCGTCGCGCAGGGCCGTGCCGGGTGCCACGGCGCTCAGTGAGGCGCGCATCAGGCCATCGGCACCGGAACTCCCGCCGGACTTTCCGGGAGCTGCCGCCCGGTCGTTGGCTGCCACTGCACTCCTCCGGTCGCAGGTTCTGGGGCGCTCCCGTGTCGCACACTCGGTTCGTACGGACGGGCGAGACCAGGGCAAAGTCTACCGGCGGTCCTCCTCGTCCCGTGGGGCCTCTCGGCGACGGGAGCGCGGAAGGACCCGCAGGGCGTCCCCCATGTCCGCCACTTCCAGTACCTTCATCCCGGCCGGGATCTTGCCCGCATCGGCCGGGACGAGCGCGTGCGTGAAGCCCAGACGGTGCGCCTCGGCCAGTCGGCGCTGGACCCCGGTGACCCGTCTGACCTCGCCCGCCAGCCCCACTTCGCCGATCGCCACCAGATTCTTGGGCAGCGGGGTGTCGCTCGCGGCGCTCGCCAGCGCCAGCGCGATCGCCAGGTCCGCGGCCGGCTCGGAGAGCTTCACCCCGCCGACGGTCGCGGAGTAGATGTCCCGCTTGCCCAGGGCGCTGATGCGGCCCCGCTGCTCCAGGACGGCGAGCATCATCGAGACGCGGGAGGTCTCCAGGCCGGACGTGGTGCGCCGCGGGGAGGGGATCTGCGTGTCGACGGTCAGCGCCTGGACCTCTGCCACCAGGGGGCGACGGCCCTCCAGCGTGACGGTCAGACAGGTGCCGGGGACCGGCTCGTCGCGGCGGGTGAGGAACAGGCCGCTCGGGTCGGCGAGCCCGGTGATGCCCTCGTCGTGCAGTTCGAAGCAGCCGACCTCGTCCGTCGCGCCGTACCGGTTCTTCACGCCGCGTACGAGACGCAGGCGCGCGTGCCGGTCGCCCTCGAAGTGCAGCACGACGTCCACGAGGTGTTCGAGCAGGCGCGGACCCGCGATCGCGCCGTCCTTGGTGACGTGGCCGACGAGGAGGGTGGCCATGCCGCGCTCCTTGGAGGCGCGGATGAGCGCTCCCGCGACCTCGCGCACCTGGGCCATGCCGCCGGGCGCGCCGTCGATCTCGGGGGAGGCGACGGTCTGCACGGAGTCGAGGACGAGGAGCGACGGCTTCACCGCGTCCAAGTGGCCGAGGACGGCGGCGAGATCGGTCTCCGCCGCCAGGTAGAGGTCGTCGTGGATGGCCCCGATGCGGTCGGCACGCAGCCGCACCTGGCTCGCCGACTCCTCGCCCGTCACATACAGAGTGCGGTGCCCGTCGCCGGCCGCCTTGGCCGCGACGTCCAGCAGCAGCGTGGACTTGCCGACGCCGGGCTCACCGGCGAGCAGGACGACCGCCCCGGGCACGAGCCCGCCGCCGAGGACGCGGTCCAGCTCGGGCACGCCGGTGGAACGGGCAGTGGCCTGCCGCCCGTCGACCTGGCCGATGGGCACGGCTGAGGTCGTCACCCGGCCCGGTGCGGTCGTGCGCACCGCGGGCGCGCCGTACTCCTCGACCGTCCCCCAGGCCTGGCACTCGGGGCAGCGGCCGAGCCACTTGGCCGTCTGCCAGCCGCACTCGGTGCAGCGGTAGGACGGACGGTCCTTGGTGGTCTTCGCACGGGCAGCCATGGACGAAACCGTAGCGGGGCCCACTGACACCGCGGGACCCGCCCGAGGTGTCGGGCTCGGGCGGGGAACACTGTCACGGACACATCACGCGGAGCTCGTCGATCATGTGTCTTTATGAGGGATCAACTCACCCGTACGGAGTAAATGTGCGCAAGGGAGCAGAAGGTGCGACCCCTGGGCGCATACGGTCGCACAGGTGATGAGCAGCAGGCCGGACACCTCCACGCACCTCGGCGGCGCACACCCGGCGCGCACGGACGCCCGCAAGCGGGTCGGCGCGCCTCGTGGCGCGAACAGCCGCACCGCCACACACCCGCCCGCGCGCTACGAGCCGCACCTCGACGGTCTGTTCACCTACTGCCTCTCCGTGCTGTGCGACCACGACGCGGCGACCGGCGCCCTGGGCGACGCCCTCGCGCTCGCCGAGCGCCGCGGCACGCGCGGTCCGGGAACGCCCGAGGACCTTCGCGCCTGGCTGTACGCCCTCGCCCGCTGGTCCTGTCTGCGGCGGCTCGCCGAGGCCCGAAGACGCCGCCAGGCCGGCCAGGCCGCCGGGCGTGACCGGGGCCACGGCGGCACGGCTGAGGCCGCCGACCGGCGCGCCGCCGTGGCGCTCGGCGCCGACGCCGTCCCCGGCGAGGTCCAGGAGCTGCGCCGGCAGGAGCTCGCCCAGCTCGCCTGGCCGGAGGCCGCGGGCACCACCCCCGAGCAGCGCGAGGCGCTCGAGCTGGCGGTACGCCACCAGCTGACCGCCCGGGAGGTCGCCGCCGTGCTCGGCATGGACCACGCCGCCGCGCGGGAACTCCTCGCCTCCGCCGCCTGCGAGGTCGAGCGCACCCGCGCCGCCCTCGCCGTCGTCGAGACCGGCGCCTGTCCGAGCGTCGCCCACCTCACCGGCGACCCCCAGCTCGTCCTGAGCGCCACCCTGCGTCGCGAGCTCGTCCGGCACGTCGACGACTGCCCGCGCTGCCGCCGCACCGCAGAGCGCGCGGTCCTGGGCAGCTGGCCCGGCGCCTGCGTCACACCCGCCGCGCTCCCTGTCCTCCAGGCCCCGCGCGTGGCCCTGCACGCCGCCATGACCCACGCCCCACGCGCGCGTGGGGCGGCCCCTCGTTTCGACCGGCGCGGCTTCCCCGTGGACCCGAAGGACCGCGCGGCCCGCCGCGACCGCCTGCGAGCGCGTGCCGTCACGACGACCGTCGTCGTCACCGTGATCGCGGCGCCCCTCCTCGCCCTGTGGGCCGCCTGTCGAGGGCCCCTCACCGGCGAGGCCGTGGACGGCCGCCCCGCCACGGCGCGTGAGGCGCAGGGTGCCGACACGCTCGGCGGCGCGAGAACGGGCGGCTACGAGAACGCGGGCAACGCACGCGCGAAACCCGACGCCCGCTTCGGCGGGGGCGGCCGTTCGCCCGACGTGTCCGTCGAGGTCATCGGCGTACGGACGGGAGCACCGGACACGGGGCAACTGGCGGTGTCGGCCGGCAGCGACGGCACCACGACCCTTGTCACGCTGACGGCGTCCGGGACCTCACCGGTCCACTGGTCGGTGGCCACGGGCGTTTCCTGGCTCTACACGAACCAGTCCTCGGGGACGCTCGCCCCAGGCGAATCGTTCACCGTGCGGGTGTACGTCGACCATCTCCACGAGCCCTCCGGACCCTGGCACGCGCGCGTGGCGGTGGCACCCTCGGGCGCGGTGGTCATGATCGACGGCTACGGAGCGGCGAGTCCGTCGGACCCGCGCCCCACGCCCGTGCACACCGA
Organism: Streptomyces hygroscopicus; assembly: GCF_026168105.1. Lineage (GTDB taxonomy): Bacteria > Actinomycetota > Actinomycetes > Streptomycetales > Streptomycetaceae > Streptomyces > Streptomyces hygroscopicus_D. Next base: position 73,338 of record NZ_LBMW01000034.1, read on the forward strand.
TCCGTCGGCTCCCGCGCCCAGCGGTCCGCCCTCGAGGGGCCCGGACCCCACGCCGAGATCTCCGGGCCCGACGGATCCGCCGTCCACGAGCCCGCCCGCCTCCGTCCCGCCGCCCACGACGCCGCCGCCCACCACCGGCGCCCCGAGCCCGTCCTCGTAGGCGCTCGGTCACCGTGCGCGCGGGGTCGCGCCGTCAGTCCGCCGGATTCGCGGGGGCTGCAGGACCGGTGGGGTCGGCGGGATGCGGCGCCACCAGCGGCAGCTGCGAGGCCAGGCGCTGTTCGCAGAGCTCGGCCAGGCGGTCGTACCCCGCCTTGCCCATCAGCTCGGTCAGCTCCGCCCGGTACGAGACGTACACCGGCTCGCCCGCGCCGTGCGCCGACGTCGCCGATGTGCACCACCAGTGCAGGTCGTGGCCGCCCGGGCCCCAGCCCCGGCGGTCGTACTCGCCGATCGACACCTGCAGGACCCGGGTGTCGTCGGGCCGGTCGATCCACTCGTACGTCCGCCGGATCGGCAGCTGCCAGCAGACGTCCGGCTTGGTCTCCAGCGGCTCTCGGCCGTCCCGCAGCGCCAGGATGTGCAGCGAGCAGCCGGCCCCGCCCGCGAAGCCGGGCCGGTTCTGGAAGATGCACGAGCCCTGGTACGGGCGGGTCTGCCGGGAGCCCTCGTCGTCCTCGGCGACCCAGCCGGTCTCCATGCCCACGTCATGGTGCTGCCAGATCTCCGGCGTGAGCCGTGCCACCTGCTCGGCCACGCGCTTCTCGTCGTCCTCGTCCGAGAAGTGCGCGCCCAGCGTGCAGCACCCGTCGTCCGCGCGGCCGGCCTGGATGCCCTGGCAGCCGCTTCCGAAGATGCAGTTCCAGCGCGAGGTCAGCCATGTCAGATCGCACCGGAAGACCTGTTCGCCGTCGGCCGGATCCGGAAACTCCACCCACGCACGCGCGAAATCGAGCCCCTTCTCGTCGCTCGCTTTCGGGGCCTGCTGGGATCTGGACGCCTTCGCCTGCGAAGAGTCCTTCGGACTCGTGGAGGATTTGTCGGGCTTCGCCTTTTTCGTCTTTGGCACCCGTCCAGGGTAAGTGGCACTGGACCGCTCCGGGGACTGTGGAGCGTCGTACTGGCAGTAGCGTTCCGTACATGAGACTCGGTGTCCTGGACGTGGGTTCGAACACGGTGCATCTGCTGGTGGTGGACGCCCACCCCGGCGCGCGTCCCCTGCCCGCGCACTCGCACAAGGCAGAGCTGCGACTCGCCCAACTCCTCGACGGCAGCGGAGCCATCGGCGCCGACGGGGTCGACAAGCTGATCGCCGTCGTCCTGGACGCCCTGGAGGCGGCCGAGGACAAGGGCGTCGAGGACCTGCTGCCGTTCGCCACCTCCGCGGTGCGCGAGGCGAGCAATGCGGACGACGTCCTGGCCCGGGTCAAGGAAGCCACCGGTGTGGAGCTCCAGGTGCTGAGCGGTGAGGAGGAGGCGCGGCTGACCTTCCTTGCGGCCCGCCGCTGGTTCGGCTGGTCGGCGGGCAAGCTGCTCGTCCTGGACATCGGCGGCGGCTCGCTGGAGATCGCGTACGGCATCGACGAGGAACCCGACGCGGCGGTGTCGCTGCCGCTGGGCGCCGGCCGTCTGACCGCGGCCTGGCTGCCCGGGGACCCGCCGGACCCGGCCGACGTGAAGGCGCTGCGCCGTCGCGTACGGGCCGAGATCGCCCGTACCGTGGGCGAGTTCGCCCGCTTCGGTGCGCCCGACCATGTCGTCGCCACATCCAAGACGTTCAAACAGCTCGCCCGCCTCGCCGGGGCGGCGCGCTCGGCCGACGGGCTGTACGTGCAGCGCGAGCTGAAGCGGGAGTCCCTGGAGGCGTGGGTGCCGCGGCTGGCCGGGATGACGGCCGAGGAGCGCGCGGACCTGCCGGGGGTATCCGAGGGCCGCTCGGAACAGCTTCTGGCCGGCGCGCTGGTCGCGGAGGGTGCGATGGACCTGTTCGCGGTGGAGACGCTGGAGATATGCCCGTGGGCGCTGCGCGAGGGCGTGATCCTGCGGCGGCTCGACCACATGGCGACGGGGTAGGCACGGGACCATGGCCTGTGGGGCGGGGCGTTGGGACATGGCGGCGGGGTAGGTCACCGGTCCACGGCCGAGAGCCGGGGTGGGGGCACCGGTACCGGCCCATGTAGGGGCAGGGGGCCCGGCCCACGTACGGGACAGGGTGCCCGGACCACGGCCGAGATCCCGCCGTTCGCGTACGTCCGCCGCCTCCGGCGCCCCGTCCGCGGGGGCCGCGGAACCCCGGGCAGGGCGGGAACGCGCGTACGATCCGCGCACCGGCGACATCCGGCCGCTGTGCCCCTTCCCACATCCTCTCCCATCGCATCCGGCCCCCCATGTCAAGGCGGCGCCCCGTACGCTGTCCCTCGTGGCAGAACCAGCGGTGCGCATCCCGGATGCGAAGGTCGCCCTGTCTACGGCCTCCGTCTACCCGGAGTCGACGGCGACGGCCTTCGAGATCGCCGCGCGCCTCGGGTACGACGGGGTCGAGATCATGGTGTGGACCGATCCGGTCAGCCAGGACATAGACGCGCTGCGCAGGCTCAGCGACCACCACCGGATCCCCGTTCTCGCCGTCCACGCCCCCTGTCTGCTGATCACCCAGCGCGTCTGGTCCACCGATCCGTGGGTCAAGCTCCAGCGTGCCCGCGCAGCCGCCGAGAAGCTCGGCGCCGGCACCGTCGTGGTCCATCCGCCCTTCCGGTGGCAGCGCCAGTACGGCCGCGACTTCGTGGACGGGATCTGGCGCATGGCGAACGAGACCGATGTGCGGTTCGCCGTCGAGAACATGTATCCATGGCGCTACCGGGACCGCGAGATGCTCGCGTACGCCCCGGACTGGGACGTCACGAAGGACGACTACCGTCACTTCACGATCGACCTCAGCCACACCGCAACGGCCCGTACCGACGCCCTCGGGATGCTCGAGCGCATGGGCGACCGGCTCGGTCACGTCCACCTCGCCGACGGCAACGGCTCCAACAAGGACGAGCACCTCGTCCCCGGCCGCGGCATCCAGCCCTGCGCCGAGGTCCTCGAACGGCTGGCCCTCACCGGCTTCGACGGATACGTCGTCATCGAGGTCAACACCCGCCGTGCCATGTCCGGCGCCGAGCGCGAGGCCGACCTCGCGGAGGCCCTCGCCTTCACGCGTCTGCACCTCGCGTCGGCCCTGCAGGTGCCCCGCCGGTGAGCGAGGTGGCGCATCCATGACCAACACGACCGGTGCAGGTCCCGTCCGCCGCGGCAGGGGACGGCCCAGCCGTACGGAGACGGCGGCGGCCCCCGCCACCCGCGACCGCATCCTCGAGGCGGCGCGCGAGGAGTTCTCGGAGCGCGGCTACGAGAAGACGTCCGTACGCGGCATCGCCAAGGCCGCCGGAGTCGACTCCGCGCTGGTGCACCACTACTTCGGCACCAAGGAACAGGTCTTCGAGGCCGCCATCGAGGTCGCCTTCGCGCCCGCCCTGAGCGCACCGGACACGATCGCCCAGGGGCCGCCCGAGGCCGTCGGCGAGCGACTGACCCGCTTCGTCCTCGGCATCTGGGAGAACCCGAGGACGCGTACGCCGCTGCTGGCGATCGTCCGGTCCGCCGTCAACAACGAAACAGCGGCCGCCGTCTTCCGCCGCCTGGTCGCCGCGCAGCTGCTGCGCCGCATCGCCGGCCGTCTCGACCTCCCGGACGCGGAGCTGCGCGTCGAACTGGCGGCAGCGCAACTGGTCGGGGTCGCGATGCTGCGCTACGTGATCAAGGTGGAACCGCTGGCATCGGCAGACCTGGAACAGCTCGTGACCCGACTTGCCCCGGTGGTCCAGGGCCACCTGACGACTCCCTGAGCGTCCGGTGGTCCAGGGCCACCCGACACCGTCCGCGGTGCCGCGTCCCCGGCGGCGGACGCGTGGCCGTCCGGGCGTTCACGGGCACTCGGGCCGACGGCCGCCGCCCGAGACGCACATCCCGTATCCCGGACACTCGTGTCCGTCCCTTGGAGCAGCGGCGTACGCTCGACGTGAGTCACAACTCTCCGAAGGAGCGAGCGACGATGCCCGAGCTGAGGTCCCGCACAGTCACCCACGGCCGCAACATGGCGGGCGCCCGCGCCCTGATGCGCGCCTCCGGTGTACCCGGTGCGGACATCGGACGGAAGCCGATCATCGCGGTCGCCAACTCCTTCACGGAGTTCGTGCCGGGCCACACCCACCTCCAGCCGGTCGGCCGGATCGTCAGCGAGGCGATCAGCCAGGCCGGCGGCATCCCCCGCGAGTTCAACACGATCGCGGTGGACGACGGCATCGCCATGGGCCACGGCGGCATGCTCTACAGCCTCCCCTCCCGCGACCTGATCGCCGACAGTGTGGAGTACATGGTCGAGGCCCACTGCGCCGATGCCCTGGTCTGCATCTCCAACTGCGACAAGATCACCCCGGGCATGCTGATGGCGGCCCTGCGCCTGAACATCCCGACGGTATTCGTCTCCGGCGGCCCCATGGAGGCAGGCCGGGCCACCCTGGTCGACGGAACGGTCCGTACGCTGGACCTGATCGACGCGATCGCCGACGCCGCCAACGACAAGGTCTCCGACGAGGACATCCTCCGTATCGAGGAGAACGCCTGTCCGACCTGTGGCTCCTGTTCCGGCATGTTCACGGCCAACTCGATGAACTGCCTGACCGAGGCGATCGGCCTCTCCCTCCCCGGCAACGGCTCGGTCCTGGCCACCCACACGGCCCGCCGCGCGCTGTACGAGAACGCGGCCCGTACCGTCATGGACCTCACCCGCCGCTACTACGAGCAGGACGACGAGACGGTCCTGCCCCGCGACATCGCCACGTTCTCGGCCTTCGAGAACGCCATGGCCCTCGACATCGCGATGGGCGGCTCGACCAACACGATCCTGCACCTGCTTGCGGCGGCGCAGGAGGCGGGCGTCCCCTTCGGCCTGCGGGAGATCGACCAGGTCTCGCGCCGGGTCCCCTGCCTGGCGAAGGTGGCCCCGAACGTCGCCAAGGACCGCACGTACTACATGGAGGACGTGCACCGCGCCGGCGGCATCCCCGCCCTCCTCGGCGAACTGCACCGCGCGGGCCTGCTGAACGAGGACGTGCACGCCGTCCACAGCCCGTCCCTCGCGGACTGGCTCAAGACCTGGGACGTCCGCGGCGGCTCTCCCTCCGCCGAGGCGGTGGAACTGTGGCACGCGGCCCCCGGTTGTGTGCGCTCGGCCGAGGCGTTCTCCCAGTCCGAGCGCTGGGAGGCCCTGGACGAGGACGCCGAGGGCGGCTGCATCCGCTCGGCCGAGCACGCCTACTCCAAGGACGGCGGCCTGGCGGTCCTCAGGGGCAACCTCGCGCTCGACGGCTGCGTGGTGAAGACGGCGGGCGTCGACGAGTCGATCTGGACGTTCGAGGGTCCGGCGGTCGTCTGCGAGTCGCAGGAGGAGGCCGTCGAGAAGATCCTGACCAAGCAGGTCAAGGAGGGTGACGTCGTCGTCATCCGCTACGAGGGCCCCAAGGGCGGTCCGGGCATGCAGGAGATGCTCTACCCGACCTCGTACCTGAAGGGCCGCGGCCTGGGCAAGGCCTGTGCCCTGATCACGGACGGCCGCTTCTCCGGCGGCACTTCGGGTCTGTCGATCGGCCACGCCTCGCCCGAGGCGGCCTCGGGCGGCACCATCGCCCTGGTCCGGGACGGCGACCGCATCCGCATCGACATCCCCAACCGCACCATCGACCTCCTGGTCTCCGACGAGGAACTACAGACGCGCCGCGCCGCCCTCGACGGCGCGTACGTCCCCGCGAACCGCGACCGCAAGGTCTCCGCCGCCCTGCGCGCCTACGCCGCGATGGCGACGAGCGCCGACAAGGGCGCGGTGCGGGACGTCAGCAAGCTGGGCTGAGCCCGGCCGACGAGGGGGCCGCTCGCGCCCGGGCGGCCCTTTCGCATGTCACCAGTCCGACGGGTTGCGTCCGTCCAGACCGAAGACGGTGCCGTCGGGCGCGCCGGCGTACACGCGGCCGTCCACGAGCACGGGCTCGGGCAGCGAGGCCGAGACCCGGTCCGCGTGCGCGCCGAGACGCGGCGGGGTCTGGCCGATGAGCTTTCCCCGGCCGGCGTCGAAGGCGAGCAGCCGCCCGTCCGCCGCGGTGAAGTAGACGTGGCCGTTGGTCGCGACCGGCGCCGAGCCGCGGCTCACGGACGTTTCCAGATGCCAGAGCCGTTTCCGCGCACCCATGTCCAGGGCCTCCATCGAACCGCCGGCGCCGAGCAGGTACACGACGTTGCCGTCCACGGTGGCGCCGGCGCTCGTGAACGGCACGGACAGCGCCACACTGCGCGTCGACCCGGACCCAGGGGTGTAGCGGACCACGGCTTTCGTGTCCCCGTAGACCCGGTCGAGGGAAAGGAAGAAGACCGACCCGTCCTTGCCGCCGAACGGCTTCAGTGTCCCTTGCAGCCGGGCGTCCCACCGCACGTCACCCGTGCTCGGATCCACCGCGGTGACATGGGTGCTCGCCCCGTCGTCGGAGGTGCTCGTCGCGTACGCCAGCGGGTCCCCGGCGAACGAGGTGAAGTACGGCGTGCTCTGGCCGGGGATCCGGCGGCTCCATACGGTGGCCCCCGATGCGCCGTTCACGCCGGTGACCGTCCCGTCGGCGCCGGTGATCAGCAGCATGGCACCGGTCTGCCGCAGCCCGGTGCCGGCGGGCGCGTTCCGCTGCCAGCGCGTCCTGCCCGAGGCCGGGTCCAGTGCCTCCAGACGCCGGCGCCCGTCCGTCAGGGCCTGGACGAGACCGCCCGAGACGACCGGCGCTCCGTTCCTGGGGGCCATGGTGACGGAGTGCCGCCACAGCAGGGTGCCGTCCGACGGATCGAGGGCGAAGATCAGCCCGGGCTGTGCGCACAGCAGCTTCCCGGCGTCGTAGGAGCACTCCGGCACGCTCCCGTCCGCGGACACCGGCTTCGCCTCCCATGCACGGAACCCGGGGGAGGCGGTCCGGGGTGTGCCGCCCTTCGGTGTGGTCGTCCGTTCCGCGAGCGACAGGACCGGGACGAGCGCTCCGCCCACGACGAGAGCGAGCGCCCCACCGACGAGGACCAGACTTCTGCGCAGGCGCCTGCGGGGCCGTCGCTCCGGCTCCTCGGCCCGGGACTCAGCCCCCGCCTCGTCACCTGACCGCTGCGCCGGAATGAACGCCTGCGTGTCGTACGAGGCGGCCACCGACCGCAGTTCGCGCATCAGTTCGTCCGGCGAGGGCCGGTCCTCGGGCTCCTTGGCGAGGCAACGCAGCACCAGCGGCGCGAGGTTCTCCGGTACGCCGGTGAGGTCCGGCTCGTCGTGCACGACCTGGTAGGCAACGATGTACGGGCTGTCGGAGTCGAACGGCCCGCGCCCCGTCGCCGCGTGCACCATCACGGATCCGAGCGCGAAGATGTCGGCCGCGGGGCCGACCTCCCGCGGTCGCCGGAACTGCTCGGGTGCCATGAAGGGCGGCGTGCCGATCAGCTTTCCGGTCTCGGTGCGCAGTTCGCTGTCCTTCGGCCGGGAGATGCCGAAGTCGATGACCTTCGGGCCGTCCTCGGCGAGCAGTACGTTGCTCGGCTTCAGATCCCGGTGCACGACCCCGACCCGATGGATGTCGCGCAGCGCCTCCGCGAGTCCGGCCATCAGCCGTCGCAACTGGGCCGTGGGCATGGGGCCGTTCCGCTTCACATGCTCGGACAGGGTCGGGCCGGGGATGAACAGCGTGGCCATCCAGGGCCGTTCGGCCTCCGGATCGGCGTCGACGACGGGCGCGGTGAAGGCACCGCTCACCCTCCGCGCAGCGGCCACCTCCTGCCGGAAGCGGCCCCTGAACTCAGGATCCTTGGCGAACTCGGCATGTACGACCTTCACCGCGAGCTTCAGCCCCGAGGTGCTCCGGGCCAGGTGCACCACGCCCATGCCGCCGGAGCCCAGGCACGACTCCAGGCGGTAGTGACCGGCGTACTCCGGAAGTTCCGCTTCTGCGCCCGCTCCGGTGTTGCGCTGTGGCGTCATGGACCACCCCCGTGCTGTTCGTACGCGCGCGCGACGCACGGAGCCTAGTCGATGACTCGTACGGGACCGAGGCGGCTTGCTAGCCTCCGCGTGCGAGTCGCGACACGTGTGTTTCGTCGCGTGGCACAAGGGAACCAACGCGACCCCATGGCAGTCATGGGGTCCAACGGGGGAGGTCTTTCATGTCCGTTGACCGATTCGAGGAAGCCGGGACCCGCGACCGGGCCGAGGCCGTCGCGACGACCGCGGCTCTGCACTACTACTCGGTCGCACCGGGCGTCCGGCTCAATGTGCGCAGTGGTCCCGGTACCGGCTACGCCGTCGTCCGGGTCCTGGCCGAGGGCGCCAAGGTCCCGATCTTCTGCCAGACGCCGGGCACGACGGTCTCGGGGCCGTACGGCACGAGCAACATCTGGGACAACATCGACGACGGCGAGTACGTCTCGGACGCGTATGTGCACACGGGCAGCGACGGCTACGTCGCCTCGCGCTGCTCCTGAGGCGGAGGGCGGCGGGGGCCCGTCCGCGGCCGGAGCGATAATCGACGCGTGAGCGACGAGAACGGCACTCCGGACATCTCCAGCGGCCCCCGCCCCGAACCGATCCGCTTCTTCGGCACCACCTGGGTGGAGCACGACGGCGGCTACGGCGCACGCCGTGCCGCCGTCTGCGTCGGCTCGCTCGCGGCGGCCGCCGTCTCCTGCCTCGTGCTGCGCTTCGCCTACCAGGGCCTGCGGATCGCGGCCGTCGGCGCACCGGTGACCCTGATGGTCGTGGTCATGTTCGCGGTGTGCAGCGCGCTGGCGTTCAGCAACACCTGGGGATCCTTCACCAAGCGCCCCGACCCCCGGCGTCAGGCCTCCCTGCGTGGCCTTCTGACGATCGGCTTCGTCGGCTCACTGCTCGCGTACTTCCTGCGTTCGCTGACCGAGGCCCCCGGCGAGAAGCTCCACCGCGAGGAGTACGAGTCGGCTCGCGCCGCCCATGAGAAGCGGGCGTCGCGCCGTACGGGAAACCCGTCCCGCAGGCGCCGCTCCTGAGGGCCTCCCGCCAGGTCCCCGCCGCTTCCGTACGACCCCGCCGTCGCCCCTTCTTCCGCCGAAATCCGGTGTCCCCGGGACCCGGGCCCCGCCACCATGGGGACATGACCGCTCCTTCCCGCGCAGGCCGAGCCCACTCCTTCAACGCGGCCGCGGCCCAATACGCCGCGAACCGGCCCTCCTACCCGCCCGCCCTCTTCGACGCCCTGGAAGAGCTGGCCGGCCGACCCCTCACCGGCGCCCGCGTGGCCGACATCGGCGCCGGCACCGGAATCTCCACCGCTCTCCTCGAGGCCCGAGGCGCCCGGGTCCTGGCCGTGGAACCGGGCGACGGCATGGCGGCCCAGTTCCGCCGCGTCCTCCCCGGCGTCCCCCTGCTCCGCGGCGACGGCAACGCCCTTCCCCTCGCCACCGCCTCCGCCGACTTCCTCACCTACGCCCAGGCCTGGCACTGGACCGACCCCGCCCGTTCGGTCCCGGAGGCCCTGCGTGTCCTGCGCCCGGGCGGCGTGCTCGCGCTGTGGTGGAACATGGACGCCCAGGACGTTCCGTGGATCGCCGCGCAGGCGGACCGCATCAAGCGGTACTTCGGCGCCGAACACGCCTCGAAGAGCGGCGCCGGAAGCATCCGTACCGAACTCGCCTTCGAGGGCGCAGCCGAGAGTCCGGCCCATACCCACCGTGTCGTCCGCTGGAGCCGCACGGTCCCGGTCGACACCCACCTCGCCAACATCGGCAGCCACTCGATCTTCCTCGTACTCGGGGAGGAGCGCGCGAAAGCCTTCCTCGCCGAGGAACGGGAGCTCCTGCTCAAAGCCTTCCCGGACGGCTTCGTCGAGGAGGTCTACGACGTCCTGCTGATCGTGGCGACCCGACCGTAGGCACCCGTACGACGGTCTGCTCCGTTCCCGGAGGGCGCGGACAGCGGCAGGTGTTCCGCGATGCTTGACGGCTGCCCTGTCGCGCGCGCATATTCATCACATGATGAATATTAGCCGTCAGCGCCCGCCCGACCCGCCGAACCCCGAACCCGCCGTCCGCGCCGGACACCTCACCGTCGTGCGCGGCACCCGCACCGTCCTGCGGGACCTCGACTTCGCCGTCCCCCGCGGCCGGATCACCGGACTGCTCGGCCCTTCCGGATGCGGCAAGTCGACCCTCATACGCGCGGTCGTCGGCACCCAGGCCAAGGTCACCGGGACCCTGGAGGTCCTCGGACGCCCCGCCGGGGACGCCTCCCTGCGCTCCCGGATCGGCTATGTGACTCAGGCGCCCTCCGTCTACGACGACCTGACGGTCCGACAGAACCTCGACTACTTCGCGGCGATCCTCGACCCCGGCCGGCCGGCCGCCGACCGCCGCGACCACGCCGTCACCCGGGCCATCGCCGACGTCGACCTCACCTCGCACGCCGGCGCCCTGGCCGGCACCCTCTCCGGAGGCCAGCGCAGCCGCGTCTCCCTCGCGGTCGCGCTCCTGGGCCACCCGGAACTCCTCGTCCTGGACGAACCGACGGTGGGCCTCGACCCGGTCCTGCGCCGTGACCTGTGGGCCCTCTTCCACACCATCGCCGCCGATCGCGGCGCCACCCTGCTCGTGTCGTCCCACGTGATGGACGAGGCCGAGCGCTGCCAGAGCCTGCTGCTGATGCGCGAGGGCCGCATCCTCGCCGACGACACCCCCGACGCCCTGCGCGCCCGTACAAGCACGGACACCGTCGAAGACGCCTTTCTGCATCTCGTGGACGAGGCGGCGGGGAACACGGCAGGAAAGGAGACGGTCCGATGACCACCGCGACGACGTACCCGACCGGGACCGCCTTCAGCTACTCCCGTACGACGGCGACGGCCCTGCGGGTCCTGCGCCAGCTCCGCAACGACCCGCGCACGATCGCGCTGATGATCGTCGTCCCGTGTCTGATGCTGTTCCTGCTGCGCTACGTCTTCGACGGCAGCCCGCGCACGTTCGACTCGATCGGAGCCTCGCTCCTCGGGATCTTCCCGCTGATCACGATGTTCCTGGTGACATCCATCGCGACCCTGCGCGAACGCACCTCCGGCACCCTGGAACGCCTCCTCGCCATGCCCCTCGGCAAGGCCGACCTGATCGCGGGCTACGCCCTCGCCTTCGGCACCCTGGCCATCATCCAGTCGACCCTGGCGACGGGACTCGCGGCCTGGTTCCTGGGGCTGGACGTCATGGGTTCCGCCTGGCTCCTGCTGCTGGTGGCCCTCCTGGACGCCCTGCTCGGCACCGCCCTCGGCCTGTTCGTCTCCGCCTTCGCGGCCTCGGAGTTCCAGGCGGTGCAGTTCATGCCCGCGGTGATCTTCCCGCAGCTCCTGCTCTGCGGCCTGTTCACCCCGCGCTCCAGCATGCACCCGGCCCTGGAGGCCATCTCCGACGTCCTGCCGATGTCGTACGCGGTGGATGCCATGAACGAGGTCCTCAGGCACACGGACGTGACCCCGACCTTCGTCCGGGACGTGCTGATCGTGGCGGGCTGCGCACTGCTGGTACTGGGCCTCGGGGCGGCAACACTGCGACGCCGGACCGCGTGACACCCGCGCGGTGGTCGTCGGAGCCCCGGGCAGCCGTGCCGCCGGCAGGGACACGTCCCGCCCACCGGACAATCGAGCCACATGGAGGAACCCGGTGCGAGGATGAACCCGGACGACGCAACTCCCGGAGGGCACCCGCACCATGACCCAGAAAGTCGCAGTCCTAGGCACCGGAAAGATCGGCGAGGCCCTGCTCAGCGGAATGATCCGAGCCGGCTGGGCCCCCGCCGACCTCCTGGTCACCGCCCGCCGCCCGGAACGGGCCGAAGAACTCCGCACGCGGTACGGCGTCACCCCGGTCACCAACCCGGAGGCCGCGAAGACCGCCGACACACTCATCCTCACGGTCAAGCCCCAGGACATGGGCACGCTCCTCGACGAGCTCGCCCCGCACATCCCCGCCGACCGCCTGGTCATCAGCGGTGCCGCCGGCATCCCCACCTCCTTCTTCGAGGCACGCCTCACCACCGGCACCCCGGTCGTCCGCGTCATGACGAACACCCCCGCCCTCGTCGACGAGGCCATGTCCGTCATCTCCGCAGGCAGCCATGCCACCGAGGCCCACCTCGCCCACGCCGAGGAGATCTTCGGCGCCGTCGGCAAGACCCTGCGCGTCCCCGAGTCCCAGCAGGACGCCTGCACCGCGCTCTCCGGCTCGGGCCCGGCGTACTTCTTCTATCTGGTCGAGGCCATGACCGACGCCGGCATCCTGCTCGGTCTGCCCCGGGACAAGGCCCACGAACTGATCGTCCAGTCCGCGATCGGCGCCGCGGTGATGCTCCGCGACAGTGGGGAGCATCCGGTGAAGCTCCGCGAGAACGTCACCTCGCCCGCGGGCACGACGATCAACGCGATCCGCGAACTGGAGAACCACGGGGTGCGCGCCGCGCTCATCGCCGCTTTGGAGGCCGCCAGGGACCGCAGCCGGCAACTGGCGTCCGGCAACAACGGCTGACACCGGGCCCGCGGCGCCAGGCCCGAATTCGTACGGTCCGCACCCGGCGCCGCGGGCCGGATGACCGCCCACGGCGCCCGGCGACCCGGCCCCTCAGGCGGGCAGAAGCCCGATCGCCCGATACGCGGCGTCCACCATCGGCTTCGCCATCTCCCGCGCTCTGCCCGCTCCCGCCCGCAGCACCTTCTCCACATGGGCGGCGTCCGCGCACAGCTCCTTGTGCCGCTCCTGTACCGGCCGCAGCAGTTCGACCACTGCCTCGGCGGTGTCCTTCTTCAGGGCACCGTAGGACGTGTACGCACCGCTCAGCTTCTCGGGGTCAGCGCCCTCGCAGGCGGCCAGGATCTCCAGCAGATTCGTGACACCCGGCCGTGCCTCCCGGTCGTGGACGACGTCGGAGCCGCTGTCGGTCACGGCCCGCATGATCTTCTTCCGCACCACGTCCGGCTCGTCGAGCAGATAGACGATGCCCGGGCCCATGTCGTCCGACTTCCCCATCTTCGACGTCGGATCCTGCAGGTTCATCACCCGGGCCGCGACCTCGGGACGAGTCGCCCGAGGCACCACGAACGTATGCCCGTACCGCTGGTTGAACCGCACCGCCAGGTCCCGCGCCAGTTCCACGTGCTGCCTCTGGTCGTCGCCCACGGGCACCTCGTCGGTCCCGTAGACAAGGATGTCCGCCGCCATCAGCACGGGGTACGTCAGCAACGACAGCCGCACGCTTCCGCCCCGCCCCTGCTCCCGCGCGGCCTTCTCCTTGTACTGGATCATGCGCCGCATCTCGCCGTCGGCGGCCACACACTCGAGCAGGTACGACAGTCGCGTGTGCTCGTCGACATGGCTCTGTACGAACAGGGTGCACAACTCCGGATCAAGCCCCGAGGCCAGCAGCAACGTGGCCGCCTGCCGACTGAGCCTGCGCACCCGCGCCGGATCGTGGTCCACCGTCAGGGCATGCAGATCGACGACGCAGAAGAGCGCGTCGGCCCGGTGCTGGTCCACCTCGGCCCACCGTCGCATGGCACCCAGGTAGTTCCCCAGCGTCAGATGCCCGGTCGGCTTGATCCCGCTGAAGACGCGTGTCATCTCTCCACCTCCTGGTAGGGGCCGCCGCGACCGGCCGGCCGCCCCTCCTGGAGGGAGATACGAGAACGGCCGCCGATGCGGCGGCCGATGAGCGCATACGTGAGTCCGGCCGCCGTCAGGCGGCCCACCACTGCTGGTTGCACGTACGCGAAGTCATGACGACGAGAGTACGCCTCTCCGGTCCGCCACGGAGGCGGTTTGACACACCCCGGTCCGATGCGTAGGGTTCCCCGGGTTGTCCGACGTGAGCTCCGACTCCGGTCGGTCCCCGGACAGCCATCCCGCAAGTACCCATCGCCAATCGGCGCCATGTCGTCGTGCGTATTGGCATGCGTATTTTCGGAATGAGGAATCCGCGTTCGAACCTTTGTGAGAACGCAAGCCCCCGATTAGCTCGGGAGCCAGGAATCCGCTAAAGTCTCACTCGTCGGAACGGCCGAGAGGCCGCCAAGACAAGCCCGGTTGACGGGGAGTCAGAGTCCAAAGGGAACTGAGGGATCTGATAGAGTCAACAACGCCGGAAGGCCGAAAGGCCGGAAAGCGCCGAGGAAATCGGATCGAGAAAAGGTCTGATAGAGTCGGGAACACCGAAGGGAAGCGCCCGGAGGAAAGCCTGAGAGAGTCTCTCGGGTGAGTACGAAGGAAGCGTCCGTTCCTTGAGAACTCAACAGCGTGCCAAAAGTCAACGCCAGATATGTTGATACCCCGTCTCCAGCTCTGCTGGGGCGAGGTTCCTTTGAAGTAAAACACAGCGAGGACGCTGTGAACGGTCGGGACTATTCCTCCCGGCTGTTCCGCTCTCGTGGTGTTCGCCCCGATCACGGGGAAA
>NZ_LBMW01000031.1 GCF_026168105.1 Streptomyces hygroscopicus
TTCGACGCACCATTCGACACCGGATGTTAAAGATCAAGTTAGGAGACGACGTCCTTGCGCGCGAAACCGCGGAAGGCCAGCGCGAACAGCACGAGCGCGTAAGTGATGGAAATTGCCGTGCCCTGGATCATGCCGGACCACTCCGGGCGCGGCTGGACGGCGTCGGCCCAGGCGAACTGCCAGTGCGAGGGCAGGAAGTCGCGCCAGTGGCCGAGAGCCGTCACCGCGTCCAGCACGTTCCCCACGATGGTGAGTCCGACCGCGCCGCCGACCGCGCCCAGCGGCGCGTCCGTCCTGGTCGAAAGCCAGAACGCGAGCCCCGCGGTGACCAGTTGGGACACAAAGATGTACGCCACCACGACGACGAGCCGCTGGGCCGCCGTGCCCGGGGAGACGGCGCCGCCCGTGGGCAGCTCCAGTGGCCCCCAGCCGTAGGCCGCCGTACCCACCGCCAGCGCGACGACCGGCAGGAGCACCATCGCCGCGAGACTCATGCCGAGCCCGACCGCGAGCTTGGACCACAGCAGCCGGGCACGCGGGACGGGCGCCGCGAGCAGATAGCGCAGCGAGGACCAGTTGGCCTCGGAGGCGACCGTGTCACCGCAGAACAGGGCGACCGGGATGACGAGCAGGAACCCGGCGGAGACGAAGAGGTTCATCGCGGCGAAGTTGGCACCGGACGCGGTGGCCGTGTCCATGAGCGTCACCCGGCCGTTGCGGTCGGCCGGCTGGCCGCCGATGGCGAAGGCGACGACCAGCACGAACGGCAGTACGGCCAGGATGGCGCCCATGACGAGCGTACGGCGTCGCTTCAACTGCCTGACGAGCTCGACGCGCAGCGGCAGTGTCCGCCGCGCCCGGTACCCGTCGGCCGTCTCCGTCCGCTCGGCGAGCGCACTCATGCGGAACCTCCGATCAGGGTGAGGAAGGCGTCCTCGAGACGCCGGTGGGGGCCGAGCGAGGCCACCGGGACCTCGAGCCGCACCAGTTCGACGAGCAGCCGGGCGGCGGCCGCGGAGCCGACGGCGTCCGCCTCGGCGGCGGGGGGCCCCGCGTCCGACGTCTCCTCCCCGACGGACTCGACAGTGGCTCCGACGGTCTCGACGGTGGCCGAGACCGTCGTCACCGTCCGTGGGGCGCTCCCGGTCGTGGCATCGCGCACGGCGGCGTCGGCACCCGCTCCGGCGGTCTCGACGGTGGCCGAGACTGTGGCCGAGACCGTCGCGGTCGCCCGGGCGACCGGCGCCCCACCCAGAACCTCCACGGTGCGCGGTCCGCCGCCCAGGACGTCCAGGGCACCCGGCCCGTCGGCGCTCGGTACGCCGAGCGGTGCGAGGCGCACGAGCAGTCCGCCCTCCGTGCGTACCGTCGACTCCACCCCGGGCAGCGCGGCCACCTTCTCCACCAGCGGGTCGGAGATGTCGCTCGCCAGTCCCACGAGCAGGGTGTCGCCGGAGCCCACGATCTCGTCCACCCGTCCCGCCTGGACCAGTCGGCCGCGGTCCATGACCACCAGATGCGTGCAGGACTGTTCGACCTCCGCCAGCAGGTGGCTGGAGACGATGACCGTGCGGCCCGCCGCCGCGTACCGGATCATGACCTCGCGCATCTCACGGATCTGCGGCGGGTCGAGGCCGTTGGTCGGTTCGTCGAGGATCAGCAGGTCCGGCAGGCCGAGCATCGCCTGGGCGATCGCGAGGCGCTGGCGCATGCCCTGGGAGTACGTGCGCACGGCGCGGTCCAGGGCGTCGCCCAGTCCCGCGATCTGCAGCGCCTCGTCCAGATGTGCGTCCTCGGGCGGGCGGCCCGTGGCCCGCCAGTACAGCTCCAGGTTCTCCCGGCCGGACAGGTGCGGCAGGAAGCCCGCGCCCTCCACAAAGGCTCCCACCCGTGACAGCACCGGGGCGCCCGGGCGGATCGCATGGCCGAAGACCCGGATCTCGCCGCCGTCCGGGCTGATCAGGCCCATGAGCATGCGCAGGGTCGTCGTCTTGCCCGCGCCGTTCGGCCCCAGCAGGCCAAGCACCTGGCCCCTCTCCACACGGAAGGAGAGGTCCTTGACCGCGTACCGCTCCGCCGACCTCGCGTACCGCTTGCTCAAGTCCGTGATCTGCAGCGGGACATCGGCGAGCGCGGGGTCGGGCGCCGATGCCGTCGCGCGGCGGCGGCGCGTCAGCAGCAGGGCCGCCGCGCTCACCGCTCCGGCGAGTGGGAGCCACCAGACCCAGGCCGGGAGCGAGGCGGGTGCGGTCGTCACGTCCTGTGCCGTCGGTACCTGCAGGCCGCCCTTCAGGGAGACCGTGTAGGTGGCGGGCGCCGCCGGGGACGCATAGCCGAGGTCCGTCGAGGCCAAGGCCAGCCGCAGCCGGTGGCCCTTCTGTACGTCGTGGTCTACGGCGGGCAGCGTCAGCGTGACGTCCTTGCCGTCCTTCGCGCCCGTGACCCGCACGGGGGCGACCAGTTGCGAGGGCAGCACCTGGGTGCCGCGCGGGCCGACGTCGTACACCTTTCCGAAGAGCACGGCGTCGTCGCTCGTCGACGTCACATGCACGGTCACCGTGGGCGAGCCGGTGATCCACAGGTCGTTCCGCAGGGGCCGGGAGTCGAAGTGCGCGTACTGCCCGGGGAAGTCGAGGGAAACCCCGATGCCCAGCGACGACAGCTGGGACAGGCCGCCCGAGCCGCCGAGGCCGGGGAGCGCCGAGACGGCGGGCGGGCTCGCGCCCGCCGGGTTGGTGAAGCGCTGCTCGCGGCCGCTGAGCGCGACGGTCCGCCGCCCGCTCTCCAGCCCGGGGTACACGTCCCCGCCGGCACCCTTCAACTGGACCGAGCCGTCCGTGGAGCGGATGCCTCCGGTGCGGGTGATACGGAAGGCGGGCCCGGTGTCGACGCCCTTCTCGTCCTTCAGATAGCGGTCGAACCACGCCGTGACGCGCGCCTGGACGCGGCTTGTCTCCATGTCCCCGCCGTCGTGCCCGCCCGCGATCCAGTCGACGTCCACCGGCGCCCGGTTGGCCCGGATCGCCCTGGCCGCCGCGTCCGCCTGGCCGAGCGGGAACAGCGAGTCGGACTGGCCCTGGACGAGGAGTGTGGGCACCTTGATGTCCTTGCCGACGGCGGACGGCGAGCGCGCCTCGAGCAGGGCGCGCGCCTGTGCGTCGGGGATCCCGGACTCCGCGACCCGGTCGTACATCCGGCACAGCTCGTCGATGAACCTGCCGCAGCCTCCGCCGGAGTTCATGAAGACGCCGGCCCACAGCTTCTTGAACACGCCGTTCGGGAACAGGGCGTCCGCCAGGTTCCAGTACGTGATCGCCGGGGCGATCGCGTCCACCCTGCGGTCGTACCCGGCGGCCAGCAGTGAGATCGCACCGCCGTAGGACGCGCCGGTGACGCCCACGCGCGGATCGCCCGGCTTGTCCAGCAGGACCTCCGGGCGCCGGGCCAGCCAGTCGACGAGCCGCGAGACATCGGCGACCTCACCCCTGGGGTCGTTCAGCCCGATCTTGCCCGTCGACCTGCCGAACCCGCGCGCCGACCAGGTCAGCACCGCGTACCCGTCCCGGGCCAGTTGCTCCGCCTGGGCCCTGACGTCGTCCTTGCTGCCGCCGAAGCCGTGCGCGACCAGGACGGCCGGGCGGCGGCCACCGGATTCGGAGGTGAAGTACGACGTGTCGATGCGCACCCCGCCGCCCATGTCCATGACTCTGTCGGTGCGGTGCACGGCAGGCGCGTCGTCGGACGCGACGGCCGTCCACGTACCGACACCGGCCAGCACGAGGACGATCGCGGCCACGGCGGCCACGATCCCTCGGGGCAGCCCCCGGACCGCGGGCAGTCGAAGATCCATGCGTCAACGGTAAAGGCCCCCACCGACATCCGGGGCAGCCACCGGGCTGAACTGAGGCCCATCCCACGGATGTAGGGGCCTGATGCCGCATACCGCAGCCGTGGTACGAAGGCCCATGGAGATTCGCCGTGCCACCACTGCCGCCGAAGTGGCCTCCGCCGAGCACCTCTTCGACCATCCCGTCCGTCCCGAGTGGGCGGAGCGCTTCCTGGCCGCGGCCGGGCACCATCTCCTTCTGGCCTACGAGGACGGCCAGCCGTCGCCCGTCGGCTTCGTCAGCGGCGTCGAGACCATCCACCCCGACAAGGGCACCGAGATGTTCCTGTACGAGCTGGCGGTCGCGGAGCCGTACCGGCGCAGGGGAACCGGACGGGCGCTGGTCCGGCGCCTCGCCGCGCTCGGCCGCGAACGCGGTTGCTACGGCATGTGGGTGCTGGTCGACACCGGCAACGACGTCGCCCTCGCCGCCTATCGCAGTGCGGGCGGCAAGGGCGACGGGACGTGCACCGTGGTGACGTGGGACTTCACCTGAGTGCCCGCGGACGGGCTCAGACCTGTGCGTCTCGCAGTGCGGGCGGCAAGGGCGACGGGACGTGCACCGTGGTGACGTGGGACTTCACCTGAGTGCCCGCGGACGGGCTCAGACCTGTGCGTCCTCCGGGATCGACACCAGCCAGCGGGTGTCGCGGCGCGGGCGGAGGTAGAGGGCCCAGTAGAGGGTGGCCACCGCCGTGATGCCGCCGGTCCACAGCAGGTAGCTCGTCTCCTGCTGGCTGAGGATGTACGCCAGGACCGCGATCAGCAGGACCGGCATCGCGGGCCACAGCGGCATCCGCCAGGCGGGCGTCGTCGTGTGCGCGCCTCGCCGGGCGAGCAGGGCGGCGACCGCGACGAGCAGGTACATGCCGGTCACCGAGACGCCCGTGACGCCGTACAGGGTGTCCAGGTTGACGAAGCACAGCAGCGCGCCCGGGACGCCGACGACAAGGGTGGCGACCCACGGGGAGCCGAACCGCCCGAGCTTGGCGAGGCCGTTGTTGACGGGCTCCGGCCAGGCCTTGTCGCGGGCCGAGGCGAACAGCACGCGGGAGTTCTGGATCACCATGACGATGCCCGCGTTGATGATCGCGAGGGCCACGCACAGGCTGACGAAGGTGCCGACGGCCGAGTTGGACCAAGCGGTGACCATGCTGCTGATGTCGCCGCCCGTCAGCGCCTTCACATCGGGGGCGCCCATGGTGATCGCGACGACCGGGACCAGGATGACGACCGAGGAGATGGCGAGGGTGGCGAGGACCGTGCGGGCGACGTTGCGGCGCGGGTTCTCCAGTTCCTCGGAGAGGTAGACGGCGGTCGAGAAGCCCTGGGTGACGAAGAGGGCGATGGCGAGGCCGGAGACCACCAGCATGGCGGTCACGGTGTCCGTGTGCCCGCCGGATCCGGTCACCTGCATCGAGACCAGGCTGCCGAGGCCGCGCCGGCTGTGGGTGAAGCCCAGGACGGCCACGACGCCGGCCGCCACCACCTCGAGGACCAGGAAGATGCCGGTGATCCAGGCGTTGGCGCGCAGGTCCAGCAGACCGGCGAGGGTGGCGAGCAGCATGACCCCGGCGCCCGTCATCGCAGGGTCGAGATGGACGACGGGGGCGAGGTAGTCCGCCGTGCCCATCGCGATCACCGGCGGGACGATCACGACGACCAGCAGGGACAGCACGAAGACCAGCCACCCGGCCAGCCGTCCCGCCAGCGTCGACACCATGGCGTACTCGCCGCCCGCGCTGGGGACGAGGGTGCCGAGCTCCGAGTAGCAGAACGCCACGGCGATGCAGAGGAGGGAGCCGATAGCGATCGTGAGGGCGGTGGCGGTGCCCAGTGAGCCGAACAGGTCGGGCACGACCACGAACAGCGTGGAGGCGGGCGTCACGCATGACAGGGTGAGCAGGGTTCCGCCGATGACGCCGATGGAGCGCTTCAGCTTCTGGGGACTGTGCGATGGCTCGATGACGGCGTTCTCGACAGGGCGGAGCGTGTCGGTCATGCGGCGGTTCCGATCGATTCGTGCGAAAGATGGTTGGTCGGGAGCGCTATCGCCTCCGGCGGCTCTCGTCGTACGTCACTTCGTCCGCTCCCGGCGCTGAATGGAACCCCGACGAAAACCGCTGCGTCAATGGGCATTCATCTACGGAATTCGCAGTCAAAACATGATCAACTTCATGATTGCGTGGCGAGAAGTCCGTTCACCCGGCTGCTTTCGGTTGTGCGGGAACCGTACCTTCCGCGCAGAAATTCACGAATACCGTCCGGACTCCGGACACCGCACCGGTGTCGCGAGCGTGCTCCGTCCCGGTCGCACCGTTGTCGGTGGGCCCCGCTAGAGTCGCCGTTCACAACCGAATCACAGCAGTGGGGTGGGACAGATGAGACTGCGGCACACCGCGGCCTGGGTGGGGATCACGGCGGCGGCGCTGATGGCGACGTCCGCGTGCGACGCGGAGAGTGCGAAGACTGCGGCCAAGGCGGTCGACAACGCCGACAGGATCATGGCGGCGCTGGCGCGTGCGACCGACCGGACCGAGAACCTGGGTTCCGCCGAGGTCAGGATGACGACCGAGATGCCGACGACCGGACCGATCACCATGAACGGCACCTACTCCTGGGGCCATGGCTTCGCGTTCGACGTCGAGACGGACACCAAGGCCGTGCGGATGCAGCGGGTGCACGCCGCCGCGAAGACCCGCATGCTGTTCGTGGACGGCGCCTACTACTACCAGATCGACCCGCAGCCCTCCGGCCCGCTCAAGGGCAAGGAGTGGATGAAGATAGACGCGTCGGCGGTGTTCGGAGACAAGGGCGCCCAGGCGTTCCAGGGGAACTCCGGCAGCGGCAGCCCGGCGGCCGCCATGCGGGGCCTGAAGTACGCCAACAACGTCGACGACCTCGGCAGGGAGACCGTCGACGGGCAGAGCGCGACCCACTACCGGGCCGTGGTCGACCAGGCGCACATGGGCAAGTTCAAGGAGGCCTACGGCGACCAGAACAGCGTCTTCGGTGCGCTGACCGGCGGCGCCGACTCGATCACCATGGACGTCTGGGTCGGCGCCAAGGACCTCCCGGTCCGTTTGAACGAGCGGATCGGCAGCGCGACGGTGTCGATGGACTTCGAGAAGTTCGGCGCCACGGCCGAGATCAAGGCCCCGCCCGCCGCACAGACCGGTGACGTCACCGAGCAGCTCAAGAAGGCCCGCGCCCAGCAGCAGGGCTGAACCGGCCCGGCAGCAGGGCCGAACCCGGTCCGGACAAGACGGTGCCCCGCCCCGAGGGGAGGGGCGGGGCACCGTACGGCCTCAGTGGTTGCGCGGGAACCCGAGGTCCACGCCCGCGGGGGCCTCGGACGGGTCGGGCCAGCGGGAGGTGACGACCTTGCCGCGGGTGTAGAAGTGCGTCCCGTCGTTGCCGTAGATGTGGTGGTCGCCGAAGAGGGAGTCCTTCCAGCCGCCGAAGGAGTGGTAGCCCACGGGGACCGGGATCGGCACGTTGACGCCGACCATGCCGGCCTCGATCTCCAGCTGGAAGCGGCGGGCGGCGCCGCCGTCCCGGGTGAAGATCGCCGTGCCGTTGCCGAACGGCGAGGCGTTGATGAGGGCCACGCCCTCCTCGTACGTCTCCGCGCGCAGCACGCACAGCACCGGGCCGAAGATCTCGTCCTGGTACGCCTTCGCCGTGGTCGGCACCTTGTCGAGGAGCGAGATGCCGATCCAGTGGCCGTCCTCGTACCCCTCCACGGTGTAGCCGGTGCCGTCGAGGACGACCTCGGCGCCCTCCGCCGCCGCGCCCGCCACATAGGACGCCACCTTGTCCCGGTGCGCCTTGGTGATCAGCGGGCCCATCTCCGAGGCCGGGTCGTCGCCCGGGCCGATCTTGATCTTCTCGGCGCGCTCGCGGATCTTCTCCACGAGCTCGTCGCCGATTCCGCCGACGGCCACGACGGCGGAGATCGCCATGCAGCGCTCGCCCGCGGAGCCGTACGCCGCGGAGACCGCCGCGTCCGCCGCGGCGTCCAGGTCCGCGTCCGGCAGCACCAGCATGTGGTTCTTCGCGCCGCCCAGGGCCTGGACGCGCTTGCCGTTCGCGGACGCCGTGGTGTGGATGTAGCGGGCGATCGGGGTCGAACCGACGAAGGACACGGCCTTGACGTCCGGGTGCTCCAGCAGCCGGTCCACGGCCACCTTGTCGCCGTGGACGACGTTGAAGACGCCGTCCGGCAGACCGGCCTCCGCCAGCAGTTCGGCGAGGCGGACCGACGCCGACGGATCCTTCTCGGACGGCTTCAGCACGAAGGTGTTGCCGCACGCGATGGCGATCGGGAACATCCACATCGGGACCATCGCCGGGAAGTTGAACGGCGTGATGCCCGCGACGACACCCAGCGGCTGCCGGATCGAGGCCACGTCCACGCGATTCGCCACCTGCGTGGACAGCTCGCCCTTGAGCTGCACGCTGATACCGCAGGCCAGGTCCACGATCTCCAGACCGCGCGCGACCTCGCCGAGCGCGTCGCTGTGCACCTTGCCGTGCTCCGCGGTGATCAGCTCGGCGATTTCGTCGCGGTGCTCGTCGAGCAGCGCGCGGAACTTGAAGAGGACGGACGTGCGCTGCGCGAGCGAGGACTGGCCCCAGGCGCGGTACGCGTCCCTGGCCGCCGCGACGGCCGCGTCCACCTCGTCCACGCTCGCGAAGGCGACCTTCGTGGTGACCGCGCCGGTCGCCGGGTCCGTCACCGGCCCGTATGTGCCCGACACGCCTTCGACGGACTTGCCGCCGATCCAGTGGTTGACGATCTTCGTCATGCCCAAGAACTCCTTCACAGATGGCGGCGTCGGGTCGAGACGTGCCGGTCGTACTCCTCGCGCGCCTTGACCGCCGACGGTCGGGTCGCGGTCTCGGCCACGGGTACATCCCACCAGGCCTGCGCCGGGGGCGCGCCCGACACAGTGTCTGCGGTTTCGGTCTCCACGTAGACACATGTGGGAGTGTCCGCGTCGCGCGCCTCGGCCAGGGCTGCACGCAGCTCGCGCACGGTCTTCGCGCGCAGCACGCTCATGCCGAGGCTGGCCGCGTTGGCGGCAAGATCCACGGGCAGCGGCGCCCCGGTGTACGTGCCGTCCTCGGACCGGAAGCGGTAGGCGGTGCCGAAGCGCTCGGCGCCCACGGACTCCGACAGTCCGCCGATGGACGCGTAGCCGTGGTTCTGCACGAGCAGGACCTTGATCGCTGTCCCCTCCTGCACGGCCGTGACGATCTCCGTCGGCATCATCAGATAGGTGCCGTCGCCGACCAGAGCCCACACGGACCGGTCGGGCGCCGCCATCTTCACACCGATCGCGGCCGGGATCTCGTAGCCCATGCACGAGTAGCCGTACTCGAGGTGGTACTGGTCGCGGGAGCGGGTCCGCCACAGCTTGTGCAGATCGCCGGGGAGCGAACCCGCCGCGTTGATGACGATGTCGGACTCGTCCACCACGGCGTTCAGCGCGCCGACGACCTGCGGCTGCGTCGGCCGTACGTCGGGCTCCCCGGCCGCGAAGCAGGCGTCGGCCCGCTGCTCCCAGCGCTCCTTGTCCTCGGTGTACGCGGTGACGTACGCGGCGTCGACGCGGTGGTCGTGCAGTTGCAGCGCCTCGGTCAGTTGCTCCAGACCGCTGCGCGCGTCGGCCACCAGCGGCAGACCGGAGAGCTTGTGACTGTCGAACGGGGCGATGTTGAGGTTGAGGAAGCGCACGCCGGCAGCGGCGAAGAGGGTGCCGGAGGCGGTGGTGAAGTCGGTGTAGCGGGTGCCGACGCCGATCACCAGATCAGCGGTGCGGGCCAGTTCGTCCGCGGTCGCGGTGCCGGTGTGGCCGATGCCGCCGACGTCCTGCGGGTGGTCCCAGCGCAGCGAGCCCTTGCCGGCCTGGGTGGAGGCGACCGGCACGCCGGTGGCCTCGGCGAACTCCGCGAGGGCGTCCTCGGCGCGGCTGTGGTGGACGCCGCCGCCCGCCACCACGAGCGGACGCCGGGCGGCACGGATCGCGTGGACGGCCTCGGCGAGTTCGACCGGGTCGGGGCCCGGACGGCGCACCGTCCAGGTCCGCTCGGCGAAGAAGTCCTCCGGCCAGTCGTACGCCTCCGCCTGCACGTCCTGCGGCAGCGCGAGGGTGACCGCGCCCGTGTCGACCGGGTCGGAGAGCACGCGCATCGCCTGGAGAACTGCCGGGATCAGCGCCTCGGGCCGGTTGATCCGGTCGAAGTATCTCGACACCGGGCGCAGACAGTCGTTGACGGACACATCGCCGGCGTGTGGGACCTCCAGCTGCTGGAGCACCGGGTCCGCCGGGCGGGTGGCGAAGACGTCGCCGGGCAGCAGCAGGACGGGGATGTGGTTGATCGTGGCGAGGGCGGCACCCGTGACCAGGTTGGTGGCGCCGGGCCCGACGGACGTCGTCACGGCGTGTGCGGACAGCCGGTTCGACTGCCGGGCGTAGCCCACCGCCGCGTGCACCATCGACTGCTCGTTGCGGCCCTGGTGGTACGGCATCACGGGGGACCCGGAGGGCGTCCCTCCGGCAGACACGGCACCGTACTCGACCAGCGCCTGCCCAAGGCCCGCGACGTTGCCGTGGCCGAAGATGCCCCAGGTGGCGCCGATCAGGCGGCGGCGCACCCCGTCGCGCTCGGTGTACTGGGCGGCCAGGAAGCGTACGAGCGCCTGAGCGGTCGTGAGCCTCGTCGTCGCGGTCATCGGTACCCCCCTGTGCTCTCCAGGTGGTCCGGGTGGAAGCAGATCCGCCACTGGCGCTCCTCGCCCGGCCCGGCCATGACGTTCAGGTAGTACATGGGGTGTCCGGGCTGGGCGATGGACGGGCCGTGCCAGCCGTCGGGAACGAGGACGGCGTCACCGGTGCGGACCTCGGCGAGGACGTCGGACCCGCCGTCGCGGGAGGGGAATACGCGCTGGTACCCGAAGCCGTTCGGACCCTGGATCTCGAAGTAGTAGATCTCCTCGAGCTCCGTCTCCTCGCCCGGCCGTGCCTCGTCGTGCTTGTGGGGCGGATACGAGGACCAGTTGCCGCCGGGCGTGATGACCTCGACGGCGATGAGCCTGTCGCACTCGAAGGCGTCGGCAGAGGCGAAGTTGCGCACCTGGCGGGCGCAGTTGCCGCTGCCGCGCTCCTCGACGGGTACCTCCGGCGCGGGGCCGTAGCGGGCGGGGAGTCGGCGCTCGCACTTCGCTCCTGCCAGGGCGAAGCGGCCTCCCGCGCCGGAGGCGATCTGTGCCCGGGCGTCACGGGGGACGTAGGCGAAGTCGGAGACTCCTGTGAACACGTCCTCCCTGCCCAGGAGTTGGAACCTCTTGTCCTCCGTGTGGACCGTACAGGCGCCCTCGAGGGGCAGCACGATCCACTCGCTGTCACCGGTGGCGAACGTGTGTGTGCCGCCCGGCTGGAGGTCCACGATCCGCAGGCTGCTGTGGGTCCAGCCGGCCCGCTCGGGGGCGATGTCGAGCGCATACGCGGCGTTCGCGGTGGCGCCCCTGGGAACGTACAGCTCCTTGCTCATGCGGCCCTCGCAGAAGTCCTCGTGCGGTGTCCACGGCGGCGGCCACGTCGCCGCCCGCCGGGTCTGTACGCGGAACTGCCGCCCAGGCCTTCGACGACGGCGACGGACCGGGTCACGGCCTCGGTTCCAAGGCTGTTGTGCAAGGTGCCGTCCATCAGGGGACGCCGGGACCGCATGGCGACGGCCTTCGCGACCGTCTCGGGGTGGCGGGTCCGTGGCCGGACGAGTTCGGTGACGTCCACGCGCGCGTGCGTGACGCAGGGGCCGCCGTTCCGGTACCCGCTGTCGGTCCCGCCCTCGTGCCGGGCGCCCCCGACCTGGCCGGCCCTCACGGCACCGCTCCCGCCGTGACCGCGCCCTCGATCTCGTCGGCCGTGGGCATCGCGGACGAACACTCCAGACGGGACGCGACGATGGCACCCGCGGCGTTCGCGTACCGCACGGTCCGCTCCAGGTCCCAGCCGCCGAGCAGCCCGTGGCAGAGCGACCCGCCGAAGGCGTCGCCCGCGCCGAGCCCGTTGAGGACCGTCACCGGAAGCGGCGGGACCTGGACCGATGCGCCCCCACTGGTCATCGCGAGGACGCCCTTGGGTCCCTGCTTGACGACCGCGAGTTCGACACCCGCGTCCAGCAGGGCACGGGCCGCGGTGTGCGGGTCACGCTCGCCGGTGGCGATCTCCACCTCGTCGACATTGCCGACGGCGACGGTGGCATGGCGCAGGGCCTCGGCGTACAGGGCGCGGGCGGAGTCCGGGTCCGTCCAGAACATCGGCCGCCAGTCGAGGTCGAAGACCGTCGTGCCCGCCTTGGCGCGATGAGCGAGCGAGGCGATCGTGGCGGTGCGGCTCGGCTCCTCGCTCAGGCCCGTGCCCGTCACCCAGAAGACCCCGGCGGCGCGGATCGCGTCCAGATCCAGCTCGTGTGCGTCGATCTCCAGGTCCGGCGCCTTGGGCTGCCGGTAGAAGTAGAGGGGGAATTCGTCCGGCGGGAACACCTCGCAGAACGTGACCGGCGTCGGCAGCCCGGCGACCGGCGTGACCCACCGGTCGTCCACGCCGAAGCCGCGCAGCGCCTCGTGGAGGTAGGTGCCGAAGGGGTCGTCGCCCGTACGCGTGATCACCGCCGTACGGCGGCCGAGGCGGGCTGCGGCGACCGCTACGTTCGTCGCCGAACCGCCCAGGAACTTCCCGAAGGACGTCACCTGCGGCAGGCGCACGCCCATCTGCAGCGGATAGAGGTCGACACCGATCCGGCCCATGGTGATCAGGTCGAACGGGCCGCCGGGCGCGGCGGCCACGGACTCCTCGAACTCCTCCATCGAGTTCCCTTCACATCGGCTGTCCCCAGGTCTAGCCGCGCCGAGGGAGCCCTGTCAACGCTTTGTCCAGACATATGGACGACCGCTTGACATGGTTTCGGGGCGGCCGGAAGCTGACGCCCATGACGTCGTTGTCACCTCAGCCCTCACTCTCCCGCATCCGGATCGGTTCGGCTCCCGACTCCTGGGGTGTCTGGTTCCCCGACGATCCCCGGCAGGTGCCCTGGCAGCGCTTCCTCGACGAGGTCGCCGAGTCCGGCTACGAGTGGATCGAGCTGGGGCCGTACGGATATCTGCCCACCGATCCCGCGGTCCTCGCCGAGGAGACCGGGCGACGCGGCCTCAAGGTGTCCGCCGGCACGGTGTTCACGGGGCTGCACCGCGGTCCGGACGTCTGGGACGCCACCTGGGCGCATGTCTCGGCCATCGCCGCGCTGACCCAGGCCATGGGCGCCTCGCACCTCGTGGTCATCCCGGCGTTCTGGCGGGACGACAGGACGGGCGAGGTGCTGGAGCCGAGCACCCTGACCGCCGAGCAGTGGCGGCACCTGACCACGCAGACCGAACGGCTCGGGCGCGAGGTGCACGAGCGGTACGGACTGCGGATCGTCGTCCATCCGCACGCGGACACACACATCGACAGGGAGGAGAACGTCACGCGCTTCCTCGATGCGACGGACTCCTCAGCGGTGTCGCTGTGCCTGGACACCGGGCACTATACGTACTGCGGTGGCGACAGCGTCTCGCTGATCGAGACGTTCGGGGAGCGGATCGGCTACCTCCATCTCAAGCAGGTCGACCCCGGGATCCTGGCCGAGGTGCGGGCGGGCGAAATCCCCTTCGGCCCGGCGGTGGCCAAGGGCGTGATGTGCGAACCGCCGTCCGGCGTACCGGCGTTGGAGCCGGTGCTGGCCGCCGCGGGCCAACTCGACGTCGACCTGTTCGCCATCGTGGAGCAGGACATGTACCCCTGTGACCCCGACAGGCCGCTGCCCATCGCGCGGCGCACCAGGGCGTTCCTGAGGTCCTGCGGGGCGTAGGCGACGCAGGCGCCCTCGGGGCTTCCGGCTCCTGCCGGGTGCGTGCGGCGTGGGCGGCCTCTTGAAGTCAACTCCGGCCGCTACTCGTACTAATCGATGAAATCGGTCAAGTGTGTCGAAGCTGTGAAGACCGGCAATTCCGGAGATCACCCCATCGGGGGCGCAACCAGGACGCGTAGCGCGGAGTTTACTCAACGTCGGGCATTCCGCCCGGCCGTTGAGACGATCCCCAAGGAGCACCTCTCCATGTCGCGTATCGCGAAGGGCCTGGCCCTGACCACCGTTGCCGCTGCGGCCGTGGCCGGCACCGCCGGTATCGCCGCCGCCGACAGTGGCGCCACCGGCGCTGCCACCAACTCCCCGGGCGTCGTGTCGGGCAACTCCGCGCAGGCTCCGGTCCACGTCCCGGTCGGTGTGTGCGGGAACACGGCCAGCGTCATCGGCCTGCTGAACGGGGCGGTCAGCAACTCCTGCGCCAACGGCTGACGTCCGAGCGACCCTTGAGCCGGCCGTTCTCCCTCGGAGCACGGCCGGTCGGCGCTGCACGGCCGGTCGGCGCTGCACGGCCGGTCGGCGCTGCACGGCCGGTCGGCGCTGCACGGCCGCCAGGCGCGAAGTCGCTTGCACGGACGCGAGGACGGCCCCGAGGACGGATGGGGGGTCAGGCGTGACGGCGACGGCCCCCGGGTCAGCCGAGGCGGCGTACTGGATCCCCCGCCAGGTATGCCTCGATGTCCTCGACGGCCTGGCCGTAGTACATCGCGTAGTTGGCGCGCGAGACATAGCCGAGGTGCGGGGTGGCGAGCAGACGCGGGGCGGTGCGCATCGGGTGGTCGGCGGGGAGTGGCTCCACGTCGAAAACGTCGATGCCGGCGCCGGCGATGCGGCCCTCGTGCAGGGCCGCGAGCAGGGCGTCCTGGTCGACGATGGCGGCGCGCGAGGTGTTGATCAGGTACGCGGTCGGTTTCATGAGCGCGATCTCGCGGGCGCCGACCAGGCCACGGGTGCCGTCGCCGAGGGCGAGGTGCACCGAGACGAAGTCGCTGCTCGCGAGCAACTCCTCCTTGGACGGGGCGAGTTCCGCACCGGCCTCCTCCGTGCGCTCCTTGGTGAGGTGCGGGCTCCAGGCGGCGACCTCCATCCCGAAGGCGAGCCCCACCCGAGCAACCCGGCTGCCGATCTTCCCGAGCCCGAGCAGTCCGAGCCGCCGCCCGTGCAGATCCGCACCCACGGTGCTCTGCCAGGGGCCGCCGTCGCGCAGGGCGTTGTTCTCCTCGACGATCCCGCGCGCCAGCCCGAGCAGCAGGGCCCAGGTCAGCTCGAGCGGTGGCGTGGAGGAACTCGAGGTACCGCAGACGGTCACTCCGTGCGCCTCGGCCGCGCTGTAGTCGATGACGGTGTTCCGCATCCCGGAGGCGATGAGCAGCTTCAGCCGGGGCAGCCGGGCGAACAGCGAGCTGGGGAACGGCACGCGTTCGCGCAGGGTGACGACGATGTCGAACTCGGCGAGCGCGTGGGCCAGCGCGTCCTCATCGGCGAAGTGCTCGGCGAAGGACACCACCTCGACGCGGTCCGCCACCGGAGACCAGTCCGCCACGGAGGTCGCGATCTGCTGGAAATCATCAAGTATCGCGCAGCGAAGCCCCATGTCAGCCCCCTTCTGATCAATGGGTGCACCTTATCGAATCAACATCGAAATCGAATCAACATCGAATCAACATCGAATCACTTGCGGCGCGTTGTCGCCGGATGTGTGGGCCGGACCGCGGCGGCCC
This sequence comes from Streptomyces hygroscopicus, assembly GCF_026168105.1. Taxonomy (GTDB): domain Bacteria; phylum Actinomycetota; class Actinomycetes; order Streptomycetales; family Streptomycetaceae; genus Streptomyces; species Streptomyces hygroscopicus_D. Next base: position 15,580 of record NZ_LBMW01000031.1, read on the forward strand.
CGGCCGCGGCTACTTCCTCATGTCGGCGTAGAAGACGATGTTGTAGTGGAGTTCGTGGTTCTTCGCGTCCGCCGCACCGCGTTCGGCATCCTTCGTACCCGTCCGGGTTGCATCCTTGGTGGCCGCCGGGGCTGCTGCCTCCCTGGCGAGAGTGTCGCCGGAAGCGATGAGGCGGAGCTCCGCATGCCGCGAGTTCGGTTGCAGGTCGTGGACGGCGACCTTCTCCCTGCTCACGTGCTCGATCTTCCGTACGACGAACGTGGCCGTCCGTCCGTCGGCCCGACGCACCTCGATTGGGTCCCCGAGCTTCACCCGCAGCACATTGCGAAGGAGCCCTGGGCCCTTGGGGGTGTTGTGGCGAGCAAGAAGCACGGAAACCCCCTTCTCGCCGGGTGTGACACTGCCGGTGTACCAACCGGGCCGGTCCGCCTTCTCCACCGGCGGAGCCTCGAGTTGGCCCTCGTCGTCCAGGCCGAGCTCGAGCAGGGGTCCCGCGTCCACGCCGGCGGAGGGGATCGTCAGTCTCACGGGCTTCGAGGCGCGCAAGGGGGCTGAGCCCGCGATGACCGACGACGCCGTGGCACCGTGCGCGGGTTGGCGGTCATGCACCACACGGCCGGGCCCCATGACACCGCAGGCCGCCGCTCCACCGCCGACGCCGACCAGGAATACCGCTGTCACCGCAACGCGGCGAAAAGTGGGAGCAGCCGAAGAGATGACAGGCACGAAACTTCCCCTCAATTCTTCTGACGGGGCAGACAACGGCGGAGACTAATAAGGAAGTTGGCGGGAGACGGCGGAATGACACGCCTCTCGCACGGCATCGGAGCCAGATGGGTGAATCAAGCGCTGTGCCCAGTAGCGTCCCTGTCCCTGTCCCTGTGCAGGGTGATGGGGTACCCGACGGTCGCCGTCTCACCCCGCTTGAGCGAGCCCGACCACCGCAACAGGGGCTCGGCGCAGCCCACCAATGCCCGAAGTCGGCGAGGTCATGATGCGCACGGCGGTGGGCTCCGACAGTGCCGATGCGTCGAGAGGGTGGGCGCATGGCTGCGGCAGCTGAAGAAGACCACATGCGGCCCATCTTCGATCACCTTTGGCGCAGTGATCAGGCTTTTTGGCTCCAATGGGGCATTTTTATGCGCGACGCGCCCCTGGAGTCCGTCGTTCTGCCGACAGGCGAATACTGTTGGGCGGTTCAAATGATCGCGGCAGGCAGGCCCATAGGCCCTTGGAGGAAATGCCCACGCGATGTTTCGTCCACGGCTCTGTACCCCACCACGGGCCGATCCGCTGGAACGTGCGACTCCATCCACTCTGAACAGCAAAAACGAAATCTGCGCAACGGGAAACAACTCACCGCTCACGAAGCGCAGCTTGATTCAGCGAATTCGGCAGTTGACTCAGCTCTGCTCATGAAAACGTCCTGGATAGCGGGTAAATGATCCCGGGTGAGGTTCAACCGAACTTTGCGGTGGCGATGCGGAATACGCTTACGTCCCGGGGTATGGGTTACCGCGTCTCCGGGTGCTTCCCCGGCAAGTGAGCCAAGGGATCGAACCCTCTGGCCTCGCGGTTCTCATGACTTGCCTCTGACCCGTAGTGTCCTCGTCTTTCTGGCCGCGACGGCCGAGAGCCCCCGCTGCCCGAGAGGGCAGCGTAGGGGCGCAAGCGCGGTGGCGCGACCGGCTCGCCACCGTTCTCCGTGAAGTCCTCGCCGCGGCGCTTTGCCGAAGCCCCTGAACCTACGGGTGCTGTACCCGAGCGACTCAAGGCACCTTGGGCTGTTCGGCCCTGTCGCGATCGAGGGCCGCGAGGGATGCTTGATCAAAAGGGAGAGGAATAGGCTGGCACATCAAACGATAGGGAATGAAATGTCCATCAAAGGCCGTAGATGTCGAGGGATGGGGCGAGCGGGCGGGCTCACCGCAGCAGGTGTGTTCGCGATAGGCGCGCTCCTTGGCGGCGGTGCCGGTCCAGCACTGGCGAATACTGCTTGGATTTCGGCAAGCTCCGTTACGGTGACCCCAACAAATCCGCCGAACCAAAATGGCGGGGGCTATGGTTGGGAGGATGGCTACAATGCCGGTTCCAGGTGCGAGGGACTTTCGTCCACTCATGGAGCCCCGCTCCCACCTGAGCTTGCCGCAAATATAGCCAAGGCGGACGCCAGTAAAGATCCGACTGCGCAAAGACTGGCTTCTGCAGCCGCAGCCGAATACAAGGCGAACTACAACGCCGGATACCAGAAGGGATTCGGTGATGCCGACTGCGGTCACCGCAACCAGTTCATAGGCCCCGTCCCGCCCAAGCCAGAGCAGAACCAACAGCAGAACCAGCAGCCGCAGCCGCAGAACCAGCAGCCGCAGCCGCAACAGCCGCCTGAGGTGCAGCAGCCGCAGGAGCAGCCGCCTGAGGTGCAGCAGCCGCAGCCGCAACAGCCGCCTGAGGTGCAGCAGCCGCAGCCGCAACAGCCGCCTGAGGTGCAGCAGCCGCAGGAGCAGCCGCCTGAGGTGCAGCAGCCGCAGGAGCAGCCGCCTGAGGTGCAGCAGCCGCAGGAGCAGCCGCCTGAGGTGCAGCAGCCGCAGGAGCAGCCGCCCGAGGTGCAGCAGCCGCAGGAGCAGCCGCCGAATTGTCAGTGTTGACGGACACTCACCACCAACCCTTGCTCGGTGGTCCGGCAATCCGGCAATCAACCAGGTCTTTCCGGTCAGCCGTGACGGCTTTGGCGCTGGCGGGCTGAGCGTAGCGGTTGATGGACTCGCGGACACCCTCTGCCAGGGGCTCCCCGGCAGCACTGAGGTTTCCGCCGAGGATGATCGCTGCCGGGTTCAGACAGTTGACGAGGTCGGCGAGGACCAGACCGAGGGTCCGTCCTGCGCGGCCGTCCAGTGGAAGCCCGCCGGCGCATTCGTGAACGGCTTCATCCAGTTCACCGTCCCCGGCGGCAACGAACGCCGGTCAGCGCTCGGCAGCCAGACCTCCAGCGCAGCACAGGACGAGAACTCGGTCGTCTTCACTAAGCAGCAGCAGCCGGAGTTCGACAAGCTCCGCGCCGCCCTTGACCAGGCGATCGCCGCGCAGCACGCGCCGCAGGCCCCAGTTGCCACGAGGCCCACTTCACTCGCAGACGAACTGACGAAGCTCGCGGCGCTGCGGGATCAGGGCATCCTGAGCGCGACCGAGTTCGAGCAGCAGAAGGCGCGGCTGCTCGCCCAGTAGTTCACCCACGATCAAGGCCCGGCCGTACGCCCAGCGGATCGGCCGGGCCTTTCCATGCCCTGGGAGGCGCGGCCGTGGCAAGGGTGAGGAGGATGGGGCTTGACGGTGGATCACCAGCCCGAGGCTCCCGGCGGCGGCGCGGGGCGAACAGGAAGTCGTTCGACATCCTCGGCCCTCGCGCGGTACGCCCGGCGGGGACGGCCGACGAAGCCCCGGCCCACCGATCATCATCCTGGACGCCGCGTACCGCTCCGGCCAGTGGGTCAGTACGGATGGCGGTCCCCCTTGTCCGTCCACGCCGCGTAGGCCTTTGCGCCCAGCTCCGGGTAGATCTGCTCGACGTGGATCCGACGCTGGTCCAGCGGCTTGGTGAAGTCCTCGTACTGGTAGACGTCGTCAAAGCCGATGTCGCGGGTGGCCTTCAGGTCGCAGCTGAAGTAGACGGCGTCGATGCGCGACCAGTAGATGGCACTCATGCACATCGGGCACGGTGCGCCGCTGATGTAGATCGAGCAGCCCTGGAGCATGCGGGCGCGCTTCGGAACCGGGTCGGGAGACCCTTCGGGGCGCGGGACGTATGCGAGGGTGCTCTCGTTCTGGTGTTCCTCCGAGATGCTGGGCGCCTCGGGGTTGAGTTGCTGGACCGCCTTGCGAATGGTCTCCACTTCGGCGTGTGCGGTCGGGTCGCCGGTCAGGAGAACGCGGTTCTGCCCACGGGCGATGATTTCGCCGTCCCGAGTGATCACGGCACCGAACGGGCCGCCCCAGCCATGCTCCACCGACTCCGTGGCCAGCCGTACGGCTTCCGCCAGAAACTCCTTGTGCCCCATGAGGACCTCCGTTCCGCGCCGACGCGTCTTCCGCCACCCCTTGTTTGCCGTTTGCCATCATTTGTCCGATAAGTTCCTTTTGGATTAGGCTACTCCGTATGAACGTCAGCGCCAACCGAGCTCCCGGCGGAGCCGGAGCCACCGTCGTGACCTCTCAAAAAGTCGTCCCCGGCCGTGAGGAGGACTACAAGCGCTGGCAGGAACAGGTGAATCGGGCCGTACGGGACTTCGACGGCTTCGAGGGGACCGAGCTCTATCCGCCCAACTCCGAATCCGGCGAGGCCAACCAGTGGGTCGTGGTGTTCCGTTTTTCGGGTGTAGACCAGTTGAGTGCGTGGCTCACGTCCGGGACGCGCCGTGAACTCCTCGACCGGGGCCGTGGGTTGTTCGAGGAGGAGCCCTCCCAGGAGGTTCTGAGCGGCGGGGAGCCTGCTCAGCAGGCCGTTACGGCGGTCATCTCCCATGAGGTGAAGCCCGGCCGGGAGGGGGACTTCGCGACCTGGCAGGACAAGACCCTGAGGGCCCAGGAGAAATTCCCGGGATTCATGGGGTCCGAACTCTTCGCGCCTGTGGAAGGAGTTCAGGACCGCTGGGTCGTTGTCTTCCGGTTCGACACGCGTGAGCACCTCGATCAGTGGCTGCGTTCGGACACCCGCATGAAACTGCTGGACGAGGGTCGCGACTACTTCGCCGACTACGACGTCCGCGAGATCGCATCGGCCTTCAGCGGATGGTTCCGTTTCCGCGAGGGGGAACAGGGGGGCGTCCCGCCCAACTGGAAGCAGGCCATGTCCGTTCTCCTCGCGCTCTATCCCACCGTCATGGTGCTCAACCTCACCGAGGGCCGCGTCCTCACGCACATCGGCGTTCCGGGGTACCTCGGACTCTTCATCGGAAACGTGCTGAGCGTCGCAATTCTGACCTGGGTGCTGATGCCGATGGTCGTCAACCGCGCCCTGACCTTCTGGCTGGCGCCGGACCGGCCGCGGTCGCGACGCATCGACATGGCGGGCGCCGCCGTGGTGCTGGTGTGCTACGCCGCTCTCATCGCGATCTTCAGCCTCATCGCCTGAGCGCCGGTTCATCACCGAGTTCTGGTTCACCACCGAGTGCCGGTTCATCACGTCCATCATCGAGTGCCGGTCCATCACGCCTGCTCAGCCGTCGAAGTGAATCAGTGGCTTGATGATCCCGTCGGCCCCGGCTTCCATCATCCGGAAGGCCCGCTCGACCTCCTCGAAACCGAACTCGTGCGTGGTCATCTGGGTGGGGTCCACCCTGCCGTACTCCATCAACCGGAAGATCCGGCGCAGACGCTCCCTGCCCCCTCGGTTCAGTCCGCCGTAGACCTGCTTGTCGGACATCCCGTATCCGAAGGACTCCAGCGGAATCGTCAGCGGTTCGGGAACCTCACCGTGGTAGCCGACATTGGAAATGCGGCCTCCCGGTTTGGTGACGCGGAACGTCGCCTCCCAGGTCCCGGGCGTCCCCAGGGCTTCGATGGCCGCGTCCACACCCTGGCCCTCTGTCAGCTCGAGAATCCGCTCGACGGGATCGCACCGGGTATGGTCGACGATCACATCAGCGCCGAAGTGACGGGCCACTTTCTGCCGTTCGGGCCGCGACTCGACGGCGACGACGAGCCCGGCACCGCGCAGCCGGCACCCGATGGTGGCCGAAAGGCCCACCGCCCCCTGGGCGAACACGGCAACGGTCTGACCGAAGTCGAGCTCCGCGCGTTCTGCGGCCACGAATCCGGTCGACAGCATGTCCGTCGCGTACAACGCCTGGTGGTCCGACAGTGTCTCGGGAATCGGAGCGAGATTCGCCTGCGCGTTGTTGACGAGGAAGTACTCGGCGAGGCTCCCGTCCATCCGGACGGTGAACCTCGCGCCGCCCATCATTCTGCCCTCGCACTGCGAGGACAGACCGCGCTGACAGAACTCGCACTGAAAGCACGGCGTGACCCCGCTCACCGCCACACGCTCACCCTCGGACAGCCCTTCCACGGCCGAGCCGAGCGCGTGGATCACCCCCACCGCCTCGTGGCCCAGTGTGACCTCGGGGGCGACCCGGATCACTCCTCGCACCGTATGGACATCGGAGCTGCAGATCATGGCGGCGGTCGTACGCACCACGGCGTCATTCGGCCCCGGCTTCGGAATGGGTTTGTCGAGGACCGCGACCTCGCCGATTTTCCTCATGACAAAGGATTTCATGGTGTCTGCGGCAATCTCTCGGGCCACAAGTCGTTGAGGCACGGGCTGCGAGGTAAGCTGCAACTGCCCTGGCTCATCCCCGAATAACGCCTCTTCAGCGTCATCCACGACGGCATTCCCCGCAACTTCTACGCCCTCGGCGCGCAACTTGTCCGGCCCGAGGGGCATGCGGCACGCAGGGAATGCCGAGGTGAGGAGTACAGGTGATGAGTCGGCACACGCAGACTCGCGGGCTCGGGGGAATGCTGGTACGGCGGGACAACCCCGAATACGAGGACTTGCGCAGAAGCGCGGTGTGGAACGGCCTCACACCTGCGCGGTTCCCGGATGTCATCGTGCGCCCCGCCACGACCGCCGACGTCGTCGAGGCGGTCCGCCTGGCCCGGTCCCAGGGACTCCGGATCGCCCTGCGGTCCGGGGGACACAGCTGGTGCGGGTCACCGCTGCGCGACGGTGGCATGCTCATCGACCTGTCCGGGCTTCGCGCGTGCACCGTCGACCCGGCCTCCGCGACGGCCACGGTGCAGCCCGGCACCACGGGCCGGGAGCTCAGCTCGGAACTCGGCCGTCATGGGCTCGCTTTTCCCACCGGCCACTGCGGATCCGTCGCGGTCGGCGGATACCTCCTGAGCGGCGGACTCGGCTGGAATTCCGGTGCCCGTGGGCCGGCGTGCGCCGACGTGGAGGAAATCGAGGCCGTCACCGCCGACGGCGAGTCGGTCACCTGCAGCGACCGGGAGCATCCCGACCTGTTCTGGGCGGCACGGGGAGCGGGGCCCGGCTTCTTCGCGGTGGTCACCTCCTTCCGCCTCAGGCTGTATCCGCGTCCCGGCGCGATCACGAGCACCACCTGGAACCTGCCCCTCGCGGATGTCGCCGAGGTGACGCACTGGGCCACCGGGGTGGCCTCGGAGCTCCCCCCGGATGTGGAGCTGAGCTTCTGCCTTGCCTCGGCGGACCCCGGCACGGACGCGAGCCCCAAGGTGGTGAACGTAACCGGGACCGCCTTCGCCTCGTCACGGCAGGAGGCCGACGAGTTCCTCGAGCCGCTCCGGTACTGCCCGCTCGCCGAACGCGCCCTCTCCCGGCAACTGGACGAGCCGACTGCATTCGAAACGCTGTACGAAGGCGCTGCCTCCGCGTGGCCTCCCGAGCACCGCTACGCGGCGGACACGCTGTGGTCGGACTCCGGCTTTCCCACGCTCCTCGAGCGGCTTGCCGATGCCCTCGACGCGGCCCCGTCGAGCAGGTCGCTCGTACTCGCACCGGTCTCGCCCGCAGGCCGGCCGACACAGGACATGGCCTTCTCGGTGCTCGGGAACAGCTATGTCGTCCCTTACGCCGTCTGGGACGACCCACGCCAGGACGCTGCCAACATCGGCTGGCTGCGCGACGCCATGCGGGCGGTCGAACCCCTGGGTACAGGCCACTACATCGCCGAGGCCGACCTCACCGCCGCGCCGTCGCGTGCTCGCCGGTCCTTCGCCCCGGACGACTGGACGCGCCTGCAGAGCCTCAAAGCGCAATACGACCCCGACGGCGTCTTCCGTTCCTATCTGTCACCGGATGAGGCCACACCGTAACGATCCGGGTGGGAGCGCCCGACGGCGACGTTCGGCTCATCGCCGTGTTCGCTCGCGGTGTTCGCTCGTCCGCGTTCGCTCGCTGTTGAGTTGACAAGGATCGCCACCACTCGATCACGCGGCGTGACTACTAGTCCCGTGCCGGTGTCTTCTTCCGGATCAGCAGGAGGGCCGCCCCGCCGATCAGGACCAGGCCGATGGCCGTCCCCGTGATGATCGGTGTCGTGTTCGATGAGCCCGTCTCTGCGAGGTTCGTGTCGGCGGGCGCCGTGCCGCCCACGGTCGCCGGACTGGGCTGACTGAGCGTCTGCGCCGTCAGGCCGCCGGTACTGCTCTCGGTTTTGCAGTCGAGGACGCCCTTGAACCACTCCCTGTAGCCGCCCGGCCCCTTGATCGTGAAGTCGTACGCCTGATCCTCCTGCAGGGCGATCGCCACCGTCTGCGAGTGGCTCGCCGGGATGGTGTGCTCGGCGCCCATCAACTCGAACGTGAACGCCGCGTCGCCCTTGTTCACCGCGGTGATGTCCACGCTGCCCCTGGCGCAGTCCCGCTCGGCCGACAGGGCGGGTATCGGGCCCTTGGCGGCCCAGCCCGCCGTCGCCGTCGCCGCGACTGTGGACTCGCTGGAGCCAGCGAGTATCTGCGTCTGGCTGCGGCTCTCGGAGACGAAGGCACGGCCCACCGGGACGGTGGTCGAGGCCTGCACCGTCAGTGCGGCCGAACCGTCCTGCGCCCTCTTCGGCACCTGGAAGTAGATCCGACTGCCGTCGACCGCGGACGTGATCTTCTTGCCGTCCTTGTCGACGACCTTCACCCCGCTCGTCGCTGCGTCCGCGGGCGGCGTGACCGTCACGCTGTCCGCATTCGTGTGCACCGTGACCGGGCCGAGCCGCCCGCCCGGGTGGCCCGAGACGGCGGGCGGGTCGAGAGCGAGGGAAGCAGCGGGTTCCGGGAGTTTCAGTGCCTGCTTCTCCAGGTAGTCCGCGAGCTTCTCCGCCCGGGGGTCGACCGCGTCCACATGGGCACCGTCCGAGTAGCGCCAGATCGCCACCTGGGTACCCGCCGCCGCGTCCTGCTCGGTGAGACCCGCGGCGCCTGCCTTGGCCGCCAGCGCCGCCAGATCGTTGACCTGGGGGTAGGAGTTGCGCAGGATCCAGCGGATCTTTCCGGCGTTCTTGTTCCCGCTCAGCGACGTGCCGCTCCAGGACGTCTCGTGGTACTTGGCGTCCTTCTGCGTCGGGTTGTGGACGTCGATGCAGTACGTCTGCAGGGTGCCGCCGTTGTCGACGGACATCTCGAACAGACCCGCGCGCACCTGCTCGTCCCTGCCGGCCCCATGGATGACGGCCGCCCCGTACACCTTGAGGTCGCCTATCGTCGCGGTCGCTCCACCCTCGGTCTGCGGTGTCCCGTCGGCAGCAGCCACGTCCGCGGTGGCCAACGGGCCCGCCGCGACGAGTCCGGACACCAACGTCGCGGCGGCGAGGCGGGCGGCACCTCGCCTGTGCGCGGACGGCGCAGAGAACGCAGAAAACACAGAACTCCCCTTCGAGTAGGACCCGTTGACATGAGGGGGGGGGGCGGTCCTACCAGCAGAATCAGAAGCCTCTGAAGCTACGCTCGGCATCCTAAGGATGCGGCGCCCCCGGCTTCCCGATGATGACGCCGGAAGGCCGATCCGACTCGCAATCGTTATCGCACACACAGCCCCTGAGCTGCGCTTATCCACAAATGACTTCGGACCGTTCGGGTATGGGTCAACACATTCGGCGATAAGCGACAGTTCGGCCGGGGCGAGGCGAACACGCCTGACGTCATGTCACTGCAACTGATTCCGGGAGCTGTTGGGCCGTCGCCTCTGGCGGGTCCGTGTCCCCGCTCCGACTCATCGGATCCGTCTCCCAGTTGGGCTCCGGCTGCGAGGGGGCGCCGGTCTGCGTCTCGGTCCGCGACGACCGTCGGAAGGCCGACGTGCCCCGTGACAGATCATGGCCGATCGCGGCCGCGTCGAGGTCCGCCGACAGCCAGCCCTGCCCGTCCCGCTGCTCGGTCCGCACCTTCAATCGTCCCTGGACGAGAAGCGGGTCACCGACGGCCACGGATGCGGCGACATTCGTGGCCAGGGAGCGCCGGGCCCACACCGTGAAGAAGTTCGTGTGCCCGTCCGTCCACGTGTTCTTCTCGCGGTCCAGATACCGCGCCGTCACCGCCAGCCGGAAGCGCGCAGTGGGACCCGTAGGCGATTCCCGGTAGACCGGCTGAGTGGCGACGTTGCCGACCACGCACACCGTCGTCTCGTTCATGCGATACCCCTCCCTCACCCCGGCTCTCGCACGGGGACGGAACGCGTACGGGCCCGTCCCGTACGGCTGCGTCTGCCGCGGCGGTACGCCTTGTCGCATACCGCCACCGGTGCGACGACCGCGTTCGCCGCGTTCGCCGCGAGATCAGACTGCCTCCGTCGGCCCGAGCCCGCTGAGCACTGTGTGTTACCGCCCGGTTGTGGACAACTCCACCACCCGAACGAGTTCTTCCATCGTGTCCGTCCTGTCCGTCCTGTCCGCCCCACCCGTCCTGTCCGTCTCGTCCGTCCTCCTCGCTCCTCTCCCCCCCGGCAGCCGGGCTCCCGCCTCGCCCGCCGCCCGTCGCAGGGCCGGGGCTCAACCCACCCGTGCCCCCACCCCGGCTCCCATGACCTTCGCGTACTGCTCCCGCGCCTCCTGGTACCGCAGCAGCTCCGCGGCCACCGGGTCCAGGACCCGGGCCCGCCCGCACCCGGCTGCGGCCTCCCGCAGCCGCCTTTCCGCTTCGAGCCCATGGCGCCGGGCCGGTCCGCGCGCGGCCATCCTGCAGCTCCACTCGACGGCCGAGCCGCCGACAAGGCCGGCCAGGATCAACAGCGGCGGCACCCCGAGGTTCGACGACATGAACCCGAGGACCTGTCCCAACAGCCAGAGCACGCCGAGGACTTGGAGGAGCGTCATTGACACCTGGGCCAGCACGGCGATGGGCCACCAGCCGGGCCGGGTTGACCGTCCCTCGGGTGCAGTGGTGCGCCCCGCCAACTCGTCCAACGCCTCCGGCAGTCCCTGCGCACCCCGTACCGCCGCCTCGCGCACCGCCTGGGCCCAAGGCACGGGCAGTCCGCTCGCCGCGCGGTCCGCCACCGTCCGTACGGCCTGCTCGACGCGCTGTCGAGCGGTGACCTCCTCGTCCACGGGCGGTTGTACCGGCAGCCTCCCCGTGGAGGGTTCGCGCCGCTCCCGGTGCCAGCGCCACATCCGCAGCCAGGGCGTACCGCACGCGCGGTTGGCATCGCGCAGCCACGCGCGTTCGGTGGACTCACCCGCGGCGGTCGCGCCCACGGCGTCCGCGAGCCGCCCGGTGAACTCCTCCCGCGCCTCCTCGCTGAGCCCGGTGCGCCGCTCGGTCGCGTACACGGGCCGCAGCCGGGCCGCTGCCGCGTCCACATCTGCGGTGATACGGCGCGCCGCCGCCCCGCGCTCGGCCACGAACTGCCCCAGGGTTTCGCGCAGTTCCCCCACGCCGTCCCCGGTGAGCGCGGACAGGGCGAGCACGGTCGCGCCCGGGTCGCCGTACTCGCCCAGGGCGATTCCGTCCCCGTCGAGCAGCCGTCGCAGGTCGTCGAGCACCTGTTCGGCGGCCTCCCCGGGCAGCCGGTCCACCTGGTTGAGGACGACGAACATCACCTCGGCGTGCCCGGCCAGGGGCCGCAGATAGCGCTCATGGAGGACGGCGTCGGCGTACTTCTCCGGATCGACGACCCAGATGACCGCGTCCACGAGCGCCAGGATCCGGTCGACCTGTTCCCGGTGCCGCACGGCCGCGGAGTCGTGGTCGGGAAGGTCGACCAGGACGAGCCCGCGCAACTGCGATTCCGCGTCCGGGTTCGGCAGGGGGCGTCGGCGCAGCCGTGCCGGAATGCCGAGCCGGTCGATGAGCGGGGCGGCGCCGTCGCTCCAACTGCACGCGATCGGCGCGCCGGTGGTCGGCCGACGAACCCCCGTATCCGAAATGACCGCTCCGGCAAGTGCGTTGAAGAGCGTCGACTTGCCGCTGCCGGTGGCGCCCGCGATGGCGACCACGGTGTGCTCCGCGGAGAGCCTGCGGCGCGCGGCCGCCTCGTCCAGCACCCGTCCCGCCTCGGCGAGCGTGCGGCTGTCCAGCCGGGTCCGCGACAGTCCCACCAACTCGCGCAGCGCGTCCAGCCGCGGCCGCAGGGACGCCTCGTGCGCGAGGGAGGCGGGCTGCCGTACGGTCGAGCAGAGCGGCTCCACGAACGGGGCCGCCTCCTGCGCGACTGAGGTCGTCCCGGGCATCCGCCTGGCGATCAGCCCGTCGTCCCAGACGGCCCCGGAGGCGGTACGTTCCGCAGGGTCGCCACACGTCACGCACGCGTGCCGGGTGTCGTCCAACCGTGTCTCGGCCTCGGACCGCAATCCGCCCCCGGTCCGCCCCCCGCTCTCGGACCTCATCCGGCGCTCCGGGCGCCTCTCGGCCGTAGGCCTTCCCCCGGCCGTAGGCCTTCCCCGGGCCGCGGCGACCGATCCGTCCGACGGCTCGTCCTCCGGGTCCTCGGCGTGCTCCTTGTGGCCAGTGACGGCAGTCACGCGGTCACCTCTCCTTCTGCAGTACGGACAGCGCTGCAATGAGTTCGGCCTGAGGCTCGGCGTGGACCTCGAGGGCGTCGAGGGGGGCCAGACGACGCTCGCGTTCCGTATGCAGGGCCCGGTCGAGGTATTCGGAGAGCAGCCGTGCGGCGCGGTCGCGAAGCCGCAGTGCCCGGTGTGCGCCGATCCGCTCGGCGAGCTCTTCGCCGGCCGCCTGCGCCCGGCGGCCGCCCAGAAGGGCCGTGGCGACGAGAGCGGCCACCACCTCAGTGTCCGGGGCAGTGCTCCTGTCGAGGTCACGCGACTCTTCCTCGGCGTACTCCTCGAGGACGCGCCGCCAGCGTCGTACGGTCATCCCGATGCGGTGCTCGGCGCTCTCCAGGGTCGGGTCACGGTCCGCCAGTCCCGCAGCGCCCGCCGCGGGTTCGCGCCGCCAGGCTTCGTCAATGCGCTCGTCGGCGGCTGTGACGGCGCACAGCAGAAGGACGCCCAGATTCTCGACGAGGGCGTCCAGCAGTTCACCGGCACTGCAGTCCAGGGGGTAGCTGCGCCATCGCTTCAGAGCGTCGCCGGCGAGGACGGCACCGGCCTTCAAAGACCTGCGCACGCGCGCGTACTCACTGTCGTAGGCCGTGTCGACGGCCGAGGTGAGCCGCAGCGCCGCCGCGTACTGGGCGGCGGCTGCCCCGGCCAGCTCGGGCATGCGGGACTTCAGGGAGTCGAGAACGCCATTGGCCGTACGGAGCGCGGCGGCCTCCCGGGCGGCTGGGTCGTGCACCTGGTGCGTGAGCCAGGTGAGCAGGGGCGCGACCGCCGTCGTGGGCAGGAGTCCCCCTCCCCAGGCGGACTCGGGCAGCTCGGGCACGGTGAAGCGGGGCACGTCACCCAGCCCGGCCTTGGTGAGCAGGGCGCCGTACTGCCGCGACACCTCGGAGACAACCTGGTGCGGTACCCGGTCGAGCACGGTGATGAGGGTCGCCCGGTGCTCCTTCGCGGTGCGCAGCAGGTGCCACGGCACGGCGTCGGCGTACCGGGCGGCGGTGGTGACCAGGATCCAGATGTCGGCGGCGCTGATCAGCTCGGCGGCGAGGATCCGGTTGCCCGCGACCAGCGAGTCGATGTCGGGAGCGTCGAGCAGGGCGAGCCCCGGCGGAAGGGTGTCGGCGGTTTCGATGCGCAGCACCCGCTCCTCGCGCCCGATGCCGTGCAATTCGTCGCCGGGGTCCTGATGGGGCACCCACACACGCGTGAAATCGGGCAGGATGCGCATACCGCTGAACCAGTGGTGGTCCTCGGGATGGCAGACGAGGACCGGCGTACGAGTGGTGGGCCGCAGCACACCCGCCTCGCTGACCTTGCGTCCCACAAGGGAGTTGACGAGGGTCGACTTGCCGGCGCCGGTGGATCCGCCGACGACGGCCAGCAACGGTGCTTCAGGCTCCCTCAGCCGGGGCACCAAATAGTCGTCGAGCTGCGCAAGGAGCTCGTCGCGGTTGGCACGCGCGCGTGGAGCCCCGCTCAGGGGCAGCGGGAAGCGTGCGGCGGCAACACGGTCGCGCAGAGCGGAGAGTGTGTCGAGCAGCTGAGGCCGTACGTCCAAGGTCACCACATGTGAAGAATGCCCAATTTTGGGTGATTTATGAAGCATATGATGGTGTCTGCGCGCCGATAGGACACATGGGACGGAAGGGGCGACTGGGACGCAGGCATAACGAGTGCACAACACCCGGGGCGCGGGGCGCCAAAAGCGATGCACGATTCGCACCTGCCTGCGATTATCGGACCGCTTCACTGAACCTCCACATCGAGCCACGGAGGCGAAGCATCAGGGACAAGGACCCGGGAGCCCTATCCTTGTCCCCGGCAAGGTCACGGATCAGCCCACACCCGGGCACCACGACAGGCCACCACACCGGCCCCCGTAGCTCAGTGGATAGAGCAGGCGCCTTCTAAGCGCTTGGCCGCAGGTTCGAGTCCTGCCGGGGGCGCCACTGAGAGCCCTCCCCGCGGGAGGGCTTTTTTGCTGGTCAGAGTGGGTGATGCTCGGCACGAGTCAGCCCCGGACACCCCCTTGATGATCAAGGGAAGACTCCGGGGCCGTCCGGCTGTCACCGGGTTTTTGCGGGTGGCCGTGTCGAATGCGTGTCCAAGTTCTGGGCCGAGGGTCAGTCGGCGGACGGCCGCTCGTGGAGATCTCCGGCAGCTTCAAGCCGCCTCTTCAGGTCGGGCAGCTGGCCCTCGATGCATCGGGCGTAGGCCGCAAGGAGCACGGCAACGTTCCTGCACCCCAGTTATCCTGCCTTGTCCTGAACAAGTCAGGGAGGCCCCCACCATGAGCAGCACCACGCCCTTTCCCGAGCGGATCGAGCTCTCAGGGGAGGGGCTCGTTCTCCGCGACTGGACGGAGACGGACCTGGCCGCGATGCCGGAGCTGTTCGATCACCCCGACATCGCGTACTGGACACCGATCGTCTCCCCCTTCGACGAAGCGGCCGCCCGCGCACGACTGGACCGGGATCGGCAGCTGCGAGCGGAGGGCACGACCATCCTGCTCGCCATCACCGTCGACGGCGGCGCACCGCTCGGCGAGGTGATGCTACGGCGTATCCCCGAGGGCACAGAGCTCGGCTATGCGGTCGGCCCGGCGCACCGCGGCCAGGGACTGGCGGCGCGGGCGGTGCGGGTGATGGCCGCGTACGCCTTCGAGCAGCTGGGCGCGGAGCAGGTGATCCTGGAGCTGGAGGCCGAAAACGACGCCAGCGTCGCCGTGGCCACCAAGGCGGGCTTCAGACTGCTCGACGTGCCGCTGATCAGGGGTGAGGAGAAGGGGCGGCCCTACGCCCTGCAGACGTGGGGTCTGAACCGCTCATGATTGACCCGCCCTACGCCCCACTGGAGCCCTGCCCACATCCGGATCTGTTCGACATCTGACATCCGCGTCTGACAACAACGGCAGTGGTCGTGAACGGCCTTGAGCTACCTCTCATGACCTACGCCTCCCCAAGTCCACACGGCTGAAGGCGCAATGGACCGAACTCCTGAAGCGGGTGTCGCAAGACGGCATCCTGCTGCGGGAGGAGAGAGAAGGGTTGATCAGGAGGTGTCTCCTCCCGACATGGCCCTTCGCTGGTTCAGGTGCTGTCCCATACATGCACGTGCCGATGTGCCCTACGAGTGAATCCAGCCGTTCGTTGATTGGCAGCCGACGTGACAGCGGGAAGGCCATTCTGAACACCGGACAAGTGACGGGCAAGGAGCGCCCTATGCCGAAGTTCCTCATCCAGTCCACCTACACGCCCGAGGGGACGAAGGGCTTGCTCGAGGAAGGCGCAAGTGGCCGCCGCGCCGCTGTCGAACAGGTCGTCGCCGGCCTCGGCGGGACAGTCGAGGCCATGTACTTCGCCTTCGGAGAGGACGACCTCGTGTGCATCCTCGACCTCCCCGACCCAGTCTCCATGGCCGCCGTAAGCCTCAGCGTCAAGGCCAGCGGAGCGCTCCACACCCGAGCCACTCCCCTCCTCACCCTCGACGAGATCGACGAGGCTGCCCGCCGGCAGGTCACCTTCCGCCCTCCCGGCGCGTAAGCCAAGACGGCCTGGCCCGGGAGAGCCCGCCAGACGCGTCACAGACCGTGCGGGCAACCCAGCGAGCAGGGGCGCCCGGTGGAGACGGCGGACATCATGGTGCCCGCCGTTCACTGCAAGATCGTCTATGTGATCCCGATCAACCGTCACTAGCCTTGCCGGCGCCGCCTGTCGAAAGCCTTGCCGGCGCCGCCTGTCGAAAGCCTTGCCGGCGCCGCCTGTCGAAAGCCTTGCCGGCGCCGCCTGTCGAATGCGTGCCTAAGACCGGTCGAGCAGATATGTGACACCCGACCCGCAAAGCGGCGCTTGACCACAGGTTCGAGTCCTGCCGGGGCACCGGTTTCTGCCCTCCCCGTTGCCCCCTCAGGGAGGGCTTTTTGCTGGTCAGAGTGGGCGATGCTCGGCACGAGTCAACCCCGGATACCCCCTTGATGATCAAGGGAAGACTCCGGGGCCGTCCGGCTGTCACCGGGTTTTTGCGGGTGGCTGTGTCGAATGCGTGTCGAAGTTCTGGGCCGAGGGTCAGTCCGCGGACGGCCGCTCGGGGAGATCTCCGGCAGTTTCAAGCCGCCTCTTCAGGTCGGGCAGCTGGCCCTCGATGCATCGGGCGTAGGTCGCCAGGAGCACGGCGACACTGTTCCCGGCCCACTCCGCCACCTGGGCGGGCGGGATTGCGTCGTTGAGCCACTTCGTCAGCCGCGTGTTCCGGTTGTCGTACACGCCGCCCGGTCGGCGACTCGAAGACGTGCGGCGGCAGCACGGCCTTGCGCGCACCGCGCCAGGCCCGACGGATGAGGGAACCGGCGAGGATGCCGTCCGACTCCCCCTGGAAGAGCAGATCACCCGGCCGGAGCTGTTCGGGGATGACGCAGACGCCAGCCTAGGCAGGTAGACCTCAGTGTGCCCCTGACTCGTGTGGAAAAACCACAGGTCGCCTGGATCCCGGAAGGGTTGAGCTCATAGCCACGGACCCCAGCGAGTACCAGGCGGCAGTGCCGATCCTGGCCGCGTACCTCGCGAAGATCGAGCGAGCAGTTCACCGGACCCGTTGATCACGCGGGTTCCCAGCGCCATCCGTTGTTGTTCCGGCAGACGATGGGGTCGCCTTCACCATCGACGCCGCTCATCCCGTGGTCAGAATTGCGACAGTACTC
The DNA here is from genome assembly GCF_026168105.1 of Streptomyces hygroscopicus. Taxonomy (GTDB): domain Bacteria; phylum Actinomycetota; class Actinomycetes; order Streptomycetales; family Streptomycetaceae; genus Streptomyces; species Streptomyces hygroscopicus_D. The sequence continues at coordinate 32,803 of NZ_LBMW01000031.1, forward strand.
GCCAGGGCGGTAGCAGCCGCCACTGTTGGTGGTCGGGTAGCAGCTGCCGCGGGCGGAGCCGCCAGAGCCGGAAGAGCCGCCTGATCCGCTGCCGCCGACAGAGGTGTAGCCGCCTCCTGACGTGCTGGAGGAATCGCCGCTTCCACCCGAAGTGCCGTTGTCGGCGTTGGCGCTCGTCGGCGTAGGTGTGGGAATGGGCTTAGGTGGCGGAGTGGGCGTAGGTGTCGGAGTGGGCGTCGGCGCGGGTGTGGGAGTGCGTGGCGGTGTCGGGTGGGTGGGTATGGGGGTTGATGTCCTGACCGTCGGGGTCGGCGAGGGACTGGTGCTGTGGCTGGTGCTGGTTCTCTTGGCGGCGACGCCGGCCACACCCGCGATGATGAAGATCACGACGATCACGCCCAGACACCCCAGGCAGCCGATAAGCCCCTTGTTCGGCTTCTTCTGTGCCGGCTGCGGCGGCACCCACTGAGGCTGCGGCTGAGTAGGCGGTTGCGGCGGATACGACATGGAGAATCCCCCCGATGCGCGCGAACTGGCAATGTGGAGGAAGTGTGACAGGGGATCGCAGATTATGTGACCAATCTGATTGAGATTCATAAATAACGAAGTGGCCCACTCCCTGCCGAAGGTGAGCGGGCACAGGCGGAACAGGTTCAACGGAGGCTGCGATACGCGGCGGTGAGGAGCAGGCCACCCAACCGCCCTGTGGTGCCCGCAGCTGGAGCAGACGACGCCGAGCGTGCCAAGCCCGGGCTGGACTGCGGTGTGCACGTGTAGTGGGGTCGAACCCCTGCAGGGCGTGCAGTCGCCGGGCGACGGGGCAGAGTCAACCACGGTCAACGACGGTTCGGGCCAGTCAAGATGCGCCGGTGACGTGCGGAGACTCCAAAGCCAGACCGACCTGGTTGTCGAGACTGCTTCTGATCTTCGCCCTTACAAAGCAGTGATCATTCGCCATCCTTGCCGTGGAGCCATGCGGCGACGTCGAGGACCCGCAGCGCGCTGATGTCCTTGCCGATCTGAGCCCGATCCCGGACCTGTTCGAGGTGAGACACGAGCTTCCGTTGGTCACTGCGAAGCGCGGTGCGCACATCGGACCAGAAGGTCAGGTCCATCGCTGGACGCTTGAAGACCTTCTTGATCACTGAATCGTAGACAGGCAGGAGGCGTGGACGCTTGCGGGCGAGCAATTTGCCGGCACCGACAGGGCCGATGCCGTCGACCTCGCGCAGGCATGTCCAAAGCTTCCATGCTGGACTGTCCTTGGTGATGTGCGTCGGCTCCGCATCGACGAGGTCGGTCTCAGCCGCCGTGTGCCGGATGTGGATCTCTAAATCTCACGCTCGGCCTGCCGTGCTGCTTCAATGAACGAGTCGACCGAGGCCAGGTAGGCGTCAACGGCCCGGCGGAAACTCTGGGCCTGGCGTATGTCTTCCTGGACGGCGATGAGACGGCCGTACGCCTCGCCGGAGGCCGCGTGGACTGCGTTGGCCGCCGCTATCGGCTCGGGGCGGCACTCCAGAGAGACGACGGACAGGGAACGCAGGAAGGGCCCGTAGGAGTCCCGCAGTTGGTCCCGGAGCTCTGTGAGGGATGCCAGTCGTTCCTCTTGGTCTTCTTCCTTCAAGTACTTGGGGATTCTGCGGTACAGGATCCCCATTTCATTGGCCTGCTGGATGAAGTCCAGCTGTGTGGCTCTGCGTGCCTCGCGCTCCCGAGCGATGTGCGCGGCTTCGGCGGCGGCTTGGGCTTGGACGCGAGCGGCTTGCGCGTTGCCTCTGCTGGTCACCCAACTGGCGACCACCGCTGTGGTAGCGGTCAGCAGGGCCACCCACAAAGCGCCGTTGTCCATGACGCACAGTGTGTGTGACACCGACCAACATGCACAGAGGGCGCCGGTTCTTGGGCTCGCTCGGCCGGGGCAAAGGGCGGGGCGGCGGTCTGTGCGCCCGTGCGGTGCCCCCGGCCTTGGTGGCTGCAGAGCCCCTGGGACGGCACAGCAGGGAAGACCATTTGCACGAGAAGTGCCGCTGCTGCCGCCGGCCACCTCAGGCAGGCGCGGCGGGACAGTGGGACACCGCCTGCTCAGGGTTTTCCCCCTGCCTCAAGGGCACTCGGCCAGTGAGTGCGGAGGTACTGAGATGAGTGCTGGAGAGAAAGCCAAGGCAAAGGCCGAACAGGTTGTAGGAAAAACTGTGCGAAAGGTGGCCCACGCGGTACACAAAGATACCCTCGCAGCAAAGGGTGCCGCCCTCGAAGCGCGGGGCAAGATGCGGGGCGCGAATGAGAGGACCAAGGACTCCTTCAAGCGCTGACAATGCTGACAATGTCGTGACATCGAGACACCGTGGGCGCGTGGCGCTGAACCGCTTGGAGGGCGGTGGCCTCGTGCCAGGGAGCGCAACAGGAGTTGTCCGCGTCCTCGTGCGGTGGGCGCTCGGCACACCTCCGACACAGTGTGTGCCGCCGGCGCCCTCTGACGAACTCCGCCGCAGGTCAGAGAGCCATGCAGGGTGATCGGCGCAATCACTCCGGAGCAATGTGCGCAGGTTCGAATCCTGTCGGGGCGCTGCGTCCGAACAGGCGATAAGCGTCGAACGGCCCCCTCGGAGTGATCTCCGAGGGGGCCGTTCGTGCCCCGGGGTACCAACGGGGGACAGCGCTCTGGCGGCGTTCTCGGCCGCACCCGGGGGCACAGAAGGCAGGACAGGGTAGGGATGGCGGCCGCCTTCGCCATCTTGATCAGGCTCGGAGGGCTTGGGTGTCTGCATCTGCGCCGGTGGGCCCTCGGGGAGCCGTGTGCGGCCGGCCGGTGCTCATTGCCGGCTGGCTCCTCTGCCTTCCCGGCTCCCCGCGCGTGCCTTCCCGGCTCCCCCGCGACCCGGCGCGGCGTTCAGTACTGCTCGGTCTCCATGAAACCCGTGTTCGCGTTGTCGTCCGCGTCGAAGGCGGCGGCGGTCGGGTCGAATCCGGGCGGGCTGTCCTTGAGGGCCAGGCCCAGGCCGGCCAGCTTCGCCTTGACCTCGTCGATGGACTTCGCACCGAAGTTGCGGATGTCCAGCAGGTCGGCCTCCGAGCGCGCCAGGAGCTCACCCACCAAGTGGACGCCCTCACGCTTGAGGCAGTTGTAGGAGCGGACCGTGAGCTCCAGCTCTTCGATGGGCAGCGCCAGGTCGGCGGCGAGGGCGGCGTCCGTCGGGGACGGACCCATGTCGATGCCCTCGGCTTCGATGTTCAGCTCGCGGGCGAGACCGAACAGCTCGACCAGGGTCTTGCCGGCCGACGCCATGGCGTCACGCGGCCGCATGGCCTGCTTGGTCTCGACGTCGACGATCAGCTTGTCGAAGTCGGTGCGCTGCTCGACGCGGGTCGCCTCGACCTTGTACGTGACCTTCAGAACCGGCGAGTAGATCGAGTCGACCGGGATACGGCCGATCTCCTGGCCCACCTGCTTGTTCTGCACGGCGGAGACGTAACCGCGACCGCGCTCGACGGTCAGCTCCATCTCCAGCTTGCCCTTGCCGTTGAGCGTGGCGAGGACGAGGTCGGGGTTGTGCACCTCGGCACCGGCCGGCGGCGCGATGTCGGCGGCGGTGACCAGACCCGGGCCCTGCTTGCGCAGGTACATCACGACTGGCTCGTCGTGCTCCGAGGAGACGACCAGCTGCTTGATGTTGAGGATCAGGTCGGTGATGTCCTCCTTGACGCCCGGCACGGTGGTGAACTCGTGCAGGACGCCGTCGATGCGGATGCTGGTGACAGCAGCGCCGGGGATCGACGACAAGAGGGTGCGGCGGAGGGAGTTGCCGAGGGTGTAGCCGAAGCCCGGCTCCAGCGGCTCGATCACGAACCGGGAGCGGAACTCGTCGACGACCTCTTCGGTCAGTGACGGACGCTGAGCAATCAGCACGAGGTATTGCCTCCAATGTTCGGCGCCCGCTATGTGACGCCGTAGACACCACGAAGGGTACGTGCGGTTCGGCCTCCCGTGAGGCCGAACCGCCCGTACCCCTCCCGTCTGTAGACCGGTCGGCAGGCTCGGCTCTTGCTGGAGTGGAGTCCAACGATCAGCTACTCCCGCTCCTGAGAGCCGGCCACCAGCGCAGTTCGGAGGCGCATACTGGGGGCGATGACAAAGCCTGCTGCACCCAAGCGTCACTTGCCCACCAGCCCCTTCAGCGCCCCGGTCGCGCCGACTCCCAAGCACTTCGCCGTGGGCGATCAGGTCACACACGACACCTACGGCCTCGGCCGGGTGATCGGCATCGAGGACGGAATCGCGGCGCTCGTGGATTTCGGCTCGGCGCAAATGCGGATCTTGAGCCCGTACGCCAAGATGACCAAGCTGTAGGACCGCTGTGCCCGGGTCACGGCACGCCAGGCTCCCTTCAGGTGCCTGTCACGAACACGCCAGGCCCCTTCAGGTGCCTGTGACGAACACGCCAGGCTCCTTCAGGTGCCTGTGACGAAAGGCTGACGGCTTGGGGGAGACGATCAACTCCGATTCGTCCCCACGGCCCGGCAGGCACGGCTTGCTCCGGTCGACGCCCCTGCATCGTGGCTGAGGCCGGTGGGGGTGCAGCGAGGCATACGCGCGCCTGATCGGGCGGCGCACCCGCCGCCGTGGCTGACCGTCGTCGGCCGAGGAACATGCGGCGCGTATCGAAGGTGTCCGCCGTCGACCACCCGGCCGGTTCGTGGTGATCGGCTCTGGGCCGTCCCTGGGCCGTCCGACGCCCCCGAGGCCGACCAAGGCGACCGACGGTGACAGTCGAGTCACAGCCGCCAGTAGCGAAGCCCCAGGTCAGAGCCCCCGGGCGATACGGGTTTCCGTCAGGGGCTGGCCGTCGGGCAAGATGGGGTGTATCTGCCCACTGCCAGATTTCAAGCTGCCGGACGGTTTCTCTTGGCTGAGTTCATTTACACCATGCGCAAGGCGCGCAAGGCGCACGGCGACAAGGTGATTCTCGACGACGTCACCCTGAACTTCCTTCCGGGTGCGAAGATCGGCGTCGTCGGCCCGAACGGCGCCGGTAAGTCGACCGTCCTCAAGATCATGGCGGGCCTGGAGCAGCCGTCCAACGGCGACGCGTTCCTGACGCCCGGCTACAGCGTCGGCATCCTGCTCCAGGAGCCCCCGCTGAACGAGGAGAAGAACGTCCTGGAGAACGTCCAGGAGGGTGTCGCCGAGGTCAAGGGCAAGCTCGACCGGTTCAACGAGATCGCCGAGCAGATGGCGGTCGAGTACACGGACGAGCTCATGGACGAGATGGGCAAGCTCCAGGAGCAGCTCGACCACGCCAACGCGTGGGACCTGGACGCTCAGCTGGAGCAGGCCATGGACGCCCTGGGCTGCCCGCCCGGCGACTGGGCCGTCACCAACCTCTCCGGTGGTGAGCGCCGCCGCGTCGCGCTGTGCAAGCTCCTGCTCGAGCAGCCCGATCTGCTGCTGCTCGACGAGCCCACCAACCACCTCGACGCCGAGTCCGTGAACTGGCTGGAGCAGCACCTCGCCAAGTACCCGGGCACCGTCGTGGCCATCACCCACGACCGCTACTTCCTGGACAACGTCGCCGAGTGGATCCTCGAGCTCGACCGGGGCCGTGCCTACCCGTACGAGGGCAATTACTCCACGTACCTGGAGACCAAGGCCACCCGCCTCAAGGTCGAGGGCCAGAAGGACGCCAAGCGCCAGAAGCGTCTGAAGGAAGAACTCGAGTGGGTGCGCTCCAACGCCAAGGGGCGGCAGGCCAAGTCCAAGGCCCGTCTGGCCCGCTACGAGGAGATGGCCGCCGAGGCCGACAAGATGCGGAAGCTGGACTTCGAGGAGATCCAGATCCCGCCGGGCCCGCGTCTGGGCAATGTCGTGGTCGAGGTGAACGAGCTCAACAAGGCCTTCGGCGAGAAGGTCCTCGTCGAGGATCTCTCCTTCACCCTGCCGCGTAACGGCATCGTCGGCGTCATCGGTCCGAACGGCGCGGGCAAGACCACGCTGTTCAAGATGATCCAGGGCCTGGAGACGCCGGACTCCGGTGGGATCAAGGTCGGCGACACCGTCAAGATCTCGTACGTCGACCAGGGCCGAGAGAACATCGACCCGAAGAAGTCGCTGTGGGAGGTCGTCTCCGACGGGCTCGACTACATCAACGTCGGCCAGGTCGAGATGCCGTCGCGGGCGTACGTCTCGGCGTTCGGCTTCAAGGGGCCGGACCAGCAGAAGCCGGCCGGCATCCTCTCCGGCGGTGAGCGCAACCGCCTCAACCTGGCGCTCACCCTGAAGCAGGGCGGCAACCTGCTGCTCCTCGACGAGCCGACCAACGACCTGGACGTCGAGACGCTCTCGTCGCTGGAGAACGCACTGCTGGAGTTCCCCGGCTGCGCCGTGGTCGTCTCCCACGACCGGTGGTTCCTCGACCGCGTCGCCACGCACATCCTCGCGTACGAGGGCGACTCCAAGTGGTTCTGGTTCGAGGGCAACTTCGAGTCGTACGAGAAGAACAAGATCGAGCGGCTCGGCCCGGACGCGGCCCGTCCGCACCGTGCCACCTACAAGAAGCTGACCCGGGGCTGATCTTGCGGCACATCTACCGCTGCCCGCTGCGCTGGGCGGACATGGATGCATACGGCCACGTCAACAACGTGGTGTTCCTCCGCTATCTGGAGGAGGCCCGTATCGACTTCTTGTTCCGCCCGGACAAGCAGTTCAAGCAGGGGTCCGTGGTGGCACGCCATGAGATCGACTACAAGAGGCAGCTGGTCCACCGGCATGCGCCGGTGGACATCGAGCTGTGGGTCACGGTGATCAAGGCGGCGTCCTTCACTCTCGCGTACGAGGTCAAGGACCCGGACCAGGTCTACGTCCGGGCATCCACGGTGATCGTGCCGTTCGACTTCGAGACGCAGCGGCCGCGGCGGATCACCGTGGAGGAGCGGGAGTTTCTGCAGGAGTACAGGGACGAGGAGGAGGCCGTCGCCGCATGACGGTGCTTCATCTCGCCGACGACGGGGAGGCGGCGGACCTAGCCGCCTTCCTCTCCCGGCTGATCCACTACGACCGCGGCGCGGCGGTGCGCCTGCAGGCGACCGGGACGACGCTGGCGGTGTTCGGGCGCCCGCCGTCGTTCGAGGTGCTCGCGGTCCGTGCGGTGCGGCTCGCCAAGCCGTACGAGGAGGGGCTGGACGTCCGGCTCGATATGACCGTGTCGGCCGGTGAACTCCTGGAGGGCGTCGAGGAGTCGGCGGCCACGGCCGCCCTTCCCGAGCCCGTCACCGGGCCGCCGTGGGCGGGGGTCCTCCCGCCGCGCGGCGGCTGGCGTGCCGAGCCGGGGCTGCCGGGACCCGAGGACCTGCGGGCCACCGTGGCCACGGCGGTGGCCGAATTCCGGTCGCGCACGCAGGAGCTGGCGCCCGAGCGGCGGACACGCGCCGAACTCGACAGGATCGGCAGGGAGATCTGGTCCCGCGCGGTGGGGGACACCGGGCTTCCCGTGCGAGCCGTCCACGCGGCGCAGTCGCTCGGCTTTCTGCATCCGGCCTCGAGTGCGCGGGGCGACGAGCCGCTAGGACTGTTCTCGTCGGGCACCTGGCTCAGGCTGCGCACGCCCTACGGCTCCATCGCCGTGCGCCGGGCGGGGCTCGGTGTCCTGGACGTCAGCGTCCGCTGACGGTCCGCTGGGGCATACGGCTCGTCCGCGGGGCTCGCGTGCGCCGCCGGTCACTCCGGCGCCCCCGGGCACCCACTCCGGCGCCAGCCTCCGCACTCACACAGGTGCCGCCCTCATCCACTCCGCCGGTCTCTTCCGCACTCACTCCGGCGTGTTCACCATCGACTGGGCCGCGTACGTCAGGTAGTTCCACAGCGTTGTCTCGTGTTCCTCGGAGAGGCCGAGTTCGTTCACGGCGTCGCGCATATGCCTCAGCCAGGCGTCGTGGGCCTCACGGTTCACCGTGAACGGGGCGTGACGCATGCGAAGGCGGGGGTGGCCGCGGTTCTGGCTGTAGGTCGTCGGGCCGCCCCAGTACTGGATCAGGAACAGGGTCAGACGCTCCTCAGCCGGGCCCAGGTCCTCCTCGGGGTACATGGGCCGCAGGATCGGGTCCTCGGCGACCCCCTCGTAGAAACGGTGCACGAGGCGGCGGAAGGTCTCCTCACCGCCGACCTGCTCGTAGAAGGTCTGCTCCTGAAGCGTGCCGCGCCGAATCTCTTTCACGTGCTCCATGGTCTCAGACGCGACGACCGAGGTCCCAAGGCTTAGGTCCGGTGATCACACCGGCTCCGGCGCACGGCATGCTCGCCCCGGGGCCGCTCCCGCAGCACAGTGGAGATATGGCCGCGCATGCCCTCGATCACGATCTCGAGAACCTCGCCCTGTCGGCGCGGGCGGATCTCCTGCGGGAGATCGACGCGAGCGGAGCCTTTGACCGCGATCCCGTCTGGCGGGAGGCGTTCCGGGCCGTGCCGCGCCATCTCTTCGTGCCGTCCTACTACATCGGCGTCGTCGGCGGCTACGAGCGCAGATGGGGCGGAGACCCCGACCCGCGGCGCAGGGAGCAGTGGCTGCGCGGTGCGTACGAGGACGCCCCGCTGGCCACCCAGGTGCGCGACGGCAAGCTGCTCTCCTCCAGCAGCCAGCCCTCCCTGATGGCGCAGATGCTGGCCGAGCTGGAGGTCGAGGACGGCAACGCGGTCCTGGAGATCGGCGCCGGCACCGGTTACAACGCGGCCCTGCTCGCCCACCGACTCGGCGACGACCTGGTCACCACCATCGACCTCGACCCGGAGATCACCGAGGCCGCACGGCAGCATCTGGCGGCGGCGGGACACCACCCGGCGGTGGTCACGGGCGACGGCGCGCGCGGTGCACCGGAGCGCGCCCCTTTCGACCGGATCATCGCGACCTGCACGCTGAGCTCGGTTCCGGGCGCCTGGCTGGCGCAATGCCGTCCGGGCGCGCGCATCCTCGCGCCGTTCGCGACGGGGCTGCTCGCCCTGTGGGTGCGGGACGCCGGGCACGCCGAGGGGCGCTTCCTGCGCACGCCCGCCTATTTCGTGCCTCTGCGCGGCGGCGCCCGGACCGAGCCGGAGCCACAGGACCTGAGCGGCCTGCCGTACCGGGCGCGCACCCACGAGCTGTTCCGGTTCCTGCTGGCCCTGACACAGCGCAGCCTCGACCCTTACGAGGCCCATCTGCTGTGGGAGCGCGAGCAGCAGCCGACGCGCGACCGGTTCGGGATCACGGTCAGCGGCGACCGTTCCTGGGCCTGGCTGGACGACCCGAAGGGCCCGTACGCCTGGCCGCTACCGTGACCGCCGGACCGCCGGACCGCCGGACCGCCGGAACGCCGGAACGCCGGAACGCCGGAACGCCGGACCGGAACGCCAGACGGCCGGACCGCCGGACGGCCGGACCGCCGGAACGGGTGGGCACTGCCGCGTACGCGCACCGGGGCCCATGGGGCCGTGAGCCCATGAACCCATGAGCAGTCCCGCACGTGTACGCGGACCGTGGTGCTCAGCCCCGGCGGACGGTGATCGTCGTCCAGGCGCCCACGTGCACCCGGTCCCCGTCCTGCAGGGGCACGGGCACGAAGGGCTGGATGGGCTCCTCACCGCCGTTGACCGTGGTGCCGTTCGTCGAATTCTGGTCGACGACCGCCCAGGAGCCGTCCTGCTGCTGGACCAGGACCGCGTGCTGGTGCGAGACGCCCGGGTCCTCCGGCGGCACCGACAGGTCGATGTCGGGGGTGTCGCCGGTGGAGTGGCGGCGGCGGCCGATGGTGACCTGGTTGCCGTTGAGCGTGCGCTGCTGCTCCGGGGAGTACGCCGGCAGGTTCAGGCCCGCGGCCTCGGGGCCGGAGCGCTGCATCATCGCCATGAAGTACTCGCGGTCCGGACCGATGGTCGCGGTCCAGGTCACCGGCTGCTGCTCGTAGGGGTGGGGCGGTGCCTGGGTGGGACCGGGCGGCGGGTAGCCGTAGCCGCCGCCCTGACCGCCACCGGGGCCGCCGACGGCACCCGGGCCTCCCGGACCTGTGGGCGCACCGGACGACGGCGGCGGGATCACCCAGTCGTCGCCGAAGGACGGACCGCTGGACTGCGGCGCGGAGGGCGGCGGGAAGCCCTGCGCCGGGGGCGGAGGAGGCGGTCCGGGCCGCTGGAAGGCGGCGGGCGGAGCGCCCTGCTGGTAGGACGGGGCACCCTGAGCGCCGGTCCCCGGGCCGCCGGACGCACCGGGACCGCCGGGGCCCCCGGACGCACCTGGGCCGCCGGGCGTCGGCCCGGGCGGCGGCGGAACCGGACGCGACGGGTCTGCGCCGAAGCCCGAAGGACGCGACGGGTCCGCGCCGAAGCCCGAAGGACGCGACGGGTCCGCGCCGAAACCCGAAGGACGCGACGGGTCCGCGCCGAAGCCCGAAGGACGCGACGGGTCCCCGCCGGAGCCGGACGTCCGCGACGGATCCGCGCCGAACGCGGACGACGGCGAGGAGTCGGCCCCGAATGCGGACGGACGTGAGGAGTCGGCCCCGAACCCCGACGACCGTGAAGGCTCGTCCCCGAAGCCGGACGGGCGCGACGGGTCCTGGCCGAAGCCCGTGGGGCCGGACGGCTCGCTGCCGAACGGCGGGCCCGGCGGGATCGGTTCGGCGGGCCGGTTCACCCGCGACGGCCGGGAGCTCTGGTAGTCGTACGAGTCGGGTCCCGGCATCGTCTGGCCGCCCTGCTGGAAGCGCAGTGCCGGGTTGGGGGCCGACGGGGGCGGTGCGGCAGGGGTGTAGGAGGTCGCCGTGTTGGTCAGGAAGTTCCACCGGCACTCCTCGCAGAACGGGGCGCCGCCCTCGCGGGGCGTGCGGCACTGCGGGCAGAGTTCCGGCTCGGGGTCCGGCACGGCGGACGGCGGGCGTCCCCCGGCGACCGGAGGCGGCGGGGGCGGACCCGGCGGCGGATAGCCGTAACCGGCGGTCGGCGGTGGCGGTGGAGGCGGCGGGGGCACGGCACCGGCCATACGGTGACCGCAGACCTCGCACCAGTCGTCGGAACCCGACTGGTGTCCGTTCGGGCAGGTCGGCATGTCGGCGCTTCCCCCTCTCCTTCCTCCGGTCGCTGACCGGAGCGGTTCTCCAACCCCTGGGGGCCGGGCTCGATGCTTCGGGCTTTCCTGGTTGTCCCAGGTCACTTCTTTACACGAACAGTCTTTGTGGACCGTGTCTCGAGGGTCATCTCGTCGGCCTCCGCGACCTTCGCCTTCAGTCGCACAGTACCTGTCGCGGCGTCGACCACGTCCACCACCTTCGCAAGCAGTTTCGCAGTATCCGCGTTCCCCGAGGCGCCGGCGAGCTGAACGGCCCGCCCCAGCCTGGCCGTTGCGCCATCGAAATCGCCCGCTTTGCGGAGATCCAGCCCCTGCTGGATGGCTTGCGCCAGTTCGGCTTGTCCGGTGTAGTGCGCGACTTGGGGGTTGATGGAGGTGGACGCCGCCATGTCGTCGGTCCACACCGCCCGTACGAGGCCCTGGGCGCCGAGGTTCTCGGCGCTGCCGTCGCCCCGCGGGACCACCAGGGAGACGCGGGCGGCGAGCATCTCCTGGCCGACATTCGCGGCCGGGACCCGGACGCATACGTGGTAGTCGCGGGACTCGTCGCCCCAGGAGCCGGTGGGGTAGTCCCCGGCGCGCGGGCCGGCCTCGACTCGGCGGCCGGTCAGCTCCTCGACCGTGGGCGCCACCTGCTTGACGAACTTGATCTCCGTGCCGACGGGCGTCCACAGCCGTAGCGAGACGTCCGCGACCTCCTTGCCCATGGCCGTCTCCATCATCTGTGTGAAGTCGGCGGCGAGGGCGGCCGGGTCGGCGACGATGTCGGCGGTGCCGAGCAGCGCGGTGGCGATGCCCGTGACCTCCTTGACCTCCCAGTCGGTTCCCACTCCACGCGCGTCACACGTGAACCGGCCGGCACAGGTATCCAGGGTGGCCTTCAGGTCCTCGGGCGACTCGTGTTCGTTGCGGCCGTCGGTGAGCAGGATGCCGTGCCGTATGGAGACGTCGGCCGAGGACAGCAGCCGGTCCGCGAGCCGCAGCCAGGTGCCGATGGCCGTGCCGCCGCCCGCGCTCAGTTTGCGCAGCGCCTGCTTGGCCTGGTCGCGAGTGGTCGCGTCGGCCACGGCGAGCCGCCCGGTGCCCGGGTAGACCTCCTTGGCCACATGGGTGCCGCCGATCACCGCGAAGTGGACGCCGTCGCGCAGGGTGTCGATGGCCGCGGCTGTCGCCTCCCGGGCGTTGCGCATCTTGGTGGCCGGGTAGTCCATCGATCCCGAGCAGTCGACCATGATCGCCACAGCCGCGCTCGGGCCCTGCCCGGGCGAGTAGAGGTGGGGCGCCGCGACCGCGTTTCCGATCGTGCCGCCGCCGGTCGCCGACACCGTGACGATGGCGTTGACCTCCCGGCCGCCCTCCGGCAGGTACTCGTTCTGGTAGACGTCCACCGAGAACTGCGGCACGTTCGGCTTCGAGAAATTGGCCATACCTGCTCTGATCCCCCTCGAGTACCCCAGTGGTGTGGGGCGATGACTGGTTACGGACCGGTCCCCTCCGGTCCTTGGTCCGGCCTGGGCCGGCCACGGGCGTGCCCGTGGACATGCCTCAGGCGGATCCTGCCCCCTGGGGAGTGGCCGGGAACGGGAGGACCGCCACTGTTACGTTGTCGTGGCCCCCGCCGTCCAGTGCATGGCCGACCAGCACCCGGGCGGCGTGCAGCGGCCGCTGTCCGGCGTCGGACGGCACTACCTCGGCCATCTCCTCGGCGGCCTCGGCGTAGTTCCACAGTCCGTCCGTGCACACCACCACCACACCCGGCCGGTCCGGCTTGAAGGCAGCGGTGTGCGGCTCCAGTTCGTACGCGTCGGCGCCGAGCCAGCCCGTGATCGCGTGGGCGCGCTCGTCGGCGTACGCCTCGGCCTCGCTCATCAGGCCCGCCGCGACCATCTGCGCGGCCCACGAGTCGTCCTCGGTGAGCCGGACCGGGGGAGCGCCGCGGTCCACCGGGACCCAGTAGACGCGGCTGTCGCCGACCCAGCCGACGACGAGCAGGCCGGAGGTGACCACGGCGCCGACGAGGGTGCAGGCGGGCGCGTTCTGGTGCGGGGCGTGCTCCTGGGCCGTCTCCGGCTCCGTGGCCAGCGCGTTGACGGCGTGCGAGGCGGCGACGACCGCCTCGTGCATGGCCTGCTGGGGGTGGGTGCCACGGGGCAGTGCCTCCAGCAAGGCCTCGTTCGCGGTCCGGGCGGCGGCGAGGGAGGCGTCGTCGGGGCGGGTCGCCGAGGAGACACCGTCGCACACGATCGCGACGACGGCGGGCGACCCGTCGGGCAGCGCCGTCCGGGAGACCGCGAAGGCGTCCTCGTTGCGGTGGTGGCGCAGACCCCGGTCGCTGACCGCGGCGACCGTGCCCAACTCCTGCTCCATGTGGTCGCGTTCGCGCGGCTGGGCATGGCCGCAGTTCTCGCAGTACCCGTCGGTGTCCACGTTGCCCGCGCGGCAGGCCACACAGACCTTCGCCTCGGTGACGGGCGCCGCCGGGGTGGCGGTGCGCGGGTCGACGGGCTGGGACGGGGGTCCCCCCTGCTCATGGGGGTCTCGCCGCTCGAGCGACGTCGGGAGCGAGGTAGGGGTCGAGGGTTTGGGGGACGCCAGGTGGTAGTCGTCGGGCTCGGCCGGACGGTCGAACCGTACGCCCTTGGAGGCGCTCTGGACGGCGTGTGTGCCCGGCGCGGCGGGTGTGTCCGGAACAGCGGGTGCAACAGCGGGTGCGCCGGGCGTGGTGGGCAGTTCGGAGCCGCCGGAGTCCGTACCCGGGAGGTCGGTCGGCAGATGCGTCGCGCCGGGCGCACCCGGCCCGCCCGGCGCGGGAGGGGCCGGCCAGTTCACCGGGTCCGCCTCCGAACGGGGGTGCGGCGTGGTGCCGTTCATGGTCAGCGTCGGGGTGTCCGACGGTGGGGCGGGCACCGCCGAGAGGTCGTACCCGCAGGCGCCGCAGAAGCGATCGCCCGACTCGAGGGGCTCCTCACAACTGGGGCACCTCGAAAGCGCCGTCGGCTGGGACATCTGGGACATCGATCACACCCACGTCCGGGGGCGGTAACGGTTGGCACGTTCCACCAGGTCGATCCTCTCCTCGCCGCCCTGGGCGAGCCTGGCCAGCGTCCGGTACGAGCGCTCCAGGCCGAAACGCAGGCCGCGCTCGTCCAGGTCGCTGCCGAGCAGCGCCCGTCCGTTGCCACCGGGCGGCGCGGAGCCCTGACTCCCGGAGAGTACCCAGTCCAGGGCGCAGCCGAGGACCTCTGTGGACAACTGCTCGCGCCGCACGGCGTCCAGGCCGTACGCCTCCAGCGCCTGGACCTGCCCCGCGGCGGCCACGAGGTCGTCCAGGAAGTCCGGGTCGGGTCCCCGGCCCGCCCGCTGACGCAGCCGCGCCCGTACGGCGGCCACGCGGGCGGCGGTGTAGTGGATGGACGCCTCCGGCACGGACTCCAGGGTGCGTACGGCGCCACGGCGGTCGCCGGAGGCGAGCTGGACGCGGGCCAGGCCGAACGCCGAGCTGACATAGCTGGGGTCGGTGGTCCATACGAGGCCGTAGTACTCGGCCGCGTTGTCGAGCTGGCCGAGGACCTCCGCGCACAGGCCGAGGGCCAGCTTGGGCGCGGGTTCACCGGGGAACGCGTCGTAGACCGCGTCGAAGGAGAGCGCGGCGGCCTCGTGGTCGCCGGTGACGAGCGCGGTGACACCGCGGTACCAGACGACCCGCCAGTCGTCGGGGTGGTCCGCCTCCAGGGCAGCGAGGGCCCGCCCCGCGGAGCCCGTCTCGCCCATCTCCAGCCGGGCCCGCAGCTCGCGCAGGCGCAGCTCCGGGGAGCCCGTCGGGGCGGCGTGCAGTGCCGTGATCAGCTCGGCCGGTGCGGCCGCCAGGAGACCGGCCAGGAAACCGGCGTTCGGGTCGCCGGGGTCGACGCGGGGGACCGGCAGGGCGAGGGCGGCGGCAGGGGTGCTGACCGGCTTGACGACGGCCGCCGTTCCGAGCGCGCCGCCCACTTGGCCTCCGGCACCCGCCGCACCCACGCCACCCAGGGCCCTCGCTCCCGAGCCGCCCGGCATTCCCGCTGACACGGGGCCGGCCGTCGACGGATACGCGTAACCACCGGCCGCGGAGGGCACGTTGGCAGCTCCTGGGCCGGACCCGAAGCCCGCGCCCGAGGTGCCCGGCGTCGCGAGGGGCGCGCCCTCGGCGGCCCGGTTGCGGCGCCGCGACGACACCACCCTCGCCCCCAGCCGCGACACGTCCCCGTCCAGCTGCGTGAACAACTCGGAGTCCGTCACCTTGAGTTCGGGCCCGAACAAGGTCGACAGCGCGGGCCGCGGCCGGCCGCTCTGGAGGGCGACGACCTCTCGCAGGACGCCCGTCAGCTGTTCCGCCATCTCCTGCGCGGAGGCGAACCGGCGGGCCGGGTCCGGGTCGGTGGCGCGGACCAGCAGGCGGTAGAACGACTCGTACCGGCGGAAGACCTCGACGGTGTCCGGGTCGGGCAGGGAATCCGCGTAGACGTTCGTGTAGCCCTGGAAGTCGAAGGTCAGCACCGCGAGGGTGCGCGCGACCGTGTACAGGTCGCTCGCCACCGACGGCCCGACCTCGGCGACCTCCGGCGCCTGGTAGCCCACCGTGCCGTAGATGGCCGACTCGTCGTCGTCCATCCTGCGCACCGCGCCCATGTCGATCAGCTTGAGCTGGTCCTCGGTCTGGATCGCGTTGTCGACCTTGAAGTCGCAGTACAGCAGATTGCGGCTGTGCAGATGCCCCAGGGCCTCGAGCGCCTCGATGCCGTACGCGCACGCCTGCTCCACGGGCAGCGGATCCCGCCTGCCGTCCGGGGTGCGGCGGGAGTTGGCGATCTCCTTGAGTGACTTGCCGCCGACGTACTCCATGACGATGTAGCCGTCGAGTGAGCCGGTGCGCTGGTCGAGGTGCTCCACGAAGTTGTAGATGCGCACGATGTTGGAGTGCTCGATCTCCGCGAGGAAGCGCCGCTCGGAGATCGCCGCGGCCATCGCGTCCTGGTCGCCGGTGTCCAGCAGGCCCTTGAGGACCACCCACCGGTCGGAGACCGCGCGGTCCACGGCCAGGTAGATCCAGCCGAGTCCGCCGTGCGCGAGGCAGCCCACGACCTCGTACTGGCCGTGCACGATGTCCCCGGAGTGCAGCTTGGGCACGAACGAGTACGGGTGGCCGCACTTCGTGCAGAACCCCTCGGTGCGCCCCGGCCGGTCGCCGCGCGCACGGCCCACCGGAACCCCGCAGTCGGCGCGCGAGCAGAACCGCTTGCGCTCGGGCACCTCCGGGTTCGCGAGGACCATCGCGCGTGGGTCCGGCCGCGGTACGTCCGGGACCTGCACCAGGCCGAGGCCCAGCCGACTGCGCCCGGAGCTTCCGGACGCCGCGCCGGAGCTGCGCACGGACACCGAGCGGCTGGTGGACCGGCCGGACAGCCGGCCGGACACCGATCGCCGGGACTGGGAGGACCGTGACGACGTACGGGAACTGGGGCGCGAGCTGCCGCTTCCCGAACCCCCGGAGCCCTTGCCGCCCGCGGTGATGCCCGTGGGCGGCGAGCCGACCGCCCCCGTCGCCGACACGACCGGCGCGAGCCCGCACGTGTCGCAGTACAGCTCGCCGCCGCCCACGTCCTCGTACGACCCCTCGCAGCCGGGCCGCTGGCACTTCTGCCCCGTCTGGCTCATGCTTCCCCCCTCCGGTCGGCCGGCGCGCCCCGGCCGGGTACGCGTGGGCCGAGCAACTCCGCGGCCGCCTGCTGATAGCGCAGCACCGCCTGCTCGGCGACCCGCAGGTCGCAGGGCGCGCTCCACAGCATGCGCCGGGCCGCGTCGTACCGCTCGATCAGCACCGGGTCCTCCGCCAGTCCGTGCCGGGCCACCTTCGCCTTGTACGCATCGAGGCGGCCGCGCAGCTCGGCGCGGACCGCAAGGGGCGCGGTGACCGCGGTCAACGACTCGCGGGCACGCAGCAGTTCGTCCTCGGCCTTCTGCTCCAGGGACTCCAGAAGTGGTGAAAGACGGTGCCACTGGGCGTGTCTGCGGTACTCGGCGGCCGTCGCCAGCTGCTCCTGCAGCGCGGTCGGCGGACCGCTGACCGCGGGCACCTCCGAGGCGGCGATCTTCGCGAGGACCTCCCCGCGTGCGCTGCGGGCCTCCGCCAGTGTGCGGTCCGCGCGGCTGAGCAGGTCGCGCAGCTTGACGATCCGCGTCTCCGCGTCCTGACGGACCGTCAGAACAGCGTCGATCTCCCGGCGCACGTCCTCCAGGGCGCGCGCCTCACGGTCGTACGTCGTCATGTCCGGACGTCCGCCGCCGGGTGCCGAACTCCCCTGCGCCGGAACCCAGTACGCCAGCGGGTCGGAGATCACCTGTTCGCGCAGCTTCGTCAGCGTGCGCGTGATGCGCTCCAGGTCGTCGCCGGCCGGGTGCTCGCCGGGGCGCACGCCCACGGAGTGCGCCAGCTGACGGGTGCGCTGCAACTCCGCGGCCAGTAAATCGATCCGGGCGGGCAGCGCCGACCACACGGCGTCGGCGGCGACGACCATGTCGAGCGAGGAGGCGTACAACTCGTTCATCCGCTCCACGAGCTGCGCCAGGGTGAACTGCTCGCTGAGCCTGCCGGTGCCGGTGAGCGTCGGCGCGTTCGCCGTCGCCGTGGCACCGCCCGCGACGGTGACGCTCGCGCCGCGCAGCAACTCGGTCAGCTCCACCAGGTCGTCGCGGCTGGACCAGCGCCGACGGGCGCGGATCTCGCGTGCGGTGCGCAGGGCGTCCGTGTAGGTGTCGAAGTACGTCCACAGCAGGGTGATCGACGCCTCCGTCGAAGTCCAGCGCTCCTTGGTGACGCCCGTCAACTCGGCGCCTTCGAGGAGTCTGCGGCCCGCGTGGTCCTGCAGGGCGAGCAGCGAGGTCTCTATGGCCTCGTGCTCCGCGCCGAGCCGCGCCAGCGCACGGTCCACCTCGTCCCGGTCCAGTACCGGCCCGGTGGGTCCCGTGACGCCCATCGATCACCTCTCGCTCTCGTCGTGCCCTGTGCCCGTGTTCGGTGCGCCGGGGTAACTCTCCAGTGGTATCAGGTCGGTTGCCTCCGTCAGGCGGACGGCGGACGTGACGACGCCGAGTCCGCGCCCAGCGTCTGGGCCAGCCACTTGGTGTAGGAGGTCTGCCAGCCGCCCTTGCGGTAGTCCACGAGCACCTGGTTGACCCGGCGCACCAGATCCTGGGCCTGCTTGTTCATCGCCACCCCGTAGTACTCGGTCGTGAAGGGCTTCCCCTTGAGTTCGACGGTCGGGTCCTGGGCGGCCTGGCTCGCCGCGAGCGCGCCGTCGGTGACGACGGCGTCGACCTCGCCGAGTTGCAGTTTCACCAGACAGTCGAGCTGGTTGGGGACCGTGGTGGAGATGTCTGCGGACGCGGCGAGCCGGCCGGTCTTCCGGTCCAGCGTCAGCTCGGTGTTCGCCGTCGAACCCTCTGCCGTGCAGATCCTCTTGCCGGCGAGCGACCTGTCATAGCCGGTGATACCGGACGACTTGGGTGCCAGGACCTGCTGACCGGTCGTGAAGTACGGGTCGGAGAAGGCGACGTCCTTCAGCCGGTCACACGTGATCGTCATGGTGCGCACCACCATGTCCACCTGCCCGCTCCGGATGGCCGGGATGCGCTGGTTGGTGGGAATCGCGTGGAAGCGGACCGCGTTCGGGTCCTTGAGGATCTGCCGGGCGATCTCGTGGGCGAGGTCGATGTCGAAGCCCTCCAGGTCGCTGCCCGGGGTGTTGGGGTCGCGGTAGCCCCAGCGGTAGCTGTTCTGGTCGACGCCCACCGACAGATAGCCGCGCTTCTTGATGGCCGAGACCGCCGGGCCGCTCTCGTCGCCCGACGCGGGCGGGCTCTGCCGCTCCGGGTGACCGTCACAGGCGTCCGCCTTCGCCTGCGTGGCCTCTGCGATCCCCGGGCCGACGGCGCCCGGGGAGCCGTCGCCGCGCGTGTGGGACAGCGGCAGGAGCAACGCGAAGACGGCCGTGAGGACGCACGCGACCAGCATCGCGCCCACACCGCCCCAGCCCTTCAGGCTGGCCCTCAGGCGCCGTGCGATCATCGCCGCTCCCCCTCTCACCGGTACTCCGAAAGCCTGCGCCCGACGCCCAGCACCGCGGCCGCCGCACCCAGCACCGCGAGGACCGCCGCACCCTCGGGCAGCCCGGTCATCGCGCCCAGGCCGTCGCCCGCCGCCTGCTCGAACTCGTTCTCCTCATGGGCCAGCGCCTTCGCCAGGTTCGCGTCCACGCCGTCGAAGCACTCGCCCGTCGGCTGGTCCGCCTTGGCACCGATGATCTTGTTAAGCGCGGCCTGGTAGTTGCCGTCGTCGTCGGCGGCCCGCGCCTGTGTGTGGCGCTGCTGCCAGACCTTCATGTTGCCGGTGGCGGCCGACACGGGCTGCCTGCCCGCCTGGTCGTCGGCGAGGGACTCGGCCTCGTCGAGTCCTGCGGAGAGCGTCTTCATGTCCTGCTGGAACGCGTAGTCGTACGCGTCCTCGACCCTGCCGTCGGGCAGCTTCTTGGTCTCGGCGCCCCGGCTGACCAGGGTCAGGTTCTCGTTGCCGCGGGCGTTGAGGGAGGCGATGCGCGCGTCGTGCAGCACGTTCAGCGAGCGGACGCCGTGCTCGTACGAGGAGTCGAGCCCCGCGCGGGCGACGCTGTGCCCGACGACCAGCCACAGCAGGACGATCGCGGAGGCGGCCGTGGCGGCGACCAGGCCCTGGTTGAGCACCCGGTTCGTGCGCAGGTAGTGGCGCCGCTGCGCCCAGCCGAGGGCGGCCAGCGCGGCGACGCCGAGGACGAGGGCGAACCAGGGGTACGGGGTCGCCTTCGCGTAGTCGGAGCGCAGCCGCTGGTTCTCCTTGGTGTAGAGGTCCTGCGCGGCCGGCAGCATCTCCTGCTGCATCTTCTCGTTCGCCGCCCGCAGGTACGCGCCGCCCACCGGGAAGCCCTGCCGGTTGTTGGCGCGGGCGCGCTCCACCAGGCCCTTGTACTCCGGGAGCAGCTTGTTGAGCTTGGTGACCGTGTCCGCGGCGGGGGAGCCGGGCTCGGTGCTGGCGGCCGCCGTGACGAGCTTCGCGGCGGCGGTCTGGATGTCCTGCTCGTAGCGCCTGGTGGTCGCGGGGGGCTCCTGGCCGCCCGACAGGAAGCCGCTGGACGCCGCCGTGTTGGCGTCCGCGAGGGAACGGTAGATGTCCGCGGCGCCCGCGCTGAGCGGCTGGCTGCTGTGCAGCACGTCGTCGGCGGCGGTCGAGCGGTCGGTCATCTGCCAGGCGGTGACGACCCCGAACGCCACGACGAGCACGGCCAGGACGGCGCCGATGATGCGCAGCCTGCCGGGCTCGGTGGTCGCGGCGCTCCGCAGCCGGTCGACGCCCTCGGCGAAAGCCGTGCGGCGCGGCGGGGTGGCGGCGGGACGGCCGGACGGCACGGGGGCCTGCTGCGGCGCCGGGCCGGTGGACTGCGGCGGCAGGACCGGTCTCGTCGGCGTCACGGGTGGCGCGCCGCCCTGCTGCGGTTGTGTCACTTGACCTCCCCCATGGCCATCCGTCGGTCACCTCCGCCCGTACGCGGGAGCGGACGCAGCTGCACGGCGGCAAGTATCGCCGCCGCGGCCGACGCCCGCACAGGGCCTTCGCGCGATCTTGATCTGATCGCAGTGTTCGATGGTGACCGCCGGTTGTACGTGCCGAGTTGTACCACCCCCGCTCATGAATACGCGACGTGCTGCTGTTCGGTTCCCGACGGCGGGGTCCGCCGGGGGCGGGCGCGGGTCGCGGACGACGATCGCCGGACTCGTCAAGCGTCCGTCCGACCCTCGTAATACGCCCGCACACGCGCGTGGACCTCCTGCGGGGCCCGTTCGTGGTCCAGGCCCAGCAGGGCCGCCCCCAGGACCGGACGGGCCGTGACCACCTGGGGCACCGCCTTGGGCGCGCGCTCCGCCAGCAGTTCCCGTACCCGGTCGTCCAGCTGGGGATTGCGGGCGGCCAGGATGCTCCCGCCGAGCAGGACCGGGGTCTCCTCGTCGAGCAGGTCGAGGCGGGTCAGCGCGACCGTGGCCATGGCTACCACCTCCTCGGCGAGCCGGTCGACGATCGCACGGGCCACCGGATCCCCCTGACCGGCCGTGGCGAACAGCACCGGCGTCAGCTCGTGGCGCCGGTCGTGCTCGATGCGCTCCAGGTGGAGCGCCTCGATGAGCGCGTACATGGAGCCGAGCCCGAAGTGCGCGGGCAGGGTGCGCACCAGGGCGGTGGGCCCGCCCCGGCCGTCCTCGGCGCGGGCCGCCCACCACAGGGCCTCCTCAGCAAGGCCCCAACCGCCGCCCCAGTCACCGGAGATACGGCCGAGCGCGGGGAAGCGTGCGGTGGTCCCGTCGGGGCGCATGCCGACGCAGTTGATGCCCGCGCCGCACACGACCGCCACGCCCTGGGGCGCGGCGACTCCGGCCCGCAGGATGGCGAAGGTGTCGTTGCGCACCGCGACGGTCGCTCCCCACGCGCGCGTGTGCAGCGCGGCCGCCAGCTGCTCCTCCTCCACCGGGAGGTCGGCGTTGGCGAGACAGGCCGAGACATGGCCGGCCGAGGCGACCCCGGCCGTGGCGAAGGCCCGTCCGACGACCTCGGCCAGGGCGTTCACGGCCGTCTCGACGCCCACGGCGGGCGGACGGAACCCCCCGCCCCGCGCGGTGGCGAGGACCTCGCCGTCGGCGGCCACGACGGCGACGTCGGTCTTGGAGTTGCCCGCGTCGATGGCGAGGACGCTTGC
Organism: Streptomyces hygroscopicus; assembly: GCF_026168105.1. GTDB lineage: Bacteria > Actinomycetota > Actinomycetes > Streptomycetales > Streptomycetaceae > Streptomyces > Streptomyces hygroscopicus_D. The sequence goes on from NZ_LBMW01000031.1 coordinate 54,704, forward strand.
GGTCAGGCCCACGCGAGGTGCTCCCGGTTGTGCGCGATCAGCTGGTCGGTGAGGGTGTCGGCGTAGGCGTACTGCCCGATGAGGGGGTGGGCGAGCAGCGCCCGGAACACCCGGTCGCGGCCCCCGCGCAGCGCGGCCTCGAGGGCCAGCTCCTCGTACGCGGTCACGTTCGTCATCAGCCCCGCGTACAGCGGATCCACCTCGGGTACGGGCAGCGGGGCCGGTCCGTGCGCTCCGACGGCGGACTGCACCTCGATCACCGCGTCGTCCGGCAGGAAGGGCAGCGTCCCCTTGTTGTGGGCGTTCACCACCTGGTAAGGGGAACCCCCGCCGCCCAGCAGCGCGGCGGCGAGGTCGACGGCGGCCTCCGAGTAGTAGGCGCCGCCGCGCCGGGAGAGCAGCTCCGGCTTCTCGTCCAGGGACGGGTCGCCGTACATCTCCAGCAGCCGCCGCTCCATGGCCGCGACCTCGGCTGCCCGCGAGGGCTTCGTCCGCAGCTCCCGGACGACCTCGTCGTGCGCGTAGTAGTAGCGCAGGTAGTACGACGGGATCACGCCGAGCCGGTCGACGAGGGTGCGCGGCAGGCGCAGATCGTCGGCGATCGCCTCGCCGTGCTCGGCGAGCAGCTTGGGCAGCACGTTCTCGCCCTCGGGGCCGCCCAGGCGCACACCTGTCTCCCAGGTGAGGTGGTTGAGGCCCACATGGTCGAGGTGGACGTCGACGGGCGCGACACCGAGCAGGGCGGCGAACTTGCGCTGGAAGCCGATCGCCACGTTGCACAGGCCGACGGCCCGGTGGCCTTCCTGGAGAAGTGCGCGGGTCACGATGCCGACCGGGTTGGTGAAGTCGATGATCCAGGCCCTCGGGCTGGTGCGGCGGACGCGCTCGGCGATGTCGAGGACCACCGGCACCGTGCGCAGCGCCTTGGCGAGGCCGCCCGCGCCCGTCGTCTCCTGGCCGACGCACCCGCACTCCAGCGGCCAGGTCTCGTCCTGCTCGCGCGCGGCCTGGCCGCCGACGCGCAACTGGAGCAGCACGGCGTCGGCGCCCTCGACGCCCGCGTCCAGATCGGAGGTGGTGACGATCCGGCCGCCGTGCCCCTGCCGGGCGAGGATGCGCCGGGCCAGTCCGCCGACCAGCTCCAGGCGTCCGGCGGCCGGGTCGACCAGGACGAGCTCCTCGACCGGCAGGGTGTCCCGCAGCCGCGCGAATCCGTCGATGAGTTCGGGTGTGTAGGTCGAGCCTCCGCCGACCACGGTGAGCTTCACGGTCTCTAGCCCTTCACTCCGGTGAGCGTGACACCTTCGACGAACGCCTTCTGGGCGAAGAAGAACACAAGGATCACGGGGGCCATGACCAGCACGGTCGCGGCCATGGTGAGGTTCCAGTCGGTGTGGTGAGCGCCCTTGAACGACTCCAGGCCGTAACTGAGGGTCCACGCACCCGGGTTCTCCGACGCGTAGATCTGCGGTCCGAAGTAGTCGTTCCAGGCGTAGAAGAACTGGAAGAGAGCGACGGCGGCGATGCCCGGCCTGGCCATGGGCAGGACCACCTTCAGCAGGGTCCGCAGATCACCGCAGCCGTCGACCCTGGCCGCGTCCAGGTACTCGTTCGGGATGGTCATCAGGAACTGGCGCAGCAGGAAGATGGAGAACGCGTCGCCGAACGCCATCGGGATGATCAGCGGCCACAGTGTGCCCGACAGATCCAGCTGCTTCGCCCAGAACAGATACATCGGGATGATGATCACCTGCGGTGGCAGCATCATCATCGAGATCACCAGCATGAGTGACACGCCCCGGCCCGGGAAGCGGAACTTCGCCAGGGCGTACGCGACCGGGATCGACGACACGACGGTCAGGACGGTGCCCAGGCCGGCGTAGACGAGCGTGTTCCTCCACCAGGTGAGGAAGCCGGGTGTGTCGAAGACCTTTGTGTAGTTGCCCCACTCCCAGGTGTGCGGGATCAGATCGCGGCTGAGTGCCTGGCTGTCGCTCATCAGCGAGGTCAGGAACACGAACACGAAGGGGAGCGTGAAGAACAGGGCGGCGGCCACGCCCAGGGCGTGGACCGCGACCCATTCCAGCGCGGCTCTGCGACGGGCGGTGCGTTCGGCCGGCGTGACGGGCTTCGTCAACTCCACCGGCTTGTCGAGTACTTGGGTCATGGGTCAGTCACCTGCCAGGTTGAGACCGCCCCGGCGCCGCATCAGGAACGCGGTGAACACCATCGACAGGGCGAAGAGTACGAGCGCGACCACACAGGCGGAGCCGTAGTCGAAGCGCTGGAAGCCGAGGTTGTAGACGAGCTGGGGCAGGGTCAGCGTGGACTTCTCGGGATAGCCGGGCTCGAACTGCGTCCCGGCGCCCTGGATGACGCCGGAGGCGACCTTCCCCGCGATCAGCGGCTGTGTGTAGTACTGCATGGTCTGGATCACGCCCGTGACCACCGCGAACATCACGATCGGCGAGATGTTCGGCAGGGTGACGTAGCGGAAGCGCTGCCATGCCGACGCGCCGTCCAGCTCGGCCGCCTCGTACTGCTCCTGCGGCACGTCGAGCAGCGCGGCCATGAAGATGACCATCAGGTCGCCGACGCCCCACAGGGCGAGCAGGGTGAGGGCGGGCTTGGACCAGGCGGGGTCGTTGAACCAGCCCGGAGCCGGAACGCCGAGCTTCTCGAGGATCGAGTTGACCGGTCCCGTACCCGGGTTGAGCAGAAAGGCGAAGGCCATGGTCGCGGCGACGGGCGGGGCGAGATAGGGCAGGTAGAACAGGGTGCGGAAGACACCCGTGGCCGTCTTGATCTTGGTGATCAGCAGGCCGACGCCCAGTCCGAAGACGACCCGCAGGCTGACCATCACGAGGACCAGCCACAGGGTGTTGCGCAAGGCGGGCCAGAACAGCGGGTAGCTGCGGAAGACGTACGTCCAGTTCTTCGCCCCGCTCCACGTCGGCGGCCGGAAGCCGTCGTAGTGCATGAACGAGAAGTAGACCGTGGAGATCAGCGGGTACGCGAAGAAGACCGCGAAGCCGATCAGCCAGGGGGACATGAAGGCGACCGTGCGCAGCGCCGCGCGGCGGCGCTTCGACGTGAGGGTGATCGTGCTCATCGCTACTTCGCCTGCGCGATGTCCGTGTCGATCTGCCGGGCCGCGTTCGCCAGGCCCGCCTTCAGGTCCTTGGCCTTGCCGCTCTCGTAGTCGTAGCCGAACTGCTGGATCGTCACGAGGTACTGGCCGCCGTTGATGGAAGCGGGTGTCGTCGTCGAGTCCGGGCTGGCGGCGATGTCCAGGAACGTCTTGAAGCGCGGGTCGTACTTCAGCTTCGGCGACTTCAGCGCGGCCAGTGTGGACGGCACGTTGTGGATGTCGTTGGCGAAGCCGACCACCGCGTCCGTGTCCGTGGTCATGTACTTCACCAGCTCCCAGGCCGCGTTCTGCTTCTTGCTGGCGGCGGAGATGCCCGCGATGGTTCCGGTGATGTAGCCCTTGCCGTACTGGGCGGCCCGGTCGTCGGGCACGGGCAGCGGGGCCACCCCGACCTCGAACGCGGGCTTGGCGTCCAGGGCCATGCCCAGCCGCCACTCTCCGTCGAGCTGCATCGCGACCTGGCCGGTGTGGAAGGGGTGCTTCGGGCCCCACTCGTCGCCCAGCGTGGCGCGGAACTTCTCCAGCTTCTGGTAGCCGCCCAGCTCGTCGACGAGCCTCTTCTGCAGGGTGAAACCGGCCGTGAACGCGGGGTCCTTGGCGAGGTTCGACTTGCCCGACCCGTCGAAGTAGGTGGGTGAGAACTGCGCGAAGTAGTGCTCCGTCGTCGACTCCCAGCCGTGGTAGTCCGGCATGAACCCGAGCTGTTTGTAGCTGCCGCCGTCGGTGATCGTCAGCTTCTTGGCGTCGGCCTCGAACTCGGACCAGGTCTTGGGCGGCCCTGCGATGCCCGCCGCCTTGAACGCCGTCTTGTTGTAGTAGAGCCCGTACGCGTCGCCCAGCAGCGGCACCGTGCAGCGGTTGCCGTTGAACTGCGTGTACTCGTTCATCGCCTTCGGGAAGGTCGTGCCCGGGTCGATGTCCGCCTTCTTGAAGAAGGGATTGAGGTCGACGAGGGCGCCCGAGGAACAGAACTTGCCGACGTTGTTCGTGGTGAAGGAGGAGATGACGTCGGGGGCCTTGTCGCCGCCGGAGCGCAGCGCCTGGTTGATCTTGTCGTCGGTCATGTTGGCGACGACGTTGACGTGGATGTTGGGGTGCGCCTTCTCGAAGCCCGCGATCAGCGCGGTCACGGCCTTCGTCTCGGAGGGCGCGCTCCACGCGTGCCAGAAGTTGATGGTGGTCTCCTTGGACGCGTCGTCGTTCGCGCCGGAGGAGGACTGGCCGGTGCAGGCGGTGGTGAGGAGAGCGAGGGACGCGGTAAGGGCAAAAGCTGTCTTTCTGAATGCTTCGGGCATGACGGGGTCTCCCTGGGGCGGGCGGGGGGTGTGGTTCGGCCGGGGCGGATGTCGGGGCCGGGGTGCTGCCGGGGCGGGGCCCGGCGGTTGCTCAGCGCGAGGTGTCGAAGACCTCGTCGCGGGTGGTCGCGAGCGCGCTCTCCAACGCGCCGCGCAGCACGGGGTGTTCGCGTACGTCGCCGATGACGAGGCAGGGCCGGGACGCGGCCAGTTCCTCGAGTTCGGCCTGGATCAGGGTCCGCAGCGGCTCGCCTCCGGCGGTGAGCGAGGTGCCGCTGAGGACGACGAGTTCGGGGTCGAGCACGGAGACGAGCGCCGCGAGTCCGGTGGCGAGCCGTGTCGCGTACGTCTCGAGGAGCCGCCGGTGGGGGCCGGTCGCGCTGTCGGCGCCCTGGGCGACGAGGGCGGCGGCGACCTCGGTGTACGGGCCGGTGGGCAGGTCCGTGACGCCGAGTTCGCGGGCCAGCCCGGGGATCGACTGGGAGCCGGCCAGTTCCTGGTAGCCGCCGCTGTTGGCCCGGGTCACCTGGCGGACCAAGGGAGCGCCGGGCACCGGCAGGAAGCCGACCTCACCGGCACCCCCGGTCCAGCCGCGGTGCAGGCGGCCGCCGAGGACCAGGGCGGCGCCGAGACCGCCCTCGTTCCACAGCAGGACGAAGTCCTCGTGGCCCCGGGCGGCCCCGAGCCGTTGCTCGGCGAGGGCGACGAGGTTGACGTCGTTCTCGTACTCGAGGGGCACCGGAAGGGCGGCGGCCAGTTCGTCCAGCAGGGCGGGGGAGTGCCAGCCGGGCAGATGGGAGGCGTAGCGCAGGCGGCCGGTGTTGGGGTCGAAGGCGCCCGGGGTGCCGATGACCACCCGGTGCACGTCCGTGGCGGCGAGCCCGGCGGCCTTCACAGCTCCTTCGAGGGCCTCGGCGACCTGACGCACGACGGGCGACGGGGTTCCCCCCTGCTTGGGCGAGGCCGACGGCCTGGGGGAGGGGCGGCGGCCCGGAGTGGGCAGTTCGTACGTGCCGACCGTCCTGCCGGTGATGTCGGCGACGGCGGCGAGGATGCGTTCGGGGGTGACGTCGAGGCCGGCGACATGGGCGGCGGCCGGGTTGACGACGTACAGCTGTGCGTTGGGGCCCGGGCGGCCCTCGCTCGTGCCCGTCATCAGGACGAGGCCGGCGGCTTCCAGGCGGGCGAGCAGCTGGGAGGCGGTGGGCTTCGACAGGCCGGTGAGCTTGCCGATGCGGGTGCGGCTGAGCGGACCGTGCGCCAGGAGCAGATCGAGGGCGGCGCGGTCGTTCATGGCGCGCAGCACGCGCGGGGTGCCCGGCGTACCGGCGGATCCTTCCATGTCTGTCGCCACCTGCCTTTCAACGGCTCAGCTTCTCAGCGGGGCCACCGGGAAGTCCACCGGGTGATCGCCGCCGCGGCCGTTTCGGTTCTGTGCCCGGCGGACTCCGGAGATCACTGTTAGGAAAGTTTCCTATTGGTGAGAGGAAAGTAGGCCCGACGCCACGGGGGCGTCAATACCGGCCACTGGTGGCAACCAAGTCGTTACCCGGACATGGAGGGACCATGGGCGGCCGCACGACGAAGGGCGCCCGGAGATCCCTCCGGGCGCCCTTCCTTCACGTCCTGCAGGTCCTCTACGACTGCGTACCGCAGGTCGTGTACGCGTCCTACTTCGCCGCCGGGCGGGGCGACGCGATCGGGGCCGCCGCCTCCGACTGGGGCGAGGCCGAGTTCGCGTGCGCCGACGGAGCCGCCACCGTGGCCGTCGGATCGGCCGGGGCCGCACCCTCCGCCGCGGCCGGGAGCCCGCCCACGATGCGGATGTCCGCCTCGTCGAAGGCGCGCTTGACACGCCAGCGCAGCTCGCGCTCCACCCCCGCGGCCTTGCCCGGCATCGTCTTCGCCGAGACACGGACGACCATCGAGTCCAGCAGCACGCTGTCCAGGCCGAGCACCTCGACCGGACCCCACAGGATCTCGTTCCAGGGCTCGTCCTTGGTCATCCGCTCCGCCACCGCGTCGAGGGTCGCCTTCACCCGGTCCAGGTCCTCGCTCGCACGGACGGTCACGTCCACTCCGGCCGTCGCCCAGCCCTGCGAGAGGTTTCCGATGCGCTTGATCTCGCCGTTGCGGACGTACCAGATCTCGCCGTTGTCGCCGCGCAGCTTCGTCACGCGCAGGCCGACCTCGATCACCTCGCCGGAGGCAACCCCCGCGTCGATGGCGTCGCCGACGCCGTACTGATCCTCGAGGATCATGAACACGCCGGACAGGAAGTCCGTCACCAGGTTGCGCGCGCCGAAACCGATCGCCACGCCCGCGACACCGGCGGAGGCGAGCAGCGGAGCCAGGTTGATCTGGAAGGTGGCCAGCACCATCAGCGCGGCCGTGCCCAGGATCAGGAAGGACGCCACCGAGCGCAGCACCGAGCCGATCGCCTGCGAGCGCTGCCGACGGCGCTCCGCGTTCACCAGCAGCCCACCGAGCGCCGTGCCGTCCACCGCCTGGACCGTACGGGTCATGCGGTCGATCAGCTTGGTGATCGCCCGGCGAACCACCACTCTCAGTATCGCCGCGATCACCAGGATCAGGAGGACCCGGAGGCCGATCGCGAGCCAGGTGGACCAGTTCTGCTCGACCCAGCTCGCGGCGTTGGTCGCGCTCTGCTGGGCGTCCTGCAGCGTGGGGACCGCGGGAGCCGTCGTCTGCGAGGACGACGAAGACGGCGTGGCGCCGACGGCCAGTAGGGCGGGCAGGGACACAGCAAGTACCTCCAGGTGCGGTGTCTGCCTCCGGTACTGACGGTCAAGGTCACGGAAAGGTCACCGGAGGGCAGAGGCACCACACTAACGGGGCATCGTGTGGGGATCGTGGCCATGTTCCAGGGAGAGACCGTGCTCACCTGGGGAAGTAAGGGGGCGCGCAGCGGGGGAAGCTTCAGGTGTGGTCGAAAACACTCCCAGCCCGTTACCGGGACATGGTGGCGCTTCCACCAGGCATGAGGGGAGACTGACTGCAGATCGTCCCGGCGCGAGCCACGCGTCGCCGGCGTACAAGGAGGCATCCGTGCCGCATGTCCTGGTCCTCAACGCGTCGTACGAGCCACTCGGCGTCGTACCGCTCCGCCGCGCGCTCGTCCTCGTCCTCGAGAACAAGGCCATATGCCTCGAGGAGTCCGGCGCCTATATGCACAGCGCAACCGTTACTGTCCCCGCACCCAGCGTGGTCCGGCTCAAGCGATTCGTGCGGGTTCCCTACCGGGGGCCCGTTCCTCTTACCCGGCGCGCGCTCTTCGCGCGTGACGGCGGCCGGTGCATGTACTGCGGTGGCGTCGCAACCAGCGTCGACCACGTCATTCCGCGCAGCCGCGGTGGTCAGCACGTCTGGGACAACGTGGTGGCGTCGTGCCGCCGCTGCAACCACGTCAAGGCCGACCGGCATCTCTTCGAGATCGGCTGGCGGCTGCGTCACAAACCGGCTCCGCCCAGCGGTCTGGCGTGGCGCATCATCGGCACCGGGCATAGGGACCCGCGCTGGCTGCCATACCTGCAGCCGTACGGCGCGGATGACGCCTTGGCCCGGATCGACGGCATTTCCGCCTGACGATCCGGGCCTTCGCATACCCCGCCGCCCCCGGACCGGCCCCGCGCCCATGACGCGAGGCCGGTCACCCGAACACGCCCACCCCACCACTGTCCGTGGTCGAGGAGGGCGGTGAACGGACCTTCCGCGGCGCACCCGCGCGCCGCCCCCGCACCCAGCACCCAGCACCCAGCACCCTCTGCCTCGGTCCGGTGGTCCGGTTACGTGCGTCATGCAGCGAAGCCGTCGTCGGCTTCGTTAGGGTGTCCTACGGAGTGGCCGATGTGTCCTGTTCGGCCCTCGCGGCGGGAGCGAGCGGGACGAAATGTGACCACGGACACGTTGCTCAGCCTCGTACGTCTGCGCACGCGCCCACTGGGTAGGCCTGCTCTCGCCCGCATCCGTCGTACGACGACCAAGGAGGCCCCTGTGGCCGCACCGGCACACCCCCTGCTCCCGGCCCCGTCCAAACGCTACGCGGAGCCGTCCGCCGACCCCGACACTCTGCTGTGCGTCCTCAGCGCGGAGAGTGCCTCGGCGGAGGCACCGCTGACCAGTGAGCCGCCCCTGCCCGACGCCGAGCCCCTCACCAGCGAGCCCCCCCTCGCCGACGCCACACCCCTGACCAGCGAGCCCTCCGCCCTCGGCCCGGACCCCTCGGGCTACTAGATGGCACAGGTCGGCTCCGCGCGCGACGAGACGCCCCTCGCCCGGCTCGCCGCGCTGTACGGCGTCGCCACCTTCTACCGCCCCTCCCCGGACCGCACGGTCGCGACGTCGGACACGGCCGTCACGGCCGCCCTGGCGGCGCTCGGGGTCGACGCGAGCACCCCGGAAGCCGTCCGGCATGCCCTCGCCGCGCGCGAGAGGGAGCTGCGGGAACGGCTGCTGCCGCCGACCGTGGTCGGCTGGGGCGGGCGGCCGCCCGCCGCGCTCGCCGCCCTTCCGGACGGCACCCGCCTGCGGATCGAGACCGAGCAGGGCGAGATCCGGGCCTCGGCAGAACAACTCCCGCCCGGCGTCCACGCGTTGCGCGTCACCGCGCCCGACGGACGCACCGCCGAAGTCCCTCTCGTCGCCGCGCCCGCCCGGCTGCCCGCGCCGCCGACCCGCTCGTACGGACTGCTCGTCCAGCTCTACTCGCTGCTCTCCCGCCGCTCCTGGGGCATGGGCGACCTCGGCGACCTCGCGGAGCTGACCGCCTGGGCCGGGCGCGCGCTCGGAGCCGGGTTCGTGCAGGTCAACCCCTTGCACGCGGCCGTACCCGGCGCGCCCACCGACCCCTCGCCCTACCGCCCCTCCTCCCGTCGCTACCCCGACCCCGTGCATCTGCGCGTCGAGGACGTCCCCGAATTCGCGTACGTGGAGGACCGGGCCCGCCTCCGCGGGCTGCTGGAGCGCGCCGCCCGGCTGCGCGAAACCGTCCTCGACAAGGGCGCGTTGATCGACCGCGACGCCGTGTGGAAGCTCAAGCGCGAGGCGCTCGAACTCGTGCACGTGGTCCCCCTCGGACCCGGGCGGCGCGCCGCGTACGTCGACTTCCTCGCCGAGGAGGGCGAGGTGCTGGAGGACCACGCGACCTGGTGCGCGCTCGCGGAGGTCTACGGCTCCGACTGGCAGAACTGGCCCTCCCGGCTGCGTGATCCGCGCTCCGCCGAAACCGCCCGTGCACGTCGCGCGTTGCTGGACCGCGTCGACTTCCACACCTGGCTCGCCTGGCTGACCGACGCCCAGCTCGGTACCGCCCAGCGCACCGCGCGCGACGCCGGAATGCCCGTCGGCCTGATCCACGACCTCGCGGTGGGCGTGCATCCGGGCGGCGCCGACGCCTGGGCACAGCAGGAGTACCTCGCGGGCGGCATGTCGGTGGGCGCACCACCGGACGCCTTCAACGCGCGCGGACAGGACTGGGGCCTGCCCCCGTGGCGCCCCGACCGCCTCGCCGCCTCGGGCTACGCCCCCTACCGCCGGCTCCTGCGCGCCCTTCTCCGGCACGCGGGCGCCCTGCGCATCGACCACGTCATGGGGCTGTTCCGGCTCTGGTGGGTGCCGCAGGGGCAGCCGCCCACGGAGGGCACATACGTCCGGTACGACGCCGAGGCCATGCTCGCCGTCCTAATCCTGGAGGCCTGGCGCGCCGGGGCGCTGGTCATCGGCGAGGACCTGGGGACGGTGGAGCCCGGGGTGCGCGAGGCGCTGCACGAACGCGGGGTGCTCGGGACCTCCGTGCTGTGGTTCGAACGGGACTGGGAGGGCGACGGGCAGCCGCTTCCGCCCGAGCGGTGGCGGGCGGACTGCCTCGCCACCGCCACCACCCACGACCTGCCCCCGACGGCCGCCCGGCTCACCGGCGAACACGTTGACCTGCGCGGCCGGTTGGGCCTGCTGACCCGCCCGCTGGACCAGGAGCGTGCGGCCGCTGCCGCCGACACCCGGGAGTGGCTCGCCCTGTTGTCCCGGATCGGACTGCTGAAGGGGGCGAGCGGAGGGGCTTCGACGGCGTCGGAGGAGCTCGAGATCCAGGCCGTCCACCGCTTCCTGCTGCGCACCCCGGCCCGTCTGATCGGCGTCTGGCTGCCCGACGGGGTGGGCGACCGCCGCCCGCAGAACCTGCCGGGCACCTGGGACCAGTACCCGAACTGGCGCCTGCCGATCGCGGACGCGGAGGGGCGCCCCGTGACCCTGGAGGACCTCGCGGCCTCACCGAGGCTGCACGCGCTGGTGGACGTGCTGCGCAGGAGGGGCGGGACGGGCGGGGACGAGCGTGCACGAGCGGTGAAGCACGGAGAACGGCCGGGGCGGGGAGCCGAGGGCTCGTAGCGCACCCCGGGCGCGCGGGCCGTTCGGGCGTTCGCTACTTTTGCACTGTGGACAAGAAGAACGCCCTGCGCGCCGGCGCCCTGGCCGCCGGTACGACGCTGATGATGCTGCTCATGTCGTCCCCCGCGCTCGCGCTGACGCGCGACGACGGCGACGACCCCGGCAAGGGCCTGAGCGTGGCCGCGACGCTGGGGCTGTTCGTGGCGACGCCGATCGTGCTGTTCCTGATCATCGCGGGTCTGGTCATGGTCACCGACAAGACCCGCAAGCAGGCGAAGCAGGGCTGACGCCCGTCCCGGAGCCATGGGGTCTGCGCCCAGGGCTCGTGGGCCGCTCAGGCCTTCCCGCACCTTCCGTCGAGGGAGTCCGCGCACACATCAGGCGCGCGGACTCCCTCGACGTGTTTCACCCGGATGCATCAACGACCAGGGGTGCAGCGCCTCTTCTGGGGGCTGGGCCTCCTGCGGGCGTCGCGTCTCGTGGGGGCGTTGCGCCTCCGGCGTCCGTCGCGCCTCTCACCGGCGATCCGCCTCCCGCGGGCGATCCGCGTCCGGCGGGCGATCCGCCTCTCGTGGGTGTCGCGTTTTCCGCGGGTGTTGTGCCTCCCGCGGGCGATCCGCCTCTCGTGGGTGTCGCGTTTTCCGCGCGTGTTGCGCCTTCTACGGGCGATCCGCCTCCCGCGGGCGATCCGCGTCCGGCTGGCGATCCGCCTCTCGTGGGTGTCGCGTTTTCCGCGGGTGTTGTGCCTTCTACGGGTGCGGTGCCGTGAGATAGCGCTGCACCGTCGGCGCCAGCCAGGCCACGACCTCCTCGCGGGCCAGGGCGACGGCCGGCGGGAGCTTCAGCACATACCGGGCCAGCGCCAGCCCCAGCATCTGCGAGACGATGAGCCCGGCCCGGGCCGGCGCCTGCTCGGGGTCCGGGCAGATGCGCTGCGCGACCGGCAGCACCTGGTCCCGGAAGATCCCCTGCAGCCGCTGGGCTCCCGCCGGGTTGGTGACGCCCACCCGCAGCAACGCCGTCAGCACGCCGTTGTTCTCCTCCCAGAGGGTGAGGAAGTGGTCCACCAGCGCCTCGCCCACGTCGTGAGGCCGCAGCCGCTGGGGGTCGGGCATGCGGAGATCGACGTCGAGGACCGCGTCGAAGAGGCCCTCCTTGGAGCCGTAGTAGCGCATCACCATGGACGGATCGATCTGCGCGTCCTTGGCGATCGCCCGGATGGTGGCGCGCTCGTAGCCGTCGGAGGCGAAGCGCTCCCGGGCGGCGGCGAGGATCGCGGTGCGGGTGGCGTCGGAGCGGCGGGGGGGTTTCTCAGCCATGTCAACAACCGTAGGCCAACACTTGTTGACAGTCCAGTGGGCTCACTCTATGTTGGCAAACGGGCGTTGGCCAACAGGTGTTGGCCAACGGAAGTTGACCTGTATGCGTCGGCCCGCAGACGCTGACCTGCAGGCGTTGGCACCAGGAGGTCGCCATGGCAGGCAAGACCCGCACCACCGCTCCCGACAACGGCACCCCCGCGGATGTCCTCGTCGTCGGCGCCGGTCCGACCGGCCTCCTTCTCGCGGGCGACCTTGCGACAGCCGGCGTCCCCGTCACCCTCGTCGAGAAACGCCCCCACCAGATCAGCAATCTCTCCCGCGCCTTCGTCCTGCACGCCCGCACGCTGGAGCAGCTCGACGCCCGCGGGCTCGCCGACGAACTGGAGGAGCAGGGGGAGCGCCTCTCGGGCATCCGGTTGTTCGGCGGTCTGTCCCTCCGGCTCGACACCCTGCCCTCCCGCTTCAACCACCTCCTGGTCCTCCCGCAGTACCAGGTGGAGAAGGCGCTGGAGCGGCGCGCGGTCGAGGCGGGGGTCCGGTTCGTGTACGAGACCGAGGTCACCGGCCTGATCCAGGACGCCGACGGCGTGAGGCTGGAGGTGTGCCGGGCCGGGGGTGAGACCGGTGAGATGCGCGCCGCGTACGCCGTCGGCACCGACGGACTGCACAGCGCCGTCCGCCAGGCCATCGGCCTGCCCTTTCCCGGCAGGTCCGTCATCCGTTCCGTCGTCCTCGCCGACGTCCTCCTCGACGAGAAGCCCGAGCAGCCGCTGACCGCCGACACCGTCGGCGACGCCTTCTCACTGATCGCGCCCCTCGGCGACGGCTACTACCGGGTCATCGGCTGGCAGCGCGGCCGCAACGTCCCCGACAGCGTGCCGGTCGACCTGGACGAGGTCCGGCAGGTGGTCCGCCTCTCGCTCGGCCGTGACTACGGCATGCACGACGCCCGCTGGATGTCCCGTTTCCACAGCGACGAGCGCCAGGCGCCCGCGTACCGGGTAGGCCGTGTCTTCCTCGCCGGGGACGCGGCGCATGTGCACACCCCGGCCGGGGGCCAGGGCATGAACACCGGCCTCCAGGACGCGGCCAACCTCTCCTGGAAGCTCGCCGCCGTACTCCGCGGAGACGCAGGGCCCGCCCTTCTGGACACCTATCAGTCCGAGCGGCATCCCGTCGGCAGGGCCGTGCTGCGCAGCAGCGGCGCGATCGTGCGGCTGGCGATGGCGAAGCACCCCGCGACCCTGGCGCTGCGCGCCGCGCTGACCGGCTTCCTCGCGCGCGTCGGCCCGGCCCGGCGACGGGCCGTCGGCCAGGTCACCGGCATCGGATACGCGTACGCGGCCCCGCGTGGCGCCCACCCGCTGGTCGGCAGGCGCATCCCCGACGTCGCCCTCACCTCGGGGCGGCTCTACGAGGCTCTGCGCGGCGGCAGGTTCGTGCTGATCACGCCTCGGGCCCAGGACGCGGACGGCCGCAAGGACCGGCTGACGGTGGAGCACTGGGCGAGCGGACGGCGTACGACCGTGCTCGTGCGGCCCGACGGCTACGTCGCCTGGGCGGCGGAGGCTCCCGACGCCGCGCGGATCGAGGCGGCGCTGGTCAGCTGGACGGGTCGGAGCTGACCGTACCGATGAGCAACTGACGCAGCGGTCCGGCCGGTTGGCCGGACCGCTGTGCGTACCGCGCATTCGGCGACGCCGCTTCGTATGACCACGCCCGCCGCCTGACACGGCAAGGGGCGCCCGGCACAGCGCCGGGCGCCCCCTCATACAGAGGCGGTGACTAGGCCGTGGCCGCCGCCGCGTCCGCCGCCTGCGCCCTGAGCGCCCGCTCGACGCCCGCACGCGACTCCAGGATCAGGCGTCGCAGCGCCGGGGGCGGCTCGGCGGATGCCAGCCACGCGTCCGTCTGCGCGAGGGTTTCCTCAAAGACCCGGATCGACGGGTACAGCCCCACGACGATCTGCTGGGCCATCTCGTGCGAGCGCGACTCCCAGATGTCCTTGACCACCGCGAAGTACCGGTCGGTGTAAGAGGCGAGCAGCTCCCGCTGGTCGGTCTGGACGAAGCCCGAGATCACTGCCTCCTGCACGGCGTTGGGCAACTTGTCGGACTCGACGACCGATGCCCAGGCCTCCTCCTTGGCCTCCGCGGTCGGACGCGCCGCCCGGGCGGTGGCCGCGTGCCGCTCACCGGCCGCCGTCTTGTCCCGCTCCAGCTCGCCCGCGATCTCCGGCTCGTCGAAGCGGCCCACCGCGGCGAGCCGCTCCACGAAGGCCCAGCGCAGCTCGGTGTCGACGACCAGACTCTCGATGGACTGCGAACCGTCGAGCAGCGCCTCCAGGAGGTCCAGCTGTTCGGGGGTCCGGGCGGTCGCCGCGAAGGCGCGTGCCCACGCCAGCTGGTGGTCGCTGCCCGGCTCGGCCGCCCGCAGATGGGCGAGGGTGGCGTCCGTCCACCGGGTCAGCAGCGCCTCGCGTGCGGACGGGTCGGCGTACAGGTCGATCGCCAGCTTCACCTGGCGGTGCAGCGACTGCACGACACCGATGTCCGACTCCTTGCCGATGCCGGACAGGACCAGGGCGAGGTAGTCGCGGGCCGCCAGCTCGGCGTCCCGGGTCATGTCCCAGGCCGAGGCCCAGCACAGGGCCCGCGGGAGAGACGACTCGAAGTCGCCGAGGTGCTCGGTGACGAAGGAGAGGGACCGGGGGTCCAGGCGGACCTTCGCGTACGACAGGTCGTCGTCGTTGAGCAGGATCACATCCGGGCGCAGCCGGCCGGCCAGCTGCGGTACGGCCGTCAGCTCACCGTCGACGTCCAGCTCGATCCGGCCGTCCTCGTCGCGCAGCAGCTTGCCGCTCTCCTCGTCGAGGTTGTACAGGCCGATCGCGATGCGGTGCGGACGCAGGGTGGGCTCGCCCTTCGCGCCGGCCGGGAGCGCCGGGGCCTCCTGGCGGATGGCGAAGGAGGCGATGACGCCGTTCTCGTCCGTTTCGATCTCGGGGCGGAGGATGTTGATGCCGGCCGTCTCCAGCCACTGCTTCGACCATGTCTTGAGGTCGCGGCCGGAGGTCTCTTCCAGGGCGCCCAGCAGGTCGGACAGGCGCGTGTTGCCGTACGCGTGCCGCTTGAAGTACGCCTGCACGCCGGCGAAGAACTCGTCCATGCCGACGTATGCGACGAGCTGCTTGAGGACCGAGGCGCCCTTGGCGTACGTGATGCCGTCGAAGTTGACCAGGACGTCGTCGAGGTCGTTGATCTCCGCCATGATCGGGTGGGTCGACGGCAGCTGGTCCTGCCGGTACGCCCATGTCTTCATCGAGTTGGCGAAGGTCGTCCAGGAGTGCGGCCACCGCGACTCGGGGTGGTAGGCCTGGCAGGCGATGGAGGTGTAGGTGGCGAACGACTCGTTCAGCCACAGGTCGTTCCACCACTCCATGGTCACGAGGTCGCCGAACCACATGTGCGCCAGCTCGTGCAGGATGGTCTCGGCCCGCACCTCGTACGCGGCGTCGGTGACCTTGGACCGGAAGACGTACTGGTCGCGGATGGTGACCGCGCCCGCGTTCTCCATCGCGCCCGCGTTGAACTCGGGCACGAAGAGCTGGTCGTACTTCTTGAAGGGGTACGCGTAGTCGAACTTCTCCTGGAACCAGTCGAAGCCCTGCCGGGTGACCTCGAAGATCGCGTCCGAGTCGAGGAACTCGGCCAGGGAGGGGCGGCAGTAGATGCCGAGCGGGACGCTCTGCCCGTCCTTCTCGTACACGCTGTGGACGGAGTGGTACGGGCCCACGATCAGCGCGGTGACGTATGTCGACAGCCGCGGCGTCGGCTCGAAGACCCAGACGTCGTCCTTGGGCTCGGGGGTGGGCGAGTTGGAGATGACGGTCCAGCCGGTGGGTGCCTTCACGGTGAACTGGAAGGTGGCCTTGAGATCCGGCTGCTCGAAGGAGGCGAAGACCCGGCGGGCGTCCGGGACCTCGAACTGGGTGTAGAGGTAGGCCTGCTGGTCGACGGGGTCGACGAAGCGGTGGAGGCCCTCGCCGGTGTTGGTGTACGCGCAGTCGGCGACCACGCGGAGCACGTTGCGGCCCTCCAGGAGCCCCGGCAGGGCGATCCGCGAGTCCTTGAAGGCCTCGGCCGGGTCGAGTTGGTCGCCGTTGAGGGTGACCTCGTGGACGGCCGGGGCCACCAGGTCGATGAAGGACTCCGCGCCGGTCTCGGCGGAGTCGAAGCGCACCGTGGTCACGGACCGGTAGGTGCCGCCCTCCTGCGCGCCGGAGAGGTCGAGATCGATCTCGTACGAGTCAACGGTGAGCAGCTTCGCCCGCTGCTGAGCCTCTTCGCGGGTCAGGTTTGTGCCAGGCACGCGGTCATCTCCTCGTTATGTGTGGGTTGCGCCATCCTTCCATGTCGCCACTGCATTGGGCGATGACCGGGTGCCCTGGTGACGGAGGCCGAACAGGCACCCGGCCGCTGCCCCGCCGCCCTTGGGATCTGCCGCCCACGGATCCCGCTTCGGCCTGAACGGTCTCGTCCTCGAACGGCGGACGGCTGGGTCCGCCGACCGGCGCCGGGATGCCGACCGGCGCGCGGAGCGCGATGTCCGTTTCCCGCCGGTGATCGGGGCCGGTGAGCGCGAGTCTGGAGGTATGACGACGTACACGGCACGAGCCATCGATCCAGCCGTCCTGAAGGAGCTGCGCGTCTCGGACGACGCGGGCCGCCCCATGCGCCCCTCGGTGGACGAGGAGGGCGGCGCGCCCCTGCGCTGCTGCCTGCGCCGGAGCGTGACCGGCGAGCGGATCGCCCTTGTCTCGTACGCGCCCCTGCGCCGGTGGGCGGTGGAGACGGGCGCGGACCCCGGGGCCTACGACGAACAGGGACCGGTCTTCATCCACGCCGACGACTGCGCGGGTCCCGAGCTGTCCGGATATCCGTTCCCGGGCGCCCACCGCACGGTCCGCCGCTACTCGGCCGAGGGCCGCATCCTCGGCGGCCGACTGGTCCCGGCAGTCGTCCCGGAGGCCTTCGTGGACGCGTTCGCCGACCCCGCGGTCGCGCTCGTGCAGGTGCGTGCCGTGGAGTACGGATGCTTCCTGTACGAGGTGCGCAGGCCCGGGAACCCCACGGCATAGGGAAGGGGGCGGTCACCGTGCGGCGGCCGCCCCCTCGACTCCCGTATCGCTTGAGCGCTTCCCGTACCGCTTACTCGTTCAGCTCCGCCGCGACCAGCTCCGCGATCTGCACGGCGTTGAGGGCCGCGCCCTTGCGGAGGTTGTCGTTGGAGACGAAAAGGGCGAGGCCGTTCTCCACGGTCTCGTCACGGCGGATGCGGCCCACGTACGACGGGTCGTTGCCCGCGGCCTGGAGCGGGGTCGGGATGTCGGACAGTGCCACACCCGGAGCACCGGCCAGCAGCTCGGTCGCGCGCTCCACCGACAGCGGACGGGCGAAGCGGGCGTTGATCTGGAGGGAGTGGCCGGAGAAGACCGGGACCCGGACGCAGGTGCCGGAGACCTTCAGTCCGGGGATCTCCAGGATCTTGCGGGACTCGTTGCGGAGCTTCTGCTCCTCGTCGGTCTCGTTGAGGCCGTCGTCCACCAGATTGCCCGCGAAGGGGACGACGTTGAAGGCGATCGGGCGCTTGTAGACCCCCGGCTCGGGGAAGTCGACCGCCTCGCCGTCATGGGTCAGCTTGTCGGCGTCGGTGATCACCTTCTGGGCCTGGCCGTGCAGCTCCGCGACGCCCGCGAGGCCCGAGCCGGACACCGCCTGGTACGTGGCGACGACCAGCGCCTCGAGGCCCGCCTCCGCATGCAGCGGCTTCAGCACCGGCATCGCGGCCATCGTCGTGCAGTTAGGGTTGGCGATGATGCCCTTGGGGCGGTTCACGACCGCGTGCGGGTTCACCTCGGAGACCACGAGGGGTACGTCCGGGTCCTTCCGCCAGGCCGAGGAGTTGTCGATCACGACCGCGCCCTGCGAGGCGACCTTCTCGGCCAGTGCCTTCGAGGTCGCGCCGCCCGCGGAGAACAGCACGATGTCGAGGCCGGTGTAGTCGGCCGTGGCCGCGTCCTCCACCGTCACGCCGTCGAGGACCGTCCCCGCCGACCGGGCCGAGGCGAACAGGCGCAGCTCCCGGACCGGGAAGTTCCGCTCCGTGAGGATCCTGCGCATGACCGTGCCGACCTGACCGGTGGCTCCGACGATTCCGACCCTCACGGCGACTCCCTCTACATGTCTGTGCGTGCGTGTTGCTCGGCCGAGGCTTCTCCATCATGCGGTCGACCCCGGCCCGCCTGTCCAATTCTTTGCGCGGTGTGCCCGAGGAATGGGACGTGACGGCCCGCCCGCCGGTTGCGGACGTCCGGCGTCCACCCTGCTGAGCTGCAGAAATTCGCCCTATGCGGGCCCCGGGCCGCAAGCTGTGCTGCCCCGCGCCTGCCCGTCTCCGCGGGACGCACACGGCGGTGTGACGTACGCCTCCGGGCGGGGGCATCGGGTGGGAGGCGCGCCTCGCCTTGGTCGTGGACGACGCTGAGGACCTGCCAGGCGGTCCGGGTGAGACCGAACTCCGCCGGCATGTTGTTCATGTGGTGGGTGAGGGCTTTGTCGGTGCGGTTGAGCCGGTAGCCGATGGGCCTCATGCAGGTGCACTCCCATGGTTGGCCGGGTCGGTCAGGTCGCTGATGCGGCTGCGCCGGACAGGAGCGCGGTCCAGTCCTGGCCGGCGGCCCAGTCGGTGAAGCTGTGCCAGCCGACTTCGGGATAGTCACGGTGCAGCCCGGCGACATCGACGTCGAGGCCGGAGGTGGTGAAGTACTCGAACATGGCCGCCAGGTCGGCGGAGTGGGTCCGGACGTGGGCCGGAGACACCTCCTGGTGCACGACCGGCGCGCCGATGGCCTCCGCGAGGGTCTCCGCGATCTGGCCGGGGGTGCGCTCGTCGGAGGCGATGTCGATGCGCCGCCCGGCGAACTCGTCACGGCGTTGCAGGACCAGCGCGGCGAACGCGCCGATGTCGGCGGCGGGGATCAGGGTGAGTGCCCGGTCGGCAGGCATGGGCCAGGCGAAGGTGCCGCCGCGCAACCCGTCGAGGGTCCAGCCGTCGGCGTAGTTGTCCATGAACGCCGCCGGAGCGATCACCGTCCAGGGCACGCCGACTGTGCGCAGGTGACGCTCGACCAGGTGCTTGCTCTCGTAGTGCGGGATGCCCGTGCCGCGGTCGGCGTGGGCGGCGGAGGTGAGCACGATGTGCCCGAGGCGGGTGGATGCCGCGGCGTCGACGAGGGCCTTGCCCTGCCGGGTTTCGGTGGCCGGGTCGGTGCCGAACGGGGTGGTGACCGCGAAGAGGGAGTCGGCGCCGACGAGGGCCGTCTCGAGGGACGCGGGGTCGTTGAAGTCGGCTTGGCATACGTCGGCGCCGAGGCGGCGCAGGGCTTCGGCGGCGGGTGATCCGGCGCGGCGGCTGAGGGCGCGGACCCGGTGGCCGGAGGCCAGCAGGGCTCGGGCGGCGGCCCCGCCCTGGGCTCCGGTGGCTCCGGTGACGGCGACTGTGAGCATGAGCATGGTTCCCCTGTCAGAGTGTTCTCTGTGTGGCACAAGTAATGCGGCACGCAGAAGACTAGGGGAAATCGCTGCGCGGCGCAGATGTTTAGTGTGTGATCCGCGCGGCGGACGCGGGTCGGCCCCGGCTCTGCGAGGAGTTGCTCATGAGGCCCGGCTCTACGAGAAGTCGCTCATGAGAAAGGGCGGGCGCCAACCGGACGCCCGCCCAACCGGACACCCGCCCCCACGGCCGTTACCCGCTGCGGTGTGACCTTCTCGATCTTCACGCTGTCGCGCGTAGGGCGCGGGTCTCAGCTCTCGCGGGTGCGTGCGTAATGGCGGGACGCCTTCGCGCGGTTGCCGCAGGACGCCATGGAGCACCAGCGTCGGGTGCCGTTCCGTGACGTGTCGAAGAAGTGCAGGATGCAGGAGTCGTGGGCACAGCCGCGGATGCGGTCGGGGGCGGTGGCCAGCAGTTCCAGGTAGTTGCGGGCGGCGAGCCAGGCGGGGCCCCAGGCCGGGTCGGCGAACTCTGCGCGCTCGCCGGGGCCTTGGGGGGTCAGGGTCGGCCGGATCCGCCCGTGTTCGAGGACCGCGTCGACCGCGATGGCCCCGTCCCCGCTCGCGCCGTCCACGGCGGACTTCAGGGCGTCGCGCGCCTGGAGCGTGTGGCGCAGGGTCGCCTCGTCCGCGCCGAAACCGCCGAGTCCGTTGGCGGTCAGCCATACCGCGAGCCCGTCGGTGTCCGTGAGCAGGTCCTGGACGGCACCCTCGCGCATCCATCGGGTGTTGAGGAGGTCGAGCGCGAGCGGCTCCCCGGTGAGCGGGCGTGGGTCGCGGGCGGCGGGCATCGGGGCTCCTCGGCTGGGGACCTGCGCTAACCGGTCAAGGGTACGTGAGTGGTTGACCAGCTGCGAACATAACCTCTAAACTCAATTTTAGAGGTTAGCCCATCTGTGGGGCTGCCATGACCGAGGGGACCGCCATGTCACTGCGCACGGGCCATATCGGCCTGAACGTCACCGACCTCGACCGCTCGCTCGCCTTCTACCGGGACGTGCTCGGCCTTCCGGTACTCGCAGAGGGCAAGGAGGACGACCGGAGGTACGCGTTCCTGGGGGAGGGGCCCAGCCCGTTGGTCACGCTCTGGCAGCAGGCGCAGGGGGAGTACGACCCCGGGCGCGCCGGACTGCACCACCTGGCGCTGGAGGTGGACACCGTCGAGCGGGTCGGGGAGTACGAGAAGGCCCTGCGCGCGTACGGCGTCGCGTTCGCGTACGAGGGCGTGGTCGCCCACCGGGAGGGCTCGGCATCCGGCGGCATCTTCTTCCACGACCCGGACGGGACGCGCCTGGAGATCAGCGCGCCGGACGGCGCACAGGGTGCGCCGGTGCCGCACACGTCCACTCCGACCTGCGGGTTCTTCTAGCCATGAGCGTCTACCACGCGGGTTCGCGCGCGGTGCAGGAGCGGGTCGGCGTCCGCGACCGGGCGGACCATGTGGGCGCGGCCGTCGGCGACGCCCTGAAGCCGGTGGCCGCCGCCTTCCTGGAGCTCCAGCCGCAGCTGGTGCTGGGCGCGGCCGACCCGGTGAGCGGCGCCGTGTGGGCGTCACCGCTGACCGGCGCGCCGGGTTTCGTACGCGCCACGGGTCCGCGCCGGATCGCGGTCGTGGGCACAGTGGCGGCCGCCGACCCGCTCGCGGGGGCGCTGACCGGGGAGGGCCTCAGGGTCGGCACGATCGCCCTCGATCCGCGCACCCGCCGCCGCATGCGTCTCAACGGCCGGGCCCGTCCGACATCGCGCGGGCTGGCGATCGAGGCGGACCAGGTGTTCTCCAACTGCCCGAAGTACCTGCAGAAGAGGGAGTCGTACGAGACGGTGGTGTGCCGGACACCGGGCGAGCGCCGACGCGCCGACGAACTGACGGACGAACAGCGTGCGTTCATCGGCGAGGCCGACACCTTCTTCTTGGCCACCGTCCACGACCACGGCGCCGACGCCAGCCATCGGGGCGGCAACCCCGGTTTCGTAAGCGCCCCTTCGCCCGGCGAACTGAGCTGGCGCGACTATCCGGGCAACTCGATGTTCCTCACCCTCGGCAACCTAGCGGCCGACCCGCGCGCGGGGCTGCTGTTCCTGGACTGGACGACGGGCCGGACGCTCCAGCTCACGGGCGAGGCGCGGACGGAGTTCGGGGCCGACGGGGAGCGGCGGGTCCGCTTCACGGTGCGGGAGGTCATCGACACCCCCGCGGCGGTACCGCTGCGCTGGTCCCCGCCCGAATACTCGCCTGCCAATCCGGACCCGGCGGGTTAACGTCCCCGCGTGCGCAAAAAGTTGAGGGTGGCGGCCTACGCCATCTGCGTCCGCGACGGCCGGCTTCTGCTCGCCCGCGGCTCGGCCCGCGACGGGACCCCCGAGTGGACCCTGCCCGGCGGCGGCATGGAACACGGCGAGGATCCCTACGACACCGCCGTGCGGGAGGTGGAGGAGGAGACCGGATACCGCGTCGAGCTCACCGGGCTGCTCGGCGTCGACTCGATCCGCCGCAGCTTCCGCCGCTCCTTCGGACGCACCGTGGACCACCACGGCGTACGGCTCCTCTACGAGGGACGCGTCGTCGGCGGCGAGCTCCGCAACGAAGTCGGCGGTTCCACCGACCTTGCGGCCTGGCAGGACCTGACCGACGTGCCCGGGCTGCGGCGGGTGGGGCTCGTCGACACGGGGCTCACGCTGTGGCGGCAACGTCCCGGGGCGGGCCGGACCGCACTCCCCGGGGCCTGACGCCCGTACCCCGGGCGTGTGCCTCCCGGGCACTGTGACGGGCCCTGCGTGCCCACGCCCCTCGGCTCACCCCTGGCGCGTCAGCACCAACTCCGCCCGCTCCACGGCCCGCTCACGCGGTCCCGTCGACCTGTTCGCGGTGGTCGGGCCGTGTGGCGCCGGGTCGCCGAAGCGGAAGGAGAGCGAGGTGAGGAAGCGGCGGCCGCGGTCCCAGCCCACCGGCACCGTCGCCGTCACCCGGGCGGTGCCCGACGCGGCGGCCCGCTCCAGGAGCGCGCCGGCCACGGCCGGGCCCGTCCGTGTCCCCCACAGCGACGGATGCAGCAGGA
Organism: Streptomyces hygroscopicus; assembly: GCF_026168105.1. Lineage (GTDB taxonomy): Bacteria > Actinomycetota > Actinomycetes > Streptomycetales > Streptomycetaceae > Streptomyces > Streptomyces hygroscopicus_D. The sequence continues at coordinate 77,546 of NZ_LBMW01000031.1, forward strand.
ACAGCCCCACCGCGCAGGCGTCCGGTGCCGGGAAGCGCAGGATCGCGTCGATGACCCCGACCACCGGACCCCCGGTGTCCTCGGTCACGACGAGGATCCGCTTGTCCTGCCAGTCGGCACCGGGCGGCAGGCTGTAGTACAGGCTCTGCAGGTCTGCGGGGCCCGAGGGGAGTCCGGTGGCCGCCTCGAAGTACGTGGTGGCCGCCTGGAGGAGCGCCAGGACGCCGGGCTCGTCGTCGGGGCCGGCCTCCCGGACGGCGTACCGTCGCCCGTCGGCGGTCGTGATCTCGGCGGTGATCGGCTCGGTCATCAGGACATCGTCACACCGGGACCGCCCCAGGAGCCACCGAATACCTCCCATGTTCGAAGACCGCCGAATTCTGGTGTAAACCCATCCGACTCGGACATGAGACACGCCGTTCATCCGTCTGAAACATCTGTGCCGCGTCATAGCGGCTAACCCGCTGTTCACGGGGATGGTTCGAGATTTGTGCAAGGCGGGTGGTCCAGTGCGTACAAGGCACGGTCTGCACGTGCTCTCGGTCTACGAGGGCTTCTTCTCCGGTGGCGCCCGGATTCTCCACAGCGATGTCGTCCTGGGACTGCAGGAAGGCGGCCAGCACCACCGGGTGCTGAGTGTCCACGGCGAAGTACTCCGGGAAGCGACCCGGCAGCCGATGGAGGACGACGCCTGCTACCGGTCGCTGACGACGGCAGGCGTGGAGGTCACGTCCCTGGGCCGCACCTTCGGTCTGCCCGGGGCCTCGGCCGTCGACTCGGCGCGCTACAGCGGGCCCGAGCTGGCGGCGACGGCCAGGGCGATGGCAGGCGCCGACGTCGTCCTGGCGCTCAAGGAGCAGCCGCTCGGCCTGCTCAACCAGGGCGGCCTGCCGCGCCGGCCGGTGATCGTCTGCCTGCACCGCTCCGACCCGGAGAACCAGGGTGCGGCCCTGTCCGAGCTGAAGGCCGCCATCGCCGACGGCAGGGTGGTGGCCTGCGTCTGCTGCGCCGAGTCGAGCCGGGCCGCCTACGAGGCCGCCGGGATTCCGCCCGAGCTGCTGCACGTCATACCCAACGGCGTGGACCTGCTGCGCTTCCGGCCGGACGCCGTCCGGCGGGCCCGGCTGCGCTCGGAGCTCGGCATCCCGGACTCCGCGCCGGTCGTCGTCTTCGCCGCCCGGTACGACACGATGAAGAACGTCCCGCTGTTCCTGCGCGCCGCGCACGCCTGGCTGCGGCGCGAGCCCGGCGGCCATGTGCTGATGTGCGGCGCGGGCATGACCGGCGCGCAGCCCGGGCTGCACGCCGACATCGAGGCCGCGTTCGGGGACGACACGGAACGGCTCACCCCCCGGCTCCACCGGCTCGGGGTGCGGCGCGACATGGAGACCGTCTACGCGGCCGCCGACGTGGTGGCGCTGACCTCGGCCTGGGGAGAGGCGGCCCCGCTGTGCCTGATCGAGGGCATGATGTGCGGGGCGGTCCCCGTCGCCACCGATGTGGGCGACAGCGCGGCGATCGTGGCCGGGCACGGCTTCGTCACCCCGCCGGACGCCGACGCGATCGCGACGGCCTGGAGCGACGCCGCCGAGGCCCGCGCCGGTCTTGCGACCGTCCTCGCCCGCAGCCGTGAGCGCTTCAGCCGCACCCGCATGATCGCCTCGTACGCCGCGCTCATCGACCGCGTCCACGCCGAGGCGATCAGGCCGGCCCTGCCCGAGCGGCCTCTGCCCGAGCCGCACTGACCGGCACGGCACACGAGGAGGGGCCGCCCGTCGGAGGCCCCTCCTCTCCCCCTTCTTCCCCCCTTCCCCCTCCTGTCCTGACACCGATGCCGGTGGTCACTACCGGGGCAGCACCACGACATACGCGGTCGGCTCCCGGTCCGCCGCCGCCATCAGGGCCGTGCGCACCACCGTCGCCTGCTGCTCCAGTGCCTCCCGAAGCTTCTTCGGGGTGATGTGCACGACCGTGATGCCGAGGCACTCCAGGTGTTCGCGCTTGCGGGCGTACTCCGACCACAGCGCGTCGTCTTCCTGGCGCGGCGCACGGGTGTCCAGCTCGAGTGCCACCGCCTGGTCGGGCCAGTACGCGTCCAGGCCGCCGAGGCAGGGGCCGCCGGGGAGCCTGAGGTCCACGTTCCACACCGGGTCCGGCAGGCCGTAATCGCGCACCATCCGGTACAGCCGGTCCTCCGCGATCGCCCGGCCCTCCGCCAGCAGCGAGTCCACCGCGTCCACCACGTGCGGGCGGCTGAGCAGCTTCGCCTGGTTCAGCTCCCGTACGACGGCGGCCGGTTCACAGTGGCCGCCGCGCACCGCCTCCGTCAGCAGGCGGCGCACCGTGCCCGCGTCCGTCAGCTCCGCCACCGCGTCGGCCAGGGCGCGCGGAACCGGTGCGACGGGCAGGCCGGTGACCAGGCTGGGGTCCGGCATTGCCGGGGTGCGGACCACCCGTGCGCAGCCCGCGCTGCGCAGCCGCCGCAGCCGGGGGACCAGGACGTCGACCTTGTCCAGCGACGTCAGCGGGGGCGCGCAGGCGAAGCCGTGCAGCGCCAGCGCGGCCAGGCCCGTGATCATCGCGTCGGGCTGGCGCCGCGCGGTTCCCGGGCCGTTCGCGCCAGGCTGGGCCGGGACCCGTGGCGCCGGCGCGCCGAGCGAGGAGCGTGCCGCGTAGAGCAGCACCGCGTGCAGGCGTTCCTCCGGGGTGGGCGGGCCCGGGTGCAGCAGATACACGCCCGGCAGGAACTGTTGCCAGGGGCCACCGGCCCGGCAGCGCTCGCTGGTCTCGGCGGTGGTCACACCGTGGGCGCGCAGCTGGGCCGTGGTCAGCACCCGGCGCTGCACCTCCGACAGATGGCGCAGCGGGCGGGGGGAGAGCGGGGTGTTGTGGGTCATGACCCCGGAGTTCCCGCGCCGGATCCGCCCCCTAACCCCTGTTACACGGCTGTCGGCAAATGCGGACAAGGCGGAGCTAAAGTACGCGCGTTCGACTGCCGAAAGAGGCTGGTCCGGATGGGGGGAGCGGCGGGTTACGGGTTCGGATACTCGTATTTCGTAACTGTCGTTTCCCGAAGCCCGTCAACCGCCGTCCCCGCGGAAAGCCGGCCTATCGGGCGGCCTGCGCGTCGCACACCTGCCCGCGCAGGGCGCGGGCCAGGTCGTCGCGCGCTTCCAGCACCAGCCTGCGCAGCGCGGGGGGCGCGGACTCGTGCGCGGCGAGCCACGTATCCGTCGCGTCCACCGTGTCCTGCGAGTCCTGGAGCAAGGGGAACAGGCCCTTCACCACGTCCATCCCGATCTGGATGGACCGCTCGGCCCACACGCGCTCGATCGCCGCGAAGTACTTCGCCGCGTACGGCGCGAGCAGCTCCCGCTGGGAGGGCTGCGCAAAGCCCGAGATGGTCGCCTCCACGAGAGCGTTCGACAGGGCGTGCGACTCGACCACCTGCGCCCACGCCTGGGCCTTCACGGCCGCCGAGGGGCGCGCGGCCAGACAACGGACCTGGTGGCGCTTGCCGGAGGCGGTGTCGTCCCGGGCCAGTTCCGGCGCGATCACCGACTCGTCCACGGCCCCGTGCGCGGCCAGCGGCTCCAGGAGCGCCCAGCGCAGCTCCTGGTCCACGTCAAGGCCGTCGATCTTCTCCGTGTCCTCCAGCAGGCCCCGCAGCAGCCGCAGTCCGGCCTCGTCCGACACCACCGCCGCGAAGAACCGCGCCCAGGTCAGCTGGTGCTGGCTGCCCGGCTCCGCCTGCCGCAGCTCGCGCAGCGCTCCCTGAGCCAGCAGCCGGCCGCCGGTCCGGCGCCACTCGGGCGCGGCGTAGTACGTCAGCGCCGAGTTCGCCCAGCTGTGGAGCATCTGGAGCACGCCGATGTCGGTCTCGCGGCCGGAGAACCGCAGCACCAGATCGATGAACTCCCGCGCCGACAGCAGCGCGTCCCGGGTCAGGTTCCACAGCGCCGACCAGCTCAGCGCCCGGGCCAAGGGGTCGGCGATGTCGCCCAGGTGGGCCTTCAGGGTGGCCAGCGAGGTGTCGTCGAAACGGATCTTGCAGTACGTGAGGTCGTCGTCGTTGACCAGCACCAGCTCCGGCGCCTCGGCTCCCGCCAGTTCGCCGACGACCGTACGCGGACCGTGGACGTCGACCTCGGCGCGCGCATACCGGACGAGTGCGCCCTCCTCGCGGCGGTACAGACCCACCGCCACCCGGTGCGGACGCAGTTCCGGGTGGGACTCGGCCGCTTCCTGGAGCACGGACAGCTCCGCGATCCGCCCGTCGGTGCTCAACAGCACTTGCGGGGTGAGCGAGTTGACGCCCGCCGTCTGCAACCAGGACCGCGCCCAGGCCGCCATGTCCCGGCCGCTCGTCTCCTCCAGGACCGACAGCAGGTCGCCGAGGCGCGTGTTGCCGTACGCGTTCCGCTTGAAGTAGCGGCGCGCGCCCTCCAGGAACGCCTCGCGGCCGACGTACGCCACCAGCTGCTTCAGGACGGAGGCGCCCTTGGCGTAGGTGATGCCGTCGAAGTTGAGCTTCGCGTCCTCCAGGTCGCGGATGTCCGCCGTGACGGGGTGCGTGGAGGGCAGCTGGTCGGCGCGGTACGCCCACGCCTTGCGGTTGTTGGCGAAGGTGATCCAGCCATTGGTGAAGCGGGTCGCCTCCACCAGCGAGAACGAGCCCATGAAGTCGGCGAAGGACTCCTTCAGCCACAGGTCGTCCCACCACACCATGGTCACCAGGTCGCCGAACCACATATGGGCCATCTCGTGCAGGATCACATTGGCCCGGCGCTCGTACGACGCCTGCGTGACCTTGCCGCGGAAGATGAACTCCTCGCGGAAGGTGACCAGACCCGGGTTCTCCATCGCGCCGAGGTTGTACTCGGGCACGAACGCCTGGTCGTACTTCCCGAACGGGTACGGGTGGTCGAAGTGGTCGTGGAAGAAGTCCAGGCCCTGCTTGGTGACCAGGAAGACGTCGTCCGCGTCGAAGTGCTTCGCCAGGCCCTTGCGGCACATCGCGCCGAGCGGGATCTCCAGCGTCGTACCGTCGTCGAAGGTGCGCGAGTAGGTGTCCGTGACGTAGTGGTACGGACCGGCGACGACGGCGGTGATGTACGTGGAGATCGGCTTGGTCTCCGCGAAACGCCACACCCCGTCGTGCAGCTCGCCGGTGCCGTTGCTCCACACCGTCCACCCCTCGGGGGCGCGGACCTCGAAGCGGAACGGGGCCTTGAGGTCGGGCTGCTCGAAGTTCGCGAAGACACGGCGGGAGTCGGCGGGCTCGTACTGCGTGTACAGGTACACCTCGCCGTCCTCCGGGTCGACGAAGCGGTGCAGGCCCTCGCCGGTGCGGGAGTAGGCGCACTGGGCGTCGACGACCAGCTCGTTCTCGGCGGCCAGGTCCTCCAGCTGGATGCGGGTGCCGTCGAAGACCTCGCTGGGATCGAGGTCCTTGCCGTTGAGCGAGACGGCGGTGACGCCCGGGGCGACCAGGTCGGCGAAGCTCGTCGCGCCCGGGTCGGCACAGCGGAAGCGGATCGTGGTGACCGAGCGGAAGGTGCGCGGCTCCTCGCCCGCGTCGCCTACGGCGGAGCGCAGGTCCAGCGACACGTCGTACCCGTCGACGGACAGCAGGGCGGCCCGCTCCTGGGCCTCGTCACGGGACAGGTTCTCACCGGGCACGGCGGCTCCCTCTGGCAGCTGGATGGGCGACAGGACCGATCCTGCCATGTGCCCCTGACGCCGGGCATCGGGAATGTCGTCGGCGACCTCTGTTGTTGCGCCGGAAACGACCACTTTCCGAGGAGAACGATGTCCGAGTCCGCGACTGCTTCCGGCAAGACCCCCGTCGACTTCTGGTTCGACCCCCTGTGCCCCTGGGCCTGGATGACCTCCCGCTGGGTCCTGGAGGTGGAGAAAGTCCGGGACATCGAGGTCCGCTGGCACATCATGAGCCTTGCCGTCCTCAACGAGGACAAGCTGGACCAGCTGCCGGAGGAGTACCGGGAGATGCTCGCCACCAAGGCGTGGAAGCCGGTGCGCGTGGTGACCGCGGCGTGGCAGAAGCACGGCGCGGACGTGCTCGGCCCGCTGTACACCGCGCTCGGCACGCGTTTCCACAACCAGGGTGAGGGCCCGACGACCGAGGCCATCGCGGCGGCGCTGCAGGAGGTCGGTCTCCCTGCGGACCTGCTCGACTACGCCGACCAGGAGGACTTCGAGTTCGACGCCGAGCTGCGCGCCTCGCACAAGGAGGGCATCGACAAGGTCGGCCAGGAGGTGGGCACCCCGGTGATCGCGGTCCCGGGCGCCGACGGCGAGCAGATCGCGTTCTTCGGTCCGGTGGTCACCCCGGCGCCCAAGGGCGAGGAGGCCGCGAAGCTGTGGGACGGCACGCTGGCGGTCGCCTCGGTCCCCGGTTTCTACGAGATCAAGCGGACGCGGACGAAGGGACCGGACTTCAGCAACCTGTAGGACCGCCTGCCGGCACCCCCGGAGGGGCGCTACATCCCCTCCGGCAGGGTGGCTCCCAGACTCCAGCGGTCCTTGCGCTGGACCCGGCGGCAGCCGGGGCGCGCGCAGCGGTGGTACTCCTTCGGGACGAAGAGCCGGCCCTCCAGCTGCGGCCCGAGGACCTCCTGTGCCGCCGCCTTCTCCGCGTTCGACTCCAGCTCCCGGAAGTCCTGCATCGTGTCGCCGCAGTTGGGGCACCGCCGGTAGGCCCGGTATGTCATGAGAGCCCTCCTCGTGGGACGGCCGCGGTGGCCGGATACCGCGGTTCGGTGAGCGTAGGTGAGCCCCGGCCCCCACGGCAGCAGGGAACCGGTCCCGCCGCCCGTTCGGGGGATCCGGAACCGGATGTGGCCGCAGAGATGGGGGGCGAGGTCTTCTCCGGGCCGCCCAGCGATCTCCACTGCTCCTTGTCCCGTGACTCCGCGAGCTGCCCCAGGCAACAAGAAGGCCCTCACGTGTCGCACGTGAGGGCCTTCCCGGTCAGGAGCGGCGCGTCAGCTCCCGGCCCGCTTCCGCTGCCGGACGTACCCGACGACCGCCAGGAACAGCGTCATCCCGCCGGTCGAGTACAGCTGCACGCGCGTGTCCGGCTGCCGAGCCATCAGCACGAAGATCGTCGCCATGCCCGCCAGCGCGACCCAGGTCAGCACCGGGAACGCCCACATCCGCACGACCAGCTTCCCGGACCCCTCCCGCTCCAGCCGACGGCGCAGCCGCAGCTGCGAGACCGCGATGAAGACCCAGACGACCAGAATCACCGCGCCGATCATGTTCAGCAGCCAGGGGAAGACGTCGTTCGGCCGCCAGTAGCTCAGGAGCACGCACACGAACCCGAACACGCAGGAGGTGAGCACGGCGATCCGCGGGACGCCGCCGGAGACCCGGGCCATGACCTTCGGGCCCTGGCCGCGCTCCACCAGCGAGTACGCGATGCGCGAAGAGCCGTAGATGTTGGCGTTCATCGCCGACAGCAGCGCGACCAGCACGACGACGTTCATCAGCCGGCCGGCGGCCGGGATGCCCAGGTGGTCGAGGGCAGCCACGTACGGGCCCTTCTCGACCACCTCCTTCGAGTCCGACGGGACCAGGGTGACGATGACCGCCATCGAACCGATGTAGAAGAGCGCGATGCGCCACATCGCCGTCCGGACCGCGCTCGCCACGCCCTTGACCGGGTTCTCCGACTCGGCCGCCGCGATCGTGACCGTCTCCAGGCCGCCGTATGCGAAGACCGACGCCAGCAGGCCGATGACCAGGCCCTGGCCGCCGTGCGGGAGGAAGTGGGTGAGGTTGCTCGTCCCCGGGGAGCGGGTGCCGGGCAGAACGCCGGCGACGGCCAGGACGCCGAGCACCAGGAACAGGGTGATCGCACCGACCTTGAGGGTGGCGAACCAGAACTCGAACTCGCCGAAATTCTTGACCGCGGCGAGGTTCGCCCCGCAGAAGACCACCATGAACAGCGCCACCCACGCCCACTCGGGCGTGCCCGGCAGCCAGCCGGTGACGATCTTCGCGGCGCCGATGCCCTCCAGGCCCACGGCCGTGCACAGCAGCACCCAGAACGACCAGCCCGCGGCGAAGCCCGCCCACGGCCCGATCGCACGCTCGGCGTGCGCGGAGAAGGAGCCGGACGACGGGTAGGCGGCGGACATCTCGCCGAGCATCCGCATCACCAGCATCACGAGGATGCCGGAGACGGCGTAGGCGACGACGATCGAGGGTCCGGCGGCGGCGATACCGGCGCCGGAACCGACGAACAGGCCGGCGCCGATCACTCCGCCGAGGGCGATCATCGACAGATGGCGCTGCTTCAGGCCGTGGGAGAGGGAGACGTCCGCCTCGGGCGGAGCCGAGAGTTCGGGGGAAGTCGTGCTGGGCATGGGGGCGGGCTCGTCCAGTCCGTGGGATGGGCAAAACGCCCACAGTCTGGGCAGCCTCTCCGCTCGGACGGAGAGACCGCCCACTATCCGGACGCCCACTGTGCGGAGGGTGAGATGCCGGTTACGCGGCGACCGACGTGTAGTGCGAGGCGTCGCCCTCGATCGAGTAGCTCTCCTTGCCCTCGATGCCGACCGGGACGTCACCGGCGACGGTGACCCGGTGGAGGCGGCGCGGCAGGCCGTCGTAGTTGTCGATGGCGTAGTGCTGGGTGATGCGGTTGTCGAACAGGACCAGTTGGTTCGGGGACCAGCGCCAGCGCAGGACGTTCTCCGGGCGGGTCACATACGACTGGAGCAGGTCCAGGAGCTTGCCGGACTCGGGCACCGACAGACCGACGATCCGCTGCGCGAAGCCGCCGATGAACAACCCCCGCTCCCCGGTCAGCGGATGGACCCGGACCACGGGGTGGACGGTGCGGTACGTGATCGACGTGAACTGGGCGCGCTGCGCGGCCTTCTCCTCGTCGATCGCCTCGTGAGGCACGGCGTAGTCGTAGTCGTTGGTGTGCTCGGCCCACAGCGTGTCGGCGAGACGGCGCAGCGGCTCGGGCAGATCGCGGTAGGCGGCCGCCGAACTGGCGATCAGGGTCTCGCCGCCGTACGGCGGGACGTTGATGCTGCGCAGGGTGCTGGCCTGCGGAGGGTTGAGCACGAACGTCACGTCGGTGTGCCAGTGGTTGGCACGGCCCCGCTCGCTGTCCACGGGCAGCACGTTCGGTGCGCCCTCGACGGCGGGCACCGTCGGGTGGGCGGTGGTGATGTCCCCGAAGTGGCGGGCGAAGGCCTGCTGGCCCTCGTCGTCGAGGTGCACGTCGTCGAAGACGAGCGCCTTGTGGACGTTCAGCGCCTCCCGGAGGGCGGTGACCGTCTCCGCGTCCAGGGGCCGGGAGAGGTCGACGCCGGACACCCGGGCGCCGATGTGCGCGGTGACCTTGTGGATCTCGATCTCGGGCATGTGCGGGTCCTTTCAGACGAGGGTGGAGGGGCTCCCCACCTGTTCGGCCGAAGCCCACAGGCCGGGGAGTACTGGTTGGCGGGGCTCCCTGGGTTCACCTGGCAGGCAGGCGTGGGAAGGCCCGGATACGGGGCAGCCCAGAAAAGGAGAAAGAACTGAGAGGGAATGCACGCGAAGGGAGCGCGCGCGAAGGCGCCGCGGAAATCGCCTGACGTGGCGTCAGGGCGTCAATGTGTCAGCAACAAAGGGTGCGACAGATCATGCGCGGGCTCATGAGGACGATGCTCCTGGCCACGGACAACGCCTGTCAACATTCCGAGTTTCTGAATTAACTCGGCTCAGGTGGCAGCGCTCAGGGGATCCCGGTACAGCACGTCCAGCGCCACCGATCCGCCTGCCGTGGCCGGCACGGAATCAGGAAAACTGGTCGGCAGGACCGCCGCCGGCCGCTCCGGCCCGACCGCTTCCCGCACCGCGGCCAGGCAGTCCTCCCGGTGAGTCACACCGACCTCGGTGACGACGACGGTCTCCGGGTTGAGCACGTCGAGCAGCAGCCCCGCCGCCCGCCCGGTCATCCGGGCCCGGTCCACCAGCAGCCCTGCGGCCATGGCATCGCCGGCCGCAGCCGCGGCGACCACGTGCATCGGGTTCACGCCGTCGATGACGCCCGCCTCCCGGGCCCGCCGGCACAGCGTCCGTTCGCTCAGCTCGGCCTGGAGGCAGCCGGTGCGCCCGCATCCGCACGGCTCGGTGCCGCCCGGCACCGGAAGATGGGCGATCGCCCCGGCCTGGGAGCGGGGACCGTGGTGCACCTCGTCGTTGGTGGCGAAGGCCGCGTCGACCACGTTGCCGACGAACAGGTGCAGCACACTGCGGCTGCCGCGGGCCCGCCCGAACAGCCGCTCACCGTTGACCAGTGCCCGCGCGTGCCCGTCGACGTGCACCGGCAGTCCGGTGCGCGCGCCGATCACCTCCCGGACCGGCACGTCCCGCCAGCCCAGCAGCGGGTGTTCGACGATGGTCCCGCAGTCGCGGTCGACCCAGCCGCCGGCCGCCACCCCGACCCCCAGCGGTCTGCCGGCCGGAGTCCCGGCGAGCAGCTCGCGCAGTCCGTCGGCGGCCCGTGCCAGAACCCACCCGGGGTCGGTGCGCTCGTGCTTCAGCCGCCGCTCGGCCACCACCCGCCCGCGCAGATCCAGCAGGGCGACCGTGCTGTAGGGCACCGCCACATGCACCCCGCCCACCACGAACCGTGAGTCGTCGAGGTCGACGGGCACATGCGGCCGCCCCACCCCGTTCGACTGCCGGGGAGTCAAGGCCTCGTGGATCAGCCCGAGTTCCGCGAACCGGGCGCAGTAGTCCGTCACCGACGCCGGGGACAGACCGGTCAGCCGGGCGATGGTGCTGCGCGCCACCGGTCCGTGTTCCAGCACGGACCGCAGGACGGCGCTCGCGCTCGTCCTGCGCCGGTCGCGGTCGGCGGCGCGGGGTACGGGGGAGGTGGGAGTGGGTGCCGCGGCACGGGGCATGGAGGCTTCCTCAGGGGAACGGGTCCGGCACTGCGCCTTCTGTACAGAGGAGGCGCGTCGGAGCCGCTCCGCCCGCCTCACACGCTTCAGTGTTCGCCTGCGGGGCGCTCGAGCCGGTTTCGAGACCGCGACGGTGCTCAGTCCTTCGGGCCTCCGCGCTCCCCCGAGCTCTCGGCTTCGCTCGAGCAGGGAGGTACCCCCATCGCCCTCGAAACCGGCACGCCCCTTCGGCTCCCTCGCGGGCGGCGACAGGTGGCCGTGCCCTGGCGTCGCAGGTCGACATGGCGACGCGACGTGAGATTCCGGGCCTGGGCAACCATGCGCCTGAAGCTAGCAAAACGGTCCACCGCTGCCCAGACGGCGACCGACGGGCGAGACGCCACCTGTGCGAGGAGCAGGCCGGGTTGGTGAAACCCTACATACGGCGACGGACATAGCCTCATGTCGACGAAGTCTCCACCTCAGTGACCGGTATCACGCCCCACCGCGTGTAAGTCGCATCTTTTGTGCACAGTCCACCAAGCCCCCGATCCAGCCTTTGTCCAGCGCTGACGGTGATCGGTTCAAGGGGCCTGGGATAGCGTCGCCGTGTCCCAGCCGTCCGCATCGCCGGAGTGAGTCCCCCATGAGCACCGCCACCGCCATCGCCCGCCCCGGCGAGGTCCTCGCCGACCTTCTGCCTGCGTCCCGTGTCCGCGACATCGCCCTCGTGGTCGGTGGCGCCGCGCTCACCGGGCTCGCCGCGCAGATCTCGGTGCCCGTGCCCGGTTCCCCGGTGCCGGTGACCGGACAGACCTTCGCCGCGCTGCTCGTGGGCACGTCCCTCGGCGCCGGCCGCGGCCTTCTGGCCCTTGCTCTGTACGCCCTTGCCGGTGTGGCCGGCGTGCCGTGGTTCGCCGGTGGCAGCTCCGGCGTTGCCGCCCCCTCCTTCGGGTACATCCTCGGGATGCTGCTCGCGGCCACCGTTGTCGGTGCCCTGGCCCGCCGCGGCGCCGACCGCTCGATGCTGCGCACGGCCGGCGCGATGCTGCTGGGCGAGGCGATCATCTACGCCGTCGGCGTCCCCTACCTGGCCCTCGCCACCGGTTGCTCCGCGACCGCCGCGATCGCGGCCGGACTCACTCCCTTCCTCATCGGCGACGCCCTGAAGGCCGCCCTGGCGATGGGCATGCTGCCCGCCGCATGGAAGCTCGTCAGGAAGTGACCCCGTAATTCCTGCGGAAGAGGTTCGCCGGGTCGTACTGACCTTCCAGCCCGGCGAGCCTCTTTCGCGTTCCGGTGTCCCAACAGTCCGGCCGAGTGCGGGGACCGGGTGCGGCACCGGCCCCCGAAGGCGCGTCAGTGCCGGTGCGGGCGGCGCCGGGTGGCCCACAGCCCCGTCGTGCCCGCGGCGACCAGCGTCGCGCCGGCCACACCGAGCGGCAGGACCTCGTCGCCGACACCGGTCTTGGGCAACTGGTCACCACCCGGACCCACCGGCTTGTTGTCGACGCCGAGCAGCAAGGGGGTCGCCGGGGCGTTCGGCGTCGGCTTGTTCGCACCGAACGGGACCGGGCCCTGCTGCCAGTAGGTCTTCTTCCCGTCGCTCGTCTGCACCGGCAGACAGATCTTCCCGGCCTTGCGCGGATCGAAGGTGGCGTCGACGGCGTACGTCTTCGAGGAGCCGGCCGCCAGATTGTCGATGGCGCAGCTGAAAGCGCTGTTCGAACCCGGCGGGAGATCCTTTTTCGGGACTTCCGCACAGCCCTTGACGTTCTTGACCGCGAGGCCGTCGAAACCTGCGACCAAAAGCCTGATCCGCCCGCTGTTCCCGGTGCCTCCGTTCTTCACCACGGCGGTAATCGCCGTTTTGTGCGAGCCGTTGTCGACCGAGATCCTCACGGGCAGCAGGGTCGTCAGTTTCACCCCGGCCGGCGGCTGGTCGACGACCTTTCCCCCCTTGCCGCTCATCGCCCCTTCGTTGTCCGCCGTGGCCGTGCAGGCGAGGATCATCACTGCCGAAAAGGATGCAGTGAGCAGCGATCCCGCGATGGCCGTCATATGCCGAGAACTCATGTTCGCCCCCCTTGGCTGCGCCTGAATTCGCAGTACTTGAAGAGGTACCACAAGATTTCTCCGCACTATGCTGGTACGGCCTGAAGTGTGACCATTGTGTTTCCGCTGGGGCGGGCGGTGAGGGGGTGCAGGGGAATGCCGGGAAATACGAGCGGCGGTGTTCCGGGGTTATGGGTGACGGGCCGTTATCGGCTGGTCGCGAGCATAGGCCAGGGGGGAATGGGGCGGGTGTGGCGGGCCGCCGACGAAATGCTGGACCGTCAGGTGGCCGTCAAGGAAATAAGGATGGCCGGACTGGACATGGAGGACGTCCGGACCCGTCGGGAACGCACCCTGCGCGAGGCCAGGGCCACGGCCCGGATCGACCACCCCAACGTCGTACGCGTCTACGACGTGGTCGACGAGGGCGACCGGCTCTGGATCGTCATGGAACTGGTCGACGGCCGCTCCCTGGAGGGGATCCTGGTGGAGGACGGGCCCGTCGGGCTGCGGGAGACGGCACGTATCGGGCTCGAACTGGTGGCGGCGCTGCGGCAGGTGCACGCGGGCGGCGTGCTGCACCGTGACATCAAGCCCGGGAACGTGCTCGTGGAACGGCAGGGGCAGCGGGTCGTCCTCACGGACTTCGGCATCGCCGCGATCCAGGACGCCAAGGCGCTGACCATGGCCGGGATGCTGGTGGGCTCGCCCGACTACATGGCACCCGAGCGGGTCTCGGGCCGCCCCCAGGGACCGCCGTCGGACCTGTGGTCGCTCGGCGCGACGCTCTGCGCGGCACTCGGCGGGCAGTCCCCGTTCTCCCGCTCCACAACCCTGGCGACCCTGCACGCGGTCCTTTACGAGGAGCCGGAACTGCCCTCTTCGGCTGGCGAGTTGACGGAGATCCTGGCGCCGCTCCTGGAGAAGGAACCGTCGGCGCGACCGGGACTCGAGGAGGTGGCCGAGGCGCTGGGGCGGATCGTGGCGGCCGACGGAGGGGAGCCCGGAAAGGACACGGCCACGCTCGTGTTGCACGACTCGGCGCCGACGCGCGCGGCACGGCAGCCGCCGGGGCGTGCAGGCGGCGCCGGGGCGCCGTCCGCCGAGACCTCCGCCGCGACGGGCTCGGAGGCTGCACGGACCTCCCGTCCGCCGACCGGGCCCTCCGGCGTCCTCTCCCTTCCGGCACCCCCGGGCACCGAGGTTCGCACCCCCACCGGCCCCGGTCCCGCCCGGCCCTCGGGCGCGCGCCGCAGCCGGCGTCGGGCCGCACTCATGGGTGCCGCGGGTCTCGCGGCGGCCGGCGGTGTCGCCGGGATCCTCATCGCGGCCGGCGGCGGTCCGAACGGCTCCGCGCACGGTACGTCCGCCGCGCCCCCGTACCCGTCCGTCTCCTCCGGCACACCGGGCAGAGCCGCTCCCTCCTCCGCGTCCCCCACCGTCGCGGGCACCTCCCGTCCGCCGAGCCTTCCCGCGGGGTCCCGGACCGAGGCCGGGCTGTACGCCTGGGTCCCGCCGAGGGGCTGGCAGCGGACGGCGCAGAGCGGCGCCGAGGTGCACTACTCCGCACCGGACCGCACCCAGGAGATCGTGGCCAACGCGACCCCGGCCCAGGGCGATCTGCTGCAGCAGTGGGAGCAGGCCGAGCAGGAGCGGAAGAAGGGCCTGGACTACCGCAGGATCCGCCTCGAGAAAAGCACGTTCCGGGGCGCTCCCGCGGTCGTCTGGGAATACACCGTCACGGCCAAGGCGCGGCCCTGGCACGTCCGGCTGCTCGGCTTCCGCGCGCACGGGACGTCGTACGAGATCAGCACCTGGTACGACCCCGACGCCGAGGACCGCGCGACCGGGATCTACGACGAGGTCCAAAGCGGGTTCACGCCGCTGTGAGCAGTGCGGGTTCACGCCGCTGTGAGCCGTGCGGGCGCACACATGCGGAAGGGCCCCGCGGCGTCTGCCACGGGGCCCTCGCGCACGCGCGTGCGACGGTCAGGCGCGGACCTCGGTCCTTGCCTCCTCCGTGTCGACGGCCGACTCGGCCGTCCGACCCCCGTCCAGCTTCTGCTTCACCACGGCGATCACCACGACCACCGCGGCGACCAGCAGCGACAGCAGCACGGTCGTCCGTCCGCTGCTCTCGCCCTCGGTGTCGGTGAGCATGTAGCCGAGGACGAACACGATCAGCGCGGCCGTCGCCCAGGTCAGGTACGGGTACAGCCACATCTTCACGATCAGCTTCTCCGGCGCCTCGCGCTGGATGATCTTCCGCATCCGCAGCTGCGAGAAGCAGATCACCAGCCAGACGAACAGGGCGACCGCACCGCTGGAGTTGACCAGGAAGAGGAAGACCGAGTCCGGGAACTTGTAGTTGAAGAAGACGGCCAGGAAGCCGAAGAGGACGGAGACGACGATCGCCGCCATCGGCACACCACGACTGGTCGTCCGCGCGAAGGCCTTCGGCGCATCGCCCCGCGCGCCGAGCGAGAAGGCCATACGGGAAGCCGTGTAGAGCCCGGAGTTCAGGCAGGACAGCACCGAGGTCAGCACGATGAAGTTCATGATCTCGCCGGCGTGCGCGATGCCGAGGGAGTCGAGGGCGGCGACGTACGAGCCCTTCTCCTTGATCGACGGATCGTTCCACGGCAGCAGGGAGACGACCACGAGGATCGAGCCGAGGTAGAAGACGCCGATACGCCAGATGATGCTGTTGGTGGACTTGGTCACGGCCCGCTGCGGGTCCTCCGACTCACCGGCTGCCAGCGTGGCGATCTCGCTGCCCATGAAGGAGAAGACGACCAGCAGCACACCGGTGAGGATGGCGCCGGGGCCGTGGGGCAGGAAGCCGCCGTGGCCGGTGAGGTTGCCCAGACCCGCCTTGTCGCTGTGGACGCCCGGCAGCACACCGAAGACGGCGAGTCCGCCGATGACGATGAAGGCGCCGATCGCCACGACCTTGATGCCCGCGAACCAGAACTCGAACTCGCCGTACGAGCTGACGGAGACCAGATTGGTGGCGGTCAGCACGATCATCACGATCAGTGCCCAGCCCCACTGGGGCACGGCCGGTATCCAGCCCTGGAGGATCTTGGCGCCCGCGGTGGCCTCCACGGCGAGCACGACCACCCAGAAGAACCAGTACAGCCAGCCGATCGAGAAACCGGCCCAGCGGCCGAGCGCACGGTCGGCGTGCGCGGAGAAGGAACCAGAGGTGGGGTTCGCGGCGGACATCTCGCCCAGCATGCGCATCACCAGCACCACGAGCGTGCCGACGAGGGCGTAGGAGAGCAGGATGCCGGGGCCGGCGGTGGCGATGCCGGAGCTGGACCCGACGAACAGGCCGGCTCCGATGACACCACCGATGGCGATCATCGAAAGATGACGGTTCTTGAGTCCGGCGTGGAGGCCGCCACCGGGTTCTCCGGCGCGGCCAGGGTCGTTTCCGGCCTTGGTGGGGGTCGGCTGCGAGGTCATGAAAGGTATTTCCTTTGAGCCGGGTGTACGGAATGTGGGGACACACGTACCTACGGACACTTTGTGACCCGTACGAGCGCCCTACGCCGTGTACGGGGGCTCGTACGAGCGGTGTACGAGCCGGTCCAGTGAATCGGAGGCGAATAAATTCGGGAACCTTTGAATCCAGATTGTTACTTGAGGTTCTCTTGAGGTTCTATGGTCCAGGTCACATCTTTCCTGGTCGGAACCCGGCGAAGCCGATCGGCGGCCGCCGTGTCACACTCGGACCATGCGCGTGTACCTCGGCTCAGACCATGCCGGTTTCGAACTGAAGAACCACCTCGTCGAGTGGCTCAAGGCCGTCGGCCACGAGCCCGTCGACTGCGGGCCCCACATCTACGACGCCCAGGACGACTACCCGCCGTTCTGCCTCCGCGCGGCGGAGCGCACCGCGGGTGACCCGGACTCCCTCGGCATCGTGATCGGCGGCTCCGGCAACGGGGAGCAGATCGCCGCGAACAAGGTGAAGGGCGTACGGGCGGCCCTCGCGTGGAGCGAGGAGACGGCGTCCCTGGGTCGCCAGCACAACAACGCGAACGTCGTCGCCGTGGGTGCGCGGATGCACACGCAGCAGGAGGCGACGAAGTTCGTCGAGACGTTCCTGAACACGCCGTTCTCCGGCGACGAGCGCCATGTGCGGCGCATCGAGATGCTCTCGCGGTACGAGACCACGGGCGAACTGCCGCCGGTCCCGGCCCACCACCCGCAGGGCTGAGCACGGGCACCGACCGGGCCCCGAGCAGGGGCCCCGCGGGCGGTTTTCCGTCTCAGGTCACCGGAACCGGGGTCTTCGACGGTTGCGGTGACCGAGGTCGGGTACGACTGTGACATTCAGGGGGAGGTAGGGCGAGCGTGCCAGAGGGGCACACCATTCACCGGCTGGCCAAGGACTACGCCGCACGGTTCGCGGGCGGCGCCGTCACCGTCCGCAGCCCCCAGGGCAAGTTCGCCGACGCAGCCGCCCTCCTCGACGGTGCCGAGCTGCACACCGCCGACGCCCACGGCAAGCACCTCTTCCTCGGCTTCCGCGGCAGTGACTGGGTGCACATCCACCTCGGTCTCTTCGGCAAGGTCACTTTCGGCGACGCCCCCGCGCCGCCGCCCACCGACACCGTCCGCCTTCGCCTCGCGAACCCGCTCTCGTACGTCGATCTCCGCGGGCCGACCACCTGCACGCTGATCACGGACGAGGAGAAGGCGGCCCTGCACGGCCGTCTCGGCCCCGACCCGCTCCGCGACGACGCCGACCCCGCGGCCGCGTACCGCCGTGTCTCCGGCAGCCGTACGACCATCGCCGCGCTGCTCATGGACCAGAAGGTCATCGCGGGCGTCGGCAACGTCTACCGCGCCGAGGTCCTCTTTCGGCACGGCATCGACCCGTACCGCCCCGGCAAGGACATCACCCTCGCCGAGTGGGACGCCCTCTGGTCCGACCTCGTCGACCTGATGCACGAGGGCGTCCGGAACAACCGCATCGACACCGTCCGCCCCGAACACACACCCGAGGCCATGGGCCGCCCGCCGCGCGTCGACGACCACGGCGGCGAGGTGTACGTGTATCGCAGGGCGACCCTGCCCTGCCACATCTGTGGCGGCGAGATCCGCACCGCCGGTCTCGCCGCCCGTAATCTCTTCTGGTGCCCGGGCTGCCAGCGGGGATAGGCGGCCCCGCCGGAGACGGCGTCCCTCAGAACCCGTGCGGCAGCCATGGCGCCACCGCCGAGCCGAACGCGAGCGATGCCTCCACCAGCGCCCCTTGGCACAGCTCCCGCACCCGCCCGGCCGCCGCCAGCGCCGTGAGCGGCACCCCGCCCAGATACGCCGACCCCAGCTCCCGTACGGACAGCGCGAGATCGGCCGCATCCGCCGTACGCACGCAGGACGCACCCTTGGCGTCCCCCGTCAGCCGCCAACTCCCCGTGTTCCAAGGGCAGAAGGCGTCCTCGACGTCGAACACCACGTCCACCGGCGTCTGGTACGTCCGCGCCTCCAGAGCCGCCCCGACGTCGACGAGACGCAGATGGAGGGAGTCCCGCAGCCGCGGCCGGCACCTCCGGATGTCGGACACCAGGTGCTGCCAGGCCTCGTCGACCGGCCGCCCGCGCACGGCCAGCGTCGTCGTCAGATCGATGCCGAACAGGAAGCGCCACAACGCCGCGTCCGACGCCGGATCGAGAGCGGCCAGGTCCGTCAGGGTCACCGTGCCGTTGTGCCCGCCGACCCCCGAGTCGAGCTTGGTGCGGAAGCGTGCGTACCCGGTGATCGCGCCGTCCCGCTCGGCGACCACGCACTGCAGCGGCGAGGCTCCGTCGCGCTCGCTCTCCGGGTCGAGCACGCGCAGCCGCTCCCAGCCGGGCTTCCGCGCGAGCATGCCAGGGCGGCCGGGCACCAGCCGCGCGTAGACCGCCTCGCAGGCGTCGAGGACGTCCACGGGGTCCGCGTACCGCAGCCGCACCTCGTCGGTGCCGGCCGGCACGGACAGCTGTACGCGGCTGGTGTCGATCTCGGCGCCGATCTGGAAAGTCGCGGCGCCGTACCCGAACCGGCCGTAGATCGCGGGCTCGGACGCGACCAGCACGGCGAGCGGCTCGCCCCAGGTACGGATGTCGTCCAGCTGCCGGCGCATCATCGACGTCAGCACCCCGCGCCGGCGGTGCGTGGCCGCGACGCTCACCATCGTGATGCCCGCCGCAGGGACCGAGGCACCGCCGGGGACCGTGAGGCGGAAGGTGAACGCCCCCGCCGTACCCGCGCACACCTCTCCGTCCCATGAACCCAGAAATCGATGGTATTCAACATTACTGCGCCAGAATTCACGTTCTTCGGGTGATTCATCCACCCCGCCGAAGGCCCGGACGAGGTTCTGGTACCAGCCGTCCCACTCGTGCTGCCGCAGTACCCGCACGTCTGTCGTCATGAGCCATGTCCTACCAGGGCAATGCGGGACGAGCGAGGGGATTTCTCTCCTGTTACGGCCGCTGCCTTCCTGTGAAGTTCGGCGCTCGGACGGGGGACAAGTGGTACCTCCCGTGCCAAGCGGCTGGTCCGATGGATAGGGTCCCGAGCAATGGCAGCAGGACGAGAGCGGCGCGCGGAAGCCGAGACGTTCACGGCCCGGTTGAAGAAGCTGTGGCACCGGGCCCGGACCGGTGTGCGCAGATCCGCCGTGGACTACTTCCGCGGGGACGGCTCGGACTGGGTCGCGCTGGCCGGTCTGCTGCTGATGATTCCGCTCATCGCCGCGACCACCCTCTTCGACCCCGTGTGGTGCTCGCCCGCCGTCCTCGTCCTGCCGATCGTGGCGGGCGGCCTGCTGCTGCGGCCCTCCAGCCTGCTCGGTCTGTACGCCGCTGCCGCCACCGCGCTGATCGTCGAGTCCGTGAAACTCGGCCCGTACACCGAGGGGCCGTCGCGGGTCACGCCCGGCATCGTGCTCGTGGTCGCGGCCTGCGGTTTCTTCGGCCTGCTGATCGCGCAGTTCCGCAGCCGGGTCGGGGTGCCGTGGCGGCGCGGCGGAACCATGCTCTTCGACCTGCGCGAACGCATCCGCGTGCAGAGCAAGTTGCCGAAGCTGCCGCTGGGCTGGCACCGCGAGATGGCCCTCAGACCGGCGGGCGGGCAGTCGTTCTCGGGTGACTTCGTGGTGGCGGCCCGGACGAGCGGCGGCCGCACGCTGGAGGTCGTTCTGACCGATGTGTCCGGCAAGGGCATGGACGCCGGCTCCCGCGCCCTGCTGCTGTCCGGCGCGTTCGGTGGTCTGCTGGGATCGCTCCCACCGCACGCGTTCCTGCCCGCGGCCAACGGCTATCTGCTCCGCCAGGACTGGGACGAGGGCTTCGCGACCTCCATCCACCTGGTCCTCGACCTGGAATCGGGCGACTACGAACTGTACTCGGCCGGCCATCCGCCGGGCCTCCAGCTCAGCGCGGGCACCGGCCGCTGGGAGGAGAAGGCGGCGGAGGGGCCCCTCCTCGGCGTCTACGACGGCGCCCAGTTCGACCCCGTCAAGGGCTCTCTGCGCCCCGGCGACGTCCTGATGCTGTTCACGGACGGCCTGGTGGAGACGTCGGAACGCGACATCGTCGAGGGCATCGACCGCCTCACGGGCGAGGCGGACCGCTACGTGGCCGGCGGCTTCCACGGTGCGGCCTGGCACCTCATCGAGGCGGTGGCGAGGGACGTGAACGACGATCGGGCGTTGCTGCTGATCTGCCGGGAGGGGCTGACGGCTCAGGCTGTGCGCTGAGCCGGTGCGGTCTTGGCGCGGTCGTGGCGCGGTCGTGGCGCGGACGGTATGGCTGTCGCGTTCGGCGCGGCCGTCGCGTTCGGCATGGTCGGCGAGGTCGTCACTTGGTCGCCGAACTCCCGTGCGCATGCGGCCCCAAAGGAGGAATTCGGTGGGTTGATTGCGGTAAATGCCCCATATGCCCCCTCAGGTTGACCGTTTGCTCAAGATGGACGCCGTGGGCGCGGATTGCTGGAGTGATCGCCGGATTGATAGGGATGGCCCCGTATGCGCCGTACGGGGAGGTTGGGATGAAGTTCGACATGGGGGTGCAGACCCTGTCGACGCTGATCAAGGGCTCGCGTGGGTCCAGTAGTGATCTGGGGGCGCTGGTTCGTCGGCTGGTGCAGGCGGCGCAGCCGTTGGAGGGGAAGTTCAATGGTGCGGGGCGGGTGGCGTTCGACCAGTTCAAGGGGCGGGCGGATGGTATCGCGGGGGAGCTGAACAGCTCGCTGGCGGCGATTTTGGGTGGTCAGTCCGGGATGGAGTCGGCGTTCGGTTCTGGTGACCAGGAGCAGGGCGAGAATGCGCGGCGGCAGATGTCGGCGGCGAACTTCGACGGGGCGCGGTTCCGCTGAACTGCCTTGCTGCGGCAGACCGGTTGAGCATCGGCCGGGTGCTGTGACATCTCTTTTCTC
>NZ_LBMW01000022.1 GCF_026168105.1 Streptomyces hygroscopicus
ATCCCCGGCGGGCGCACGACGACAGCTACGGCACCTCGCTGCGTTGTCGGATCGACCGAATACGCCCAGTATGAGGACGACCCTCCGCCTTGCGATGCACCGCATCTGACGCCGCGCGCTGATCCACCGGGGATTACGGGACAGCCCTTAGGCGGAGGTGCCGAGCTGAGGGGCGGCCGATTCGCGCTCCCCGAGGCGGCGGTTGCGCGCCGCGCTGGACCCGGTTATCCCGCGCTCCTTTCGTCGGCATTCGCCTGCCACGTACGTCCGATGGCTCGAAGCAGCGCCGGATACACCCCCAGGTACCGGAAGGGCTTGATAGCGGTCATGTATGCGACGCCGAACAGCCCGTTCGGCTTCACCAGGACGGCCATTTGGCCGCGATAGCCACCGGCCTTGTCCGGGACCCAGCCGATGTGCATCACCGCGTGCACGGTCCGGTTGGCCATTTCGGCCGCCCATTCGTCGTGCAGTTGGTAAACGGAGGTGAACGGACCCGAATGAACATCCGGCCCCCGGGGAGCGTCACGGAGATCCGCCGACAACCGGTCGCGCAGCGTCTGCACCCGGCTGCCTGTCCCGGTGCCGGCCTCATCCCAGCCGAGCAGCCCGCCGAGCTTCCAGCGAACCGCGAAGAGCAGGCGATACACGGGGGAGGAGATGGTGGCCCTGCCTCTCGCCCCATTCGCGATCTGGCGCACCAGGTGCGGGAAGTCGTCGGGACCGCCGGGTGTCGGGAGTGCCCACACATCCTCGATGCGGAAGTCACCGGCGATCTCGTGGATCCGCCAGGGGCGGGACGTGTGCTCGGTGCTGGGGAGTCTCATGAGCCAACCCCTTTCTATACGATGCCGTATAGAAACAAAGGCTAGCCCCACCTATACGGCACCGTATAGATGGGGGAGGCGTGAGGGGAGACACAACCATGGCCACGGCCCGCACGCCCCGCGGCAGGTGGATCGAGGAGGGACTGCGGGCGCTCACCGCCGGAGGCCCCGAGGCCGTCCGGATCGAGTCGCTGGCCCAGGCACTCGGCGTCAGCAAGGGCGGCTTCTACGGCTACTTCCGCAACCGAGACGCCCTGCTCACCGAGATGCTCGACACCTGGGAGCGCGAGGTCACCGACAACGTGATCGAGCAGGTAGAGAGCGGCGGAGGAGACGCCAGGGCCAAGCTGGAGCGGTTGTTCGCGATCGCCTCGTCGGACGAGGGGCCGGTGACAGGCATCACCGCCGAACTCGCCATCCGCGACTGGGCCCGGCGCGACGAGGCCGTAGCACAGCGGCTCCGGCGCGTCGACAACCGTCGCATGGACTACCTGCGTTCCCTGTTCGCGTCCTTCTGCCGCGACGAGGACGATATCGAGGTCCGCTGCATGCTCGCCTTCTCGGTGCGGGTTGGCCACCACTTCATTGCCGCCGACCACGGCTCACGCAGCCGTGCAGAAGTGATGGAGCTGACCCGCAGATGGCTCCTGAGGTAGCGCCTGTCGCCGACCCTGGCGAAGCTCGCTGCCGTAGGTGCTCTTGGCGGGAGAGCGGTCCGAAGTCCTTGGCTGACCGACGAACCGTTCCGCCTCGTGGTTCGTATGCCGTCGGTCGCCTGCGTGGTGCCGGCGGCGGTCACTACTCGGCCCACAGCTGTGCGGTATGGCTGGACTGCTTGATCACACAGTCCTCCCCCATGGGGGCCTGCCACACCTGGACCAGCAGGACCTCGGTCGGCTGGCTGTCATCCCGCGGGCCGCCGTCATAACGTTTACGGCCGACATCCGTATCCGGTAGCTGCCCGGGCCGGGCATCACCAGCTGCCGCGTCAGGTCCTCCCGGTCCCCGGTCGTGCCGAAGTCCAGCATCGGGGACTGCCAGGCGTGGTTCAGGATTCGACGCCGCAGCCGACGGGGCCGCGCAGCTGGTCGAGCTTCTGCGGGGTCAACGTCGCCGGGACGTTGATCACCTCGACGTAGAACGGGTCGTTCTCCAGGACACGCTGCCCGTTCAGCGACGCCTTGCGGTAGCTACCTCTTTGCCCACTTGGCCACCCTCACCTGTCGGTGATCTTGGAGAGCCATGCCGTGTCCTCCGGGCCCGGCTCTTCAAGGCCGAGAACGGGCAGCCAGCGGACCGCGCCCGACCGCAGGGCGACCGTGGCCCGTGGCTGCATCGGCCCGTCGCCCCTGCGTGAGAGCAGAACGAGTTCCCAGACCGTCGCCGTCATGGCGTCGAGCCGGGTGGCGCAGTCGGCGGTGACCCGCCGCGGATCCCGGGTCCGGCCCAGGGACAGATGGGGGGTGAAGTTCTTGGCGGGCCCACGGCAGCACGGGAACCGCTGCTGCAGTACGCGGTGCAGGTCCGCCCACGGCGCCTTGCCGGCCGCCGTCGGGTCGAGCCACACGGTGAAGTACGCCCTGTGCCGGAAGGTGCACACCCCGTCCAGCCGGGCGGTGAAGGGCGGCGCCCCGGCCGTCGCCGCGGCGAGCAGCGGGGCCGCCCGCTCGAAGTCGGACTCCGGTACGAAGCCGAAGAGCACATTGACGTGCGGCGGCCAGCGGTGGATCTGCGGATCGTAATCCCGGCGAATGTCCTGGATCGGCGGCCACAGCTCCGCCGGCGGGATCCAGGCCACCGCCGTGCGGGCCGTCGGGGACACGTCGAGGACGCCGACGGGCCCGCCCCCGCCGACGCTCCTGTCGAACCTCAGGTCCGCTTGCGGGTCACGCACCCGGCCGGCGCCCGACGCGTCGATGCGGTCCACACCCGTGGCCCGGTCCCAGACCACCTCGCCGTCCGCCTCGATGAACACCACCCGGTGCCATGGGATGTCGCCCCCGGGCACGAAGGAAGGCAGCGGGATGCGTTTGAAGGCATCCCCGCGCTGGCTGATCCCCAGCACGAACCTGGCCGGGTCGAACCGCGGGTCCCAGCGGACCCGGTGATAGATCTCGTCGCTGGTTCGCATCACGCCTCCTCTCCCGCCTTCACACCCTGTCTCCAGGGTGCCGCCCACCCCGTCCTCGACGGTTCTTCCGCTCGCACCGCGGCGCATCAGGTGCGGTGCGAGACGTTGCCGGGGTATGCCGAGGGGGGAGTCGTCTCGCCAGGAACTGCGATTCGGTGTGGGTAACGGGTGCAGCGGGCGACCGTTCGCGATCGGCGTGATCAGTCGTCGCCTCGAAGTGCCACTCATTGTCACGAAAGCGGTCGTGCAGCCCCCAGATCAACCGGATGCGCGATCCTGCGTGCTCGGCGGAAAGGGTCAGGTCACGCTCCTTGGCGAAGGGCGCAGAGCCGATGCCTTGATTCTGTCAGCCGCTGTAAGTGAGGGCTTGGTTTGGGTTATTCATTGGTCTTTGCGAGGGCCTGATGCTGCAGTTGGTGCGCGGCGTTGTCGAGGAGCATGTCCAGCGCGTCGGGGTAGGAGCTGGAGGCCATGCGAGCGGCGAGAAAGCCGGCGGTGGCGGCGATACCGGGGTGGGTCTTCGGAGGCAGGTGTGCGTAGGTGGTTCGCCACATGGCCTCATCCGCTCGGCGGCTCTGCGCCGGGAGGGCGGCGAACGCGGCGTCGAGGGCGGCGAAAGCCAGGCACTGATCGATGAATACGTGGTAGATCCTCGCGGCAGTCTCGTAGGAGAAGCCGGCTGAGAGCAGCAGGGAAAGGACGATCTCATCGGCGGCGATCTCATGGGGGCGGCCGCTTACCCGGCTGGCGGTCAGGACGGCGGCATGAGGGTGGGCCAGGTAGGCATGGTAGATACGCAAGCCCAAAAGGCGCAGGTCGGCGTACCAGTCGCCGGTCGTCTGCCAGTCCTGCAGGGCACGTGCGATGAGGGCGTCTCCGATGGCGAGGGTCAGGTCGTCCATGCTGCGGAAGTAGCGGTACACGGTGCTGGGGTCCGCGCCGAGTGCGGCGCCGAGTCTGCGGGCACTGAGTCCTTCGCGGCCGTGCTCGTGCAGCATGCGCAGTGCGGCCTCGACGATCATCTCTTCGGACAGGACGGTGCCTGCGCGGGTGCGGCGTCGCCGCCGGGGCTTCTCACCGATCATCTGTTTCGCCATCGCGCCTCTCCTCGAGCCCCAGACTTATGCCAACGCCCTTGACCTTACTCCGGAGGCGGCGGCTAGCGTCCCCGCACGAGCCGGAAAGACGGCACAGCACAAGAGGGAATGGAACATGCGTGTACTGCTTGTAGGGGCCGGTGGAGTAGGTGCCGCGATCGCCCGGATCGCCGCACGGCGGTCGTTCTTCGACCGCATGGTGGTTGCGGACCGGGACCTGGGGCGCGCCCGGGCAGCTGTGGAGGCCGTGGCCGACCCGCGCTTCACCATGGCCCAGGTCGATGCCTCCGACCAGGAGGCGGTGACCGCCCTGCTGGTCGGGCACGGCTGTGACGTCCTGCTGAACGCGACCGATCCCCGGTTCGTGATGCCCCTGTTCCAGGCGGCCCTCGCTGCGGGCACCCACTACGTGGACATGGCGATGTCGTTGTCCCGGCCTCATCCCGACCGGCCCTACCAGGAGTGCGGGGTGCGCCTGGGGGACGAGCAGTTCGAGCGGGACGATGCCTGGAAGGCATCCGGACGCCTTGCCCTGGTGGGGATGGGCGTAGAACCCGGGCTGTCGGACGTGTTCGCCCGTTACGCCGCCGAGGAGCTCTTCGACGAGATCGAGGAAATCGGCGTCCGCGACGGGGCCAACCTGCAGGTCGAAGGCTACGACTTCGCCCCGTCCTTCAGTATCTGGACGACCATCGAGGAATGCCTGAACCCGCCTGTGATCTACGAGTCTGATCGCGGCTGGTTCACCACCGCCCCGTTCAGTGAACCGGAGGTGTTCGACTTCCCCGAGGGCATCGGGCCGGTGGAGTGCGTGAACGTGGAGCACGAGGAGGTGTTGCTGATTCCTCGCTGGGTGCCCGCGCAGCGCGTCACCTTCAAGTACGGTCTGGGGAAGGAGTTCATCACCACCCTCGAGGTGCTGCGTCAGTTGGGCCTGGACCGCACCACCCCGGTGGAGGTGCCTGGCCCGAACGGCCCGGTCAGGGTCTCCCCGCGGGACGTCGTGGCCGCGTGCCTGCCCGACCCGGCCACGCTCGGTGAACTGATGCACGGCAAGACCTGCGCGGGGACCTGGGTCAAGGGCGTCAAGGACGGCAAGCCCCGCGAGGTGTACCTGTACCACGTGGTGGACAACCAGTGGTCCATGCGTGAGTACGGCAGCCAGGCCGTCGTGTGGCAGACCGCCATCAACCCGGTCGTCGCCCTGGAACTGCTCGCCGACGGCACCTGGAGCGGCAGCGGCGTCCTCGGCCCCGAGGCGCTGCCGCCACTGCCCTTCCTCAATCTCCTCACTGCATACGGCTCCCCGTGGGGCTGCCGCGAACAATAGCCCGGTGGCGCCGTGCCGTGACGGCACGGCGCCACGCACCGTCGGCAGATGCCGTGGAGGCCGATCCCCGCCGGTCGTGCGGAGCGAGGCCGCGGGTGACAGGGCGTCTCGAAGGTGCTGCCCGACCAGCCGCCCAGCAGTATGACATCCAGTTTCGGGACCCCGTCAGCGGTACGACACCGCTACCGCGGCGACGTCGTCGTCGAGGTGGCCTCCGCTGTAGGCAACCAGGTCCTGGCGCAGCCGGGTGAGCAGCGCTCCCGGGTCGGCGGTGGGCCACTGCCGGAGCCGGCGACTCAGGGGGTAGAACGTGCCGGCTTTGTCGCGAGTCTCGCTCACGCCGTCCGTGTACAGGAGCAGCAGGTCGCCCTTCTGGAACGGGACGGCATCGATCAGGTAGCCGTTGCCGATCAACCCGCCCAGCGCCAGGGGCGGCGAGGGGGCGGTGGCGTCGATCACCTGGACTTCGCCCCGGTGCAGCAGTATCGGCGGCGGATGGCCGCAGTTGACGAGCCTGACGGACCGCAGGTCGGACGGCACCTCGACCAGGACCGCGGTGGCGAAGCGCTCCTCGGACTCCTCGCCGGGGATGAGCTCGGAGTACCGAGTCAGTGCGAGTTCCAGCCGCGCGGCAACCTGGGCGAGGTCGGGGGCGTCGTAGGCGGCCTCCCGGAAGGCGCCGAGCGCGGCGGAGGCGACGCCCACCGCGGAGAGGCCCTTGCCTCGGACGTCCCCGACGATCAGCCGCACCCCGTGCGGGGTGAGCAGTGCCTCGTAGAAGTCGCCCCCGATCCGGGCCTCCGCCGCCGCGGCAACGTAGAGCACTCCGAGGTCGAGCGGGCCGAGGTGCTGCGGCATCGGTCGCAGCACCATCTGCTGCGCGGTCTCCGCGACGGTGCGAACCTGCGACAGGGTGCGTTCCCGCTCCTGCCGGGCGTGGCTGGCGTACGCTGCCGCCCCCGTGACCGAGGCAATCACCGCGATGGTGAACACCCGCACGGGGCTGCCGAACTCTCCGCTCGTCCAGGCGAGCAGCAGCTCCACGCAGCAGGCGACGATTCCGATGGCCACGGTGGCCGGCACCGACCAGACGGAGGCCGCCAGAGCAGGGGCGACCGAGAGCAGCCGGTAGAACTGCAGGTTGCGCGGGGAGAAGTGGTAGTCGGTGGAGACGTCCAGGGCCACCGCCAACACCAGGGTCACTACAGGGGCCCAGGACGCGAACCGGGACGGCCCACGCCGGGCCGTCTGCCGTTTCCGGATCCCCGAGAGAGGCCTGATCATTTCAGGTAGCGTAATTACCGCCCGGGTCCACAGAGGCGTGACGCGCCTATGGGGAGCAGCCTGCTGCGGGACGGCGATATTGCACACCCCCTCGGTCCAGTGAGGTCACACGACACGGTTGGCGCTTTTGCTTGGACCATCCGGGGGGTGCCGTTGCTGGGAACCTCATCCATCCTGGTGGGGGCAAGTGAGCGGGATCCAGGGGATCTTGGCGGCGCTCACTCGGTGCAGCGCTCCGGCGTGGTTGCCGCAGCCGCCGCGCGGCATTGCTTCTCCTGCTGCTTCGGGAGGTGTTGCACAGGTTCCGGCTGCTCGCGCGCCCAGACACGGTAATGCGATGGCACCGTGGCCTGATCGCACGTCGCCACGCGGCGCGCTCTCGGCCGAAGTGCCCGGGTCGGTTGCGAACATTCCTCGGGCGGAGGTCAGGACTTCCACCGGACCGGCAGCTGACGCGGGCCGCGGATGAGCATGCCGGTGCGCCAGGTCAGGGCGGCCGGGTGGGCGTCGAGGGCGAGGTCGGGGCAGCGTTCCAGCAGGGCACGGATCGCGATCCGAGCCTCCATGCGGGCGAGCGGCGCGCCGAGGCAGTAGTGGATGCCGTGGCCGAAGGCGACATGACCGTTGGCGGGCCGCCGGACGTCGAGACGGCCGGGGTCGGGGAAGCGCATCGGGTCGTGGTTTGCGTCCGCCAGGGCCACGAGGACCAGCTCACCACCGCCTGGGATGACCGTAGAGCCGATCTGGACCGGCTCGGTGGTGAACCTGTACGTCGGTGTCTCCACGGGCCCGTCGTAGCGCAGCATCTCCTCCACAGCGTTGTCAATGAGCGTCATGTCCTCGCGCAGTGCGGCGAGTTGGTCGGGATGGGTAAGCAGCGCCAAGACGCCGTTGGAGATCAGATTGACCGTGGTCTCATGCCCCGCGACCAGCAGCAGCCAGGCGGTTCCGCGCAGTTCGTCCGCAGAGAGCCGGTCGCCGTCCTCGTCGGTGGTGCGGATCAGGGCGCTAAGCAGGTCCTGGCCCGGCTCCAGGCGCTTGCGCTCCAGCAACTCGGTGAGATACGCGGTCACCTCCCTTGTCGCGGCCAGCCGCGCCCCCGGGTCGGGGTCGGTGAGGATGGTGCCGCTCCAGGCGCGGAAGGCGGCCCGGTCCAGCATCGGCACGCCGAGCAGCTCGCATATCACCGAGATCGGCAGTGGGAACGAGAGCGCCTCGACCAGTTCGGCCCGCCCTTCCGGAAGCGCGACCATCGCGTCGAGCAACTCGTCGGTGATCTGCCGCACGCGCGGTGCGAGCTGCTCGATCCGGCGTGGAGTGAACTCGCGGACGATCAGCTTGCGCAGCCGCTGATGGTCCGGCGGGTCGGAGTTGAGCATGTGCGGTCCCGCAGATGGACTGGGGATCGGAAAGGAGGGCGAGGCGTTCTTCCACTGCTTGGACAACCGAGGATCCACGAGCGCGGCGCGGCCGGCCTCGTACCCGACGACAAGCCAGGCCTCCGTACCCTCCGGAATCCGCACCTTGTGCACGGGTCCGCGTCGGCGTAACGCTGCGTAGACCGGATACGGATCGCGGACGAAGTCCTCGCCCATCGCCACCAGATCTATCACCTCGGCTGTCGCCATCGCCTGCCCCCGTCTCCTGATTCGCCCCGACGCTAGCAGTGGGCGGCGTTTCGGCGAAGGGCGCAACCAGCCGTACCGGCAGGGGAGAAGCCGGCACGGCGAAGGCGATAGCGGCGACCACCATGGCCCTGAAGACCACGGTGGCGTGGGGGACACTTTCGGGAACCGACCGTGCGCCTGGTGGATGGTGAACATTGGCTTTCTCGGCGGTCTCTTCATCATTCCCCCAACGCATCGGAGCCGAAGCCGTTGCCGTCACAAGGCGCGTGCTCCAAGGGAGTGCCTGTCGGAGCCGGCGTTGCGGCACTGCGGGTGCCGATGAACGGCGGCGGTGAACCCACGAGCGCAGGAGTGCAGGAGCGCCCGGGTGAGAACTGGCCGGAAGCACAGGGCCGCCTCCTTGCTCCTCACCGTCCGCGGTCACGGCGGGTGACTGCTGCCGCCGCCGGCGGGCGCGCGCTCCGACCGCACAGGGGCAGTAACCACGGGGCGTCGTCAGTGCCCCGCGGTGAAGTCGTGGTGGCGGTCGGCAGACGGTCTGCCCGAGGGGTCGCGGGGGCCGTGGCTGGAACCGTGCTCAGTGAGCAGCAGGGCGATGTCGTCGGCCCGGTAGGAGGAGCCGCGGGCCTGGTGCAGGAGCCGGTCGGCGAGTTCGTCCAGTGAGTCCGCGCGGGCGTGGGCCAGTGCCGCTCGCAGGCGGTCGATGCCCACGTCGATGTCGGTTCCGGGTTCCTCGACCAGGCCGTCGGTGTAGAGGGCGAGGACAGATCCCGGCGGGAGGGCGATACGGGTTTGGGTATAGGCGCTCGCGTGGTCCACTCCGAGAACCGGGCCGGCGTCGAGGTGAAGGGCATCGGTCGTGCCGTCGGGGCGGCGGAGCAGAGGCGGGGGGTGGCCTGCGGTGACGGCGTAGGCGTGCTGGCGGTGGGGTTCGAGGTGGATGTAGCAGCAACTGGCCAGCAGGTTGGAGTCGAGGTCGATGAGAGTGTCGTTGACGCCGGTCATCACGTCGCCGGGTGTATGGCCCGCGGCCGTGAACGCCCGGACCATGCTACGCAGTTGGGCCATCGTGGCCGCGGCGGCGATGCTGTGCCCCTCTACGTCGCCGATGACGAGGCAGGCTCCGCTCTCGGTGGGGATGACGTCGTACCAGTCGCCGCCGATGTCCATTTCGCTGGTGGCGGGCAGGTAGCGTGCGACGGTGCGGATGCCCGGGACCGTCGGCAGCCGGTGCGGAAGGAGCACCTGCTGAAGGCCGTGCGCTACGGCGAACTCCGAGTCGTACAGCCGTGCTCGTTCCAGAGCCTGGGCGACGAGGCCGGCGAGTGCGGTCAGGATGCCGCGGTCCTTTTCGGTGAAGTGATGGATGTCGTCGAAGCCGAGGACGCAGGTGCCGATGGGGCGGCCGGACGCGATCAGCGGTAGATACGCCCAGGAGTTCACCCGGCCCGTGGGGGTGCCAGGGTAGCCGCGGGACAGGTCCTGCTGGGACTCGATGAAGAGCGGAGCCCCGGATGTCAGGGTTTCCGTTCCGGGCAGGCGGGCGTGCAGTGGGACGCCCTGCAGCCAGTCGAGGAATTCTTCGTGGTGGCCGGTGTGATGGAGCAGCTGCATCGTTCCGTTGCGGACCACGTAGATCGCCATCTGCTGGCCTGCGAAGGCCGGCAGGAGCTGGTCGGAGACGACTTCGCAGACTTGCTGTGTGCTGACCGCCTCGGTCAGTGCGCTGCTGAGTTGCAGGACGTGGTAAATGACGCCCAGGCGCGCTGGTGCGGTGGCGGGGGCTGCAGTGGCCGGGGAGGCGGGGGCTGCAAGGTCCGACGGGGGACGGGCGGTGGGGACTACCCGGCCGGTCACCCCGTCCGCCTGAGGGTGCAGGGAGAAGTCGAGCCACTGGTCGGGCGGTCGGCTCGCCAGGAAGGAGGATGGTGTCTGCGAGATCACCGCGGACCGGTGCCGGTACTCGACGCTGGGGTCGGACAGCCATGGCAGCACCTCCCAGAGGACCCGGCCCAGTACCTCGTCGGCGGAAACGTTCAGCAGTTGCAGGGCGCTGTCGTTGGCGTAGGTGACCCGGCCGTCGGGCGTGAGGGAGAACAGCCCGTCCCGTAGTCGTGCGGCCGCTGCGACGGCCTCACCGCCGGCTTCGGCATCCACGACCGCGCCGACCAGGTGCGTGCGTGTGTGCGCCTCGTCGACCTCCGGTACGCGGCCCCACAGCTCGACCGTGCGGTACCTCTCGCCACCACCGCGGTGATCCCGTACGCGCAGGCGGCGGGCGATGATCTGACCCTCGCCGACTGCCTCCCGAACGCAGGCCCGAAAGGCGGCACGATCACCGGGGTGCAGGCACGACGCAAGCGTTTCCGTTCGTCCGTCGAAAGCACCGGGTTCGAGACCGAAGATCGCGCAGAGCCTGCCGTCCACACTGAGGGTTCCGGAGCTGAGGTTCCAGTCGAACAAGCCCACCTGCACTGCCGCTGCCGAGGGAGCCGGGGTCTCCACGGGGCCCGTCCCCGGGTCGCACTCCACGGGGTCACCTGTACGGGCGCGGAGTGTGGCCAGGCGGTTACCGAGCCGGCCGGCGACGCTCCGCAGGTGGCGACGCTGGGCCTTGGACAGCCCTTCGCCGCCCGCCGATGCCGACCACAGGATCGCCAGCGATCCGAAGGACTCCCCACCTGCGCGCACCGGCACCGAGCAGGAGCCGAAGGCATACGGCAGAGCCACAGAGAGCTGGGGGTACCGCCGCATCGTCTCCTCGGCGTTTGCCAGGTGCACCGTGCGTCCGGAGTTGTACGCCACGGCGACCGGGATGGGACTGCCCACCG
Organism: Streptomyces hygroscopicus; assembly: GCF_026168105.1. GTDB lineage: Bacteria > Actinomycetota > Actinomycetes > Streptomycetales > Streptomycetaceae > Streptomyces > Streptomyces hygroscopicus_D. The sequence continues at coordinate 11,129 of NZ_LBMW01000022.1, forward strand.
GAATGAGCTCCCAGCCACCCAGCAGGGAGGGCGGTACCCCGTACGTCGCGGCGAGCACGAGCGACCGGCGGTCGCGAGAGCGGAGGAAGATGCTCCCCGCGTGCGCCCTCGATCCGTGGACGGCTTCCACGACGGCCGCAGCGAGCATGTCCTCACGCTCCGCCGCCTCGCCGCCGAAAACCCCGCGCATACGTCCAGTGTGCGCAGGTCGGCCCACCGGCGCCCAAGGCGGAAACCTCACGATGCACGTTCGATCATGTTGCGTCGCCGGTTGGTCTCCCGGTCGAATCCTGTTGGCCTGCCGCCGCGGCGGCCGCGGCCCGGCCGGTGCCGGGCCGACGGCGCCCCCGACCGGCAGCGCCGCTGTGATGCCCGCACCGAGGGCCGAGCCTCCGAGTGCGGCGAGGTCGTCGTCGGCGACGGAGTACGGCCACGGCTGGCCCTCGTCGTGGTCTCGAGGTGGGCGGGCCGTGCCGCGGCCGGCACTCCCCGTCGTGGAAGCCGGCCGGGTCGGGACTGGAGGGTGTGGCCGGGGATGACCAGGCCGCCTTCGGATGACCGGGCCGCCTTCGTAGGCGATGACCACGGCCTGGGCACGGCTGCTCAGCCCGAGTTTGACCATGGTGCGGTTGAGGTGGGTCTCGACCGTGGCCTCGCCGAGCACCAGCCGAGCGGCGTTCTCCGCGTTGGACATACCGGTGGCCACCAGGGCGAGGACCTGGCGCTCGCGGGGCGTGAGCATGCCGAGGTCGGCCTGCCGTTCGGTGAGGTTGTGCCGCAGGTACGCGTCGGCCCGGGTGCACGGACCGGCCGTTGGCGCGCCCCCGTCGTCGTTCGTGGTGTCGCCCATGGGAGGGGCGACGAGGGCCCGTTGGTCGTCGCGCGTCTCGTCCGAGGCGGACGTTCCCGGTCCAGGTGTGGCGGCCGATTGCGCCTCGGGCGTCGGGGTGCGCGAGTTGATCGTGTTGTCAGTCCCCTCTGCCATCATCCCGCCGTGATGTACGAAGCCTTGGTGGCCGAATCCCGTAGGAACGACTCGCTCGACGACGTGAGATCCGCCGCGCTCGACCGCGTCCGCTGGCTCGTCGACCTTTTGGAACGTCAGCGGACGGAGCCCCGTTGGGACGCCTCCGCGGCGTTGCGGGGACCGGAGGAATTCGAGCGAATCCATGCGATACGCGCAGCGAGCCAGGCCGAGATCGACGGGCGGCTCGCGGCCTGTTCGGAGGAGGAGGGCAGGGCGGCGGCCCTGTGCCTCGTGCTGGCCTCCCGCTTCGACAACACCGGATTCCGGCGGTACGACTCCGAGATCGGAACGGTGATCTCACGGGTGCACGGCTGGACGCCGGACGAGGTCGCGGTGATGCTGATCCACGTCACCGAGTTCCACATGGGCTTCTGGTCTGCGGGTTCCCTGGGGATGGCGCTGGATGCCGCCGAGCGGCTCGGCGCCGACGGCTGCCGAGCGGTCGCGCCCTGGCTGCGGCAAGCTCACGCGAAGCTCATGAGCGGCGATGCCCCTGCGCACCTGCGTGGACCGCTCGTCAAACGTCTCCGTGCGCTGCTCGCCGGCGTGGACGAGGCGCACATCCCCGAGGGGCTGATCCCGCCGTCCGCCCCCTGGGCCGCCGCGCTGCGCGACCGTGCGAACACATTGCCGACGCTGGAGCTGGCGGACTTCGTCCGGCACCTGTCGGGCCTGTCCGGTCCGCGTCCCACCCAGCGGTGGCGGCGGACATGCCTCGAACTCGCCGACTCTGCGTCGGCGCGGGACCTCGTGGCCGACGTTCTGCGGGCGTTGGCCGAGGACGATCCACTGTGCAGCAGGGAAAGTGGTGCGCACACCGGCTGGCTCCACGGCGAATACCACTACCACTACGTCGTCCACCAGAACGACGGGGACCTGGCGCGCGGCGTCGTCTGGGCGGCGGCGCTGACCGGCGGCCCGGCCACGGTGCAGCACCTCCGAGCGCTCGCTCTGCGGACCGGCGGCCCCGCAACCGGCGTGATGGAGGACCTCAAGCTCGCGGGCGCGGCGATCAACGCACTGGCCGAGACCGGCGATCCGGCCTCTCTTCAGGCCCTGTGGCGGCTGCAGTCCCGGATCAAGCACCGGGCACTGCGCAAGCAACTCGACACCGCCCTGGTGACGGCCGCCGGGAAGCAGGGCATCACGGCGGGGCAGCTCATCGAACGCAGCGTGCCGGACCACGGACTGGCGCCGGACGGCTCGCTGGAACGGAAGTTGGGCGGATACCGGGTACGCGTGGCGATCGAGGAAGCGGCGACCGTGCGGCTCACCTTCACGCGCCCCGACGGGGGGACGTCGCGCACGGCTCCGGCGGCAGTGAAGGACGGCTTCCCGGACGAGCTCCAGGAGTTGAAGGCCATGGCGAAGGAGGTGCGGGGGACACTGTCGGGTGAGCGGGCCCGCGTCGAGGCGCTGATGTCGGCCGGGCGGGAGTGGCCGTACGACGAGTGGTGCCGCTACTACCGCGACCATCCGGTCACCGGGGTTCTCGTCCGTGGCCTGATCTGGGAGTTCCAGGACGCGGACGGCGAGTGGCACGCGGTGGCACCGACGACCGAGCCACCCGGTCGGCCCGAGCGCGTCCGGTTGTGGCATCCGATCCGGGCGCAGGCGCACGACATCAGGGCGTGGCGGGAGCGGCTCGTCGCCTCGCGGCTGCGGCAGCCGTTCAAACAGGCCTTCCGGGAGATCTATCTGCTCACCCCGGCGGAAGAGGAGACCGGTGTCTACTCCAACCGGTTCGCGGCCCACATCGTCCACTACCGGCGGCTCTACGCGCTGTTCAAGGAGCGCGGCTGGCAGGCCAACTTCCTCGGCCGGTACGACGGCGGCTACGACGGGAAGGCACGGGCCGAGTTCGGTGACGGCCAGTGGCGGGCCTGCTTCCACCACGAGCCCGCCGCGGACGACGACGGCAGCTACGCGCCCGAACACGCCGCAACGGACCAGGTTCGCTTCGAGCGGCGGGACGGCCGGCGCTGGCGGGAGGCTCCGCTGCCGGAGGTGCCCCCGCTGGTGTTCAGCGAGGCGATGCGCGACGTGGACCTCTTCGTCGGCGTGACCTCGATCGCCGCCGATCCCGACTGGGCCGACCGGGGCGAGGACCGCCATGCCTTGTACTGGCGGACGGCCGCGTTCGGTGCGCTGACGGCGAGCGCCGAGGTCCGCCGCGAGGCGCTGGAACGGATTCTGCCGCGCCTGAAGATCGCCGGCCGGTGCTCGCTCGACGGCCGCTTCCTGGTGGTCCGCGGGGACTTGGGCACATACAAGATCCATCTGGGCTCGGCCAACATCCTTATGGAGCCCAACGACGCCTACCTGTGCATCGTCCCGTCACGCGGCAAGGGCGACGGCAGGGTCTTCCTGCCGTTCGAGGACGAACGGCTCTCCCTGATCCTCAGCAAGGCATTCATGCTCGCAGCCGACACCAAGATCACCGACGAGTCCATCCTCATACAGATCAAGCGAGGTGCCTGATGGCCACCGTGACGTTCCGGGACGAGACCGCGACGGGCAAGCCGGTCACCGAGTGGGAGGTCGCCGGGCTGCCGGAACGGATGACCGTACGGGAGCTGATCAGGCTCCGGGTCCGCGAGGAGGTCGCCCGGCACAACGCCCGCACGAGCGACCGCTTCGACGGCCTCGTCCGCCCCGACGACGCCGAAGCGGAACTGAACGGCTACCGGCTCCGCGAACCCCGCCGCATCGACTGGGAACACCAGGCCGAGATCGCCGAACGCGCCTTCCTGGCCAACGGGTTCTTCGTACTGGCCGGGGAGCACCAGGTCGAGGACCTCGACGAAGTCGTGGATCTCACCGCCGATTCCGACCTGGTCTTCATCAAGCTCGTCGCCCTTGTCGGCGGCTGAGGGACCGGCCGTTGCAGAGTCACTGCCCCATCCCCCGCTCACGAGCCATGAACCGGATGCGGCTCTCGGTGTCGGACACGAAATTCGCCGCGATACGGGCAGCCGAATGGCCAGATGCGGGTCGGCGCCGTCAGCCTCGGCGTGGTGCACCGGGACGAGAAGCCGTCGAACGTGATGCTCACCGCCGACGGCAGGGCCAGGACAGCGGACAAGCTCGGCCAGGCGGACATGGGCGAGGTGTGGCAGGCCCCCCCCCGGGGGTCCGTCTGCGGCCGGTGCAGCGGATGACCGCATTGCAGCGGCCGTCGCGCGCCGCGAGAGCTAGGATCCGGGCCATGGCGCTGACCATGAACGACGTGGACCGGTTCGAAGCCTCCAGGTCCCGCCTGGAGGCCATCGCATACCGCCTCCTCGGCTCCGCGAGCGAGGCCGAGGACGCCGTCCAGGAGACGTTCCTGCGCTGGCAGGCCGCCGACGTCGACCACATCGAGGTCCCCGAGGCATGGCTGACGAAGGTTCTCACCAACCTGTGCCTCAACCAGCTCACCTCGGCCCGCGCGCGGCGCGAGACCTATGTGGGCCAATGGCTGCCCGAGCCGCTGCTGGCCGGGGACCCGATGCTCGGCCCGGCCGACACCGCGGAACAGCGCGAATCGGTCTCGTACGCGGTTCTCGCCCTGCTGGAGCGCCTCTCCCCCAACGAGCGGGCGGTGTACGTGCTGCGGGAGGCCTTCGACTACCCGCATCGGGAGATCGCCGAGATCCTCGGCATCACCGAGGCCGCCAGCCAGCAGTTCTTCCACCGTGCCAAGGAGCACATCGCGCACGGCAAGGCCCGCACCGAGATCGACGAGGCCGCCGCCCGGCGGATCGTAGACGAGTTCCTCGCGGCCGCCACCAGCGGCCGGACCGAGCCGCTCGTGCGGCTGCTCACCCAGGACGCCATCGCGATCGGCGACGGCGGCGGGAAGGTCCCGGCCCGCGCCAAGGCGTTCGAAGGCGCCCTCGCGGTCGCGAAGTTCATGCGGGGTCTGTTCAAGCCCAGCAAGGCCAAGCGCGCCCTGGCCGGGGGCTCACCCGGGATCTACGCGACGACCGCCAACGGCGGTCCCGCCATCGTGGCGGTCGTCGACGGCCGGGTCGTCGGCGTCATGTGCCTGGAGGTCACCGCCGAGGGCATCGCCGCTTTTCGCAACCAGGTCAACCCCGACAAGCTCGAACGTGTGACCCGGCGATGGGCGGCCGCCGACCACGGCGAACCCCTGCTCAACGCCTTCTGACTCTGATGTGAGGTGCTTCACATCGCGTTGCTGTCAGGAAACGGCGGGCCGCCCGGTTCAAGTGGCGAATCCGCCCAAGACAGGAGCCAGGAAATGCAGCACCGCATCGTCGTCCTCGGAGCCGGATACACCGGAGCCATCGCCGCCGGGCGCCTCGCCAAGCGGCTGCGCCACGAAGATGTCGCCATCACCCTCGTCAACGCCGAGCCCGATTTCGTCGAGCGCGTCCGGATGCACCAGCTTGCGGTCGGCCAGGACCTCAAGCCCCGGCCCTTCAGCGAGATGTTCGCGGGCACCGGCGTCGAACTGAGGCTCGCGAAGGTCATCGGCGTCGACGTCGACCGCAGGACCGTCGCCGCCGTCGACGCGAACGGCGCCGAGGAACTGGAGGCCGAGGAGCTCGAATACGACATCCTCGTGTACGCCCTCGGCAGCGGCTGGAACGACCAGGGCGTTCCCGGCACCGCCGAGCACGCCCACGAGATCGCCAGTCGCCCCGGAGCGCTCCGGCTGCGCGAGCGCCTGGCCCGCCTGGACATCGGACAGCCCGTGGTCGTGGTCGGCGGCGGCCTCACCGGTTTGGAGGCCGCGACCGAGATCGCCGAGGCCCGCCCGGACCTCGACGTCGCCCTCGCCGCCCGCGGCGGTCTCGGTGACTGGCTCTCACCCAAAGGCCGCCGGCACCTACGGAAGGTCTTCGACAAGCTCGGCATCACCGTGCACGAGCACGCCGCCGTCACCGGCGTCGAGGCCGACCGCGTCGTCACCGCCGGCGGCGGATCCATCCCGGCCGCGGTCACCGTGTGGACCACCGGCTTCGCCGTCCACCCGATCGCCAAGGCCACCACCCTGGAGGTCACCGACACCGGCCGGATCGTGGTCGACGGGACCATGCGCTCGGTCTCGCACCCGGATGTGTACGCCATCGGCGACGCGGCCACGGCGATGGGCCCCGGCGACAAGCCGCTGCGGATGTCGTGCGCCTCGGGTACCCCCACCGCGTGGCAGGCCGCCGACGCCATCGCGGCGCGCCTGACTGGCGGGAAGCTCCCGAACGTGCCGCTCCGCTACTTCAACCAGTGCATCTCGCTCGGCCGCAAGGAAGGCGTGATTCAGTACGTCACCGCCGATGACCGCGCCGTCTGGGCGGCCCTGACAGGACGGCTCGCAGCCGTCTACAAGGAACTGGTCTGCAAAGGCGCGGCCTGGGGCGTTGCCAACCCGACGCTCGGGATGCCGACCCGGCGCCGCCGCGTCGTGCGGGAGCCGGCCCGGGCGGGCTCGGCGGTCAACGCGTCGGCCTGACTCGCACAGCGAAACGGGCGCCCCCGCATCGAGGGCGCCCGCTTGGCTGTCGGTCTACGCGGCGACGATCGCCGGGTGAAGGTCCACGGCGAGGGCTCCCGGGCGCCGACGGTGACCATGTCGTAGGAGCGGATGCCCCTGCTGGTCCGGCCGCCGCGAGGAAGGTGGCCGTCCCGTGGCGAGCGTCGTCCAGTGGCGATCTCCCGGAAGCGCGCCTGAGCCAAGGAGGCGTGCCGTGTTCCGATGGGCGGAGGCGGCCATCGGGTTCACGCGTCGGAATCGGGTTGGTCGGAGGCGGCGGCGTATGCGTCGGCCGGGGTCATGCCGACGCCGTTGACGGAGACGGTCCTGTAGGGGCTGACCTGGGCACAGGTCGTGGACTGGTCGGCGGTCTGGGCATGGGCGTTGGAGACGGCGGTGTGGGTGTCGGCGGGTGCGGGGGAGGAGGTGCTGTTCGGGTAGGCGGTGCCGCTGAGCCAGTCGCTGCCGATAACCAGGGTCAGGCCGCTGCTGCTGCCCTGCTTGAGGTGCGAGGCGGGCAGGCCGAGAGCGCGGGCCACGGCCTGGGCCTGCGGCTTCTGGCCTGTGCCGTAGGTGAGGGTGGTGGGTGCCGTGGCCGGGGCGTTGGCCGTGGTCGTACCTGAGCCGAAGCCCTTGTCGGTCAGGGCGGCGGCGATGACGGAGGCTCGACCACTGACACTGGTGCCGTTCTCGACCTTCACCGCGATCTGCGCGGTGTCGACCGCCGGCGCGGTGGCGGTGACGGACTTCTTGCCGGACGAGCCGGTCAGGGACTGGTCGTTGGCGATCGTGGCGAACAACGACTTGGCACCGGGGCCGACCACCAGTCGTTCTTTGTTGTTGGGGTCGGGAGCGGTCTGCATGGTGGTGAAGGTGATCTGCTTCGGAGGAACCTTGTTCACGTCGGATGCCAGTCCCACCAGTTTGCCGATGCTGCCGAGGCCGGTGTCCACCGTGAGCGCCTTGGTGGCCGCATCGGCGAGCCCGTAGACCGCGGTGGGGTCGGCCAAGGTGCCCGCGCTCTTGAACTTGCGGATCATCGAGCTGAGGAACATGTGCTGCGCGTAGGTGCGGCCCAGGTCACTGCCGTCGCCGAAGCCGTGCCGGGAGCGGACGAACTCCAGGGCCGCGACCCCCTTGAGGGTGTGGGTGCCCTTGGACAGCTTCAGGTGTGAGTACGTGTCGTACACGTTGGAGCTGACGCAGACCGACACCCCGCCCACGGCGTCCGACATGCTGACCACGCCGGAGAAGTCGAGCTTGACGAAGTGGTCGATCGGGATCCCGGTGAGCTGGTGAATGGTGGCCACCTGGCAGGCCGGGCCGTAGGACAGGGCGCTGTTGATCTGGCCGTAGTAGCCGGGCGTTGAGGTGCCGCTCGTGCTGTCCTTGCAGGCCGGAATGTCGGTCATGGTGTCGCGGGGGATGCTCATGACGGTGGCGTTGGAGCGGTCCGCGGCTATGTGCACCACCATCTCCACATCCGCGTTCCCCCAGCCGGACTGCACGCCGGTCTGGGAGCAGCCGCCGCCCAGCTGGCAGTCGGCCTTGCTGGTGCGGCCGTCCGATCCCATCACCAGAATGTTGATCGGCGTGCGGCCGAAGGCATCCGCCTTCTCGGTGCCGCCACGCCCGTCGAGCCCGACACTGAGGATGTTGCCGTTCAGGTGCTGGTAGAGCCACCACCCGCCCCCGACGGCGGCCAGGAGCACCACGGACAGGGAAATCCCGGCGATGCGCAGCGCTCGCCCGCCGCGCCGCACCGGCCGGCCGCGGCGCCGCGACTGTACGCGTCCGGACGAGCGGGAGGCCGCCCGTGTCGCTGCCCGGCCGCCTTGCGGGCGCTGCCCTGGCGCCTCGTCCGTACGCGGGCCGGGCACGCGGCCGGTGCGGCTGCGTGCGGCCTGGCCGGCGGAGCCGTCCCTCAGGTCACTCATCTTCCACTCCCACATACAGTCGGGCCCAGCAAACCCTCGGGCCCATGGCCAAGCGTGCGTGGCCGGATCCGTCAGGTGAAGTGGAGCGTCACTTCGATTGCGTAGTTGCGCAATCTAACAACTAACGGCAGGTTCATCACACGGCTGGGCTCGATTCACAGGGTGAGCAGTACAGGGCGAGCACAACAGGCTGAGCAAATGAGCCTGCCCTGCTGCAGCACCGGCACCGGCACCGGCACCGATCCGGGCCGTCCGCTACGGGACTGTCGGTATCGAGCGCCGAACCGCAGGCATCGCCGCTGGGATCCGCTCCAGGACTCCGCCCGCGAACACGTCGTACAGGGGCAGTGTCTCCAAGTGGACGTAGCCGATGTGACAGTCGCAGACGGCCAGCGGGCACGCGCGGGGGCGCAGCGCCCGCCGGTAGGAGCCGTCGTACAGGTTGCCCAGCTCCGACCGTACGAAGTGGCAGCGGCGCACCGTGCCCTCGCCGTCCACCGAGATGACGGACTCTCCCGTACGACAGGGCCGGCCCGCGCTGCGGTGTGGGTGGCGGCTGTAGGGGAAGAGCGGATCGAGGGCGGCCCACTGGTCGGCCTCGGCGTCGGTGTAGGTGTGACCCTCGGCGGCGTTGACCCACAGGTACACGTGGGTGGGGAGGTCGGCGCGCAGGCGGCGCGCGTACTCCAGGTGCTCGGGAAGTCCGACGACGCCGACGCTGTGGCGGACTCCGCGGGTGGCCAGGTCGTGGCATTTGGCCAGGAAGCGGTGGTACGGCGTCTGTCCGGGGTGGAAGGTGCACCACAGGGCGAGGGTGTCCCGGTCGACCGTGTCCAGCCAGTCCGTACGGCAACTGAGATTGGTCTGTATCGCCACCCGGTGGATGTGCGGCAGCCGGCTCAGTTCCGCGAGCGTACGCCGGTACCAGGAGCGCACCAGGCCCTCGCCCCACGGTGTGAACAGCAGGGAGAGCCGGTCGTTGTGCTGTGCGGTCGCCCAGGTGGCGAAGCGTTCCAGCGCTGCGCGGTCGGCGGCCAGTTGGGCGTGGCTGTCCCGGCGCTTGGCGAAGGGGCAGTAGGGGCAGTCGTAGTCGCACGATGCGAGCGGGCCGCGGTAGAGGATCGTCAGGTCCATGTGGGCTCCGTCACTTCGGTTCGTACGCGGCCATGCGCTCTCGCACGGCGGCGGAGAACAACTCGGGGCCCAGCGCGTCGGAGTGGGCCAGGCCCTCGGGGGAGAGGCGCAGCAGCTCCGTGCCGGCGGGGTCGTCCAGCCAGCCCCGGTCACGGAACCGCTCCAGCTCGGTGGCGAAGTCGTCGTGTGGCGCGGTGCCGAAGCGGGCCCGGTAGTCCGCGACGGGCATACCCTCGGCCTGCAGCAGTGACTGCAGCAGATGGCGGCGCCGGTCCTCGTCGGCGTTCATCTCCCAGCCGTAGTCCGCGTGGCGGAAGTCGTCGGTCGAGCGGGTGGTGTAGTCGTCGATGATCCCGCGTATGCGGTGCATGTCCACGGCGTAGTCGAAGGAGTAGTGCTGCGTGGAGGTGTACGAGCGGGCGCCGCAGCCGAGGCCGACCATGCCGTCGGTCTGGCACGCGTAGTCCTCTCCGCCGGTGGCGGGGGCGCCCGCGCGGCGGAACATGCGCATCGACACCTGCTCGTAGCCCCGCGCGAGCAGGTGGTCGCGGCCGTGGCGGTACAGCCGAAGCCGCTGTTCGTCCCACTCGGCTTCGCCGGGCAACCGGCCATGACGCCGGCCGAGACCGGTGAGGGGGCGCACGTAGAGGGGATAGAGGTACAGCTCCTCCGGCTGCCAGGCGAGGGAGGCGTCGAGGGAGTGAGTCCAGGACTCCTCGGTCTGGCCATCGATGCCGTAGATCAGGTCGATGTTGAGGACGGGGATGCCGACCTCGCGGATCCGGGCGAGGGCCGCCTCGATGTCCGCCCGGCGCTGCGGGCGTACGGCCGTCCGTGCCTCGGCGTCGACGAAGCTCTGCACGCCCAGGCTCAGCCGCGTCGTGCCACGGGCGGCCAGCACGGCCAGCCGGTCGGCGGTCGCCGTGGCGGGTGAAGCCTCCACCGACAGCGGTATCGCGGTCAGATCGGCGCCCAGCCCACGCTCGGCGAGATCGCACAGCCGCTCCAGCTCCGTGGCTTCGAGAAATGTCGGAGTGCCGCCGCCGAAGGCCGCGTTGGCGAACCGCGCCCCCTCTCCCAGAGCCTCGCGCGCCGCGGCCGCCTGACGCTCAAGCGCGTCCAGGTATGCGGTGGTCAGGCCGTCCGGCGCCCCGATCCGGGTGAAGAGATTGCAGAAGCCGCAGCGCACTTCGCAGAAGGGGATGTGGAAGTAGAGCGAGAGGGCGTCCTTCGGCTCGTCCGCCCACAGTTCGCGCAGGCGCGCGTGCTCTCGGTGCAGCGGGCGGTACGCGGTCTTGTGCGGATAGGCGTAGACGTACTGCTGGTACGGGCGCGCGGCGGGCGTGGTCGCTGCTTCGGTGATGGTCATCGGGCCTCGTCGACGAAGAAGTGAGCATAGGGGACGGTCCAGACGACGTCATGGCCGATGCGGTGGCCGCTGTAGCCGTCCTCGCCGTAGGCGGTGCCGTGGTCGGAGCAGACGATGGCGAAGCACGGACGGCGGCTGCCGGCGGCTGCCAGGAGCCGTCCCATGTGCCGGTCCACGTACTCCAGTGCCGCGGCGTGGGTGGCCCGCGTGTCGCCCGCCTCGCGGGTGGCCCCGGGGAGATGGAACCAGTTGGGCTGGTGCAGGGCCGACACGTTCACGAAGAGGAACAGACGCTGCTCGTGGGGTAGCCCGGCGACGACCTTCTCGGCGCGAGCCACCTGGTCCTCGAAGGACGTGGGGGAGGGTACCCCGAACTCCGGCTCCCAGTGGCTCTCCTGGAACATTCCGGGCAGGACGGAGCCCAGCGGTCCCTGCTTGTTGAAGAAGCCCACGCCGCCGATGCACACGGTGCGGTAGCCCACGGCTGCCAGACCCGAGACCAGGTCGGGTGTGTCGTAGACGAAGGTCCCGCCCGCCGTGGTCTCACTGCCCGCGAAGCGGGCGGCGAAGAGCCGCGGGTGCGGACCCGGCGTGGCCGGTGTCGGCAGGAAGCCCGCGAACATCGCCTGGTGGGAGGCGTAGGTGAAGCTGCCGGGGGCGTGCCGGCGTTCCCAGGCGCCGCCGGGCAGATGCCGGGCCAGGTTCGGGATGCGGCCGGCCGCCGCCAGCTCCTGGGCCACGTCGTAGCGGAGTGTGTCGAGCGTGACCAGCAGGAGGTCGTGGCTGCCCACGACCTTGTTCATGTCAAGCGGTGGTCTCACGGTGGTGCTCCTCGCGTTCCGTTCGCAGTACGGCGGCCGGTGCCGCGGCGACCTGCGCGGCGTAGGTGTCCAGGCCCTCGGCGCCGCTGCCGGGCAGGCCGGTCAGGCGGGGCAGCAGGTCCCCGAAGGCGTTCACCTCACCGACGGTGAAGCGGCGCCATCCGGCGGCCGGCAGGATGTCCACGCCGACGCACAACGTGCCCGGGAAGCACGCGGCTGCTCGCTCGGCCGTGTCCAGCACGTCGGCGAAGCTGCCTCCCGCGGCCCGGATCGCCTCGCGTGCCGCCTCGAGGTCGCCGCGGGCGCCGCCGAGGTGCAGATTCGTCATGGGATGCCGACTGGTCCGTACCACGGCATGGGTGGCGCGTCCTGCGATCACGACCACACGCAGATCGGCGGCCCGGCCCCCCTGGGAGGCCTTGGGCAGCCACCGCTCGACATGGATCCCGTCCGGAACCAGGGCGTCGACGAGGGCGGCCACCTCGGTTTCCGAGGTGTAGTCGCGCACCCGCAGGGAGTTGTACAGACGGCCGCCGGGAGTGGTTTCCACGGAAGTCGTCGCCTTGACCCGGCCGGGACCTGCCATCCCCAGTGCCATGACACCGGAGGCCGACGAGCCGTGTGCCGGCTTCACGAAGGCGCGCGAGATGCGGGCGGCCTTCAGCTGCTCCCTGAGCCCTTCCCAGCCATCGATCGGACCCGTCAGGGCCGGGGGGACGGGGACGCCCGCGGCGGTGAGCCGGGCATGGCAGCGCCGCTTGTCGAACATGACCGCGACATCCTCCGGGTCCGCGGACGTCGCCGCGCCCGCACGGTGCGCCGCGTCCGTCACCTCCCGGACCGCAGCGGTGAAACGGCGATGCCACAGAGCTGTTCCCTCGACCCGGGCGGGGTCGTCGATGTCCCGCAGCAGCCGGTCGACCTCAGCGTTCTCGCCGGGGGAGTCGATCCGTACCAACTCGCCCGGCGTGAAGGCGTATCGTCCGCGCAGCACGTCCCGCCATCCGAGCACGCGCGGTGCCGCGTGGCCCACCGCGCGCACGGCGTCGGCGAACATCCTCGTCCGCCGGTTCTCGGGGTTGCCGACGACGGCGAACCGAAGGCCGGCACCGGGCGCGGGATTACTCGGAGACGGCGACATAGCGCCACTCCTCGTCCCGCCAACGGTGCGCAGTCCGGTGGTCCGACACGTCCACCTCGGTCCCGGCGGAGCCGAAGGCCGTACGGATCCGGTCGGCCATGGACTCGCTCAGGAATTGATGGTGCAGGTCCAGCCGCTTGAGATGGGTCAGCGGCTGGCCGCGGAGCAGGGCTTCGGCACCGGTGTCGGTGAGGGTGCCCATCGACAGGCTCAGCGACTCCAACTGCGCCACCACCGGCGCCGAGGCCATCGCCGCCGCGATCTCGTCCTGCAACTCGCTGTCCTGAACGCCGAGATGGCGCAGCGCCGGGAAGCGTCCCCGAGCGAGGATCGGCGCGAGGTCGGACACCGTCGCGTCGCCGCCGTACTGGGAGACACCGAGCCATAGTTCCAGACGCTCCAGAGCGGGCAGTTCGCAGGCGCCGACCGCTCGCACCACCTGCCCGGGCAGACCACCCGACTCGAACCGCAGCACGCGCAGCGCGTCGTGGCGCACCGGGCGCAGCGACAGGGGCTCCTCGCCGAGCCCCTGGGAGTCTCCTCCGCGGACGCCGAACTCCTCCAGCAGAGGGAAGGTCTCCAGGACGGGGGTGACATCGGTGAGCTGCAGCCAGGAGATCTCGCACTCCTCGCCGGTGACGTCGGCGAGGAACAGAGCGCGCAGCGCCGGGAATCGCCGCGCGTCCGCCAGGATCAGATCCAGCGCCGGACGCAGCTCGCTGTACTCGTCCTCCCACCAGGGCCCGATGACGAGGGCCCGTACATCCGTGCTCGACACCCGGTCCACAAAGCTCCGCCACAGTTCGGCGAACGGCATCTCGCCGGCTTCGAAGCAGTCCAGCCGCCAGGCCACGCCGCCCGCAGCCGGAAGCGTCTCTTCACCCGGCTCGGGCAGGGTGAAGACGGGCAGCCCGTGAAAGGTGCCGAAGTGATCGGCGAAGGTCATGACGGCCTCATTCCGCGACGGCGGTGAAGCGGTGGACGACGTCGTCGTCCTCCCACCAATCGCCGGGCTCTGACAGGTCGATCTCGACACCGGACGGCTCCAGCGCCGCCCGTATCCGCTGAGCCACCGGCTCGGTGACGAAGTTGTGGTGCAGATCCAGCCGCGTCAGGTGAGTGAGCGGCTGGCCGCCGATCAGCGCCGCCACGCCCGCGTCGGTGAGCACTCCGAGAGACAGATCGAGCGACGTCAACTGGGCGACGACCGGGGCTCCGGCGGCAGCAGCGGCGATTTCGTCCTGGATCTCGCTGTTGCGCAGACCGAGATGGCGCAACGCCGGGAGGCGTCCTGCGGCCAGGATCGGCGCGAGGTCGGCGACCGTCGCATCGCCGCCGTACTCCTCCACGCCGAGCCACATGTCGAGGTACTCCAGCGCGGGGAGTTCGCTGGCGGCGACACCGCGCACGACCAGGCCGGGCAGGCCGCCTGCTTCGAAGCGGAGCGTGCGCAGGTGTTTGTGCCGGACCGCCGGGAAGCGCAGTCCGGTGCCGCCGCGTATCCCGAACTCCTCCAGCAGCGGATAGGCCTCGAGGACCGGCGTGACATCGGACTGCTCGATCCAGGAGATCTCCGCCTCCTCCATCTCCAGGTCCCCGATGAACACGGCCCGAAGCGCGGTCAGCCGGTCACGGGCGTCCACGAGACGCTGCACGATGCCGCTGGAGTCGTTGTCGTACGCCTCACCCCACTGACCCACGACGATCGCGCGGACACCGGCCGGGTCCACAGAGCCGAGGAAGCGGTCCCACAGGGCACCGAACTCCTCCCCCGAGGTGTGCCCGTAGGGATCGACGGCCAGCCGCCAGGCCACGGCGCCCGCCTCCGGCAGCTCCCGCCGCGCCGCGGGGTCGGGGAAGTCGAAGGCCGGGAGGCCGTGCAGTTCCTGCAGATGCTCGACGTGGGACATGGCGCTGGCCTCCTGAGACCCGAACACGGTGCGTTACTCGCGAAGTTCTACCAAGCCGCTCTGACATCGTCGGCGACGGGCCGGGCGGAGGCTGGTCCGGGGGGCGTTGTCAGACCCCCGGCGTAGCGTCGTGGACATCGATCGGTGGGGCGCCGACGGGGAAGGGAGACACACATGTACCGGCAGGGGGATGTCCTGATCGTGCCCGTGGCGGAGGCGGCCGTGCCGCTGGGCACGGACCGGCTGCCGCAACAGCCGCGGGACGCGCGGGGCAGGCTCGTGCTGGCTCTCGGCGAGGTCACCGGACACGCGCACGCGGTGGTCGGTCCGGGGACCTTGTTCCGGGAGGCCGGGCCGTTCGCAGCCTCCTACCTCCATCTCCCCGACGGTGGGCGGGTGGTGCATGAGGAGCACGCGGCGATACCGCTGCCCAAGGGCTGGTACCGCGTGGTGCGGCAGCGTGAGTACGTGCCCGGAGCAGTGCGCGTCGTGGCGGACTGAGACAGCGGGGGAGTGGAATGGTGAGGACGCCGATGGACACTGCACAGACGGACATGGTGGCGATGTGGCGCGAGGTGGCGGCGGGGGTCGGCCCCGCGGACCGCGCGGCTGCCGAGGAGGGCGTGCACCTGGCTTACCGGCTGGCGGGCCTGCCCGAGCCGGAGCGCATCGTCTGGGCGGGCTCGCCCAGGGAGGGCGCGGCACTGGCGGCACGGCTCACGGCGGAGGGCGCGGCCGGCCGCAGCGTCCGCGAGGCGGTTCGTACCCGGCCGTGGGCCGCTGCTCGGGAGCGTGTCCTCGACCGGCTCGGGCCTGCCGGCTGGGCCGAGCACTGGGCCCTGACGGGCGCTCAGCTGTGGGATGGCACGGTCATGCTGACCGAGCGCATAGGGACGGGCGTGGTGGAGTCGTCGACCGGTGCGGCAGGGGACGAGCGGGCCGTCCGGCTCGTGCTGCTCGACGCAGTCCTGGGCCAGCACGACGCGGCCTGGCTGGCAGCTTTCGATGGCCAGGACGGCGGGGGGACGCTCGACGGGATCGCCGCGGTGGCCCGCGCCGCCGGCTGGTGGTGGCCGTACGAGAAGACCGTGGTCGTCTGCGAACGCCCCGTGGAGCTGCACCGGGACGAGGCGGGCCGGCTCGATCGCGGGGACGGACCGGCGCTCGCCTTCCCCGACGGATTCGCACTGCACGCCTGGCGCGGTATGCCGGTCCCCGCCGAATTCCTCGAAGAACTCGCCGGGCTGACACCGCAGCGGATACGCGAGGAGGAGAACGCCGAACTGCGCCGCGTCATGCTGGAGTACTACGGCTACGACCGCTATCTGGAGGAGTCGGGGGCCGAACCCGTGCAGCGGGACGAGGCAGGTGTGCTGTGGCGTATCGAACTGGAGGGGGACGAACCGCTGGTGATGGTCGAGGTGGTCAACTCCACCCCGGAACCCGACGGCACCCACCGTACGTACTGGCTGCGCGTGCCGCCGCGGACCCGGACCGCGCGGGAGGGCGTCGCCTGGACCTTCGGACTGGAGGAGGCCGATTACGCGCCGCAGAGGGAGACCTGAGCCGACTCCATCATGTCCGCGCGAGGGGCCGAGACTGTCCTGGGTGCCACAGGCGCGGGGTGCCCGCCCCTGTGGCGCCCAGGTGGGCACGTGGACGGATCAAATCGAGGGCAGCAGTACCACTCCGCGTCCGCTCAGGCGGGCGTCTCTTTCAAGCGGTGAGTCGATCTGCAAGGTCGTGCCGCCCCCTGGATGCTGTGCGACGGACCGGTCAGAGTCGCCGGCAGGCCATATCGGCTCAGGCACCACGTGCGCAGACGGCTTCGGCGCGAGCTGCGCAGGCTCCGTGGAGACGCGGACCCGTAAGAGGTCCTCTGTCGTGAAGTGCATCCTCAGCACGGCTTCCGCCACGGCCGGCCCACGCTTCGGCCACAGCTGAATACATCGCCACGGTCCGGACGAAGCCTTCCGCACAACCGGGCCACGCGGCGCGGCAGCGCTCGACCGCTTCGGCCGGTTCTTCCTCGGCCGGCTCTGGGACGTCTACGCCCCAAAAGGCTCCATGGCCCGGCCGGAGGAAGAGGTGACCGCCGCCCGCCGTGGCCCACAGCACCGGCCGCTCGCGCTCCCCCTCTCCGGCGAGATTGCAACGTCCCGTTCGAGCGCCCCAGGGCCCGCTGCGGTCGTTACTGCAAGACACCGACCGCGCGTGCGACGATCAGCGCCAGGGTCAGCAGCGAGATCGTGGACTGCATCGACATCAGCAACTTCGCCCAGCGGGACAGCGGCATGGTGTCGGTGGGGCTGAAGGCAGTGGCGTTGGTGAGGGCGACATAGAGGTAGTCCATGTACTGCGGCTCCCAGTCTTCACTCGCGATGCCCTCCTGCTGCATCTGCGGGAAGAGGAAGTCCGGGTGCTGGTGCGTGCCCAGGGCGCGGGCCACCGGGCCGCCCCGGTCCCACTCCCAGTACCAGAGGCTGAAGGCAATGACGTTGGTGAGCCAGATGCCGCCGCCCGTCGTCAGAAGGGCCACGGCATTGGAGCCCTCGGTGCCGTGCAGCAGGTCCCGTACCAGTATGACGGCCGACCAGCCGTTGGCGAGGCTGACCGCGGCGGCCAGCAGCAGGCCCAGCGCGCGCAGCAGACGGGAGCGGTGCTCGATCCGCCGGTGCGGATGAGCCACCCACAGCGCCGCCATCATGACCAGCTCCAGCGCGGGCAGCAGCCAGTGCGGGTGGATGCTGAGTCGTTCCGGCAGCGCCCACTGCACCCAGACGGCGACCAGCAGCGCCGCCATCACGGCCCAGCGCTGCTCGCCCTGGGTACGCCGCTGCCACGCAGGAAGCTCGGACTCGGATGTCTGCTCGTCCGGAGCGAGCAGGCCCTCGATCCGTTCCAGGCGGATGTGCAGCATCTCGGTCCAGTGCTCGGGGCCGGGGCCCTGCGTGGGCGGGGTGTCATGGGTGGTCACGGAACCCATTGTCTCCAGGAGCTCTCCTGCCCGGCCCCCGGGGCCAGGTAGCAGCCGTCCGAACTGATCGGCCCGCAGCGCGGTGAACGTCTCCACCCACACCAGCTACGACCTGCCGCCCTGGCAGACGGTGTACCACTACTGGCGGCAGTGCGTGGCAAGGCGGCGTGACCCCCTACAACTGTTGACGCAGAATCCGTAGGGCGCATGGCCGCCACCCAAGTTGCGGCGCTCCTGTCGGTCCAGTCCCGGATCTGGCCGGGTCGGCACGAGCGCGGCATTATCTAAGGGCGAACCCGGGTGTGCGGCTTGTGCCAGTAGCGTTCAAGTTCCTGAGTGGGCCCGCCACTTCGCTGGGGTGTACGGTCACGGGCCGTCCGTCCAGCACCGCGGCGCCGCAGATCGTCAAGCCCCGCCCCGGGCGAACAGCAGCGTCGGACAGCCTCCGGCCGGGTGATCACATCCACACCCAGTTCCAGCAGAGGTGCGGCCTGTTGAGAGGAATCCTCCTTCAACTGCTGGGGAAGCGGCGGCACTCCGTCGCATTGCCAGGTGCCGGAGCGCCAAGGGCTCATGCCGGCCGCGGCCCGAGACGCTCGGCCAGAAAGGCGATGATCTCGTTCCGGGCCTGCATGGTGGGGTGGCCGTCCTGGTCGACGAGGTGTGCCGTGACGACGCTGTGGGCGCAACCGACGACGTCACGGAAGAAGGGCGGAGGGTTCCTGTTCGCCGTCTCGGCTTTGAGCACGCGGCCGTCGAATGCGTCCCCGAGCAGCGCTCGGTAGGCCGCGAACCGCTGGCCGGTGCACCACCTGTCGTTGTCGAAGCGGTAGGCGAGAACCTTCAATCTGTCTCGCGCCGCGCGTGCAGCCACGGCAGCAGCGTCTTCGTCGCTGATCTCGAGACCGCCGGGGTCGTCGAGCGGAAGCGACGGATGGTTGACCACCGGTGCGATGACGGCGGGTTCGAGCGCCATGGTCAAGGCGAAGTTGCCGGTGAAACACAGACCGACGGCGCCGACGCCGGGCCCGCCACGCTCGGCGTGCGCCAGGCGAGCGAGGCCTCGCAGCCATGTGACGACGGGGCTGGTGCCGCCACCGGCAAACGCTCGGAACTCGGCGCTGACGCACGCGCGTCGAACGACGGTCTCGCGTGCCTCGGCGAGCGGATAGGCGCCGTCGACGCCGAAAAGAGAAGGCAGGTACACGGAGAAGCCGGCATCACGCACCCACCGCGCGAACCGCGCGACGTCGGGGCTGATACCCGGCATCTCGGGCATGAGGATGACCGCCGGTCCTGACCCGGCAACGTACACGGTCTTTTCGACGTCATCGACGCCGATGGCTCTCCGTGAGAAGTCGTCCAAGGGGTCGCTCTGTCCTCGCATGATTGTCATGACCGACATGATGAGGACTGGCCGCCTTCCTGAGAAGCGGCGGCATCGCCACGTATCCCGGTAATATCGCCACCCGTTCAAAGGCGCCGGAGGGGCCCCATGAGTCCGCTGCGAGTTGGTGTGCTGGCCTACCCTGGCTGCTTCGCGTCGGAGGTATTCGGGGTTCCCGATCTCCTGGCAATGGCAACTCACGTCGCCGCGGCGCAAGGGTCGGTTCAGCCGGCCTACGAGGTATCGGTCATCTCACCCCGGCGGCGTGTGATCGCGTCCGGCGGCTCGGTCCTCGACGTCTCGGCGGTTCGCCCGGTGGACGTCCTGATCGTGCCGGGCTTCGAGCTTTCGCCCACGCTCGATCTCGCCGCGACACTCGCAAACCTGGGACCGGAAGTAGCGTCGATTCGATCGCAGGCGGCCTCGGGGACCGCCGTCGTATCAATCTGCGTGGGCGCCTTCCTGGTTGCTGAAGCCGGGCTGCTCGGCGGGCGCGAAGCGACCACGTCCTGGTTGTTCGCGGATCGGTTCGCCCGCCGCTACGCCGACGTGCGCCTCCGCCCGGAGAGCTTGGTCGTGACCGACCGGGGCGTGACGACCACAGCGGCCTTCAGCGCCATGTACGACTTCGCGCTGCAGTTCATCC
Source organism: Streptomyces hygroscopicus (assembly GCF_026168105.1). Lineage (GTDB taxonomy): Bacteria > Actinomycetota > Actinomycetes > Streptomycetales > Streptomycetaceae > Streptomyces > Streptomyces hygroscopicus_D. Next base: position 30,957 of record NZ_LBMW01000022.1, read on the forward strand.
GCGAGCACGACGGACCCCGCGTCGCCCGTAGCACCGCGCGTATCGCGCTTGTTGATGATGCACGTTCCACGCAGGCACCCTATGTCGACTCGGGGCTCATACCCGCTGTGGGCAGGGAGTTCTCGCTCAGCGTCAAGCGGTGGCTCGACCAGAACCTCGGTGCTCGCTATGACCTGGCCACCCTCGCCGAGAAGTTCCACGTAAGCACGAGAACCATGCTCCGTCGCTTCGGCGACGAAGCCGGCGAGACGCCACTCGCGTACCTGCAGACGGCCCGGGTGCGTCGAGCCGGGCACCTGCTGGAGACGACCGACAGGACCGTCGCAAGCATCGCCGCCGACGTCGGGTACCACGACCCTGGGGCGTTCAGCAGCATCTTTGCCAGACACACTGGCCAGCGGCCGAGGGAGTACCGCGCGATATTCCGTCGTCGCTGCGACCACCACGGGTCAACCCGACGAGCGGAGACGTGAGACCCTGTGCGGGCTCGGTGATTCATCGCTGCCGGCCAAGGGCCACGAGGGCCTCAGCCTTCTCCCAGCACCGACTGGATCACGTGCCGGGCGTTGTGCGCCATCGCCGGGTTCGTCCTTCGGTAGTACGGCAGCGCGATCAGCGCCTGCGAGAGCGTCCGCGCCCGGCCGCGGTTCCAGGTCGCGTCGTCCACGCCGAGCGCCTCGCGGAAGACCTCCCTCGCACCGGCCGGCAGCAGATTCCACGCCGGGAACAGATCGCAGGCCGGATCGCCCACCCCCGCGCACCCGAAGTCGATCACCGAGGTCAGCCTGCCGCCGTCCACCAGCAGGTTGCCCGGCATCAGATCGGCATGCAGCCACACAGGTGGCCCGTCCCAGCCCGGGGCCCGGAGCGCGTCCTTCCAGAGGGCGGCCGCGGCATTGCAGTCGACGCCCTCCTGCGGGATCCCGCGCAGTTCCTCGATCGCCGCCCGCGTCGACGCGTCGAGTGCGGCGACCGGCCCGCCGCGGTGGGCCTGCGGTGCCTCCGGCAGGGTGATGCTCCGCATCGCCGACACGAACTCGGCCAGATCGTCGGCCAGGAGCGTGGGCTCGCTCAGCGCCCCTGCCTCGGGGATTTCCCCGGCCAGCCATCGGTACACCGACCACGGCCAGGGATATCCGTCAGCCGGCTCGCCGGTCCCGAGTACCTCAGGGATGGCACAGGGCAGCCGCGGCGCGAGGCGGGGCAGCCACTCCTGCTCCATCGATACGTCCTTGGCTCCGCCCTTCACCAGCGGCAGCCGTACGACCATGCTGTCGCCAAGCCGGTACATGGCGTTGACCGTGCCGCCGGACGGAAACCGCTCCACCGTCAGCTCCGCCCACTGGGGGAACTGCCCGGCGATCAGCCGCCGTACGAGGTCGTCGTCGATGGGGTGCAGGCCGGGATGCATCTGCCCTGTGCTCATGGGGCGCCATCCGATCGCCGGACGGCGGCGGGCGTCAAGCACTTTTCGCGCTGGTAGGGCAGCCCGCCGTTACGTCCGCGATGGTCAGGTCATCGAGGTGCTCAGAGGACGGCGGGGCTGTGAGGAGGTCGATCTCGCCGTGCAGTTCCGACCGACCGGCCCTACTCCGAGGGGGCCGGACGGCGCGGGACGGGTGCCCGCAGGCCCTTCGTGCGCGTCCACGGGCGTGGACGGTCCCGGGACCCGGTTCGTACTGTTCGTCAGCGGCTGCCCGTTGCGCTGCCTGTACTGCGCCAACCCGGACACCTGGCGTCTGCGGGACGGGAAGGTGACACGCGTCGACGAGGTGATGGCGGAAATTGCGAAGTACCGGACGTTCGTCATCACGTCGGGCGGCGGAGTGACCATCACCGGTGGCGAGCCACTGCTCCAGCCCAGGTTCACCGGCGCGGTGCTGCGCCGCTGCAAGGACATGGGGCTGCATACGTCCCTGGACACCTCCGGCTTCCTGGGGCCCGAGCGGACGACTCGCTGCTGGCCGACACCGACTTGGTGCTGCTCGACATCAAGTCCTTCGACGCCGGCACCTATCGGCGGCTGACCGGTGGTGTCCTCGCTTCCACGCTCGGCTTCGCGACCCGGCTGGAGGCGCTGGGCGTCCCAGTGCGGATCCGCTACGTCCTGGTACCCGGCTGGACCGACGACCCGTCCGCTGTGGACGGCCTCGGCCGCTTCCTGGCAGGGCTGGGGAACGTGGACCAGGTTGACGTCCTGCCGTTCCACAAGCTCGGCGTCCACAAGTACGAAGGCCTGGGCATCGAATTTCCGCTGCGCGACACCCCTGTCCCCGACCCGGAACCGACGGAGCGGGTGCGCGAACAATTCCGAGAGCACGGTCTGAGGGCGATCTGAGCCGACCGACGGGCTGCCCACGGTCGGCTGCGTTCCCCGTCGTCACACACGTCGTGTTCCAGATGTCCCCACCGCTCAATCAGGCGTCGCGGGGATCGTCGTCGGCGGTGAGCCGAATGCCGGTGATCAGGTCGGGGCGGATGCGTACCGCGTAGTCCATGGTCCGGTCCACCCAGGGGCTGAGCAGTTTCCGGTAGAGGGCCAGTTCCTCCGGGTCGGTCACCAGGTGGGCGTAACCGGTCACCACAACGCTCCAACCGAGGTGCGTGTTCGGATCGATGGTGTCGGCCTCGTAGGCCACGACGACGCCCGGGTCCCCGGCCTGACGTGTGCGCGAGGTCAGAGCGCCGCCCTCCTGGGTGCGGATGACGATGTCACCGTTGTCAAGGACGTGATTGACCGGCCGGACGGTCGGCAGCGCCTGACGGGTGAAGACGACCCTCCCGAAGGACACGCTGCCCAGCAACTGCAGGGCTTCTTCGCTGTCCAGCTCGACGCTCCTGCGCGGCCCGGCGGGAACCGTCCGGACTTTGTCGATGGTCATGGCGACTTCCGTGATTGCTCGTTGCTCACTGCGGTGTGTCTCCGCCCGGCGCTGCGAGGCGGGAGTCACGGACAGTTCGGTCCGGTCATTGGAACGGCACCGGAGCTCCTCACACCAGGGCCGTTCGGCCCTTGTCCGCGTCCGGTCGGCCCGGGGAAGTTCCGTAGTAGGCCGCGCGCATGATGTCCTGCATGCCGTCGAGCATGGGTCTCCGCGGGTTCGCGGGCGCGCACGGGGGCCGTGGCATCGGATTCGGTTTTGTGACGGGTCATGGTGTGCGCCTCCGTTGAAGAGAGCCGCCGGGCTCGGCGGCGTTCCGACGTGAGCGGCACCGCGGGGGATCGGTGCCGCTCACGCCTCCACTCTGGCTCCGCCGCGCCTCAACTCCCAGGTGCCGATGGTCCCTCCCGGGAGCTGACCGGCACTGCTCGGGGCGGGCCGGGCGGACCGCCCGGAGAGGGGGTGGGCCGGGAGGCTCCGGTCAGGCCTGCTGTCGGCTCGGCCGCCGCGCCACGGAGGCAGTGCGGACGACCGCCGGGCGTCCTTGCGATGAACGGTCTTTCCACCTTGCCGCGCAGCCGGTCCCGCAGTCGGTCCGCGAGTCATGTCCTCCGCTCCTTCTGATCGTCGGGCAGCGGCTCAAGACTGCTGCCAGCACCGACCTTGGCCCAGGGCTGCAAGGCCCCAGGAGCAGGGCCAGGGGGCCACCCGAGGAGGGCCGGGGGCGAGGAGCGAGCGTCCGGGCCTGCCCGCTGAATACCGCTCGGTGTCCCTCTGCCTCTGGCCCCTGATCGCGATCTCATGCCGTCTCCTGGCCGGGGCCGATACCGTGGTCCCAGGCCAGAACGGTTGGCCGTCGGCGGGGTGAGGGGCTGGGAGGAAGCACTCGTGGATGGCTCCGAGGGCGCACAGGTACGACGACTGCCCCAGTTGCGGTTGGACGAGCTGCTCGAGGAGTTGCAGGCGCGTCTGGACGCCGCCCGTGGCACCCGGGACCGGGTGCACAGCCTGCTCGAGGCGGTCCTCTCGGTCGGCCGCGAGCTGGACTTGGAGCATGCCCTGCGCCGCATCGTGGAGGCCGCGGCGGTCCTGGTCGATGCCCAGTACGCGGCTCTGGGCGTGATCGGGCCGGACGGCGCACGGCTGTCGAAGTTCCTGACGGTCGGCGTCAGCGAGGAGCAGATCGCCCGGATCGGCCCCTACCCGGAGGGCCACGGCATCCTGGGCGAGCTGATCCGGCACCCCGAGCCGCTGCGGCTGGCCAAGCTCTCCGAGCACCCTGCCTCGTACGGCTTCCCACCCAACCACCCGCCGATGAACACCTTCCTCGGTGTCCCGATCCGAGTCCGCGACCAGGTGTTCGGCAACCTGTACCTGACCGAGAAGCGGGGCGGGGTGCCCTTCGACAAGGAGGACGTGTCGGTGACGGCGACGCTGGCCGTGGCGGCCGGCGTGGCGATCGACAATGCCCGCCTCTACGAGGAGTCCCGGCTGCGCGAGCGCTGGCTGCGGGCGAACGCGGAGATCACTCACAGCGTGATGTCGGGCAGCGAGCGTGGCGAGGCGCTGAACCTGATCGCCGAACGGGCCAGGGAGATCACGGGATCGGCACTGGCGGCAGTGGCGAGGCCCATGGAGCCGGTGGAGGAGACCGGGGCGCTCAGGGTGGAGATCGCCGTCGGGGTGGACGCGGACGCGCACCGGGGACTGGTGCTCCCCCTGCACGAGACCCTGATGGGGCTGGCCTTCGCCGGCGGCACCCCGGTCACCAGCGTGGACGTCACGCACGACGAGCGGATCTCTCCCGTGCCCCCGCGCTTCGAGGGTCTCGGCCCGGCCGTGGCCATCCCCATCGGGACGGGCGAGGGCGGTGTGCGGGGTGTGGTGCTGCTGGCGCGGGAAACAGGCCAGCCGGTGTTCACGACGAAGGAGAGCGAGACTCTGCAGGGCTTCGCCGCGCAGGCCGCGATTGCGATGGAACTGGCGGAGCGACGCCGGGACGCCGAGGAGATCGCGGTGCTCAAGGACCGCGACCGGATCGCCCGGGATCTGCATGACCTGGCGATCCAGCGGCTGTTCGCCACCGGCATGACCTTGCAGAGCGCGGGCCGCTTCATCGAGCACGCGGAAGCCGGCGAGCGGGTGCTGCGGGCGGTGGACGACCTGGACGAGACCATCAAGATCATCAGGTCGACCATCTTCGGTCTGCGGGCGCGTGAGGGCGCCGACGGTCCCGGCCTGCGGGCCCGTGCAGTGCGCGTGGCAGGCGAGGCGGCGCCGGTCCTGGGCTTTGCGCCCAGCCTGCGCATGGAGGGTCTGCTGGACACCAATGTGCCGAAGGATGTCGCCGACCATGTGGTTGCGGTCCTCTCCGAGTCCCTGACCAACATCGCCCGGCACGCGCACGCCGACCGTGCCGGGGTCGTGCTCGAAACCGACGGGCGCGAGGTGCTGCTCACGGTCTCCGACAACGGCATGGGCATCCCGCCGAAGGGCCGTCGCAGCGGCCTGCACAACATGGCTGAGCGGGCCCGAGAACTGGGCGGGAAGCTGGAGTTGACGAGTCCGGCCGACGGCGGCACGACGCTGAAATGGAGCGTGCCGATAGGGGAGAACTAGCGGGGCGCGCCGCGGACGCGCCGCGCCCCGCTGGTCGCCGTAGGCATTGCCTCGGCGTCCAGATGCCACAGGTGCGGTGAGAACCAGCCAGGAAGGTGCTGCCCGCGCTCGGTGTTCCGGTCGTCGCCCACGCCGACTTCAACCTCATCTCGTGTGTGAACCTGGACAGCTGGTCCGCCATCATGGCCGGGGCGGGGCCCGCCAGATGGCCGACGGGGCCGGGCGGGAGAGCGGATCCGCGCCGGGACCGGCACCAGCCGACGCCACGCCGAAAACCGTCCGCCCGAGCCGTCCCCCTGTGCCGCACCTCTCCGTCGGAGCCCGGCATCCACTGTCGCGCGATCACCCGTGAGGCCGGTCCTGCCTCCCGCCCGACGGCTCTCGCGCTTCTCCAACGGGCTCGCAGACGGGGACGTTCAGCCCAACGGAAGGAGCCCTTCGGCATCCGGTCAGACCCTGCGCAGCCGACGAAAGTGAGGGATGTCAAGACAACGGCGATCCACACATCCCCGAAGGGATCACCACCATGGCCGCACACGAGCACCCTCACCGGATCCAGGGCTTTCACCTGCCGGCCTTCCGTCGGCACCGGACCGCCTCCGCCTCCGACTCCGCCGTGTCACCACACCTCGACACGCACGCCGCACAGGCCCACGCCTTCGCGTCCCTGCGCATCCTCACCGGGTTCGTCTTCCTATGGGCGTTCCTGGACAAGACCTTCGGCTTCGGTTACGCGACAGCGTCCGGCAGGGGCTGGATCGACGGCGGGTCGCCGACCAAGGGTTTCCTCAGCTCCGTGGCCGCCGGCCCGATGGAGTCGACCTTCCACTCGTGGGCCGGTGACGCGTGGGCGGACTGGCTCTTCATGCTCGGGTTGCTCGGCATCGGAGTTGCCGTCATGACGGGTGTGGCGCTGAGGCTCGCGGCGGTGGCCGGTACGGCGATGATGACGCTGATGTGGCTGGCGGAGTGGCCGCCTGCCAAGCATCTGTCGGACGGGTCGCCGAGCATGTCGACGAATCCGTTCGCCGACTACCACGTGATCTACGCCGTCGCGCTGATCGCGTTGGCTGCCGCCGGCGCGGGTGCCACGTGGGGGCTGGGCGGGGTCTGGGCCCGGCTTCCGATCGTCCGCGACCACGCCTGGCTTCGCTGACCGCCCGCGGTGCGACGGGTCCGGGTCCTGGATCCCGTCGCACCGGCCCGCGCATGGGGTCGGTCTGCCCGGCAGGAGGACCAGCGGCCCTTGCCCCGAAGAATTCCCTGAACACGACGCCGGAATCGGGTCTCCCGATTCAGGAGGTGGAGATTATGCCCCGCACCATCACCGTGGGCCTCGACGGCTCGCCCGAGAGCCGGGTCGCTGCGGAATGGGCGGCTCGCGAGGCGGAGTTGTGCGGACTGCCGGTGAAGCTCGTCCACGTCTGGGAGCCGGTATCGGAGCCCATGGCGCAGGCTCCGATCCTGGGAGCCGAGACCCACCAGCACTGGACCGAGCGGGTCCCCCGCGAAGCGGCCGAGAGCCTGCGACTGCGCCATCCCGGTGTGGAGGTGACCACCGAGCAGCTGCCCGGCCGGCCCGGCGACATCCTGGCCGACGCGGCGAAGGATGCCGAACTGCTGGTCCTCGGCTCACGCGGGATGAGCGGCATCGGCGGGTTCATGGTCGGCTCGGTCGGACTCTCCGTCGTGGCCCACGCCGAGCGGCCGGTCGTCCTGGTCCGGGTTGGGAAGCAGGTGGCCGACGAGCATCGGATGGGCCCGGCCGGCATCCCGTCCGCGGCGACACCGTTCCGGCCTGTCGTGCTCGGCCTCGACACCGCCTCCCCGCACGAAGAGCTGATCGAGTTCGCGTTCGCCGCGGCCGCCCTCCGTGACATCACCCTGCGTGTCGTCCACGGCTGGAACCCCCCGCCCTGCTACGCCTACTGCGGACCCTCCGTGGACCTCGAACTCCGCGGCTCGCTCGCAGTGAGCGAGACCACCGCCGTGGCCGAGATCCTGCGTCCGTGGCGGCAGAGGTTCCCGGACGTCGAGGTCGTCGAGGAGTCCCGGTACGGCACCCCCGCTCAGCACCTGGTCGACGCCTCCCGGGAGGCTTCCCTGGTGGTCGTCGGCCGCCGGGTCCGCCACAGCCCGCTCGGCGCCCACATCGGGCCCGTCACCCATGCAGTCCTGCACCACGCCGCGGCGCCCGTCGCCGTCGTCCCGCACGACTGACCCCACTGTCGAGGAGCAGACATCATGAAGGCAGCAGTCGTACGAGCCTTCGGCGAACCCCTGGTCATCGAGGAACGCCCCGACCTCGAACCCGGCCCGCTGACCTGCGCCGGCGTCACCACGTACAAGGCACTGAAGGTCGCCGACGTCAACCCCGCCCAGCTTGCGGCGATTTCCGGTGTGGGCGGCCTCGGGCACCGCGCCGTCCTCTACGACCTCGGCGCGGGGCGGTGAGGACGATGGACCTCCCGATTGTCGTCGGCGTCGACGGCTCCGAACCCAGCATGCGGGCCGTGGACTGGGCGGCCGACGAGGCCGCCCTGCACGGGGTGCAGTTGCGGCTGGTGTATGCCTCGCTGTGGGAGCGGTACGAGGGCGTCTCCCTCGCGCAGGATCTCGGCAGGCCATCCGAGCAGGTGATGGCCGAGGACGTCGTCGCCACCGCCGAGGGGCGCGCCCGGCGCCGCCGGGCCGACGTGAAGGTCTTCACCGAGGTGCTGCCCGAGGAACCCGAGTACGCGTTGGTGCGGGAGAGCCGCACCGCCTCTGCGATGGTCCTGGGCTCGCGTGGTCGCAGCGGAATGGCCGAGGCGCTGCTCGGCTCCGTCAGTGTGACGGTGGCCGGGCACGCGCACTGCCCAGTGATTGTGCTGCGCGGCGGTCATGACAACCAGGTTCGCTCCGGGGCGGGCCACATCGTCCTGGGCGTCGGCGAGAAGCCGGCGGATTCGGCGGCGGCAGGCTTTGCCGTCGAGGAGGCCCAACGCCGAGGCGTTCCGCTTGAGGCCGTACGAGCCTGGCTCTGCCCAGCGCGCGAGAGCACCGACCACTCGCTGCTGGTCGGTGAGCCTGCCCGGCTGCACGAGGGGCAGGCAGTGGAGGCGCTGGAAGCGGCCTTGCGGGACGTCCCGGCCGACGTCGAGGTGCACCGGCGCGCCGTCGAGGGCCACGCCCGCCGGGTACTGCTGGATGCTTCGGCCGACGCGGACCTGCTCGTCGTGGGAGCCCGGCGGCACCAGGGCCACTTCGGGCTCCAACTCGGCCGCGTCGCCCATGCGGTGCTGCACCACTCCGCCTGCCCGGTCGCCGTCGTACCGCAGCGGACGTGAACGCCATGACCGGCTCAGCGGCTCGCCGCGTGATCCGGGACATGGTTCGGCCGGTCGCGCGGCGGCGCTCGTAGCCGGTCGCCGGAGGCCGGGACGTAAGCGTGCCGCCGTTGCGTCGGCCGGGCCCCGGCCCGGTGGTCCGTGCCACCGCCACGCACCACCCGATGGCTGATGCCCGCCTCCGCCATCACGCCCGGCCGACTTCAACCTCGTTCTCGCGACACCGGGAGGAGCCACCGTGCTCGACGCACGCGCACGCCTGCTGCCGCGCAGGCACCAGGACCCCTATCTGCGCCGACTGCGCTGAGGAGGAACAACCATGAAACACAACAAGGTCGGATCCGTGATGACCACGGATGTCATCCGCGCCGAGTACGGCACCCCTTTCAAGGAAGTCGCGCGGCTGCTCGCCGACCACCGGATCAGCGGACTGCCGGTCGTCGACGAGGACGGGAAGGTCATCGGCGTGATCTCCGAGACAGACCTGTTGGCCCGTCAGGCCGAGGCTCCCGACCCGTACGAGCCGAAGCGCCATTTCCGGTTCCCCGGGCTGACCCCCAGGTCCAGGAGGCAGGCCGCCAAGGCCAGGGCATGTACCGCCGGTCGGCTGATGACCGAGCCGCCCGTCACCGTGCACGCCGACGAGACCATCGCCGAGGCCGCCCGGACCATGGCACAGCGGCGCGTGGAGCGACTGCCCGTGCTGGACGAGGAGGACCGCCTCGTTGGCATCGTGACGCGGCGCGACCTGCTCCAGGTGTTCCTGCGACCCGACACGGAGCTCCGGGACGAGGTGATCGAGGAAGTGCTGGTGCGCACGCTGTGGCTGGTGGCCCGCGGCATCGACGTCTCCGTGGCGGAGGGCGTGGTCACCCTCGACGGACGCATGGGGCGCAGGAGCGAGACAGAGATCGCCGTCTCGATGACGAAGCAGATCGACGGTGTGGTTGCCGTCCTCGACAAGCTCACTTACCGGTTGGACGACTCCCGTCTCGAGCCCACGGGACGGGGGCCACAGGGTGTCGCCGAGGACTGGCTGCGGAGCCTGTGAGAGGAGACGGAGCGCCCAGAAGGACCGATGGCCGGGGCAAGGCCCGTCGAGCCCTTGGCGAGCGTCGCCCCATACGATGCCGTGGCGGTCGGAGGCGGAGCGTACGGCGGGCGCCGGCACGCGAACGCGTACCGCTTCGTGCGCCGCCACCGCCGAGCCTCGGCCGAGCGACCACTGAGGTTCTTCGGCGGCGGCTCGCTCGACGCTTCGGCCTCCCAGCGGGACATCGCGCCAGCGCCCGGCGTGAGGCGCGTCCTGGCACGACTCGACAACCGTGGAACCGGGAACCTTCGACGGAGTCCCACGCCCGCCCCTGATCCGGTGGGAGCCCTCCCGGCTCACCCGGTGTCGCGCAGCACGGGCGGGCGCGGGGGCCGAATGGACCTGAGGGAGACCGTGCGGCCCATATCCGCCGGGTCGACGTAGCAAGACGCTGGCAATGACAAGCAGACCGAGCTCAGGAGGTGCGTACCATGCTTCCACCCATCATCGTCGGAGTCGACGGATCGGCCGAGAGCCTCGCCGCCGTCGAGTGGGCCGCCCGCGAGGCGACACGCCGCGACCGACCACTGCGAATGGTGCACGCCTGGAACCGGCGTCCTCGCCGGCAGGACGACGAGCTCACGAACGCCGCGCAGCGGCATCTGGCGCGGCGCGTCCTGCGCAAGGCGGAGGAGCGTGTCAGCGGCGCCGTCCCCGGCGTCCGCCTCATCGACGAGCAGGTCGAGGGCCCGGCAACCGCGGCCTTACTGAAGGCGTCCGAGCAGGCCGAACTGCTGGTACTCGGCTCGCGCGGGCTGAGCGGCTTCACCGGATTCCTCGTCGGCTCGGTCGCCCTGGGGGCGGTCGCGAAGGCCACGTGTCCCGTCGTCCTCGTACGCGCGGGTGAGGAGGCCGAGGACGAGCACTTCCCGGCTGACGACGGCACCCCGTCCACCCGGACCGGCTACCGGGATGTGGTGTTGGGCATCGACCTCGACGATCCCTGCGACGAGGTGATCGAGTTCGCGTTCGAGGCGGCTCGGCTGCGGCACACCCGGCTGCAAGTCGTATACGCGTGGCAGGCACCCTCCGCGATCAGCCTCGGTCCCGGGGACATCGGTCTGGTCGACGAACCTCAGCAGGCCGAGGAGTGGCAGGAGTTCCTCTCCGCCGTCCTGCGCATGTGGCGCGACAAGTACCCCGAGACCGAGGTCCTTGAGACCGTCGTGGAGGGCAAAGCGTCCACCGCCCTCGTCCGGGCCGCTTCTGCGGCGAGCCTGCTCGTCGTCGGCCGTCGCCTGGCCGAGCGGCCGACGGTCCCGCGCCTCGGACCCGTCGCCCATGACGCGGCCCATCACGTCGGCTGCCCGCTGGCCGTCGTTCCCCACGAGTGAGAGGCCCGAGCGCGATGAGCAAACCGACGCGCTACGTGTACGAATTCGCCGAGGGCAGCCGGGAAATGGCCGACCTGCTCGGCGGCAAGGGCGCCGGCCTGGCCGAGATGACCCGCCTCGGGCTGCCGGTCCCGCCGGGCTTCACCGTCACGACCGAGGCCTGCAAGGTCTACCTGACGACGGGGGAGGAGCCGCCCGAACTCGGCATCGAGGAGGCCCGCGCTCTCGCCGTCCTGGAGCGGGCCATGGGCCGCACACTCGGCGCTCCGGACGATCCGCTCCTCGTGTCCGTACGGTCGGGGGCCCGGTTCTCCATGCCCGGGATGATGGAGACCGTCCTCGACATCGGACTGAACGACGCGTCGGTCACGGGGCTCGCCAAGGCGTCCGGACAGGAGCGGTTCGCCTGGGACTCCTACCGGCGACTCATCCAGATGTTCGGCCACACGGTGATGGGCGTCGAGGGCGACCTGTTCGAACAGGCCGTCGCCGAGCACAGGACGCAGCGCGGGACACGCGACGACCACGGACTCGACGCCGGCGAACTAGCCCACCTCACCGATGAGTTCAAATCGATCATCCGGCGGGAGACCGGAGAGGACTTCCCCCAGAACCCGGTCGACCAACTGCAGCGTGCCGTCCGCGCGGTCTTCGAATCCTGGAACGGCGAACGCGCCCGCCTCTATCGCCATCGCGAGCACATCCCCGACGACCTCGGTACCGCCGTCAACGTCCAGGCGATGGTCTTCGGCAACCTCGGCTCCGACTCCGGCACAGGCGTCGCGTTCACCCGCGACCCGTCCACCGGAGCCCGCGGCACCTACGGCGACTACCTGCCCGACGCACAGGGGGAGGACGTCGTCGCCGGCGTCCGCGACGCCGTACCCCTGGACGAACTCAAAGCCCTCGACCCCCGCTCGTACGTCGAACTCGGGGACCACCTGCGCACCCTGGAGAACCACTACCGAGACCTGTGCGACGTCGAGTTCACCATCGAGCGCGGTCGGCTGTGGATCCTGCAGACCCGAGTCGGCAAGCGCACCGCGGCGGCCGCCTTCCACATTGCCCACGACCTGCGCGAGGAGCAGACGATCGACGCTGACGAGGCGCTCGCCCGCGTGGACGGCGCCGCACTGACCCGGCTGATGTTCCCGCGCTTCGAAACCACTCCCGCCGACGTGCCCCTGGCACATGGTGTGCCCGCCTCGCCGGGCGCGGCGGTCGGTGTTGTCGTCTTCGATTCCGCCGAGGCGCAACGCCGCTCCGCGGCCGGGCAGGACACCATCCTCGTGCGCCGCGAGACGACCCCCGACGACCTGCCCGGCATGATCGCGGCTCAGGCCGTCCTCACCAGCCGTGGCGGCAAGACCAGCCACGCCGCCGTCGTCGCGCGCGGCATGGGCAGGGTGTGCGTGTGCGGTGCCGAGTCGCTCACCGTCGACCCTGCCGCCCGCCGCTTCACCACCGACGCGGGAGCCGTCGTACGCGAGGGCGACACCGTTTCCGTCGACGGAACCGCGGGCACCGTGCACCTCGGCGCGCTGCCGCTCACCGCGTCCGACGTGGGACGAGCGCTGGAGACCGGCGCGAGTACCGGGTCGCTGACCGAGGCCGTGCTGGACGCCCTCGCCCACGCGGACTCCGTACGCCGTCTCGAAGTGCGGGCCAACGCCGACACCCCGGAGGACGCCGCACGCGCCCGCAGGCTCGGCGCCCGGGGCATCGGCCTGTGCCGTACCGAGCACATGTTCCTGGGCGACCGCAGGACATTGGTCGAAGCGATGATTCTTGCCCGTGACGACACCGGGCGGGAGCGGGCCCTGGAGGCTCTTCTTCCGCTTCAGCGGGCGGACTTCATCGGCATCCTCGAGGCGATGGATGGGCTGCCGGTGACCATCCGGCTCATCGACCCGCCACTGCACGAGTTCCTGCCCGACCGCACGGAACTGGCCGTCCGCCTGGCCGGCGCCACCCACCCGGACGTCCACGACCGCGAACTGCTCGACACTGTCGAGCGCATGCACGAACAGAACCCGATGCTCGGTCTGCGCGGGGTGCGGCTCGGCCTCGCCGTGCCCGGCCTCATGGCCATGCAGGTCCGGGCGATCGCCGAGGCCGTTGTCCACCGTCTGCGCGAGGGCGGCCGACCGCGCGCCGAGATCATGATCCCCCTCGTCGGCACTGTCGAGGAGCTGCGGCTGGCCAGGGCCGAGGCGGAGCGCGTGCTGGCCGAGGTCGTGGCCGAGAGCGGCGAGTTCCTCGACTGCCCTGTCGGCACGATGATCGAACTGCCCCGCGCGGCGCTCACCGCCGGCCGCATCGCCGAGGCCGCCGACTTCTTCTCCTTCGGCACCAACGACCTGACCCAGACCACCTGGGGGCTGTCTCGCGACGACGCCGAGGCGTCCTTCTTTCCCCTGTACCTGGACAAGGGCATCTTCAGTGTCTCGCCCTTCGAGACAATCGACCAGGAGGGAGTCGGCAGGCTGGTGGAATGGGCCGTCGAGGCGGGCCGCGCCGTCAACTCCCGGCTCGAGACCGGGGTGTGCGGCGAGCACGGCGGCGACCCGGAGTCCATCCACTTCTTCCACCGGGCTGGCCTCGACTACGTCTCCTGCTCGCCCTTCCGTATTCCGGCCGCCCGTTTGGAGGCGGGGCGAGCGGCACTCGCGGACACCGCGACGAGCGACAGCAGGTGACGCGGGAGGGCACCACAACCGAGTCCACACGGCTGGTGCCGAGTGGGCTCGGTGAAGGGCTTCGAGGGCGACCGGGGCACCGGAGTGGTCGGCGGGGGCCCGAAGTGCCCACACCCGATGGAGCATCTGGTGCTCGTAGAGGCCGAAGAAGGCCTGACATGCCGCTGGAAGACCGGGAAAGACGCGCGTAAAACCGTATCGTTTCAGGTGAATAGGCATGTTTTTCACCGAGCCTCGCCAGGGCCGGGGCACCGGCTGTCGTCGTGTCTTCTCGTGACCGGGCCGGGTGGGCCGACGGCCTTCGGGAGTCCATGTGAACTACTACGACTACGACCTGGGCAGACACAGCCGGCGCGTGACGACGTCGTCCCCGGAGGCCCAGTCGTGGTTCGACCGCGGGTTGATCTGGGCGTACGCCTTCAACCACGAGGAGGCCGTCCGCTGTTTCGAAAGGGCGGCCGCGGCGGACCCCGACTGCGCCATGGCCGACTGGGGCGTGGCCTACGCCCTGGGCCCCAACTACAACAAGCCCTGGGGCTACTTCGACCAACAGGACCTGGCGCGGACGGTGGAGCGTGCGCACGCCGCCGTGCAGCGCGCGCACGCCAAGGCGGCGTCCGCCATCCCGGTGGAGCGAGCTCTCATCGAGGCGTTGCGCACCCGGTACCCGCAGCGGGAAGCCAAGGACGTCCAGGACTGCGCGATGTGGAACGTGGCCTACGCCGACAGCATGCGGGCCGTTCACCGGCTGGCGCCCGACGACCTCGACGTGGCGGCCCTGTACGCCGACGCCTTGATGAACGTGACGCCCTGGCAACTGTGGGACATCCGCACGGGGCGACCGGCCGCGGGGGCACACACGACGGAGGTCAGGGCTGTCCTCGAGCAGGCGATCGCGGCGCAGGCGGGCTCGCGGCATCCCGGACTGCTGCACCTGTACGTCCACCTGATGGAGATGTCCCCGACACCCGAGGCCGCCCTGCCTGTCGCCGACCTGCTGCGCGGCCTGGTGCCCGACGCCGGCCACTTGCAGCACATGCCGTCACATCTGGAAGTGCTCTGTGGCGACTACCGGCGGGTCCTTTCCGACAACGCCGCGGCGATCTCCGCCGACGAGAGGTTTCACGCGCGAGCCGGCGCGATGAACTTCTACACCCTGTACCGGTGTCACAACTACCATTTCAGGATCTACGGCGCGATGTTCCTGGGCCGCTTCCAGCCCGCGCTCGAAACAGCGGGGCGACTCGAGGCCTCCGTGCCCGAGGAACTGCTGCGCGTGGAAAGCCCGCCCATGGCCGACTGGCTGGAGGGCTTTCTCGCGATGCGCGTGCACGTCCTGATCCGCTTCGGCCGGTGGGACGACATCCTGCGTCTGCCCATGCCCGCCGACCCGGGGCTGTACTGCGTGAGCACCGCGATGCTGCACTACGCGCGCGGCGTCGCGCTCTCGGCCACCGGCAGGATCGCCGACGCCGAGACGGAACGCGCCCTCTTCCGGCGGGCGGTCGCCAGGGTCCCGCAGACACGCACGCTGTTCAACAACACCTGCTCGGACATTCTGACGATCGCCTCGGAGATGCTCGACGGCGAGCTGCACTACCGCAAGGGGGACTACGACGCGGCCTTCGCGGCGCTGCGCCGTTCGATCGATCTGGACGACAACCTCCCCTACGACGAACCGTGGGGGTGGATGCAGCCCACCCGTCACGCGTACGGCGCCCTGCTGCTGGAGCGGGGCCTGGTCACCGAGGCCGAGGAGGTCTACCGCGCCGACCTGGGGCTCGACGGCACGCTTCCCCGGCCGCAGCAGCACCCCAACAACATCTGGTCCCTGCGCGGATTCCACGAATGCCTCCTGCGGCTCGGCAGGGCCGGCGAGGCGCGCATCGTGGCTCAGCAGTTGAAGTTGGCAGCCGCGATGGCGGACGTACCGATCAGGGCGTCCTGCTTCTGCCGCCTGGAAACCGCCCAGGGCGACGGCTGCTGCCCTCCGCCGGACCGAGGTGCCTCATCCTGCTGACCGCTGGGGAGGACATCCCTTTTGAGTCAACATCACCGTGAGAACCACTCGTCCCTTGCAACCGGCAAGCCTGTTGACAACGATCGACCAAGGCAGGCGCAGCCACCACGTGGCCGCTCTCTGCGGCCACATTCTCCATGAGCGTGGAGAACGGTGCACCCACCGGACCTACAAGCGGAGACACGGTTTTGAACGAGCGAAGGTTACGGAAGCGCTGCAAGCGCTTCCTCAGGAACCTCGGTATAAATCCGCCGCTCGAGGTGCACGAACTCTGCAGGCTTCTGGGCGACGACCGCGGTCGTCCCATTCGCCTGGTCCCTTACACCCTGCCCGTACCGGGACCATTTGGGATGTGGATTGCCACGGACACCGTGGATTACATCGTCTACCAGAGGGAAACCAGCCCGTCGCACCAGGACCACATCATCCTGCACGAGGTCGGCCACATACTCGCTGACCACACGAGCGAGGCGTCCGGCTGCGAATTCCGGCAGATCCTGCCGCCCGACACGCCGCGCGGCACCATCAACCGGGCGTTGCGGCGCACCGCGTACGACGAGGAAAGCGAGTGCGAGGCCGAGCTGGTCGCGACCATCATCCTGGAGTGGTCATCCGTACTGAACCACGTCACCCCTCGCACCTCTGAGGACCCCGCCCTCGGTCCGCTGCGTTCCGCCCTCCACCCCCGCTGGGGGTGGATGTGATGTTCCAGATGCCCCTGATCGTCGTGCTGGGCATCGGGCTGCTGTGGAAGGGCGTCGATCTGGCACGCGCCCCGCACGACCGGGTGCTGCGCCTCCTCGTCGCCTGCCTGCTGTTGCTGCCGTCCGGTGAGGTTCTGAGCATTCCCGAGGTCAACACCGCCATCGACAAGGCCACGGCAGTGGGCGTCGGCAAGGTGGCGTTCAACGGGGTCTACATGCTCGGCCTGTTCGCCCTCAACCTTTTCTTCGCCTCCTCCATGCGCGGCACGGACGGCGCTTACCGCCGGTACCTGCGATTGCACACATGCCTTCTCGCCGGTGTCCTGATCGCTCTGGTCATCTCCATGATTGCCACACCTGCCGCGATGCGTGGTCACTCATTGGGCACCCCGTACATGGCCGAGCCAACCATCGCTTTGTTCTACATCATCGGCAACGCCTACTTCGTCCACGCCTATCTGGCCTCCGGACGGTGGGCCCTGCGCTACGCCCGGAAAGCCACCCAGCACCTCGGGTTCGGCTTGCGGATCATGGCCCTGGGACTCCTCGGACTCACCGTGACCTCGGTCGATCGGATGATCCTGGTGGTGCTGCGCATCCGCGAACCCGGGTCGCACGAGGCTTTCAACACCGTCAACTGGTCCATGTCCGACTGGGCCATGGGGATCACGGTCACCGGTATCTGCTATTCGGCCTCCGTGCAACTATTCACCCGGCTGCGGTCGATGGCACACCACCAGCGCATGTACCACGAGCTCACCCCCCTGTGGACGGCGCTGACCACCGCCTACCCAGAGCTCGTCCTGGACCGGCCGCCGGCCGGTCCCCGGTGGAGCCTTCTGCGTCAGGGCCGCACCTACGAGCAGCGGTTCTATCGGCGGCTCATCGAGTGCCGCGACGGACTGGTGTGCCTGAGCCCGTTTCTGACACGTGTCGCATCCGGTACCGATCTCGCCCATGCTCCGGCCGACCAACTCGCCCGGCACATCACCAAAGCACTGGCCCTGAAGCCAACAACGGAGTCCCCGCACATCGAGCTGTCCGCGGTCCGCGTCGCGGCACCCGCGGGCGGCGACCTCGAGGCCGACGCCCGTGAACTCATCGCCATATCCCAGGCCCTACACGAAAGGGAATCGTGAGCAAGGTACTGATCACCGCGGATCGCGTCATCGCCGGGCCCGCGGATCAGCTGATCGCTGACGGCGCGGTGCTCGTCGACTCCGGCTTCGTCGCCGCCGTCGGCACCGCCGCTGAGCTGGACGTATCGGTCGACGCACAGGTGCCCCGATTGAGCTGTCCCGGGGCGACGGTGATGCCCGGAATGACGGACTGCCACGTCCACCTCGCCTTCGACGAGGGTCCGGACATCATCAGCGCGGTGCTCGACGCCGGCCCCGGCGAGCTGTCCACCGCCATGGCCGCCCGCGCCCAGCGAATGCTGGCCGCCGGGGTCACCACCGTACGGGATCTCGGTGACCGTGACGGCCTCACCGTGGCGTTGCGCGCCTCGATCGGTTCCGGGACCATCGCAGGGCCTCGCATCGTCGCCGCGACCACACCGCTGACCTCACCCGGTGGCCATTGCGGCTTTCTGGGCGGTGAGGTGGCCACGGACGACGAAATCCGGGTACGGATCGCCCGTAACGCGGCGGCGGGCGCCGACCTGATCAAGGTCATGGCCTCGGGCGGCGCGCTCACCCCAGGCGGCCCACGCATGTGGGAGCCGCAGTTCACCTTTGCCCAACTTCGCCTGATCGTCCAGGAAGCCGCGCACCACGGTCTGGATGTGGCCGCTCACGCGCATGGCACCGAGACCATTTCCCAGTGTGTGGACGCCGGCGTCCGTACCATCGAGCACTGTTCCTGGCGTACTGCGGAGGGGATCGTCTACGACCCGGCAGTCACCGCCCGCATCGTCGACAACGACGTGGCCATCTGCCGTTGTATCTCCGGGGACTGGCAACTGTTCCTCAAACAAATGGGGCCCGAACGCGCGCAGGCGATGGTCGAGGTCACTCAGGAAATGCGGGGAGCCGGTGTCCGGTTCATCGCAGGCACCGACGCCGGTGTGCCAGGAGCACGGTTTGGTGACTACGTCGGTATGCTCGAATTCTTCGCCTCGCTCGGGTTCGGGAACACCGAGATCCTCAACATGGCCACCGTCGACGCCGCGCGTGCTCTCGGTCTCGCGGATACCGGTGTCGTGGCCCCCGGCATGCGCGCCGACCTCATCGTCATCGACGGAAACCCTTTGGCAGATTTGGGTGCCCTCCGCCGGATCCGACACGTCTTCGCGGCAGGCCGCCTTGCCATTCACCCTGACAGCGGCTGACCACAGTGGGGTGGATCGGCCCTCGTGGTCCGGACGCCCTGCCGGTACGCGGGTCCCGGCCGGTGCACCGGAGCCCCGGCACGCGGGGCGGGCGTGGCGCCGGACGCCTTGCCCGCCCCGGCCCCGGTCAGATGCGGGCGATCAGCAGGCCCGTCGAGGAGGACAGCGCCGTGGTCGCGGCGTGCCGCAGGCCCGCGGCGGCGAACAGCGCCGCGAACTCCGCCTCGGTGCGCTCCCGACCGGGGTGCAGCGCCATCATGATGGCGTCCCGCAGCTTCCCGTCGTGCGGTGTGTTGCCTTCCGGCACGATGGCCTCGACCACCATGACCCGGGCGTCGGGCGCCATCGCCCGCCGGATGGTGCGGAGCACCGCTACGCACTGCTCGTCGTCCCAGTCGTGCAGGATCATCGACAGCAGGTAGGCGTCCGCGCCCGGCGGCACGCTCTCGAAGAAGTTCCCGCCCACCAGATCGACCCGGTCGGCGACGCCGGCCGCCTCCAGCACGGCTTTTGCGCCCGTCACCACCGATGGCTGGTCCAGCAGGGTGGCCCGCAGCTCCGGGTAGCGGGGCAGGATCGTGGCGAGCAGATGCCCGTGCCCACCGCCGATGTCGACCACTCGCACGACGCCGGTCAGGTCGCAGCTCTCCAGGGTCGCGGCGTGGACACGCCGGGCCAGGATGCCCATCGAGTCGTTGAAGAGTTCGGCCTGGTCCGGGTGGGCGGCCAGGTGTGACCACCAGTCCGTGCCGTGCACGTGCGGGAACGCCGGACGGCCGGTGCGCACCGAGTACGACAGCGAGTTGATCGCCTGGAGTTTTTCGGGCATCCCCCAGAATCTGATCCAGGCCCGCACCGACCCGGGCACACCGGCGCGCAATGTCTGGGCCAGCGGGGTCAGGGCGAACACCCCCGGTTCCACCTCCTGAAAGACCTCCTGGCCTGCCAGCGCCCGCAGCACCCGGTGCAGCGACTGCGGGTGCGCCCCGCACCGGCGGGCGAGCTCCGGCACCGGCAGCGGCCCGTCGGCCAGCAGCTCCGCGATGTCGAACTCTGCTGCAACTGCGAGAAGTTGCATGACCAGGGCGCCGTGGAGCAGGTCCATCATCCGCTGCACCCGGCCGTCCGCCGACTCGGGAACCGCGGCTGGTGGGTTGCCCGGCTCCGCGCTCGGCGGGCGCTCGGCCGTGACCTCGCGGGCGTTCGCCGAGACATGCTCTTCTCGGACCTCGGGGTTCTGCACTTGGCTTCTCCTTGCTGTGCGTAGTGGCTGCTCATACCTCAGGTGGAATGCCGTAGAGCTGTTCGACGGCGGGCCGGGTGAGACGGTGCAGGGCCGGGGGCTCGATGTGGGTCTGCCACCAGTAGCAGGAGCCCGGCCGGCGGTGGTCGGGGCGGGAAAGAGGGATTCCCGGTCAGTCCCGAACGGGACGCCGGCTCCCGCCCCGACAGCCCCTGCTCACGAGGGGCCCGTCGGATCTCTCGAAGAACCACTCACACGACCTGTGCACCAGCGGTCTCCCCGGCCTGGACCGTGATCAACGGGCACAGCGTGATGGCCGAACGGCCGATGGACTCCGATTAGACCGAAAGCGGCATGTCACACACCATCACACCAAGGGGCGCCCGGCCGACGGATCGTCATCCGCGGTCGGGGAGCCGCAGTCGTACTGATCGCGCCCAGGGGGCCGCGGATCAGCCCAGGGGGCCACGGTCGTCTCGGAAACCCCGTGTGGCCCACCGGCCGTCACCGGGTCGGCTGGGAACGGCGTTCGCGGTACAGGCAGCCGACGACCGACCCGAGGTGGACGACCACGCCCACCGCCACCAGCCAGGACAGGATGACCATGACGACGCCGATGGGCCCATAGGTTTGCTCGTTGGCCGTGATCGACGTGGAGAAGTAGTGGGCCGAGAACACCCCCAAGCCCACCCAGCAGACAGCGGTGGCCAGGGCGGCGGGAAAAAGCGAGCGCCACGATGCCGCGCCGGCGAGAAGCAGTTTCATGCTCCACCACCAGAAGAATGTCGCCAGGACGAATCCCGCGAGGCTTTGGAGCACTGCCCCGCTGACCGCGCCGAGCCCCCTGCCGACCGCCGCCTGCAGGGCGGCGTAGGCCAGCAGGGCTGCCAGCCAATACATCTGGACCGGGGTGTCGCGCCAGCCCCGGCCGGGGACGTCGAACACCTTCTGGTACCAGCTCTGCAGGGTGCCCGCGACGGCCATGGCCCCGAGGACCAACAGGCAGGCGCTCGTCACCGTGAGCGTCCCCGACATCCGGCCGGGCTTGAAGAGGGTCCCCACGGCCCGTGCCGCCTCAGGGCTCAGACCGAGCCAGCCGACCACCAGCTCGGCGGTGTTGCTGCCCGCGGCAGCGGTGACGACCGTGAGGAACGGGAAGAAGCACAAGATCGCCAGCGCGGCCAGCTGGAAGGACTGGCCGAAGAAGTCGAGCGCGGTGAGCCGGTCCCACAGCCTGCCTGCCTGCTGCGTCCCCAGGCGTCTGGTGACCGCGCGCCCCTTCTGCTCCAAGGCCGACCCCCTCGCGCGCCGGCGCCCACGTCCTCGACACGCGCCCGTCGGCATCTTCCGGCTCGTCATGAACGCCAGTGAACCTTTTCCGCGGGGGCGCTGTGCGCAGGGCACGCGGAGCAGCGCGCGGACACTTGCCCCGGGTTGCCGGGGTGCCTTGCCGGGAATGACGGCCGATGTGCCCGGAACCGTACGGCTGTGGCGACGCCGAACACGCCCAGGCCGCCGAAACGGGCCCCGGCAGCCGGTCCGCGGGAGCGGAGCAGTCTGCCGGGGGAGCGCCTCGGCGCTGCTCGTCGTCAGGAGAACTCGCCGTCCGTCCGCAGCTGCAGCCGCACGTTGGTGTCGGTGGTGCCGTTGTTGGTGGCGCAGGCCACGTAGTAGCCCGGTCCCGGGAAGGTTCCCAGGCTGGTGCGCAGTTCGGCGGCCCAGGCGGTGACCAGGCCGGGGGAGCCCGTGCCGGGCACCGTGGAACCGTTGTACTGGATCTTGAACTTGGCGCCCTGCCCGGTGGCCTGGCCGTCCCCGCGCACCTGGTACGCGGCGTACTGCTGCACGCAGCGCTGGTCACCCGGGTGGAGCGTGCCGCCGTAGAACTGGCTGGCGGACGCCGGACCCGCCGTGGCGAGCAGCGTCATCGCACCGACGCCGGCCAGGCCAAGAGCGATGCCGATTCGAGTGATCTTCTTGTTGTTCATTGCCTCTCCCGCTGTCGTGTCCTCGGAGTCGCCGGCGTGTCGTGGGCGACCTGAACGTCTGTCAGATGCTTGGCAGGTGCATCTGTGTCCTGCGGAACGCCACTCACGGTAGGAGCAGGTACTGTCCGCCCGGCAGGCCGTTCTGCTCCCAAAGCACCTCCGGTTTCCGTCCGTTGTGTCCGCCGGACGTCGTTGACAGCGTGGGAGCGCCACCCGAAAAATTGAGGCGGGGGACAGGACGACAGCCACGCACTGGGGGCAGGGTGGCCGAGAGACCAGCCGACCGGTTCGCGCGGGCACGCACGCGCGGCTTCGTCGGCCGACGCCGCGAGACGGCGGCCTTCACCGACCTGCTGGCGGCCGGTGCCGGCGCGGTCGTCTTCGTGTACGGGCCCGGCGGCATCGGCAAGACGACCCTGCTGCACCACTTCGCCGACCTCGGCGCCGAGGCGGGCCGGAGCGTCACGCGCCTGCGGGCGGACGAACTGGGCACCGCCTTCGGCGGCGTTGAGGGGCTCGCCGACACACCCCGGGCGCTCGTCACGGTCGACGGTGTGGACGGCTCACGGGCATCGGACCGGCTGTTGCTGGAGCAACTGGTGGGACGCATCGGTGAGGACGCCGTGCTCGTACTGGCCGGCCGGGAGGCACCCCCGCTCGTCTGGCGCACCGACCCGGCGTGGCTGGGCCTGCTGCACACGATGCGGCTGGGTCCTCTGCCGGTCGACGACGGCGTGGAGTTGCTGCGTCTGCGAGGAGTCCCCGACGGCGACCACGAGCGCCTCCTCGACTTCACCCACGGCCATCCACTGGCCCTGGCCCTGGTGGCCGACGTACGCGCGCAGGGTGGTGTCGACCCCCTCTCTCCTGCCGCCTCGCCCGAAGTGGTCGGCGTCCTCCTCGACGCCCTGCTGGACACCGTACCCACACAGATGCACCGCCGGGCACTCGAGGCGTGCGCCCAGGTGCTCGTCACCACTGAACCGCTGCTGGCGGCACTTCTGCAGGTCCCGGACGCACGCGGGCTGTTCTACTGGCTGCGTGACCTGTCAGTGGTCGAGTACAACAGCCGCGGCATCCATCCGCACGACATGATCCGCGAGCTCCTCGATTCGGAGCTGCGCTGGCGTCACCCGGAGCAGCGCGTGGAACTGCGCCGCAGGGCGAGCTCCTACTACGAGGCGGTGTTCAGCGACGGGGGCACTGCCCGGCAACGCGCGGTGCTCACCGATTTCGCCTACCTCCACCGGGGCAACCCACTCGTCGGCCCGCTGCTCACCCATGTCGCCGCGGACTCCTCGCAAGCGCTGTACCTCGACATGCTCTCCATCGGCCCGGCCGCCGAGGAGGACGTGCCCGCGCTGCTCGCCATGGCCACGCAACATGAGGGCCCCGCCTCCGCGCGGCTTCTGGCCGCCTGGTGGGGACACCCGGCCGGCGCATGGCACACGGTGCGGGGCCCGGAAGCCGAGCCCGTCGGCTTCTGCACCGTGCTCACCCTGGGCACACAGCCGCCGGACGGTGCTCCTGCGGATCCGGCCGTCGAAGCAGCCTGCGACTTCCTGCGCGGTTCCGGAACGCTGCGCACACAAGAGAGCGCGCTGATGGTGCGTTCCTGGATGTCCCGGGACGACTACCAGGCCGTCTCCCCGGTCCAGACGCTCATCACGCTGCGCCTGACCCACCACTACCTGACCACCGACAGACCCGCACTGACCCTGCTCTCCTTCGCCGATCCCGAGTTCTGGACGGCCGGCTGCGCCTACGCCGACTTCACCCGGCTGCCGGAGGCCGACTTCTCGGTCGGGGGACGCCACCACGGCGTCTTCCTCCACGACTGGCGGCGCACCCCCGCTCTCACCTGGCTGGCCCTGCTCAGCGAACGCGAGTCGGCTGCGGATCCGCTGCGTATCCCGCCGCCGGACCCGGCCGGTCCTCCGCGGATCATCGAACGCGAGGAGTTCGCCGCGGGAGTCCGCGAGGCACTGCGCGGGTTCGGCCGCGCGGGAGGGATGCGGGACTGCGCCCTCCTGGGATCCCGCTTGGTGACGGCACGCGCCGGGGCGGAGGCAAACCCGCGCGACCGTGCGGAGGCGCTGCGCCAGGCCATCAGGGACGCCGCAGCGGTTCTGGCCGCCGCCCCGCACGACCGGCGCGCGCACCGGGCACTGCACCACACCTACATCCAGCCGGCCAGCACCCAGCAACGAGCCGCCGAGTTACTGGACCTGCCGATGACCACCTACCGACGGCACCTGAGCGCCGGGATCCAACGGCTCACGGAGGAGCTGTGGCAGCAGGAGGTCGACCTGCAGTGAGACCCGCACTTCTTCGGGCGGGCGGGGAGCGGCAGTCGTCGCCGCCCCACGGCGGCGAGCAGCTTCGTTGATCGCCATGTGCGCGCGGGCCCGCTCGGCTAGTGTCGTGTCCGCCGGAAGCCCGATGGCCAGGGGAGGGGCAGAGCGTGGCGACTATCGTCCGAATGGCTTTGGAGGACGGCGGCTCGGTCCTGGTCGAGGCACCGTCCGGGGCGGACGGCCCGGTGAAGGCCGGCCGACTCGGCGACGCCATCCAGGATCTGCCGTTGAGCCTGCAGGCCGCGCTGCGGCCGGTCACCGACACCGCCCGGACGGTGCTGCGCCAGCTTCGCGAGGCCGGCCCCGAGGAACTGGAGGTGGAGTTCGGCGTCGATCTGTCCTGCCAGGCAGGAGCACTGATCACCAGGGGCGAGGCCGCGTGCCATCTGAAGGTCAGGGCGACCTGGCGCCGGGTCCGAACCGAGGTGGACGACTCGGGAACTCCGGATGCCTGACACCGTGGAAGTTGCCCCTCCAGCACCTTCCAACGGCCTGCCCGCCGGGGTGGCCCAGATCCTTGACACCGGTGGCGTGGTGGTGGGGGCGGGTTTCCTCGTCGCGGAAGATGTCGTTGTCACCTGCGCCCACGTGGTGACCGCCGCCGGGACCGGTCCCGGCGGCACACTGCGGCTTGCCTTCCCCCACGCGCCCGGCACTCCCCGGCCGCAGGGGCGGGTGCTTTCCGAGCCATGGCGAGACCCCGCCGCCGAGGACGTCGCCGTCATCCGCCTGACGGAGGGCCCGACGGGCGTGACACCGCTGCCGCTGGGATCCGCCGAAGGCCGCAGGGGCCACCGCGTGCGCTCGTTCGGCTTTCCGGCCCAGGCGCCCAGCGGAGGTCACCACGGCTACGGCTCGGTCGGTGATCTGCTCCCCGCCGGTACCGGGGACGGCGTGGGCGGCGGCCTGCTGCTGCAGCTTGCGGATGCCAACGACCTGACCACCGGGTTCAGTGGAGCGCCGGTGGTGGACGAGCCGACCGGGCGTGTCATCGGCATGCTCACCTCCATCACCGCCCCCGACAGCCATCTGAAGGGCCTGGGAATCGCCTACGCCACCCCCACTCAGGTGCTGCGGGATGCCTGGCCGTATCTGGCCGTGGAGGACGACGTCTGCCCCTACCGCGAACTGGAACCGTTCACCAGCGAGCACGCCGCGTGGTTCCACGGGCGGGGGGCCGCCGTCGAGCGGGTGCTGGGGGCCTTGGCCGGGCAGCGCCGGGCGGTGCTGTTGCTCGGGCCGTCCGGGGCGGGCAAGTCCTCCTTGGCGCAAGCCGGCCTGCTGCCGGCGCTGGCCGAGGGCCGGTTGCCGGGCAGCGACCGGTGGCTGCCCGTCGTGGTACGCCCGGATCAGGACCTGCTGGCCGAGATCGAACGGGCCGGGCTTCCCGGTGCGGCCGATGACGGAATCATCGAGGCCGCGCAGCGCAGACTCGCCGCCGAGCCGGGCCACGAGCGTGTCCTGCTGGTCATCGACCAGTTGGAGGAACTTCTCACGCACACCATGGCGGACGACTCGCTCGGCGATCGCTGCCTGGCGGCCCTGCGGCAGATCACGGCGGCGATCGCCTCGCCCGGTGCGCTGAGCGTGCTCCTGGTCATGCGCGACGACTTCTACTCCAGGCTTGCCGCGCTCGCCCCCGAGTTGCTGGAAGCTGCGGAGCCGGGGCTGGTGAACATGCCCGCCACGCTGGACACCCACGACCTGCGCGCGATGATCACGCTGCCGGCCCGGTCGGTGGGCCTGCGTTTCGAGGAGGGGCTTGCCGACCGGATCGTCGCCGACGTCCTGGCAGGCGGGCCGGACGGCTCCGAGGCCCTGCGGGCACCGATCACTGTACTGCCACTACTGGAACTGACGCTGAGTCAGTTATGGCGGCGGCGTGTCGACGGATACCTCACGCACGACGGCTACCAGGCGATCGGTCGGGTCACAGGCAGCCTGACCGCTTGGTGCGACGACGCGGTCCGCACATTGCCCGCGGAACTGCGGCCCACCGCGCAGCGGATCCTGACCACGTTGGTGCGGCCCGCCGACGAGGCGCACGACATCCCCGCCGTCCGCCAGCAGGTCCCGGTGGCGACACTCCGCGAGCTGGCCGTCGACACGATCGCCGCGGCATCGTCCGACCAGCAGCTGAAGCGAGCCGATGAGGTCCTGGCGGCACTCACCCGGCACCGCATCGTCACCACCCGTGCGGTGCGCGTTCCAGGACACGGCGCGGACGATCCCGGCCGGCCGGTGGCGGAACTCATTCACGACGCACTCATCCGCGAATGGGGAACGCTACGAGCATGGGTCGCCAAGGACCGCCAGTTCCAGGAATGGCTGCGCCGCACGCGTGAACAGCACGAGTTGTGGACGCGGTCGGAGCGCCAGGGGGACCTGCTGGACGGGACGGATCTCGCCGAGGGCGTGTCCTGGTCCGCGCAGCGCGGGTTGCCCGCTGACATCGCCGTGTTCCTTGGCGTGTCGAGAGCCGCTGAAGCAAGGCGCCGCCGGGTGCGCCGTATCGGGGTGGCGCTGCTCACCGTCTTGGCGCTCATCGCCTCAGGCGCGGCAGTTGTCGCGTTGGTCGAGCGGAGCAACGCCGACGCACAGCGGCGCAGCGCCCTGGCCCGAACCCTTGCCGCCGAATCGCAGAGCATGCTCAAAGCCCAGCCCGGACTGGCCAAGCAACTCGCCATCGCTTCCTACCGGTTGGACCACGGGGTCGGTACGGCCGCGATGCTCACCGCACTCAGCGGTCCCGGGGTGTTCGACAGCCCCGACCCCGTAGTGGACCTGGCCGAGACGCATGACGGCCACACGCTGCTGATGTCCACGGGCACGGCGATCGCCGTCTGGAGCACTTCTCATGGCCGGATCAGCCGTATCACCGGTGTGACGGCGGGACCCCTGGCGGTCAGCCCGGACGGGCGAGTGCTGGCGGCAGGCACCTCGGGCGGCCGTAACGGCTCGGTACGGCTGTGGTCACTGGCCGACCCTGCCCACCCCGCCCCACTCGGCTCCCTTCCTGCCGGAGTGGGCCGTATCACCGCCGTCGCGATCAGCGCCGACGGCCGACTGCTCGCCGCGGGCGCCCCGGACGGTGCCATACGGCTCTGGGACATCTCCGCACCGGCCGGTGCCCGGCAACTCCCGTCGCTGACCGGCCATCGCGGTGGGGTCGACTCCCTGGCGTTCTCCCCGTCCCATCGGCTTCTGGCCAGCTCCGGCGGCGACCAGCGGGTGCGGCTGTGGAACCTGGCCGACCCCTCGCACGCGTCATCGCCCGTGGCCACGTTGGACAGCTCCAACGCGGAGGCGGACACCCAGTCGACATATCTGCCGGTGGTCCACCGGATCGCCTTCACCCCGGACGGTACGACCCTCGCCGGGCCGGGTGACGGCAACAACATCGCGATCCGGCTGTGGGGAGTGGGAGTCCCGTCCCGGCCGCGCCTGTTGGCCGCGGCCGGCGCCGATGCGGAGGGGACGGGTCCCACTGGCACCCAGTGCGGCAAGAACCTGCGGTCCATCGCCTTCAACGGCAGCGGACACGTCTTCGCCGCAGTGTGCAACGCGACGGGTGACGGATCCCTGACGTTGTGGCAGGCCCACGACATGGCGCACGTAGTGCCCGTGTACACCCTCCCGGGCGTGGACACGCAGCACAACGGCCCCGTACTGTTCGAGCCGCGCAGTAGTGTCCTGCTGCACGCGACCGGCAGTGGTGTGCAGCAGTGGGACGCCGGCAACCCCTATCAGCCGGGCGCCGACGGCAGCTACGGTCAAGTGCCGGACGGCTTCGAGGCCGATGCGGTGATCAGCGGCGGGCGCAGGCGGCTGCTCGCCGTCGTCGGCGGGGACTCCGGCCAGCTGATCGACCTTACCGGCAGGGACGGTCACCATGTGGTGAGGGACCTGCCTGGCGGCTACATCGGAGCATCGGCCGTCGCGTTCACCCCCGACGGCGGCGTCCTGGCCGACAGCGAACACGTCGACGTCGGCCACGACGCCAGGAAGCTGGTGCTGCGGCTGCGCAACACCAGGGAATCCAACGTCCCCGTGCTGGCCACCGTCGACAGCATCGACGAGGGCGTACACAGCATCGCCTTCAGCTCGGACGGCCGGATCATGGCCGTCGCCGACAACAACGACGACAGGAACAATCACTACACGGCCGGACCGTCGGTGAAGCTGTTCGACGTGAAGGACCCGGCTCACCCCCGGCAGATCGCCCGTCTGCCCGCCGACGCGTTCCACGTGGCGCTGTCCCCGGACGGCCGCCTGCTCACCGCGAACACCGCCGACTCGCTGCTGTCCTGGAACGTCTCCGACCCGCGCCATCCCCTCCCGCGGCCGGTACAGCGTCTGACCCCGGGCTCCGTGACATCGGCCAGTGCGTTCCGTCCTGACGGACAGTGGATCGCGGTCGGCGACAGCAGTGGGACGATCCGGCTGTGGAAGGTGGACCGCGACCAGATCTCGGGACCCCCTTCCATCATCCGCTCCCCGTCGTACCCGGGCTCCGCCCCCTCCTTCAGCCCCGACGGGCGCACCATCGCCTTCCCGGACAACGGGGACACCGGGAACTCCATCGGTCCCGAGGATCAGCGAGGGCATGTGGCCCTCTGGGACGTCAGTGATCCACACACCCCCGTGCCGCAGGGCGGCGTGGCCTACCAATCCTCGAACACGTTCACCGGGAGCGTCGCCTTCAGCCCCACCGGGCACTTTCTCGTCGCCACGATTTCCAGGTCGATCGATGTCTGGAGCACCGTCCCGGAAGACAACATGGTGACCCTGTGCACGGCCGTCGGCGATGTGATCACGCCCGAAGAGTGGGGACGCTACGTACCGAACGAGCCCTACACCCCGCCGTGTGAGCATCCCAATGTGCCCGAGACGATCGTGCCCGTCCCCACCGGCACTACGGGCGCCGAAACCCCCATCGGCGGCCTATGACGTGCGGGTTGCGCGAACGTTGTGGCGCACCGGCACCCGCCATCGCTGCGACGTGAACCGCACGGCACCCCATCTGCTGCGGCGAAAGCGGGCAATGCCCGGCGCGGCCGCCGAGAGGGGCTCGCGGCTGCCGGGCAGGACCCGTCACTCGGCCGGCTGCCGCTGCGGCGTCGACGGCAGGCACACGCGGAACAGCGCGCCCTCGCCCGGCGCGGTCTTGAAGCTCCACGGTGCCCTGGTGGGCCGTCGTCAGGGCGGAGACGATGGCCAGGCCCAGCCCTGCGCCGCCTTCCTGACGGCTGCGGGAGGCATCGACTCGGTAGAAGCGTTCGAAGACGCGGGCGGACTGCTCTGCAGTCAGCCCTGGTCCGGTGTCGGCCACTTTCCCTGACAGCGCCGGCTCACCGCGCACCGCGCCGATCCCTCCGAACCGCCCGGAAACGGACCGGATCGCACGGTGCGACCGGGTAGAGGACGGTACGGAATCCCAGAGAACTCCCAGCCGGTTCCCAGGAACTCCTCAACCCCATGCTGTTCAGTCGTGGGCCGAATCGGCACGCCCGCGTGGGTCGTTCCGCCGTCCCAGCGTCGACCACATCGAGGAGACACCGGCCATGGCCCGGACCCCCACCCGGCCGCCCGCCGTCCGAGCGGCGCTCCGGGCCGCCGCGTCGACCGCCGTCCTCGCGGTCGGCGCCACGCTGCTGACCGCCTGTTCCTCCACGAACTCGGTGAACGCAGCCCAGGGCGGGCCCTCGGCGTCCGCGTCGGCGGCCGGGCGGAACCAGCAGATGGCCGCATACCGCCAGTGCCTCTCCGAGCACGGCGTCAACCTTCCTGCCCGCCCCAGCGGGCGGCCGAGCGGCGCCGCGGGGGGTGGCGGCTTCGGAAGCGGCGGCGCCTCGGCCGACCCCACCCGCCAGAAGGCACTGCAGGCGTGCGCCGCGCTGCGTCCGCAGTTCAACGGACGCGGTGGGCGGGGCGGATTCGACGGCACCGCGATGAAGGCGTTCACCAGCTGCGCCGCCCGCCGCCCGCCGCCCGCCGCATGCACGGCCGAGGCCGGCTCACCTCCGTGTGGCGAGGGCCATGCCTGTTGGACAACTCTGCGTCACTTGATCAGCGGATCCCTGCAAGTCCCCCTTCGCGTAGGGGACATGTGCGCTCAGGAGACTAGCCGGTCGGGCGTCGCGCAGGCAGACGCACGGACTGGGAGGAACGAATGTCTCGTCTGAGGATGGCGACCGCCGCAGCCACCGCCGTGGTGCTGTCGCTGGCCGGCGGCGGTTCGGCGGGTGCTGTGGAGACGGCTCACCACGGCGGACGGCCGGGGCTCACGGCACGTCCCGATGCCTATGCCGTCCACGCCGGCCGGACCCTGACCGTGCGCGGACACGGTTTCCTGGGCAACGACTCGGGAAGACCGGTGACCCTCGTCTCGCACACCAAAACCGCTCACGGTTCCCTGACCGTGCATCAGGACGGTTCCTTCAGTTACACCCCGGACGCCGGTTTCAAGGGCAGCGACGCCTTCTCCTACAGCATCAGCGACGCGGTCCGCCTGTACCAGACCCATCTGCCGCCGCTCGCCACGATCGGCGCAGTGAAGGTCTCCGGCGGGGCCTTCGGTTCGTCGCTGTACCCGGTACCCGGCTCGAAGAACGACTTCTACGGGATCACCGACCGCGGCCCCAACGTGGACACTCCTGACGGCAGGAAGGCCCTGCCTCTTCCGGACTTCGACCCGACCATCGCCAAGATCCGCCTCGTCGGCACGAAGGCGGAGGTCCTGAGGACGATCCCGCTGCGTGCCGCCGACGGTACCCCGTACAACGGGCATGTCAGCACCGAGGCGAGCACCGGGGAGTCCCTGATCGACCTGGCCGGCCACGCGCTGCCTGCGTCACCGTACGGCTACGACCCCGAGGGCCTGGTCGCGCTGCCGAACGGCACCTTCTGGGTGTCCGACGAGTACGGGCCGTACGTCACGCACTTCTCCCGTGACGGACGGGCGATCGAGCGGCTGTCGCCCTTCGACGGCTCGCTCCCGGCCGAACTGGCCAACCGGGTACCGAACAAAGGCATGGAGGGTCTCACCATCACCCCCGACGGCAGCACGCTCGTCGGCATGATGCAGTCCGCACTGCAGGAGCCCGACCTGCCCGCCGGTGTCAAGACCAAGAACATCACCGCTCTGCGCATCGTGACGTACAACCTGCACACCCACGCCACGCACGAGTACGTCTACCTTCTCGACGACCCGAAGACGAACAGCGGTGCGGTCAGCGAAATCACCGCGCTCAGCAATACGGCCTTCCTGGTCGACGAGCGGGACGGCAAGACGGAGCCCGGCGCGTACAAGAAGCTCTTCAAGATCGACATCAGTGGCGCGACCGACGTCGGCCCCTCGGCCGACGTGCCGGGGAGCGTGTACGACGGGAGCAAGGGCGGGCTGCTCATCGGCGCGGACCACCGGACGGTCGACGCGTACGTCGGTCAGGACTCCACCGCCGCGGCCGAGGCCGCCCTCAAGGCGGCCGGCGTCACCCCGGTCACCAAGAGCACGTACCTCGACCTGGGCGCCCTGGTCACCGGTCTCGACCCGGCCGGCGGCTTCTTCGGCCACGACAAGATCGAGGGCGTCGCCACCACCGACGGCGGCCGCACGGTGGTCGTCAGCAACGACAGCGACTTCGGCGTCGACGGCGTCTCCAACGACGCGGCACCGTACGCCCTGCACCCCAAGCTCCTGCCCGACGGCCGACAGGACGACGGCGAGTACCTGGCCGTCGACACCACCAAGCTGCCCGCCGCGACCAGCACGGCCACGGTCACCATCACAGTGCGGTGACCGCGCCTCGTACCGGCGGCTGAGGACGGCAGGTCCCCAAGAGCCCCGGCTGCTCCCATCCGCCCCGAGCGTCGCCGACGGGCGGTCGATGAGTGCAGGTGGGCGGCATGATCGAGTCGCCGGGCGATGGGCCGGAGGAGTGGAAGGCCCGCTACCCCACGGGGTCAGTGTGAACTGCAACACACGACTGCGGGTCTTCCACTTCGTCTGGTGGAGGCGTAGGTTCCGATTACCCTGCGACAGCGCCTTTCGGGGCGTCGGCTCGCCAGTCCTGGGGAGGCGAGCCGCGCGGGGGCCAACTACATCGCTCGAACCTGGTCGGCTGGGTGAACTACGGCTACCGCCACTCCCGCTTCTCGTGACGTCTCGCGTACGAAGGTGCCTGTGGTGCTGGGCGGCGCGGCAGCGATGGCCGCCCTACGATGGCTCCCGTGCCTGATGCCACCGTCATGAACGGTAGTGGTCTGCCCGTCACGATCATGAGTGCGTGCCGGCGTGCAGGTCGCGGCGGCAGCCCGACCGCAGTGTTGGACGAGACGGCCCTCAGCAACGATGAACGCTGCATGGTGCCTGTTCTGACGGGAACGTCGCACGCCGTCTTCGTCTCGGCCGGGGGCGGAGGGTGCCACGTCCCCGAAGTGTCATTGCGCTTCTTCACCGCCACCGGGGAACTGCCGGCGTGCGGTCATGGGACTGTTGCGGCTTTGGCATTCCTGGCGGAACGAGAAGGGGGCAGGGATTTCCAGGCCACCGTCCGCACGGCGGGACGCACCTTCACCGGCCGGGTCACCCGGGTGAACGGCCAATACGAGGCCGCCTTCGAGCTGGGGCCTGTCGACGTGCGGGAGCCCGCTTCGGGGGACTCGGACCTCGTCCTCCACCCCTTGGGCGTCGCCGTGGACACGCTCGTTCCCGGGATCCGCGTCGCCACCCTGGGGCGGCCGCGGCTCCTCGTACCGGTGTCCACGCGGTCCGCTCTTGCCACCCTGGCCCCGGACTTCGACCGACTTCGTGCCGCCTGCGACCGCCTGGGGTTGCTGGGCTGCTACGTGTACTGCACGCCAACGGCCGAGGGCCGCACCACGGCCCGCATGTTCGCCCCGTCCATCGGCGTCCCTGAGGACGTCGCCAACGCCAACAGCACCGCCTGTCTCGCTGCCCATCTGGCCCGTGAGGGAAGGAGCGCCATCAGCGTCGACATGGGCGACGCCCTCGGCATCCCCTCCACCATCACCGCCGCCGCATGGTCGAGCGAAGCCGGTCCGCGGGTCCGTGTCGGGGGCACCGCAGCGGTTGTGCACGTCGTCCGCCTTTAGCACCGACCGGGCGAAAGACGTGGTCACAACCGCTCGTTGACGGCCGCAACGAGGACGGTCGCCGCGTAGCGGACTCCGAGTTCCGTATCTCGTGGCCAAGGCCCGGTGAGGCGGTACTACACCCGGTTTTGGCCGCCCCGGGGCGGCATCGGGGTGTACATCCTCGCTCGCACGGTCCAGCGGGGGCGCGCACGGCGTCGGCCAAGTGCCCGCCGGCGGTCGGATACGCGAGACATGGGGCATACCAGCGGAGGCGTCATGCGAACCCGTTCCACGCCGCCCTGCATCGCCATCACCCTTCTCCTTGCCATCGCCACCCTGCTGAGCGGCTGTGCAGGAGACCCGTCGGCCACGCCGGCTCGGGCGCCGCCGCTCGCGGGAGGTGCTGCGCTCAAGGAACCGGCGCAGATGGTGAGTCACAACGGCCAGCTACGGGTGGAACTCGTGGTGGAGAGGCGGAGGGTGGACCTGGGCGGCCACAAGCTGTGGGCCCTCACCCACAGTCGAAGTCGAGGTCGGACTCGAGGCCGAGTCCACTGTTCTTCCGCACGTCTGCGGGGAGGGCTCCGTGATTCCGCATGGCGGCGCGCAGGATGTCCGCGACGCGGGGGACATGTCCGTTGATGAAGAAGTGTCCGCCCGGGAAGGTGTGGAGGTGGAAAGCGGCTTGGGTGTGTCCGGCCCAGGCGTGCATGCCCTCGGAGTCGGTGAGGGGGTCGGCCGTGCCTTGCAGGGCGATGACGGGGCAGCGGATGGTGGAGCCGGGGGCCGGGCGGTAGCGGGCGTGGGCGGCGAGGTCCGCGCGGATGATGGGCAGGAACATCGTCCGCAGCGCCGGGTGCTCCAGGATCTCCGGCGCCTCCCCGCCCAGCTCTCGAACCAGCTCGACCACGGGTCGGTCCGGGTCATCTTGCGGCCCGTCGAGCGGCGGCAGTTGCTGCCGGGAAGGCGCAGGATGTCCTGAAGCGACGAGAATCATGCGGTGCTGATCGGGGATGCGCCGGATCGTCTCGTAGGCGATGGCCGCGCCCAGGCTGTGCCCGAACAGCAGCACCGGGCCCTCGCCGCACCAGGCCGGGAATGCTTCCGCCACCTCCTCGGCGAGCGCGTGGACGCTGGCGAAGCAGGGCTCGCGGTAGCGTTCGGCGCGGCCGGGGTAGTGCACGGCGGCGGTTTGGGCGCTTCCGGCCAGGCATGAGGCGAACTGCTTGTAGGAGGCCGGGGAGCCGCCGGAGTGTGGGAAGAACAGCACTTTCCACTCGGCGGTCATGGGGGTGGGATGCGGGTACGGCCGTATCAGGGCGGGCGCGCTCATGGCAACTCCGGCATCTGCGTCAGACGGCCTGGAGCCGGGTGAGGGTCTGCTGGAGCTCGGCCCGCAGAATGCTTCCCGCGGCTTCGGCGTCGCCACGCCGCACCGCGTCCACGAGCGCCGAGTGGACCTCCTCGCCGTGGTTGGAGTCGCCGGAGCGCAGGTCGGTGAGTTCGAGCAGATCGATCAAGCCGCGCCGCAACGACGGCACGAACTCCTCGAACAGCCCCGTCAGCAGCAGGTTGTGCGCGGCGGCGACGATTGCCGCGTGCAGGTTGATGTCCGCGTCCACGAACTCTGCGTTGCTGCCGGTGGCGGCGCGGCGCCGCTGCTGCATCGCCTCGTCCAGAGCGGCGATGTCATCGGGGGTGCGGCGCCTCGCGGCCAGTTGGGCGGCCTCGACCTCCAGCATGGCGCGGACTTCGTAGATCTCGGTGATGGCGGACTGCCGCAGCCGGGCAGGCCAGTCCTCACGTGGGGTGGTGGCGGTGACGAACACGCCTGCGCCCTGCCGGGCCTGGACCAGTCCTGCCCCGGCGAGGGCGCGGAGGGCCTCCCGCACGGTGGAGCGACCCACACCGAGGGTCCTGGCCAGGGTTGTCTCGCCTGGGAGTTTGGTCCCGACCGCCCATGTCCCGGCGGTGATCTCCTCACGGAGACGCTGGGTGGCCTGGTCGACAAGCGAGTTGGGGCGCAACGCGTCGAGTGTCATGGCGGGGGTCCGATTACCTCTCAGGTTGTCTGCGAAGCTGAGGTGTCGCTAGTGTAGCCGCCATGACGCTGCGTGGCTTCTTTCTTCTTCTCGGCTGCCGCTGCGGGGCCTGATTTCGACCGGCACCCCGCAGCGGAGGCTGCGGTGCGCGCCGGTCGGCCTCCTGATCGACCGTGAAGTAGAAGGGAAACCCCTGTGTCTGATTCTGCGTTCCCGACGGTGCGCACCCCTGCCGGACCGGTTCCGGCCGGCGCCCCGGTGTGGAACCCGCAGCGGCCCACCGCGATGCCGAACCACCGTTACCAGCCGGCGCACGAACGCGTCCAGGTCCCCCTGGCCGACGCCGACCGCGAGTGGCCCTCCCGAAGGATCACACAGGCCCCGCTGTGGGTGCCCGTGGACCTGCGGGACGGCAACCAGGCCCTGCCCGAGCCCATGGACACCCCCCGCAAGCGACGCATGTTCGACTTGCTCACCACGATGGGCTTCAAGGAGATCGAGGTCGCCTACCCGTCGGCGAGCCAGACCGATTTCGACTTCGTACGGCATCTGGCCACCAGTGGTGCCGTCCCCGAGGACACGACCGTCTCGGTGTTCACCCCGGCCCGCACCGAGCTGATCGACCGTACCCTCGACTCCGTGGTCGGGCTTCCCCGCGTCCTGGTGCACATGTACACCGCGTGCGCTCCCACATGGCGGAACGTCGTTCTGGGCCGCGACCGGATCGCGCTGAAGCACATGATCGTGGATGCCGCGACGCATCTGATGCGCCGGGCGGAGGAGAAGCTGGCCGGGGCGGACGTCAGGTTCGAGTTCTCCCCGGAGGTGTTCAACCTCACCGAGCCGGACTTCGCTCTGGACGTGTGCAACAGC
This sequence comes from Streptomyces hygroscopicus, assembly GCF_026168105.1. Taxonomy (GTDB): domain Bacteria; phylum Actinomycetota; class Actinomycetes; order Streptomycetales; family Streptomycetaceae; genus Streptomyces; species Streptomyces hygroscopicus_D. Next base: position 67,571 of record NZ_LBMW01000022.1, read on the forward strand.
ATCACCGATCTGTGGGACGCCAGCCCGGACCGTCCGGTGGTGATCAACCTCCCCGCGACGGTGGAGATCTCCACGCCCAACGTGTACGCCGACCAGATCGAGTACATGTCCAAGCATCTGGAACGGCGCGACTCGGTGATCCTCTCGGTGCACCCGCACAACGACCGGGGCACCGGCGTGGCGTGCGCGGAACTCGCCGTGCTGGCCGGGGCGCAGCGGGTGGAGGGCTGTCTGTTCGGCAACGGCGAGCGCACCGGGAACGTGGACCTGGTCACGCTGGTCCTCAACCTCTACACGCAGGGCGTCGATCCAATGATCGACTTCTCCGACATCGACGCCATCAAGGAGGTCGTGGAGGAGTGCATCCGCATTCCCGTCCATGTCCGGCATCCGTACGCCGGGGCGCTCGTACACACCGCGTTCTCCGGCACCCACCAGGACGCCATCGCCAAGGGCCTTGTCCGCCACCGGCAGGACGCCGCCGACCTGGACATCCCCGAATCCGAGGCGCCGTGGAGCGTGCCGTACCTGCCGATCGACCCGGCGGACCTCGGGCGCACCTACGAGGAAGTGATCCGCGTCAACTCCCAGTCCGGCAAGGGTGGCATCGCGCACCTGCTGCACACCGGCTACGGCTTGGACCTGCCGGCCGCCATGCGCCCGGACTTCTACCGCGCGGTGCAGCAGGTCACTGACGGCACCGGTCATGAGCTCTCGACCGAGGACCTGTGGAAGCTGTACCACGCCACGTACCTCGACCCCGCGCATGACGGCCCGTATCAGCTGGACGGCTGGGACACGCGTCCCACCGGAGTCGGGGGCGAGCACGAGTTCACGGCGACTGTCGCCACGGCCGCCGGCCGCACACAGGTGCGCGGCACCGGCAACGGCCCTCTCGCCGCCCTCGCGGACGCGATGACGCAGGCCGGAATCACCGTGGACATCCTGACCTACAGTGAGCACGCCACGGCCGCCGGCCCCGACGCCACCGCCGCTGCGTACGCCCACTGCCGTGTGGGCGACCGCGAGGTGTGGGGCGCAGGCTGGGACACATCCATCCTGACCGCCTCGGTGCAGGCAGTGATGGCGGCCGTCAACCGCGCTCAGGGTGCGGCCCGTGGCTGACACCGTCGTCTTAAGCGCGGACGAGGTGGATGTCGTCCGCGACGGCAACCCGATCCTCCGTGGCGTCTCGCTGACCGTCGAGGCCGGGCAGCACTGGGCGCTTCTGGGCCCCAACGGGGCGGGAAAGTCCACGCTGCTGTCGCTGTTGGGGGCACGGCAGCACCCGACCCGCGGCGCCGTACACGTCCTCGGCCACACCCTCGGGCGCGTGGACATGCGCGAGTTGCATCGCTACGTTGGCCACGTCAATCCACGCCACCCGCTGCGGTCGCCGCTCACCGTGCGGCAGGTGGTCCTCACCGGGATCACCGGCAGCATCGAACCCCCGCCGCGCTGGAGCCCCAACTCCCAGCAGGAACAAGACGCTGACCAGCTCATCAAGCTGCTGGGACTCGGGCATCGCGGTACCGCGCGCTGGACAACCTTGTCGCAGGGGGAGCGCGGCCGGGCACTCATCGCTCGAGCGCTGCTGCCGCAGCCGCGCGTGCTGTTGCTCGACGAGCCCGCCACCGGCCTGGATCTGACCGGCCGCGAGCAGCTCATCGAACACCTGGAAGCACTGCCGGCCTCCTACCCGCAGCTGGCGACTGTCCTGGTCACCCACCACCTGGAGGAGCTGCCGCCGACCATCACTCATGCGGCGCTCCTGCGGGAAGGACGGTGTCTTGCCGCCGGACCGGCCCACCAGGTCCTGACCAGCGAAGGCGTCAGCGGCTGCTTTGACCATCCGGTCGATCTGGAGCACAGCGGCGGACGATGGGCCGTGCGTACGCGCCGTCGTGCGGCGCAGTAGAGTCCGCCTCCGCCTCAGAGCCATGTGCGTAGGCCCCCGGAAGCCGGAGGACTCCGGGGGCCGTTGCACCACATGGTCGTGTTGAACAGGCGGCGAGCAGTTGCGCAGGCGCTCGGCTGGGGTTTCCCGGTCGAGCGTTTTGCTTGGACCGCCGTTGAGTTCGGCGGCTCACGGCGGCCGTGCTCCGGACCCTGAGGGAAGAGGGCGGTGCCCCGTTCCTGCCAGGGCGTCGCGGTTCTGCTCAGGGCTCCACCGCCGGCCGACGCGTGGCCGACCGGCCACGCGCAGGGAGCGGGACGGAGCCGACGACCGCACCACCGGGCGCCGGGCCGGTGGTGCCGCCTTCTGCGTGCCGGACGCGCGACGGCCGTTACGTCGTTTGCCCGTCCGGATGTTGATCCCGACGCGTCCGCATGCCTCGGAACTCCTCAGGCCCTGGTCCACGAGCCGGAAGTGTCACCTGCTCGGTGCGCCATCAGGTGGTGAGGACCCCGGCGGCGTTCTCCACGGCCTGCTGCGCAGCGTCCCAGCCGCCGAAGTGATCCCCCAGAGCGTGCAGCCACCGCTCGAGCCCGAACCCCAGGCAGCTGGTGGAGGCTGCCGTTCCATCAGCCAGGGTGATGGAGCAGCGCTCCCCGAAGAACTTGTGGTGCGTGTTCACCGAGGCAATCGCCATACCGGCGTAGCGGTATTCGTGCTTGACCGTCACCACCCGCTGGAACGCCGCACGCTCCCCGGTTTGGTCGTAGAAGGGGTCGGAGGCGGCGTGCCGCTCCACCGGCAGTCCTATGGCCTTCGCCAACTGCTCGATGAACGAGCTGGACCGCTCCAGGTGAGCTGCTGTCTGCTCGGGCGTGCCTAAGGCGATGACCTCCCGCATGCGGAACGCCTTGAGACGCTTGAGGCCGTCGTAGTGGCTCTCGTTGCGGTAGCACTGCCCGAGCACTGTCACCAGCGCCCCGGCATCGCTGATCTGCCGTTCCTGGAAGTGCAGGTAGACCCCGTAACAGGCGCTGGACGGCAGCGCGAGAGCGGCCGGCAGCAGGTGGTACGGGTCCAGCGCCCCGTCGACGGCGTCACGGGTGAACTGGTCCGGTGTGGCTGCGTCCACGTTGAGGGACGAGGAGACCAGGGCGAGCTGCGGGAAGTTCTCGTAGACCCCCAGCCGGGCCAGGTCGGATATGGGCAGGAGCGGAGGCACTGTCAGCGGCGTGGCGGACATGGAGCGTGCCCAGTCGGTGTAGAGGCGGTCGAGGGTGTCGGCCAGGCGCGTGGGTGCGGGACCGAGCGCGGGCAGGCCGTCATGGGCGCGCACGCCGGACAGGGTGTCGGTCACGTGGTTCTCCTTTGTGCGGAAGGCGGCCGGTTCGTCACGGTCCTCGATCAACTCGACCGAAAAGTCGGTGCGTTGCCGCCTGCGGAGTTGATCGTTACTGTACCTGTCTGAGGACCTGAGAAGCGGAGGTGTTTTCCTCCGGAGCAGCATGGAGCTAGGAGACGAGCCTGTGAAACGAGGCCAACTGAGCTTTCTGACCAGTACGCACCTGGTCGACGACCTGTATCAGGGCGCCATCCCGGCTCTCCTGCCATTCCTGATGTCGCAGCGGCACTACTCGTACGCGGCTGTCTCCGGTCTCGCGTTCGCCGCGAACGGCCTGTCCAGCGTGGTGCAGCCCATTTTCGGCATCCTGGCCGACCGCAGCACCCGCACGTGGCTGGTGCCGACGGGCTTCTGTGTTGCAGCCGCCGGCGTCTCCACCGTGGGGCTCGTGCACTCCTACGCGCTGACGTGGGTTCTGTTCGCTCTGACCGGCATCGGCATTGCCGCCTACCATCCGCCCGCCACGAGCCACGCCCGGGCCGCCGGGGGCTCCTCCCAGAAGGCGATGAGCGTGTTCGCTGTCGGCGGCACCATCGGTGGTGCCATCGCCCCTCCCCTCGTCACCGTCGTAGTCGGCAGCGCGGGCCTGTCAGGCAGTTGGCTGCTCGCCGCCCCCGCCGCCGTCTGGGCGCTGCTGTGGGCCATCAAGGGCCCGTGGATGCGCTGGCGTGGCTACGAGCCCGTGCAGCCGCTCACCTCCGTCAAGCACAAGCAGGGTGCCGCCCTGCATGACGACTGGCGGTCGTTCGCGCGGCTCGGGGCAGTGATCCTCGGCTGGTCCATCCCCTTCGTGGCGATCAACTCCATGGTGGCGCTGCACGCCCAGAGGGACCTTCACCAGGCCGAGGCCGTCGGCGCCGCCGTGCTGACCCTGTATGTGGCTGCTCAGGCGATCGGCATGCTCGGTGGCGGCTGGATGGGCGACCGCTACGGCCGCATGGCCACCATCCGCTGGGGCTACGTGCTCTCCCTCCCGGCGCTGGCCGGTATCGCCTGGTCTCCGTCGCTGCCCGTTCTGGCGGTGTGCGCCGCGTGGTTCGGTGCGGCCATGTTCCTGCCGTTCGCGGCGCAGGTCACCCTTGCGCAGGACTACCTGCCCAACCGGCCCGGTACCGCCAGCGGCCTGGCGTTGGGCGTGGCGATTGCCGCGGGCGGCCTGTGCTCCCCGTTACTGGGATGGCTGGCGGACGCGCATGGTCTGCGGGCGGCGTTCTGGGTGCTGGTGGCGGTGTTCGTGGCGCCGGCGCTGCTGGCGTTCACGCTGCCGGAGCGACGTTTGGAAGCTCCGGAGCCGCACGAGGCTGCCGCTGTCGCCGAGAGCGCAGCCAGCTAGACAGACGTCAACTCCGTTGAATGTTCCGCTATTTGGACTGGGCTTGCCAAGGTGATCACCTCTCGCTGTAGCGTCAGACCATCACAGTATTTCGGCGTTTTGCTGGAAATGCGCGGATATAACCCATGGGGGGAACCATGAAGATCAACTGGGACGATCACGAGGTGCTGCCGGCTCAGGGCATCGCACTCTCACGCCGGTTCGCGTTCGGTCAGGAGATGTCCTGCCTGCGGGTGGAAGCCGGCCAGGAAGGCGACCTGAACCTGCCGCCGCACTGGCACACCAACGAGCAGTGGGTCGTCGTCACCGAGGGGTCCATCCGCTTCGTGTGCGAGGGCAAGGAGTACGAGCTGAACGCCGGCGACGTGGCCTACATACCGTCCGGCCAGAAGCACACCGCCACCTACGTCGGCCCGGAGGGCGCGGTGCTGCTGGAGTTCTCCGCGCCGCCGCGTCTGGACCTCGTTCCGGGGGCGCTCGTTCCGTCGTCCATGCGCTACGACGACTAACCCTCATCCCCGCGAACGGAGCGACGTAAAAGGGCGATCACAGGCACATGGAGACCAGCAGCATCTACGGGCCGCCTACGCAGCCCCGGACCATCCACGACGCGTTCTACCGCGTAGCGGCTCAGCACCCGCAGCGGGTCGCGGTCCGCACCGCAACCGACAGCATCACCTACGCAGAATTGGCCGCCGACTCCCGTCGCATCGCCGCGCAGCTGACTTCCCGTGGGATCGGCCTCGGCCACGTGGTGCCGGTGGTGGCCCGGCGCTCCGTGGAACTGCCCGCCGTGCTGCTGGGCATCCTGGCGACCGGTGCGGCCTACGGCATGCTCGACGTCCGCTGGCCGCCCCGCCGACTGCAACGGTTCCTGCGCCGCATGGACGCCCCTGTGGCCGTTGCGGATTCCGCCGGACTGGTCGGACTGACGGGCAGCGGCACTCGGCCGCTGACGGTGGACGAACTGCACCACACCCCGGCAGAGGACGGACCGCTGCCGCAGGTGGCACCCGAGGCGTGCGCCACGGTGTTCTGGACCTCCGGCAGCACCGGCACACCCAAGGCCGTACTGTCCCCACACCAGGCCACCACACGGCTGTTCACCACCCCGCCGTACCTGGACTACGGGAACGCCCCCGTGATGATCCACGCGGCAGCCGTGGCCTGGGACGCCTTCACCCTGGAGCTGTGGGGCATGCTCCTGCTCGGTGGCACGCTGATCGTGCATACGGCGGACGTGCTGCTGCCGGGTGACCTGCGCTCCTACATCCGCGACCTCGGCGCTACGCACCTGTTCCTCACGCCGTCGCTGGCGGACGTGATCGTCGCCGGGGACATCGACTGCGTCGCGGGGCTGCGGTGCCTGATGGTCGGTGGCGACAAGCCGACGCCCGCCACCTGTCAGAAACTGTACGCGGCCTACCCGGCCATGGAGTTGGTCAACGGCTACGGGCCGGTGGAGTCCTGCGTGTTCGCCACCACGCACCCCATCACTCCCGCTGACGCTCATGCTCCGCAGCCCATCCCGGCCGGGGGACCGGTGCCCGGCACCGGAGTGCACATCGTGGCGGACGGCTGCGTACTCCCACGCGGCCAGGTGGGCGAAGTCGCGCTCAGCGGCAGCGGCTTGGCGCTCGGCTACCTCGACGAACCCGAGCTGACGGACGCCGCGTTCCGCACCCTCACCGTCGACGGCCGGCAGTGCCGTGTCTACCTGACCGGCGACCACGGCCACATCGACGACCGGGGCACGTTGCACTTCGCCGGGCGCAGGGACGCACAGATCAAGGTTGCCGGGCACCGGATCGAACCCGCCGAGATCGAAACCGCCGCGCTGTCCCTCGGCTCCGGGCGCGCCGTGGCGCTGCCGCTCCCGGACGGAGCCGGAAACCCGCGCCTGGTCCTGTTCGCCGAGCCACCTGCGCCCGGACTGACCGAGACCGAACTGCACGTTCGGCTGAGGGAAACGCTTCCGGCGTACATGGTGCCCGCGCGGGTGCACGTGGTGCCAGAGATGCCGCTGCTGGACAACACCAAGATCGACAAGAGGGCGTTGGCGGAACGCTACGGCTACCCCGCCCAACCCCCACGGAAGGACCACTGACCGTGACCGCACCCACCCACGCCGAGACCAAGGTCTCCCTGGCACTGGACGCCATCCAGTCCAAGCGCCGCATAGAGCGCGTCATCGAGGCCGCCACCGCGCTCCTCGACCGCTCCACCACGCACCCCGAGCCCGCTGACCGCGCCACCGCTTTCTTCGAGTTGGTGCGCCGGAACATCACTCCCGAAATCGCCCTGGTCTACGGTGGACAGGCGCTCGGGACGGACGGCCTGGTCGGCGTCGCCGGAACGGAGGCCGTACCGCCGCTGCCCGAGAGCGGCAAGCGCGGAGAGCACGCCTTCCACGCCGGGCTTACCGGCGCCGGCGGCATCAGCGGCAGCGTGACCGCCTACTACACCCCGCCCGGCACCCTCGGCCTGACCGCGGAGGAGTGGCAGGCCGCGATGCGGTTACTGGTCGGCATTCTCGGCCTCGCGCTCGGGGGGACAGCCACTATATGACCGTCACGCCTGCTGCTCCGACCGCGCTGCTGGCAGAGCCGTACTGGTTCCGGCACCTGCCCACCGACCGTGATGTGCACCGTCTGGAAGATGGTGTCTACGCCGTCACGGGGAACGCGGCCGTACACGCCGCCCTGTCCCACCCGGCCATCCTCGCGGAGCACCCCCTCAAGGCGTCCGCGCGGGCGTTCGGCCCGAACGTGCTCGACGCCGACGGCCCCGAACACAAGGCGTTTCGCGCCCTGCTCGCGCCGGTGCTGTCGGCCGCGCGCATCGATGAGTACAAGCAGCAGCTGATGCCACGCCTGATCAACGCCCTGGTGGACGACCTTGCCGGGGTGGAGACCAATGACTTCTACGACACCTACGCGCACAAGATTCCCTACGGCATCGTCTGCACGATCCTCGGTATCGACCTCGGGTTGGAGCGCCGCTTCCACGCTCTGACCCGGCCGCTCGCGCGGCTGCTGGACTTCCCCACGGTGGAGACCGCCGAGACTCACGCCAACACCGCTGAGCTGCTGGGGATCATCGAGAAGCAGCGCGCCGCCCGGCACGGGGACGGTGCCTCCCTGCTGGACACGATCGAACGCACTCGTGACCGCAAGGGCATCAACCTGTCCGACAGCGAGGTCCGCTCCACGGCTCTGCTGTTCTTCATCGCGGGGACGGAGACGTCCAGCGCGTTCATCACCTCGCTGGTGTACTGCATGGGCCGGTTGATGTTCGGAATGGACGAACTCGCCGACCCGGCCGTGCGGGACGCCTTCGTCGAAGAGGTGCTGCGGCTGTTCCCCCCGGTGCAGACGGCCGTGCGGTTCGCCGGTGAGGACGTGGAGATCGCGGGCGAGACCATTCCTCGTCACTCCGCCGTGCTGACATCGATCGCCGGAGCCAACCGCGACCCGCGCATCTTCCCGCACCCCGACCGGTTCGAGGTGAGCCGCTCCCGCAAGCAGTCCATGCCGTTCGCGGCCGGAGCGCACTCCTGCCCCGGCTTCGCCCTCGCCAAGGCCGAGTTCTCCCTGCTGATCGAGGCGATCATCGGCAGGTTCTCCCGGATCACCGTCACCCGCGACCGGCGCCGCATGGACAGCCAGTCCTTCTCCCACCCGGTCGACTTCACCGTCCAGTTCACCACAACGTAAGGCCCCGCGCTCGCGGGGGTCACCCAAAGGAGCACCCATGGCGACGAAGATCGAGCAGCTGCGAACCTGGCTCACCGGCCTGCACGCGGAGCCGGTCACCATTGACGACGAGACCGACCTGATCGAGTCCGGGCTGGTGACGAGTCTGCAGTTCGTGCAGATGGTGATGGAGATCGAACGCATCCACGGCGACAAGCTGGAACCGGGCGTCATAACCATCGAGAAGATGCGAACACTGCAAGCCATTGACGAGGCCGTCTTCCAGCCGCAGACCCAGGCCGCCTGATGACGCAAGGAAGCCCCCGCATCGCGGTGGTCTCCGGCACTTCCTCCGGTATCGGCGCTGCCGTGGCCGAAGCATTCCTGGAGCGCGGCTACACCGTGGTCGGCCTGTCCCGGCGCGGCAATCCGGGCCTGGCAGAGCGTGGCGGCTACATCGACCGCAACGCCGACCTGCGGGATGCCACCGCCGTGGACCAGGCCATCGCCTCCGTACCGGGGGCGGCGGAGCACGGTGTGAAGGCCGTGGTGCTGAACGCCGGATACTCACCCGACCCCGTGGACCTGCCCAAGCTGCCGTGGGAGACCGTGGCGGACACCTACACCACCAACGTGGCCACGGCCCTCAACCTGGTGCAGGCCACTTGCCACCTGCTCAAACAGGCCGGTGGCGGCTCACTGACGTTCGTGGGCGCGAGCCTGGCCAACGGCTACAGGCCAGAACGTTTCGCCTACGCCGCCAGCAAGGCCGCCATGACCACCCTGATGCGGGCGTGTTCGGTGGAGTTCGCGGGCGACGGCATCGTCAGCAACGAGGTACGTCCCGGCCCCGTGGCCACCGCCATGACCATGGCCGGGCTGGACAGCGCGGTGAACGAGCAAGTCCTCCGCGCCATCAACAAGGGTTTCGACACAGACTGGCTCAAATCCCCCCGCACGGTGGCGGAGTGGATCGCCACGATCGCCGAGTTCCCCTCCAACGGGCCAACCGGCCAAGTCTTCAACTACAGCCGCAAAGTCCTCTGAACACACAGAAAGAGGGTCACATCCTCATGTCTGCAACCTTCGTCCACCCGTCCACCGAGCAGCTGCTCGACCTGTTCAACTGGGCATCCCCGGGCATGGTCGTCACCACCGCCACCGGTGAGGTCGTCATCGCCAACAAGGCTGCCACCGAACTGCTCGGCCCCAAGGCCGCCAAGGGTGCCGGCCTCCCGGCCGCGCTCGGCATCAACGACTACGCCGCTTATCACAAGCTCGGCAGGCCGGTGGAGAACATCGCTGCTGCCTTCAGCAACCCGAACTTCTCCTCCGGCTATGCCAACATCGGCTTCGGCCAGGTGGACGGCACCGACTACGCGTTCTGGGCGCTCCGGCCGGTCACTTCCCACCCGACCCCCGCCCCGCAGGACGGCCAGGGCGACACCACCGCGCAGGCGTGGATCAGCCAAGTGGACCGCCCGAGCGAGAAGTACGTCCCGGTCGGCGAGGACGCCGTGGCGCTGATCAAGGGCTACTACGACACCTGCCCGGTCGCCATCCACCTGATAGCCGAGGACGGCACCGTCGAACACGCCAACTGGAAGGACATCGAGATCGTCGGCGCGACCGACAACCCGGCCTCCTACGTCGGCAACCACATACGTCACATATACGCCGACCAGCCCGTGGTGGAGGACTTTCTGGGCCGGTGGGGTGAGGACGCACCGATCATCGACTTCCGCGCGGACTTCCTCGACCGCTCCAACGGCAACGAGCGCGTTCCGGTGGTGATCTTCTCCACCGCGAAGGTCGAGGACAGCAAGCTGATGAACACGCGCTGCTTCGTGTTCTCCGACTCGCACCCGCTGCGCGAGCGGGACAGGGTCAAGGCCCTGGACCTCAGCTTCTGACCCTCAGAGATCCGTCCAGTTGCTTCCCCGGCCGCACGCGCCCGGCGTGCCCGGTCGGTGTGCCCGGCCGGGGGAGCGCCCCGCAGCAGACAGCGCGGCCACCCGCTTCGCTGCTCCCCCGGTCCGCTGCGCCACGGCTCGGCCCCGGCAGCTTCCCCCGTGCCGGGGCCGGGTCCCTTACGAAAGGAGATGAGGTGAAGCGGCATCAAGGCTGGCTGACGGACTGGAACCCGGAAGACGAGGACGTCTGGGCTGCCGGAGGACACAAGGTAGCTCGCCGGAACCTGTTCTACTCCGTGGCCTCGGAGCACGTCGCGTTCTCGGTGTGGACGCTGTGGTCCGTGCTGGCCCTGTTCATGTCGCCCGAAAGCGGGCTGAACCTCGACCCCAGTCAGAAGTTCCTGCTCGTCACCACCCCGACCCTCGTGGGCGCGTTGCTGCGGCTGCCGTACAGCTACGCCGTGACCCGCATGGGAGGCCGGAACTGGACCGTGCTGGCCACCCTCGCGCTGCTCGTGCCGACGGCGCTCGCGACCTGGCTGATCCAGCAGCCCGGCACCCCGCTGTGGGCACTCGTCGCCGTGGCAGCCCTGGCCGGGATCGGCGGCGGCAACTTCGCCTCCTCCATGACCAACGTCACCGCGTTCTACCCCCAGCGGCACCAAGGCTGGGCGCTCGGCCTGAACGCCGGCGGCGGCAACCTGGGCGTGGCGGTGGTACAGCTGCTCGGCCTGGCCGTGGCGACACTCTACGGCGTCCGCCACCCTGCTTACATCGCATGCATCTACCTGCCGGTCATCGTCATCACGGCGGTGATGTGCGGCCGGTACATGGACAACGTGGCCGCCGTCCGCACGCCGCCCGGCGCACAGCGGGAAGCCGCCCGCACCGGGCACACCTGGCTGATCTCAGCCTTGTACGTGGGCACCTTCGGTTCCTTCATCGGCTACGGGTTCGCGTTCGGGCTGGTGCTGCAGAACCAGTTCGGCGCAACCCCGGTGCAGGCCGTCTCCTACACCTTCCTCGGGCCGCTGCTCGGCTCACTCACCCGCCCCCTCGGCGGCCGGCTCGCCGACCGGTGCGGAGCGGCCCGCGTCACGTTCTGGACGTTCCTGGCCATGGCCGCCGGAACCGGCGTCCTCGTCGTCGCCGCCACCTGGCAGCAATTCGGGCTGTTCGTTGCGGGGTTCGTCACGCTGTTCGTGCTCAGCGGCATCGGTAACGGCTCCACGTACAAGCTGATCCCGGTCGTCTTCGCCGCCAAGGCCGAACAAGAGGTCACCGCCGGGGCGGACGCATCCGAAGCGTTCGCCCGCCAGCGTCGCCTGGCCGGAGCGGTCATCGCCATCGCGGGAGCGGTCGGCGCGGTCGGCGGCGCGGCCATCAACTTTGCGTTCAAGCTCTCCTACAGCGGCCACCACGCCTCCGGTATCCCGGCGTTCTGCGCGTTCATCGGCTACTACGCCGCATGCATGTTGCTGCTGCGGGCCGTCTACCTGCGCAAGCCCACCGCGCAGCGGGCCGCGGCCGACCGGGAGCGAGCGCGTGTCTGACCTGCCCATACTCGCCGCGGAAACCGACACCCACTGCCCATATTGTGCGTTGCAGTGCGGCACCCGCCTGCAAGGTGACCGGGAGATCGGCGTCAAGGTGCAGCCGCTGGCGGGCTTTCCGGTGAATGCCGGCCGACTGTGCCAGAAGGGCTGGACCGCCCCGGAGCTGCTGCACACCCCCGACCGGCTCACCAGCCCGCTGCTGCGGCAGGGGGACCAACTGGTGCCGGTCGGCTGGGAGCAGGCCCTGGGCGTGGTTGCCCGTCGGCTCCGTACCCTGCGAGCCCAGCATGGTCCCGACGTGGTCGGGGTCTTCGGCGGTGGCGGCCTGACCAACGAGAAGGCGTACCTGCTGGGCAAGTTCGCTCGCGTGGCGCTGGGCACCAGCCAGATCGACTACAACGGCCGCTGGTGCATGTCGTCGGCGGCTGCCGCGGGGAACGCCGCGTTCGGCATCGACCGGGGCCTGCCGTTCCCCGTCACCGACCTGCAGGAGGCGCAGGTGGTGCTGCTGGCCGGCGCCAATCCTGCCGAGACGATGCCGCCGCTGATGCAGCACCTGGAGCGCGCGGATCTGATCGTGCTGGACCCGCGCCGCACACCCACCGCGCAGCGTGCCGCGCTGCACCTGCAACCCGTCCCCGGCACTGACCTCGCCCTGGCGCTGGGGCTGCTGCACGCCGTCCTCGAGGACGGGCCAGCGGACAAGAGCTACATCCAGCAGCGCACGCACGGCTTCCCGGAGGTGGCCGCCTCCGTGGGGGAGTGGTGGCCGGAGCGCACCGAGCAGGTCACCGGTGTTCCGGCCCATGACATCCGCCGTGCGGCACGGCTGCTGGCCCAGGCCGAGCGGGCCTACGTACTGACCGGGCGGGGCGTCGAACAGCAGTCCAAAGGCACTGACACCGCGCAGGCGTTCATCAACCTGGCGCTCGCGCTCGGGCTTCCCGGGCGCCCCGGCAGCGGCTACGGCTGCCTCACCGGCCAGGGCAACGGGCAAGGCGGACGGGAGCACGGTCAGAAGGCCGACCAGCTGGCCGGCTACCGCTCCATCACCGACCCGGAGGCCCGCGCGCATGTCGCCGCCGTGTGGGGCATCCGTCCACAGGAGCTCCCCGGCGCGGGCCGCAGCGCATTCGAGATGCTGGATGCCCTCGGCACCCCGGAGGGACCTCGCGCGCTGCTGGTGTTCGGCTCCAACCCCATCGTGTCCGCACCGCACTCCGCCCGGATCGAGGAGCGGTTGGCGGCACTGGACCTGCTGGTAGTGGCGGACTTCGTACTCTCGGAGACCGCCCAAGCGGCCGACGTGGTGCTGCCGGTCACCCAATGGGCCGAAGAAGACGGCACCCTTACCAACCTCGAGGGCCGCGTCCTGCGGCGACGCGCCCTGCTGCCGCCGCCACCTGGCGTCAGGAGCGACCTGGAGGTCATCCGCGACCTGGCCATCCGGCTCGGGCAGCCCCCGCACCGCTTCCCCGACTCGCCCGAGGCCGTCTTCGACGAGCTCCGCGCAGCCTCCGCCGGCGGCAGGGCCGACTACGCAGGAGTCACCTATGAGCGCCTGGAGGCCGGCGAAGCCCTGCACTGGCCCTGTCCCGCTGAGGACCATCCCGGCACGCCACGCCTGTTCACCGACCGGTTCGCGCACGCGGACGGCCGCGCGCGGTTCGTCCCGGTCACCTACCGCGAGGCCGCGGAAGACCTGAGCAATCAGTACCCGCTGTATGCCACGACGGGCCGGGTGCTGGCTCAGTATCAGACGGGCGCCCAGACGCGCCGCATCCGAGAACTCAACGACGCAGCGCCGCAGGCATTCGTCCAGGTGCACCCGGACACCGCCGCCCGCCACGGCCTCACCGACGACACACCGGCCCGCGTCACCTCCGCACGCGGCAGCCTGACCGCACCGGTCCGCACCGACCCCGCCATGCGGCTGGACACGGTGTTCGTGCCGTTCCACTACACGGGAGACGGCCGCGCCAACGCCCTCACCAATCCGGCAATCGACCCACGCAGCGGCATGCCGGAATTCAAAGTCGCCGCCGTCCGCCTAGAACCAGCAGAAGAGGAACCAGCAGCGTGACCGCCCCCCTTGATCCGGCCGCTCTCACGTGCACAACCGGCGCCGCAGGCGTCGTCCCCATCCGCACGGTTGAGGACTGCGCCACCCTCACACCCAAGGTCGCGCTGGTGCTGGGGGACGGCGCGCTCGCGGTGGAGGCCGCCAGCGCCCTCGCTACGCGCGGCGTGCGCACCGGCCTGGTCTGCACCGCCCCGCGGCCCCTGTACCACGCGCTGGGCGAGGTGGCGAGCCGCATGGTCACCGCCCACCTGGAAGACGCGGGCATCACCGTCCTGGGCGGCGCGCAGCCCACCCGTTGCTCCGACGGCGTGCTGCACCTTGCGGACGGCAGCGACCTGCCCGCCGACGCGCTCATCGTCGCCGGCCAAGCCACCGGGCCGGGCGAACAACTACGGCTGCGTAGCGCCTTGGTGGACGTCGCCGTCCTCGGAGAACCGGACGCGGCCGAGCATCCCGGCACCCGGCAGATCACTCTCACCGACCCCCGTCACCAGCGCTACGCCCAGCTCACCATCAACGACCACAAGATCATCGCGGGAGTCCTGGTGGGACTGCCGCAGGCCATCGCAACGCTCGGGCTGCTGCACCGACGCGGCCAGTACCTGCCTGCCGACCGCCTCGGGCTGCTGCTCGACCTGCCGCCGCGCCCATGCTCCACCGACACCGCGCCGCCGCTTCAGGACGCGGTGATCTGCCTGTGCAACAACGTCACTCGCCGCGCGCTCGCCGCCGCGTGGCGATCCGGTGCCCGTACCCAATCCGCGCTCGCCACAGCGACGCGGGCCGGCACCGGCTGCGGCGGCTGCGGTCCAGCGGTTCAGGAACTCTGCGGCATTTGGGCCGACGAACGTCAGGCACAGGAGGCGGCGGCATGATGCGCACGCTGATGATCGCCGGATATGGCATGGCCGGCCACCGCCTGGCCGAAGAAGTCCTGGCCCTTGATGCGGACGAGGAGTGGCGCATCGTCATCCTGGGAGAAGAGCTGTACCCCGCCTACGACCGCGTGTGCCTGTCCGGATACCTGGACGGTAGGAGCCGCGCCGACCTCATGCTCCCGGGGCGCGACTTCCTTCAGCATCCCCGGGCGCAGTTGTGGTTGGGCTGCCCGGCCGTGGGCGGAGATCCGGCGTCGCGGACCGTGCGGACCGCTGACGGCTCCTGCCTGACCTACGACGCGCTCGTCCTCGCCACGGGCTCACGCCCGTTCGTGCCGCCCGTGCCCGGCCACGACCTGCCCGGCTGTTTCGTGTACCGCACCTTCGACGACCTCGACGCCATCCGTGCCCACGCCCGGCCCGGCAGGAACGGCGTCGTGGTCGGCGGTGGCCTGCTCGGCCTGGAAGCCGCCAACGCCCTGCGGCTCCTCGGGATGACGCCACACGTGGTGGAGACCGGACCGCACCTGATGCCCGCGCAGCTGGACAGGGGAGCAGCCGCAGTGCTGCACCGGCACGTCACCGGCCTCGGCGTCGCGGTGCACTGCGGCACCGCCACCGTCAGCATCGACTCGCACCCAGCCAGGACCGTACGTTCCGTCACCCTGTCCAACGGCACGGTCATCGACACGCCGCTGGTCATCTTTGCTGCTGGGGTACGGCCCCGTGACGACCTTGCCACCGCTCTCGGCCTGGAGCGCGCGGACCGCGGCGGCTTCCTCACCGACAAGCTGTGCCGCACCAGCGCGCCGCAAGTGTGGGCTGTCGGGGACTGCGCGGCGGTGGGGGGCCGTTGCTACGGCCTGGTCGCCCCCGGCTATCGCATGGCCGGCAGCGTCGCCCGGCAGGTCCTCGGCCTGGAGGCGGAGCCACTGGAGGACATCGACACCTCCACCACGCTCAAGCTCCTCGGCATCAACGTCGCCACCTTCGGCGCCACCGGCCACCAGGGCGCCATGGAGGCTGCGTTCGCCGAGGACACCCGCTATGCCAAGGCCGTATTCGACGCCGATACGGGCGTGCTGCTCGGCGGGATCCTCGCCGGAAACACCGGCACCCCCACCACCCTCCAGCCCTTCATCGGCCGGCAGCCGCCCGCCGACCTGGAACAACTCCTCCTCCCTGCATAAGGAGCACCCCAACTATGAAGACGATCGCGCTCATTGGGCTGGGTACCATGGGCTCCCCGATGGCCGTCAACCTCGCCAAGGCCGGATACACCGTCCACGGCTACAACCGCACCTCCGGCAAATCCGGTCCCCTCCTCAGCGCAGGCGGCCGGGAGGCGCCTTCCCTCAGTGAGGCCGTCAAGGCTGCGGACGTGGTGATCACGATGCTGCCGGACGTCCCGGAGGTCGAGCAGGTCGCCTACGCCCCCGACGGCATCCTCGCGAACGCGCCGCGCGGCACCCTGTGGATCGACATGTCCACCATCGACCCCCAGGCCGCCGTCAACCTCGCGCAAGCCGCAACCGACCGCGGCATCCGCACCCTGGACGCCCCCGTCGCAGGAGGCGAGGTCGGCGCCGTCGAAGGCACCCTGTCGATCATGGTCGGAGGGGAGGCGGAGGACTTCGAGGACGCCCTACCCGTCTTCCGGGCGATGGCGCGCACGATCGTGCACTGTGGCGGCCACGGCATCGGCCAGACCGTCAAAGCCGCCAACCAGCTGATCGTCGCGGCCAACATCCAAGCCTGCGCCGAGGCCGTGGTCTTCCTGGAGAAGTCCGGCGTCGACCTGGAAGCCGCCCTCGATGTCCTCAACGGCGGCATGGCTGCGTCAACCGTGCTGACCCGGAAGAAGACCAACTTCCTCACCCGCGACTACGCCCCCAGCTTCGCCATGGCTCTGCACCACAAGGACATGGGCATCGCCACCCGCGCGGCCCGCGACGTCGGCGCGGCCATCCCCCTCGGCGCCACAGCCGCGCAGCTCATCGGGGCTGCCGTGGCCCGGGGTGACGGGAGCCTTGACCACAGCGCGCTGCTGCGGGGCGTGGAACTCCTCAGCGGCCACACCCAGCCGTAACGGAGAGCCGAGGATCGGCGTAGAGGTTGGGCTGAGGGCGTGATGTGCGGGTGATCCTGCAGCCGGGTCCGGACCCCGACCCGGACCCGGGTGGCGGAGGCTGACGTCAAACCCTGGTCAGGGACCGTCCTCACGCCCTTGGACCGGCGCCGCCGCCTGGTGGGCCAGGCGGTGTCCCCTGCGCCGCACAAGCCATGTCCCCGAACCGCGGGGTTCAGCCTGCCAGACCGCTCCAGCGGAGCACGGCGGCGGTGGCCGCCGCCAGTACGACCACGACCAAGAACGGTGCTCGCCGCCAGAGGGCCACGCCGGCCACTGCAAGAGCAATGGCCCGGGCGTCGACGACGATTCTGTGGTGCACCGTGAATGTCTCGATGGCGATGAGCGCGCCGAGCAGGGCCACGGGGACCGCCTGAGCGACCCGGTCGATGACAGGGTGACTCAGTGCCCGTTCCGGCACGAGGAGCCCCACCAATTTGAGGCAGAAGCACGCCGCTACCGCTATGCCGATCCATACCCAGCTCACGAGTTGACCTTCCTCCCATCCGAGGATTCGCCGGACACCCGCGCCTTTGCGTCCGGCCGGGGCGAGCGCTCTGCCGGAATCAGTAGAACCATCAAGGCCGCGGGGGCGGCGAGCACCACCGGGAGGCCTGATCCGGTCACAGTGGACGCACCCACCGCCACTACGCAGGACAGCAGGAAGACGAGTTGGTTTCCACGTTCGCGCAAACGAGGAGCCACGAGGGCCAGGAACGCGGCGGACGATGCCGCATCGAAGCCCAGGGACTTCGGATCGGTGAGCAGCGAGCCGGCCATCGCACCCGCGAAGGTTGCGAGGTTCCAGCACAGGAAGACCACCGTACCGGTTGACCAGTAGGCGAACCGCGCCGACGCCGGTGAGGCCCCTCCGATCGCCATGGCGGTACTTTCATCGCTGATCAGGTGGGCGGTCGGCAGGACCCCGGCTCCACGAGGCCGGAGCAGTTTGGCCAGGCTCACCCCATAGAAGAGGTTCCGGATACCCAAAAGGCAAGCGGTCGCGGCCGCCGCTGCCCCGGTCCCCCCGGAGGCCAGGACTCCAACGAGCGCAAGCTGGGACGAACCCCCGTACATCAGGAGCGACAGGGCCTGGGTCTGCCAGGCGCTGAGACCGGCCGATACCGCCATCGCCCCATACGACAACCCGTACGTGCCGACGGCGACGCCGATCCCCACGGCATTCCGCAGGACGGCTGCGCGTTCCCGTCCGCTCCCCGGCATACGCCGCTCAACCATTGCTGACCTTCCCCTAGTTGTTGCACCCAAGACTCCAAGAGGCCTAGCGCTTGGTCAAGTTGGATGCCTATGATGCCGCATCAGAGTCAACTGAAGGAGCTGAAATGACAAACGCAGCGACCTACGGCGAACTGCAGTACGGGTGGGAGAAGGCCTACCAGGAGCAAGAGGAGGGGCCGCTCTGGCAAGAAGACCCCATCCCGGTGATCGCGGACGCGGTCGAGGCGCTCCGCCGGCGTCAGGCTCGCACAGTGGTCGATCTCGGCTGCGGCGACGGCCGCAACCTGGCGGCAGTGACCGAGGCCGGTTTCAACGCGCTGGGTGTCGACATCGCTCCCACCGGCCTGGCACACGCCCGCCGCGTCATCAAGCAGCGTTCGTTCCTCATGCGGTCCGACGCGACGAGCCTGCCTCTCGTCGATGCGTCGGTGGACGCCGTCACGTGCTTCGACGTCTTCGGCCAGGTACAGGATCCGACCGACCTGATCAGTGAGGCACGGCGCATCATCGCGCCGGGAGGCGTGTTCATCACCAATGCCTTCACCCTGGAGGACGGCACATACGGCGAGGGAGAGGAGATAGCCCCGCACACCTTCGCCTACAAGGACACGCTCTTCCGCTACTACCCCGAGGACGAGATCCGCATCCTGTTCGCCGACTGGGACCTCCATGAACTCCGCCGGGTGTCCTGGGACGACCCGCCGCACGGTGACTTCAGGCCGTACCCCCACACCCACGACAACTGGGTGGTGTACGCGAGCCCGAAGAACTAGGGTCCTCCGAACTCGGCGGCACGCAGATCGGATACGTATTGGACTGCCCTGACATGCATGCCCGGCAATACCTCGACCGCTTCGAAACCCTGCTCGGCGTCACACCCGTGAAGACGCTCACCGTCGATGTCCTGGGAAGGCCGCGCAGCATCAACCTGAAGCTCGAAGGCCACAACATCACGGGCTCGATCAAGGCCCGCACAGCCTATGGCCTGGTGCGCGGCCTCGCGGAGGACGGGTTAATTCGCCCCGGCGTCAGGTTGATTGAGTCAACATCGGGCAATCTCGGCGTGGCGCTGGCGACCATGGCCCGCTATCTGGGGGTCGGATTCACGGCCGTGGTCGACCCGTTGATCACGACCGAGTGCCTCACGCGGCTGCGAGATCTCGGCGCGACCGTGGTCATGGTGGAGGATCCGGACCCGGCCGGCGGCTACCTGCTCTCTCGCCTCGCCAAGGTGAAGCAGATGGTTGCTCAGGATGACGCCTACGTATGGGTGGACCAGTACAACAACTGGCGAAATCCGGAAATTCACCGGCAGATGACGGGGCCGGAGATCCTTGGGCAGATGCCGACGCCTCCCGACGCTGTCTTCGCCGCGATCTCGACCGGCGGGACGTTTGCGGGGCTGAGTCGCTGCTTTCGCGCGAGGAGCCCGCAGACACGTATGATCGCAGTCGACATCAAAGGATCGGTCGCGTTCGGTGGCCGGCCTGGGAAGCGGCACCTTTCGGGTATCGGCGCGAGCCGTCGGTCCAGCTTCCTTGATCCCGGCCTGATCGACCATCTCGCCTTTGCCGGCGTAGGGGAATCCGCCTACTACTGCCGTGCCGTTCTACGCGACTCCGGGATCTATCTCGGGGGTTCGTCCGGTGCGGTCGTGGCCGCCTGTGTCCGGTACCTCGCGGAGCACCCGGAGATCCAGAACCCGCTGTGCGTCTGCGCCGACGGAGGTGAGAAGTACGAGAGCACGGTGTACAGCGATGCATGGCTGGAGGCGATCGACGAACGGGCCGCGCCTGCCGACGTGCCTGGCTAGCGCCTGCTCCCTGACGCAGGGTAGACACTGGACTGCCTCCCCACGAGGGATAAGGAGTACCAGTTGACGGGCACCACAACAGGAGACCTCTCGGATGTCTACGAAGCACTGGCGGCATACATAAGCGGAGGGCCGCGCCCCGGGTTCGCTCAAGTCGAGAAGCTGTCCGGGGTGAGACTGCAGACGGCGGACGAACACGATGTGGGTCGTCTCCTGCTGTTGGGGGCCTTGAGCGCCCGACTCGACGGCGGAGGCTCGATCGCCCGTGGGCTGCTCGAGGTCGCCCGCCGCTACGAGGATTCCTCGTTCCTCTACACCGGCCGTATCATCCCTCGGGTCAGGGAGATGATTGACATACTGGAATCCGCGGTCGACGGGCGCTCCTCGAGTGCTCTGACGGCGGTCGCCGACCACCTGAGTCAGGGATGGGCCGCCTACCGCTGCTCAATCTTTCCCGACGCATTTGCCAGACTCAGTCTCGAGCTGGGCCTGGAAAAGGAAGCGGACGCCTTCACGAAGACCTCGTTCACCTGCTGGCAGGATGGCCTGTTGGCAGCGGCCGCCAACCGTCCGAGCGAGGCCAGTGAGCACTTCCGGGACTCACTCGACCGGTACCGAACCTACTTGTACCACGCTGATGCCGCCTGGCTGTTCACCGACGTCATCATCACCGAACTCATAGCAGGGCGCGAAAGAGCCGCAGCGCAAATCTACGATGAACAGTTCCACTACGTCGAGGAGGTGCTCGCCCAGTACCCGGTTCCTGACAGCGGCGAACGTCACCTCTTTCAGATCGGTGATGTGCAAAGCGGCGGCTATCACACCTTCGTGGAGTCCGCCACGTTGCACCCTCAGGGGTTGACACAACAGGACCGGGAGGTGCTCCGGCGGTACGTTCGAACCAGCGATTTTCTTCTGAGGGCCTGCCGCTACCATTCCGAAGACGACTTCAACGCAGCCTTGGATCTTTTTTCCTTCGGGTGGACCGGCTTCCCGTCCTCTCCTTATCCACACATTCTGCAGCACGTCGCCGACCGCTACGGCAGCAGAAGCGCACCGTGGAACGTCTACCGGACCGCGTATGCGCGCTGGCACTCCATGCTTCGCCTGGGCCGGGCCATGCCGAAGTCCGCCACCCTCATCCAGGCCGCCGTGGAACTTCACGAGCGGCTCGTGTACGCGGGGATGGGAAAGCACGCCGCCATCGCGCTCCTCGACGCGGCGGTCGTGCACGGCCGACTGCACGGTACGGACAGCACCGCCGAGTGGATCAGCAGATACGTGGCCGACCTCAGACCGCAGATCCCGGACCTGTTGCGCGCGGCGGTCAACTACCTGCAGTCCGGGGAACGCAGCGGCGCCGACCACTTCCTCACTCCCTATATCGGCCGACGCTCACACCACACAGCACCGGACCTCATCTTCGCCGGCGCCTTCTGGCACCATCACGACCGACCCGCGCACACCGAGGTCGTCCTGTACGGCCGGCTCCTTACGATCGAGGGAGTTACCGTCTACGAGGACGCCCCCGAACCCCTGGTGGACATCCTCGACGTACTCGGCACGGAGTTCCGCCGCAGCCGACAGGAGCAACGCGATGTGCCGTTGCTTTCGGCGGCCGAGCTCTCCTCGCGCACGGGTCGTACCCCGGCCGCGCTGGCCCAGGCCGTAAGAAGGTTCCGCAACAGGGCACGGGAGAGGTTCCGGGAAGCCACTGACTGGAACCTCGATCCCGACACCGTGATCCAGGGGCGTCCCGGGTACCGGCTCAACCCGGCCACCGTAGAGCGCTTCTGCAGATATCCCGAACCCGAGTCCCCGCCCTGCGCCGAAAGGATCGCGCCATGAACACTCCGCACACCGCCGTCGTCGACCCGGCAGCCGTCGACTCACAACACAAGCTCGTGGTGGCCCTGAAGTCGAAGTTGCCCCCGGGGGTTGCGGCCAATGCGGTCGGCCACCTGTGCCTGGGGCTGTCCGTCAAGGCGGCGACCCAACGTCCGGAGCTTCTTCCGAAGATGTCCTTTCTCGCATTCACCGACGCGGACGGGGGCCTTCACTCCCCGGTCTCCGGGCTGTCCCTCGTGGTCCTGGAGGGGCGCCCGGCGTGGATCCGGCGACTGCGTGACGAGTCCGAAACCGCGGGGCTGCTCTACACCGACTTCACCGGAGAGATGACCGGTGGCACTTACGCCGACCAACTCGACCGGATGAAACAGACTCCGGAGCAACTTCTGGACTACTACGGCGTCGCCCTGTTCGGAACACGCGACGAACTGGACCCGCTCACCAAGAAGTTCTCCCTCCTCCGTTGATCTCAAGGAACCCAGGCATGAATATTTCAGATAAAATCGACCCCCGCGATCTGGCCGTTGTCCCGCAACGGGTCGTGGACAGGGCGCTCGAAGGTGCGCTCAAAGAGTGCAAGGCGATTGTCGAAAAGGTGTACGTCGACGCCGCCAACGATCAACTCGTCAATCCGGACAGCCTGTTCCTGCGTCCCGACATGGAAGGCAGGGAGCGTATTATCGCGCTCCCTGCCTATGTGCCAGGGGATGTTTCCGCCATGGGTGTGAAGTGGATATCCAGCTTCCCCGAGAACATCTCCCTCGACCTCCCCCGCGCCTCGGCACTGATCGTGCTCAATGACCTGCGTACCGGGTTCCCCGTCGCGGTGCTCGAAGGGGCTCGCATCAGCGCCTACCGGACTGCCCTCTCGGCCCTCGTAGGCGCGGAAACGCTGCTCGGCCGTGATCGCTCAGCGGCAAAGGTGGCCGTCGTGGGAACCGGTTACATCTCCCAGACCACGTTGCGGGTCATGGCGGACGAAGCCTGGAGCTTCGGATCACTGTCCGTCCATGACATCGATCCCTCCCGCGCCCGCGCGTTCGCTGACCGGGTTCCCGCCCACCTCGCTGCCGAGGTGTCCATGGCCGACGACGCGGGGCAGGCGGTCGCGGGTGCCGACCTGGTGCTGCTCGCAACCACAGCCACGGTTCCCCATATCGCAGACATTGGCGCGTCCAAGAGCGACGCGGTGGTTCTGCACATGTCGCTGCGCGATCTCACGCCCGAGGCGATGACCGGGGCCACCCAGGTGGTCGACCATGTGGCGCATGCACTCCGTGAGAAGACCTCACTCGCTCTGGCCGTCGATCAGGGGACAGTCCAGCAACAGGAGATACAGGTCATCGGGGATTTCCTGCAGGGCAGGGTCGAGCGTGATCGCGGCAGGCGGGCGATCTACTCGCCGTTCGGCCTGGGATCGCTGGACATCGCGGTCGCTCAGCTCGTCCTTGACCGATCGCGCGGTGCCGAGGACGTGACCGTCATCCCCGGCTTCTCCTCTTCCTGACAGTTCTCCGACGACGTTCAACTCCCCGGCCGCCCGGGCCGCGACGGCAGGAGGATGTCTTCGAGGTCGGCCGGCGGTCGGCGCCCGAGGAAGGGCTGCAGCGCCGCCCGGGAGCCGGTGTCCCCGGCGAGGATTCCACCGATCAGAACGCCGGTGTCAGGGTGAAGAAGCACTTTGGCGTAACGGGTGGGACCCTCGGCGAATACCATCTGCTTCCCGCCCTCAGCGCCGGGCCGGGAGGTGCCGAAGCTGGCGATGTTCACGCCGGGGAGACGCAGTGTGGTGAAGGTGTCCGCCGCGTTGAAAGGTTCAGCGTCGTGCCCGAGGAGTTGCCGGGCGACACTCGCAGCCATGCGATAGCCCGGCGCGACCAGCCCGTAGCAGCGGCCGTGCACTGCTGCGCATCCACCGACCGCCCAAATGCGGTCGTCAACGGTGCGGCAGTAGGCGTTCACGAGAACGCCTCCCTGCGGCGCACGTTCCAGTCCCAGGGCGGTGGCGAGATCGTCGCGTGGCCGCACCCCTGCCGCGAACACGACCAGCGGAGTGTCGATGACCGTGCCGTCGGAGAGGATGACCGAACGCACCGTCCTGTTGGGATGCGCGTCAACGGAGTCAACCGCCGTGCCGCAGTGCACCACCACACCGATGCGCGCGACGTGCTGTTGCAGTACACAGGCGGCGTCGGCATCCAGTTGGGCGGGCATCAAGTGCGGTGCCGTTTCCACGATGTGGGGTCGCATTCCCAGCGACCGTAACGCGTTGGCGGCTTCCAGACCGAGGAGGCCGCCGCCGACCACGACTCCGGCATGTCCGGGCCGGGCGGCGTCGCGGATCGCGTCCAGGTCGTCGAAGGTGCGGTACGCGAAGCATCCCGTCAGATCACGGCCGGGAACTGGCGGCACGAACGGACGAGACCCGGTGGCCAGTACGAGCGCGTCGTAACGCATCTCGGCGCCGTCGGCGGCACGCACGATGCGGGCAGCACGGCAGCCGCCGACGGCCGGGCAGCCCAGCCGGACCTCGACGGCGGGATGGTGCAGGAAATCCTCCCTGGCCAGGGCGAGGTCGTTCTTGCCCTTGCCGTCCAGGTAGGACGAAAGGCTGACCCGGTCATAGGCGGGCTGATCCTCTTCGGCAAGGATGATGATGCGCCACTGACTGTCCGCGTCGAGCGCCAGAACCGCTTCGGCGAGTCGGTGCCCCACCATGCCGTGCCCGACGATCACCAGAGTCCGGTCCACGTCGCCCCCTCCTGCGCCTCTCATCGCCAAGGAACTCGCGGCTTCGACCGCCGATGCAGCCATCGCCCGGCACGAGGTCGGCTTGTCGGGCCGCTGTCCATCCCGCCCAGGCCAGGGTCGACCGCGACGGACGGGCAGGGTGCACATAACCGATCGGTCGACATCTGAATGGCCTTCACCAAGGTTGCGCCTGGGCACTTCTCAGGTCCTCAGACAAGTACAGTAGCGAGCAACCCCCCAGGCGACAAGGCGCTTCTCCGGGCGCTCGTTCGGCAGCGCGACGCGCCCAGGGCGGGCACCCGACACGTGAGCTGTCCGCGTAGCACCGTGTTCTTGTGTCGGAGCACGAGCACGAGCACGAGCACGAGCACCAGCACCAGCAGCATCAGCCTGCGGCTCGGTCGAGGCGAGGGATCACGCCCCACTGTGCGCGGAATTCCCGGTCGGGATGAATGACACGCAGTCCGTAGCCGTTGTTGAAGCCATTCGATGCGCAGGTGTACGGCTCGATGGCCAGACCCTTTCGGCGGCGTGCCGGGTCGGGCAGCGTATCGCCGGTGTACACCTGCAGGAATTCGTGCTGCCGGTCGAGCCACACCGTGAGGGAGACCGGGGACTTCGGTGAGGTCATGTCCACGCGCGCCTCACCGCTGCCGTCGCGGGTCAGATCGGCGAATCCGGTGTCCATGACCGTGTGCCCGAGGCGCCGCGGATTCCGGAAGTCGAAGGGGGTGCCGGCCACGGGAACAGGCGGAGGGACAGGGATGCTGCGGTGATTGGTCCGGAAGTATGACCTGGCCGGCAGTGTGAGGACGATGTCGTCGATGAACTCCGTGCCAACCGTGAAATACGGATGCATTCCCACCCCGTAGGGGACGGGGCGGTTACTGAGGTTGCCGACCTCGTTGGTGACCGTGAGGCCCCGCTCGGTGAGTTCAAATGTCTGGCGCAAGCGCAGGGAGAACGGATAGCCCGGCTGGGCGTGCAGCGTCAGCCCCATCACGAGACGCGACGGATGGTGTTCCACCGTGCGCCAGTTCATCCACCGCGTGAGACCGTGGATGGCGTTCTGCTGGGCTGGTTCGCTCCATGGCAGTTCCTCGGTGACTCCCTCGAACACATACGTTCCATGATCGATCCTGTTGGGCCATGGAATGAGCAGTTGACCGTATGAGGCCCCCGTGGGATAGGAATCGGGGGGGAAGCCGTCCAGAAGTTCGCGTCCACCCGTCCGGTAAGACCTCAAGCCCGCGCCGAGCTCGGTGACCACCACCGTCTGGCGGGCCCGCGAGATCTCGTACTGCTCGCCGGACAGTCCACCGGCCCTTGAGCGGTCCGGAGCCGAGTGAGCGGAGGGCGTGGCCGAGGGCAGCAAGCCCAAACCCGCACAGGCCCCGGCTGCCAGCACCGTGCGACGGAGCGGCTCGGCTCCGTCGTTTCGGCCCTGTCGTGCGGTCATCCCGTTCCCTTATCGCCGCCTTGCGGGACGGCGATATTGCACACCTCCTGGGCTCAGTGTGCCGTCGCGCGCCGAGGTTGGCGCTTTCGTTTGGACCATCGGGGGGTGCCCCTGACTCTTTTCTCTTCCGTGAAGGAACGGGGTCATTGATTCGTTGGGGTTCAGGCTGTTTGGGGACGGGCCGGGGCGCAGCGAAGATCGCCGGGTACGCCCATGTCACCCCAGGCCGTCGTGGATGCAGACGTCCAAGTCGATCGCCGACGTGCAGAAGGCCGTCGCCGACGCCAACAAGCAGGTGCGGGCGGGCGCGTCGGCAGATGTTGGTCGCGTCTTCTCGGTGGCTCGATTCCGCCCGTGAGCTCCCACTCAGTGATCGTCATCACCACTCGTTACGCAAGGTT
Organism: Streptomyces hygroscopicus; assembly: GCF_026168105.1. Taxonomy (GTDB): domain Bacteria; phylum Actinomycetota; class Actinomycetes; order Streptomycetales; family Streptomycetaceae; genus Streptomyces; species Streptomyces hygroscopicus_D. The sequence continues at coordinate 93,967 of NZ_LBMW01000022.1, forward strand.
ACGCGCCGTCGCTCACCTAGGGTCGATCTCGTCACTCGACGGTGACTCGCCTTCACCGCAGCAGCTGCGGAGTTGACCCCTGTCCGGCGGGCCGCGTGGTCCACACGCATCAAAAGTGGTCCACACGAATGAAAGAGGAAGAGGATGACATCCAACCGAAGTAGCCGTCTTGAAGCATTAGGAGCGTTCCTTCCTCCAACTGTGCAGTCGACCCCGGATCTCGTCGCCCAGGTCACCGGTGTCCCGGGGCTCGACCTTCAGGGGATCACCGGGGTGGCGGAACGCCGGGTCTACGACGCGCGGCCGGCGGCCCACGAGGATTCGTACGGGCTCGCGCTCAAGGCCGCCCGTGACTGCCTGGAAAAGTCCCGGTACGAAGCGGCGGATCTGGACGTGATCATCAACGCGTCGATCACACGCTTCAAGGACGGGTCGGACTTCTACTTCGAGCCGTCCTTCGCCCGGCAGCTGGCGGCCGAGCTCGGCGCCCGCTCCGCCATTCACTTCGACATATCCAACGCCTGCGCCGGGATGATGACCGGGGTGTACCTGCTGGACCGCATGGTCCGGGCCGGGATCGTACGCACCGGCATGGTGGTGAGCGGTGAGCAGAACACCCGGGTCGCCGAGACGGCGGCGGCGGAGATCACCGACTCGTACGACCCGCAGTTCGCGTCGCTTTCGGTGGGGGACGCCGCGGTCGCGGTGATCATCGATGAGTCACGGGACGAGGCGGACCGGATCCACTACGTGGACCTCATGACCTGCTCCGAGTACTCGCACCTGTGCCTCGGCATGCCGAGCGACAGGACCGAGGGCATAGCCCTCTACACGGACAACAAGCAGATGCACAAGCGGGACCGGCTGCGGCTGTGGCCCACGTTCCACGCAGATCTGCTGGCCAAGCACGGGCGCACCTTCGCGGACGAGGGTTTCGACTATGTCGTCCAGCACCAGGTGGGCACGCGGTTCGTGGAGTACGTCAACGCCATGGCCGCGACCGAGTTCGAAACGCCCATGCCGCAGTCGCTGTCCGTGGTCGAGGAGTTCGGCAACACGTCCTCCAACTCGCACTTCCTGGTGCTGCGCCAGCATCTGAGGGCCGGAACAGCGCGCCAGGGCCGCAAGTACCTGCTGGTGCCCGCCGCTTCCGGCGTCGTCACCGGGGCCCTGTCCGCCACGATCTCCAGCCTGGGTGTGTGACCGATGAGCATGGTTGTCAAGGCCGCCAGGACCGTCCGGCCGCTCCCGTCCGACGATGCCGCCTCCTCCGTCCGGCTGGCCTCCAGGGCGGCGCGGGACTGCCTGGCGGAAGCCGGGCTCTCGCCCGACTCGGTGGGCGTACTGATCAACGTCGGTGTCTACCGCGAGTCCAACACTTTCGAACCGGCCGTCGCCGCGCTGGTCCAGAAGGAGGTGGGCATCAATCTCGACTACCTGGCGAGCCCGATGCCCGTCGCCGGGTTCTCCTTCGATCTGATGAACGGCGCCTGCGGCGTCCTGAACGCCCTTCAGGTCGCCCACGCACTGCTGGAAACCGGCTCCACCGAGCGGGTGCTGATCACCGCGGCCGACGCGCACCCCGGCGGACGCGCGGCGGACGACGACGCCTATCCCTACGCCGACTTCGGCGGGGCACTTTTGCTCGAACGCGCCGCCGAGCCCGGATACGGGTTCGGTCCCGTCCTGCTGCGCAGCGGGGGCGGGCCGGCGGGTACCCGGGGCTATCTGAACACCGCGGCCATGGGGACCGGGGGCCGCGGCATGATCACCGTCGAGCGGGACACCGACCGGGTGGAGACGCTGCTCGGCCTGGCAGCCGACGCCGTGGACGAGTACGCCGCCGCGGAGCGGCTCGACCTGGACCGCACCCTGCTGCTGTGCACCAGGGCCGCGCCCGACTTCGCCGACCGGCTCACGCGGCGCCTCGGCCTGCACCCCGGGTCGGTTCTCGCGCCCACGGCCGAGGGCGCGGACGGCGAACCGCACACCGCCGCCCCGATCGCCGGATACCTGCGAGCCCGGCACGGCGGTCTGCCCGCGGGCAAGGACCACCTGCTGCTGGTCACCGCCGGAGCGGGTCCGAGCGCCGCCTGTGTGAGCTACCGGCCGCGGGACTGGTGACCGCCGCCCGATGACTGCTTTGAACGGATCCACCGATCTGAACGGTTCCACCGAGGGGCTCGCCACCCTGCTGGAGCGCAACGCGCGCCTCTTTCCCTCGAAGACGGCGATCATCCACCCGGACGGCCGTGAGCCGGACGGCAGGGTCCGCTACCGGGAACTGGCCTACGGCGTGCTCCAGGAGCAGGTCGAAGGCCTCGCGGCCGGGCTGGCGGACATCGGCATCACCCGAGGCACCCGTACGGTGCTGATGGCGGCGCCGGGGCCCGACCTGTTCGCGCTCGCCTTCGCACTGTTCCGGCTCGGCGCGGTTCCGGTGGTGGTCGACCCGGGCATGGGCGTGCGGCGGATGCTCCACTGCTACCGGGCGGTGGGCGCCGAGGCCTTCATCGGCCCGCCGGTCGCCCACGCGGTGCGGGTGCTCAGCCGTCGTACCTTCGCCCGTACCCGGATCACGGTGACGCTGGGGCGCCGCTGGTTCTGGGGCGGCCACACCCTGGAGAAGCTGCGCGGCACCGCGCCCGGAGACGGCAACGGTCACGTCACCGGCGACGACCTGATGATGATCGGATTCACCACCGGTTCCACGGGCCCGGCCAAGGGCGTGGAGTTCACCCACCGGATGGGCGTCGCCATGGCCCGTGAGCTGCAGTCCGCGCACGACCGCGGCCGCGACGACGTGTCCCTGATCACCCTGCCGCTGTTCGGGATGTTCGATCTGGTCTTCGGCTCCACCCTGGTCGTGGCCCCGGTGGCGCCCTCCAGGGTCGCCGACGCCGAGCCCGGCCCGCTGGTGGACGCGCTGGCCCGCTTCGACGTCACCACCATGTTCGCCTCCCCCGCCCTGCTGCGGGCCCTCGGTGCCCACCTGACACGGCAGCCGGCCGAACTGCCCGCGCTCCGTTGCGTGGTGTCCGGAGGCGCGCCCGTACCCGCCGAGGTGGTGGCCACGCTTCGCGCCGTACTGGACGAGAAGGCCAAGGTCCATGTGACCTATGGGGCCACGGAGGTGTTGCCCATCTCGTCCCTGGAGTCCGCCGAGATCATCGAGGATACGGCGGCGCTCGGCGCACTCGGCCTGGGTACCTGTGTGGGCCGCCGGCTTGCCGGTCTGGACCTGCGGATCATCGCGGTCACCGACGATCCGCTGCCCGACTTCGGGACCGCCCGGGCCCTGCCGGCCGGGGAGGTCGGCGAGATCGTCGTGACCGGGGACTCGGTGAGCCCGCGGTACCACCGCGACCCGGCCGCGGACGCGCTGCACAAGGTCCACGAGTACCGCGGAGACGTCGAGCCGGAGCGTGTCTGGCACCGCACCGGTGACCTCGGTTACCTGGACGGGCAAGGGCGGCTCTGGTTCTGCGGGCGCAAATCCCAGCGGGTGCGCACGGCGGACGCGGACCTGTACACCGTGTGCTGCGAGGGCGTGTTCAACGCCCACCCCCTGGTACGGCGCAGCGCATTGGTGGGCGTCGGACAGCGGCCCGTGGTCTGCGTGGAGACCGAGCCGGGCGTCGACGGGGAGCGGTGGCGGGCGATGCAGGGCGAGTTGCACACCCTGGCCGACGGCAGCCGGGCGACGACGGGACTGCGGGACTTCCTGCGCCATCCCGGTTTCCCGGTCGACGTCCGTCACAACGCGAAGATCAACCGCGAGGAACTGGCCCGCTGGGCCGGACGCCGGCTCGCCCCGGGGTCGGCCCCGCCGGGGTGGCGGGCACGCGCCCTGCGCGCCATACCGCTGGCGGGCTGGGCCTACCTGCTCTACGGCACCGTCCGGTCCTTCGACGCCGTACCGCTGGTGGCGCTGTGGTGGATCGACGCGTTCCTGAGCATCGTCGTGCACGCCGCCCAGGTCCCCAAGGCGCTGCCCCGAGGCAGGGCGGTCGGCCGCTCCACGGCCATGACGGTCTGGCTCACCATGATCTACGGGGCCACCTGGTGGCGACAGCTGCCCGCGGTCCGGACGGGGGTGACGCCATGAAAGTTCTGGTCACCGGAGCGTCCGGCTTTCTCGGCGGTCACCTTGTGGACGCCTGCATCCGCGAGGGCCATCACGTGAGAGCGCTCGTACGGCCCACCAGCGATGTGGCCCGTCTGCGTACCGTCCCGGGTGTGGACATGGTCCACGGGGATCTGCGCGACGCCGAGGCGCTGCGACGGGCCGCCGAGGGGGTGGACGTCGTCTTCCACAGCGCGGCCAGGGCCGTCGACCACGGCACCCGCGCCCAGTTCTGGGACGCCAACGTCGCCGGAACCCAGCGGCTGCTCGACGCCGCGTCCGGGGCGGGCGTGCGGCGGTTCGTGTTCGTCAGTAGCCCCAGCGCCCTGATGCGGAGGGACGAGGGCGACCGACTCGACATCGACGAGAGCACCCCGTACCCGGACCGCTGGCTGAACCTGTACTCCGAGACCAAGGCCGTGGCCGAGCAACGCGTACGAGCCGCGAACCGGCCCGGGTTCACCACGTGCGCGCTGCGCCCGCGCGGCATCTGGGGGCCGCGCGACCACTCCGGATTCCTGCCCAAGCTTCTTGCACGGATGCTGGACGGACGGCTGCCCGACCTCTCCGGCGGCAAGCGGGTGCTGGTGTCGCTGTGTCACTGCGACAACGCGGTCGACGCCTGTCTGCGTGCCGCCTTGGCCCCCGCGGACCGCGTCGGCGGCAACGCGTACTTCGTCGTGGACGCGGAGCGGACCGACCTGTGGGCCTTCCTCGCCCGCGTCGCCGAGATGTTCGGGGGCCGCCCGCCCACTCGTCGTGTCCCCGGGCCGGTCAGGGACGCACTTGTGGAGGCGGCGGAGCTGCTGTGGCGGCTGCCTCCGCTCGCGGCCAGGAGGGAGCCCCCGCTGAGCAGGTACTCGATGGCCCTGCTCACCCGTTCCGCGACGTACGACACGGGGGCGGCGGAGCGGGACTTCGGCTACGTACCGCGGATGAGCCAGGAGGCGGGACTGCGGCAGCTGGCCGACTGGGCCGCGTCGATCGGCGGGGCGGAAGAGTTCGTGCGGTCCGTACGCCGGGGGGCGAAATGAACACTGTCCGACGCGCGGGGCGCGAGACCCGATGGGCTTCCGGAAGAGATATGCGAGAGCGGATCGGTGATGTGAGGACCAGGGCCGAGGGCACGGACCACCAGGAGCGCTTCCGGCGTCCGGTGTCCCCCAACGAGTGGCTTTACCTGGCCTTCGAACGGCGCAAGGGGGCACCGTTCGTCATCCAGCTGGTCGTCGAGGGCCGCGGCACCATCGCGCCCGGCACGTTGCGGCGAGCCGTCGCCGACGCGTCCCGGGCGTGCCCCGGAGCGCGTCTGACGCTGTCCGGCCGGACGTGGGTGGACAGCGGCCGGGCTCCAGCCGTCCGGGAAGTGACGGATCTCGGCCAGGGACTGCGCGCGCCGCTCGATCCCGGCAAGGGCCGCAGCTGCGAGGTGATCGTGTCGGCGGGGGAGCCGACCACGCTCGTGTTCCGCGCGCACCACGCGGTCATGGACGGCCGTGGCCTGCTCTGCTGGGCCCTCGACGTCTTCCGCGCACTGCGCGGCGAGGAGCTCGTAGGGGCGACCTCCCCCTTGTACGACCTTTCCCTACTGGACGAGTTGACAGGTGCCGGTGGCGGTGCCGGTGCCGGTGGCGGTGCCTTACGCCGCAGACAGCGGCAGCAGGCGAAGTGGCCCTCCCCGCTCGGCGGCGCGCGCCGCCCGGACGCTCTTTTGCGGGCCTCCACGCGCGCCGGAGCCCACTGGGCCAGGCGTGCCCTCGACGGCGTCCATCACGACCTGGTGGCGAAGATCGCCGCGGCCGTCACCGATGTCTCCGGCGCCGCCGCTCGTGTGATGGTTCCGGTGGATCTGCGCAGGCATCGCCCCGGTCTGCGGGCGAGCGGCAACCTCACCCTGCCGGTCTTCCTGGAAGGCGGGCCGGGCCAGGGCTGGTCCGAGTGGCGGGAGAATCTCCTCGGGGCACTCCTCACCGGCGACGAACTCGCCGCCGGTGAGGAACGGCATGCCCTGCGGCTGCCGCGAGGCGCGCTGCACCTCCTCGGCAGCGCGGCGGGCACCGCCTCCTCCGCGCTCGGCCGCTTTCCCTGTACGGCTCTGGTCAGCCATCTCGGCCGCATAGAGCCGGAGGCCGTGCACGCACCGGGCTTCGAGGCGGGCACGGTGTACTCCCTGCCGGTCCAGGTGCCGCTCGTCCCCGTCTCGTTCACGACGCTCGAATTCGGCCGCCACACACAGCTGGTGGTGTCGGCCGGAGAGGGCCAGGACGTCGCCGATGCAGAGGTGCTGCTGGACGCCGTCTGCGAGACCCTGTCGCCCCCGCGGGACCGCCGGGTCAGCGGGGGCCGGGCACCACAATCGCAGGCCCCCGCCACCCTGACGTCCATGCTGCGGCACCAGGTCGGGCTGACCCCGGACGCGGTGGCGCTGACAGGCCCGGAAGGCCCGGTGAGCTACCTCGGACTCGACCGGCGTTCCGACGTGGTGGCGGCCGAGCTGCGTGCCCGGGGTATCGGGCCCGGGGCAGTCGTCGGGCTGCTCACCGAGCGCACCCCGGCGGCCATCGCCGGTCTGTGGGGGGTGCTCAAGGCGGGCGCGGCGTATCTGCCGCTGGATCCCGGGCACCCGAAGGCCCGTATCGCCGCCCTGCTGAACGACTCCGGCGCCGCCATCTGCCTGGCGAGCGCGGCGTACGAGGCCCTGCCCGGCGACGCCTGCCCGGTTGTCGTACTGGACGGACTGCCGGTGGAGGGCGCCGAACCCGCGGGCGAGATCGCGGCGCCCGACTCCGTCGCCTACGTGATCTACACCTCCGGTTCCACCGGCGTGCCCAAGGGGGTGCAGGTCGAGCACCGCGCGCTGGTGGCGTACGCGAGGTGGGCGGGGGAGCGCTACGGGATCGACGCGACGTCCCGCTTCGCCCTCTTCACCTCCCTTGCCTTCGACCTCACCGGCACGGCGATCTTCCTCCCGCTGCTGGCCGGGGGCAGCATCGCTCTCGTGCCTGGGGAAGTCGGCCACCGCACCCTCACGGAACTGCTGACCGGCCTCGGTGCGAACGCCCTCAAACTCACCCCGGCCCACCTTGATCTGATCATGTCCCTCGGTGCCGAGCCGGCGGGCTTCAGGTCCCTGGTCGTCGGCGGCGAGCAACTGCGGGGACCCGCGGCCGCGCAGGCGCACCGGCTGTTCGGACCCGGATGCCGGATCTTCAACGAGTACGGCCCCACCGAGGCGACCATCGGCTGCGTCGTCCACACCTTCGACCCGGAGCGGGACGGCGAGCGGGCCGCCGTACCCATCGGTCTGCCGGTCGACGGCACCGACGTCGTCCTGCTGGACGGGGACGGGAGCCCGGTCGGCCCCGGCGGGACCGGCGAACTCCATCTGGCCGGTGTCCAGCTCGCCCGCGGCTACCTCGGCCGACCCGAACTCGACCGCGAGCGGTTCGTCCGCCTCGCCGACGGCACCCGCGCCTACCGCACCGGCGACCTCGCCAGACTCGCCGACCACGGCGCCCTCGAGTTCCTCGGACGCACCGACGACCAGCTGTCCATCAGGGGGTTCCGGATCGAACCCGGGGAGGTCGAGGCCGCTTTGGAACGGCATCCCCAGGTGACCCGCGCGGTCGCCGCCGCCCGCCCCGGCCCGGTGCGCGAACCACTGCTCTGTGCCTGGGTGACGGTCACCGGCGGCAGCCGCACCGAGCCGGAGGCGCTGCGCGATCACGCGGCACGGCTGCTGCCGCCCCATCTCGTCCCCACCGCCGTACGCGTCGTGGACACCTTCCCGCTGACGGTCAATGGAAAGATCGACCGGACGGCCCTCCCGTCACCCTTCGAGGAGGACCGTCCGCCCGGAGTGGCTGCCTCCTCGGCATCGGACGGCGACCCGCTCACGACCGCCGTGGCGGCGATCTGGTCGCGCGTCCTGGGTGTCGCGGACCGCTCCATCGGGCCCGGCGACGCATTCCACCGACTCGGCGGCGACTCGCTGACGCTGCTGCTGATGCTGAGTGAGATCGCTGCCGACCTGGTCCACGAGGAGGGACAGCAGGCCTTCCAGACCGCGGTGCACGGCCTGCTCCGCGACGTCACCGTCGAGCGGGTGTGCGCCGCCGTCCGCAACGCCAACGCAGGACACAATCCCGGAGCCACCACATGATCTTCGTCGGCCGGGGCGCGCTCCTCCGGCGCGCCGTCGACTTCGCCCTCACCGTGGGCCATCGAGTCGATCTCGTATGCTCGGACGATCCCTCCGACGCCACGGCGGCACCTTTCCTGCACACCACCGACATCAACGCTCACCAGGAGCGTCTGCGGGCAGAGTGCACGGACGGAATCGTCTGGTCCATCAACAACCTGATGCTCTTCCGGACACCGCTGCTGGAGTCCGGCCTGCGGATCTACAACATCCACAACGGCCTTCTGCCCCAGCACCGTGGCCTGCCCTCCGCGGCAGTCCTCTTCGCCATCCTCCACGGCCACACCGAGTACGGCGCCACGCTGCACGAGGTCGACCAGGGCATCGACACCGGACGCGTCCTGGCGGAGCAGCGGTTCGGCATCGGTCCCGACGCCCGGTACCACCAGGTGCTGCTGCGCGGGGTCCAGAACTGCCACCAGCTCTTCGAACGCAGCCTTTCCGCAGTCGTCGCCGGATCACTGCCGCCTTCCGGCACCGCTCTTCCCAGGCCGGCCCACGACCCGCCTTCCGGGTACTACGGCCTGCGCGCGTTGCGCGATCTGGCCCGCTACAGCGACGACCCCGCCTACGCCCGTGCCACGGATCTGGGAGTCACCGCCGCGTTCGTCCCGGAGGTGGAGGCCGCGATCGCGCGGACCGTTTGAGCGAACCGTCTCAGTTCGGCGCTTGCACCACCACGACCATGGGTGCGGCACGCCTGGTACGTCGGGTCACGGAGTCGGGTACGGGCGTGGGGTGTTGCGGTCGCGGTCTCGACGGAGGGGGTCGCGCCGGGGGTGTTCGGTGCGGGTCAGGGGGTCAGGACGACCTTGCCCGTGACGGTGCCGGACTCCGCCAGGCGTAGTGCCTCCGAGGTCCTGGCGAGCGGCAGTTGGGCGGCGATGCGGGCGGTGACCTCGCCGCGGCGGACGGCGGCGAAGACCTCCCCGAGGTCGGACCGAAGCCGGGCGCGGAAGCGGTTCTTGCTCAGGGCCCGGCCGGCCCAGATGTTGTAGAAGGAGGCTCGGCGGCCGTTGGGCAGGCGGTTCCACAGCCAGGTGCGGGCGAGGATCTTCAATACGGGCCACTGCTTGGAGCCCGTGTCGTCGCGGGTGGAGGCGCTGCCGTAGGCGACGAGCGTGCCGCGCGGGGCGAGCAGATGTCAGGAGTATGGCAAGGCTGTCCGGACCCGCTGCGGCAAGCCGAACGGCACCCGTCCCTCGAGGCGGGCGCCGTTCCGTGGGCTTGCCGTGGCGGCGGCCCTAACCTGCCATGGACAGGGTGTAGGGAGACAAGGCCGGAGCGAGCTGAACTCCGGGGGCCAGGCTGAGTGCGACGAGAGCGTCGGGCAAGCCGCGTCCGACGTGTGCCGCCTCCACCGTGCCCGGGGCAGCCAGCTGGCGGCAGCTTGCCGCGATGATCTCGAACAAGTGCTGCACCCTGCCAGGTCCGCGAGGCAGCAGCTGACCGTGGAAATTCTCGTGGTGAGCGAGCACGAGAGCGGCCAGACCGGCGACGTGGGCCGAGGCCGCGCCGGTGCCGTCGAGGGCCGCGTATCCGCCCTGGGGCGCGCACGACAGGACCGCCACCCCGGGGGCGGCCGCGTCGACACCGGGGCCGTAGCAGCTGAACGGCGCGGCGAACAGCCCATCCGGTGTCAACTGCGGTCCCGAGTGGGTGGCTTGGGAGGTGTCCTGCGGGTACGACCCGAACAATCCCAGCGCGCCCACGGTGAACACGGTGGGGAGTGAGCCCGGGAAGGCGACCGGGCCGCCGGTGTCGCCCGCCGGGGCGACGCAGGCCATGCCCGCCGCGTAGGCATCGGCCAGTTTGCGTGAGACCAGCGCCGACGAGTACGGGGTCGCCACTCCGATGTGGGCGATGTCGACCTCGCGTTCGATGCAGTGGTCCAGGGCGGCAATGAGGTCGCTGAAATGCCCGTCGGGCATCACCTTGCAGACCTCGATCTCGGCATCGACCGCGATTCCGATGACGCCCTTGCCGGTGTCCGCCCCGGCGATGATGCCCGCCGCGTGCGTACCGCTGCCCACCATGTCGCGGGCCCAGTCCTCGTCCGTTCCGCGCACGAGATCGACCCCGGAACGCACCCTTTCCTTCAGATCCGGGTGCTCGGCATTGACCCCGGAACCGATGACCGCGATCTTGACGCCGAAGGCGCGGAACGTGGGGGGCAGCCGGTCCAGCCGCATGGCCTGCTGGCCCCAACCGTACTGCTGCCGCTGCTCCAGCTCCGGGTACACCTTGGCCAGCGGGGTGAGGGTGACGACGTTCTCCCGGGTCGCCGACAGGTCGGGGCGATGGATCCAGCGGTCCGCGTACCCGCCCTTGGGCCGGACGTAGAGGGACTGAATGGACTGTTCGGTTTCTGTCGCCAGTGTGATGGTGGCCATCCCGTCGGTCCCGGTGATGCCCTGGCCCGGCCATGTCGCCCCGATCAGGAATACCCCCGCGCCCGCCAGGGGTTCGCCGTCCGGGCCGCAGACGCGCACCGAGACGTCCATGGATTGGTCCAGCGGCATGACCAGCCCGGGATCGCGCAGCGGCAGAGTCCCCGCAGTCGGTGTGGCGGCGGGGCCGGTTCCGGACAGCGGCAGGTCCGGCTCGACGTGCACGTGAAGCGATCGCATCGCGGGCACCTGGGCCTCGGCGGCCTCGACGACCGCGATTTCCGGGCAGGCCGGGGGCAGACCGGCCGACTGGAGCTTCTGCGATGGCCGGATTTTGCGGGTCACTTTGACCTCGGGCATCCGGTCCAGCCGGTCACACAGGGCGTCCATACTGAGTTCGGGCACTCCCGGGGGGAGCAGATTCTGCGGCAGCGGTGCGACCATGTACCGCTCCCGGCGCGGCTGTACCGCGAGCGGTTCCTGTGTGCCCTTCTTGCGTGGCCCCGTTTCCTTGCCCTCGGGCCCTGGCCCACCCGCCTCCATGCCCTCGGATCTGCTCCCGCGGTTGTTTCCAGGCCTTTCCTTGACCATTACGTCCACCTTCACCACGCCTAGGTCGTACTTGTGCTCCTGATCCGGCGACGGGCAGTCAGCGCTTCCAAGGTGATGCGGTGTGCCCGGGATCGAGTCCGGGACACACCGCATCGCGCTCTGCCCAGAGGTCAGCCGATACCGAAGGGCTGACCCATCTGTCCGAAGCCGAAGCCCGGCTGCTGGTATTGCGGGAACTGCTGGCCGTACGGCTGCTGGCCGAACCCGCCGCCCCACTGCTGGCCCTGCTGGCTCTGCTGCAGGAGCGTCATGATCGCGGTCGGCAGCGCCTGCTGCACGGACTGCTCCACGGCGCTCCGGACACCCTGCTGCAGCGAGTGGTGCAACGCCACAGCCAGGTAGGGGTGCGCCTGATGGGCGATGCCCTGCTGCTGGAGCTGCTGCTGGACCTGCTGGATCTGCTGCAGCGTCTGCTGCATGCGCTGCGCGATCTGCTGGCTTGCCTGCTGGCATGCCTGCTGGATCGTTTGCTGGACGATCTGCGCGAGCTGCTGCGGGGCGCCGGTCTGCTGACCGAACTGTTGCATGGGTTGGGTACCGGTCATCACCGACATGAATACTCCATTCGATGGCACCACTGGGAAGCCGACATGCATGTCTATATCGGCCTTATCGGGTAAATCCGACGTCCTGAAACTAAGTTGGCGTCGCTTCGACCGCAATCGGGATGACCCCCGGCGGGAGGCACTCACGGTCGGACAGCCGACTGGAAAAGCACGTGGTTCGCCCGGCGGCACAGGGTTCGCAAAGGCGTCGTCGTGCCATGCGGCCGTCCGGGGGCAGGGGCTCGATCCGACGGGAATCGAGCCGCCAACCGAGTGAGCGCCATAGGCGGCCTGTGCCGCATGAGATCCGGAGCCGGGCGGTTGACCAGGTCGTTCGCTGGGCCTGGTCGGGATGACGAGGAAACTCGGTTCGGCCCGGTGGCCAGGACCCGGGCCACGTTACTCCCGGGTTCGAGCGCACTTGAAGTGACGGGACGTTCCCGGCTGCGCCGTCCCGCTACCGTGTGCGGCCGACGGTGCTCGGCCGTGCTGTCTCGGCAAGGTGCTTCTCTCTCTGCTGCCGCAAACGGGCTTGGCAAAGGCGGCGCACTGGTCAGGGCGGGGTGTGAGGCCGCGTGTCGGGCGGCCTTGGGGCCGCTCCACACGCCGGGGCCGTACGCCCTTTCCGAGGGCCTTCGGTTGGCGGATGGTGCCAAGTGACGGGCTGCCAGGGCGATTTGTGGCCTACAAGAGTGGCGCACCCAGGCCCCTGGGGGTGGCGACCGGACGCCCGAGATGATCGGCGGTGTGACCCGGGAACGCTACCTACCGCCCCCGACTGAAAGAACACGTTCGAAAGGGCAAGAAGAAATGAGTCTCTCCCGACTGGGCACGCGCATGGCGATGATCACCGCCGCCGTCGCGCTCGGTGCTCTCCCGTTCGCGGCTCCCGCCCCGGCCTTCGCCGCCTCGCACTCGGTCGGCCTGACCGTCGGACCCGTGCCGATCCCCCAAGTCCCGCTCTCCGCCTGCATCGACACGACCTGCGTGTCGACTCCGCCGCTCAACAGCGTCAAACTCACCACGACGGCAACCGTGAACGGCCTCGCACTCCCCGTCCTCACCGCGGCGTCCTGTCCCAACGGCGGGCAAGGAGCCGCGATCAGGGTTTCCAGCCTCACACCCACGACCGTCACCATCAGCGGATCGGTGACCGGTACCTCCTCCAGCGGCCCGGTGAACATTCCGCTGGGCCCCGTCACGGAAAGGATCACCCCCGGCACGCCCGGCGTCCTCGTCTCCGCCTGCACGACCTGACATCGGGCTGCGCATCTGGCCCGCGGCCTTGGCGTACCGCTCGGCGAACTCGTCCCACAAGGCCTGCCTGGCCGCTTGAAAACAGTGCCGGGTCTCGCCGAGCGAGACCCCGGCCTTCACCGCCGGGCGACGATGCTGATGACGAGGGACACGGCGGTGAGGGCGAGAACGCCGGAGGCCAGGGTCACTGCGGGGATCGGATCCCTGGCCCGCACATGTGTCAGGACGGCGCCGGACATCAGTGCGCACAGTCCCGCGAGGGACGCCATTTCGAGCGGACGGATCGCCTGCCCCACCAGGACGCCGAGGCCGCCGGAGGCTTCCAGCACGCCGATCGCCTTCCACCGCGACGGGGCCATGCCGAAGTGGTCGCGGTACTTCAGTGACCGGCTCAGTCCCACGACTTTGACACCCCCGGTGCAGACGAACAATGTGCCGAGGATCAGGTTCAGGATGGTGCGAACGGTGCTCACGGATCACCTTTCCAGGATGGGGACGAGCAGGCGCGGATGAGATACTGCGCGGTGATGACCGAGCCCACGACTGCAGCGGGACGCCCTCAAGGACGCCCTTCGACCATGCGCGACAACCAGCGGGAGGCCTCTCGGCGCAGGCTGCTGGACGCCGCGCTGGGGATCCTCGCCGAGGAGGGCTACCGCCACCTGACCGTGAAGGAGGTGGGGGAACGGGCGGGAGTCAGCCGGGGCATGGTCAACTACCACTTCGCTTCCAAAGCCGGGCTCATCGACGCGGTCGTGCGTGACATTCGCGAGGTCTTCGTGGACCAGCTGCGGGCATTGCCCGGATACGACCGGATGAGCGGGCTGGAGGCCGTCATGGCCAAGCTGGACCAGTACTTCGCGCGTCTGGCCGAGCCGGGCCCCGGTGTACGGGCACGCGCGCTGCTGGTCCTGTTGATCGAGGCGGTCGGCAGTCCGGAAGACATCTCGGGGGAGCGGCTGGCGGACCAACTCGACCTGGTCCGTACCGGCCTGGAGGAGGACATCCGGCGGGGGGTCGCGGACAGCAGCATCCGGCCGGACATCGATCCCCGCGCCCAGGCATTCCTGCTGGAGAGCCTTGCACGCGGAGTGCTGCTCCAGTACCAGTTGGACCCCTCCCGTGCGTCTCTCGCAGACATCGGCCGTGCCGCCCACGACATGGCGCTGGCGGCGCTCGCCCCGAGGGGGAAGGCCTCCTGATCCCGCCGGACGGGCCGCGCGGCAGGAGTCGGCCCAGGTGCGAACGGGAGGACCGGCGCACCGCGGTCAGACCGCACTCAACCCGCCGTCCACCACCAGCTGCTGGCCCGTGATGTAGGAGGCATGGTCGGAGAGCAGGAAGGTGACGGCCTGCGCCACCTCCCACGCGGTGCCCTGCCGAGCGAGCGGGATTCGCTCGAAGGAGGCGGTCCTGGAGGCCCGGCCCGCGGATGCCTGACGGCCCATCGGGGTGTCGATCAGGCCGGGGACGACCAGGTTGGCGCGGATGGCGCGTGGCGCGCCCTCCTTGGCGACGTGCCGGGTCAGACCGAACAGTCCGGCCTTGGAACTGTCGTAGGCCGGCGACCCGGTGGCGGCTCGAAGTCCCGCCAGCGATCCGATGAAGACGATCGCGCCGCCGTCGGCCATCGCAGGCAGCCCGTATCTGGCGGCGAGGAACGGCGCCCGCAGGTTGAGGGACAGGACGCGGTCCCAGTCCTCGGGGGAGGTGTCGGCCAGGCCCCTGCCCAGCCCGATGCCGACATTGACCACCAGCGCGTCCAGGCCGCCGAGCTCACGGACCGTCCCGGCCACCAGCGCGGCGGTCTGCTCGGCGTCGGTGGCATCAGCCACCAGGGCAGCACCGGCAGAGCCCTCGGCGGTGACGAGCCCGGCGGTCGCTTCCGCTGCTTCGGGCACCACATCGGCACAGGCCACGTCTGCTCCCTCGCGGGCCGCGAGGACGGAGATCGCGCGGCCGTTGCCGATGGGTGCTTCCGGATCGGCGTCCGGTCGCGTGCCGGCGCCGATCACCAGGAGCTTGCGACCTGACAGCCGACGGGCCGTGCGCCCCGGTTCGCTCTGCTCATCCATCGTTCTGGCTCCCTTCAGGGAAGCCGGCGTGCTCGAAGCCCGGTTCCAGTCGAACCCCGGCGGAGTTGAGGAAGAAGGCCACCAAGTGGTACTGGCCCACGAGTACGGTGATCTCGATGAGCGCGGCCTCGTCGTAGTGGGACGCGAGGGCCTGCCATGTGGCTTCGCACACCACGGCGTCGTGGTGCAACTGGTCGGCGGCTCGGAGCAGATGCCTCTCCAGGTCCGTCCATGCGCCCGCCTCCGGTCCCTGGACGATCCGCTGGAGGTCCTCCGTTGTGACACCTGCGGCCTTGGCCAGCGGCACGTGGCGTCCCCATTCGTAGGCAGCACGGGTGTTGTGTGCGGTGCGAAGGATCAGCAGCTCCCTGACCCTTGCCGGCAGCAGTCCGTTGCGCAGCAGCTGGCTGCCGAACGGCATGAACCGCTCGTAGAGGTCCGCATGGCGGGCCAGTGTGGTGAAGATGTTGGGCACCTGGCCTCCCGGGTCCCGGGGAGCGGTGCTGAGGAGCGCTGCGACCCGCGCGTCCCAGTGGTCCTCCGGTAGGGGTGCAAGGCGGGGGACTCCTTCGACTCCGTCAGCGCGTCGGGCATCGGATTCGTCGGTCGTGGCATCGTCCATGCCCTCACCCTAGAAACTGGCTGAACGTTTAGCAAGTGAATGCGCGCCGGGTAACCCGTACCCGCCGACGGCGGTGGGGCGATCAGTGGAGCATCGTGTGTCGACGAGGCAGGCTGTATCCATGCAGTCGCCCCTCCGCTCACGTCCTGGGCCGGGCGCGGGCGGTTACAGTCGCGTGCTCCCACTCGTACAGTGCGTACCGTTCGCGATCGCACTGTGCGTCGTGGGAATCGAGCTCTCTCCTGCGCACTTTCTGTATACCGGCCCCCTCCTCACCGCGACGCCGGCTCTGGCGGCGGTGACGATGGGGCCCAAGGGCACCATCTCGGCAGCGGCATTCGCGCTGGCCGTCAGCGTGGCCACCGCCACCTACAACCAGGCATGGGGAACCCAGCAGGTCTACACCAATCTTCTGGCTCTTCTTCTGGTGTCCGCCGCCGGCGTTGCGATGAGCGGCACCGTCTTCGCTCTCCGCCGGAAGGAACTCGACCAGGTCCGCCGGATCGCTGTCGCGGCGCAAGAGGTCATCCTGCGGCCTGTACCTGCCCGGCTGGGCCCGGTGAGGGCCGCCAGCATGTACCTTGCGGCCGAGACGGGCGCGCAGATCGGCGGTGATCTGTACGAAGCCGTACGCACCCGGTTCGGAGTCCGGTTGATCGTGGGGGACGTCCGGGGCAAGGGGCTGCCCGGCGTGCGCGCGGCCGCAGCCGTCCTGAGCGCCTTCCGGGAGGCCGTGCACTATGAGGACGACCTGGCGGAGGTGTTGAACCACTGCGCGGCCGCCCTACGCCGCGAGGGCGCGGTGCCCGGCGCGGTCGATCCGGAGGCTCAGGCGGAGAGTTTCGTCACGGTGGTCTTGGCTCAGGTTCCGGACAGACGTGTGGTCGAGGTGGTCAACCGCGGCCATCCACCTCCGCTGGTTCTGCGCCAAGGCAGGGTTCAGGCCCTGATGCCCACCTCACCACTGCCGCCGCTCGGCTTGGACGACCTCGTGGCGGACCTTCCTGTCAAAGCGGAGACCTATCCGTTCACACCCGGCGACCGTCTGCTGCTGCACACTGACGGCATCATCGAAGCCCGCAATCGCAACAACGACTTCTTCCCCCTTGCCGAGGCCATGGAAGCGGTGCACCCCTGCTCCCCGCAGGAGTTCCTTCAGCACTTGCACCAGGGGCTGATCCGCCACACCCAGGGTCGCCTGGCGGACGATGCCGCGATGATCCTGGTCGACCGGCTCGACGAAGAGTGCGGCACCGTCGACCATCCCCTCTGAGTACGGCAACCGGGCAACTTGGCATCAGGTCCTCGAGGTGTCCCCGCACCCGGCCCGGAAGCCGAAGGAGCTCTGGAGGCCAACGGCTGTGCACATCACGGCACTTTCGCCTCCCGCATCACATGGGCCGTCGGCGCTGCGATCCGTCTCCCGGCTTCCCTGTTTCATGGCGTCGCACGACCCCAGGGCCTTCCGGATGCGCCGCTTGTTCGCCATTACACCAAATCGTTCGGTAATGCCGACCCACATTCGTTGACCCCGACCGCCTCGGTCCGTAGCGTCCGGTATCGGGACATCACCCCATCAAGGGGCGATACCCGGCCCACCCCGGACCTGGGGCCGAAAGCAGGTCCACGGGCGTCCAGCAATGCCGGCACCCGACAGCTTCCTGTAGGAGGAGCGGTGGCGGACCAGCTAATGAACCCAGGGGCCTGCATGCCGGCGCCCGAGGGCCCCTGCGCCAGCCCGGCAGCACGGCGCGCCCCGCACACATGCGGCGCCGCGCGCCTCTTCGACCCGCCCCTGACGGCCGAGGCAGGAACTCAATGAGGACGGCCGTCCTCACCGGCGCCGAGGACGCCGAGGCGACATCCGTGAACGCGGACCATGTCCTTCCGGTCCCACACATCCTCGAGGCCGTCGCCGCCGTTCGCCGACGGGCGCACGCACTCCTGGCCGACTGGGAGCTGCCCACCGAGAACCTCGAAGTGGCGCTGCTGGTCATCTCCGAGCTGATCACGAACGCGATCGTCCACGCCCTGCCCCCGGCCATGCTCCGACTGCGCTGCAGCGCGAACGAAGGACGCCGCACCCTTCGCATCGAGGTCACGGACAGCGGACCCTCGCCCCAGGCGCGGCGACCGATCGGGGAGCTGGAGCAGGACGAACACGGCCGCGGAATCAGCATCGTCATGGCACTGTCGGCGAGCTGCGGCACCTATGCCCGCCGCGACCGGGTGACCCGCTGGGCCGACCTTCCCGTGACCTGACGGGGGCCCGACGGAAACAGCGGTGGGTCGGCGACCCACAGGCACACAGGTGCATCAGGTCCGCTGCCCTCCGAGAGGCAGCGGACCTGACTCTGTTTCACCGGTGTACGTCGGCTCGGCGTGAAGTCCGACCCAAGGTCAGTTCCAGATGCCGGTGATGTCGGAGGCGTTGGCCGCGGCACCCGCGTGGGTGGTCAGCCCTGCCAGGTCCTCGAGGGTGCGCAGCACGTTGTAGTGGTTGTACTGCGTCGAGGTCGAGCTGCCCGGCGCAACGTGCGCGCCGTAGAACACGGTGGCGATGTGGTTGCTGTGCGAGCTGTCGTCCTCGTCGAAGGTGACGGCCAGAACGCTGTTGTGCGTCTGGGCCCAGGTGGCGTATGCGCTGAGGTTGTTCTTCAGCCAGTTGTCGCCCGTCGCGATGGAGCAGTCGTGCATGTCGTTGCACAGGTTCGGGGTGACGAACGATTCCTTGGGAAGGGTGGTGTAGTCCGTCGGGAACTGAGTGAAGGTGTGGGCCGTGTTGAGCGGGACGTTGTTGAAGGCGAACCACGGGTTGTGCTTCCGGGCGTACTTGGTGGCGGAGTTGGTGCAGACCGTGGAGCCCTGGGAGGGCAGGCCCTCGTTGTAGCTGCCCCAGGTCTTGCCGGCGGCGATGAGCTCGGAACCGAGGTTCGCAGCACTGCTGAACTGCGGGGTGTAGCAGTTGTCGTTGGTGATGCCCTGGTTGTTGCCGGAGAACAGGTCCAGGTAGTTCGGCTGGCTCGGGTGGGTGATGGCGAACGAGTTGGTGAGGTTGGCGCCGCCCGCCTTCAGCGTGTTGTTGAGGTACGGGGCGCTCGAGCTGCCGATGACCTGCTCGTAGGCGTGGTTCTCGAAGACCACCACGACCACGTGGTCGGGGGCGGGGAGCGCGGCGGCCTGCGCGGCCGGGGCAGCGGCCCACATCCCGACCAGGGCGACGGGGAGGGTGGCGGCGAGGGAGAGCGTCCGATGGGAGCGCTTGATGCGGGAGAACAAAGACACGGTAGACCTCCTGTGTGAGCGGTGGATACGGCGTGGGAGGTTGTTGTCTACTGATCAGGCGCTTCTGTTCCGGCGACAGGAGACTAGGGCCGCCCTCTCGCGGCTTTCAGGTGACGAGAGAAGAAGAGACGTCAAACGCTTCTTGGCTGTCGGGGGCTCATCCGACCCTCGTGTTCACCTGCCTGAGGGTTGCCATGACACACCGGCACACGGCTTCAGTCCTTGCCGCCTTCTGGGCGGCGGCGACTGTTCGAGGTGACGGCCTCGTACCGGCGGCGCAAGTGGGCCTGTAGGGCGGCGTGGCGGAACACCACTCAGATCCCGTCGCTCCGAGCGCTTGCTTGGCCACGCATCATGGCAGGTTGATGACACTGCCTCGGTAGCCGCTCGGTCGCTCGGGCAAGCGCGGAAGGTTGTGCTTGGCGGAAGGCTGTTGCCTCGCAGCACTTCGCCCCGTCGGATGGCCGACGGGGCGAAGCTGACTGGGCAGGAGCGGAGTTGACCGACGGCAGAGTTGGCGACGGCTCCGGCCCAGTGCGTTGTCCTCAGCTCACTGACGGGTGTTCACGGCGCCGTCCTCTTGCTGCCGCTGAGCAGTGTGCTGTCCTTGTCTGTCTACTTGGTGAAGGCCGCGACACCGTTCGGGGTGCCCAGGCCTGTCGGGCCGTCGTAGCCCTTGCCCGCCTGGCACAGGTAGTTGCCGCAGGCCCCGTTGGTGCCGTCGGTGACGTCGTTCAGCTTGTCCGGGTGGGCGTACGGGTACGAGGCCGGAACGTCGTTCGCGCCAGGGGCGCCCGCGAGGGCGTAGACACCGGCGATGAACGGCGAGGACGCGCTGGTGCCGCCGTACACGTTCCAGCCGCTGGCCTGATAGCTGTCGTAGACGGCGAGGCCGGTGGCCGGGTCGGCGACGGCCGCGACGTCCGCAACGGTGCGCTTGGCGCAGCCGCTGTCCTTCTGCCAGGACGGCTTGGCGTCGAACTGCGAGCAGCCCGAGCCGGCTCCCTCGCCGCCGGCGGCAGTGCCCCAGACGGACTCGGAGTAGCCGCGCGTGCTGCTGTCCTTCTTGAGCGAGGTGCCCCCGACGGCGGTGACGTACTGCGATGAAGCCGGGTACTCGCTGCCGTAGCCGCTGTCGCCGGAGCTGACGGTGATGGCGACGCCGGGGTGTTTGAAGTACTTTTCGTCCGCGGACGTGTCGTTGGCTTCTTCGCCGCCGCCGTAGCTGTTGGAGATGTACTTGGCGCCCTGCTTGACCGCCTGGTTCACGGCCGCACCGAGGTCGTCCATGTTGGCGGACTTGGCCTCGACGAGCAGGATGTGGCACTGCGGGCAGGCTGCGCTGACCATGTCCACGTCGAGGGAGATCTCTCCTGCCCAACCGGCGTCGGGAGCCGGGTAGTTCGAGCCGCCGTCCTGGTCGGTCTTCTTGAAGCAGCCGTTGCTGGTGCTGCACTCGGGCAGGCCGTACTGGGACCGGTAGGTCGCCAGATCCTTCTCGGCGTTCGGGTCGTCGTTCGCGTCGACGATCGCGACGGTGGCGCCCTTGCCGCCTTCCTTGGGGAGGTTGTATGCGGCCTGCAGGTCGTTCGGTCCGAAGCCCTTGGGGGTGTCGTGGCGGCCGAGGGACTTCAGCGACTTGAGGTCGGTGCGGACAACCGCTTCGCACGCCATGTAGCCGGGTTTGCTCGGCTCCGAGCAGAGCCGGTGGGTGGACACTGTCGTGGCCGCAGGCGACGCCGTGGTCGTCGTCGCGAAGGCCGCCGACTGTGAAGCGGCGGCCAGGCCGCCGGTTATCAGAGCCGCTGCCGACAGCAGTGCCGGTGCACCGCGACGTATCAGGTTCCTTCTGCGATGAGAACGCAATGAAATGCCCTCCGTGGGGGGATGGATGGCTCCACGACGGCCATCGAGGCAGCGGTCATGTCGCGAACATGACAACTGCCCGATGTTGGGGCGCCGGAGTGGGCCGAGGTCCGGGCATGGTGCTCAGGTACTGCCACCCCGTTCAGTGGTGGCTACAGATAAAACTATTGACAGTTTGCCCAAGGGAACAGAGGGAGTTGGTAAAACCTTCCCCTCGACTTCGGGGCCCTGGCGTATACGTTGTGCCGCCATGGAGCTGGAAGAAGGACCCATCAACGACCTGATGTCGCTCGGCCTGGCCCAGTACGAGGCGCGGGTCTACCTGGCGCTCATCAGGCGTGATTCATACACGGCCACCGAGGTGGCCCGGGAAGCCGGCGTGCCGCGCCAGCGGGTCTACGACGTGCTGGAAGCGCTCGTACGGCGGCGTCTGGCCACCACTCACCCGGGACGAGTGACCAAGTACTCCGCCGTCACGCCCGAGTTGGCGCTCGCGCGGCTGATGGCTCTGCGACGCGAGTCCGTGGACCGGCTGGAGCGGCTCTCGGAAGGGTTGGCCAGGGCCCTGCAGCCACTGTGGTCCGAGGGCCGGGCGCACACCGATCCGCTGGACTACATCGAGATTCTGCGGGACCCGAAGGCGATCTCCGAGCGCTTCGCCGACATCCAGCGGCAGGCGCGACACGAACTTCTCACTTTCTGCAAGCCGCCCTTCGTTGCGCCCGCCGAGAACGCTGAGGGCATCAAGGTGGTCCAGCGGCTCCATCGGGCGGGCGGCACGGTCCGGGCGATCTACCTCAACGACGCCCTGGGCAACCCCAAGACGGCGGAGCATGTCCGGCGCTTCTCCTCCGCGGGGGAGGAGGCCCGCTTCGCCCCCGAGCTGCCGCTGAAACTCGTCATCGCCGACGCTTCCTTCGTACTGTGCGACATGCCCGACCCGGTGGCCGGCGCGGGCTCCACCACCACGCTCTTCATCGAGCACCCGGCCCTGGCAGGCTGCCTGCGGCTGGCGTTTCACACCGTTTGGGAGGGCGCGGCACCTGCGCCGGACTCCAGCCTGCTGCCGAAAGCACACGACCGCTGAGGCCGTCGAGCGCGCCGCACCCTGATGTTGGCCGCCGGGTTCCTGGACCGTGGGAAGTCGGCGGACCTCAGCCTTTGGAATGTGCGGCGGGCCTCGTCCTCGATCTGCGCCCATGCGTGGGGTGTGACCGGGGCGAGTTCACGGTGGAGGTTGTTCATCCCGCTGGGCGCGGACACGCGATCACGCTCCTTTGAGACTGCCGATACCCAGGGAACCCTCGTTCGCCGTGGCGCCCGTGGGTGGGGCGGGCGGAACCTCGAGGAAGTCGGCGCTCGGCACGTGGAAGAGGCAGCCGGTGATCGCGGTGGAGAAGTCGAGGATGCGGTCGTGAGTGTTGGGACGGTCTCCGAGGAACATGTTCCGCAGCATGTGCTCGATCACCTCGGGAGTACGTGCGTAGCCAATGAAATAGGTACCGAATTCCCTTTCTCCGATCCGGCCGAACGGCATGTTGTCACGTACGATTTTCCGCTCGCTGCCGTCCTCGTCGGTTACCGTGTTCAGGGCTACGTGGGAGTCCAGGGGCTTGATGTCGTCCGGCAGTTCGACGTTGGCCAGCTTTGTCCGGCCGATAATCTTCTCCTGCTGCTCCGTGGCCAGCGTGTTCCAGGCGGTAAGGTCGTGAAAATACTTCTGGACGATTACGTAGCTGCCGCCCGCGAAATCTCGGTCCTCATCACCGATGAACACCGCGTCGGCCGCGAGCTTGCCCTCCGGGTTCTCGGTGCCGTCGACGAAGCCTAGGAGGTCTCGCTCGTCGAAGGACTTGAAGCCGTGAACCTCGTCCACCACGGCGACGGTTCCGTGGAGACGTTCGCCGATCTGCCGGGCCAGTTCGAAACAGAGATCCATGCGGCGGGCCCGCAGGTGGAAGAGGAGGTCGCCCGGGGTGGACGGAGCGTGGTGACGGGAGCCTGTCAGCGGCACGAAGGGATGCAGATCGCGAGGACGCGGTCCGTCGAAGAGCCGGTCCCATGCCGTGGAGCCGATGCCGACGACGCAGGTGAGGCCGGCATCCGGATCCCGGAAACCCACCGATCGCGTCAATCCGGCCACATCGGGAAGAAGGCCGCGAACAACGGCCTCGCCGCCGGGCATGATGGTGCACACCAGGAACAAGGCGGACTTCGCCGGCGGGGCGATCACGGACTGCGACTCGGCCACAGGGCCCGCCTCCTAGCTAGTGCGGCCGCGACATCACGCGGAGGTGCTCGGCCGGGGGGCTGCGGGTTCCAGCCGGACCACGATTCCCTTCGACGTCGGTTGGTTGCTGATCTCGGCCACGCTGTCCAGAGGCACCAGGACCTGGGTCTCCGGGTAGTACGCGGCTGCGGAGCCCCGCGCGGTCGGGTACGCCACCACTTGGAAGTCCTCGGCGCGGCGCTTGCCGTTGTCCGCCCACACACCGACCAAGTCGACACGCTGTCCTTCGGCCAGGCCGAGTTCGGACAGGTCTGCCGGGTTGACGAGCACCACCCGGCGGTTTCCGTGGATGCCCCGGTAGCGGTCGTTGGACGTGTAGGGGACGGTGTTCCACTGGTCGTGGGAGCGCAGCGTCTGCAGCAGCAGGTGCCCCTCGGGAATGTGCGGCATCTCCCAGGCATTGCGGGTGAACAGTGCCTTGCCCGACGGGGTGGGGAACACGCCTTCGTTGACCGGGTTCGGCAGCCTGATGCCGCCGGGGCGTGCCACCCGTCGGTTGAAATCGTACAGTCCTGGCACGATGCGGGAGATCCGGTCACGGATCGCTCCGTAGTCGGCCTCGAACTTCTCCCACGGGATGTCCGCTGTGCCGTTGAGGGTGCGGCGGGCGAGCCGGCACAGAATGGCGACTTCGCTCAGCAGGAGCTTGGAGGCCGGCTGCAGCCGCCCACGGGATGTGTGCACCTCGCTCATCGAGTTCTCCACGGTGACGAACTGCTCCCCGCCGGACTGGATGTCCCGTTCGGTGCGGCCGAGGGTCGGCAGGATGAGCGCGGTCCGGCCACAGACGGTATGGGACCTGTTGAGCTTGGTCGAAATGTGGGCGGTCAGGCGGCACTTGCGCATGGCGTCCTCGGTGACCGCGCTGTCCGGAGCGGCCCGGACGAAATTGCCCGCGACGCCGAGGAACAGCTTGATGCGGCCCTCACGCATCGCTTTGATGGAGTTCACGGAGTCCAGTCCGTGGGCGCGAGGCGGGTCGAAACCGAACTCCTGCTGCAGCGCGTCCAGGAACGAGTCCGGCATCTGCTCCCAGACGCCCATGGTCCGGTCGCCCTGCACGTTGCTGTGCCCGCGTACCGGGCAGGCTCCGGCGCCTGCCCGGCCGAGGTTTCCGCGCAGCATCAGGAAGTTCACGATCTCCCGGACGGTGGGGACGCCGTGCTTGTGCTGCGTCACTCCCATGGCCCAGCAGACGATGACGCGTTCGCTGCGCAGTACCTCGTCGCGGACCTGCTCGATCTCCTTGCGTGTCAGCCCGGTCGCGGTGAGAACGTCTTCCCAGGAGATCGCGCGGACGTGCTCGGAGAACTCCTCGAATCCACTCGTGTTGGAGCTGATGAAGTCATGGTCCAGGACTTTTCCTGGCCGGGCGTCCTCGGCTTCCAGCAGCAGCCGGTTCAGCCCCTGGAACAACGCCAGGTCGCCACCGGGACGAATATGGAGGAACCGATCGGCGATCCGGATGCCGTGCCCGATCACGCCGCGTGCTTTCTGCGGGTCCTTGAACCTCAGCAGTCCGGCTTCGGGCAGCGGATTCACCGCGATGATGCGGGCGCCGTTCAGCTTCGCCTGTTCCAGCGCGGAGAGTTGCCGTGGATGGTTGGATCCGGGGTTCTGCCCGACCAGGAAGATCAGGTCGGCGTGGTGGAGGTCGTGCAGGCTGACCGTTCCCTTGCCCGTGCCCAGTGTTTCGTACAGGGCGAAGCCGCTGGACTCGTGGCACATGTTGCTGCAGTCGGGCAGGTTGTTGGTACCCAAGGCCCGGGCGAAGAGCTGGAGGACGAAGGCGGCCTCGTTGCTGACCCTGCCGGAGGTGTAGAAGACCGCCTCGTCGGGAGAGCCGAGCGAGGTCAGCTCCGCGGCGAGCAGTCCGATGGCGTCGTTCCAGCTGATCGGCTCGTAGTTGTCGGACCCCGGCCGCTTGACCATCGGTTCGGTGAGCCGTCCTTGACTGTTCAACCACATGTCGGATCTGCGACCCAGCTCGGAGACCGTGTGTCCGCGGAAGAAGTCCCCGGTGATGCGGCGCGTCGTCGCCTCGTCGTTGATGTGTTTGGCACCGTTCTCGCAGTACTCGTTGCGGTGTCTGTGGCCTGGAGAGGGATCCGCCCACGCGCAGCCGGGACAGTCGATTCCGCCCACCTGGTTCATGGTCAGGAGCGTCACTCCGGCTCTCCGCGGGGACGTCTCCTCCAGGGAGTACTCCAGTGCGTGCACCACCGCGGGAACTCCCGCAGCCCATTTCTTCGGCGGAGTCACGGTGAGCGCGTCTTCGGGCTCCTCGCCGGGTGGCTTCTTCATCAATTGCCTCTCGCTTGCCAGGTTCCTGGACGAGGATCAACCGACAGGCCAGCAGGGCACCCGGCTCCTTGGCGGTTGCGGTTCCGCGGGCCGTACGTGTCCGTTGTGGATGGTTCCCCGCCAGCCCCCGCCCTCTTGCCCCAGCCCCTCGATGAACTCCTTGAAGTGCCCGAGCTCGAACCGCACGACACGGCCGACCACACGGGGAACGTTGGTGGGCACGCCTGCGACGCTGCGCGGCTCGACCTGCATCCGCACGGTGACCGCCGTACCACCCGCCGCGGTGGGCCGGAACGACACCTCGCCCCGGTGGGACGGGTGCCGCTCGAGGCTCCGCCAGGCCAGATGCGAGTCGGGCTCCTGCTCCACGATCTCGGCCTCGAACTCGCGGTGCACCGGTCCAAGGCCGATGACCCACGCCGTGACGGAGGGCCCGACCTGCTCGACCCGCTTCACCACGGCCATGAACCGGGGAAAGCTCTTGAACTGGGTCCACTGGTTGTACGCGGTACGCACCGGCACCGCGACCTCGATCATTTCCTCAATGGTATTCATGGCACACCAGCCTTAAGGCGCCGCTGTCCTCCAGTGTTGCCGTCCGGCCGACAGGTCGCCATACGGATCTTCTCCCAGGGGTGAGCGTGGGCTTTTCCTGAGCGATGCGACGCAGAATGCGTGAGACCGTGTGGCGCCCTTGCAACGCCCTGACCTGCGAGGAGCTCACCCCGCAGCGGGGGCCGACGGATCGGCTCCCCTCATGGTCCGCCCGGGCTAACAAACCGCGCACATCCCCGGCGTCCGGCGGCAAAATACCTATGGATGCTCCGGGCGGCTGCTTCCCCTCGTTGCTCCGCGCACGTCCAACAGCACGCGCCCAGGAACAAACACCCCGGAATGAAGATGACACATGGCGTGCTGGGAGGATCCGTGCACGAAACACCGCTGAGCAAGGTCGTCGACGAGCTCTTGCGTCTGCGCCGCGGCACCTCACACACCTCGCGGGATCGGTCGGCGCCCGCCGGCTTCGGGTTGGATCCCGCACTTGTCGGCGACTTCGTCGCCGGCACGCTGGGGCCCCAGGGGGAGGCGGCACTCGCTGACCAGGTGGCGCGGCTCCTGCCCTTCCACTGGGCCTTGCCCAACAAGCTCACCGAGGCGATGACGCAGGTCATCGACCACCTCGGCGGTCAACGTGATCTGATGGCCTGGCTGGACGGGCACTCGGGCCTGCCACGGCTGGTGGCAAGGCTGTACGTCCTTATGGGACTCCTTGATCAATTCAGCGAAGAGCCCGCGGTTGTCACCGCGCTGCGCGAATCCCGGGAGCAGACGCCCTGTCCACCCGGTCTCCAGGGTTACCTGGTACCGGAAACCGACGACGAAACCCTCGGCAGCATCGCCTTCAAAATCGAGGAGCTGCTGGGCGACGGTCGGGAAAAGGAAGCCGTTGAGCTTGCGCTGGCCACTGCGGCGTGGCTCCGCCAGGCCGCGCCGCGCGCGGAACAACTCGACCCCAGGGTCGGTGACCTGGGCGAGCTGATGGACCATATTCGCCAGGACATCCAGGCTTCCTCAGCCGAAGCCTGAGCATCGCGCTTCCGGGCCGGAGTGGGCCGACGAGGAAGTCACCCACCTTTTTCAAGAGTTGTCGGGTGATGAAGCCACCTTTCCAAGAGTTGTCGGGGGTGACGCCGAGTCGGTGGGCGGCACCGTGGTGACCTTCGATGCGCGACGTGACCCAGCCAGTACAACACCCCCGACGTGTCGCCGCCGCGCTTCAACTGCCGCGCGCAGCATCGAGCCGAGGGCCAGAACGCGCCACGTACACCCCGTGGGGTCCGCGGTGCCGACCTCGTCGGCCACTGCGGTCGGCGATCCGGTTGAGTGTGCCGATAATCTTGCGCCCGTCCGGGGGCCGAGCGGGGTCGCCCGGGGTCTGCAGACCACGGGCACGCGGCGTACGCGGCTCGGCACACGAGGGGGATGTTGAGGCCGATGGGCGATGGCACCACGGGTGAGTCGGGCGCCGGGCTGCGTACGGTGGGCCACGGCCGGTATGTGCTGCGGCAGCAACTGGGCCAGGGGGGCATGGCCAGCGTCCACCTCGCACACGACTCCGTGCTGGAGCGCCCGGTGGCGGTCAAGACGCTCCACACCGACCTGGGCCGCGAGGCGTCCGTCCGCGAGCGGTTCCGCCGCGAGGCACAGGCGGTGGCGCGGCTGAGCCACACCAACATTGTCGCGGTCTACGACAGCGGTGAGGACGTCGGTCCGGACGCCGGCACGGTGCCGTACATCGTCATGGAGTACGTCGAGGGCGCGACGCTGTCCTCCATGCTCCGAGAGGAGATCGACAAGCACGGAGCAATGCCTTCCGACCGTGCCCTGAGGATCACCGCGGATGTGCTCTCGGCGCTGGCCGCCTCCCATGAGCAGGGCCTGGTCCACCGCGACATCAAGCCGGGCAATGTCATGGTCACCCCGCGCGGGGTGGTGAAGGTGATGGACTTCGGCATCGCTCGCGCGCTGCAGTCCGGTGTGACGTCCATGACGCAGACCGGCATGGTGGTGGGCACGCCCCAGTACCTCTCGCCGGAGCAGGCGCTGGGCAAGAGCATCGACGCCCGAGCGGACCTGTACTCGGTGGGCTGCATGCTGTTCGAACTGCTCACCGGGCGGCCGCCGTTCGACGGGGACACTGCCTTCTCCCTCGCCTACAAGCACGTCCAGGAGAAGCCGCCCGCGCCGTCCAGCGTCAACCGGGCGATCAGCCCGGCGGTGGACGCCCTGGTGGCCCAGGCACTGAGCAAGGACCCGGCGCACCGCTTCCCGACGGCCGAGGTGATGCGGGGCGAGGTGCATCGGGTGCTGTCCGGTCCGCCGAGCGGGGCGAAGGCGGCGCCGAACGGAGCGTCGGCAGGCCATGACCACCCCCCCGCGGCAGACCGGACCCCGTCGGCGGCCCTGGAAGCCGCGTCCGTACCCACGGTGTCCGACGCCCTACCGCCCGCACAGAGCCAGAACCGGCACTCCTCGCTCTCTGACCGCACAGTCGGCAGGGACATGGCCCCGGGCGTCACTCCAGCGAAGCATCCGCGACGACGTCGTGTCGTCTATGCCGCCGGTGCGGCCGTGGTCCTCGCGGTCGTGGGAACCGCCGCGGCCCAACTCCTCCCGGATCACAGCGGTCCCACCAAGGGCTCGCAGAGCAAGGCGTCTCAGGAGAGAAGGATCCGGGCATCCGGAGGCTTCACCGCCGCATCCCCGTGGCGGCTCGTCGTCAGCGACCAGATCGGGGGCCAGGACAACGGCTGCACCGTTACGCTGACCAACACCAGCACCGGTCAACAGAACGTGCTCGAGAACTACGGCACCAAGTCGTTCCTGATACACACCTCAGGACCGTTTCGCTGGGCGGCCGACAACCCGGGCTGCGAAGTGGTCCACCGATCCGGAGCGGGAGCCGCGGTGCCGCCCTTCACCCGGGAATACGGCACGGGCGACACCGAAGCCTTCACCGCGCGAGGACCGATAGCCGTGAAGGTGGTGGACTTCAACGGCGCCGGCGACTGCAGGCTGGATCTGCGCGACGCTGCAAACGGAGAGGCCGTGGACCTGGGTACGGCCACCAGAGGCGGCGGCCCGCTGAAGCTCGACCCGAGCGGACACCCCCAGGTGTACCTCGCGGATCTGCAGTGCAGTGTGAAGGTCTCCGCTGCCCGCGGCTGAGCAGCTGTGTCGAGTCCTGACATGACAACTTGAAAGGTTGTCAGTGCAGGTCGGAGGCTTGTTGTTTCGGGTGGATCCGCCCGAAACAACAAGGTGGGCGTCGGCCGGCGCGGTGCGTACGTCGGCCGTACGGGCACGCCTCATCCGACGCTCAGAGGCTCGGGCGCCGCCGGGCGACGAGGGCAGCGATGTCGTCGTCGAGCTCGCCGCCGCTGTACGCGATCAGGTCGCGGTGGAGATGTTCGAGGAGCTGGTGGGGCGCCTCGCCGCTCCATGAGCGGATGCGTTGGAGGAAGGGATAGAAGGCCCCGGAGCGGTCGCGGGTCTCGGTGACCCCGTCGGTGTACAGCAGGAGCTGGTCCCCGGGGTGGAAGGGGGCGAGGTCGACGTGGTACCCGCCGCTCACCAGCATGCCCAGGTTGAGCGGCGGCGAGGGAGCGGCGGGCTGCAGCTCCCGGACCTCGCCGCGGTGCAGCAGCAGCGGGGGCGGGTGGCCGCAGGTGACGGTCCGGACGACCGGTTCATCGTCAGGGATCTCGGCGAGGAGAGCGGTGATGAAACGTTCAGCGATCTCCGAGCCCGCGACCCCCGGGTACTGGGAAGCGTGGCGGCTCATGCTCGTCTCCAGGCGGCGCGCGAGGTGGGGCAGGTCGGGCGCGTCGTGGGCGGCCTCACGGAAGGCGCTGAGCAGCGTCGCGGCCGTCTGGATCGCGAGCAGGCCCTTGCCGCGTACGTCGCCTATGAGCAGCCGTACGCCGTGCGGGATGCGTATCGCCTCGTAC
Source organism: Streptomyces hygroscopicus (assembly GCF_026168105.1). GTDB lineage: Bacteria > Actinomycetota > Actinomycetes > Streptomycetales > Streptomycetaceae > Streptomyces > Streptomyces hygroscopicus_D. The sequence goes on from NZ_LBMW01000022.1 coordinate 124,051, forward strand.
AGGTCGCCGCCGATCCGGGCTTCCGCCGCGGCGGCCAGGTACATGCTCTCGAGCGTGACCTGACCGAGGTGTCGCGGTACCGGATGCAGCACCGCCAGCTGGGCGGTCTCGGCCACTGAGCGAACCTGAACCAGCTGATGGGCGCGTCGGCCCAGCAGGCGGTTGAAGAAGACGGCGAATACCGCAATCGCCGCGAGGGTGGCCAGCTCGGAGTAGGCGGTGGCATCCCGCAGCCCGTTGAAGTCCACCATCAGGCCGACAAAGACGGCGCACGCGCCCACTCCGATGAGCACGGTCCCCCACAGGGGCAGCAGCGCGGCGGCAGAAACCATGGCCGTGGCGAGGAAGGCATCCGGCCGGACGTCGCGGGGTGTGAAGAGGCCGATGAACAGACCGATGAACAACAGCAGAGCAGGCACCACGGGCAGCAACCTGCCCCGCACACCAGCTCTGTGCGTGACTCCGCGTTCCTCAGGAGACCTCGCCACCGTGCCGCTCCCCAAGGTCGCACAGGTCGAGCAGCAGCCAAGGTCCGGAGGCCAGGCCACCGGTTTGGGCAATTTTATCGCTGTTCGTCCGTAGCCTACGACCTACGAACAACCCGGGTGTGGCGGGTCGCGGCGGTGATCATCATCGGCTGCTTCATGACCACCATTCGTGGGTGTTCCATTAATAGGTATACCCATGATAGGACTATGCTGCAAACATGCAGACAGATGCCTCCGTCACCCGCCCTCCGGTCCTTCTGAACCTGCCCGTGTTCGCGCTGTCACACCTCGGCCGGGTCGCCCGCGGCGCGACCAGGACCGCGTTCGCGCACGAAGGACTCTCCTCCCGTGCGCACTTCGTCCTGCTGTGCCTTCACAAGTACGGCGAGCTGTCCCAGCGTGACTTGTCCGACCGCATCGCCATGGACCGCAGCGACCTCGTCAAACTCATCGACGGACTGGAGCAGTCCGGGCATCTTCAGCGCCGGCCCGATCCGAACGACCGTCGGCGCCACGCGCTTTCCATCTCCCCGCTGGGAGTGGAGGCGCTCGGGAGGGGTGAGCGGATCCTGCATCAGGCGACCGACGAAGTCCTGGCGCGGCTCAGCCCCGACGAGCGGATTGCGTTGCACCGGCTCGTGCTGCGGGCTCTCGGTGCCGACATCGACGCCGACGCCGACAGGGACGGGACGGCGACATCAACGCCGACATCGACTGGCTGACCCATGAAGCTGGATCGGTGACGGAGAGCTGAAGGATTCGCGCCCTGCCCCCAGAGGTCATGAGAGCCTCGGAATCGATTGACCGATATCGCCGGGGTGGTTAGGCATGCAATCGTGACAGTAGGCCATCACGGTGGGTGGTTAAGCCCGCGGTGCGGGCCCTGCCGGTACTGAGCGAGGCCCGGCCACCGCGCGGGGTTTCGTCGCCGGACTGCCGTGGCTCGGATCGGCCGCTGTCGCCGACGGCGGGGACCCGCAGATATGCCGCTGTGGTCAGTCTGTTGGACTGAATGTCCACAGCAGGTTGCTGTGCTGCTGCCATGTCCACTGCTTGGTCATGGAACCGGAGGCGACCGGGCCGCCGCCGTCGAGGACCAGTCCCGTGGTGCGGTTGGCGATCGAGTACTGGCCGGAGCCGCGATTGATGATCTTCCACTGCTGGTTGGGACCGCCGTTCCACACCGCCTGCCGGGCCGGGGCGCCGTCGCCGGTGGATCCCCAGCCGTCGGCGACCATGCTGTTGGTGCGGTTGACGAGCTTGTAGTAGCCGTTACCAAGGTCGACCGCCTGCCACTGGAGGTTGCTGCTGTCCACCGGCGTCCATTGCTTGAGGTTCGAGCCGCTGGTGACGTTGCCGCCGCTGTCGAGGGCCAGGCGGTCCGTGACATTGATCAGGAGGAAGTGGGCGGCGGGGTTGAACGTCACCTTCAGCGAGGCGATGGCGTCGTTGTTGCCGGTCGCCCGCAGGTCGGAGGTGTCCGCGGTGAACGTCCAGGCGGTGCCGGTGAAGTTGTCGCCGGAGTAACCCGTCAACTGGTAACCGTCCGGCACCAGAATCGAGGAGATGCCGGCGGGCGCGATGCCCGTGGCCGACAGCTGGGAGGAGGTGTAGCCGCCCAGCGGCAGTTTGGCACTGGGCCCGGAACGGGAGTAGCCGACGTCTCGGAACACCGTCACGGAAGCATTGGGCGCGGGCATCCCGTTGACCTCGACGCAGACCACGGAGTCGTCGGTGTTCGGCGCGGTGGCTGGCACCGTGACGTTGATGTGGCTGCCGCCGACGGTGTAGTTGAGTGAAGCCGAGGGGCTGTTCATCAGGTACACGCGGCTGATCGTGTTGTCGATCTCCGGGATCCGGAGCACGCCGTTCGTGGGCCAGGCGAAGACATGGGCGAAGAGCTTGCCGCTCTTCTTGGTGATCTTGCCCCAGTCCGGCTCGGTGGCGAACGGGCTGCCGCTCGTGCCGTGGATGCTGTCGCTGTACGTCGACATCCAGGAAGCCAGGCCGTTGAGGATGGTCACGGATTCGTCGGTGACTGAGCCGTCGCCCTTGGGGCCGATGTTCAACAGGAGGTTGCCGTCCCTGGACACGACCGTGACGAGCTCCTGGACGACGTCCTTGACGGATCGGTAGGAGGCCGAGGTCTCCTTCGAGGCGTCGTAGCCCCAGGCGCCGTTCATGGTGGAACACTTCTCCCACGGCCGGTTCATCGGGGTATCGGGCACACCGAACTCCGCGACCGCGTAGTCGCCGAGGCCCAGGTCACGCTTGACGCGTTCGTTGACGACGAGGTTGGGCTTGCGGGCGATCAGCCAGTCGTAGAGGCCGACGCCATCCGACCGGAGCCACCAGTCGTTCAGGGTGGCGCTGCTGGGTTCGGCGAACCAGTCGCCGTCGAACCACAGGAGCGCCGGGTCGTAGCGGTCCAGCAGCTCTTGCAGTTGGGCCTTCATGTCGGCGATGTACGCGGTGCGGGCGGCCTGCGAGGACATCGTGGTGAGACCGCCACTGCGGATGATCTGGGAGGGATGGTTCCAGTCCATGATCGAGTAGTACAGGCAGAACTTGATGCCCCGGCTCTCGCACTCGGCCTTGAGTGCCGCCAGCAGGTCGCTCCGGCAGCCGGCGTAGTCGTGGAGGTTGTACCGCTTGGTTCCGGTGGTGTCTGTGGAGCCCGCGACGTTCGAGTCCCACATCGCGAAGCCCTCGTGGTGCTTGGCCGTGATCACGAGGTACTTCATGCCTGCGTTCTTGGCCAGTTCGGCGATGGTGGCGGGGCTGAACACGGTGGGGTTGAAGGGCTTGCTGACCTGGGTCTGGTAGTCGGCCTTGCTCCAGCCGTTGCTGAACGCCCACTCGCCTCTGCCGAGGTAGGAGTAAGAACCGAAGTGGATGAACATCCCGAACCGGGCCTGGTACCACCAGTCCAACTTTGAGGGGACGGAGTATGCCTGGGCCGCCGACCACAGTCCCTGGGGGAGCCCGAAGGCCACGCTGCCTCCGGCGAGCGCGGCGGCCTTGAAGAGGGAGCGTCTGGTGAGGGGGCCAGGTGGCATGGTGCGGCTCCTGGGGTGTCGGCGGATACGAGTTGGTGGCCGAAGCATCGGATGATTTTTTATACAGAGGGCTCGGAGACGTGTCCAGAGAAGGGACAGGGATTCCTCAAAGGGTCGTTTTTTGGCGCAGATTGGAGCAACGAGCTGGCTCACGTCGGTAGAGCTCGGCGATCTCCGGCACGAGATAGATCGGAGCTATCGCTGACCTGGGTCGCGATCGCGGGTGTGGTCGTCGGCGCCTCGTCCTCGACCACGGTGCGCCCGGCGCCGTGCTGGTCCCACCCGCTTGGGCGTGTGCTGTTCCCAACCCGCAGCGTGCTTCATCCGTTGACGCTGATCGGCGATGCTCTGTCGCAAGTCCGGGTGAGCCCACGCCTGCCGAATGGCGTACCGGCGTGGCTTTGGGCAGGTGCGGGCGGCCCTTGCTCCTACCGTCACCCGGGGAACACTCCCGATCTTGACCGTTCCGGGTCGGAGGGGTGAACCGGACAGGGCGTTCGAAGACCAGCCGCATCGCCATCGGAGAAGAGGCGCCGGCGCCGGGAGGGAGTCGCGGCATGGCCGAAGGGACGGAACCACGCCCCGATGTACAAGCTGTGGTATCCCCGAGCCCACCTGTACGCGGAATGGTATGGAGGCACCGCGGACCGTGGTGCTCCTACCGCGACAGGTATATCGGGGGTACATCGTTCGTCGACGAGTGCGTCGGCAGTGCGCTCGGCGAGCCCGCCATCCACTTTGTCCATCCCCGCAAGCTGGGATTCGGCGATGACAGCCTCGATCCTGACGAAGCCACCGCGATTGCGGCATTGCCAGGTTGTCCCGCGTCCCGCTCGATTGGGGCCATCTCGTGCACCACGTACGCCGGACGAAAGACGGCGCCGAGATGCGTTCACGCTTCTGGATGGGCGGGAAGTACGTCGCCCCCCGCGCAGGAGCCTCCCTGGACGGCGAACTCGGAACGGTCGCAGATGGTCTGAGGCGCCCCGGAGACGGACATGCCCGTGCCATGGCCGTGCACTGCTCGCAGGAGATGAACCATCTCGCAGTGTTTCTCCCGGACGTCTTCGACGAGTTCCAACGATCTGAATAGGCTCCGGTGCACGAAAATCCAGAAAGGACAGGGCGTGGCGACCCGGATCGAGGGCAGGGTGTTGCGGCGAGGGGACTACCACTACGAGAGCCGGCGCCGTGAGGCGTGCTGGCACTCGGCGGTGCCGGAACGCTACCCAGAAGTGATCGTCCTGGCGAACAACGAGGACGATGTCGTCGCCGCGGTACAGCTCGCCAGGGAGGGAGGCCTGCAGATCGCGGTGCGTTCCGGCGGCCACAGCTGGTCCGGTTCGCACCTGCGCGACGGCACGGTCCTGATCGACCTGTCGAACTTGCGGCACGTGGCGGTCGACAAGGAGGCGATGACCGCGACCGCCCAGCCCGGCATCAAAGGATCAGAGCTCAACACGCTCCTGGCAGAGCAAGACCTGTTCTTTCCCACGGGACACTGCACGGGTGTCTCCATCGGCGGCTATCTGCTGCAAGGCGGGTTCGCCTGGGCCGGACGGGACTACGGGCCGGCCTGCATGTCGGTCACCGGCATCGACGTGGTCACGGCGAACGGCGAACGGGTCCACGCCGACGAGACACAGAACGCCGACCTGTTCTGGGCGGCCCGTGGCGCCGGTCCCGGTTTCTTCGCCGTCGTGACCAGGTTCTACGTCAAGCTGTATTCCCGCAGACGGGTCACGATGAACAGCGGCTACTTCTGGCCTGCGCCTTTCGCCCAGGACGTCTACCGGTTCGTACACGAGATCGGCCGTCGGACCCCGACGGAGATCAATCTCATGTGCGTCCGCGACCCGATGACCAACCACGAGCCGCTCATCGCACTCAACGCGACGGCCTTCACCGATACCGAGGAAGAGGCCCGGGAACAACTGGCGGTCTACGAGTCCTGTCCCGCACGCTCTCACGTACTCACGACACGACTCAACGAGGTGTCGGACACGGGAACCTTGAGCCGGGTCGGCACCGATCCCCACTACGACGAGACCAAACGCTATCTGGCCGACAACATGTGGACCCACGCTTCCTTCGACGACCTCTGGCCCAACTTCGAGGCCATGCTGAAGACCTGGCCGCCGGCACCGTCGCACATGGTGGTGTTCAACTGGGGATACGAGGGACAGCCCGAACGCCCGTCGATGGCGTACTCGGTCGAGGACGATGTGTATTACGGGCTGTATGCCGCCTGGACCGATCCCGCCGACGACCAGCGGTACACAAGGTGGGTGACCGACCACATGCGAGCGTGGGAACCGTTTGCCAGTGGCATCCAGCTGGCCGACGAGAACCTGGTCAACCGCCCGTATCGCTTCGTGACCGACGAGAACCTCCGGCGGCTCGACACGCACCGCGCTGCTTGGGATCCCGAGGGGCTGTTCGTGTCCTGGCTCGGCCGACCGGTACTGCGTACCGATGCCGCAGACACCGGGGAAGTCCCGGTGGCCGGCGCGAGCGACTGAGCGGCATGGGCCGGCGGGTGAGGCAGTGCGTCGTCGGGGTCGGCCGGCGTGTTCGCCTACCTGGCCCGGTCTCCCAGTCCGGCGACACCGTGCGGGGTGCCGATTCCGGTGGGCCCGTCGTAGCCCGGGACGGCGGTGCACAGGTAGGTGCCGCCACAGGGGTCGTTGGTTCCGTAGGTGATGTCATTGAACGCCCGCGGACGCGCGTAGGGGTAGGAGTTGGGGTACGTGTTCGGGGCTGGGTTGCCTGCGAGCGCGTACATGGCGGCGACGAGCGGGGTGGACACGCTGGTGCCGCCGACGACCTGCCAGCCCTGACCGAATGTGCCGAAGGTGTCGTAGACGGCCAGGCCGGTGGCAGGGTCGGCATCTGCGGAGACGTCGTTCATGGTGCGGTTGGCGCACAGCGGATCGTGCTGGAAGGACGGCTCGGGCTCGAACCGGGAGCAGCCGGAGCCGGTTCCGCGCCAGACCGTTTCGGTCCAGCCGCGGCGGTTGTGGGCACGGTTCAGTGAAATCACTCGCTCGGCAGACCGCCCGGGCAGCCCCGTGTTCCCGGCATCAGCAGCGGCGGTTTGACGGACCGGTTTGCGCTGCGTCCGGTTCAGTCAACCGGAGCCGAACCCGGGCGATGCCGGGCGGCGCTCAACCACGGTCCTTGTCAACGCCCTGCGGTGCATGGGGACCTGGGATCTCTCCCGATCCCCGGGGGATCAGCCTGGTGGGCATGACGACGGTGCGGGGCGGGGACGTGTCCCCATGAATGCGGGCGAACAGCAGATGGGCGGCGCTCGTTCCGAGCGCGACCGGGTCCTGGGCGATGACGGTGACCGGCGGGGTCATCTGCGCGGCCAGGGTGAAGTCGTCGAAGCTGACGAACGCGATGTCGGAGGGCAGGGCGGCCAGCACCCCGAACGCAACCACGTCATTGCTGGCCAGTATCGCCGTGGGGGGCGTGGAAGCGGAGAGGATCTCCGCGACGGCTTTGGCGGCGTCCGGCACAGACCTCAGGCCGTGCCGGATGAGCGCCGGGTCCGCCTCGATGCCGGCGGCCTCCAGCGCTGCCAGGTAGCCCCGATACCGCTCGCCGACGGTCCAGATCTCCTGCTTGTCGCCGAGGTAGCCGATGTTGCGGTGGCCGTGCGCGATCAGGTGGTGGACGGCCTCCTGCACGGCGCCGAAGTTGTCCACCACCACGGTGTCCACCTCCAGCCCGCGTGCTGCCCGGTCCACGCACACGATTTTGGTGCCCCGGGACTGGGCCGAGCGCAGGAAACGGTGGCTGCCGGCGACGGGGGTGAGGATCAGCCCGTCGACGCGGCGAGCGGTGAAGGCCGCTATGAGCTCCCGCTCCCGGCGCTGGTCGTCACGGCTGGAGCCGATGAGCACCATGCTGCCGTGCCGGCGGGCGACGTCCTCGGCGGCCGATGCGACGGCGGCCATAAAGGGGTCGCCGACGTGGTCGACCATCAGCCCGATGGTCTTGCTCAACTGGTCCGTGAGGCGCAGTTGACGAGCCACGTCGTCACGCTGGTAGCCCAGCTTCCGGACGGCCGCCTCCACGCGCGCGGCGGTTTCCGGAGAGACGACCGAATCACCGTTGACGACTCGGGAAACGGTCATCACGCTGACGCCGGCTTCTGCGGCAACATCCTTCATCGTCGGCCGGGTGGCCACGCTCCGCGCCTCCCTTCGAGCATCGATACGTTAACGTTACCGCATATGCCAGTGGGTGATCTCCGGTCGCCGCCGCTTCGCTCTGCGGCCCTCCATGCCCCTTCCCGTCCGTGACGGCAGTCCCGCGCGCGGTCGCCGACTCAGGCGGTGGCATTTCGGCGCGGCTCTCGTGCGGGCATGGGGGAACAGGCCACGGCGTGCCGACAGGCACCCACGGGTTGGCTCCCGGATGCCGAACGCGGCGATCGTGCGCGGACCGTGACCGCTTTCCATGAGATCTGGTTCACATCCACCCCTTGACGCCCTCATGTGGGGCGCACAGAATCATCGCACTGTTAACGATACCAACGAGAAGGCGCAACATGGCCTCTGTGAGGGAACCGCTTCTCGCGGCACACGGCGTGGTCAAACGCTTCGGCCACGTACAGGCGTTGCAGGGCGCCGACTTCACCGCGTACGCCGGTGAAGTCGTCGGCCTGATCGGCGACAACGGTGCCGGCAAGTCGACTTTGGTGAACGTACTGTCGGGCGTCATCGCCCCTGACGACGGTGAAGTCCGCCTCGAAGGGGCGCCGGTGCGGTTCGCCGGGCCGATGGACGCGCAGCGTCACGGAGTGGAGACCGTCTACCAGGACTTGTCGATGGCACCCGACCTGGACGCCGCGGCCAATCTGTACCTCGGCAGGGAGATCCTGCGAGGCGGGCTGCTGGGCCGGCTGGGCGTGCTGGACCGGCCCACCATGCGGCGGGAGGCGGTCACTGCCTTCGCCGAACTCGGTGTCGAGCTGAAGGACATGACGGCACCGGTGGCAACGTTGTCAGGAGGTCAGCGTCAGTCGGTGGCCGTGGCCCGAGCCGTGGCGTTCGCGAACAAGGTCATCTTCATGGACGAGCCCACTGCCGCTCTGGGCGTGATGCAGCGCGCCCGCGTACTGGAGACCGTGCGGCGGGTGGCGGACCGGGGCATCTGCGTGGTGCTGATCAGCCACAACATGCCCGAGGTGCTGTCGGTGGCAGACCGCGTCGAGGTGTTGCGGCTCGGACGGCGGGTCGCCTCCTTCAACGCGGCCGACACCACGATCGAGGAACTCGTCGGGGCCATGACCGGATCGCTGGACGGCCCCGCCCACAAGGACGCGGCCCGTGGCGCGGCCGGTGCAGGTGAATCGGAGGAAGGTCGATGACCGCCGAAAGCCAGGAGATCCGGCAGACCGCAGGGGCACAGGATCCGCTCCCCTCCACCAGCGGGCGCAGCGGGTTGCCCGCGTGGCTGCGCCGCGCAGCGTCGATCAGTGAGCTGTGGACGTTCGTGATCCTCGTGGCGTTGGTCGCGTTCTTCACCCTTGCCGCGCCGGGCAAGTTCTTCACCACGTACGACCTCACACAGATCGCCGTCAATGCGGCGATCTACCTGGTGCTCGGCGTCGGTATGACGTACGTGATCATCACCGCGGGCATAGATCTCTCCATAGGCTCGGTCCTGGTCCTGGCCGCCGTGGCCGCAGGGGAGTACAACATCCACCACGGCGGGCCCGCCGCCGGCTGGGGCACGGTGGTGGTCTGCGTGCTCATCGCGCTTGCCGTCGGCACCGGGTGGGGCGCACTGCAGGGAGCGCTGGTGGCGACCGGGAAGGTTTCCCCGCTGATCGTGACGCTCGGCGGACTGGGCGCGGCGCTGGGCCTGGCCGAACTGGCCACCGGCGGCCAGGACCCGGCCGGTGCCGCCGCCACGAATCTGCAGAACACCCTCGGCTTCGGCAAACTGCTCGGCATCCCATGGCTGGTGATCCTTGCCGCGGTGGTCACCGCCGTATTCGGCGCGGTGCTGAGCGGAACGAGGTTCGGCAACTACACCCTTGCGATCGGCTCCAACCCTGCCGCCGTACGGCGCGCGGGCATCCCGGTGGGCCGGCACCTGATCAAGGTCTACGGATTGATGGGGCTGCTGGCGGGGCTGGGTGCGGTGATGTGGCTGGCCTCGTACGGCACGACGTCGATTGCCGGACACTCCACCGACAACCTCAAGGTGATCACCGCGGTGGTCCTCGGCGGCACCAGCCTGTTCGGCGGGCGCGGTTCGGTACTGGGCACGGTCATCGGCGTGTTCATCCCCGCGGTGCTCACCACCGGACTGGTCGTCATCGGGGTCCAGCAGTACTGGCAGGACGTGGCCGTGGGCGTCGTACTGGTCGCCGCCGTCTACATCGACCAGACGCGCCGGAAAAGCCGAGAACGCAGATAGCCACCCCGCACCATCCGGCATCCCACATGTGCAGCGGGGTGCACGTCCACGTAAGAACCGGCCAGGCCGATCCCCGCAACAGGGCGGGACGACCACCCGCAGTGCCGGGTGCGCATGTTAAGGAGAACAGCGTTATGTCGAGCATTCGCAGCAACCGCAGACTGCTGATGGCCGCAGGCACCGTACTGGCCCTGGCCACGACCGCCGCATGCAGTTCGTCGAGCACGAGCGGTTCGGGGTCGGCGGGCGGTGCCGCCCACAAGAAGGTCACCCTGATCACCGGTGTGAAGAGCGACCCCTTCTACATCACCATGAGCTGTGCCGCCCAGGACGAGGCCAAGGCCAAGGGCATGGACTTCAACGCCGATGGTTCAGCGCAGTGGGACGTGTCGGTCCAGCGCCCGCTGCTCGATTCCGTCGCCGCGGCCCGCCCCGACGGGCTGATGATCGCGCCGGTCGACACCGACGCCCTGACGCCTTCGCTCAAGCAGATCCAGTCGTCCGGAACCAAGGTCGCGCTCGTGGACACGGTGGTGAGCGATCCCTCGGTCGGGATCACCCGGATCTCGTCCGACAACGAGAAGGGCGGGCGGGTCGCCGCCGACGCGCTCGCCAAGCAGATGGGCGAGAAGGGCTCGGTCATCGTCATCAGTGTCAAGCCCGGCGTTTCCACCACCGACGCCCGCATCAAGGGCTTCACCGAGGAGATGGCCAAGTACCCCCGCATCAAGGTGCTGCCGACTCTCTACGACAACGACCAGCCGGCCACCGCGGCCTCGCAGATCCAGTCGACGCTGGCGGCCCACCCCGACCTGGGAGGCGTGTTCGCGGGCAACACGAACACCGGAAAGGGCATCGCCACCGGCCTCAAGCAGGCCGGCAAGCAGGGCACCGTCAAGGTCGCCGCATTCGACGCCGAACCGGACGAGGTAGCGGCGCTCAAGGACGGAACGCTTCAGGTGCTGGTCGCCCAGGATCCCGCGTCGATCGGCAAGGGGGCCGTCGACCAGCTCGCCGCCGTCTTCGACGGAAAGCCCGTCGACAAGTCGATCGGCACCAACATGGTCGCCATCACCCCTGCCAACATGAACGACGCCGGGGTCAGTAAGTACTTCTACAAGTCCGGATGCTGACGGGCCCGTGAGGGAGGACGTGGACTGCCGCCGGCCGCCGGGCTGAGCACGGCCCGGCGCCATTCGCACCCGCCGACGGGGGCCCGGTCTTCCGGATGCACGTCAGGACCCGTCGGGCTGGGGCTCGTCGCGGAGTGCGGCAAGGGTTTCGGTGACGGCGGCCTCCGCGGCGGGGGTCGGCCGCCGCAACCGGGGTGTTGCGGCGGTGGCGTTGACGATCATGCAGTACAGAAGCGATCTGCGGCTCTGGCCGTCGGGGAGCAGCCGGCAGGCGGCGGGAAGGTGCTCCTCGGCCAGGGCACCCAGCTGCCGCAGCCGGGTGTCGAGGGGGACGGGGCGGTCGGCGCAGGCGCTCACCGGTGCGGCGAAGGCCGGAACGGCCGGTGCGAGAAGCGGCAGCACCCGGCAGCGGCTTGGGCATTCGGCACATCCGGGCAGCTCACGGGGCGGGCGGGAGCCGATGGTTCGGACCAGGCCCGCACGGACCTCGGCGAGCAGGTCGACTGCCGGCCCGTCGAGGTCTGCCGCGTTCAGCCAGCCCTCGGCCAGTCGCGCCAGAATCCGGGCGGCACGGTCGCGTTCGAGGAGCCCCGCGCCGCCGTCCAGTGCGCCGAGGCCGCCCAGTCGGCGCCGGGCGGCCTGCGCGAAGGTGCAGTAGGCCAGGGCACCCCTGGGCACGGACGAGCGCCAGGCCGCCCACGCGTCCCACAACTGCTCCGGCGTACCCAGCAGCAGACGGTCGAAGAAGGGGGACAGCGCCTGGTCCGCGGCGGCCCGTGCGCTGTCCCGGTCGGCCAGGTGCAGCACGGTGCAGGGCGCCGGACAGCGGCGGCAGCCGCCGTGACGGTGCAGATACGCCCGGTCGGCTTCGGCGGGTGCGCCCGGCGGTCCCGGTGCCCGTACGGCGGGAGGCTCGTGCCGCCGCATCCTGGCCAGCACGGCCGAGCCGATCCGCTCGTCGTGGACGACGGCCTCACCGGGCGGCAGAGTGGCCAGGCGGCGGCTCTGCTGCTCGGTGAGGTTGACCGACGCGGCGACGACCGCACGGTCGTCGGCGGCGACCAGCCGGTGCAGAATCTTGACGTTGGAGTTCTTGACGATCTCCGGCGCCAGCTTGGTGGGCACTTGGTCGGCGACGACGAAGCCCTCACCGTACGCCCGCATCTCGGCCAGCATGTCGGTGAACATCGCCACCGCCTTGGCCTGCGCATCAGGGCTCTCCGCGCCGGACGGCGGCCGGGCCGCGCGCAGCAGCCGGTGGGCCTCCTCGATCAGCGTCAGATGGCGCAGTTCCTCGCCGTCCGGCGCGGAGGCCCCTCCGCGCGACTCGGCGTGCTCGTACAGGCGGCACAGCAGCAGGGCCATGACGAAGGACTTCTCCTCGTCGTCGCCGAGGTTGCGCAGCTCGATCACCGCCGGCCGGGCGAAGAGCTCCTCCACGGGCACCGAGCGCCGGGTGTCCAGGGCCATGCCCTTGGTGCCCACCACCAGGCTGCCCAACCGGGAGCGCAGTGCGGCGCCAAGGTTCTGGTGGACCTCGCGTCCGTAGGCGCGGCGCTCCAGAACGTCCTCGATCTTGTCCTGGAGTTCCCTGACGGTCGGGGTGAGCGCCGCGACGTCCGGTGCGGAGGGACGCGGGCCGAGCAGGTCGTTGGCGGAGGTGTGCAGGTCCCAGCCACGCTCGGTGTAGACCTCGAGCATCGCGTCCTCGAGGACGTACGACATGCCGGCGAACATGGGGAAGGACGCGTTGAACACCGCCTTGAGCAGGTCGATGTGCCGTGAGAGCGGTACGGAGGCGAGCGGGGCGAACGGGTTGAGACGCAGCGGCAGCGGGGCGTCCGGGCCGATGCCGTAGACACGTAGTCCGCCCTTGAGGGCGGGGTGCTGGGCGAGATGGCGGTACTCCGCCTTGGCGGGCTCGATGACCAGGAACGGCACTCCCAGTTCGGTGTACGCCTCGACCAGCAGGTTCTTGGCCGTGGTGGTCTTGCCGTAACCGGTCATCCCGGTGATGAAGACATGCCTGTTCAGCGCCCGGCCGGAGACGGTGACGTGCTGGTGCTCGCCGCCCTGCGCGTCGGTGAGGCGCCCGATGGTCACGGCCTTCGGCTCCGGTGGTGGGGCGGAGAGGGCGAACTCGGCGACGTCGTGCATCGGCAGTCCGGCCACCGGGCCGCGCGGAAGCCCTACGAGGACCGCGAGTTCGGTGGAGGTCAGGCAGGTCGCCAGGGCGTCGAAGGCGGGACCCAGGGGATGTCCGATGCCGCCGGACGCGGGCGCCAGGGGCAGGATTCGGCCGTGCAGGGCCGCGTTGCGGAGAGTGGCCGACGGCAGCCGAAGCACCCTCAGCGGATCGAGGGCGGTGGCTTCGCCGCTGCAGGTGCCGCGCAGTGCCCCCGCCAGGGCCTCGAGGGTGCCCTCACCGTCGGCCGCCAGGTAGACGGCGGTGCGCCACCAGCCCTGGGCACGGGCGGTCTCCAGCCGGTCGATGTGCTGCTGGAGCAGTTTCTCGCAGGCCTCGGCAGTGGCGTTCAGCAGATCCGCGCTGTGGCTCCGGGAGGTCGAGACTCCCTTGGAGGTCTGGGAGGTGCCGCGCGGACCGCCGGCGATCGCGGCGAGCTGAAGGGCCGACGGAGCGGCGGCTGCCAGTGGGCGCACGGCCGGGAAGACCCCGGCGATGGAGCAGAACATGGCGATCGCGGTGAGGCAGGCCGGCAGGCCCGCATCGAGTCCGGCGGCCTCGGTGGTGGAGGCGGAGCTGGTCTCCCCCTGCTGGCTGACGACGGTGTGCCGGACGAGTGCGTGGATTTCGCTGCGCAAGCGACGGCAGCGGTCGAGGGTGCGGTCGAGCTCCATGGGGGTGAGGGGTTCGGCTGCGACCACCACGGCATAGCGGCGATCGCCGACGGCTGCGGCGAGGCGGTCCAGGGACTGAAAGGCTGCGGGGCCCCGGCCATGGGCCGGGGCGGGGATACCGGTGACCAGGGCGAGGGCCGGAGCGGTACGGAGAAACGAGGCCAGCTCGGCATGGGAACCCTCCTCGCAGGAGGCGGGTGGGCCGAGTTCGAGTCCGGGGACGTGGGCGCGCAGCACTCCGGCCTGGCCCTGGAGGAAGTCCTCGGTGGAGCCTCGTGAGACGCCCGCGAGGCGGCGCCCGCCCCAGTGGATGCGGTGCCGGCTGCCGTCGCCGTGAACAGCCACGCTGAGCAGATGGCCGCCGCTGTGGCAAGCGGTGAGGACGTGCGGGACGGCGGCGCCCCAGCCGGTGTCGGCGGATGGGCGACCAAGGGCGCGGATCTCGTGCAGCAGCGGGCGGGGGCCGTCGGCGGACGCGGGTTTGACGGTCCATCGGGTGGGATCGAAGTCGGTGAGGTAGCGGCGCTCCAGCAGCCCGAGCAGCAGTTGCGGCATGGCCTCGGGGAAGGCGGCCGACCCGACCAGCGCCTCCATGGCACCGGTCGGGCTTCCGGATACGCCGGGCGCAGGGACCTGCGCGGGAAGCTGAGGCAGCGGTCCGGGGACGGCTGGGTGCTTGGACGTCATCGTGGCTCCGGCTTGCGTGAGGTCGTCATGGGGCGCAGTGGATGCGGGATCGGTGCGTCGACGGGCTGACGAAGGTGCAGGGCCGCCATGGTCTGCCCAACATCGCGGCGGACCAGTGGCTTTCCCGGACGGCGGGCTTCGCCCGTGGCACCGCGAACCGCGGTGCCGACACGGCGGTCCGCTGCCGCCGAACGGCGGGGTGTCATCCCCACGACTCCGGGGTGGAGGTCCAGCGCTCCCAGGGCGGGAGGTGGTCGAGGCCTGCGGATGCGGTGGCGCCGTCGGTGGGGCCGGGGTCCGTGGAAGTGGTGGCCGGCGCCGGTGCGCCGTCGTGTGCAGGCGCCGACAGCCGGACGCGGAACTCCGGCCAGTAGGCCGCGCCCGCGGCCAGGTCGGCCGCGGGCGCGGGGCTGCGCCACACCGGGGCGAGCGTCGTCAGGGCGTCGCGAAGGAAGGGCCATACCCCGCCGACACCTCCGAGCAGGACCAGCTCGGCGTCCGGCGCGGCACCCTGCGCCAGGGCGTGGGCCTCGCCGACGGTCCCGGCCACCTCCGGCCGTCCGGCCAGCTCGTCCCGGTGCAGGGCGAGCGGGGTGAACAGCCGGTCCGCCAGCGGGCCGTGCCAAGGTACGGCCGCCTCGGCGTCCAGCAGGCCGGCGCACTCCAGGGCCGCGTCCAGCAGGGCGAGCAGGTCGCGGGCAGGGGTGCTCTCGTCGCAGCGGGCCAGCACCTCACGGGCGACCAGGTCCGTCCACGGACCGGCGCCCGCCCCGTGGACGGCGTCGGCCGCACGGCGGTCGAGCAGCGGCTGCCCGTCGACGTGCACCACCTGGTAGGGCGCGAGCACCGTCCACTGCTCCCCGCACACCACGGCCAGCACCGTCGCCCGTTCGGGCGGCACCGCACCGCCCTCCGCCAGCCAGCGGCAGACCAGGGCATCGGTGGCGCCGATCCGTGACGGTCTGCCGAAGCCGGACTTCTCGCAGCGCTGTTCGACGTCCGCGGGGGCCCCGGGAGCCGTGCATACGACGGTGTGGCAGCCGAGCGTGGGTGTGGTGCCGGCGAGCCCCAGATAGCGGGCGGTGCGCCGGTGCACGCCGCGCAGGAAGCCCTCGGACCAGGGGTCGCTGCGCCAGTCGGCGAGCTGTTCCGCAGTGGCGGGCCCGTCCCGCAGCAGCTGTTCGGCTGCCGCGCTGCCCCAGGCGTCGCCGGTACGGGCGTTGGGGATCAGGGTCCGACGGCCGTCGCCGAGCAGGGACAGCCGGGCGGCCCCGGGCCTGCCCTCACGGAGCGCCAGGACGCTGCGCGTGTACTGGATATCGATGCCGAGGACGTCGGTCACAGGCTTCCTCCGCAGATCTCCAGGCAGGCGGTGAGGTGCCCGTGCAGTGCCTCCAGGACGGTGAGCGGGTGAGGGTCGGGGTCCTTGGGGGCGGGGGTGAGTGGGCGGCAGGCGCTCCCCAGCACCTGGAGGACGTGGCTTCGCCGGCTGCCGGCGTGCCGTCCGGCCAAGGCCGCGGCGGCCAGGATGTTGGCCCGCGTCCGTTCCCGGTCGGGGACGGCGGACTCGGCGGCCTCCTTGGCCCGTTCGACAGAGTCGGCCGCCGCGTTGACGACATGGTCGATGGTGCGCAGGGCCTTGGCCGACAGCGAGGGCATCATCGAGCCGATCCGCCCGCTGACCGTGCGTCCGAGGCTGTCCGTGCGCAGTTCGGGCAGGCGACCGGCGAGCCTGCCCGGCACTTCGACGGTGACCGGGGGAGGCCGCAGCACCTCGGTCAGCCGCCGGGTCTCCGCCTCGGTGAGGGCAGCGTGCCGGGTGGCGGCGGCGCTCCGGGACAGCGTACGGGCCAGGGTGGCGGCCAGTTCGGCGGATGCCTGCCGGAGATGCTCGGTGAGGATCTGCCCATAGCTTCCGTCGCGCTGCACCGGACCGGTCGTCAGCAGCTTTGCGACCTGGTCACCGCAGGCGCGGGCACGTACCTCCCAATCCCGTGCGCAATCGTCGAGGGTACGCCCCACCTGGGAGCGGAACTGCTCGGCCAGGGTGGTGAGTTCGGACCGCAGCAGGTCGTTGCGGGCGCGTTGCTGTTCCAGGAGTGACCGCTCTTCACGGATCCGGAAGGCGGCCTCGTCGATCAGGGGGCGCAGCAGCGCCGCCGCACGCGCCCGCCGGGCGGCCGCCACGGCCGGGTCGGCGGCGCGGCTGATCCGCTCGAGCAGGGCGTGGGTCTCGGGTCCGCCGAAGTGGGTGGGGTCGGCGGCGGCCCCGCGTGCGCTGACGAAGACGAGTCCGGTGGGCAGCCCGCCGTCCAGTGCGTTCTCGAGCCGAGCCTTGTGGTGGTCGGCCCTGGTGGCCAGGAAGCGCTGCCACTGCTCGGGGGTGTCCTCGGGGAGGAAGACGTTGACCAGCAGTGCCACCGAGTCCGTTCCGTGACGTTCGCGGTGGGCCCGGAGGAAGTCCTCCTCGACGGTGGAGATCGGCTGCCGGGAGTTGACGACCCAGACCAGCAGGTCGGCGTGGGCGGCGACCTCCGCGGCCCGGGCGGTCATGGCGTCGGTGTCGTTGATGCCGGGTGAGTCGACCCAGCGCACCCGGTCCGGCACCGGGGAGTCCGCCAGTTCGATCAGCACCCGGCAGGGCCCCTCCAGCACCTCTCGGCGGTAGTCGCCGTCTGCGGCGATCAGTGAGACGGCCTCGGCGATGGACTCGGTGGTGCAAGGCAGTTCCGTGCGGCCACCCGCGCGCACGACGATGACGCGGTCGGCGGGTCCACCACTGATCACGCAGGGGACTCCGGTCTCCGGGAAGTCGTTGACCGGCAGCAGCGGGCGGCCGATGAGCAGGTTGAGCAGGCTGGACTTGCCGGCGCTGAAGTGGCCGCCGAAGACCACCGTGGTGGTCCGCGCGGCCAGCACGGTCCGTACCCGCTCGAGCTCGGTGGTGAACCGGTCTCGGTAGGAGACGCCGTGGTGTCGTGCGAGCTGTTCGGACAGGGCCGACGGCAGTGCCGCCGCCGGCCGTGCGGTACTCCGTGTCCCCGTCACCGGCTCACACCTGCTGTGCGGTGGTGAGGGCCTTCTGCAACTGGAGCAGATGCCCGGAGACCGCGGTTTTGGCCTCGTCGAGCCGGGTCAGGGCCTGGTCGCGCTCATGCTGGTCGCGCTGCTTCTCCTCGACCATGGCCCGGATGTTGTTCTCCTCCTCCTCGATGGCCGCGCTGATCTCGTTGGTGACCAGGTTCTCCAACTCCTCGAAGCCCGCCCGGACGCGCTCGGTGAGCTGCGGGCCGAGCTGTACCGGCAGGTCGCGCAGCCCCCCGTCGGCGTCTTCGATCGCCCTGCGCTTGAGGCGCTTCTCCAGGTTGAGGCTGCCCGCGCCCATGCTGCCCAGGAGCGAGGCGGCCAGCAGCGCCGGGACCACGACCGGCGCGGCGGGGCTGACGCCGAGCAGGCCGAGCACGAAGGCCGCGCCCAGGGCGCCGCCCGCGCCGCC
>NZ_LBMW01000012.1 GCF_026168105.1 Streptomyces hygroscopicus
TGTGCTCTTCCGATCTACGGCGGCGGCCCTGCCCGTGCCGCGGGGCCGCCGCCGTCGGCGCCGCCCTGACGATCCCCTCAGATCCCCAGCTGCTTCGTCTCCTGCAGGGCCGCGATCGCGTCCTTGTCGCCCTCCAGCTCCACGTCCGCCACCCGCTGCCGCCCGAGCGCGAACATCAGCAGTTCCGAGGGTTCGCCGGTGACCGTCACGACCGGCGTGCCCCGGTGCGCGACGGCCGTCTGCCCGTCCGGGCGGCGCAGCACCAGGCCCGTCGGCGCGCCGCGGCCGGTCAGCCGGGCGGCCCGCTCCAGCCGCGACCACAGGGCGTCCTGGAAGACCGGGTCGAGCTCACGCGGTGTCCAGTCCGCTTGCGCCCGGCGTACGTCCTCGGTGTGGACGTAGAACTCGACGGTGTTCGACATCTCGTCGATCTGCTTGAGCGAGAAGGGTGAGAACCGCGGCGGACCCGTACGGATGAGCTGGAGCAGCTCCTCGTACGGCTTGTCGGTGAACTCCGCCATCGCCCGGTTCAGACGAGAGGCGAGCTGCTTGATCAGGATGCCCCCGGCGGCGTCCGGGCGGCGCTCGCGCACCACGACGTGCGCGGCGAGGTCACGGGTGGTCCAGCCCTCGCACAGGGTGGGGGCGTCCGGGCCGGTGGCCTCCAACAGGTCGGCGAGGAGAAGTCGTTCACGCTTCGCATGGGTCGACATGCAGCCAGCGTACGACCGGGGGTACGGTCCGCCCACCGGACGGCGGCCGACGATGCCGGCGCGGCGCGGCACAATGGTCGGCATGACCAGCACGCCTGACCCCAGCAGGCCCAGCGCCCTGGACCCCGAGATCGCGGCGCGCCTCAAGCGCAGCGCCGACGGGTTGCTCCCCGCCATCGCACAGCAGTACGACACCGGTGAGGTGCTCATGCTCGGCTGGATGGACGACGAGGCGCTGCACCGCACCCTGACGACCGGCCGGTGCACATACTGGTCGCGCAGCCGGCAGGAGTACTGGGTGAAGGGCGACACGTCCGGCCACGTCCAGCACGTGAAGTCGGTCGCCCTGGACTGCGACGCCGACACCCTGTTGGTCAAGGTGGACCAGGTGGGGGCCGCCTGCCACACAGGCGACCGCACGTGCTTCGACGCCGACGTACTGCTCAAGGACGCCGCGTCCGGCGTGCCGTCCAAGGATCAGTAAGGTCAGCCGCCATGGACCTCGAGACCTTCCGCAAGCTGGCCACCGACCGCCGCGTCATCCCGGTCACGCGCAAGCTCCTCGCCGACGGCGACACCCCGGTCGCGCTCTACCGCAAGCTCGCCGCCGAACGCCCGGGCACCTTCCTGCTGGAATCCGCGGAGAACGGCCGCACCGCGTATCAATGGTCCCGCTACTCCTTCGTCGGCGTCCGCAGCGCCGCCACCCTCACGGAGAGGGACGGCCAGGCCCACTGGCTCGGCGTCCCACCCGTCGGCGTCCCGGCCGAGGGCGACCCGCTCGCCGCCCTGAGGGCCACCATCGAGGCCCTGCACACGCCCCACCAGGACGGGCTGCCGCCCTTCACCGGAGGCATGGTCGGCTATCTGGGCTACGACATCGTGCGCCGTCTGGAGAAGATCGGCCCCGGCGAGCGCGACGACCTCGGGCTCCCCGAGCTGACCATGCTCCTCACCAGTGACCTCGCGGTCATGGACCACTGGGAGGGCTCGGTCCTGCTGATCGCCAACGCGATCAACCACAACGACCTCGACACGGGCGTCGACGAGGCCTACGCCGACGCGGTGGCCCGCCTCGACGCGATGGAGGCCGACCTGTCCCGCGCGGTCGCCCAGCCGCCCGCCGTCCTCCCGCCGTCCGAACTGCCCGAGTACACGGCCCTGTGGGGCGGCGAGGACTTCCAGGAGGCCGTCGAGGACATCAAGGAGCGCATCCGCGCCGGCGAGGCCTTCCAGGTCGTCCCCTCGCAGCGCTTCGAAACGCCTTGCACGGCAAGCGCGTTGGACGTGTACCGGGTGCTGCGGGCGACCAATCCGTCCCCGTACATGTACCTGTTCCGCTTCGACGGATTCGACGTCGTCGGGTCCAGCCCGGAAGCGCTGGTGAAGGTCGAGGACGGCCGGGCCATGGTCCACCCCATCGCGGGCACCCGGCACCGCGGTGCGACCCCACAGGAGGACCAGGCCCTCGCCGAGGAACTGCTCGCCGACCCCAAGGAACGCGCCGAGCACCTGATGCTCGTCGACCTCGGCCGCAACGACCTCGGACGGGTCTGCGAGCCCGGCTCGGTCGAGGTCGTCGACTTCATGTCCGTCGAGAGGTACTCGCATGTGATGCACATCGTCTCGACCGTCACGGGCCGGGTCGCCGAGGGCCGTACGGCCTTCGACGTCCTGACGGCCTGCTTCCCGGCCGGTACCCTCTCCGGCGCCCCCAAGCCGCGCGCCATGCAGATCATCGACGAACTCGAGCCGTCCCGGCGCGGGTTGTACGGCGGCTGCGTCGGCTACCTCGACTTCGCGGGCGACTCCGACACCGCCATCGCGATCCGCACGGCCCTGCTGCGGGACGGCACGGCCTATGTGCAGGCGGGCGCGGGCATCGTGGCCGACTCGGACCCGGTCGCCGAGGACAACGAATGCCGCAACAAGGCGGCGGCGGTCCTGCGCGCGGTCCACACGGCGAACCGGCTGGGCCCGTAACGGGTTGGGCAGGTAAGGGGGCCCGGGTGACGGTTCGCCCGGGCTTCAGGCGATAGTGGTGTACGTGACTGCCGTACCTCACCCCCGATCCGAGGCCGCTGCACCCGTCCGGTCCGCCCGCCGAAGCCTCGCCCTCGCCCTGCTGTGCGGGGCGGTCGGCGCGGCCGTCGCGCTGCTCTCCTCCCGGCAGGGCTGGTCGGCGGGCACCGTGACGGTGGCCGGCGGCGACTTCCCGCTGACGGCGAAGGGCAGCGATGTCACGGGCGTGCCCGCGGCCCTGGCCATAGTGGGACTCGCCGCGCTCGTCGCCGTCTTCGCGGTCCGCAGAGCCGGGCGCATCCTCGTCTCGCTGCTGCTCGTGCTCTCCGGCGCGGGCACCATCGCGGCCGCGCTCCTCGGCGTGGGCGACAGCTCGGCGCTCGACGAGAAGGCGGCGCAGGCGGCCGGCGACACGTCGGCGACCGCAACGGCGCTGACGCACACCGCCTGGCCCTATGTCGCGGCCCTCGGCGGCGCTCTCCTCCTCCTGGCCGGACTGCTCGCCGTGCGCTACGGCCGTCTGTGGCCCGCGATGTCCGGCCGCTACGAGCGCGACGGCACACCCCGGCCGCGCAAGGTGAAGCCGGTCGACCCGGACCGCCCCGAGGACCTGTGGAAGGCGCTCGACCGGGGCGAGGACCCCACGGGCGCCTGACCGCCCTGCCGCCCCGCGACGGGCGACCCCGCGCTCACCGCATACGCGCGAGTACGGGACAATGGGCGCCGAGCGTCCGACTCACACATGTACATACAGCACACGAGGAGCAAGTCATGGCGGGCAGCAGCCACGGTCACACCCCGGCCGCCTGGACCGGTGTCACAATCGCCTTCATCGGTTTCTGCGTCTCGGGCGCCTTCACCGTGATGGCCCAGCCGATCGGCTTCTGGGCGGGCTTGGTGATCGTCGCGCTCGGCGGCGTCATCGGCGGCATCATGCGCCAGATGGGCCTCGGCCAGCCGAAGACGGAGGCGCACACGGCGCAGCCCGCGCGAGCGACGGAGAGCTGAGCCCTTCTCGACCTGCGTGCCAGAGGCGGTCCCGGGCGGTCGAGCGCCCCGGCCGCCTCTCGCGTTCCCGGGTGCGAGCAGCGGGCCGGACGGGGGGAGGGCAGAATGCGTGGGGTGAACACCGAATCCCCCGGCGTGACGCCGTCCCGTACCGATTCCGGAGCCGTCGCCGCGCTCCGGAGGATCGCGGTCCCCGCAGGGGTGCTCGCGAGCGTCGTGGGGGCCTTCGCGTACGTCGGGGCGGTGGACCCCAACGAACCCGGGCACTACCCGGTCTGCCCGCTGCTGCGCTACGCGGGCGTGTACTGCCCCGGCTGCGGCGGGCTGCGCAGCGCGCACGCCTTCGTGCACGGAGACGTCCTGGCGGCGCTCCACGACAACGCGCTGGCCGTCGTCGGCTATGCGGTCTTCGCCGTGGTGTGGACCGTCTGGGCGGTCCACGCGGTGCGAGGACGGCCGTTGAGAGTCACCCTGGAACCTGTGCACCTGTGGAGCCTCGGCGCCCTGCTCCTGGTCTTCACGGTTGTCCGGAACCTACCGTTCGGCGGTTGGCTGCATCCTTGATCAACCGACGAACGTCCAGGTAATGGGACCGGCGTCAACCGGATGCGAGGCCTACGCCCACCTCCGGATACCATCACAGTGACCATCGGTTTCGCCGCCGAGGCGGTCCCGGTGGCCGGGCTCAACCCCCGAGCCCCTTCAATCGTCAACCGTCAGGAAGGGGGCCGCTCGCGTGAGTGTGCTCGACGAGATCATCGACGGAGTCCGTGCCGACCTCGCGGAGCGGCAGGCGCGCGTCAGCCTCGACGAGCTCAAGGAGCGCGCGGCGAAGGCTCCCGCGGCCAAGGACGGCGTCGCCGCGCTGCGCGGCGACGGCGTCAAGGTGATCTGCGAGGTAAAGCGCTCCAGCCCGTCCAAGGGCGCTCTCGCCGCGATCGCCGATCCCGCGGCCCTCGCGGCGGACTACGAGGCCGGCGGCGCGGCCGTCATCTCCGTCCTCACCGAACAGCGCCGCTTCGGCGGCTCCCTGGCCGACCTGGAGGCCGTGCGGGCCCGGGTCGACATCCCCGTGCTGCGCAAGGACTTCATCGTCACCTCCTACCAGCTCTGGGAGGCACGGGCGTACGGCGCCGACCTCGCGCTGCTGATCGTCGCCGCCCTCGACCAGTCCGCCCTCGAGTCCCTCATCGAGCGCGCCGAGTCCATCGGACTCACGCCGCTCGTCGAGGTGCACGACGAGGAGGAGGTCGACCGGGCGGTGGACGCCGGAGCGAAGGTGATCGGCGTCAACGCGCGCAACCTGAAGACCCTCGAGGTCGACCGCTCCACCTTCGAGCGGGTCGCCCCGGAGGTCCCCGAGGGGATCGTGAAGGTCGCCGAGTCCGGGATCCGCGGGCCCCATGACCTGATCGCGTACGCCAACGCGGGCGCCGACGCGGTGCTCGTGGGCGAGTCGCTGGTGACCGGGCGCGACCCGAAGACGGCGGTCGCCGACCTGGTGGCGGCGGGTACGCACCCCGCGCTGCGGCACGGGCGCGACTGACACCCCGGTAGGGTTGAGGCCGATGATGCTTCCGATCACCGTGGCGACCAGGGATCCGTACGCCCGCCTCGCCCGTGGGTGCCGGCCGCGTGGCTGCCGGGCGCCCGCGCGGCGGGTGCACGGGCGACGGGTGCGGTATGTCATCGGTGACGAGCCGGGACAGGTGAACGGCATGCGATGGCGCGGCCTGCGTACGCGCCGGTCATCCGCGCTGAGCTGAACCGGGTTCACCCGGTCGGCCGGGGTGCCCCGTCGGCGTCGGTTCGCCGACGCCATCGGGGACGGCGCGCGTACGCGATCGACATCACCCTCAGTCCGGCCAACCCGGGGCTTTCGCCCCCTGCGAGGTAATCGCATGCCCAGCGAGTTCTTCATTCCCGACCCGGAGGGTCAGGTTCCCAGTGCCGAGGGGTACTTCGGCGCGTTCGGCGGCAAGTTCATCCCGGAGGCCCTCGTCGCCGCCGTGGACGAGGTCGCCGTCGAGTACGACAAGGCCAAGGCAGACCCCGAGTTCGCGCGTGAGCTCGACGACCTGCTCGTCAACTACACCGGCCGGCCCAGCGCCCTCACCGAGGTGCCGCGGTTCGCCGAACACGCCGGGGGCGCCCGGGTGTTCCTCAAGCGCGAGGACCTCAACCACACCGGGTCCCACAAGATCAACAATGTGCTCGGCCAGGCCCTCCTCACCAGGAGGATGGGCAAGACGCGGGTCATTGCGGAGACCGGCGCCGGCCAGCACGGCGTCGCCACCGCCACCGCCTGCGCCCTCTTCGGGCTCGACTGCACCATCTACATGGGCGAGGTCGACACCCGGCGGCAGGCACTCAATGTCGCCCGTATGCGGATGCTCGGCGCCGAGGTCATCGCCGTGAAGTCCGGCTCCCGCACCCTCAAGGACGCCATCAACGAGGCGTTCCGCGACTGGGTCGCCAACGTCGACCACACCCACTACCTGTTCGGCACCGTGGCGGGCCCCCACCCCTTCCCCGCCATGGTGCGGGACTTCCACCGCGTGATCGGCGTGGAGGCGCGGCGGCAGCTGCTCGAGCGCGCCGGACGTCTGCCCGACGCCGCCGTCGCCTGCGTGGGCGGCGGCTCCAACGCCATCGGGCTCTTCCACGCCTTCATCCCGGACACGTCCGTGCGGCTCATCGGCTGCGAGCCGGCGGGCCACGGCATCGAGACCGGTGAACACGCCGCCACCCTCAGCGCGGGCGAGCCGGGCATCCTGCACGGCTCGCGGTCGTACGTCCTCCAGGACGACGAGGGTCAGATCACCGAGCCGTACTCGATCTCCGCGGGCCTCGACTACCCGGGCATCGGCCCCGAGCACTCCTACCTCAAGGACAGCGGCCGCGGCGAGTACCGGGCGATCACCGACGACGCGGCCATGCAGGCCCTGCGCCTGCTCTCCCGCACCGAGGGGATCATCCCGGCCATCGAGAGCGCCCACGCGCTCGCCGGTGCCCTGGAGGTCGGCAGGGAGCTGGGCAAGGACGGGCTGATCGTCGTCAACCTGTCCGGGCGCGGCGACAAGGACATGGACACGGCCGCCCGGTACTTCGGCCTGTACGACACGGACGCGTCCGTCGCCGCGGATGCCGCCGGCGACGCCGCGGAGATCGAGGGGGACGCCAAGTGAGCGGGAACATCCATCTGCTGTCCGACACCCTCGCCGCTGCGAAGGCAGAGGGCCGCTCCGCGCTCATCGCCTATCTGCCGGCCGGCTTCCCGACCGTGGACGGGGGCATCGCCGCGATCAAGGCGGTCCTCGAGGGGGGTGCCGACGTCGTCGAGGTGGGTCTGCCGCACAGCGACCCGGTCCTTGACGGTCCTGTCATCCAGACCGCCGACGACATCGCCCTGCGGGGCGGCGTCAGGATCACGGACGTCATGCGGACGGTCCGGGAGACGTACGAAGCGACCGGGAAGCCGGTGCTCGTGATGACGTACTGGAATCCGATCGACCGGTACGGCGTCGAACGCTTCACCGCCGAGCTGGCCGAGGCGGGCGGCGCGGGCTGCATCCTGCCGGACCTGCCCGTGCAGGAGTCGGCCCTGTGGCGGGAGCACGCCGAGAAGCACGGGCTCGCCACGGTCTTCGTGGTCGCGCCCAGCAGCAAGGACGACCGGCTCGGCGAGATCACCGCGGCGGGCTCCGGCTTCGTCTACGCGGCCTCGCTCATGGGCGTCACCGGCACCCGCGAGACGGTGGGCGCGCAGGCCCAGGACCTGGTCCGCCGCACCCGGGCGACCACGGACCTGCCGGTCTGCGTCGGCCTCGGCGTCTCCAACGCCACGCAGGCCGCCGAGGTGGCGGGCTTCGCCGACGGAGTGATCGTCGGCTCGGCGTTCGTGAAGCGGATGCTGGACGCCGAGGACGAGGCGGCCGCCCTGGCGGCCGTGCGGGCGCTGGCGGGCGAGCTGGCCGAGGGCGTACGCGGCAACGCATGACCCCTGCCCGTCCTCACCCGTAGGGGCGGGCGCGTACGAAACAGATGATTCCCTCACTCGAACGGGTGGACCTGGGGCCGGGGAGGCGCGTTGCACCTCCCCGGTTCGTTCTGCCGGATGTGAGCGAGAAGAACCGTGACGGAAAGCGCACCGCCCGTGAGCGGCTGGCGGCCGAGCGAGAGAAGCAGAAGGCCGCGGACAAGCGCCGTCGGGCGCTGATCGTGGGCGCCTCGATCGTGTGCGTCCTGGCCCTGGCGGCGGTGGGGGGCGTTCTGGCGGCGAACGCCGGGAAGAGCGGCAAGAGCGGTGCCGCAGGTCCCGTCGTGGCGCCCTCGGGGGCGACGGGCAAGGACGGTCTCGCGATCCCGGTGGGCAAGGGTTCCGCCAGATCGGCCCTCACCGTGTGGGAGGACTTCCGCTGCCCGGCGTGCGGCGCCTACGAGGCCGCCTACCGCCCGACGATCCACCAGCTGGTCGACGCCGGAAAGCTGAAGGCGGAGTACCACCTGGTCACGCTCATCGACGGAAACCTGGGCGGCAGCGGCTCCCGCCACGCGGCCAACGCGGCGGCGTGCGCACAGGACGCCGGCAAGTTCCGGGACTACCACGACGTGCTGTACGAGAACCAGCCCAAGGAAACGCAGGACTCGTACTCGGACGACTCCAAGCTCATCGAGCTGGCGGGCAAGGTGGGCGGACTCCGCACCCCGGCGTTCGAGAAGTGCGTCCGGGACGGCACGCACAACAGCTGGGTGGAGAAGTCGAACGCCGCGTTCCAGAGCGCCAGCTTCACCGGCACGCCGACCGTGTTCCTCGACGGCAAGAACATCTCGTCGGACCAGACGATGACACCGGCGAAGCTGAAGCAGATGGTGGAGGCGGCGAACAAGGGCTGAGGCGCGGGGCGGGCCGGGGCGCCCCCGGCGGACACCCCCAGCCGGGCGGGTTGTGTTATGGACCCGTTGCCGGGTGGGTTGCCACGCTGCGTGTCCGGCAGGGTAGCGTCGTTCCTGCCATGGAACTTGCCTACATTCCCAGCCCCTCGCGCGGAGTGCTGTATCTCGGCCCCATTCCGCTGCGCGGCTACGCCTTCTGCATCATCATCGGTGTCTTCGTGGCCGTGTGGCTCGGCAACAAGCGCTGGATCGCCAGGGGCGGCCGATCCGGCACGGTGGCCGACATCGCGGTCTGGGCCGTGCCCTTCGGCCTCGTCGGCGGTCGGCTCTATCACGTGATCACCGACTACGAGCTGTACTTCAGCGACGGCCGCAACTGGGTGGACGCATTCAAGGTCTGGCAGGGCGGCCTCGGCATCTGGGGCGCGATCGCGCTCGGCGCGATCGGCGCGTGGATCGGCTGCCGTCGCCGGGGGATCCCGCTGCCCGCGTACGCCGACGCCGTGGCGCCCGGCATCGCCTTCGCGCAGGCGATCGGGCGCTGGGGGAACTGGTTCAACCAGGAGCTGTACGGACGGCCGACCCATGTGCCGTGGGCGCTGCACATCACGTCGTCGTCGGACGGGCGGGTGCCGGGGTACTACCACCCGACGTTCCTGTACGAGTCGCTGTGGTGCATCGGGGTCGGATTCCTGGTGATCTGGGCGGACCGCCGCTTCAAGCTGGGGCACGGGCGGGCGTTCGCGCTGTACGTGGCCGCGTACTGCGTGGGCCGCGGCTGGATCGAGTACATGCGGGTCGACGACGCGCACCACATCCTGGGCCTGCGGCTGAACGACTGGACCGCGCTGCTGGTGTTCCTGCTGGCGGTGACCTACATCGTGGTGTCGTCGAGGCTGCGGCCGGGACGCGAGGCAGTCGTGGAACCGGGCGCCTTCGACGGCACGCCCGAGGGCGCCTCCGGCGGCGAGGCCGAGGGAGACGGCGGTTCGGCGGAGCCGGGGAAGAAGCCCGAGCCGGAGGACGCGAAGCGTGAGGTCCCGGAGGCGGCGGAGTCTCAGGAGACCACTGAGACGGCTGATACCCCGGAGACTTCAACGGGCGAGGCCGAGTCGGCGAAGGACGAGGCCGGGTCGGCGAAGAAGGGCTGACACGCGTTCGTACGTTGCACGGGGGCGCCGTATCGCTGGATACGGCGCCCCCGGCCCGCGTACGGAACCGGAGGCGCTCAGCGGCTCCGTTGTGTCAGGGACAGGGTGCGTCGGGCCTCCCTCACCGTCGCCGTGTCGATGAAGCGGCCGTCGGGCAGGGCCTGGGCGCCCGGTTCCAGGGCCGCGGCCTTCAGGGTCTCCTCGGCCTGTGCGATCTCCTCCGCGGTGGGCGTGTAGGCGCGTTCGATGACCGGGAGCTGGCGGGGATGGATCGCCGCACGGCCCAGGAAGCCCAGCGCGCGGCCATGGGCGCAGGAGGCGGCCAGGCCCTCGAGGTCCCTCGTGTCCGGGTAGATCGACTGAACGGGCGGAGGCAGCGCGGCGGCCCGCGCGGCCACCACCGCACGGGCCCGTGACCAGTCCAGGCCCGCGTCCTCCCGTACCCCCAGGTCCGCCCGCAGGTCCGCCTCGCCCAGCGCGATGCCCCGTACGGAGGGGTGCGCCGACGCGATGGTGAACGCGCGTTCCACGGCCAGGGCCGACTCCAGGAGGGCGTAGAGGGGGAGGGGCCCGCCCCCCGCCGGGACGGCTCGTTCGGCCACGCGGACCACCTCCGACGGCGACGTGACCTTCGGCAGCCGCAGCCCCGACAGGCCGGGGAGCCCGGACAGCGCCGCGAGGTCTCCCTCCGCCCAGGGGCTGTCCGTGGAGTTCACCCTCACGTGCACCGGCACCGGCGGGCGATGCGCCAGTCGTTCCGCCGTCGCCGCCCTTGCGTATCCCTTGCGGTCCGGGGCGACCGCGTCCTCCAGGTCGATCAGCACCACGTCCGCCCCCGAAACCAGCGCCTTGCCGACCACCTCCGGGCGGTCCCCGGGCGCGTACAGCAGGGTGAGCGGGGGGAAGGCCGGGCCCGCCATCACAGGGCACCCTCCGCTTCGAGCGCGGCGATCTCCGGGCCCGTTAGGCCGAGCTCGCTCAGGATCGCCACCGTGTCCGCGCCGTGCGGTCGGCCCGCCCAGCGGATCGCGCCGGGCGTGGCGGAGAGACGGAACAGGACGTTCTGCATCCGCAGCCGGCCCAGCTCGGGGTCGTCGGGGATCGTGGTGATCGTGTTCAGCGCCGTGTACTGCGGATCGGTCAGGACGTCCCGTACGTCCTGGATCGGTGCCACCGCCGCCTCCGCCTTCTCGAACGCCTTCAGGACCTCCGCGCGGCTGCGGCGGGCGATCCAGCCGCCGACCGCCTCGTCCAGCACGTCCGCGTGCCGGGCCCGGTCCGTGCCCGTCGCGAACCACGGTTCGTCGATCAGGTCCGGGCGTCCGACCAGGCGCATCACCCGCTCGGCGACGGACTGCGCGGAGGTGGAGACGGCGACCCAGCTGCCGTCCGCGGTGCGGTAGGTGTTGCGCGGGGCGTTGTTCTGCGAGCGGTTGCCGGTGCGCTGCTGGAGGTGGCCCAGCTGGTCGTACCAGATCGGCTGCGGCCCGAGGACCGTGAGGATCGGCTCGATGATCGCCATGTCCACCACCTGGCCCGTGCCGGTGCGGTCGCGGCCCGCCAGGGCCGTCATCACCGCGTAGGCCGTGGTCAGGCCCGCGATCGAGTCGGCGAGCCCGAAGGGCGGGAGCGTCGGAGGTGCGTCGGGTTCCCCGGTGATGGCCGCGAACCCGCTCATGGCTTCCGCGAGCGTGCCGAAGCCGGGACGGTTCGCACAGGGGCCGAACTGGCCGAAGGCGGTCACCCGGGCGAGGACCAGACGGGGGTTCGCGGCCGACAACTCGTCCCAGCCCAGGCCCCACTTCTCCAGGGTGCCCGGGCGGAAGTTCTCGATGATCACATCGGCGGTCGCGGCGAGACGCAGCAGCGTCGTCCGGCCGCCGGACTTCGACAGGTCGAGAGTCATCGTGCGCTTGTTGCGGCCCAGCAGCTTCCACCACAGACCCACCCCGTTCCTCGTCGGGCCGTGTCCACGGGACGGGTCCGGCCGGGCCGGGTGCTCGACCTTGATCACCTCGGCACCGAAGTCACCGAGCAGGGTGGCGGCGAGAGGGCCCGCGAAGAGGGTCGCGATGTCCAGGACACGGAGGCCGGTGAGGGGCGCGGTCATGAGCGGTGGGCTTCCCGGTGGGTGAGGTGGGCCAGGGCGTCGAAACCGATGCCGTTGAAGTCGCCGACGGATGTGGTCAGCCGGTTCTTGAGCGGGGTCGTCCAGCGGTCGGGGAGCGCGGTGGGGTGTCCGGCCAGCACTCCCGCGATGCTGCCGGCCGTCGCGCCGGTGGAGTCGGTGTCCAGGCCCCCGGCGACCGCCCGGCAGATCGAGCCGGTGAAGTCGCCGTCGGCATGGGTGAGGGCGGCGGCGATCAGGGCGGTGTTGGGGATGGCGTGGACCCAGTGATAGGTGCGGTGGGCGGTGTGGAGTTCGTCGACGACCGCGTCGAAGTCCCGCGTGCTGCTCGCCAGTTGGATCGCGTGGCGGACGGCGCGGGCAAGGCGGGAGGCGGGCGGGACGACGGTGAGGCCGGTGCGCAGACAGTGGTGGACGTCGTGCCCGCCGGTGGCCGCCTCGGCGATGGCGGCCGCCGTGAACATCGCCGCATAGACCCCGTTCGCGGTGTGGGTGAGGGTGGCGTCACGATGGGCCTGCTCGGCTGCGGCGGCCGGGTCGCCGGGGTTCGTCCAGCCGTGCACGTCGGCGCGGATCAGGGCGCCGATCCACTCGCGGAACGGGTTGCGGTGGCGGGCCGTGCGCGGCGGTTCGATGCCGCACAGGAGGTTGCGGTAGGCGACGCGTTCGGCGGTGAAGGTGCGGCCCGCGGGGAGTACGTCGAGCCAGAGCCGGGCCACGTCGGCGGCGGTGAATTCCTTGCCGTACCGGGTGAGCAACAGAAGGTTCAAAAGGGGGTAGTTGAGGTCGTCGTCCTCAGGCATTCCGTCGATGTTCTCGGCGAGGGAGGTCGCGGCGGAGCGGCGGTTCCAGGGGTGCCGGCGCGCGAGTTCGTCGGGTAGGCCGCGGGCCGTGAACCAGGTGCTGAGGGGCCAGTTGCCGGTGGCCCGGGCCAGTTGGCGGATGCCGTCCAGAGGGAGCTTCTCCACGGGTTTGCCGAGGAGGCAACCGGCGGCCCGGCCGAGCCAGGAGGCTTCCAGACGGGCCTCGGACGCAGGTGCGGCGGCCGAAGCGGAGGGCCAGGCCGGGCACAGCTCCTTGATCCGCGCCAGCTCCGTCGGCTCGACTTCCGCCAACCTGCCGGGCAGGTCCGCCAGTTCGTCCAGCAGGTCCCTGGCCAGCACACGCAAGTACGGTGACGCCGGTACCGACGACGCGCCCGCGCGCAGCGGGGCCCCCGGGCCGCCCGCCGCCCTCCACCTCGCCGCGACCGCCGAGGGCTCACGGCCGTCCTGTTCCGCCTGGTGGAGTTCGTGGCCGAGCAGGTCCTCCGGCTGGACCCAGGTGAGTCGGAGCACCTCAGCCTCCGATCCCGGCGAACGCCGCCTCATGGGCCCGGCGGCGTCGTACGTCCCGGGCGAAGATCTCCCGGGTGACCTCCGTGAGCGTCCGTGCCGGTGCGTCCAGGTCGAGACGGCTCGCTTCCGCGACCGTCTTCGCCCAGGGCGACGGGACCTCCGAGCCCAGAGCGCCTGTGATCGCGCCCGCCATCGTCGCGATGGAGTCGCAGTCCCGTCCGTAGTTCACCGAGCCGAGCACCGCATGGCGGAAGTCGCCGCGTGCCACGACCATCATGCCCAGAGCCACCGGGAGTTCCTCGATCGCGTGCAGCCGCGACGGGCGGCGGGCGCCGAGTGACGGAGCCCGGTAGTCGGGGCCGACCGTGTCGTAGGGTGCCACCGCCTCCCGCAGCGGCCCGAGCGCCGATTCGAAGTCCGGGCAACGGGAGGCAGCTTCGCAGACCGCCTCGATCGCGGGGCGGGTGCCGTCCTTCGCCAGGCACAGGCACGCGGCCACGACCGAGTCGGGGGTCGCCCCCGGCGCGCACGCCGCCGCCACCGCCGCCGCGAACACACCGGCCGCTTCCCTGCCGTAGGACGACTGGTGTGCCCCGGCCACGTCCAGCGCCTCGGCGTACGCGCCCGCCGGGTTGGCCGCGTTGACCAGGCCGACCGGCGCCATGTACATCGCGGCGCCGCAGTTGACGATGTTGCCGACGCCCGCCTCGCGCGGATCGGCATGGCCGTAGTGCAGCCGCGCCACCAGCCACTTCTCCGCGAGGAAGATCCGCTGGAGCAAGATCGCCTCCGTCTGGAGTTCCGGGATCCAGCGGGGAGTGGTCATCAGGTCGGGTACCAGGTGCCCGGCGATCGAGTACGCGTCGAGGTGGTCGCGGACGGCCGCGTACACCCGTACCAGCGCATGCGTCATCAACGTGTCGTCGGTGACGTGGCCGTCGCCCTTGTGGTACGGCGCGATGGGGCGGGCCGTGCGCCAGGTGTCACCGTCCCAGGGTCCGACGATTCCGTACACGCGGCCGCCGTGCCGTTCGACGATCTGCTCGGGGGAGTGGCCCTCCACGGGACCGCCGAGGGCGTCACCGACGGCGGCGCCGACCAGGGCGCCGGTGATGCGTTCGTCGAGGGGGATCGTCTCGTCAGAAGTGGGCGTCATGTCCGAATCATCCACCTGTGGCGGTCAGTTCCGTCGCCTCCAGGAGTTCGGCGAGGCGTACGAGGTCCGTGCCGGTCAGACGGGGCAGGGCACAGCCCGGGAGGGTGCGGCAGGCGTCGCGCCAGGCGGGCGGGATCGCCTCGCCGCCGTCGAGCGCTCCGGTCAGCGCGCCGACCAGCGCCGGGGCGGAGTCGGCGACCCGTGACAGACAGGCCGCGGCGGGCACGGCCTCCGCGATCCGGCCGCGGGCCGCCGTCGCGAGGGCGAGCGCGACCGGGACGGTCTCCGCAGCGGCCACCCCGTAGCTGTAGACATGGTCGACGATCTGGTGCTCGAGCTGGGGGACCACGGGGAAGGCCCCGTCGCTGTCCCGCGCCATCCGCAGCGCGTGCCGGGCATTGCGGCCGATCTCGGTGGACTCGGGGAGCTCGGCCAGCGCGGCTGCGACGCAGGCGTCGACCGCCTCGCCGGACAGGGCGAGCGAGAGGGCCGCGGCCATGGCCCGGGCGCCGTGCACCCCGTCGCCGTCCTGGGTGTAGCGGGCGTCGAACTCGGCCAGTTCGGCGGCGAGTCGGGGATCCCCCGGATGAGCGACGGCCAGTACGCAGGCCCGTACGCAGGCCGCGTCGTCGAAGTAGTGCGGGTTGTCGTGCCCGGTGGCGGGCGGGCGCAGGCCGGTGGCGAGATTGCCGAGCCCCGCGCGTACGGAGATGCGGGCGCGCAGGGGCGGGAGCGCCGGCTCCGCCCCGGGAGCCAGGTCCGCGGCGGCGGCGACCTCGTCGGCGGCGGCGCTCCAGGCCAGATCGATGGCCGCACGCATCCTCCGCCGCCGGTCGAGGCCCGCGAGCGCGCTGCCGCCCGCGGCCCGCAGCACCGCCTCGGCCGCGAACGCCGCCCACTCGGCGTCGTCCGACGGCCCGAGCCTGAGCGGCTCCGGCGGCTGGTTGAGCGCGATCGGCACGGGCAGGGTGGTGGTCGCGTTCTCCTCGGCGAAGGTGTCCAGCTCCCGGCTCAGCCGCCGGGTCCACTCGGGCATACGGGCGGCCCGGTGCCGCGCGGCGGGCCAGCCGGCGGCGTCGCCCACGGCGAGTCCGAGCAGGAGGCCCTCGACCCGGCGGGGACCGGTGGGACGGGCGTCGGCGGTCGTATGGGCGGTCGTGCTCACGGCTCCACCACGTCCTCCGCCGCCTCCACGTACGCCGCTTCCGCGTACGCCGCCGGATCCGGCTGCGCCCGTACGTCACCTGGTACGGGACCGCCGAGCCGTACGCCCTTTCCGGCGCCCCACAGCCGCGCGACCGCCGCCCCCCACCTCTCGCCGTCCCCCGGCGTCAGCAGCTCCGCCACATCCAGCACATGGTGTCCCTCCATGGACGGCAGACAGCGGCCCCGCGCCGGGCCGATCGCCGCCGCCCACTCGGCCGGGATCGCCGAGACCCCGCAGGTCGCGCCCGCCAGCGCGCCCGCGACCGCCGCCGTGGTGTCCGCGTCGCGGCCCATGTTGACCGCGGTGAGCACCGACTCCGTGAAGTCGCCGTCCGCCGCCGCGTACGCGCCGAAGGCCAGGGCCACCGCCTCGGGGGCAAGGTCGGTCCACGGGTAGCCGTCGATCACCACCGCGGAGCGCACCGCGCGGATGCCTCGACGGGCCGCGGCCACCGCGCGGCGCAGGGACCGGGCCGTCCACGAGTCGTCGGGGACCACCGCGAGGGCCGAGGCCGCCACGGCGGCCGTCGGGGCGCCCCCCATCGCCGCCGCGACCCCGGCCGCGACCGCCTGGCCGCCGTAGATGCCCTCCCCCTGATGGCTCACCGAGCCGTCGATCGCCACCAGCCGGGCCGCCTCCGCGGGCCGGCCCGCGGCGAAGACACCGGAGGGGGCCGCACGCATGGCGAGGCCGTCGCTCCACGCGTGCCGGTGCTGCGCGGAGACGGGTGCCGCAAGGCCCCGGCGAAGGTTCTCCAGGGTGCCCCGCTCACTGAATCCCGCCCCGCGCAGCGGCCCCTCCTCCCGGTCGGCGATCCACTCGTGCCAGGCCGACTCCACGTGCGCCACGGTGAGCGCCGAGCCGTGCCGGGCCAGCAACAGCCCGGAGAAGATCGCGTACTCGGTGTCGTCCGTGCCCGACGGCCGCTCGGCCACGTATCCCGTGATGCGGCCCCAGCGGGCGCGGATCTCGGACGGCCTCAGATTCTCGGCGGGCGCGCCCAGCGCGTCGCCGACGGCGAGGCCGAGCAGCGCGCCGCGCGCCCGTTCCCGAAGACCGGTGGCGTCCCCGGGCGCCGGGTCCGGGGGAATACGGGCGATGGCCATTCGGTGCCTCTTTCTCTCAGGGCACTCCCCTGATCTTTTCTCTCAGGGCACTCCCCTGATCTCGGAGCACGCGGCCCCTTTGCGGATCTGTCCCACCGCAGCCGCCCGCCGGAGCCTTGTGCGGCACGGCATCACCCGGCCGACATATGTGCAGTGCACATCTCGGATGAGCGCCGCGAGGCAAAAGTGCAGGTTAGCCCAGCCTTTCCTTGCTGGCGGGGAAGCAATTTCCGGCGTACTTTCACTGTTGTCGAAAAGTGGAAAGAGTCCAATCACGCACCTGGGGGACCGGGCATGGCCATCATCGAGACCGAGGCGACGCTGCACGAGGCGCACCGGGACAACCACACCCACCGCGATGTCAACGGTGGCTGGCTGCGTCCGGCCGTCTTCGGCGCGATGGACGGACTGGTGTCCAACCTTGCCCTGATGACGGGTGTCGCCGGCGGAGCGGTCGGCCAGCAGACCATCATTCTCACCGGGCTCGCGGGTCTGGCCGCCGGGGCCTGCTCCATGGCCGCGGGCGAGTACACCTCCGTCGCCTCCCAGCGCGAGCTGGTCGAGGCCGAACTCGATGTCGAGCGGCGGGAGCTGAGGAAGCACCCGGAGGACGAGGAGATGGAGCTCGCGGCGTTGTACGAGGCGCGCGGTGTCGAGCCGGCCCTGGCCCGGGAAGTCGCCAGGCAGCTCTCGCGGGACCCCGAGCAGGCCCTGGAGATACACGCGCGCGAGGAACTCGGCATCGACCCGGGCGACCTGCCCTCCCCGATGGTCGCCGCCGTCTCCAGCTTCGGGTCGTTCGCGCTCGGCGCCCTCCTTCCCCTGCTGCCGTATCTGCTCGGTGCCCACGTGCTGTGGCCCGCCGTGCTGCTCGCCCTCGCGGGACTCTTCGCGTGCGGTGCGGTCGTGGCCAAGGTGACGGCCCGCACCTGGTGGTTCAGTGGAATGCGGCAGCTTGCCCTGGGCGGTGCCGCGGCGGGTGTGACGTACGTCCTGGGCAGTCTTTTCGGTACCGCAGTAAGCTGATCGGTACTGCCTAGCTCGGCTATTTATGCAAGTGACTGTATAAATTTTCGTTACTTGGCGGTTTCGGCTGCTTGACCACGGGGCATGAGCCGTAAGCACCGCGGGCAATGACGCCTGTGCCGCACACATCGCGGTAGGGCGGCAAGCCCGCCGCACCCGGGTCGACGGACACCGATCTGTCCGCTTGTGCCCCCGCTTCCATCGTCCGGCGTGAAACCCGCGCCACGCCCCGGCGATGTCCGCATGTTGGAACGGCCTATCCGGTTCCCGGCAACCGCTCCATCATGTAACCTGCACGAAATTTTGCACTCACGCAGAGGGCCAACGTCGTCCCTCGGCACCGCTCCCCCAGAGCCTGAAAGGCCTGGGAGGCGCCCACAGCCACATGACGACGACGGGAGAGCCGATGCGTACGCCGCGCCAGCCGTCCCAGCACTCTGCGAATGGCCGGAACTGGTCGTTCATGGATGCTCGCCCTGCTGCGCAGGGTATGTACGACCCCCGCAACGAGCACGACGCCTGTGGCGTCGGCTTCGTGGCCACCCTCACCGGCGAGGCGAGCCATGCGCTGGTCGAGCAGGCGCTCACGGTTCTGCGCAACCTGGAGCACCGCGGCGCCACCGGCTCCGAGCCCGACTCGGGTGACGGCGCGGGCATCCTCTCCCAGGTGCCCGACGCCTTCTTCCGTGAGGTGGCCGGATTCGAACTGCCCGAGGCGGGCGCCTACGCCGTTGGCATCGCCTTCCTGCCCGAGGCGCGCGCCGCCGAAGCCGTCTCACATATCGAGACGATCGCCGCCGACGAGGGCCTGACCGTTCTCGGATGGCGCGACGTTCCGGTCGCCCCCGAGCTGCTCGGCGCCACCGCCCGCTCCACGATGCCCGTCTTCCGCCAGCTCTTCGTCGCCGGGGGCACCTCCCAGACGGAGTCCGGGGGAGGCGTCAGCAAGGGCATCGCGCTCGACCGCAAGGCGTTCGTGCTGCGCAAGCGCGCCGAGCGCGAGGCCGACGTGTACTTCCCCTCGCTGTCCGCGCGCACGATCGTCTACAAGGGCATGCTGACCACCGGCCAGCTGGAGCCCTTCTTCCCGGACCTGTCCGACCGCCGTTTCGCCACGGCCATCGCGCTGGTCCACTCGCGCTTCTCGACGAACACCTTCCCGAGCTGGCCGCTCGCCCACCCGTACCGCTTCGTCGCGCACAACGGCGAGATCAACACGGTCAAGGGCAACCGCAACTGGATGCGTGCCCGCGAATCGCAGCTGATCTCCGACCTCTTCGGTCCCGAGGAGAAGCTGGAGCGGATCTTCCCGATCTGTACGCCCGAGGCGTCCGACTCGGCCTCCTTCGACGAGGTACTGGAACTGCTGCACCTCGGCGGCCGCTCCCTGCCGCACTCCGTGCTGATGATGATCCCGGAGGCGTGGGAGAACCACGACTCCATGGACCCGGCCCGGCGCGCGTTCTACCAGTACCACTCCACGATGATGGAGCCCTGGGACGGCCCCGCCTGCGTCACCTTCACCGACGGCACCCAGGTCGGCGCCGTGCTCGACCGCAACGGCCTGCGTCCCGGCCGCTACTGGGTCACCGACGACGGCCTCGTCGTCCTCGGTTCCGAGGTCGGAGTCCTCGACATCGACCCCGCCAAGGTCGTCCGCAAGGGCCGTCTGCAGCCCGGACGCATGTTCCTCGTCGACACCGCCGAGCACCGCATCATCGAGGACGACGAGATCAAGGCGGCCCTCGCCGCCGAGCAGCCCTACCTGGAGTGGCTGGAGGCCGGTGAGATCGAGCTGGGCGACCTGCCCGAGCGCGAGCACATCGTCCACACCCACGCCTCGGTCACCCGCCGCCAGCAGACCTTCGGCTACACCGAGGAGGAACTGCGCGTCATCCTCGCGCCGATGGCCAAGACCGGCGCCGAGCCGATCGGCTCGATGGGCACCGACTCGCCCATCGCCGCGCTGTCGGAGCGCCCCCGGCTGCTCTTCGACTACTTCACCCAGCTGTTCGCTCAGGTCACCAACCCGCCGCTGGACGCGATCCGCGAGGAACTGGTCACCTCGCTGCGCTCCTCGCTGGGCCCGGAGGGCAACCTTCTCGAGCCGACCGCGGCCTCCTGCCGCAGCGTCCTGCTGCCCTTCCCGGTGATCGACAACGACGAGCTGGCCAAGCTCATCCACATCAACGCCGACGGCGACATGCCGGGCATGAAGGCCGCGACGCTCTCCGGCCTGTACCGGGTCTCCGGCGGCGGTGACGCCCTCGCCGCGCGCCTGGCGGAGATCTGCGCCGAGGCCGACGCCGCCATCGACAACGGCGCCCGCCTGATCGTCCTGTCCGACCGCCACTCGGATGCCGAGCACGCCCCGATCCCGTCGCTGCTGCTCACCGCGGCCGTCCACCACCACCTCATCCGCACCAAGCAGCGCACCCAGGTGGGCCTGCTGGTAGAGGCCGGCGACGTCCGCGAGGTCCACCACGTGGCGCTGCTCATCGGCTACGGCGCCGCGGCCGTCAACCCCTACCTGGCGATGGAGTCCGTCGAGGACCTGGTCCGCGCCGGCACCTTCCTGCCGGGCACCGAGCCCGAGAAGGCCATCCGCAACCTGATCTACGCCCTGGGCAAGGGCGTGCTCAAGGTCATGTCCAAGATGGGCATCTCGACCGTCGCCTCCTACCGCGGCGCCCAGGTCTTCGAGGCCGTCGGTCTCGACGAG
The DNA here is from genome assembly GCF_026168105.1 of Streptomyces hygroscopicus. Lineage (GTDB taxonomy): Bacteria > Actinomycetota > Actinomycetes > Streptomycetales > Streptomycetaceae > Streptomyces > Streptomyces hygroscopicus_D. Next base: position 20,473 of record NZ_LBMW01000012.1, read on the forward strand.
GCCTTCGTCGACGAGTACTTCAACGGCACGGCCACCAAGATCGGCGGCGTCGGCATCGACGTCATCGCCAAGGAGGTCGCCGCCCGCCACGCCAAGGCGTACCCGGCCTCGGGCATCGCGCCCGCGCACCGCGCGCTGGAGATCGGCGGCGAGTACCAGTGGCGCCGCGAGGGCGAGCCGCACCTGTTCGACCCCGAGACGGTCTTCCGCCTCCAGCACTCCACGCGCACCGGCCGCTACGACGTCTTCAAGAAGTACACCGAGCGCGTGAACGAGCAGTCCGAGCGCCTGATGACGCTGCGTGGTCTGTTCGGCTTCAAGTCCGGCCGCGAGCCGATCTCCATCGACGAGGTCGAGCCGGCCTCCGAGATCGTCAAGCGCTTCTCCACCGGCGCCATGTCGTACGGCTCCATCTCCAAGGAGGCGCACGAGACGCTCGCCATCGCCATGAACCGGCTGGGCGCCAAGTCCAACACCGGCGAGGGCGGCGAGGACCCGGAGCGCCTGTACGACCCGGCGCGCCGCTCGGCGATCAAGCAGGTGGCCTCCGGCCGCTTCGGCGTGACCTCCGAGTACCTGGTCAACGCTGACGACATCCAGATCAAGATGGCCCAGGGCGCCAAGCCCGGCGAGGGCGGGCAGCTGCCCGGCCACAAGGTGTATCCGTGGGTGGCCAAGACCCGTCACTCGACGCCGGGTGTCGGTCTGATCTCCCCGCCGCCGCACCACGACATCTATTCCATCGAGGACCTTGCCCAGCTGATCCACGACCTCAAGAACGCCAACCCGGGGGCACGCATCCACGTGAAGCTGGTGTCGGAGGTCGGTGTCGGCACGGTGGCCGCGGGTGTGTCCAAGGCGCACGCGGACGTCGTCCTCATCTCCGGCCACGACGGCGGTACCGGCGCCTCCCCGCTGACGTCGCTCAAGCACGCCGGCGGTCCCTGGGAGCTCGGCCTCGCCGAGACCCAGCAGACGCTGCTTCTCAACGGCCTGCGCGACCGTATCGTCGTGCAGACGGACGGCCAGCTCAAGACCGGCCGTGACGTGGTCGTCGCCGCTCTGCTCGGCGCCGAGGAGTTCGGTTTCGCCACCGCGCCGCTCGTCGTCTCCGGCTGCGTCATGATGCGCGTCTGCCACCTGGACACCTGCCCGGTCGGCATCGCCACCCAGAACCCGGTGCTGCGCGAGCGGTTCTCCGGCAAGGCCGAGTTCGTCGTGAACTTCTTCGAGTTCATCGCCGAGGAGGTCCGCGAGATCCTGGCCGAGCTCGGCTTCCGCTCCATCGCCGAGGCCGTCGGCCACGCCGAGACGCTCGACGTGACCCGGGCGGTCGACCACTGGAAGGCGCAGGGCCTGGACCTGGAGCCGCTGTTCCATGTGCCCGAGCTGCCCGAGGGCGCGGTGCGTCACCAGATCGTCCCGCAGGACCACGGCCTGGAGAAGGCGCTCGACAACGAGCTGATCAAGCTCGCCGCCGACGCCCTGGCCGCGTCCAGCGCGACCGAGGCCCAGCCGGTGCGCGCCCAGGTCGCGATCCGCAACATCAACCGCACGGTCGGCACGATGCTCGGCCACGAGGTGACCAAGAAGTTCGGCGGCGCAGGCCTGCCCGAAGACACGATCGACATCACCTTCACGGGCTCGGCGGGCCAGTCCTTCGGTGCCTTCCTGCCGCGCGGTGTCACGCTGCGCCTGGAGGGCGACGCCAACGACTATGTCGGCAAGGGCCTGTCCGGCGGTCGTGTCATCGTCCGCCCGGACCGGGGCGCCGACCATCTCGCCGAGTTCTCGACGATCGCCGGCAACACCATCGCGTACGGCGCGACCGGCGGCGAGCTGTTCCTGCGCGGTCGTTCGGGCGAGCGGTTCTGCGTCCGCAACTCCGGCGCGCTGGTGGTCTCGGAGGGCGTCGGCGACCACGGCTGCGAGTACATGACCGGCGGGCACGCGGTCGTCCTCGGTGAGACGGGCCGCAACTTCGCGGCCGGTATGTCGGGCGGCATCGCGTATGTCATCGACCTCGACCGCGAAAACGTCAACGCCGGCAACCAGGGGGCCATCGAGGCCCTGGACGACGCCGACAAGCAGTGGCTGCACGACGTGGTGCGCCGCCACGCCGAGGAGACCGGCTCCACGGTCGCCGAGAGGCTCCTCGCCGAGTGGTCCGAGTCCGTGGAGCGGTTCAGCAAGATCATCCCCAGCACGTACAAGGCAGTGCTCGCCGCCAAGGACGCCGCCGAGCGAGCCGGTCTCTCCGAGACCGAGATCACCGAGAAGATGATGGAGGCGGCGACCAATGGCTGATCCCAAGGGTTTTCTCAACCACGGCCGCGAGGTCGCCGAGTCCCGCCCCGTGGGCGAGCGTGTCAAGGACTGGAACGAGGTCTACGTTCCCGGCTCGCTGCTGCCGATCATCAGCAAGCAGGCCAGCCGGTGCATGGACTGCGGCATTCCGTTCTGCCACAACGGCTGTCCGCTGGGGAACCTGATCCCCGAGTGGAACGACTTCGCGTACCGCGAGGACTGGACCGAGGCGTCCGAGCGTCTGCACGCCACCAACAACTTCCCGGAGTTCACGGGTCGGCTGTGCCCCGCTCCGTGCGAGTCCGCGTGTGTGCTCGGCATCAACCAGCCGCCGGTCACCATCAAGAACGTCGAGGTCTCCATCATCGACAAGGCGTGGGACAGCGGCGACGTGAAGCCGCAGGCTCCTGAGCGCCTGTCCGGCAAGACGGTCGCGGTCGTCGGCTCGGGCCCGGCCGGTCTGGCCGCCGCCCAGCAGCTGACCCGGGCCGGACACACGGTCGCGGTGTACGAGCGCGCCGACCGCGTCGGCGGTCTGCTCCGCTACGGCATCCCCGAGTTCAAGATGGAGAAGCGGCACATCAACCGCCGTATCGAGCAGATGCGCGCGGAGGGGACCCGCTTCCGTACGGGCATCGAGATCGGCCGCGACCTCAAGGCGACGGACCTGCGCAAGCGGTACGACGCCGTGGTCATCGCCGCGGGCGCCACCACCGCCCGCGACCTCGCGGTCCCCGGCCGCGAGCTCAAGGGCATCTACCAGGCCATGGAGTACCTGCCCCTGTCCAACAAGGTCCAGGAGGGCGACTACGTCAGCCCGCCGATCTCGGCCGAGGGCAAGCACGTGGTCGTGATCGGCGGCGGTGACACGGGCGCGGACTGCGTGGGCACGGCCCACCGCCAGGGCGCGGCCTCCGTCACCCAGCTGGAGATCATGCCCCGCCCGAACGGCGAGCGGAACCCGGTCAACCAGCCCTGGCCGACCTTCCCGATCCTCTACAAGGTCACCTCGGCCCACGAGGAGGGCGGCGAGCGCATCTACGCGGCCTCCACCACCCACTTCGAGGGCGACGAGGACGGCAACGTGCAGTGGCTGCACCTCGCCGAGGTCGAGTTCGTGGACGGCAGGCTGACCCAGAAGCCGGGCACGGAGCGCAGGATCCCGGCCCAGCTGGTGACGCTGGCCATGGGCTTCACGGGCACGGACCAGGAGAACGGCCTGGTCGAGCAGTTCGGCCTGGAGCTGGACGAGCGCGGCAACATCGCGCGCGACGCCGACTTCCAGACCAATGTCCCGGGTGTCTTCGTGGCGGGTGACGCCGGCCGCGGCCAGTCCCTGATCGTGTGGGCGATCGCCGAGGGCCGCTCGGCGGCACGCGGTGTCGACCGCTTCCTCACGGGCGCCAGCGACCTGCCGGCCCCGATCCGTCCGACGGACCGCGCGCTGGCGGTCTGACGCACCGGACGAGAAACATGTGACCTGACGGTCACTCATACGCGTCCCGTACAAAGGCGTACGGAACACCAGACGGCGCCTGCCCGCAGTCCCCGACCGGACCTGGGCAGGCGCCGCCGCCTTCCCGCAGCCTCATGGCGTAGCCTCGGCCTCCCGTCCCCGTGGCGAAAGGGAGTCGCTGTGGCACCGATCAGCCTCCGCAAGATGGAGGAGGCCGCGCCCGCGCTGGTGAGTCTGTACAAGAGTGCCGGGGTGTCCCTCACCAAGCACGGGCTGAGCGGACAGCGGGCAGCCGTCTACCTGGTGGTCGACTACTCCGGGTCAATGAAGCCGTATTACCGGGACGGCAGCGTGCAGGCGCTCGCCGACCGGGTGCTCGGGCTGTCGGCGCACCTGGACGACGACGGGACCGTGCCCGTCGTCTTCTTCTCCACGGACATCGACACCGTCACCGAGATCTCCCTCGCCGATCACCGCGGCCGGATCGACCGGATCGTGGCCGGGCTCGGGCACATGGGCAGGACCAGCTACCACCTGGCGATGGACACCGTCATCGACCACTACCTCGACGGCGGCTCCACCGACCCCGCGCTCGTGGTCTTCCAGACCGACGGCGGCCCCATCAACAAGCTCGCCGCGGAACGGTATTTGTGCAAGGCGGCGAAGCTGCCTCTGTTCTGGCAGTTCATCGGGTTCGGTGATCCGGGCAGCAAGCAGTTCGACTTCCTGCGGAGGCTCGACGAGCTGCCGGTGCCGCAGAAACGGGTCGTGGACAACGCGGGCTTCTTCCATGCCGGCCCGGATCCGCGGAAGGTGTCCGACGCCGAGCTGTACGACCGGCTGGTGGGCGAGTTCCCGCAGTGGCTGGCGGCAGCGCGAGCCAAGGGGATCGTGGCCTGACCCCGGGTCCGCGACGGTCGGGTCGGGAGCGAGACGCCCGAACGGTACCGCGCCCTCAGGCAGGAGGGCGAACGCCGCTCAGGACGGCGGCCCGGCATTCCGTCGGCGTACCCCACGCCGTGCGCAGAGCACGGGCCTTCGTCAGCCAGAGGGAGAGGTCGTGCTCGGCGGTGTAGCCGATCGCGCCGTGCAGCTGGAGCGCGGTCCGAGCGGTCGCGTACGCCGCCTCGCAGGCCGCGGCCTTGGCGGCGGCCACATCCGCGGAGGTCATCGTCAGCGCGGCGCCGAAGAGCACCGGCCGCGCGAACTCCAGGGCGATCTTGGCGTCGGCCAGTCGATGTCTCACCGCCTGGAACGAACCCACCGGCACGCCGAACTGGACGCGCTGTTTGACGTACGCCACGGTTTTGTCGAGGAGGGCGAGACCGACGCCGAGGGCCTGCGCTGCCGTGGCGAGACGGGCCCGGGCGAGGGCGTCCGGGGGGACGGCGGGGGAGAGGAGCGCGCCGCCCGGGAGCGGAGTGGCGAGCCGACGGGCCGGATCCAGGGACGGCCGCACCCCCGGCCGGCAGCCGGGCGACCGCCACACCTTTCCGTCCTCGATCGTGAGGACGACGTCGGCCGCGTCCCCGTCCAGCGCGTACGGTGCGCCCACCGTGGCCAGGGCCGTGCCGGAGGCCAGCCGGGGCAGCAGCCGCTCGGCCTGCTCGGGCACGTCGGCGAGCAGGGACGCGGCGAGCACCGTCTCCACCAACGGACCCGGCACCGCATGCCGCCCCAACTCGACGAAAGCCACGGCGAGTTCCACGGGCAGCGGCCCGACCCCCTCGTACGCCTCCGGGACCGCCAGCGCGAAGACGCCTGCCTCCGCGAGCCGGGACCACAGCGCCCGTCCGGCCGCATGGTGGCCGGCGCTCCACGACCGTACGACGGACGGGGTGCCGGCGGCGGTCAGCAGAGCGTCCAACGAGCGGGCGAACGCCCGCTGTTCGCCGGTCGGAAGGAAGCGCATCAGCGGCGGCCCTTCGGCAGGCCGAGCAGGCGCTCGGCGATGATGTCGCGCTGGATCTCGTTCGTGCCGGCGTAGACGGGACCCGCGAGGGAGAAGACATAGCCCTCGGACCAGTCGGTGTCCGCCAACTCGCCCTCGTCACCCAGCAGATCGAGCGCGGTCTCGTGCAGGGCGATGTCGTACTCGGACCAGAAGACCTTGTTCAGACTGGACTCCGGGCCCAGCGACTCGCCGTCCAGGAAGCGGGACGCGCCCGCGTAGGTGAACAGCTGGTAGGCGCGGGCGCCGATCAACGCGTCGGCGACCCGGTCCCGGACGTCCCCGGGGCACCCCCGGGCGTGCCACAGCTCGACCAGCCGGGCGGCGGCGGCCAGGAAGCGGCCGGGCGAGCGCAGCGTCAGTCCGCGCTCGGTGCCCGCCGTCGACATGGCGATCCGCCAGCCCTGGCCCGGCTCGCCGATCACGTCCTCGTCGGGGACGAACACATCGTCCAGGAAGAGCTCGGCGAAGGCCGGCTTGCCGTCGAGACGGCCGATCGGTCGGACCGTCACTCCGGCCACGCGCAGATCGAACATGAGGTAGACGAGGCCCTGGTGCGGCGATCGGGGCACCGCCCGGGTGAGCGAAGCCGAGCGTGGCGCAGGCTCCGGGTCGCTGCGGAACAGCCCGAACGCACGGTCCGCGAACGCCGCCCGCGACGACCATGTCTTCTGTCCCCTCAGCAGCCACCCGCCCGCCGTGCGGACCGCCTTCGACGTGAGCGACGCCAGGTCCGAGCCCGCCTCCGGCTCGGACCACGCCTGCGCCCAGATCACCTCGCCCGACGCCATCGGAGGCAGGACGCGCGAGCGCTGCTCCTCCGTGCCGTACTCGAAGAGGGTGGGCGCGAGGAGGCTGATGCCGTTCTGGCTGACCCGGCCCGGTGCGCCCGCCGCGTAGTACTCCTCCTCGAAGATCAGCCAACGGATCAGCCCCGAGTCCCGTCCGCCGTACGCCGTCGGCCAGGACACCACCGACCAGCGGTCCGCCGCCAGTTCGGCCTCCCAGAGGCGGTGCGCCGCGAAGCCCTCCTCGGTCTCCAGGGAGGGCAGCGGGACCGCGGGCACGTGTGCGTCGAGCCAGGCCCTGGCCTCGGCGCGGAACGCCTCGTCGACGGGCGAGGGGGTCAGGTCCACGGTCACCGTCCTTCCCTAACAAGTGTTTGGTAGGTTAGCGTGGCCGTATGACAGACGTCGAGGGTCCGGCGTACGTCCCCGGGCACGGGCTGCTGGAGGGGCGCACCGCCGTCATCACCGCGGCGGCCGGGGCCGGTATCGGGGGAGCGACGGCGCGCCGGTTCCTGGAGGAGGGTGCGCGCGTGCTGATCAGCGACACGCATGAGCGCCGGCTGGGGGAGTGCGAGGCGGAACTCGCCCGGCGCTTCGGGGGCGCGGTGGCGGCGGCCGTCTGTGACGTCACCGATGAGACCCAGGTGCGGGCCCTCTTCGACAGCGCCCGTCGGCTGCACGGCCGGCTCGACATCGTCGTCAACAACGCAGGCCTGGGCGGCACCGCCGCGCTCGTCGACATGGGTGACGAGCAGTGGTCGAAGGTGCTGGACGTGACACTGAACGGCACATTCCGCTGCACCCGTGCGGCCCTGCGCTCGATGAGGGAGACGGGCGGCGGCGTGATCGTCAACAACGCCTCCGTGATCGGCTGGCGCGCCCAGGCCGGACAGGCGCACTACGCCGCCGCGAAGGCGGGCGTGATGGCCCTGACCCGGTGTGCGGCGATCGAGGCGGCCGAGTACGGAGTGCGGGTCAACGCGGTCTCGCCGAGCATCGCCATGCATCCGCACCTGGTGAGGGTCACCTCGCCCGAGCTGCTGGAGGACCTGACCGCGAGGGAGGCCTTCGGACGCTACGCACAGCCCTGGGAGGTGGCCAACGTGATCGTCTTCCTGGCCTCCGGCTACTCCTCGTACATGACCGGTGAGGTCGTCTCCGTCAGCAGCCAGCACGCCTAGGACCACAATGGATCCGTGCCGACCAAGAAGAAGCCCCAGGTGACCGCCGCGCCCGCCCGCCGCCGCGAACTCCTCGACACCGCCGCCGAGGTCTTCGCCGAGCAGGGCTACAACGCCACCACCGTACGCAAGATCGCCGATCACGCCGGGATGCTCGCGGGCAGCCTCTACTACCACTTCGACTCCAAGGAGTCGATGCTGGAGGAGATCCTGCGCACGTTCCTCGATGAGCTCTGGGACGGCTACGACACCGTCCTGGAAGCCGAACTCGGCCCGCGCGAGACCCTCGAGGCTCTGGTCACCGAGTCCTTCCGGGAGATCGACCGGCACCGCGCCGCCGTCGCGATCTACCAGAAGGAGTCCAAGCAGCTCGTGGCGCAGGACCGGTTCGTGTTCCTCGCCGAGTCGCAGCGCAAGTTCGAGAAGGCATGGCTGTCCACGCTGGAGCGTGGGGTCGCCGCCGAGGTCTTCCGGTCCGACCTCGACGTGCGGCTCACCTACCGGTTCGTGCGCGACACGGTGTGGGTCGCCGCGTCCTGGTACCGGCCCGGCGGACACCACAGCGCGGAGGAGATCGCCCGGCAGTACCTGTCGATGGTGCTCGACGGGATCGCCGTACGTACGTAGCCGCACGTGAACACCCGTTCTATGTGAGGGAGTCGACCATGGCCGAGGCCTATATCGTCGAAGCGGTCCGCACGCCCGTCGGGCGGCGAAGGGGCGGGCTGAGCGGGGTCCATCCGGCCGACCTGGGCGCCCATGTGCTCAAGGCCCTGGTGTCCCGCTCCGGCGTGGATCCGGCCGCTGTGGAGGACGTCGTCCTCGGCTGCCTGGACACGGTCGGGCCGCAGGCAGGCGACATCGCCCGCACCTGCTGGCTGGCCGCCGGGCTGCCCGAGGAGGTACCGGGGGTGACGGTCGACCGGCAGTGCGGTTCCTCGCAGCAGGCCGTGCACTTCGCGGCACAGGCCGTGCTGTCCGGCACACAGGACCTGGTGGTGGCGGGCGGGGTCCAGAACATGTCCCAGATCCCGATCGCCTTCGCCTCCCGCCAGGCCGCGGAACCGCTGGGGCTCACCGAGGGGCCGTTCGCGGGCAGCCGAGGATGGCGCGCCCGCTACGGTGACCAGCCCGTCAACCAGTTCCACGGCGCCGAACTCATCGCCGCCAAGTGGGGCATCAGCCGCCGCGACCAGGAGAAGTTCGCGCTGCGCTCGCACCAGCGGGCGGTCCGGGCGATCGATGAGGGCCGTTTCGGCCGGGAGACCGTCGCCCATGGCGAGGTCACGGTCGACGAGGGTCCGCGCCGGGACACCTCGCTGGAGAAGATGGCCGAGCTGAAACCGGTCCTCGAGGGCGGCACCGTCACCGCCGCCTGCTCCTCCCAGGTCTCCGACGGCGCGGCGGCCCTGCTGCTGGCCTCGGAGCGGGCGGTACGGGAACACGGGCTGACCCCGCGCGCCCGCATCCACCATCTCTCCGCGCGCGGCGAGGACCCGATCCGCATGCTCTCCGCCCCGATCCCGGCGACCGCGCACGCCCTGAAGAAGACCGGCCTCACGATCGACGACATCGACCTCGTAGAGATCAACGAAGCGTTCGCCCCTGTCGTCCTCGCCTGGCTCGAGGAGACCGGCGCCGACCCGGAGAAGGTCAACGTCAACGGCGGCGCCATCGCGCTCGGTCACCCGCTGGGCGCTACTGGCGCCAGGCTGATGACCACCCTGCTCCATGAACTCGAGCGCACCGGGGGCCGGTTCGGCCTCCAGACCATGTGCGAGGGCGGCGGCCAGGCCAACGTGACGATCATCGAACGGCTCTGAGCGCTTCCAGGGACTTCAGCACCTCCTCCGCCTCCGTCATGATCCGGTCCATCAGCTCCGCACACGACGGCAGGTCGTCGATCACCCCGGCGACCTGCCCCGACGCCATCACACCGAGGTCCGTCCGCCCGTCCACCATCGCGGACCTGAGCAGCATCGGCGTGTTGACGGCAAGCAGGACCTGACTCCACGACAGGTCCTTGCCGTGCTTCATGGCGAGGCCGTCCCGCACCATCTGCCGCCGGCTCAGCCCGGACAGCTTCCGGAAGCCTGCCGCACGCCGCACCGCACGCAGCAGCGCCGTCGTACGGCCGGAGCGCTCGAGAGCGTCGACCAGTTCCGTCCGCAGCATGCGGTGCGGCAGCCCGTCCACGGCCCGCGTCACCGTGACGTCCTTCACCGTCGCCGCCAGATACCGCGCCTTGACCGCGTCCGGGACCTTGGAGTCCGAGGTCAGCAGAAAGCGCGTGCCCATCGCGATGCCCGCCGCCCCGTACGCCAGCGCCGCGACCAGCCCCCGCCCGTCATGGAACCCGCCCGCCGCCACGACAGGAATGTCCACGGCGTCCACCACTTGCGGGAGCAACACGGTCGTCGCCACCTCGCCGGTGTGCCCGCCACCTTCTCCGCCCTGCACGATCACCGCGTCCGCACCCCAGCCGGCCACCTTCTCCGCATGCCTCCGCGCTCCCACGGACGGGATCACCACCACCCCCGCCGCCTTCAGCTCGGCGATCAGCTCGCGGGAGGGCGCCAGCGCGAAGGACGCGACCCGTACGCCCTCCTCGACGATGATCCGCACCCGGTCGCCCGCGTCCCCGGCGTCCGCGCGCAGATTCACTCCGAACGGCGCGTCCGTCCGCGATCCGACCTCCCGTATCGCCTCCCGCAGCCGGCCGGGTGTCATGGTCGCGGAGGCCAGAATTCCCAGCGCGCCCGCGTTCGCCGCGGCGGAGACCAGGCGCGGCCCGGCCACCCAGCCCATACCTGTCTGCACGACGGGGTGGCGGACCCCGACGAGCCGCGTCAGCGCGGTGTCCATCAGCGCCCGCCGCCCTCGGCGGCGGGACCGGGGACCTCGGCGACCCGGTCGGGCACCTCGCGCTCCCGTATCCCCTGGGGGTCGATCACCTCACGGATCAACCGCAGTTCCTCCCGCGTCGGTTCTCGGGTGCAGGGCACGTCGTCCGGGACAGTCAGCTCGAAACCCGTCGCCTGCCGTATCTCCTCCACCGTCACCCCCCGGTGCAGTGAGACCAGCCGCATCGAGTGATCCGGGGTGGCGAAGTCGAAGACGCCGAGGTCGGACACCACGCGCGGGATGCGATGGAACCGGGCGCTCAGAGGGTTCCGGGCCGCGCCGTCGTAACCGACACCGCACACCATGTCGACCCGCTCGACGAACACCCTCCGGGAGTGCCGCGGTATCCAGTAACTGGTCGGATTGTTCAGGGTGTTGACCGGCGCCCCGCGCACCCCGAGCAACTGCCGCCGCGGCCGTGCCCAAGCGCCGATGCACGAGATGTTCTGGTTGCCGAAGCGGTCGATCTGGCTCGCGCCCATCATGACGTGCCGCCGCCCGCCGGTGACCAGCGCCAGATGCTGTCGGTACGGCAACCAGCCTTCGATCGTCCCGTCCATGCCCACGAGCATCGCCTCGCCGTCGGTGAGCAGCAGATCCGGCGCAAAGGTGTGCCGGGCGAGCCGCGCCCCGACGGACGGAACCGGACCCATGGGGCTCGCGAGGATCTCCCCCGCGTGGCGCCATGCCTCCGCACAGGCGATCACGCAGTACTCGGCGCGTGTCGCTGCGCTCATGACCGCTCCTTGTGCCAGGCCTGGACGGCCGATTGATAGGCGTGCTCGTCGCCGGTGAGGAATTGCTCCGCGAACCGGGGCCAGGGTGTGGTCGCGTAGTGTCTCTGGAATACCTCGTCCCTCTCCCGGTCGGGTGCGCAGGACGTGAAGTGCGCGCCGTTCGGAGCCTCCACCACGCCGGTCACGGTGTGGCGTTTGACCAGCAGGGTCTGCGGTGCGGCCTCCTTCGTCAGCTCCGCCGTGTCCACGATGCGCTCGCACGAGACGTATGCCGTGTCGGCCGCCTCGCAGAACAGGTCGTCGAAGTACGGGTCCGGGCCCAGGTACTGGCCGTTGCCCAGCCGGTCGGCGCGGTTGACATGGACCAGGGCCGCGTCCATCCGCAGCGCGGGCATGGCCACGAACTCCTCGTGCGGACCCGTCCCGGCGCCGTCCTCGCACGACCCGGCGGCCTCTCCTCGAGCCCCGGGCGCCGCGGCTGGAACCGGACTGGCGCCCTCCTCGACCGATTCCGGACCTGCGGCCCACCCCCCGGCGCCGAACGGCCACCCCTCCTCGTACGGCGAAGTCACCGTCCGCAGGCCGGGGTTGACGCGCATCACGTCCGAGCCAATGGCCGCCCGCACCGGAAGGAACGGCAGCCGGTTCGCCGCCGCGTGCAGCCCCCACATGAACATCGCCTCGTCGACCTCCATCACCTCGAACGCGCCGCTCTCCCGGGCCGCGCGGTAGTGCGGTTCGAGTGGAATCGAGTCGAGGGTCGCGAACGCTGCGACCAGTCTCCGGATCCGCCCGGCTGCCGCGAGCATGCCGACGTCCGGGCCGCCGTAGGAGACGACCGTGAGGTCCGTGATCGCGGAGCGGAGCAGCGCCCGCACCAGGGCCATCGGTTTGCGGCGCGAGCCCCAGCCGCCGATGCCGAGGGTCATGCCGCTCTCCAGCCGGGAGACGACCTCGTCGGCGGTCATGGTCTTGTCCCTCATCTAGGTGCCCTCCTTTCCGAAGGTGTCGCGGACGCGGTCGGCCACGCCGCTGAGATTCGCCTCGAAGGTGAAGCCCTGCTCGAAGCGGTAGCTGCGGCGCACGTCGACCGGGTCGATGCCGTTGATGGCGGCCTTGGCCAGCCGGAGCAGCTCGCCGTCCTTGGCCGCGATCTCGCGGGCCAGCTCCAGGGCCGCCGCGCGCAGTGCGTCCCGTGGCACGACCCGCCACACCGAGCCGTGTGCCCGCAGCTCGGACGCCGTGGCCGTGCGCGAGGTGTAGTACAGGGCGCGCATCAGATGCGGGGGGACCAGCCGTGCCAGATGCGTGGCCGCGCCCAGGGCGCCGCGGTCCAGCTCCGGCAGCCCGAAGACGGCGTCCTCGCTCGCCACGATCGCGTCCGCGTTGCCCGCCAGGCCTATTCCGCCGCCCAGGCAGAAGCCCTGCACCGCCGCCACGACCGGCACCTCGCACTCGTACACCGCAGCGAAGGCTTCGAAGCAACCGCGGTTGGCTCCGATCAGCGCGCTTCTGCCCTCGGCCTGTATCTCCTTGATGTCCACACCCGCGTTGAATCCGCGACCCTCCGCGGCCAGCACGAGGCAGCGGACCTCCGTGTCGCGGCCCGCCGACCGCACGGCGTCGGCCAGGGCGAACCAGCCGGTCACCGGCAGGGCGTTCACCGGCGGGAAGTCGACGGTGACGACGGCGACCCCTTTTTCCGGGCACGAGGTGGAGACACCCATGGGCACATCAGCTACCTTTCCACCAAACGTTTGTTAGGTGCGATTCGAAGTTAGCAGTCGCCGCATCCCGACGGGAGGGCCTGTGGACAACTCGGAAGACCCCGCCCGCGGCGCATCACCAGGCGGACAACTCGCCGCGGCCGGCCGCGGACTGAGCGGCCGGACCGCCGTCGTCACCGGCGGGACCCGCGGCGTCGGCGCCGGAATCGCGCGAGCGTTCACCGAGGCCGGCGCCGATGTCGTGGTGTGCGCACGCCGCCCGCCCGAGACACCCTTGAGGGGCACCGAGTTCGTGCCGCTCGACGTGCGCGACCCGGTTGCCGTACGGGACTTCTTCGAAGCGCTGCCCCGGGTCGACGTGCTCGTCAACAACGCTGGCGGCGCCCCGTACCGGTGCCTCGCGGACGCCGCTCCGGAGCGGCACGCCCGGGTCGTCGAACTCAATCTCGTCGCACCGCTGACCGTGTCCCTCGCCGCGTACCAGCACCTCAGGCGCGCCCGGGGAGCCGTCGTGATGATCGGCAGCGTAAGCGGCACCCGCCCCTCACCGGGCACCGCCGCGTACGGGGCGGCCAAGGCGGGGCTGGAGAGCCTCGCCCGCTCCATGGCGGCGGAATGGGCGCCGGAGGTGCGGGTCAACACGCTCGTCGCCGGGATGGTTCACACCGAGCTCTCCCACCTCCACTACGGCGGCGAGGACGGCATCGCGGCTGTCTCCCGCACCGTGCCGCTCGGGCGGCTCGCCGAGCCCTCCGACATCGGCGCGGCCGCTGTCTTCCTCGCCTCGGAAGCCGCCGCGTACATCACCGGTGCGAGCCTGCTGGTGCACGGGGGCGGGGAGCGGCCGGCGTTCCTCGACGCGGCGACCGCCGACAAGGCGCATGGCAGGAGACGTTGTACCGACAAGTCGATCCATCGACACGGCCTGTAAGGGGACATGACGTGACGGGTATCGCCGACGGCCGGGTAGTGGTCGTCACCGGCGCCGGCCGCGGTCTGGGCCGCGCCCACGCGCTCGCGTTCGCGGCCGAGGGCGCCAAGGTCGTGGTCAACGACCTCGGGGTCGGCCTCGATGGCACGCCCGGAGTCGACAGCCCGGCCGGGCGGGTCGTCGACGAGATCCGCGCGGCCGGCGGCGACGCGGTCGCGCACGGCGGCGACATCGCGACGGGAGCCGGGGCCGCCTCCCTGGTGGCGACCGCCCTCAAGGCCTACGGACGGCTCGACACCCTCGTCAACAACGCCGGTTTCCTGCGGGACCGGATGCTGGTCAACCTCGACGAGGACGACTGGGACGCCGTCCTGCGGGTGCATCTGAAGGGGCACTTCCTGCCGCTGAAGCACGCGGCCGCCCACTGGCGGGCCGAGGCGAAGGCGGGCCGCGCGCCGTGGGCCCGGGTCGTCAACACCAGTAGCGGAGCCGGGCTGTTGGGCTCGGTGGGGCAGGGGAACTACAGCGCGGCGAAGGCCGGCATCGTCGCTCTCACACTGGTCGCTGCGGCCGAACTCGGGCGCTACGGCGTACAGGTCAACGCCATCGCCCCCGCCGCGCGCACGCGGATGACCGAGCGCACGTTCGCCGAGACCATGGCCGCACCCGATGCCGGTTTCGACGCGATGGCCCCCGAAAATGTCTCGCCCCTGGTCGTCTGGCTCGGCTCCGCCGCGAGCGCCGGGGTCACCGGTCGTGTCTTCGAGGCCGAGGGCGGAAGGATCACCGTCATGGAGGGCTGGCGGCAGGGTCCGACCGCCGACAAGGGTGCGCGCCGTACTCCGGCCGAGGCGGGCGAGACCGCGCTGAAGCTGCTGGCGGAGGCGGTGACACCGGGCGCGGTGTACGGGGCCGAGTAGCAACCGCGTCGGGCGCCGTCGTCTCATGCGCCGAGCGTGTCGGCGGCCGTCGCCTCATGCCGTGGGCGCGCCGGGCGCCTCGCCTCACGCCCTGAGTGCGCCGGGCGCCGTGCCTCACGCGCTGAGCGCGTGGGGCGCCGTCGTCTCACGCCCCGAGCGCGCCGGGCCCGGCTTCCAGCAGGCGCGTTATCACGCCGTGCCCCGTCTGCTGGTCGTTCGCCGCCGTGGGCCGGCCGTCGCGCAGGAGCGCCACCTCGACGGTCACCGTCCCGGGTTCCTCCTCCCAACGGCGCGTGACGTACCGGTGCCCCGGGCCGTACGTCGCCTCCAGGGCCGCCCGGAGCTCCGCCGCGACGTCCAGGGCCAGCCAGCGCCGGGCCTCGGCCAGAGCCTCCCGCCGCGCCCGTGCCCCGTGGGCCAGCAGGGCCCGTACGCAGCCGGGAGATCCGCGGCGGGCGGCCGCCACCAGCGGCGGTTCGCCCGTAGGACCCGGAAGGTCCGGGTCCGCGCCCGCCGCCAGCAGGGCCTGGACGACCTCGGCGTGCCCCCGCTGGACCGCCCACGTCAGCGCCCGGAACCCGTACCCCTCCTCCAGATCGGGCGTCGCCCCGGCCGCCAGCAGTGCCCCGACGACCTCGGTGTGTCCGCCACAGGCGGCACCGCACAGCGGCGCGTCGGCCTCCGCGCTGAGACGGTCGGGGTCGGCCCCGGCCGCCAGCAGCAGCCGGACGACGCCGGGCGCGTCACTCACCGCCGCCAGATACAGGGCCGTCTGACCCTCCGCGTCGGCCGACTCGGGGCTCACACCCGCGCGCAGCAGCCGCAGGACGGCGTCCTCGTTCCCTTCGTGCACCGCCGTGAACAGCCCCGGCGGCTCGTGCGTGTTCATGTCTCGACCCTCGCTCCCCGAGGGTGCCGGGGGCAAAGACATGTGAGGTGTTCTGTGCCACCTCCGTGCCGCCGTGCTGCCTCTCACCTCACGCCCGGCATCGGCCGGGCCTCATGTGTCGCATTCCAGCACGGTCCGGCACAGCCCGCAGCGGGCCCGCACCCGCCCCCGGACGGGAACCCGGATCCGCTGGTGGCAGGTCGGGCACGGGAAGGAGACACGCAGCGGGCCACGGCCGCCCGGGGTGAAGGAGTACGGGACACCCGGATGCGGCCCGGGGGCGGACTGGTCCTGGGCGTAGCGGCGGTCCCTGGCATAGCGGCGGCGGCCCGCCCAGCCGGCCGACGTCAGCGGCGGCTGCTGTTCGTCGCGGCGGGCCTGCGCCAGGCCCTTCGTGTACGCCGTGTACGCCTGAGGGCTGGTGAACCAGATCGCCGGGTCCTCGCCGAACACCAGCGCCCGCTTGGCGAGCACGTACCCGAACTCCTCGGGGGTCAGATAACCGAGCTTCTGCGACGACGCCCCGTCCTCGCGGTAGGCGTCCAGGAGCAGCCAGCCCGCACCCAGGTAGGTGGCCGCCGTGTCGGTGAGGATCTCGTTGTCGCGCGTGCTGGGGAAGGACAGGCCGAGGCGGTGCAGATAGACGTGCATCACCTCGTGTGCGAGAGCCGCACCGATGTCCCGGCGATGGGTGCGGAACCGGTCGTTCAGTTCCACGAAGTACTCGGGACCCGCGGCGAGTTCGACGTTGGCCGCGTGTGTCATCTCACGGAAGCTGACGACCATCCGGGCGTCCGGGAGCCGGTAGTGCCGCACCAGCTCGTGCGCCACGCGCTGTGCGCCCAGATGCAGGTCGTCCTGGTCGGAGAACGCCACGTCGGCGGGCAGCACACTGGTCGCGAAGGTGCGGACGGTGTCGTACGAGAGCCGTTTGTACAGCGCGGTGATGGCCGCCCGCACCGTGTCCAGATGTGGATAGCCGTGCTCGACCGGTCCGCCGTTCGCCACGTCCGCACCCCCTGAAGACGTCAGCTGTGCTTCCACTGTAGGCGCGCTCCCTCCCGGTGGCAGGGCCTGCGCGAGCGCGAGGACCTCGTGTCGCACGGACCTTCGGCCGGGCGTACCGCCCCCGGCCGGACATCGCTTCGTGCCGTCCCGGCCCCGCGGTCCTTCGCGGTCGCACCCGTCGCACCCCTGGCGGGTACGGAGGACGCCCGCCGCCCCGGCCGGGGGCGTTCCACGGAACGCGGCGGGCGGACGCCGTGGCACGGGCAGGGGAGCGAGCCGCCCGCCGCACGGGCGACGATCCGCACTCCGGACAGGAACGATCGAGTATCTGCGCGCCCCGTAGGGTGGTCGCCCATGACCACCCGCCACAACGCGACCGGAGACATCGACCCGGCCGTCCGCGCCGAACTCGCCCGGCTGCGTGACAGCATCGACAACATCGACGCCGCCGTCGTCCACATGCTCGCCGAACGCTTCAAGTGCACGCAGCAGGTCGGCCACCTCAAGGCCGCGCACCAGCTGCCGCCCGCCGACCCGGCCCGCGAGGCCGCCCAGATCGCCCGGCTGCGCCGGCTCGCCGAGAACGCCAAGCTCGACCCCGCGTTCGCGGAAAAACTGCTGAATTTCATCGTCGCCGAGGTCATCCGCCACCACGAGCGCATCGCCGAGGGCGCCACGGCCGTCCCCGACGCCCCGGGGGAGTGACATCCGGCCGCCGGCCGGGCATCCTGCGCTGAACGCTCCGCGCCGGGCCGGCGGACGCACCGTGACCGGGCCGGGCGAGTGACTCTTTGTCAGGTCAAAGGAACGTGCGGTAGGACGGTTCGGGCATAAGCTGGTTGCCCAAGCGAGGGGACGTCGGACCATGCCGTCTGATGCCAAGATCCTCATCGTCGACGACCATGAGGGCACGCTCTACGCGCTGGAGAGCGCCCTGGCCCCGCTGGGCCACCGGCTGACCCGTGCCACCAGCGGCGACGCCGCGCTCAAGGAGGTCCTGCGCGGCCAGATCGGGCTTCTGCTCCTCGATGTGCGCATGCCCAAGGTGAGCGGTCTCGATGTCGTGCGCT
Source organism: Streptomyces hygroscopicus (assembly GCF_026168105.1). Taxonomy (GTDB): domain Bacteria; phylum Actinomycetota; class Actinomycetes; order Streptomycetales; family Streptomycetaceae; genus Streptomyces; species Streptomyces hygroscopicus_D. The sequence continues at coordinate 38,342 of NZ_LBMW01000012.1, forward strand.
ACATGCGGCGGGTGGAACAGACACAGCACATTCCGATCATCCTGCTCACCGGCTTCGGACCCGATGCGGAACTCACCGTGGCCGCTTTCGGCCTCGGTGTCGCCGACCTCATGATGAAACCGGTGGACCCCTGGGCCCTGCGCACCAAGGTCCGTTACCTCTACGACGCCCACCAGCGCTCCCAGGCCCTGGAAGAGGAAGTGCGCACCCTGCGCGCACGCCTCGGGAAGCATCCCGCACCCCCGGTCCGCGCCCTGCCCCACCCGGACGCGCGCGTTCCGGCCCAGCGGGAGGACTTCGCCCAGGGACCGGCCCGCGAAACCACCTCGCCGCAGGGCGAGAGACGGACATAGGGCTTGTACCGGACCGCCCCTGTGCCCTGCCGACGGCATCAGGCAGCATGTCCCTCATGTCCGTACTGACGCGCGACGAAGCGCAGACCCGTGCCCGGCTCCTCGACGTCCACCGTTACGAGATCGCCCTCGATCTCGCCCGTGGCGAGAAGACCTTCGACTCCCGCACCGTCATCCGCTTCACGGCCCGCGCCGCCGCGGACACCTTCGTCGAGGTAAAGCCCGCCGAACTGCGCTCGGCCACCCTGGACGGACAGCCCCTCGACCCCGGGACCCTCGCCGAGGACCGGCTGCCGCTCAAGGGCCTCACCGAGGGCGAGCACGAACTGCGCATCGACGCCGTCATGCGCTACTCGCACACCGGCGAGGGCATGCACCGTTTCACCGACCCCACCGACGGCGAGACGTACGTCTACACCCAGATGTTCATGGACGACGTCCAGCGCGTCTTCGCCGCCTTCGACCAGCCCGACCTCAAGGCCGTCTTCGACCTGACCGTGACGGCGCCCGAGGGCTGGAGCGTCCTCGCCAACGGCATCACCACCCACGAGGAGGACGGCACCTGGCGGGCCGCCACCACCCCGCTCATCTCCACCTACCTGGTCGCCGTCGCCGCCGGCCCCTGGCACTCCGTGCGCACCGAACACCGCGGGCTGCCCTTCGGCGTCCACTGCCGCCGCTCGCTCGCCCCTCACCTCGACGCCGACGCGGACGAACTCTTCGAGATCACCCGCCAGTGCTTCGACCGCTATCACGAGAAGTTCGAGGAGCCCTACCCCTTCGACTCCTACGACCAGGCGTTCGTCCCCGAGTTCAACGCCGGGGCGATGGAGAACCCCGGTCTCGTCACCTTCCGCGACGAGTTCGTCTACCGTTCCGCGGTCACCGACACCCAGCGCCAGACCCGCGCCATGGTCATCGCCCACGAGATGGCCCACATGTGGTTCGGCGACCTCGTCACCCTGCGCTGGTGGGACGACATCTGGCTGAACGAGTCGTTCGCCGAGTACATGGGTTACCAGACCCTCACCGAGGCCACCCGCTTCACCGACACCTGGACCGACTTCGGCGTCGCCCGCAAGTCCTGGGGCTACGACGCCGACCAGCGGCCCTCCACCCACCCCGTGGCCCCCGAAGCGGTCGACGACACCGCCTCCGCGCTCCTCAACTTCGACGGCATCTCCTACGCCAAGGGCGCCTCCGCGCTGCGGCAACTGGTGGCCTGGCTCGGCGAGAAGGACTTCCTCGCCGGCATCAACAGCCACTTCGCCCGCCACCGCTTCGGCAACGCCACCCTCGCCGACTTCATCGACTCCCTCGCCGACGCCACCGATCGCGACGTGCACGCCTGGGCCGACTCCTGGCTGCGCACCACCGGCGTCGACACCCTCACCCCGCAGCTCACCCAGGCCGAAGACGGCACCTGCTCCCTCACCGTCGGGCACGACGGCAGTCGCCCGCACCGCATCGCCGTCGGCCTCTACGACCAGAACCTCGCCGACGACGGCACCCTCACCCTGCGCGAACGCCTCGACCTGGACATCCCGCAGAGCGCGCCGCAGCCTCTCGGCAAACGCCCCGCCCTGCTCCTGCTCAACGACGGCGACCTCACCTACGCCAAGGTCCGCTTCGACCCCGGGTCCTTCGAGACGGTACGCGGAGCCCTGTCCGGCCTGCCCGAACCGCTCACCCGCGCGGTCGTGTGGAACGCCCTGCGGGATGCCGTACGCGACGGCCAACTCCCCGCCACCGCCTACCTGGAGACCGCCCGCACCCACCTGCCGCACGAGAGGGACCTGGCCCTCGTCGAAGGCGTCCTGGCCTTCGCCTCCGCCCATATCGCCGACCGCTATCTGCCCTCCCCCAAGCTCTCGACCCCGCTCGAGCAGGGAGGTAACCCCATCGACCGGCCCGCCGCGCTCGCCGGCCTCACCCACATCTGCCGTGACCTCATCCGCCGCACCGAGGACGGTTCCCACCCGGGACTGCGCCTGATCGCCGTACGCCACTTCATCGACGCCGCCGCCCACCCCGACACCATCGCCGCCTGGCTCGCCGACGGCACCGTGCCCGGCGGTCCCGAGCTCGATCCCGAACTGCGCTGGCGCATCCTCGGCCGCCTCGCCGTCCTCGGCGCCGTGGACGAGCGGGCGATCGCCGAGGAGCTCGACCGCGACCCCAGCGCCACCGGCCAGGAAGGCGCCGCCCGCTGCCGTGCCGCGCTGCCCGACCCCGCCGCCAAGCGGGAGGCCTGGGAGGCGATGTTCGCCACCGACGACCTCTCCAACTACCTGTTCACCGCGACCGCGCAGGGCTTCTGGCAGCCCGAACAGGCCGATCTCGTCGAGGAGTACGTCGACCGCTACTGGACCGACGCCCCCGCCGTCGCCGCCCGCCGCGGCCCCGCCATCGCCTCCGCCGCGGGCCGCTGGGCCTTCCCCCGCTACGCCGTCACCGCGAACACCCTCCTCCGTGGCGAACAGTGCCTGCGCGAGGCGGACCCCGTCCCCGCCCTGCGCCGCAGGCTCGTCGACGAACTCGACGACCTGGGGCGGGCGTTGCGCATCCGCGAGGCGTAGCCTCCCCGTCGGCCCGTGCCCGGTCCGTCACCGGGCGCAGGCCGACGGCGCATACGTCCCCCATATCTCACGCCGCACCTACTTGCTGCGGCAGTACCCCCTTTCGGGTCGGATCGTCGTTCTCCGCGGGCGGGCAGAACCTCCGTGCATGCAGGCTTTGATTCCCCTTGACGCGCGCTTGGAGGACGTCCCATGAGCTTGCCGCCCCTCGCCTCAGGACCCGAAGGCCCCGGCGCCCTGCGGCCTTTGCTCGAGACGGTCCTCGGCGCCCTGGAACAGGGCGCACGGGCGCGCGGGGGACCACTGCCCGCGGGCGGCCCCGAAGCGGTCGCCGCCCGGGTGCGTGCCGCCGTCGGCGACGTACTGCCCCCGGAGGGCGACCCGGATGCCCTACGAGCTCTCGTCCACACCGTCGCCGAGGGCGCCGCCGACCCCGCCGACCCACTGTGCGCCGCCCATCTGCACTGCCCGCCGCTCGCCGTCGCCACCGCCGCCGACCTCGCCGCCAGCGCCCTCAACCCCTCCCTGGACTCCTGGGACCAGGCCCCGGCCGCCTCCGAGCTCGAAGCCCTGGTCACCCGGACCCTCGCCCAGGAGGCCGGCGCCGCCGACGCGCTGATCACCACGGGCGGCACCGAGTCCAACCAGCTGGCCCTCCTCCTTGCCCGCGAAGCCCACGGCGGCGTCCGGCTCGTGTGCGGATCCCATGCCCACCACTCCCTGACCCGCGCCGCCTGGCTCCTCGGCATGCCCGAACCGGTGGTCGTCCCCGCCCCGGACGGCACCCTGGACCCCGCCGCGCTCAAGGCGGTCCTCACCGAGCTGAGGGGCCCCCTGATCGTCGCCGCCGGCGCGGGCACCACCGACGCGGGGCTCATCGACCCCCTGCCCGAGATCGCAGACCTGTGCGCCGCCCATGGCGCCCGCCTGCACATCGACGCGGCGTACGGAGGCGGCCTGCTCTTCACCGACCTTCACCGTCCCAAGCTCACCGGCCTCGAACGCGCCCACACGGTCACGCTCGATCTGCACAAACTCGGCTGGCAGCCCGTCGCCGCCGGCCTCCTCGCCGTCCACGACCCCCGCGACTTGCGCGCATTGCGGCAGCACGCCGACTACCTCAATGCGGACGACGACATCGAGGCGGGCCTGCCCGACCTCCTCGGCCGCTCCCCGCGCACCAGCCGACGCCCCGACGTCCTCAAGATCGCCGTCACGCTCAAGACGCTCGGCCGCACCGGACTCGGCACCCTCGTCGACCGCGTCTGTGCCCGCGCACAGGAGTTCGCCGACCTCGTCCTGGCCCACCCCGCCTTCGAGCTGCACGCCCCGCCGACCATCAGCACCGTCCTGTTCCGGCCGGTCGGGGCATCCGACGACACCGTCGCCGCCGTCCGCCGCACCCTCCTCCAGGACGGCCGCGCCGTCCTCGGCCGTGCCCGGCTCGGCGGCCGTCTCTGGCTCAAGGCCACCCTCCTCAACCCGCACGGCCGCCCCGGCGACCTGGCCACACTCCTGAACCTGGTGGAAGGAAGCACGCCCCGATGACCCACCTTTCACACCCCGAGCCCGAAGAGCCCCGTGACCTGGTCGGCATCGGAATCGGCCCGTTCAACCTCTCCCTCGCCGCCCTCGCCAACCCCCTCGCCGAACTCGACACCGCCTTCTACGAACAGCGCCCCGGCTTCGACTGGCACCCGGGCCTCCTCATCGACGGTGCGACCCTCCAAGTTCCCTTCCTGGCCGACCTGGTGACCCTCGCAGACCCCGCGAGTCCCTGGTCGTTCCTGAACTACCTGAAGACCTGTGACCGCCTGTTCCCCTTCTACTTCGCCGAGCGCTTCCACATCCACCGCGCCGAGTACGACGCCTACTGCCGCTGGGTCGCCGGCAACCTCCCCGGAGTCCATTTCGGCCACCAGGTCGACGCCGTCCGCTGGAGGGCCGAAAGCGACGTCTTCGAGGTCGACTTCACCCGGCTCGGCACGGACGGCGAGGCCGAGGCGCTCGGCCGTACGTACACGCGCAACATCGTCCTCGGCGTCGGCACCGAACCGTATGTGCCCGAACCGCTGGCGCACCTCGCCGAAGCACCCGGCGTGCCCGTCATCCACGCCGCGGACTACCTCCGCCACCGCGAGGCACTCCTCGCCGCCGACCACATCACCGTCGTCGGCGCGGGCCAGTCCGGCGCCGAGGTGTTCCTCGACCTCCTCCGCCACCGCCCCGTCGGCCGGGAGAGGATCCACTGGCTCGCCCGTACCGAAGCCTTCGCGCCGATGGAGTACTCCAAGCTCGGCCTGGAGCACTTCACCCCCGACTACACCCGCTACTTCCATGCCCTCGCCGAGCCCGTGCGCGACCGCCTCCTGGCCGCCCAGTGGCAGCTCCACAAGGGCATCGACGCCGGGACCATCGCCGCCATCCACGACGAGCTCTACCGGCGCACCCTCCACGGCGGCTGGCCCGACGCCGTCCTCACCCCCGGCGTCCGCGTCCGCGCCGCCGGGTGCCTCGCCACCACCAAGATCGAACTCCATCTCGAACACACCCAGCAGGCCGCCCGGACCCGCCTCACCACCGGTGCCGTTGTGCTCGCCACCGGCTACCGCGAACGCCCTCTCGGCCGTCTCCTCGCCGGACTCGACCCCTATCTGCGCCGCGACGACAGCGAGCGGCCCTGCATCGACGACCAGTTCCGCATGGTCCTCGATCCATGTGTCACCGGCTCCGTCTACGTCCAGAACGCCGAACTGCACACCCATGGCGTCGGCGCCCCCGACCTCGGCCTCGCCGCCTGGCGCAGCGCCGCGATCCTCAACTCGCTCACCGGCAAGGAGCCCTACCCGATGCCCCGGCGGACGGCCTTCACCACCTTCGGACTCCACGAGCCGGACCACATTCCGCCCGCCCGACGGTCCCAGGTCCTCGCTCCGCTCATCGACGGACGGTAAGGAAGCCGCTCTGACCTTCGGGGGCGTCGGTGACAGAGTGGGAGGTATGAACTCCAGCCCCGTGGAACCCCGGCCGCCCGCCTACGGCACTCCCGACGCGCCGCGCATCGCCGTCCGAGGAGAGGCCCATCTCGAAGTCGACCCCGAGATCGCCCGCATCGGTGTCACGGTCACCGCCCGCGGCACCGACCGCCGCGCCGCCCTGGACGACCTCACCCGCCGCAATGCCGGGGCCCTCGACCTCATCAAGTCCTACGGGGAGGCGGTCGAGAGGCTGGAGACCGGAGCCCTCTCGATCAGTCCCGAGCTGACGCAACGCGGCCGCGGCGAACGCGTGCGCGCCTATCACGGCCTGGTCCACATCACCGCCGAACTCACCGACTTCACCGCACTGGGCGAACTCGCCACCCGCCTCGCCGACCTCGAGCTCACCCGCGTCGACGGCCCCTGGTGGGCCCTGCGCCCCGACTCACCCGCCCACCGTGCGGCCAGGCAGCAGGCCGTGCGCGAGGCGGTGCAGCGTGCCCGTGAATACGCCGAGGCGCTCGGCACCACCCTCACGGCGCTCGTCGAGCTCGCCGACACCGGTGCCGGGGGCGCCCAGACGTACGGATACGGAGCCCGGTCCTTGGCCCGGCCCGCCGGCTCCGCGGCGGACGCCGTCGGCGGCAGCGCCCCCATGGACCTGGAACCCCAGCGGCAGGACGTTCGCGCCGAGGTGAACGCACAATTCACCATGGCGCCGCCCCGGCTGTAGTGATCCCGTCCCGCATCCGTGGTCGCGGCAATGCGGGGCGTGTTCCGGTCACGCCTGAAATTCTCTCCGGGATGCTCATCGGAGCGCGTCACCGCACAATTCAATACTTGTCAATAACGCTTCATGCAAAGGTTGTTGAGTGGTCATGCGGGACCAATTCTCTACCGGCCGGTAAGGCCTAGGCTCGGAGCATGCGCCGAGCAAAGATCGTTTGTACTCTGGGCCCCGCAACCGACTCGTACGACCAGATCAAGGCATTGGTCGAAGCCGGAATGGATGTCGCCCGCTTCAACCTCAGCCACGGCAGCTATGCCGAACACGAGGAGCGCTGTCGTCGCGTGCGAAAGGCCTCCGACGAGACCGGCCGCAGTGTGGGAATCCTCGCGGATCTTCAGGGCCCGAAGATCCGCCTCGGCCGATTCACCGAAGGGCCCGTACTCCTTGAACGCGGGGACACCTTCACGATCACCGTCGAGGAAGGCGTCGAAGGCGGCCGCCAGATCTGCGGAACCACCTACGCCGGACTGGCCGCCGATGTCACTGCGGGTGAACGCATCCTCGTCGACGACGGCAAGGTCACCCTCGAGGTCACCTCCGTCGAGGGCCCCCGCGTCCACACCCTCGTCGTCGAGGGCGGCATGGTCTCCGACCACAAGGGCCTCAACCTCCCCGGCGTCGCCGTCTCCGTCCCCGCGCTCTCCAAGAAGGACGAGGCCGACCTCCGCTGGGCCCTGAGCACCGGCTTCGACGTCATCGCCCTCTCCTTCGTCCGCAGCGGCAAGGACATCAAGGATGTCCACCGCATCATGGACGAGGAGGGCCGCCGTCTGCCGGTGATCGCCAAGGTGGAGAAGCCGCAGGCCGTCGAGAACATCGACGAGATCGTGGCGGCGTTCGACGGCATCATGGTGGCGCGCGGCGACCTGGGCGTCGAGATGCCCCTGGAGCAGGTCCCGATCGTCCAGAAGCGCGCGATCAAGCTCGCCAAGCGCAATGCCAAGCCGGTCATCGTCGCCACACAGATGCTCGACTCCATGGTGGACAACTCGCGCCCGACCAGGGCGGAGGCCTCGGACGTGGCGAACGCGGTGATCGACGGCACGGACGCGGTGATGCTGTCGGGGGAGACCAGCGTCGGCAACTACCCCGTCGAAACGGTCAGGACGATGGCCCGCATCGTCGAGGCGGCGGAGGAGGACATCCTCGCCAAGGGCCTGCCGCCGCTGACCGAGAGCAACAAGCCGCGCACCCAGGGCGGGGCGGTCGCCCGCGCGGCGGCGGAGATCGGCGACTTCCTCGGTGCCAGGTTCCTGGTCGCCTTCACCCAGTCCGGTGACACCGCCCGTCGCCTCTCCCGCTACCGCTCCCCGATCCCGCTCCTCGCCTTCACCCCCATGCCGGCCACACGCTCCCAGCTCAACCTCACCTGGGGCGTGGAGACGTTCCTGGGCCCGCACGTCGACTCCACCGACGCGATGGTCGACCAGGTCGACGAGCTGCTGCTGAAGTACGGACGCTGTGAGCGGGGCGACATCGTTGTGATCACGGCGGGCTCCCCGCCCGGCGTCCCGGGCTCGACGAACCTGGTGCGGGTGCACCACATCGGGGAGGACGACAGCCCCCGGTAGATCACCCCGGGTCACCGGGTGTGACCCTGTGCAACGGAAAGCGGGGGCCCACACGAATGTGGGCCCCCGCTTCGCGGCGAGTTGTACCGGGTGCGGGATTCGAACCCGCAAGCCCTTTCGGGCAGAGGTGTTTGAGACCTCCGTGTATACCGTTCCACCAACCCGGCTCGGCACTTCGGAGAGTGTACCGGGTCATCATCGTCCGGCGCCGCTAGGTAGGCTGCATAAGCAGCACAACCTGCCCGGCCCGTAACGAGGAGCCCCCGTGACCGCCCCCGAGTCGCCCCAGCCCGTCGCCGACGACGACAAGTCGCATGTGCCTCCGCTGACGACCCGCGTCGTCATCGCCGAGGACGAGGCGCTCATCCGGCTCGACCTCAAGGAGATGCTCGAGGAAGAGGGCTACAACGTCGTAGGTGAGGCCGGCGACGGTGAGCAGGCCGTCGAACTGGCCCGTGAGCACAACCCCGACCTGGTGATTCTCGACGTGAAGATGCCGAAGCTCGACGGCATCTCGGCGGCCGAGAAGATCGCCGAGGAGCGCATCGCCCCGGTGCTCATGCTCACCGCCTTCTCGCAGCGCGACCTCGTCGAGCGGGCCCGGGACGCGGGCGCCATGGCGTACCTGGTGAAGCCGTTCAGCAAGAGCGACGTCGTACCGGCGATCGAGATGGCCGTGTCGCGGTTCAACGAGCTGAAGACGCTGGAGCAGGAGGTCGCGGACCTCACACAGCGGCTGGAGACACGCAAGCTCGTCGACCGGGCGAAGTCGATCCTGCAGACCGAGTACGGGCTCACCGAGCCCGCCGCCTTCCGCTGGATCCAGAAGACCTCCATGGACCGCCGCATGTCCATGCAGCAGGTCGCGGAGGCCGTCATTCAGGACGCCGAGGAGAAAAAGGCAGCGAAGGGCTGAGGCCCGTCCTCCCCGTACGAGTGAGGCCCGCACCCCCGGAAGGCCGGGGGGGGGGCGGGCCTCTTCGTGAGCTCCGGTCGGATCTCCCGGAAGGAGCCGCTCAGTCCTCGCCCAGGTACGCCTTCCGCACCGACTCGTCGTGCAGCAGGTCCTGCCCGGTTCCGGAGAGGACGATGGTGCCGACCTCCATCACATGGCCGTGGTCGGCCAGCGACAGCGCCGCCTGGGCGTTCTGCTCGACGAGGAGGATCGTCGTGCCCTGTGACTTCAGCTGGGCGATGGTCGCCATGATCTTCTGCATCATGATGGGCGACAGACCCATCGACGGCTCGTCGAGCATGAGCAGCTTCGGCTGGGACATCAGGGCCCGGCCCATCGCCAGCATCTGCTGCTCGCCGCCGGAGAGGGTGCCCGCCGCCTGCTTCCTGCGCTCCCCGAGAATGGGGAAGAGGTCGTAGGCCCGCTGGATGTCCTGCTCGATGCCCGGCTTGTCGCTGCGCAGGAACGCTCCGAGCCGCAGGTTGTCCTCGATGGTCATGCGGGGGAAGATGTGCCGCCCCTCGGGGGAGTGGGCGAGCCCCAGCGAGACGATCTGGTGGGCCGGGAACTTCTTGAGCGACTTGCCGTTGAACTTGATCTGGCCGCCGACCGGCTTCAGGAGGCCGGAGAGGGTGCGCAGGGTGGTGGTCTTGCCCGCGCCGTTGGTGCCGATGAGGGTGACGACCTCGCCGGCGTCGACCTTGAAGGAGATGCCCTTGACGGCTTCGATCTTGCCGTAGGCGACCCGGAGGTCCTCGACTTCGAGCAGTGCGGTCATCGGTCGTTCTCCTTGCCGGGCGCGGCGTCCGTGGTGTTCTCGGCGTGCGCCTCGGCGGCCTCGACCTCGGCGACCTCTTCGTCGCCGGGGGCGTCCTCGAAGGGTTCGCCGAGGTAGGCGGCGATGACGCGCTCGTCGCCCTGCACGGTCGCGCTGTCGCCCTCGACGAGCTTCTCGCCCTGGACGAGGACGGCGACGCGGTCGCAGAGGTTGAAGATGAAGCGCATGTCGTGCTCGATGACGAGGATCGCGATGCCCATGTCCCGGATGGCGAAGACCAGTTCCTCGGTGGCCCGGGTCTCCTGCGGGTTCATACCGGCGGTGGGCTCGTCGAGGAGCAGCAGGCCCGGTTCGCTGGCCAGGGCGCGGGCGATCTCCAGCTTGCGCTGTTCGCCGTAGGGCAGGTTGCGGGCGAGGTGTTCGGCCTTGTCGGCGAGGCCCACGAACTCGAGCAGCTCCATGGCGCGTTCGCGGGAGGCGGCTTCGGCCTTGTGGAAGCCCGGGCCGCGCAGCACGGCCGACCAGAATCCTTCCTTCGTGCGGGTGTGCCGCCCGACCAGCACATTCTCCAGGACCGTCATATTGGCGAAGAGCCGGATGTTCTGGAAGGTGCGGGCGATGCCCGCGGCGGTGACCTTGAAGGACTTGGGCGGCAGGACGTTGCCCTTGTAACGGACTTCGCCCTCCGTCGGGACGTACAGGCCCGTCAGGCAGTTGAAGAAGGTGGTCTTGCCGGCCCCGTTGGGGCCGATGAGGCCGACGATCTCGCCGCTGTTGACGGTGAGATCGACGCCTCGTACGGCGGTGAGGCCGCCGAATCGCATGGTGACGCCGCGTGCGTCGAGCACGACCTCGCCCGGAGCGGTGGCGTCCGGGGTGGCGCCCTTGGTGGTGGTGTCGGTGGTCATCGTGTTCAGGCCCCTGTCGTGCTGAGGACTGTGGGCGCTTCCGCCTCTTCGTGGAATTCGAGCTGGCGGCGCCGGTTCGGGATGAGGCCCTCCGGACGGAAGCGCATCAGCAGGATGAGTGCGATACCGAAGGCGAAAAGCTGGTAGTCGCCGAGGAACTGGAGCTTGTTGGGAATGAGGAAGAGCAGCGCGGCGCCGATGAGCGGGCCGCTGATCGTGCCCATGCCGCCGAGGACGACCGCAGCCAGCAGGAAGGCGGAGTTGGGCGGGATGGGACCGGCGAACTGGTACTGCTCGGGCGTGACTGTGTAGGTGACGTGGGCCTGGACGGTGCCCGCGAGACCGGCGAGGGAGGCGCCGACGGCGAAGGCGATGAGCTTGACCTTGAAGCCGTTGATGCCCATGGCCAGGGCTGCGGTCTCGTCCTCGCGGATGGCCACCCAGGCGCGGCCGATGCGGGAGTTGCCGCTGCGTCGGAAGACGAGCACCACGACGGCTGTGATGATCAGCATCAGGAAGAAGTAGTTCGCGAACCGGCCGATGGTGACCCCGGCGATGTCGTGCTGGGCACCGAAGTCGAAGCCGAGGATGTCGAGGTTCGGGATCGAGGAGATGCCGTTCGAGCCGTTGGTGAGGGACGGTCCGGAGGTGCCGTCCAGGTTGTTCGCCGTGATGCGGAAGATCTCACCGAAGCCGAGGGTGACGATGGCGAGGTAGTCGCCGCGCAGTCGCAGGGTGGGGGCGCCGATGAGGACGCCGAAGACGAGCGAGGCGGCGGCGCCGATGAGGACGGCGGCCCAGAAGGGGAAGTGCACGTGGAAGGGCGAGCTCGGGGAGCCGGAGACCAGGGCGGCGGCATAGGCGCCGACGCCCAGGAAGGCGACGTAGCCGAGGTCGAGCAGGCCGGCGAGGCCGACGACGATGTTCAGGCCCAGGGCGACCGTGGCGAAGATCAGGATGTAGACGCCGAGGGTCGCGTACTGGTCGTTGGTCTGGGTGAAGGGGAACAGCGCCGCCGCGACGAAGGCGCCGCAGGTGGTGATGGACTGGTGGCGGGCGGTGAGCTGGGAGGCCTGACCGACCAGACCGGACTTGTTGAGTGCGGCGAAGCCGAATCCGACGGTGATCAGGAAGCCGATGAAGAGCTCGTCGTACGGGGTGCCGATGCCGTAGGTGAAGACGGTCAGGCCCAGCCCGAGGATTGCGACGATGATCAGGATCTCGGCGTAGGCGGGCAGACTGCGCAGCGGGCGGCGCGTGCCGGAGGTGGCGAAGGCGGCCTTGACCACCGCCAATCCGTACGCGGCCTGGTGCTTGCGGCGCTCCCAGCGGGTGGCATCGGGGTCGATGAAGTCGGGAGTCGGCTGTTCGAAGGGAAGAGCGAGGGCTCCGACGAGGGCGGCGAGGCTGGTGATTGCCACGAAGAAGCCGCCGGGCTCGAGGTTGACAAGGCCGCCGAGTTCGGTGCTGATCGCGAGGACCGTGTACCAGGCGGTGGCGAAGGTGGCCAGGGCGGCGAGCTTGAGGGCCGCGTCGCCGCCGGCGGGGATGAGCCAGCGCAGGCCCTTGATGCCGTAGGTGGCGAGGCCGAACACAGTGGTGAGGACTCCGCCTATGAGGACGAGGACCTGCAGGCCGCCCGGGTAGCCGTAGATGGTGAGGTCACCGGGGAAGGCGTCGGTCCATGTCCAGGCCGTGAACGTCGAGACGATGGTGAGGGCGCCGCCCGCGGTGGCGAGGGCGCGGCCGATGTGCGACGGGATGCCGAAGAGCCCGGACGGGGCACCCGTGGCGGGGGTGCTGGGGGTGCCGGAAGCGGTGGTCTGTGTGGTCATCGGTGTCACGCCCTGTCCGCGACGCGCTCACCGAGCAGACCCTGGGGCCTGAACAGGAGCACGAGGATGAGGAGTACGAACGCCCAGACATCTGCCCAGGACTGGCTGCCGAACTTCCCCATGCCGGGGATGTTCGAGATGTAGGCGGTGGCCAGGGTCTCGGCGATGCCGAGGACGACGCCGCCGATCATGGCTCCGTAGATGTTGCCGATGCCACCGAGGACGGCCGCGGTGAAGGCCTTAAGGCCGAGGATGAAGCCAATGCGGAAGTCGATCTGACCGTACTTCAGTCCGTAGGCGACGGCTCCGACGGCGGCGAAGGTGGCGCCCAGTGCGAAGGCGATCACGATGATGCGATCGGTGTTGACGCCCATGAGCTTGGCGGTGTCAGGGTCCTGGGCGGTGGCCTGCATGCCTCGTCCGGTGCGGGTCTTCATGACGAAGTAGCCGAGGACGGCCATGCTGATGGGGGCCGCGACGAGGAGGAAGATGTCACCGGTCTGGATGGTGACACTGCCGATGTGGAAGGGGCCTCCGCTGATCTGCGGGAAGGTGCGGGCGGACTTCGCGTCGGGGTACCAGGCCCAGACCGCCTGCTGCAGCGCGAGGGAGAGGCCGATGGCCGTGATCAGTGGGGCCAGGCGTGGCGCGTTGCGCAGGGGCCGGTAGGCGAACCGTTCCGCTCCCACGGCGACGAGGACGGCGACCAGGATCGCGCCGATGAGCATCAGCGGCAGGGCGACCCACATGGATGTGCCGTTGGGCAGGATGTAGACGTAGACCGTGAGGGCGCCGAAGGCTCCGGTCATGAAGATCTCGCCGTGGGCGAAGTTGATGAGCTGGACGATGCCGTAGACCATTGTGTAGCCGATGGCGACCAGGCCGTACATGGATCCTAGTAGCAGGCCGTTGACCAGCTGCTGCGGCAGTGCGTTCACCGCATGTCCTCCGAGACTTTCGGATGTTCGACGTATGTGGCCGGATGCGAGTCCGCGCGGGGCGCCTGTGGAACAGCGCCCCGCGCGGCTCGTGGGTGGTGAGGGCTCGGATCAGCCCGTGTAGGTACCGGACTGCACCGGCTTCCAGGCACCGTTCTGCACGGCGTACACGGTGAGCTGCTTGTTGGTGGCGTCGCCGAACTCGTCGAAGGAGACCTTGCCGGTCACACCGTCGAACGAGACGTTCTGCACCGCGGCGGTGACCTTCGCGCGGGCGTCGGAGGGCAGCTTGCCGCCGTTGTCCTCGACGACCTTCTTCACGGCCTCGATGATCGCCCAGGCGGAGTCGTAGGAGTAACCGCCGTAGGCCGCGTACGCCTCCTTGTAACCGGCGGACTTGTAGTTGGCCACGAACTGCTTGGCGGAGTCGAGGGTGTCGACCGGGGCGCCGACGGAGGTGGCGAGGTCGCCGGTGCTGTCGCTGCCGGCCAGCTTGATGTACGTCGGGTCGTACATGCCGTCGCCGCCGACCACCGGGATCTTGGCGCCGGTGGCCTTGATCTGCTTGCTGAGCGGGCCGGACTGCGGGTACTCGCCGCCGTAGTAGACGGCCTCGGCGCCGGAGTTCTTCACCTCGGTGGCGACCGCGGAGAAGTCCTTGGTGTCGGGGTTGATGTGCTCGGTGCCCACGATCTGGCCGCCGAGCTTCTTGAACTCCTCGGTGAAGGTGGCGGCGAGGCCGGCGCCGTAGGTCTTCTTGTCGTCGATGACGAAGACCTTCTTCTTCTTGGCGGTGTTGTACACGTACTGCGCGGCGAACGGGCCCTGGATGGCGTCCGTGGTCGCGGTGCGGAAGTACGACTTGTACGGGCGGGCCTTCGTCTTCTGCCAGTTCGTGCCCTGGGTGAGGGCCGGGTTGGTGTTGGCGGGGGAGACCTCGACGAGCTTGGCGTCGTCGAAGACCTTCTGCATGGACTGGGCGACGGAGGAGTTCAGCGGACCGACGGCGCCGAGGACGCTGTTGTCCGCGACGAGCTTGGAGGCGTTCTGCTGGCCCGAGGAGGGCTGCGCCTGGTCGTCGAGGGCTTCGATCTTGAAGGTGACGCCCTTGACGTAGTTCTGCTTGTTGGCGGTGTTGACGGCGAGGTCGACGGAGTTCTTGATGCCGAGGCCAATCGCGGACAGGTCGCCGGTCAGCGGGGCGTCGACGCCGATGGTCACGGTGGTGCCACCGCTGCTGCCGGACGAGCCCTTGTCGCCGCTTCGTGAGCCGCAGGCGGTGAGGGTGAGTGCTCCCGCCGCCAGCGCGGCGGTAATGGCGATGAGCGAACGTTGACGCACGATCAGTCCTTTCCCTGGCACGGCCCTCCCCCCTGGAAGTGGCCGAGTCGAACGCTGGGCCAGAAGTGACTTTCCGACCGCGCGGTGACTGGCCGTGACTCTAAGCGTGTGCAGGGAACGTGGAGGAGGGTCTGACCAATGCTGTGACGCTCTTGTTATGACACGAGGTAATGCAGAGCGGTACTCGGTGGGTGGAACAGCGGAATTCAGGCCGATTCGCCCCGTCCACATAGTGAGAACCTGCAGGACGTGCGCCGCCGTGTTCAGGCGTCTCGACTGTTTTGGTGATTACCTGAACCTGTTGCTGCAGGCGGCTTGCAGGGCTTCCGAGAGGTCGTGTGCATAGCGTGATCCGAGGATGAAACTCTGCATCTGTATTGCGCGTGTATTACGCAGAGTTACATCCAGGAAAGGCAGCCCGGCGCCCTCCGGCACCTTTCCGCATTCCGTCACATGCATGGTGATTGCAATCGTGCGGGTGGAGCCCGCGTTTGTGCGGAAAGGGGGGCGGGGGGCCGAGGACACGGAAAGCCCGGCGTAGGGCTGGGTTATGCGGGTCACGGTGACCGGCGGGCCGGACTGCACGCGCAGCGCGACCGCGAAGGTGAAGGCCCTGGTGGGAGTGGACTCGGGAGCGGCCCCGGAGTTCAGATAGATCATGTCGACGACCTGGGCGGGGTACGGCGGCGCCGGGGGCGGCGGCATCTGCGGCCGGGTGGCGTAGAGGTAGCCGCCGCCCGCGAGGAGGACGGCGGCCGCCGCGGCCGTGAGGACGGCACGGCGGTGCCGGTCGTACCGCCCCGCGAGGCGTCCGCGCGGACGGACGAGCAGAGGCGGCGCCTCCCGGTCCGGGGCGTCTTTCGGCCGGGTGCCCTCGCCCGGCTCGACGGGACCGACGCCGCTCACTGCCACGGGCCCTTGCTCGGACCGCCGCGGCGGTACCAGTCGGCACACCCCTCGCGCGCCCTGTGGTCGATCAACACATCGGCGGCCCGGGCGCCTTGACGTTTCTTCACGGCCCGTGCGGCGTCCACGACCGTGCGAAGGATCTCGTACTGTCCGTTGGACAGCCCCATCGTCTGGTAGTCCCCGTACGTGTCGCCGTCCAGCACCCTGCGCGACCAGGACGCCACCACCCGCGCGCACAGCTCCTCGGGAGGTGTGGCCCGTGACGACGCCGGGGCGGAGACGGTCCGCCCCGTCCTCGGTCCGTCCACGGTGCCGGAGTTGCCGCAGCCGGTCGCCAACCCGCCCGTCAGGAACACCAGTCCGGACCACAACCCGAACACCGTCAACCCCGGCCGGGGGACTGCTCCCGTTCCCATGCCATGAAGCTAGGGCTCCGGGTGCCCGGGATCAACGGTGGTGCGCACGTCGGCTTCGGACCTCAGCCCGTCACGGGCACAGGTGCCTCGTCGCCGGGGTTCACATCGCGCAGCAGGCAGGTGAGGCGGGCGGTGCACACGCGCCTGCCCCTCTCGTCGCTGATCACGATCTCGTACGTCGCGGTGGAGCGCCCCCGGTGGACGGGGGTGGCGACGCCGGTGACCAGGCCCGAGCGCACCCCGCGGTGGTGGGTGCAGTTCAGGTCCACGCCGACGGCGATCTTGGAGCTGCCGCCGTGCAGCATGGAGCCCACGGAGCCGAGGGTCTCGGCGAGGACCGCCGAGGCGCCGCCGTGGAGCAGTCCGTACGGCTGGGTGTTGCCCTCCACCGGCATCGTGCCGACGACGCGCTCCGCGGAGGCCTCGAGGATCTGCACGCCCATACGGGTGCCGAGGTGTCCGGCGGAGAAGAGGGCGGGCAGGTCGACGCCGAGCGCGGCGTACTCGTCAAGGACTTCCTGCGGGAACTTCACGGTGTGCTGCTCACCCATGGGGTACGGCTCCGTTCATCGGTGTCACTCGGCTCTGGCTGAGCAAACGCTCAGTCGGCCGCCGATTGTTCCAGGCGGACCACGACGGACTTGCTCGCGGGGGTGTTGCTCGTGTCCGCGGTGGCGTCCAGCGGGACCAGCACGTTGGTCTCCGGGTAGTAGGCGGCCGCACAGCCGCGGGCGGTGGGGTAGTGCACGACGCGGAACCCGGGGGCCCGTCGCTCGACACCGTCCTTCCACTCGCCGACCAGGTCGACGTACGAGCCGTCCGCCACGTTCAGCGCGCGGGCGTCCTCGGGGTGGACGAGGACCACGCGGCGGCCGTTCCTGATGCCGCGGTAACGGTCGTCGAGGCCGTAGATCGTGGTGTTGTACTGGTCGTGCGAGCGCAGGGTCTGCAGCAGGAGCCGGCCCAGGGGCAGCTCCGGGTACTCCACGGGGGCCGCGGTGAAGTTGGCCTTGCCGGTGGCGGTGGGGAAGCGGCGCTCGTCGCGGGGGGCGTGGGGGAGCGCAAAGCCGCCGGGGCGGCCGGCAGAGCCCGTCACGCGCGCGTTGAAGTCCTCGAAGCCCGGCACCACCCGGGCGATGCGGTCGCGGATGGCCGCGTAGTCCTTCTCGAACTCCTCCCACGGGACCCTGCTGCCGGCGCCGAGCACACGGCGCGCGAGGCGGCACACTATGGCGGGCTCGGACAGCAGGTGGGGGCTCGCGGGCGCCAGACGGCCGCGGGAGGCGTGCACCATGCCCATGGAGTCCTCGACCGTCACGAACTGCTCGCCGCCGCTCTGAACGTCGCGCTCGGTGCGGCCGAGGGTGGGCAGGATCAGGGCACGTGCGCCGGTGATCGTGTGCGAGCGGTTCAGCTTGGTCGACACATGCACGGTCAGACGGGCGCGGCGCATGGCCGCCTCGGTGACCTCCGTGTCGGGCGACGCGGACACGAAGTTGCCGCCCATCGCGAAGAACACCTTCGCCTCGCCGTCGCGCAGGGCGCGGATGGCCCGTACGACGTCGAAGCCGTGCCGACGCGGTGGCGCGAACCCGAACTCCTTCTCCAGGGCGTCCAGGAAGGCGGGCGCGGGCCGTTCGAAGATGCCCATGGTGCGGTCGCCCTGCACGTTCGAGTGACCGCGCACCGGGCACACGCCCGCGCCGGGGCGGCCGATGTTGCCGCGCAGCAGAAGGAAGTTGACAACCTCGCGGATGGTGGGAACGGCGTGCTTGTGCTGGGTGAGGCCCATGGCCCAGCACACGATGGTGCGCTCGGAGGCGAGGACCATGTCGAGCGCCTTCTCGATCTCCTCGCGGGTGAGCCCGGTCGCGGTGAGCGTCTCCTCCCAGTCGGCGGCGCGGGCGGCCTCGGCGAACTCCTCGAAGCCATGGGTGTGTTCGTGCACGAACTCCTCGTCGACCGCGCCCTCCGTCTGCAGGACCAGCTTGTTCAGCAGGCGGAAGAGGGCCTGGTCGCCGCCGATGCGGATCTGCAGGAACAGGTCGGTCAGGGCGGCGCCCTTGAGCATGCCCTGGGGCGTCTGGGGGTTCTTGAACCGCTCCAGGCCCGCCTCGGGCAGCGGGTTGACGCTGATGATCTGCGCGCCGTTCGCCTTGGCCTTCTCCAGGGCCGAGAGCATCCGCGGGTGGTTGGTGCCGGGGTTCTGCCCGGCCACGATGATCAGGTCGGCCTTGTGGAGGTCCTCGAGCAGGACGCTGCCCTTGCCGACGCCGAGCGTCTCGGAGAGCGCCGAACCGGACGACTCGTGGCACATGTTCGAGCAGTCGGGGAGGTTGTTGGTGCCCAGCTCGCGGGCGAAGAGCTGGTAGAGGAAGGCGGCCTCGTTGCTCGTGCGGCCCGAGGTGTAGAAGACGGCCTCGTCGGGGGAGCCGAGCGCGGTGATCTCCTCCGCGATGATGTCGAAGGCGCGCTCCCAGGTGACCGGCTCGTAGTGCTCGCCCCCTTCGGGGAGATACATGGGGTGCGTCAGCCGTCCCTGCTGGCCGAGCCAGTAGCCGCTGCGGGTCGCGAGATCGGCCACGGAGTGGGCGGCGAAGAACTCCGGGGTGACCCGGCGCAGGGTCGCCTCCTCGGCCACAGCCTTCGCACCGTTCTCACAGAACTCGGCCGTGTGCCGGTGCTCCGGTTCGGGCCAGGCGCACCCCGGGCAGTCGAAGCCGTCCTTCTGGTTGACGCGCAGCAGCGTCAGCGCCGTGCGCCTGACCCCCATCTGCTGCTGTGCGATGCGCAGGGTGTGGCCGATCGCGGGCAGCCCCGCCGCGGCGTGCTTCGGCTCGGCGACCTGCGGCGCGTCCTGGACCGGGTCGCCCGTGGGCGGCTTGCTGGCCATCTCGGCCCTCCCCTTCGCGTACGTGTGAGGTAGGTCTCCGATCCTCGCACGGGCCGCCGACAACGCAGCCGGCCGGGCCCGGACGGCTCTCGCTGTCAGTGGGGCGTGGCAGGATCGTGGACGTGGCAGAGACAGCATCGAAGAAGACCGAGAAGACCCCCGGCGGCGGCCGTCCCCGGCTGATGCTCATGGACGGGCACTCGCTGGCCTACCGCGCGTTCTTCGCGCTGCCCGCGGAGAACTTCACGACCGCGACGGGCCAGCCGACGAACGCGATCTACGGCTTCGCGTCGATGCTGGCGAACACGCTGCGCGACGAGGCGCCCACGCACTTCGCGGTGGCGTTCGACGTTTCCCGCAAGACCTGGCGCTCCGAGGAGTTCACGGAGTACAAGGCGAACCGCTCGAAGACTCCGGACGAGTTCAAGGGCCAGGTCGAGCTGATCGGCGAACTGCTGGACGCGATGAACGCCCAGCGCTTCGCGGTCGAGGGGTACGAGGCGGACGACGTCATCGCCACGCTCGCCACCCTGGCCGAGGCCGAGGGTTTCGAGGTGCTGATCGTCACCGGTGACCGTGACTCCTTCCAGCTCGTCAGCGAGCACACGACGGTCCTCTACCCGACGAAGGGCGTCTCGGAGCTGACCCGGTTCACCCCGGAGAAGGTCGTCGAGAAGTACGGGCTGACGCCGGCGCAGTACCCGGACTTCGCAGCGCTTCGAGGCGACCCGTCGGACAACCTGCCGGGCATTCCGGGCGTCGGTGAGAAGACGGCCGCGAAGTGGATCAACCAGTTCGGTTCGTTCGCGGAGCTGGTCGAGCGCGTCGTGGAGGTCAAGGGCAAGGTCGGGCAGAACCTGCGCGACCACCTGGAGTCGGTGAAGCTGAACCGCCGGCTCACGGAGCTCGACCGGCGCGTGGAGCTGCCCAAGGGGGTCGCCGACCTGGAGCGCGCTCCGTACGACCGCAAGGCCGTGGCGATGGTCCTGGACACCCTCGAGATCAGGAACCCCTCGCTGCGCGAGCGGCTCTTCGCCGTCGACCCCGGATCCGAGGAGGCCGAGGCGACACCGGTCGCGGCGGCCGGCGTCGAACTGGACGGTGCGGTGCTGGGGGCGGGCCAGCTGAAGCCGTGGCTCGCGGAGCACGGCGCACAGCTCCTGGGCATGGCCACGGTGGACTCATGGGGGCTGGGCACGGGCGCGGTGGCCGAGGTGGCGCTCGCCGCTGCCGACGGGGCGGCGGCGTGGTTCGACCCGACGCAGCTGGACGAAGCGGACGAGCAGGCGCTCGCACGATGGCTCGCCGACCCGGACAAGCCCAAGGTGCTGCACAACGCCAAGGGCGCCATGCGGGTCCTGCCCGAGCACGGCTGGTCCCTCGAGGGCGTGACCATGGACACGGCGCTCGCGGCCTACCTGGTCAAGCCGGGCCGTCGCTCCTTCGCGCTGGACGCGCTGTCGCTGGAGTACCTGGGCCGCGAGCTGGCACCCGCGGCCACGGCCGACGGACAGCTCGCGTTCGGTGCGGACGACGGCGCCGAGGCCGAGGCGCTGATGATCCAGGCCCGCGCGATCCTCGACCTCGGCCAGGCGTTCGAGGAGAAGTTGCACGAGGTCGGTGCGGCGGACCTGCTGCGGG
Source organism: Streptomyces hygroscopicus (assembly GCF_026168105.1). Lineage (GTDB taxonomy): Bacteria > Actinomycetota > Actinomycetes > Streptomycetales > Streptomycetaceae > Streptomyces > Streptomyces hygroscopicus_D. Next base: position 59,227 of record NZ_LBMW01000012.1, read on the forward strand.
ACATGGAGCTGCCCACCTCCGCGCTGCTCGCCCGCATGGAGCGGCACGGCATCGGCGCCGACCGGGCGCACCTGGAGGCCATGGAGCAGATGTTCGCCGGCGCCGTCCAGCAGGCGGTGAAGGAGGCGTACGCGGCGGCGGGGCACGAGTTCAACCTGGGCTCGCCCAAGCAGCTCCAGGAGGTCCTCTTCGGCGAGCTGGGCCTGCCGAAGACGAAGAAGACGAAGACGGGCTACACGACCGACGCGGACGCGCTGGCGTGGCTCGCGACCCAGACGGACAACGAACTGCCGGTGATCATGCTGCGTCACCGTGAGCAGGCGAAGCTGCGGGTGACGGTCGAGGGCCTGATCAAGACGATCGCAGCGGACGGCCGGATCCACACCACGTTCAACCAGACGGTGGCGGCGACCGGCCGCCTGTCGTCGACGGACCCGAACCTGCAGAACATCCCGGTGCGGACGGACGAGGGCAGGGCGATCCGCCGGGGCTTCGTGGTGGGTGAGGGCTTCGAGTCGCTCATGACCGCGGACTACAGCCAGATCGAGCTGCGCGTGATGGCGCACCTGTCGGAGGACGAGGGCCTGATCGAGGCGTTCACATCCGGTGAGGACCTGCACACCACGGTCGCCTCCCAGGTGTTCGGTGTCGGCCGCTCGGCGGTGGAAGCGGAGATGCGGCGCAAGATCAAGGCGATGTCGTACGGATTGGCGTACGGCCTGTCGGCATTCGGCCTGTCCCAGCAGCTGAACATCGAGGCGGCGGAGGCCCGTGCCCTGATGGACACGTACTTCGAGCGCTTCGGCGGGGTACGGGACTATCTGCGCCGCGTGGTGGACGAGGCGCGGGCCACGGGCTACACGGAGACGCTGTTCGGCCGGCGCCGCTATCTCCCCGATCTGAACAGTGACAACCGCCAGCGCCGGGAGATGGCGGAGCGGATGGCGCTGAACGCCCCGATCCAGGGCACGGCCGCGGACATCGTCAAGATCGCCATGCTGAACGTGGACCGAGCCCTGCGCGAGGCCGGCCTGAAGTCCCGCATCCTCCTCCAGGTCCACGACGAAATCGTCCTGGAGATCGCCCCGGGCGAGGGGGAACGGACGGAGGAACTGGTGCGCCGCGAGATGGCGGGCGCGGTGCAGCTGAGAGCCCCGCTGGATGTGTCGGTGGGATCCGGAGTGGACTGGGAGTCGGCAGCCCACTGACCCGGACCGACCGGACCGCCGGCAGGCGCCTGCCTGCCGGAGGCCGCCTCGGAGTGGCGTCGGACCGATCCGGGTGGCCCGGCAGCCACGGGCCAGGACCCGGCGGGCAGGTGGCCGACTCCTCTTCGCCGCGACGGGGGGCGGGTCCGCAGTACCGGGTCTTCAGGCCCGGGGCAGGGCTTCCCGGAGCTGGAGGGGCACAGCCTCCGCGGCCCGCTCCATCCGCGGGCCGCCCGCAGGGCAAGCCCATCCCCTGGCGCACCCCGGACCGGCCGGGCCTTCGAGGTGACCGTCACTCGGGCGGCCCCCGCGAAAACGCCCCGCCGCCGGGGTCGGCGTGAAGATGCCGCCATGGGTATACGTCCGCTCACGCGTCGCACGGCAACCCGCGCAGCCCTCGTGCTCGCCGCTCTGCTGCCCCCGGTCCCGGCCCATGCGCTCGGTGCGAGCACCGCCCGTCTGCCCGCCTGCTCCCTCCCCGCCCACACCTCCGCGCTCACCGCCCGGCTGACCCGGGACATCCGCAGTGTCCGCACCGCGCTGGTCTCCCGCCTCCGGGCCCTTCGCCTCGCCCTGCCCGGCGACCGGGAGCCGTCCTGTGGCCTCGTCGGTCACCGGCAGGACCACCCCGCGGGCGCCCCCACCGCCCCACGGCTGCGCACCGCCCTCACCCTGGCCCGGGAGATGCTCCGCGCCGCGGCCTCCCGCCGCCCCCGTTTCCCGGCGCGCACCGGAGAGGCGGTCAGCGGGGCGCGGGCCGGCTCGGTTCCCCACGAGCGCCCGCCGGGTCGTCGACGGCCGGACGCCAGGCCCTGACACCGGCCACGTACAGCGCCAGCCCGACCACGAGACCGGCACCCGCGCCGAAGCACAGCGGCGGGATCAGGTCCCACGGCCTGGCGGTCGCCCCCCAGTAGGCCCACCAGCGCGACGCCCGCTGCACCGCCCCAGCCGCCGCGCAGCCGCCGATCACCGCGCCCGCCAGCCACCGGTCGGCCCAGGAAAGCACCGGCAGCCGCGCCACCGCGGCCGCATCGGCCGGCAGCCGCCGCAGCACGACCGCCAAGAACACGGCGATCGCCACCACCGCCACCGCCGAACTCCCGTACTGCAGATAGGTGTACAGCGGCGCCCCCGGCAGCTGCCGTCCCAGCACCGGGAACGACCGCGTCCCCCACCGGCCCAGATGCGTGAACGCGTCCCACACCACATGCGTCAGCGCACCCAGCGCCGCGGAGACGTACCACCGCAGAAACATCTGAGGCGACACCTCCCGCCGTGGTGTGCCACAGCGCACCAGGGCCGCCACCCGCCCCTGTGCGCTCGACGGCAGCAGGGCCACCAGCGGCTCCCGGAGCAGCAGCCATGCCCCTACCAGCGCCCACGCGATGAGTACATCGACCGTGAACACCCCGGCGCGGGAGTGCGTGACGCCACCGAAGTCCATCGCCCTGGACACGGCGCTCGCCGCGAAATAGGTGACATCGGGCGCGAACGAGCCCGCGACGAGGACCGCGGGCACCAACTGCCAGCGCCCCGACCCGTCCCCGCGCACGGCGGGCAGCACGGCCGCGGCATGGCTGAGGGTGAACGGCACATCGGCTCCCGCGGCAATCGCTGGCCGGGCACAACCACCCGGCGATCACAGACATCCAGTATGAGGGACGCATGAAAAAGGTGAGGCGAATCGGCCGTCTCCTGCGTCCGGCCGAAGCACACATGACCAAGTGGTGAAAACCGGGCGCCAACGGGTGCCCGGGTGGGGGAAGTTGTCGTAGGGTCACTGGGTCGCCGCGTCCGGCGCATGGTCGAACACAAATGGCACCACAACAGCACACACAAGGTCGTCGACGGGAGGGGTTCACTCAATGGCGGCGCAAATCGGCAGGAGGTTGCGCAAGGGTGCGGCAACCACCGCTGTGGCCGCGGCCGCGGTCGCTGCTCTGACCGCGTCCCAGGCTCCGGGAGCCACCATCGACGACCAGAACAGACGGGCCACCGGTGCCCAGGCCACCCCCGACGCCACCGGCAACGGCGACGGCACCGCCACCGGCAACGGCGGGTACTACACCGACCTCCCCCCGCTCAACAGCCCCACTGGGACACCCAGTCCGAGCGCCGGACCGGCCACCGGCGCCATCGGCACCGGGGAGGCCGGACTCCCCGCCACGGTCCTCGACGCCTACAAGAAGGCCGCGGCCGAACTCGGGCGGTCCAAGCCGGGCTGCAACCTGCCCTGGCAGCTCCTCGCCGCCATCGGCCAGGTCGAGTCCGGCCAGGCCGACGGCGGCCGGGTCGACGCGAACGGCACGACGTACTCGAAGATCCTGGGCCCGGTCCTCGACGGCAACGGCTTCGCGGCGATCAAGGACACCGACCACGGTGCCTACGACGGCGACACCACCTATGACCGCGCGGTCGGCCCCATGCAGTTCATCCCGTCCACCTGGGCCTGGGCGGGCCGCGACGGCAACGGCGACGGCGTCAAGGACCCCAACAACATCTACGACGCCGCCCTCGCCGCCGCCCACTACCTGTGCCGCTCCGACCGCGACCTGTCGGTCCAGGCCGACATGAACGAGGCCGTCCTCGGCTACAACAACTCGCAGGACTATCTGAACACCGTCCTTTCCTGGTACGAGTACTACCGCAAGGGCACCCACTCGATCCCGGACGGCACGGGCACGGCGCCCTCGCACCGCAGCGACGACAACTCCGGCGCGAACCCTGTCCCCACGCCCCCGGTGCCGCAGAAGACCAAGAAGCCCGGCACCCACAAGCCGGACAGCGGCCCCACCCCCGGTACCACCCCGGGCCCGACCCCGCCGCCGGGCAAGCCCGCCCCATCGCCCACTCCGCCCACCCCCACCGACACGGTGGACCATCTGGCGGACGGCGGAACCGGAAGGCTGTCCGCAATGGCGGGCCACACCTTCGCCCAGAAGATCGTGGTGAAGGCCGTGACCAAGGACGGCAAGTCCGTGCCGAAGGTCCGTGTACGGTTCATGATCACCGGCGACACGGACGCCACCTTCACCGGGGGCGAAACGGTGGCGACCGTCGTCTCCGACAACATGGGCAAGGCCACGGCACCCGCGCTGGCCGCGGGCGAGAAGACCGGCGACTTCAAGGTCCGCGCCCTCGTCGTGGGCCGCACGGTCACCGGCCTCGACTACCCGGTCACCGTCACCGAACGCCGGGCCGACACGCTCGCCCGCACCAGCGACACCGAGCTGACCTGCACCCCCGGTGGTGAGTTCGCCGACCAGGTCGAGGTGAAGGCGACGTACAAGGGCGCCGTCGCCGACGGCGTCGCGGCCACCGCGACCCTCGTCAAGTCGGCCGACGACCCGACCGAGAACGACAAGGGCCCCTACTTCAAGGACGCCGACAGCAAGACCGTACGCACGCTCACGGGCCTCAAGACCGACGCAAAGGGCCTGCTGAAGCTCCCGAAGCTGTACGCCGACAGCACGACCGGCACGTTCCTGCTGCGCATTACCACCGCAGGCGGCGCCACCCTGACGGTGGAACTGAAGGTCGCGGCGGCCGCCCCTCCGGCGAGCCCCAGCCCCAGTCCCACTCCCAGCCCCAGCGCATAGCGCCGCATCTCCACCGTGCACGACGGCGGCGCCCCTCCCACGCGGAGGGGCGCCGCCGTCGTACGCGCGAGCTGTTCTCATCTCACGCGCCCGTTGCTACCGTGCCGGATCTGACGACATATCAGTTCCCGTGTTCGGGGAGGCCCGTATGCGTGCCCTCGTCGCCGCCGCGATCGGTCTCACCGCGGCGTTCGCCCTGGTGTTCACCATGACGGCCATGGGTTCGCCATCCGGCAGCACGTCCCCGAAACCGCTGCTGACGACGGTGCCGGCACATCCGTGACCGTACGAGCCGTCCGTCCGGGAGGGAGGCCGGGATGCGCCGCAAGGCCAGCCTGATCCTGCTCGCCTTCGCCGTGTTCTTCGCGGCGCTGTCCCCGCTCCTGCGCTGGTACGCCTTCCCGCACCTGGCCAAGGTCCCCGCGAACCAGTACCAGAACATGGTCCTGGAGGCAAAGAACGCCACCCTCCTCGACTACACCACCATGAAGTCCCGCACGGTCCCCGAGGTCACCATCGTGCAGACCCTCAGGGGCAACGTGGAGGCCGCGAAGAAGATCGAGAAGTCGGCCGGCCGGGACGTCGTGGTCTGGGACGGCCTGTCCTATGTACAGGGGCCCGACGGCAAGATGGTCTCCCGCATCCCCGAGCGCTACATCTTCGACGCGCACAGCCAGGAGCCCGTCCACGCCACCGGCGAGACGGTCGACGGCGACCCTGTCCGGCGCGACGGCATCGAGTTCAAGTGGCCGTTCCTGACGGAGAAGAGGGACTACGAGTACTTCGACGCGCAGGCACGCGTCACGGCCCCCATCCATTACAAGGGCACGCAGGACTTCCGGGGCCTGAAGGTCTACTACTTCGAACAGACCATCCCCTGGACCCGGGTTCCCTTCCCCAGGACCATGCCCGTGCAGGGCATCACTCCCGAATCGGTCGCCAAGACCGGCACGACCCGCTGGTACACCACGGTCCGCAGGTTCTGGGTCGAGCCCCTCACCGGCGCGCCCGTCTACGGCGAGGAGATCCACAAGGAGGAGCTGCGAGGCGGCACGCTCCTCGGGGGCCGCGACAAGGTCACCGCATTCGCGGGAGACGTGAAGATGCGCGAGGACTACATCCGGTCCACGGTGGCCCTCGTCAAGCACAACCGCCTGCTGATCCTGCTGCTGACCTCCTACCTGCCGTGGGGCTTCCTCTTCCTGGGCGTCTGCCTGCTGTCGCTGTCCCTGTACCTGGAGGCGCGGGGCCGCCGCCCGGACGACCCGGCGCCCACCGAGGAGACGGCCCCGGAGCCGGTCACCGCCTGAGCCGCGCGTTCGTGTGCCGGGTCGGCTCGGCAGCCGCCGGGTCCTCGGGCCAGGGGTGCTTGGGATAGCGGCCCCGCAACTCCGCCCGTACGGCCCGGTAGCCGTCCCGCCAGAAGGAGGCGAGATCGGCGGTGACGGCGGCGGGCCGCCCCGCCGGGGAGAGCAGATGCACGACGACGGGCACACCGGAGATCCGGGGCGACTCCTGGAGGCCGAACATCTCCTGCAGCTTGACGGCGAGGACCGGGCGCTCCGGGTCGGCGTAGTCGATACGGACCTTCGACCCGCTCGGTACGGTGATCCGCTCGGGAGCCAGCTCGTCGAGCCGGGTGGCCTCCCCGCCGGACCACGGCAGCAGCCGGGCAAGGGCCTGCCCGGCGTCGATCCGCGCCAGATCGGCACGCCGTCGGGCCCGGCTCAGTTCCGGCTCCAGCCATGCGTCCACGCGCGCGTGGAGCACGTCGTCGCAGACGTCCGGCCAGGGCTCACCCAGGTGCAGCCGCAGGAAGGCCAGCCGCTGCCGCAGGACCCGGGCCTCCGGGGCCCACCGCAGCAGGCCGAACCCCTCGTCCCGCAGCCCTTCCACAAGCGCCTGCCGCACCAGGCCGGGGGCCGGGTCCCGCAGCGGCCGCACCGCCAGCTCGACGGCCCCGAGCCGCTCGACACGCCGGGCGACGACGTCCCCTTCGGCCCAGTGGACCTCGTCACCCTCCCCGCGCAGGGCACAGGCCGCACGCCGCGCCACGTCCTCGTCCGCCACGGCGGCGAGCCGGACGCGCGCGTGCCCCGCTCCGACGGGCCGGTCGGCGACGGCCACCGCGAGCCACCGAGCACCGCGCAGTCGTGATCCGTCCCCAGGCTCGGCGCGGGTGCCGTTCACCATGAGATACGAACCGCCGTCGGCCCGCGCGAGCCGCTCGGGGAACGCCAGGGCGGCCACCAGGCCCGCCACGTGATCGTCCGGCGCCCCCGACTGCCCCGCCGCGATGCCGGACAGGTCGCCCGCCGCGGACCGCAGCCGACGCGCCTCCTCGCGCCAGCGGGTGGCGTAGGCGTCGCCCCCGTGGCGGGCCGTCCGCCATGCCGCCGCCAGATCGTCCCCGTACTCCCGCGGCGGCTCCTCGCTCAACAGGGCGACCACCTCGGCGGCCCGGTCCACTCCGACCCGAGGAGCCGCGTCGAGCAGGGCCCGGGCCAGCCGCGGATGCAGACCGAGCCGGGACATCCGTACTCCCCGTTCCGTCGCCCGTCCTGCCGGGTCCACCGCGCCGATCGCCGTGAGCACCGACCGCGCGGCGGCCATCGCCCCGCTCGGCGGTGCGTCCAGGAGTGCCAGCCCGGAGGCGTCCGGGTCGCCCCAGCACGCCGCCTGCAACGCGAACGCCGTCAGGTCGGCGAGCCTGATCTCCGGGGCCGGGAAGCGGGACAGCCGGGCGTCCTCCGCCTCCGGCCAGCAGCGGTACACCCGGCCCGGCGCCTCGCGCCCCGCCCGGCCCGCGCGCTGCCGTCCCGCCGCCTGCGCGGCCCGTACCGTCGTCAGCGCGCTCAGCCCCCGCGCATGGTCCACCCGCGGCTCCCGCGCCAGCCCGGAATCGACGACCACCCGCACCCCGGGCACGGTCAGCGACGACTCGGCGACGGCCGTCGCCAGCACCACCCGCCGCCCGGTGCCGGGGGACAGCACGGCGTCCTGCGCGGCCGCCGACGCCCGCCCGTGGACCTGGAGCACCTCGACGCCGCCCAGGTCCCCCAACTGTCCCGCCACACGGGCGATCTCCCCGACCCCGGGCAGGAAGCACAGCACGTCCCCCTCGCACTCGGCGAGCGCCCGCCGCACCACCGAGGTCACGTGCGTCAACAGCGCCGGGTCCACGCGAAGCCCGTGCGGCGGCCGCACGGGACGCGCGGGCGGTGCCCACACCACCTCCACGGGGTACGACACGCCCTGCGCGGCCACGACCGGCGCGCCGCCCAGCAGCCGGGCCCAGCCCTCCGCGTCCGTCGTCGCGGACGCCGCCACCAGCCGCAGCTCGGGCCGCAGGGTCTGCCGTACGTCGAGCAGGAAGGCGGCGACCGTGTCGGCGTCCAGGTGCCGCTCATGGCACTCGTCGAGCACGACCATGTCGACGTCCGCCAGTTCCTGGTCCCGCTGCAGCCGTTGGAGGAGCACACCGGTCGTGACGACCTCCACGCGCGCGTGCCGCCCCATCACCCGCTCCCCGCGCACGGTGTACCCGACGCTGCCGCCGGGCCTCTGTCCGAGCAGCCACGCCATCCGCCGCGCCGCGGCCCGCGCGGCGATCCGCCGCGGCTCGGCGACGACCACCCGGCGCGCCGGCCCGTCGCCCACGAGCCCGGCGAGGACCAGCGGCACGAGCGTCGTCTTGCCGGTGCCCGGCGGCGCGCACAGCACCGCGGCACCGTGCTCCTCCAGCGCGTCCCGGAGAGCCGGGACGGCGGAGCGGACGGGAAGGCGGTCGAGGGCGCCGTGGCGGATCACCGCACCAGTGTTCCAGGCGGTTCCGTCAGGGGAGAAAGGCGTGGTGACACCGCTCCTTCAGGGGAGAAAGGCGTGGTGACACCGCCGGCAGAACAGCTTCCTGTGCCAGTCGGCCCGCCGTTTCGCCGTCTGGGCCACCTTGTCGCGCAGCGACACCAGCCAGAAGCCACCGCCGGCCAGTCCGATGTACCCGAGCCACGCGTCGGAGACGAGCAGGGCGCAGCCCACGGTCAGCAGCCCGAGCGGCGCCGCCCAGCGCTCGTCGTGCAGTGCGGGAGGAGCGAAGTGCGGTGCCTCGGCCCGCCCCGCGGGCGACAGCGCCCTCCAGTGCGCGCCGAGCTTCGTGATCCTGTCGCCGCGGCGGCAGACCGTGCAGACGCGCATGCGCGCACCCCCCGACGCCGGGCACTGCGGAACCGCAGCCTTCAGGGTGATATGTCGACTCATCGTTTCTGCCCGGCCCGCACTCCCGGCATACGCGGGCAACCGCGACCGACGCGAATCGACCGGAACGGCCCCCTGGGACCCGAGCAACGAAGGTCCCTCACGAGCGGGCCCGGGACGGATCCTTTGGACGCGAGCGGGCCCGGGACGGATCCTTCGGACGCGAGACCGGGAGGGCTCCCGGCCGCGGGCCCGGGACGGGCTCCCTCGGTCACGGGATACGGAAGCGCCCTCAGCCCCCCTCGACGCCTCGGGCCCCCCAAACCGGAACGGCTTCCTCAGTCCCGCTCGCACACGAAGATCGCCGTCCCCGGGATCAGCGCGCCGCGCAACGGCGACCATCCGCCCCACTCCGCCGCGTTCCAGGCGGGCCACTCCGGCTCGACCAGATCGACGAGGCGGAAGCCGGAGGCCACGACGTCCCGCACCCGGTCGCCGAGCGTCCGGTGGTGCTCGACGTACACCGCCCGGCCTCGCTCGTCCTGCTCGACGTACGGCGTGCGGTCGAAGTACGAGGCCGACACGGACAGCCCCTCGGGCCCGGGCTCGTCCGGGAACGCCCAGCGGATCGGGTGCGTCACCGAGAACACGAACCGGCCACCGGGGCGCAGTACCCGGCGCACCTCGCGCAGGACCAGGGCCGGGTCCGCGACGAACGGCAGCGCCCCGTACGCGGAGCACGCCAGGTCGAAGGAGGCGTCCCGGAAGGGCAGGGCACCGGCGTCGGCCTGGACGAGAGGAAAGGTTCCGCCGATACGCAGCGCGTGCTGGAGCTGGCGGTGGGAGAGGTCCAGGGCCACCGGACGCGCGCCCTGCCCGGCCAGCCAGCGTGAACACTGTGCCGCGCCGGCGCCGATCTCCAGGACGTCCTTGCCCTTGAGGTCCTCCGGCCGGCCGAGCAACTCGGCCTCGACCTCGTCGAGCCCCTCGGGACCCCATACGAAGCGGTCGTCACCGAGGAACGTGCCGTGCTCGATCTGGTACTCGTCCGCGTTCCGGTCCCACCAGCCCCGATTGGCCCGGGAACTCTCTCTGACGTCCGCCGAGCGCCGGGTGGCTTCCGGCTCGAACTGTTCGGCCTCTTGGATGATCGGCTCCCTCGTCGTACTCTTCCGTCCAACCCGCCTCGGCGGTGTCGCCGAGAGGTGTCCCAGGACCTGCCCGGCCCAGTGGCGTCAATCCGGTGTGCGGCCGGGGCCACGTGGCGTCTTGTGCCTGTTATGCGGCGATCCGCCCCGGGTGTGCGCCTTCGCGCATTGACCCTGCCCGGCTGCCCCCGTATGCTACAAGTTGCGCTGCGGGCCTGCGCACCTCAGACGTAGCAGGCTGCGCTCGCATCTGTTGTATGTCCCCTCGGTTGTCGAGGCGCCACCGGAGTTCTTGGGGTGGCGCTTCCTTGGCTGTCCGGCTTCTGCAGAGCGAAACGGGCTCCCGGCGTAAGCAGTACCTACGACTTCAATGTCCGTACCGGAGCCCTTTCCCACATGACGAGCAGCACCGAGACCACCGCCACCACCCCGCAGGTAGCGGTCAACGACATCGGTAACGAGGAAGCGTTCCTCGCAGCGATCGACGAGACGATCAAGTACTTCAACGACGGCGACATCGTCGACGGCGTCATCGTGAAGGTCGACCGGGACGAGGTCCTGCTCGACATCGGTTACAAGACCGAAGGTGTCATCCCGAGCCGCGAACTCTCGATCAAGCACGACGTCGACCCGAACGAGGTCGTTGCCGTCGGCGACGAGATCGAGGCCCTGGTCCTCCAGAAGGAGGACAAGGAAGGCCGCCTGATCCTCTCGAAGAAGCGCGCCCAGTACGAGCGTGCCTGGGGCACCATCGAGAAGATCAAGGAAGAGGACGGCATCGTCACCGGTACCGTCATCGAGGTCGTCAAGGGCGGTCTCATCCTCGACATCGGCCTCCGTGGCTTCCTCCCGGCCTCCCTGGTCGAGATGCGCCGCGTCCGCGACCTCCAGCCGTACGTCGGCAAGGAGCTCGAGGCCAAGATCATCGAGCTGGACAAGAACCGCAACAACGTGGTGCTGTCCCGCCGTGCCTGGCTCGAGCAGACCCAGTCCGAGGTCCGCCAGACGTTCCTCACGACCCTGCAGAAGGGTCAGGTCCGTTCCGGTGTGGTCTCCTCGATCGTCAACTTCGGTGCCTTCGTGGACCTGGGTGGCGTCGACGGTCTGGTCCACGTTTCCGAGCTGTCCTGGAAGCACATCGACCACCCGTCCGAGGTCGTCGAGGTCGGCCAGGAGGTCACCGTCGAGGTTCTCGACGTCGACATGGACCGCGAGCGTGTCTCCCTGTCGCTGAAGGCGACCCAGGAAGACCCGTGGCAGCAGTTCGCCCGCACCCACCAGATCGGCCAGGTCGTGCCCGGCAAGGTCACGAAGCTGGTTCCGTTCGGTGCGTTCGTCCGGGTGGACGAGGGCATCGAGGGTCTGGTCCACATCTCCGAGCTGGCCGAGCGCCACGTGGAGATCCCGGAGCAGGTCGTCCAGGTCAACGACGAGATCTTCGTCAAGGTCATCGACATCGACCTGGAGCGTCGCCGGATCTCGCTGTCCCTCAAGCAGGCCAACGAGTCCTTCGGTGCCGACCCGGCGTCGGTCGAGTTCGACCCGACCCTGTACGGCATGGCCGCGTCGTACGACGACCAGGGCAACTACATCTACCCCGAGGGCTTCGACCCGGAGACCAACGACTGGCTGTCGGGCTACGAGAAGCAGCGCGAGGAGTGGGAGCGCCAGTACGCCGAGGCGCAGGCCCGCTTCGAGCAGCACCAGCAGCAGGTCATCAAGTCCCGCGAGGCGGACGCCGCTGCCGCTGCCGAGGGCGGCGAGGCCGCCGCTCCGGCCGCGTCCGGCGGTTCGTACTCCTCCGAGGGCGGCGACACCTCCGGTGCCCTCGCCTCGGACGAGGCGCTGGCTGCCCTGCGCGAGAAGCTGGCCGGCGGCCAGAGCTGACCGCTCGTCGCTGAGGCCCAGCCGTTGACTGAGGGCCCGCACCCCCTGGGGTGCGGGCCCTCAGCACGTTGATCGTTGCCACGGGCCTTCCCGTGCCAGGCGCACGACGAGCCCGCAGGAGGGGCCGGGCAGGGCTGTCACCGCACTCCACGCACGTGCGCCGACAGGTGACCGCTTGTGCCGAGCAGTGAGCGCGTGTGCCGCGAGGTGACGAAGCGTCGACGTGGCGGATACGGCCGGGAATGCCCTCGCCCTGCACCACGTTGTGCAGTACGAACACGAGGAGGAGCGGTCTAGTGCTTGATCCGCAGGGTTTGTACGCATGGGAGCCGAAGGGCCTGGCCGTCGTCGACACGGCGCTCGCCCAGGAGTCGGCCGGCCTGGTCATGCTCTACCACTTCGACGGATACATCGACGCGGGTGAGACCGGCGACCAGATCGTCGACCGGCTTCTCGACTCGCTGCCCCACCAGGTCGTGGCCCGTTTCGACCACGACCGGCTCGTTGACTACCGGGCCCGCCGCCCGCTGCTCACCTTCAAGCGTGACCGCTGGAGCGAGTACGAGGTGCCCGCGATCGAGGTGCGCCTGGTCCAGGACGCCACCGGGGCACCCTTCCTGGTGCTGTCCGGACCGGAGCCGGACGTGGAGTGGGAGCGCTTCGCCGCGGCCGTCCGGCAGATCGTGGAGCGGCTCGGGGTCCGTCTGTCCGTGAACTTCCACGGCATTCCCATGGGCGTGCCGCACACCCGCCCCGTGGGCCTCACCCCGCACGGCAACCGCACCGAGCTGGTGCCGGGCCACCGCAGCCCCTTCGAGGAGGCGCAGGTCCCCGGAAGTGCCGAGTCCCTGGTGGAGTACCGCCTGATGGAGGCCGGACACGACGTCCTGGGCGTCGCCGCGCACGTCCCCCACTACATCGCCCGCTCCGCGTATCCGGACGCCGCGCTGACCGTCCTGGAGGCCATCACGGCCGCGACGGGCCTCGTCCTGCCGGCGGTCGCGCATTCCCTGCGCACGGACGCGTACCGCACGCAGACGGAGATCGACCGGCAGATCCAGGAGGGCGACGAGGAGTTGGTCGCGCTCATCCAGGGACTCGAGCACCAGTACGATGCCGCCGCCGGTGCCGAGACGCGCGGCAATATGCTCGCGGAGCCCGTGGAGATCCCGTCCGCGGATGAGATCGGGCAGGAGTTCGAACGCTTCCTCGCGGAGCGCGAGGGCGATGGCTGAGCGGACGGGCCTGCCGCTGCGCCGTCAGTGGCAGGCCGTAGGCTTCCCGTCATGCTGAAGGTGGGCCTGACCGGCGGTATCGGCGCCGGCAAGAGCGAGGTGTCGCGGCTGCTCGTGGAGTGCGGGGCCGTGCTGATCGACGCGGACCGCATCGCGCGCGAGGTCGTCGCACCCGGGACTCCCGGGCTCGCGGCGGTCGTCGAGGTCTTCGGGGAGGACGTCCTCGCCCCGGACGGCGGCCTGGACCGCCCCAAGCTGGGTTCCATCGTCTTCGCCGACCCCGAGAAGCTCGCTGCTCTGAACTCGATCGTGCACCCCCTGGTGGGCGCCCGCTCCCGCGAACTGGAGACAGCCGCACCCGAGGGCGCGGTGGTCGTCCACGACGTCCCCCTCCTCGCCGAGAACGGACTCGCCCCGCTCTACGACGTGGTGGTCGTGGTCGATGCCGACCCCGCCACTCAGCTCGGCCGGCTCGTCCGCCGACGAGGAATGACCGAGGAGGACGCACGCGCGCGCATGGCTGCTCAGGCGACGCGCGAGAAGCGACTGGAGATCGCGGACATCGTCATCCGCAATGACGGGACCCTGGAAGAGCTGGAGCGGAGCGTAAGGGACATATGGGTGGATCTCGTTGGCAGGGCGCGGCACCCTCAGGAATAGCGGCGGCCGACGGGGGCGTTGAACCGGTCCAGTGAGGGAAGGACTCTGGAGTGCGCGAGACCAGCGAATCGACCGGACCCACCCCGGAGACGCATGTCATCGACTTCCGTGCCGCCGAGCAACTGCTCGCCGCGCGGGATCCGCGGGGCGCGGTGAAGTTGCTCGACGGCGTGATTGCCGCACATCCGGAGAACACTGCGGCGCGGCTGCTGCGTGCGCGTGCCTTCTTCGCCGCGGCGCAACTGCGGCCCGCCGAGCTGGAGTTCAGCATCGTCCTGGAGCGCGAGCCGGACAACGCGTTCGCCCACTTCGCGCTCGCCCGCACCTATGAGCGTCAGTCGAGGCCGGAAGAGGCGAAGCGGCACTTCCGGCTGGCGGCCGCGCTGGACCCCAATCCTCAGTACCTCAAGGCGGCGCGCTTCGACTCGTAGCGGCGGGCTGTGCGGTGCACTCTGTTCCTGGCCTTTACCGTTCCCGGGCTCTACCGTTCCCGGGAGTTACCGGTCACGGTGCTCCGGCGGCAGGTACGGTGGGACGTCGCGGCCCGGCTGCCAGTGAGCACCTTGGCGCATGTGCCGCACGATCATGGCCATGTCGACGGTGACGACCAGCCACAACACACCGCACGCAGCCGCCCAGCCGGGGCGCCCGACCAGGGCGAATACGACCGTTCCCACCGTCGCCCAGATCAGACCCCAGACGCTCAGCCAGAACCGCGCCCGCAGTGGACTGCGCGCTGTCGTCGGTTCACTGCCCGTACGCATCGGAATCACGGCTCCTACCAGGAAACGTACCCTTCGTGGTGCATGTTCACCATGGAAGGGCGACCGGACCCCGGCCCGCAGGCGACGCGGTCGGATCCCATGGGGGGAGGCAATGGTGCTGCTGGAGGCACTGCGGGCGGACGCGAGGCTCGCGGAGTGGCTGAGGGACCTCGAGTGCGAGGCCGGTCCACGAGTGGAGGCCGTCCTGCCCGACGGGGACGAGCTGCCCGACGTCCTGCTCGACCTGTCCGTACCGCATGAGGACGTCAACGAACTCGTCGCGTGGCGCGCCCGGCTGGGTGAGGACGCGGAGGCGATGACGCTGCTGGCACGGTGCGTCGCCCGTTTCGTGCGGGACATGGGGGAGATGGGGAAGGGCTGGGAGCCGCCGCCGTTCCCCGCGTCGGCCGGCACGCTCGGGCGCCTCTTCCATGTCTACGTCTTCGTCGCGGCGCTTCCGTATGTCCGCGCGTACCACCTGGGGCGCGGCGTCCCGGAGGAGGTGTCCCGGCGCACGCTCGCCGACCTGGGACGACACATGGCGGTGCACCGGCGGCGTCGCGGCGCGGGCGGGCTGTTGTTCCCCTGGTGGATCGCACTGCATTTCCACGGCGAGCTGTTCCAGCTGGGACGGCTGCAGTTCCAGCGCGCACGGCTGGGGCAGCGCACGGGGCGGGCCGTCGCGGCGAAGGGCGCGGGGCTGGGGCCCGGCGACCCCTGTCTGAGCCTGCACATACCCGACTTCCGGGGCCCGCTGTCGCCCGCCGCCTGCGAACGGTCTCTGGCTCTGGCGCGGGAGTTCTTCGCCGAGCACTTTCCCGAAGAGCGCTACGAGGTCGCCGTGTGCCACTCCTGGCTGCTGGATCCGCAGCTGAAGCGGTATCTGGCGGCCGACTCCAACATCATCCGCTTCCAGGACCGTTTCGAGCTCGCGTACGAGGAGACGACACCGGACGACGGGGTGCCGATCGGCTTCGTCTTCGGCGACCCGGAGCTGCCGGTGGAGGGGCTGCCGCGGCGCAACAGTGTCGAGCGGGCGGTGGTGGACCATCTTCGGGCGGGCGGGCATTGGTACGGGGGGCATGGCTGGTTCCCGCTGTGACCGTCCCCGTCCCCGAGCAGCCTTCCCTCTCCCCGAGCAGCCTTCCCCGTCCCCGAGCAGCCTTCCCCGTCCCCGAGCAGCCGTCTCCGTCCCCGAGCAGCCGTCTCCGCCCGACAATGCTGGTTCCGCCCGAAACTGCTGCTCCTGCTCCGAGGATGTGTTCCGCCTGCGAATGTGGCGGGCGGCGGGTGTGCTGATCCAGCGCGAGGGCGGTTACGAGGGGGCATTGGGGGAGGCGGGACTGAGAGTGGACCGGTACCTGACGGAGGACGGCGTGTGGGTGAGGGCGGTGAAGAAACCGGCCGGGCAGCGATGAGTTGGGGGAGGCGGGCCGGTCTACTTCTGTGACAGCACTGCGGAACTGCTTCACACAGGAGAACCCCATGTCCGAGACCACCGCGCCCGTCACCCGCGCCGCCTCCGCCTCCGCCTCCGTCATTTCGTCTGTGAGTCATGGCCACAGCCGGACCCGTCGTGCCGAGATCTCCCTGCGCGCGCTGCAGATCGTGCTCGCGCTCTTCTACGGGGTCGCGAGCGCACTGCCCAAGCTGATCGCGCACCCGTCGGCCGTAGAGTCCTTCGACAGGATCGGCTGGGGAAGCCCGGGGATGTACATCATCGGCTCGCTCGAACTGGCGGGTGCCATCGCGCTGTTGGTACCGGTGCTGTCGTCGGTAGCGGCGGCGGCGCTCTCCGCGCTGATGGTGGGCGCGTTCATCGTCCAGCTCACCGTCTTCCACGGTCAGTACGCGGCTACGCCGCTGATTCTGATGGTCCCGCTGATGCTGATCGCCTGGGCCCGACGTCACCGCACGGCGGACCTTGTGCGCCTGGTGCGCCGCCGGGCATGACCACACCCAAAGACGCTCGGAACTCCCGCAGCCGCCCCGTCCGCCCTCAGAACCCCTCGGAGCCGCCCCGCCCGTGCGAGCGGCTCCGTCGGCCGGACGGGCCCTGGCTCCCGGCCCGGTCCTGGGCGCCGAAGCCGCCCGGGCCGGCGCCCGATGTGCTGCCCGGTGCGGCTCCCAGGCCACGGAGGCGTTCCATTTCGCGGCGGTCGCGCTTGGTGGGGCGGCCCGTGCCGCGATCGCGGACGCCCGCCGGGGCCACGGCCTCGCGGGGCGGCGGGGGCGGGCTGTTGTCGACATAGCACTGGACGGCCACCGGCGCCCCGACCCGCTTGCGGATCAGACGCTTCACGACCACGACCCGCTCCCGGCCCTCGTGCCGCAGGCGCACCTCGTCGCCGACGCGTACGGAGTGTGCGGGCTTCACGCGCTCGCCGTTCACCCGCACATGCCCGCCCCGGCATGCGGTGGCGCCCATCGAGCGGGTCTTGACGAGCCGTACCGACCAGATCCAGCTGTCGATGCGTACGCTCTCGCCGTTCGAGGGGCCGGCTGCTTCGGCGGCGGCCACCGCGGCGGCGGCCTTCGTTTCCTCGGCCTGCGGTTCGGGACGGCCCGGTGCGTCGGCCGCCCGGCTCTCCCCGGGCGTGCCGGAATCCCGACGGTCCGCCCCACTGCCCCGGCGCACCTCGGACTCCTCGCCCGTCTGGGCCGCGCGGGTCCCGTCGGCTCCGCCCCTCTTGTGGTCGTCCGCACCTTCAGAAGCCATGCCCCGACCTTAGCTCCCCGGGGCGGACGGACCGGACCGCTTTTTTCCCGGGGCCTTGTCCACCCGCCTACGGTGGAGGTATGCACAGCAGCAGCCTTGCCGGACTGGACGAGCGGATCACGGGGTGCCGTGCCTGCCCGCGCCTGGTGGCGTGGCGTGAGGAGGTGGCCCGTACCAAGCGCGCCGCGTTCGCCGACTGGACGTACTGGGGGCGGCCGGTGCCGGGCTTCGGACCGTCGGACGCGAGGATGCTCGTCATCGGTCTCGCACCCGCGGCCCACGGCGGGAACCGGACCGGGCGGATGTTCACCGGAGACCGGTCCGGAGACGTGCTGTACGCGGAACTGCACGCCGTGGGGCTCGCGTCGCAGCCCACCTCCGTCTCCGCCGACGACGGACTCGAGCTGTACGGCGTGCGGGTCACCTCGCCCGTGCACTGCGCCCCGCCCGGCAACAAGCCGACCCCGGGGGAACGGGACACCTGCCGGCCGTGGCTCGTGCAGGAGCTGCGGCTGCTGCGGCCGACGCTGAGGTCCGTGGTCGCGCTCGGTGCCTTCGGCTGGCAGGCCGCGCTGACCTCCCTCGCGGAGGCCGGCTGGACGGTGCCTCGGCCACGGCCCGCCTTCGGGCACGGGAGGCGGGTGTCGCTGGACGGCCTGGAACTCTTCGGCTGCTTCCATGTCAGCCAGCGCAACACGTTCACGGGAAGGCTCACACCGGAGATGCTGCGGGACGTGCTGCGCACGGCGGCGCAGGCGGCGGGACTGCCGGCCGAACCGTAGCGGCTCCTCGAGGCAGCGGGACATCCCCCAACAGGCGTCGTACCGTTGCGCGGTGGGTGACCCGCACAAAGGTGGGGGAAGCCTGCCCCGCACAGGGGTGGGGGCGTGCGCGCAGACGCGGTCCGGGTCGCCGTGGGCGCCCGGGGCAGACACCGGGCGGGAAGGTCAGACGCCGTCCGGATCCGGGACGACGGCCGTCGCGGTGATCTCCACGAGCTGTCCGGTGTAGCCGAGGCAGGCCACGCCGATGAGCGTCGACGAGTGCGGACCGGCGCTGAGCCCCGAGGCCTCGACGACGTCCCAGACCGCAGAGAGCACCGCCGGAGCACTGCTCACCACGTACACGTCCGTCGACACGACGTGCGCCATGTCGCTGCCGGCCGCGCGCAACTGCTCGTCGAGGTTGGCGAGCACCTGCCGCGCCTGCCGTACCGGATCGCCCTCCCCGACGAGCTTCCCGTCGGCGTCGAGCGGCACGGATCCGGCGAGGAACGCCAGCCGGGTCCCCGTCTCCACGACGGACGCGTGCGCGTACCGGGGTGGCGGAAAGAGCGTGGGAACGGTGACGCGTTTCAGCATGAGGCCTCCCGCAGAACGACGCCTGGTCCCGACCGACGGCGCGCCGGTCGAACGAACGACCTCCCGATCATGCGGGGACCGCGACGAGCGGCGCATCCCCTTTTGCGGTCGGCGGACGTACGGTCGTCGGCGGGCTACCGTAGGTGGTCGTAGCTGCGAAGGAGGGGCCCAGGTGGACGAGTTGACGGAGCTGGCGGCGGCAGGGGCGACCGCGCTGGTGACCCAGATGGTGACCGACGGTTGGGCGCAGGTACGGGACCGGGTCGGGGCCTTCTTCGCGCGTCGGCGGGGCAGTGACGAGGAGGCCGTCCAGGGCGAGCTGGAGCGGTCCCGCGCCGACCTGGTCGCCGCGCGGGACGCGGGCGACGAGGACACCGCCTCGGACATCCGGGACGAGTGGCGAAGCCGGCTGCGCCGCACGCTGCGCAAGGACCCGCAGGCGGTCTCCGAACTCCGTGCACTGCTCGACGAACTGGCCCCGAGCACCGGCGCGAGGACCGACGGGACCGTCCACAACACCATCAGCGGAGGTGTACAGCACGGCACGGTCATCCAGGCGCACACGGTGGGTGATCTGAACATCGGGGACAGCCGCAGATGAGCAGGGACGACGGGGCGTTCCTCGACGACGTCGCGGACCGCCTCGCCGCCCTCCCCGCGGTCCGTGCCGTGGCCCTCGGCGGCTCCCGAGCACAGGGCACTCAGGGCCCGGACAGCGACTGGGACCTGGCCGTCTACTACCGCGGCCCGGACTTCGATCCCGCCGCCCTGCGCGCCATCGGCTGGCCGGGCGAGGTCTCCGAGATCGGCGGCTGGGGTGGAGGGGTCTTCAACGGCGGCGCCTGGCTGACCATCGAGGGTCGTCGTGTCGACGTCCACTACCGGGATCTCGAGGTGGTGGAACACGAGTTGGCCGAGGCCGAGGAAGGCCGCTTCCATGTGGAACCGCTGCTGTTCCATCTCGCCGGTATTCCCAGCTACCTGATCGTCGCCGAGCTGGCGATCAACCAGGTGCTGCGCGGCGCACTGCCGCGCCCCACGTCGTACCCGGGCGGGCTGCGCGTCCTTGCCGCCGAACGCTGGCACGGCACGGCCCGCGCCACGCTCGCGTACGCGAAGGCCAACCATGCCCCCAGGGCCCGCCTCACCGAGGTCGCGGGCGCCCTCGGCGTGGCCGCCGCGCAGACCGGACACGCGGTGCTGGCGGCACGCGGGGAGTGGGTGACCAACGAGAAACGGCTGCTGGAGCGAGCGGGGCTGCGGGGCGTCGACGGCATCGTGGCAGGGCTGACGGCCGACCCCGGGGTGCTCGCCGGGGCCCTCGGGTCGGCAGGGGAACTCTTCGAGGGCGCCCTCTCCTCCGCGCGGGGATCGGCTGCCCGATAATCCTTCGAAACAACGGACTTCCCGCTGCTACCTTCACCACCGTGGCGAAACTCAATCAGATCATCGCGGTCGAGAAGGGCATCAAGTCCAAGTCCCATCAGGACCTGACGGCTGCTCATCACGGACTGCAGAAGCCCGCGCTGCTGGCCGGAATTTCGCGGACGTATCAGCCGAAGGACGAAGAGGGCGAGCAACTGCCGCCGGAGTCCACGCGGGTGCAGGTGCGGGCCGAGGACGTGCTGCGGGACACCGCGGCCGTCCTCACCCGGCTGTTCGACGTGACCGCCACCAAGGACTGGGCCAACTGCACGGCCAAGGCGGACGTGAAGGTGGACGGACGCGTGCTCGTCGCGGACGTCCCCGTGGCGTATCTGCTTTTCCTGGAGAAGCAGCTCGTCGACCTCAACACCTTCGTCCGCAAGCTGCCGGTTCTCGACGCCTCCGAGTCCTGGGTGCAGGACCCGTCCACGGACGCGTGGAAGACCGAGCCGGTACGGACGCTGCGTACGAAGAAGGTGCCCCGCAACCATGTGAAGGCCGAGGCGACCGACAAGCACCCGGCCCAGGTCGAGGTCTACTACGAGGACGTGCCCGTCGGGTACTGGACGACCGTGAAGTTCTCCGGCGCCCTGCCCGCGCGACGCGTCAATGAACTCCTCGACCGGGTCGAGAAGTTGCAGCAGGCCGTCAAGTTCGCCCGTGAGGAGGCGAACGGCGTGGACGTCCTCGACCAGCGCGTCGGGGACGCCGTGTTCGGCTACCTGTTCGGGTAGCCTCAAGAACTCCCCGGCCACATGAACGACGGCCGGGGTGCGCGAGGAGCGCAAGCTGAAGCTGAAGCTCGTCATGACTGCGCGGTTCCAGTGGAGGTTCGAATCCTCCCCGCGGCACAACTCCCTGCCGCGGTAGCCCAATTCGGCAGAGGCAGACCGCGATCAATCTCAGACTCTCGCTCCAGACTCAGCATTCGCCGCCGATCGCCGGATCGACCGGGCCCAGGCTCCGGGACGTCGAAGTGCTGGTTCAAGTCCAGCTCGCGCAGCTCGATGCGCGGTGGTCCAAAGGCAGGACGCGGCGACATGACAACTGACCTGGGTCCTCAAGCGTGCCGGCGTGCTCATATGGGCGGCATCACAGGGCCCGGGGGCCGGCTACGCCCTCGGGCCCGCTCCTGTTCCGGGACCTCTTGCGATTGCGTTCATAAGGAACGCGGCATTCACCCGTCCTTTCACGCCGCGGAAACGTATACGTTCCATGCGCAGCAACGACGCGATCTACCCTTGACACCAGCAGCCCGGCCGCCGTCGCCCGAGGCCCACCCTCGCCCTCGAACCGACAGGAGCCCCGTGCCCCGGCGTTCGCCCGTTGCCGTTCGCGCACTTTCCCTGCCTCCCTGGCTCGCCCACGTCCTGCGTGCCCAACGTGAGCCGGTTCCTTGGAGCGCCGTGGTCCGGGGTGTCCTCGCCGCCGGACCCCTGCTGCTCGCGGCCGTGCTCACCGGACGCACATCGGCCGGTGTCGTCGCTGCCCTCGGCGCCATGCTCGCCGGGGTCAACGACCGGCCCGGCAGCAGGCGCGCCTCCGTCGAGCGGCTCGGAGTTCCCGCCCTCGCGGGCGCCGCCGGACTGCTCGTCGGCACATACGCCGGGCAGCACACCGGGGCCGTGCTCCTCACCCTCGTGCTCACCGGCCTCGGGCTCGTGGCCGGTGCCGTCAGCGCGGTCGGGCCCGTCGCCTCCGGGGCCGGAACCCAGCTGCTCGTCGCCTCCGCGGTCGGCGCAGGAATGCCCCTGCCCGACCCCGGTTGGCAGCGCGCCCTCTGCTACCTCGCCGGTGCCGGCTGGCTGCTCGCGCTGCGGCTCGTGCTGCCGACACCCGGCGCGACCACCGGCGACTACCGCTTCGACGGGGAACGCGACGCCGTCGCCGATGTGTACCAGGCCATCGGCGACCTCCTCGTCGCCGTCGGCACCCCGCGGGCGACGGACCGCCGAGCGGCCCTCACCGCCGCACTCGACCATGCGCAGGACGCGCTCGCCGGGCCCCGGCTGCGCCGGTACGCGTCCTCCTCCGCCGAGCGGCGCCTGCACGCGCAGTACGCCGCCGCCCTGCCCCTCGCCGAGGCCGCCACCGCCCTCGCCTGGGCCGGGGACGCCGTACCCGCGCGGGCCGCGGAGGGGTCGCACCGGCTCGCCGCCGCCGTACGCGGCAACACGCCCACCGGGCTGCTGCCCGCACCCGCTCGCGACGCCCCCGCGCTGCGCGCCCTCGACGATGCCCTCCTGCACGCCGCCGAGGCCTTCGACCGGGGCGCCGAGGGGCGCGACCTGCACGCCCGGCGCCGTACCGCCGCATCCGCGCTGTGCGCCGCCCTCGGCTCCGGCGGGCGCGAGTACGGACTCCGTGTCGCCCTGTGCTTCGGTGCCAGCGCGGGCGTCGCGCAGTACCTGCACCACGCCCGCTGGTACGGGCACCACGCGCACTGGTACTGGCTGCCCGCCACCGCCGTATTCCTCGTCAAGCCCGACCTCGGGCCGCTCGTCTCGCGCGTGCTGTGCCGAGCCGCCGGGACGGTGCTGGGCGCCGTCGTCTTCGCCGCCCTCGCCGCGGTGGTGCCCCGGCCCGGGGGGCTCATCGCGACGGTGGCGCTGTGCGGGGCGCTCATCCCCGTCGCCATGCGCCACTTCGCCGCGCAGACCGCCGTCGTCACCGCTCTCGTCCTTGCCCTCGTCATGGTCGGCGGTGAACCGGGCGCCTCCTGGAGCCGGATCGGGGAGACCCTGCTGGCCTGCGGGATCGTGCTGCTCGTCGGGCATCTGCCGGCGCCGGGGCAGCGCGGCGGCACCGTACGGGCCCGGCTGGTGCGAGCGGTGGACACGGCGAACGCGTACCTCGATCACGTACTGACCCGGGACGACGACCGGGCCGGACGCTGGGCGCTGCGCCGCGAGGCCTACCGGGCGCTCGCCGAGGCCCGCGCCGCCATCGACCTCGCCTCGGCCGAACACCCCTCTCTCGCCAGGCACTCCGCGGGTACGGACGAGGTGGCCGTTACGCTCGAACGGCTGGTCGATACGGCCACCGCGTGCGCCGTGCATCTCGACGACACAGGACGGCTCACGCCCCGCCACCGTCAAGGGCTCGCCGAACTCCTCGACGAACTCGCCGAGCGACACGCGCACGCGGGACTCGGCACGAACCGCATGAAACCGCGAGAGCCCTCGGTGACGTACTGAACTCCAGTGCGTCAGCTCGGAGGTACGGACAAACCTGGTCACCCCGCGAACTTCTTCACAACTCTGCGTGGACCGAGTGTCGAGTACGTCTCAGTACCGTCACTTCACGAGCCGTTCACCCCAGGAAAGGCGTTTAACTCTACGAGCCGACCGGGATCGGCTCGCCGAGACACGGCGTGACAGGGAGGTGCAGGGTGAACGGGAGAACGGTGCTGGAGCGCTTTCCCGCGGGCGGACCGCGCGGCTCGTGGCCCGCGGAGGAGTTCGCGCAGGCCCGCCGCCTCGAGGGGCAGCCCGCGGAGGTCGTCATGGATCTCGCTACGGATGCGTTCCTGGTGGTCGTGCCGGGAGCCGACGCTGCCGAGTGACGTCCCTCGTTCTCAGCCGGCCTCCGGCGCGGACACCTTCGACGTGAATTGTTCCGCCTGCAGCGAGTACAGCTCCGCGTAGACGCCACCGGCGGCGAGGAGTTCGTCCGGGGTTCCGGACTCCACGAGCCGCCCTTGGTCCAGGACGTGCACCAGATCGGCGTGGCGCACCGACGCCAGCCGGTGCGTGATGAGGATGACCGTCTGTCCGGAGCCCGCCAGCGCGCGGATCTTCTCGAAGACCTCCAGCTCGGCCCGGGCGTCGAGCGCGGCCGTCGGCTCGTCCACGATGAGGATCTGCCCGCGTCGGTAGGCGGCCCTCGCGATGCCGAGCCGCTGCCACTGCCCGCCGGACAGTTCGTGCCCGCCGCTGAAACCACGTGCCAGGAGCGTGTCGAGACCGCGCGGCAGGTCCGCCACGACGTCCTGGGCGCCGGCCTGGGCGACCGACGAGGCGAGGCGCTCCTCGGTCAGGGGAGCGGCCGAGCGCCCGACCGCGACGTTGACGCGGGCCGTGAACGGCCACCGCTTGAAGTCCTGTGCCACCATCGCGATGCGCTCGGCGAGCTGTTGCCGGTCGGCGGTCGCCGCATCGACGTCGTCCCACAGGATCCGGCCGCGGTCGGGTGCGTACAGCCCGGCCAGCAGTTTGACCAGGGTCGTCTTCCCGGAACCGTTCTCGCCGACGAGGGCCACGATCCGCCCCAGCGGCACGGACAACGTGACGTCCTTGAGTGCGGGACGGCTCGCGTTGCCGGGGTAGGTGAACGTGACGTTCTCGAAGCGGACCTCGCCCGGATCCTCGGGCAGTGGATCGCCGCCGACCGGGATCGCACGTTTGGCCGCCTCCACATACAGGCGCTGCAGATCACCCACGAACAGGGCTTCCTCGTGGAGGGAGTTCACTTCCAGGACGAGCGTGTCCAGGCTCGCCGAGCCGGTGCGAATCGCGATGACGGCCGTACCGGCCACGGACAGCGACATCGCGCCCGCGAGCAGCAGCCCGCCGAGCGTGGCGTACGTCGCCACGGTGGCCACCCCCGTCCAGGCGGCCGCGATCAGCCCGGTGCGGGCCGCGAGCCGGGCCAAGCGGGCCTGTTCGGCCTCGGCGTTCTCCGACATCGAACGGAAGTGGCGCAGCAGGAAGGGGGCGACGCCGTGCACACGGATCTCCGGGGCGGCGGCGGGCTCGGTGAGCAGACCGCTCAGCAGATGGCCCGCGCGTGCGTGCTGCACCCATGCGTGGAACGACTCGTAGCGCCGCCGAGCGATCGTCAGCGCGCTCCAAGCACTGGGCAGCGTCATCGTCACAAGGAGCGGGAGCAGCGCCGGATGCAGGACCGTCAGTACACCCGCCGCCGCGATCAGCGAAATCATCGCGTTCACCACCCGGGTGGCGATCGCGATCATGCGGCGGGCCGAGGCGGCGCCGTACTGCGCGGTGTCGAGCAGCTTGTGGAAGGCGTCGTCCTCGATCGCGGACAGTTCGACGGCCGCCGCCCGCTCCAGATACAGCTCGGTCGCGACCCGCTCCACCTTCGGCTCCAGCCGCCCGGTGGCATACGTAGACGCGGCTCGCAACAGCGCGGACAGCAGCATCACCGCGGCGACCGCGACCAGCGCCGGGACCGCGCCACGCAGCCGCCCCTGAACCGGTCCGCCCGACATCAGCCGCGCCAGCACGGAGTTGACCGCCAGCAGACTCACCGCCTGCGCAACGCCACGGCTCACCTCGGCGCCCAGCACGACACGGGCGGCGCGCCGGTCGGCCTGCCAGGCGAGCCGGAAGCTCGACGCGAGCAGCGACGGCAGCCGGGTCACCATGGCCCGGAAGTTCAGTTCCAGAAACGCGTCCGAATGCTGCGACCAGCCCATGTCGTAGCGCAGCGGACCGCCGAAGAGCAGGGACTCCGAGTCGGATGTGGCCGGTCCCACCTCATCGGAACTCTTCTTGTTCGCGCCGGACTTCCTCGCCACGCATGACCTCCCCCGAGTGCGGACGAACGATGGTCTCCCCAGGAACGCAGTCCTCCACCCGTCGGCGCAACGATGTTTCGGTACGACCGAGGTCGCAGCCGTTGTCCGGGGGCCGCGGGGACCGGAGCATCTCGCCGTGCTCCGTGGGACCCCTCTCGCGGGTCCCGAACACAGCGAACTGCTAGTCCTGAGCAGACCCGCCTCACGAACTGATCGGTGATGGCCGTCCGGTGACGAGCTGATGGGCGGTCCTCCGGTGGCGAACTGATGGCCGGTCGGCTGTCGAACACTGATCGGCGATCGCCCGTTCACGCGCTGATCGGTGGTCGCCTGCATCGCAGTCATCGGTCTTCGTCCGGTCACGAACTGACCGGTGGTCGGGTCACGCGCTGACCGGTGGTCGCCTGCACCGCAGTCATCGGTCTTCGTCCGGTCACGAACTGACCGGTGGTCCGGTCACGAACTGACCGGTGGTCCGGTCACGAACTGACCGGTGGTCGCCCGGTCACGCGCTGATCGGACGGGACCACGCCGGAGGCGTGCCCATCACCCGGCACAGCGCCAGATAGAGCGGGATCGGCGGGGTGTACGGCATCGTGTCGTCCGGCCGGTGGATGAGTCCGGGGATGCCCGGGGTGTCCGGGACAAGCGCTCCCGTGGCGTAGCGCGCTGGTGCCGGCCAGACCAGTGCGACGTCGGACTCGGACGGCACGATCCACCACCAGTCGGCCAGGTCGGCGTACACACAGCCCACCCGCGGCAGTCCGGGCAGCAGCAGCGGTCCGAAGCGGGCGGGCACTGCCACGGCGTCGCAGCCGAGTGGAACCGTCATGTCGTCGGGCAGGGGAAGCCGCCTGGACGCCGCCCCGGAGGTCCGCCGCGCCCGCCCGAGGCGGACCAGCGAGTCGAGGGCCAGGACCTGTGCGATCCCGGGCCCTGTGGACTGCGGACCCCTCACGCCCATGCGGTCCCCGTTTCCCAGGCCCCCTCCGTCCCGGAACCGCGGCCGTCGGATGGTGGCCGCTTGGCACCCCAGCCCAGGTCGGAGCGTGCCTCGCCGTCGGTGAGCGGCTCCTTGGAACTCCGGCCCGGGCCGGTGCGCGCGGTGTCCCCGGTCGCCCGGGACCTGCCGCCGGAACACGACAGGTCCCGGGACGGCTGCGCCGGGCGGGGCGGCGCACCGGAGACCGAAGGGTCGGCCTCCCGTGCCAGCTCGGCCCAGACCAGCAGCCCGGGCCCCGCCTGCTGGGCTCCCCAGCCCCGGCACAGTGCCTCGACGAGGAGCAGTCCCCTCCCGTGCTCCTCCTCGGGGCGCTGTGGCGCGGGATGCGGCTCGTCCGGAGCGCATCCCTCGTCACGTACGGCTATGCGCACCAGGTCACCCTGGTCGTGCAGTTCGCAGGCCACACGCTCTCCGGCGGTGTGCACGATCGCGTTGGTGACCAGTTCGGAGACGACCAGAGCGGCCGTGTCGCAGGTGTCCTCGCACACCGCCCAGCCGGACAGCCGGGCGCGCGTCAGCCGACGGGCCCGGGCGACGGAGCTCGGGTGTGCGGCCAACTCGAAGCGGAACCGGCGCTCCACGGCCACGCCCGGACGCAGCTCTGCGGAGCTGCCCGGGCCGAATAGGTCTGCGGGAGCGTCTGTTCCTAACGGCGCGGACGGAATCACGCTTGCCACTATCGCCCTGGCTTGAACACTTGGCAAGAGTCACTCTGAAAATTGCAGAGTGCAGTGTGACTCCGAGAAGGGCCATGGCACACTGCTCGCAACAGCACGCCGCATGACGCCAGTTGAGGCCCCGGCACGGACTTCGAGTCCGGTGTCGGCACCACGAGTTCGTGGATCGCGGGCGAACGGCGCGCGGGGAACGGTGCGGAAGCGATCCGGAAAACACCATCAGGACGGTCAGGCCCCAGGAGGACAGGAGGAGGTACGAGGTGAGCGAGCCGCGGTCGGCACCGACGGTCGGTCAGGTCGTCCTCGGCCGGCGCCTGCTGCACCTGCGTGAACGCGCGGGTCTCAAACGGGAGGAGGCCGCGCGCATCCTGCGTGTCGCGCCCGCCACCGTCCGCCGCATGGAGACGGCTGAGGTCGCCCTCAAGATCCCCTACCTCCAGCTGCTGCTGAAGTCGTACGGGGTGAGCGAGGAAGAGGCCGAGGCCTTCGTCCAACTGGCCGAGGACGCCAACAAACCAGGGTGGTGGCAGCGGTTTCACGACATCCTGCCGGGCTGGTTCTCGATGTACGTCAGCCTCGAGGGCGCGGCCGCGCTCATCCGCCAGTACGAGCCCCATTTCGTACCCGGCATCATGCAGACCGAGGACTATGCCCGGGGCGTCCTGAAGTCGGGCGCCATCGGACAGACCCGGCCGGAGGACATCGAGCGCCATGTGGCGCTGCGGATGCAGCGCCAGGAACTGCTCACGCGTGAAAACGCGCCCCGTATCTGGGCGGTGATGGACGAGACTGCGCTGCGCCGCCCGGTCGCCGGCCGGCGTGTCATGCGTGCCCAGCTCGACAGGCTGCTGGAGGTCACGAAGCTGCCCCATGTGACGTTGCAGGTGATCGAGTTCTCCTCGGGCCCGCACCCCGGCACGTACGGGCCCTTCGTGCTGTTCCGATTCGCCATGCCGGAACTGCCGGACATGGTCTACAGCGAGTACCTGACCGGTGCCGTCTACCTGGACGCGCGCGCCGAGGTGGCGACCCACCTCGAGGTCATGGACCGCATGGCGGCCCAGGCCGCCACTGCACAACGCACGAAGGAGATCCTCGAGGATGTCCGCAAGGAGCTGTGAATGGATCGCATCACGCCGCGCGAACGCGTCTACAACGGCATGCCCGCCCGCGAACTGGGCAGCGAGGGCTGGCACAAGCCGTGGAGCGGGGGCAACGGCGGCAACTGTCTGGAGGCGATGAAGCTCGCCGACGGCCGGATAGCCGTGCGTCAGTCCACCGACCCGGACGGACCCGCGCTGATCTACACCTCCGACGAGATGACCGCGTTCATCGAGGGGGCCAAGGCGGGGGAGGCAGACTTTCTGCTTTCCTGACTGCCTTGTTTTTCACTCCGTTGCTAGCAGAACTACTAACTTGGCGTTCAGCCGACCACTGATTTCCCCGGAGACTTACGGAGCTCTTCATGACGGGGCAGGACCCGACCCAGGACACCGTCGTCATCGACACGAACACGGTGAAGAGGGCGGGCACGGCGGGGTGGACGGGCGGGTATGGACGGACGGGCTGGTACGGGCGAACACTGAGGACGCTCACGCCGTCATCGGCCGGTCGTACGGTCCGATCGGCGCCGGCAGACGCGTCTCACCGCCAGTGAGCCGCCGGTCCACCGCCGCCGCCACGGCCCGCCCCTCCGCGATCGCCCACACGATCAGCGACTGTCCGCGCGCGGCGTCCCCGGCGGCGAACACACCGGGGATGTTCGTCGCGAAGTCCTCGTCGCGTGCGATCGTCCCGCGTACGTCCAGCACGAGCCCGAGCTGGTCGATCAGCCCGTCGGCGCGATCGGGCCCCGAGAACCCCAGCGCGAGCAGGACGAGGTCGGCGGGGATCGCCCGTTCGCTGCCCGGCAGAGGCTGCCGCCGCTCGTCCACCTCGACCAGGTGCAGCGCCCGTACATGCCCGTCCGCGTCCCCCGTGAAGTGGAGCGTGGACGCCGCGAACAACCGCGCGTCCGCGTCCGCCGCGGGCGCCGTCCGCAGATCGCGCGCCTCCTCGTGCGCGGCGGACAGCCGGTAGATCTTCGGATACGTCGGCCACGGCTCGGACTCCTCGTTCCGGGCCGCCTCCGGTTGAGGGTAGATGTCGAGCTGGGTCACGGACGCGGCCCCCTCGCGCACCGCCGTCCCCAGACAGTCCGCCCCGGTGTCGCCGCCCCCCACGATCACAACGTGCTTCCCGGCCGCCGACAGCGGCGAGATCCCCAGATCTCCCTCGCACACCCGGTCGGCCAGCGGCAGATACTCCATCGCCTGATGGATACCGGCCAACTCCCGCCCAGGAACGTCCAGTTCACGCCACGCCGTGGCGCCGGTCGCGATCACCAGGGCGTCGTACCGCGCCCGCAGCTCGGCTGCCCCCATGTCCTTCCCTATGGCCGTCGACGTGCGGAACTTCGTCCCCTCGGCCCGCATCTGCTCCAGCCGCCGGTCGAGATGCCGCTTCTCCATCTTGAACGCCGGTATCCCGTAGCGCAGCAGGCCCCCTATCCGGTCCGCACGCTCGTACACCGCCACCGTGTGCCCGGCGCGCGTGAGCTGCTGGGCCGCCGCGAGCCCCGCAGGCCCTGAACCGACTACCGCGACGGTCCGCCCCGACAACCGCTCCGGTGGACGCGGAGGCGCGAAGCCCTCCTCCCAGGCCCGGTCCGCGATGGCCGCCTCCACGTTCTTGATCGTGACGGCGGGCTGGTTGATGGCGAGCACACACCCCGCCTCGCACGGCGCCGGGCACAACCTCCCTGTGAACTCCGGGAAGTTGTTGGTGGCGTGCAGCCGGTCGCTCGCCGCCCGCCAGTCCTCGCGCGAGACGAGGTCGTTCCACTCGGGGATCAGATTGCCCAGCGGGCACGCGTCGTGGCAGAAGGGGATCCCGCAGTCCATGCACCGGTTCGCCTGTCGGCTGATGATCGGCAGCAGCGCACCCGGGACGTACACCTCGTTCCAGTCCCGCACCCGTTCCTCGACGGGTCTGCGCGGCCATTCCTCGCGAGGTGTGGACATAAAACCCTTGGGATCGGCCATGGCCGTCCCCCTTGCACACACGTACCGGGTCGTTTCGTGCCACGATACGACGCCACTGCCCCGTGCGCCCCTCGATGCCGGGGCCCTGGTGACCGGCCCGGGGGCTCAGGTGAGGGCGAGAACGTAGGACACCGAGGCGCCGGCCGCCGTGACTGCGCGGACGTGGTTCCATATCGTCCACTCGCTCACATAGGTGCGCCAGTACGCGCCCGCCTCCGGAGATTCGGGGTCCAGTCGCAGGAGCGTGTCGTTGCGGGGGACGTTCGCCACGGCGGTCACTCCGAAGGCCCCTGCCAGATACAGACCGCTGCCCACGAGCAACTGCACCGTGCCGTTGGCCGGCCACAGCACGAACGTCACCACGGCGAGCACGGCGCACAGCACCGCCGCCCCCACAAAGACGATCATGAACGCCGGTGTCATCGCGGCCCTGTTGATCGCGTTCATCGCGGCTGCCCCTTGCGCGGGCGGCAACGAGTCGAGCCCCTTCACCACGAGCGCGGAGAACGCGCAGAACACCCCCGCCATCACCCCGGTCCCGAGCGCCCCGAGCACGGTCAGCACGAAGTACGGCCCATCGATCATGTCAACTCCCGCTTCGATCCCCCGGAACCTTGGGATCATGCCCACCCCTCCCAGTCACTACAAGTGAAACCATGTACAACGTCAGTGAGCGTGCGCGCACCGTGCGGCTCATGCGTGACAGGTCCCGTGTGGCCGAGCCAACTTTTCGACCCGCCTCGCCCTGCCCACACCTGAAAGGGACCCTCCCCTCCGAGGACCCGAAGGACCCGATCCGTCGGGTCCTTCGTTCCGCCGAGGATCCGAAGGGACCCCCCCTCCGGGGCCGAAAGGGCCCGACCCGCTGGGGACCCGAACGGCCCCCGACCCGCCCTCGCCCGAGCCGGGATCACGCCGCCTCCCGGAGCCGCCACTCCTCCAGCACCGTCTCCACGCCGTCCGCGATGCGCCGCCGCGCCTCGGGGCGTGGCACTCCGTTCATCAGCAGCTGGTCGTACGGCGTCTCCGTATGCCGCACGGACGCCCGCACCGCGGCCGTCACCGCCTCCGGCGACAGAGCCCGTCCCGCCGCACTGCGTCCCACCCGTCCGCTTCCGCGCACCGAGGCATGCGCCGCGATCGCCTGTGCCCGTCCGGCCGGGCACCCGGGAAACAGCCGGCCGATCTCCCGCGCGAATGCCTCCCTGAACCGCACGTCCTCGGCCGCCCGCCGCCGGGCGTCCCGTGCACGCCGCCTGCGTCGCGCCTCCGCATCCGCCAGGCATCGCTGCTCGGCCAGCGCGAGCGCCGTCTCCTCCACGAGCACTCCCTGCCGCTCGTAGCGACCGCGGCGCCGGTTGAAGCGCACCACCACCGCCGACAGCGCGCTCGCCTCCCGCGAGCGCCGCGTCAGCGCCGTGTCGCCCCGCGGCAGGAACACCAGATGCCCGAGGTCCGCGCAGTCCAGGCACCGTGGCGCTCCCTCCTCCAGTACCAGCAGCGGCAACGGCCCGCCCCGGCACTCGGCGCAGTGCCGACGTTTGAGCGGCTGGAACACCAGGAGTCCGCCATGGGGCGGGGGAGTCGCGGTAGGCGCCATGACCGCTTCATTCCCCGCACGCCCGAGCGGAGACCTCGACGGACCCGGTCTCCCCGCGACTACGGCGCCCCGTCGTCGGCCGCCCCGTGGGCTCGTCGGCGCCGCGCGGCATCATGGGCCCTGTGCGACTCGAAGCGATCACCTGGGAACGGCTCGGCGACCTCCTTGCCGACCGGCTGCTCGATCTGAAGCCCGACGGCGGCAGCTCCTGGCCGCGCATCGCCTTCGACGGAGCCCCGGCCGCGCGCCCCGGCGATCTCGCGCAGCGGGTGTCCGCCGCGCTGCGGATGCGCGGTCGGCCCTCGCTCACCGTCGGTTCTGAGGGCTTCCTGCGCCCCGCGTCCGTCCGCCTCGAGCACGGCCACCGGGACCCGGATTCCTACTACGACGGCTGGCTCGACACCGGCGCCCTGTGGCGTGAGGTCTTCGGCCCCCTCGAGCCCGGTGGCGACGGCCGCGTCCTGCCCGATCTGTGGGATCCGGCCACCGACCGGGCCACCCGCAGCTCCTATGTCCAACTCCCGCCAGATGGACTCCTGTTGCTCCACGGTCCCCTCCTTCTACGGCACTGGTTCCCCTTCGACCTGACCGTCCACGTACTGCTCTCACCTGGCGCGCTCCGCCGTCGCACCCCCGAGTCCGAGCATTGGACCCTCCCCGCCTTCGAGCGCTACGAGGCGGAGACGGATCCAGGCGCCGCCGCCGACGTACTGGTCCGCGCGGACGACCCGCGCCACCCTGCCTGGAGCGGCTGATCGCGCGCGGTTCCGCCGGTGTACTGCCCCGCCCGGGCCTGTCGGCTCGCCTGCGGCACACGGCCGTTCCGGGTGCGCGCCCCGAGAAGCACGGCGAGAATGAGGAGCGCCGGGACATGCGGTGCGTCCCGTGCCGCGCCGGCCGTCCGGCACCGGGAGGTACCCATGACCACCGCCGGAGACATCATGCACCGTGGTGCCCAATGGATCCCCGCCCACGAGACCCTGGACCGCGCCGCTCAGTTGATGCGCGAACTCAACGTCGGTGCACTGCCCATCAGTGACGAGAACGAGCGGCTCTGCGGCATTCTCACCGACCGCGACATCGTCGTCGGCTGTGTGGCCATGGGCCACGACCCCTCGCGCGTGACCGCGGGCGACCTGGCCAAGGGCACCCCGCGCTGGATCGACGCGGACGCGGATGTCGACGAAGTGCTCCACGAGATGGAGGAGCACAAGATCCGCCGACTCCCCGTTATTGACAACAAGCGCCTCGTCGGCATGATCAGCGAGTCCGACCTGGCCGGTCATCTGACAGCGGATCAACTCGCCCTATGGGTCGAGAGCGTCTACGCGAGAGGCGCGACACGCTGACCCGGTCCGCTCGCCCATCGACCTCGCCGGGTCACAGCCATCCGTTGCGCTTGAACCCTCGGTACAGAACGAGGCAGCCGACCGCTATCGCGACCAGAACCAGCGGGTAGCCGAACCCCCAGTGCAGCTCCGGCATGTACGTGAAGTTCATGCCGTAGACGCCGGTGATCATGGTCGGCACCGCGATCAGCGCGGCCCAGGCCGTGATTTTCCGCATGTCCTCGTTCTGTGCGACGCTCACCTGCGCGAGATGTGCCTGCAGGATCGAGTTGAGCAGCTCATCGAAGGCGGCTATCTGCTCGGTGGCGCGCAGCAGATGGTCGGAGACGTCCCGGAAGTAGGCCTGTATCTCCGGGTCGATCACCCGGACCGGCCTGCCGGCGAGCTCCTGGATGGGTCGGTCCAGCGGCACCACCGCTCGCCTCAGCTCCAGGAGTTCACGCTTGAGCTGGTAGATGCGCCCCGGGTCCGCCCGCGCGCCGTTCTCAGCGAACACGTCCGTCTCGACCTGGTCGATGTCCGCCTGGACCGCGTCCGTGACGCTCAGATAGTCGTCCACCACGTGGTCCGCGATCGCGTGCAGCACCGCGGCGGGTCCCTTCGCGAGCTGCTGTGGATTGGCCTCCAGTTCCTCCCGCAGCGGGCCGAGCGAACCGTGCCGGCCGTGCCGCACCGTGATCACGAAGGCGGGTCCCACGAAGACCATGATCTCCCCGGTGTTCACCACCTCGCTGGTCGCGGTCAGCTCCTGGTGCTCCACGTAGCAGACGGTTTTGAAGACCGCGAACAGCGTTTCCCCGTAGCGCTCCAGCTTCGGCCGCTGATGTGCCTCCACCGTGTCCTCGACCGCCAGCGGGTGAAGATCGAAGAGCTCGGCAATGCCCGCGAACTCCTCGTTCGTCGGCTCGTGCAGTCCCAGCCAGACGAAGCCGCGGTCGCTCTTGCGGACCCGCTCCAGGGCTTCCACCAGATCGTGGTCGCCGGTGACACGCACACCGTCCTGGTACATCACGCAGTTGACCACCGCGGAGCCCAGCGGTGACCGGGCGGGATGGCTCAGATCGACACGCGCACGACGCCGCGCCAACCCCGCCACCTTGCGGAGGCCGCTCACCCTGCCGAGGCTCGTGACCTTCCGCAGATTCCCTGCCATGGACATCTGGATCTCCTTGCGTGGATCTCCTCGCGCCGTACTGTGCGCCTTCGCGAGCCAGTCTGCCAGTCCACCTCGAGCACCGGAAAAGCCTGTGGAAACGGAACATTCCGCTTCGGCGGGCGAGTTGTGGGTTTCCGTGAGGCAAATGTGCGTCCCGTGTGACGGTGCGTGCGGACCCCGAGGCGCGCGGCTCCGGGGGCGTGCCCACGTAGGCAGGCCGACCTGGGATGATCTCGGCATGACGGGAAACGATGGGTATCTCCTCGACAACCGGCAGACCGAGGCGGGCCGGCGCTTCGATGCGCTCTCCGCCCTCTTCGACCCGACGACCTTCCGCCATATCGAGGGGCTCGGCATCGAACCAGGCTGGCGCTGCTGGGAGGTCGGCGCGGGCGGCACCTCGGTCGTCTCCTGGCTCGCAGAGAAGGTCGGACCGGGCGGCAAGGTCGTCGCGACGGACATCGACACCTCGTGGGCGGCGTCGGCAGCAGGCCCTCCGGTCGAGGTCCGGACCCATGACGTGGGTGCCGAGGAGCCGCCGGGGGAGGGCTTCGACCTTGTGCACGCCCGGCTCGTTCTCGTCCATGTGCCGGACCGGGAGCGGGCCTTGCGATCGATGATCAAGGCGCTGCGCCCCGGCGGACGGCTGCTGGTCGAGGACGCCGACCCCGCTCTCCAGCCCCTCGGCTGCCCGGACGAGTCCGGTCCCGAGCAGCAGCTCGCCAACCGCCTGCGCACCGGCTTCCGTACGCTTCTCGCCGAACGCGGCGCCGACCTGTCCTACGGCCGCCGACTCCCGCGCCTGCTCCGCGAGGCGGGGCTGCACGGTGTGGAGGCCGACGCGTACTTCCCCATCGCCTCACCGGCCTGTACGGCCCTCGAAGCCGCAACGGTCCGTCAGCTCCGCGACCGTCTCGTCGAGGCCGGCCTCGCCACGAACGAGGAGATCGGACAGCACCTGTCAAATGTCGCCTCCGGCACGATGGACCTGGCGACGGCCCCGATGATCTCGGCGTGGGGGCGCAAGGAGTAGCCGTGGCGCGCGCGGCGGGGAGAAGGGCGGCGCCCCGGCACCGCCGAGTCGACGGACGGCCTACCGGGCACCCCTCACCGGTCTTGCTCCCACCTTCCCCACCGCCATGGCCCCCGCCCGGCACCCCTCCGACGCCGCCTCCTCCGGCTGTGCCCCCGTGAGCAGCGCCGCCAGGAACGCCCCGGTGAAAGCATCTCCCGCGCCCGTCGTGTCCCGGGGAACGGCGGGCACCGGCGGGATCCGGGCCCGGACCGCTCCCGAAGCGGCCACCAGTGCGCCGTCCGCGCCCTGTTTGACCACCACCAGGGGGACGTGGCGGCTCAACTTGGCCGCCGCATCCGCGGGATCGGGCAGTCCGGTCAGCAGACACGCCTCGTCCCGGCTGGGCAGCAGCATCTCGACGCCCTCGGTCAGCGAAAGGAACCGGTCCACCCCAAACCCGGTGAGGAAACCTGCCGACGCCGGGTCCAGACTCACCGGCACGCCACGGGCGCGTGCTGCCTCCAGGACCACCGTCGCCAGCGCGCGGCTCGGTTCGGAGAAGAGTAGATAGCCCGACAGATGCAGTCGTACGACGCCGTCGAGCAGGGCGTCCGACCAGTCGCCGGGGGTCAGGCGCAGCGACGCTCCGCTGTCCGTGAGGAACGTGCGCTCGGCCGAGGCGCCCGTGTCCACCAGGCAGATCACGGTCCCCGTGGGCGCCTCGGGGTCGACGACCAGGTGGGGCCGTACGCCCGACGCCACGAGCTCGCGCTCGTGCCACGCGGCGGCCTCGGCCCCGACGCGGCCGAGCAGTCGTACGTCCGGGCTGCCCCAGTGCGCCGCCCAGCACGCCACATTCGCGCCCGCGCCACCGGCCAGCGTCCGGATGACGGCGGCCGTGTCCGTGCCCGAGGCGAGCGGACCCCGGTGCCGGGCGACGACATCGGTGACGACGTCCCCGACGACGAGCAGCGCCCCGCTCACGCCTCGGCCCAGGCAGCCGCGATCCGCGCGGCGAGCCGTACGTTGCCCCGCACCGCCGCAAGATTGGCGCTGAGTGAAGCCCCGTCCGTGTGCCGTACCAGGTAGTCGAGCAGGAACGGCGTGACCGCCTGGCCCGTCACGCCCTCCTCTTCGCAGGCGTGCAGCGCGTCGGCGAGCACACGCGCGTGGAGCTCGGGATCGAGTTGCTCCGCCGCCGGGACGGGGTTGGCGACGATGAGTGCCGACTCCGGACCGCCGAGCTCGTCCTGCGCGCGCATCACCTCCGCGACCTGCCCCGGCGACTGAAGGGTCCAGTCCACCTGATGCCCGGAGTCGGACAGGTAGAAGCCCGGAAAGCGGTCCGTGCGGTAACCGGCCACCGCCACACCCAGCGTCTCCAGACGCTGCAGTGTCGCGGGGACGTCCAGGATGGACTTCACCCCCGCGCACACCACGGTGATCCTGGTCCGTGCCAGCAGACCCAGGTCGGCGGACTCGTCCTGGGTCACCGTCCACTCGCGATGGACCCCGCCGAGCCCACCCGTCGCGAATACCCGTACACCCGCCAGAGAGGCCAGCAGGGCCGTCGCGGACACGGTCGTCGCCCCGCTCACGCCCGCCGCCACCGCGAGCGGCAGATCGCGGTGGCCCAGCTTGCGGATCCCGTCCTCGTTCGCGACCCGCTCCACCTGTTCCTTGTCCAGGCCGACATGGGGCCGGCCGTCCAGGACGGCGATCGTCGCCGGTACGGCGCCCTCCCGCCGAACGACGTCTTCCAGCTCCAGGGCCACCTGGAGATTGCGGGGACGCGGCAGCCCGTGCGCGATGATCGTCGACTCAAGGGCCACCACCGGCCGGCGCGCGGCGAGCGCCTCCCGCACCTCTTCGGACACCATCAGCACGTGCCTGCCTCCCGTCTTTTCGGTTTTCCCTCATCTCTGGCGGGCGGCGCGCCCGGCCAAACCCTTGCGGGCCGGAGGAGAGAACACCAGCCTGGGTGCATGACGGACAACTCGCCACGTCTCGACCATGTCGTCCTGTGGGTCCGGGATCCGGTCGCTGCTGCCGGTTTCTACGAGAAGGCGGTCGGCCTGGAGCCCGTCAGGGTCGCGGAATTCGCCGCGGGCAAGGTGTCGTTCCCCTCCGTGCGGCTGAACGAGGAGACCATCCTCGACCTCGCCCCGCGCTCGCTCATCAAGGGCATGAACATGCTCCCCGGGGCCGCGGAGAGCGCCGGGCATCCGGTGAACCACGTATGCCTGTCCCTTGGAGAAGACGCGTTCGAGGCTCTGAGGGCACGCCTGGAGGAGCGGTCCGTCCCCGTCTCGGACTTCTCCTACGACTCCTTCGGCGCCCGCGGCAGGGCCCGGCGCAGCTTCTACTTCCGCGACCCGGACGGGAACGTCTTCGAGGCTCGGCACTACGAGTAGGGCCCTCAAGGTGACCTCGCGGGTCCTGTGGGCACCCGCGAGGGACGTTTTTGTCAGGTCGGCTCAGAACAGCGGTTCCGGAAGCACTCCCTCGAGCGCCAACAGCTTCCGCTTGGTCTCCAGGCCGCCCCCGAACCCGCCGATGCCGCCGTCGCTCTCGACCACTCGGTGGCACGGGACCACGACCGGCAGCGGATTCGAGCCCATCGCCACACCGACGGCCTGGGCCGCGCCCGGCTGGCCGGCCCGGCCGGCCAGATCGCCGTAGCCCACCACCGTGCCGTACGGCACGCCCGACGCCAGCTCACGCAGCACCTGGCGGTTGAACCCGCCGATCAGCGTCCAGTCCAGCGGAAGGTCGAAATCGCGCAGCTCACCCGCGAAGTAGGCCGCCACCTGGCGTATCGCCTCGGCCAGGAGCGGGGAGGCGGGGTCCTCGACGGGCTGCGTGCCGAGCCGGGACGCGAGCCGCTCCAGCGCCTTGTCACGCACCGCATCCGTGGCGTGGAACACCACGTTCACCAGGCCGTCGCGCGTGGCCGCGAGCAGCAGTGGCCCGATGTCCGTGGTGACCACGGTCCACACCGGCTGCTGTTCGTACTGCCCATGACTGTCCATGCGCCTACGGTACGGCGCGGCACTGACAACGCCCCGGGGTACGGATCGCACGGCCGTCCGTACCCCGGTTGCGTCGTGCACTCAGTAGGCGTCGATCGCCTTTCGCACCACGTCGGGCACGTTCGTGATGAAGCCGTCCACGCCGTAGCCGGCCTCCCGCCGGGCCGCGTCCGCGCTGTTGACGGTCCAGGCGAACACCTTCATCGTCCGGGCGTGCGGTCCCTTCTGCGCGTGGACCGCGGAGACGTAACCGGCGGAAAGCTGGGTGTACGTCGAATTGATCTGATCGGCGAACCGCGCATACGTCTGCAACTCCGTCACGCGTGGCGTGCCCAGGTAGGCCGTCCTGATCCCGGGCCTCAGGGCGTGGACCGTCCGCACGCTGGCCGCGCTGAAGCTCTGGACGATCAGCCGGTCCCTGAGATGGGCGGAGTCGAGCCAGCCCTCGTTGCTCAGCAGCCCGAGGGTCTGGCGCTCGATCCCCGGGTACAGCTCCGGGTTCTTGATCTCCAGCAGCAGCTTCTGGTGGTTGTGAGAAAGGCGCTCCATGTACTGCCGCAGCGTCGGCACACGCGTGCCCGCGTACCGGCGGCCGAACCAGCTGCCCGCGTCCAGGCGTGCGATCTCCCGCGCGGTGAAGTCCTTCACCCTCCAGGGTGCCCGGTGCGGGAACAGTCGCTTGACGTCGGTCGTGCGGTCCAGGGTGGCGTCGTGGATCACGACGAGCTGGCCGTCACTGGTGCGCTGCACATCGTTCTCGACCCAGCTGAAACCCATGGCGGCCGCCCTGTCGATCGCGGCCAGGGTGTTCTCGGGCGCGTACGCGGAGGCGCCGCGGTGGGCGACGACCACCGGGCCGTCGTCTCCAGCGGCGCCGGCGGGGGAAGCGGGCAGTATGACGACGCCGAGTGCGAAGACGGTGGCGGTCGTGGTGGCGGCTACGCGCGCGTGCATACGTACTCCTCGCATCGGGCAATCACACACGGCATCAGGATGACAGCAAGGAGTGAGGAGTGGGCAGATTCGAAAAGGTCACAGATTGACTGGAGATTCCCAAACCTGCTCACAGGTGCCGCACAAGTGCGGCAGCGCCGTGATTCTTTGCCGGATAATCGTTCGACCGTTCCGGTGCGGGTCATACTCTCTGCCTCACCCCTGGCCCTCGTCGCGGTCGCGAGGGATGGGGGCATTGCCGGATTTCAGGACGCACCAGGGTGGGAAAGGCAGCCGCGCATGCAAGGCACTGTCGACGGCTTCAGCTACGGAGTCGTCACACCGTTGGTGGCGTACCTCATGGCCTGCCTCGGCGGCGCGCTCGGTCTGCGCTGCACCACACGATCGATGCTGGTCTCCCACTCCTGGCGGGTCGGCTGGCTCGCCCTCGGATCGGCTGCGATCGGGTCCGGCATATGGACCATGCACTTCGTCGCGATGATGGGTTTCACGGTCAAGGGGACCCCCATCCACTACGACAAGGCGACCACGTTCGCCAGTCTCGCCGTTGCCATCGTCATGGTCGGGGTCGGCGTCTTCATCGTGGGCTACCGGGGGGCGACCGGTGTGGCGCTCTTCACCGGCGGCACCCTCACCGGACTGGGCATCGCCTCGATGCACTACCTCGGCATGGCCGGAATGCGCCTGAACGGCGTGCTCAAGTACAACACCTTCACCGTCGCCGCCTCCGTCGTCATAGCGGTGGTCGCTGCCACCGCCGCCCTCTGGGCTGCGGGACAGGTCCGCGGATTCCTCTGGAGCGTCGGCGCGAGCCTCGTCATGGGACTCGCCGTCAGCGGCATGCACTACACGGGCATGGCCGCCCTCGCGGTCCATGTGCACGGCTCCTCCGGCACCCCGGTCGGCGACTCGCCCGCCGCCGTGCTCGCGACGATGATGATCGGTCCGCTCGTCTTCCTGTGCCTGGCCGGCGTCGTCGTGATGTTCGACCCGCTGATGGTCATGGGCAGGCCCGCCTGGACCCCTGCCGAGCGCAAGCCCGGCGTGCCGGCCCACTCGGAGGTCGCCCACGCCGGACGGCACCCGCGACCGCTGGCCCGCTCCGGTCGGCGCGCAGGTCAACGGGGCTCCCGCATCCCGCAGAACCGGTGACCGGCCCCGCGTTGTCAGTGGGGGGTCGTACGGTTGATGACATGCGGCCCGTTTCACAGATCGAACGCACGGTGGCGCCCTTCGAGGTCGTCAGCTCCTACCAGCCCAGCGGTGACCAGCCCACGGCCATCGCCGAGCTGCAAAAGCGCATCCGCGCCGGCGAGAAGGACGTCGTCCTGCTCGGGGCGACCGGCACCGGCAAGTCAGCCACCACCGCGTGGATGATCGAGAAGCTCCAGCGTCCCACCCTCGTGATGGCGCCGAACAAGACGCTGGCCGCCCAGTTGGCCAACGAGTTCCGTGAGCTCCTGCCGAACAACGCGGTCGAGTACTTCGTCTCGTACTACGACTACTACCAGCCCGAGGCGTACGTCCCGCAGTCGGACACGTACATCGAGAAGGACTCCTCGATCAACGAGGAGGTCGAGCGCCTGCGTCACTCCGCGACCAACTCGCTGCTCACCCGCCGCGACGTCGTCGTGGTCGCCTCGGTCTCCTGCATCTACGGCCTCGGTACTCCGCAGGAGTACGTGGACCGCATGGTCAGCCTCAAGGTCGGCGACGAGATCGACCGCGACCAGCTGCTGCGCCGCTTCGTCGACATTCAGTACACGCGTAACGACACAGCGTTCACCCGCGGCACCTTCCGGGTGCGCGGCGACACCATCGAGATCTTTCCCGTGTACGAGGAGCTGGCCGTCCGGATCGAGATGTTCGGCGACGAGATCGAGGCCCTTTCCACCCTCCACCCGCTCACCGGCGAAATCATCAGCGACGACCAGCAGCTGTACGTCTTCCCCGCCTCCCACTACATCGCCGGCCCCGAGCGCATGGAGCGGGCGATCAACGGCATCGAGAAGGAGCTGGAGGAGCGCCTGGCCGAGCTGGACAAGCAGGGCAAGCTGCTGGAGGCCCAGCGCCTGCGCATGCGGACGACCTACGACATCGAGATGCTCCGCCAGATCGGCACCTGCTCCGGCGTGGAGAACTACTCGATGCACTTCGACGACCGCTTGCCCGGCACCCCGCCCAACACACTGCTCGACTACTTCCCGGACGACTTCCTGCTGGTCATCGACGAGTCGCACGTCACCGTGCCCCAGATCGGCGCGATGTACGAGGGCGACGCCTCCCGCAAGCGCACCCTCGTGGAGCACGGTTTCCGGCTCCCGTCGGCCCTGGACAACCGCCCCCTGAAGTGGGAGGAGTTCCAGGAGCGCATCGGCCAGACGGTGTACCTGTCGGCGACCCCCGGGCAGTACGAGCTTTCGCGCTCGGACGGCCAGGTCGAACAGATCATCCGCCCCACCGGCCTCGTCGACCCCCAGGTCGTGGTCAAGCCCACGGAGGGTCAGATCGACGACCTGGTGCACGAGATCCGCAAGCGCACCGAGAAGGACGAGCGCGTCCTGGTCACCACGCTCACCAAGAAGATGGCCGAGGATCTCACCGACTACTTCCTCGAACTCGGCATCCAGGTGCGCTATCTGCACAGCGACGTGGACACTCTGCGCCGGGTCGAGCTGCTGCGGGAGCTGCGGTCGGGCGAGTTCGACGTCCTGGTCGGCATCAACCTCCTGCGGGAGGGTCTCGACCTGCCCGAGGTGTCCCTGGTGGCGATCCTCGACGCCGACAAGGAGGGTTTTCTGCGGTCGGGCACCTCGCTCATCCAGACCATCGGCCGCGCCGCGCGCAACGTCTCCGGCCAGGTCCACATGTACGCCGACAAGATCACCCCGGCGATGGAGAAGGCCATCGAGGAGACCAACCGCCGCCGGGAGAAGCAGGTCGCGTACAACACGGCGAACGGCATCGACCCCCAGCCGCTCCGCAAGAAGATCAACGACATCGTGGCACAGATCGCCCGCGAGGACGTCGACACGGAACAGCTGCTGGGCACGGGCTACCGCAAGACCAAGGACGGCAAGGGCGCCAAGAGCCCCGTCCCGTCGCTGGGCGGCCAGGCCGCGAAGGGCGCCAAGTCCGCCAAGGGCAAGGCCAAGGAGACGGTCCCGACCGACCGTCCGGCGGCCGAACTCGCCGGGCAGATCGAGGAGCTGACCGAACGGATGCGGGCCGCCGCGGCGGACCTTCAGTTCGAGATCGCGGCACGGCTGCGCGACGAGGTCTCCGAGATGAAGAAGGAACTGCGGCAGATGAAGGAAGCGGGCCTGGCCTGACATCCCCGCAACCCGTCCCCGGACCTCGGTGTCCGCGCAGTGTGTTGCAAGACCGACACAAAGCGCGGTCCGGGGTTCGGCACTGTCAGTGCCGCTGCGTAGGGTTTTCGCATCCGCGGAGTACGCGGCCAACAGGGGACAGCTCGAGAGGGGAACAGCGCGTGACCGTCAACTTGACCAAGGGTCAGGCCATCAGTCTGCAGAAGAACGACGGGGGCACGCTGACCGCAGTGCGCATGGGGCTCGGCTGGCAGGCCGCCCCCCGGCGCGGGCTGTTCGGTTCGCGTACCCGGGAGATCGATCTCGACGCGTCCGCCGTGCTGTTCGCGGACAAGCAGCCCGTGGACGTGGTCTTCTTCCGTCACCTCGTGAGCGACGACGGCTCCGTGCGGCACACCGGTGACAACCTCGTCGGCGGTGCGGGCCAGGGCGGTGACGACGAGGCGATCCTCGTCGACCTGCAGCGTGTTCCGGTCCACGTCGACCAGATCGTCTTCACCGTGAACTCGTTCACGGGCCAGACGTTCCAGGAAGTGCAGAACGCGTTCTGCCGCCTGGTGGACGAGACCAACGGCCAGGAGCTCGCCCGCTACACGCTCGCCGGCGGCGGCGCGTACACGGCGCAGATCATGGCGAAGGTGCACCGCGCGGGCGCGGGCTGGACGATGACGGCCCTGGGCACCCCGGCCAACGGCCGCACCTTCCAGGACCTGATGCCCGCGATCCTGCCGCACCTGTAGGCGGCCGGACGCCCGGCACACGAGCGAAGCAGGGGGACGAGGCGATGACGGCCGAGCTGGTCCGGGGGCAGAATCATCCGCTTGCCCAGGTCCGAGTTGAGGTCCGGGTGTCGGCCGGCAAGCCGATCGTGGCCGGGGCCACGCTCAGCGACGCGCAGGGCAAGGTGCGCGGCATCGAGTGGGTGGCCCACCCGGGGGCGCCCACCCTCCCGGGCCTCGAGGTCTCCAGACAAGCCGCGGCCGACCACCGCCTCGCGTTCGACCTGGACGCCCTGCCGGAGAGTGTGCACCGGGTCAGTGTGCTGCTCGCCCTCCCGACCGGGATCGGTGGTCCGGTGCGGTTCGGTGCCGTCGCCGCCCCCTTCGTCGCGGTCACCGGCCTCGACGGCTCCGAGGTCGTGACCTACACCATCACGGGCCTGGACTCCGAGTCCGCCGTCATCGCGTTGGAGCTCTACCGCAGACAGGGCGCCTGGAAGGTCCGCGCGGTAGGCCAGGGCTACGCGGGCGGGCTCGCTGCTCTCCTCG
Organism: Streptomyces hygroscopicus; assembly: GCF_026168105.1. GTDB lineage: Bacteria > Actinomycetota > Actinomycetes > Streptomycetales > Streptomycetaceae > Streptomyces > Streptomyces hygroscopicus_D. Next base: position 103,441 of record NZ_LBMW01000012.1, read on the forward strand.
TGGACCAGGGCCTGCCCGAAGCCCCCCAGCTCGCGGGCAGCATCAACGACGCGGTGGTCCAGGGCCTGTCCCGCTCGGTGGCACCACCCCCGCCACGCATGCCCGAGAGCGACCGCACACGCCAGACGACGGCCCCCGCCGCACCCCAGGGCGCAGCCGGCTCCGTACCGCCGCAGCAGGATCCGCCCGGCGTCCCGCAGCAAGGGAGCCCGTACGACGCCCCCGGCTCGCCGGGCCCGGTCCCGCACCCTGCCCCCGGCGGGCCGATCGACTACAGCCACCCCGGCAGGCAGACCGCGGCGCCCCCCACGCTCCCGCCGACCGCACCCGCGACCCCGCCCGGGCAGCCCGCACAGCCCGTCGCGGGCGACGCGACCGGCTGGTCCATGGAGGAGCGGCTGTACAACCAGGTGTGGGGAATGTTCGAGGACCTGGCGCGCACGGCGGCCGCGTACCGCAGTGCCGTCGATTTCGCCGACTCCCGCCTGGAGCAGGAGCTGGACAAGGTCCTGTCCGATCCGCGCAGCCGCGTCGGCGGGCCGGGCGACGCCGCTCGCGAGGAGGCCCAGGCCAAGCACGCCGAGCTCGTCAACCAGGCCAGGTCCGCACTCGACCGCGATCTCACCCAGCTCATCGCCGAGTCCGATGTCGTCGAGCCCGCGCTGCCCCCGGCCTTCGCCCGGTGGGACAACCCGGCCTGGCACGGCTATCGGGTGCCGATGGAGATCCCCATGGCCGTGCGCCTCGGCGACCTCCATCTGCCCGAGAGCGAGAGCCTGCGCATCCCCATGCTGGTCAGGCTGCCGCTGGAACGCGGGGTCTGGATCGACAGTGGCCGCTCGGAATCACTCGAGCCCCTCGCGGACGCCGGCGAAGCGCGCCGTCTAGCCATGGAGGCGGCGGTGATGCACGCGGCACGACTGCTCGCCGTGTACCCGCCCGGTGAGTTCTCGGTGCACGTCGTCGACCCGGCGGGGTCGGGCGCCCCGTCGCTCGCGCCCCTCGTGCGGTCCGGGGTGCTCTCCTCCCCGCCCGCCGCCGGTGCCGCGGGGGTGGCGGATGTGCTGACCCGGCTCACCCAGCGCGTCGACCTGGTGCAGATGGCGGTGCGGGGCGGCGCCTCCGACTCCCTGCCGCCAGGCGTGGACACGGCCGAACAACTGCTGATCGTCAACGACTTCCCGCACGGCTTCGACGACCGGGCCGTGACCCAGCTGCGCTATCTCGCGGACGAGGGGCCGGCCGTGGGCGTGCATCTGATGATGGTCGCCGACCGGGAGGACACCGCCGCCTACGGACCGCTCCTCGACCCGCTCTGGCGCTCATTGCTGCGGCTCACCCCCCTGCCCGACGACCACCTCGCGGACCCCTGGGTGGGCCACGCCTGGACGTACGAGCCGCCGTGCGTCCCGCGGGGCAGCCAGGTGCTCGACCAGGTGCTCACCCAGGTGGCCGAAGCCCGCCGCTCCTGGGACCACTGACCGTCTCCATCACTCGCCAAGAGCAGGTAAAGCTACCTTCACCAGCAGACTTGGGATTTCCTTTACTAGTTTCTTTACCTTCCTTTGGTATTCGGGTACTCTCTTTCACACGGAGGGGAGTATTCCCTGATGCCTACTGCGGCGTACCCGTCAATACGGATCAGGCCAGATCCCGGGGCGTCGGCCCGCAGTACTCCAGGCGCATCAAGCGCCCGGGGTCCGCGGGTGGAAGAGACCTCCGGTAGCGACGACGCTGACATGTGCCGTGACGTACTGCCGGAGGCGCAGTGGATGTTTCCCTGACCCTGTGGGTCCTGACGATCGTGGGCCTCGCCACCCTGATCGCGGTCGACTTCTTCATCGGCCGCAAGCCGCACGACGTGTCCATCAAGGAAGCCGGCATCTGGACGATTGTCTGGATCGCCCTCGCCGGATTGTTCGGACTGGGGCTGCTCGTCTTGGGCGGCGGCCGGCCCGCCGGAGAGTTCTTCGCCGGCTTCATCACCGAGAAGTCGCTGAGTGTCGACAACCTCTTTGTCTTCGTCCTGATCATGGCGAAGTTCGCGGTGCCTTCGCGGTACCAGCAGCGTGTGCTCCTCGTCGGGGTACTCATAGCCCTGGTCCTGCGGGCCGCTTTCATCGCCGCGGGTGCCGCGATCATCTCGTCCTTCTCCTGGGTCTTCTACCTCTTCGGCGCGTTCCTGATCTGGACTGCCTGGAAGCTGATCCGAGAGGCCAGGGACGACCAGGAGGACGAGGAGTACGAGGAGAACAGGCTGCTCAAGGCCGCCGAGCGCCGCTTCGGAGTGGCCGACCGGTACCACGGCACCAAGCTGTGGATCCGTGCGAACGGCAAGCGCGTCATGACGCCGATGCTGGTCGTCATGCTCGCGATCGGCACCACGGACGTGCTCTTCGCCCTCGACTCCATCCCGGCCATCTTCGGCCTGACCCAGGACCCGTACATCGTCTTCACCGCCAACGCGTTCGCGCTGATGGGTCTGAGGCAGCTGTACTTCCTCATCGGCGGCCTGCTCAAGCAGCTGGTTCACCTCTCGTACGGCCTGTCCATCATCCTCGGCTTCATCGGCGTCAAGCTGGTGCTGCACGCGCTCCACGAGTCCGGCGTCCATGTCCCCGAGATATCCATCCCGGTCTCCCTCGGTGTCATCTGTGCCGTCCTGATCGTCACGACGGTGACCAGCCTGGTGGCGGCCAGGAGGCAGGATGCGGCCGAGAGGGAGAGGCGGGGCGCCGACAGCGCCGCGAAGGACGGCGTCGAGGCCTGAGGCCGGCGTGATGCGCGAACGGGGCCGCTCGGGCCACCCCGACACGGATGCGCCCCCATGCCGCACTCCGGCGCCGCCTCAGCCGGGAGCGGGTTCCGTCACCGCGACCGGTACGGGACGGGTCTCCGGCAGCAGGGCGAAGCACCCCAGGCTGAGCAGAGCAACGGCCGTCAGATAGGCGCCGACACCCCAGGGCACCCGGCCCCCGTGCTCGGCAAGCGCGGTGGCCACGATCGGGGTGAGGGCGCCGCCGACCACTCCGCCTAGGTTGTAGCCCACGGCCGCGCCCGTGCAGCGCACCCGGGGTTCGTACAACTCCGGCAGATACGCGGCGATCACGGCGAACATCGGGATGAACGCGAGCATGGCGCCGAGGAAGCCGAGGAACATCAGCAGCGGCTCACCGGTCGACAGCAGGGCGATCATCGGGAACATCCACATGGCGACGGCCGCGCAGCCCTTCATGCACAACGACCGCCGCTCGTAGCGATCGCCCACGAGCGCCGCCAGCGGGGTCAGGACGCCTTGCACCACGACGGTCGCCATGACGCACGTCAGCATGACCGTACGGCTCACGCCGAGTCGCTCCGTCGCATACGCCAGGGACCAGGTCGTCACGGTGTAGAAGACCGCGTACCCCACCGCGAGCGCGCCGGCGGTCAGCAGGACGAGCCGCCAGTGGCGGCGCACGACCTCGGCGAGCGGCACCCGCGCGTGGTCGTCGATCTCGAGGAAGAGCGGGCTTTCCGCGAGTGAACCGCGCAGCCACAGACCCGCTGTCGCGAGCACCCCCGCGGCCCAGAACGGAATCCGCCAGCCCCAGGAGGCGAACTGCGCCTCCGACAGCGTGGCCGACAGCCCCAGCATCACGCCGTTGGCCAGTACGAACCCCAGTGCCGGGCCCATCTGCGGAAAGCTCGACCACAGCACGCGCCGCCCGGCCGGCGCGTGCTCCGCCGTCAGCAGCACGGCGCCGCCCCACTCCCCGCCGAGCCCGAGCCCCTGCAGAAAGCGCAGCACGAGAAGGAGCACAGGAGCGGCCGTACCGATCGTGGCGTACGTCGGCACGCAGCCGACCGCCACCGTCGCGGCTCCGGTCAGCAACAAGGAGGCAACGAGGACGGGCCGTCGCCCGTGCCGGTCCCCGATGTGCCCGAACAGCACCGAGCCGAGCGGCCGCGCCACGAAGCCGATGCCGAAGGTCCCGAAGGCGGCCAGCGTGCCCGCCAACGGCGAGAAGGTCGGGAAGAACAGAGGCCCGAGGACCAGGGCGGCCGCGGTCCCGTAGGCGAAGAAGTCGTAGAACTCGATGGCCGTCCCCGCGAGCGAGGCGGCCGCGAGCCGCAGCATGGAGGGGGCCCTTACGGTGCGTACGTGGTGCATGCCGCGTGATGTACCCATGGTGACGGTGGGTTACCGGGGGCGTGCGGGGGCTCGGTGCATCCGAGGGGTGGTGCGGGCGTGCGCCCGGGGGAGAGGGCGGTCAGTAGATGACGGTGATGCGCCGGGCGGGACCGTCCACGCGTACGGTGCCTCCGTACGGGACGACGACCTGTGGATCGGTGTGCCCGAGGTCCACATCGAAGACGACCATGGTGTGGGGAGCGTATGTCTTCAGGGCGCGCACGACGGCCTCACGCTGCTCCGCCGCATAACGAGCGCCCGCCGCGGGGCTGTTGGGCTGCTGAAAGGACCAGGTCTTCGCACGCCCCATGAGCAGTGCGGGGAAACGCTGGAGCAGTCCGCGTTCGCCCATGTTCCGCAGGAGCCGGAAGACTTCCTCGGCGCTGGGCATCTCCTCGGAGGTCTCCAGGAAGAGCACTCCGCCGTCGTGGACGGCCGGATCGCGTGCCACCTCGCGGTCGGCCATGAGCAGCCAGCCGAGGATCTCCAGATTGCCGCCCCAACTGCGGCCCTCGACCACATGGTCCGCGTTGAGCCAGCTCCAGTCCGAGCCCGGCCGGGTCTCGGGCTCCGCCTCGAAGGTCGCCGGATCCGCCCAGTCCCGGCTCGTGTCGTGCCAGCGCTCGGCCGGCTTCAACTCGTACTCGCCCGACGTGAAAAGGGCGGCTCTCAGCGACTCGGCGGAGAGCGGGGCCATGGCACCGGGGCGGCCGAACTCGACCATGACGGAGCCGCCGTGGTAGCTCACCACGCCGGTGTTCCACAGGAAGGCGTGCAGGTTCGTGTTGTCGCTGTACCCGAAGAACGGCTTCGGGTTGGCGCGTATCAACTCCCGGTCCAGCAAGGGCAGCACGGTGATCTGGTCGTCACCGCCGATCGACGCGATCACGGCCTTGACGGTGGGGTCGGCGAACGCGGCATGGAGGTCGTCCGCCCGCTCCTTCGGCGTCGCGCCCATCCTCCGGGTCGTCGGATACTCGACGGGGTCGAGCCCGAACTCGGTGCGCAGCCGCTCCAGCCCCAGTTCATAGGGGAGCGGGAAGAGGGCGGGAAGTCCGGCGGACGGTGAGACGACGGCGACTCGGTCGCCGGGCACCGGCTTGGGCGGGTACGTCGGTCGATCCATGATCGGAGGATATGAGTCGCCGTCTGCCGCGCGCACCGTGATAAACCGGGGCCGAGCAGCGGTCCTTCGTGGGCCGACAGACAGACCCGAACGGACCGGAGGAACCGTGCCCCGCACCCTGGCCAACGCCCCGATCATGATCCTCAACGGCCCCAACCTGAATCTCCTCGGGCAGCGGCAGCCGGAGATCTACGGCTCCGACACGCTCGCGGACGTCGAGGCGCTCTGCGCGAAGACGGCGGCCGCGTTCGGGGGCACGGTGGACTTCCGGCAGTCCAACCACGAGGGCGAGCTGGTGGAGTGGATCCAGGAGGCGCGGCAGAACCATGCCGGGATCGTGATCAACCCGGCCGCCTACTCGCACACCTCCGTCGCCATCCTGGATGCGCTCAACACCTGTGACGGACTGCCGGTGGTGGAGGTCCACATCTCCAACATCCACCAGCGCGAGCAGTTCCGGCACCACTCGTATGTCTCTCTGCGTGCCGACGGCGTCATCGCGGGATGCGGCGTGCAGGGATACGCGTTCGCCGTGGAGCGGGTCGCGACGCTCGCGGGGGCGGGGCAGAAGGAGGCATGAGGCGGCGGCGCCGGACGGAAACGGATGGATGAAGTCCGGTTGTCGCCCCGTTCCGGATGGAGACGCGCCGGTGCCTCGGAGCCGCCCCGCTTCCGCGGTCCGGCTCAGAAAGCGCCGCGTGCGCTCCTGCTGGGGGTCGCCGAAGATCTGCTCGGCAGTGCCGTGTTCCAGGACCACGCCGCCGTCCAGGAAGCAGACCTGGTCCGCGACCTCGTGGGCGAACCCGATCTCATGGGTGGCCAGCACCATCTTCATGGTGGCCAACACCATCGTCATGCCGTCGTCCTTCAGGCCCCGGACGACGGTGAGGACCTCGCCCACGAGTTCCGGGCCGAGGGCGGTGGTGATCTCGTCCAGGAGCAGCGGCCGGGGGCGGACGGCCAGCGCGGGAGCGCGCACGGGGTGTTGGCCTGTGCGAACGGTTCACACGGGGGGCGTGCACCTGGCTTTCACACCGGCGCACACGGATGACTGCCGGGTCGCCTCACCACCCCCGCGCGTGCCACTCCGGCAGGTGCGGACGCTCGGCGCCCAACGTGGTGTCGTTCCCGTGTCCGGGGTAGACCCAGGTCTCGTCCGGAAGCGTGCCGAAGATCTTCGTCTCGACATCGTGGATCAGACGGGCGAAGGCCTTCGAGTCCTTGTGCGTGTTGCCGACCCCGCCGGGGAAGAGGCAGTCCCCGGTGAACACGTGAGGGTGTCCGTGCGGGTCGTCGTAGACGAGGGCGATCGAGCCGGGCGTGTGGCCCACCAGATGGCGTGCGGTGAGTTCCACGCGCCCCACGCGGATCGTGTCGCCGTCATCGACCGGGACGTCCGTGGGCACCGGAATGCCCTCGGCGTCGTACCGGCCGGCGTACGTCCGCGCCCCCGTGGCCGCGACCACCTCGGCCAGCGCCTGCCAGTGGTCGCCGTGCCGATGCGTGGTGACGACGGAGGCGATGCCGTCGTCACCGATCATGCCGAGCAGCGTGCCCGCGTCGTTGGCCGCGTCGATCAGCAACTGCTCGTCGGTGGCCCGGCAGCGCAGCAGATAGGCGTTGTTGTCCATCGGGCCGACCGCGATCTTCGTGATCATCAGGTCCTGCAGCTCGTGCACATCGGCAGGGCCGCCGACCTTCACCACTCCGCTGTACGTCATGGCGGCAGCCTATAGCGGGGACGGGCCCAGGTCCTCCGGGCCCGGAGAGGGGACCGGCCCAGGCCGTCCGCGCCTAGAGAGGGGGCAGCGCCGGCAGCGTCCCTCCCTCGACCTTCAGCGCGGATCCGTCCCGGCGGCCGGAGAGCCAGCCGAGCAGGTCGGGCGCGGGACCCTCGACGGTGACCTCGGGCCCGGCCGCCTCCCGGCCCGTGCTCCACGCGCGCGTGCCGTCCGTGATGCGGGTGGGCGGAATGTCTGGATGCCCCGTGAACCGCGCCGCGAGGAAGCCGGTCTCCCGCTCCACGAACTCCGCGGGCAGGTCCTCCAGCTCGTACCCGATCCCGAGGTCGACGTGGTGCAGCGCGACCTCGATCCACCGCCGGAACGGCACGCGGGCCGCCGAGTCGGTGACCCCGTTGCGCAGCTCCACCGTGCGCGACCAGTCCGCGGGCGCCGCCCCGGCCTCCTGGAAGCGGGCCGAGCTCTCGCGCAGGTCGGCGAGCTGTTCGTGCAGGGGGCGCGGGGCGTCCCGCTCGATGTCGGCGTCCCGAGCCTGCGCGGAGACGTACATGGGACGCCCCTGCAGCACGTTCACGAGAGCGTCCGCGTTGCGGGCGAGGTGGGCGAGGACATGGCCGCGGCTCCAGCCGGGCAGCCGTGACGGCTCGGCCACGGCCGCGTTGTCCAGGGCGGCGACTGCGTTGAGCAGTCGGTCGGTTGCGTCGCGTACAGACGCCAGGTCGCGCGCGTGATCCATCATGGGGCCGACCTTAGCCCCGCCACTCCTTCGGGTGAAGGAGGTGGATCTGGCCCGCAAATCGAATGCACGTGCTATATGGTCGAGTGCGGCGTCGGGCATGCTGGAGGGGCGGGGATTGTTGTGAACCCCGGAATCCAACCGGCGTTGTCAGTGGCTCCCCCTAGTCTGGGAAACGACGGGGGCCCCGCCCCTGTCGCTTCTCTCAAGAAAGGTGCGGACCGGCGTGGCCGACCGTCTCATCGTCCGTGGCGCGCGCGAGCACAATCTGAAGAATGTCTCGCTCGACCTGCCGCGCGACTCGCTCATCGTCTTCACGGGCCTGTCGGGGTCGGGCAAGTCCTCACTGGCCTTCGACACGATCTTCGCCGAGGGCCAGCGGCGTTACGTGGAGTCGCTGTCCTCGTACGCTCGGCAGTTCCTCGGCCAGATGGACAAGCCGGACGTCGACTTCATCGAGGGCCTCTCGCCGGCGGTCTCCATCGACCAGAAGTCGACCTCGCGCAACCCGCGTTCGACGGTCGGCACGATCACCGAGGTCTACGACTACCTGCGTCTGCTCTTCGCGCGCATCGGCAAGCCGCACTGTCCCGAGTGCGGCCGCCCGATCTCACGCCAGTCGCCGCAGGCCATCGTCGACAAGGTCCTGGAGTTGCCGGAGGGGAGCCGGTTCCAGGTGCTCTCGCCGCTGGTTCGCGAGCGCAAGGGAGAGTTCGTCGACCTCTTCACGGATCTCCAGACCAAGGGTTACAGCCGCGCGCGGGTGGACGGCGAGACGATCCAGCTGTCGAACCCGCCCACGCTGAAGAAGCAGGAGAAGCACACCATCGAGGTGGTGGTCGACCGCCTCACGGTGAAGGACTCCGCCAAGCGCCGCCTCACCGACTCCGTGGAGACCGCGCTCGGCCTGTCCGGGGGCATGGTCGTGCTCGACTTCGTCGACCTCCCCGAGGACGACCCCGAGCGCGAGCGCATGTACTCGGAGCACCTGTACTGCCCGTACGACGACCTGTCCTTCGAGGAGCTGGAGCCCCGCTCCTTCTCCTTCAACTCGCCCTTCGGCGCCTGCCCCGAGTGCACCGGCATCGGCACGCGCATGGAGGTCGACCCCGAGCTGATCGTCCCGGACGAGGAAAAGACCCTCGAAGAGGGCGCCATCCACCCCTGGTCGCACGGACACACCAAGGACTACTTCGGCCGCCTGATCGGCGCCCTCGCGGACGCACTGGGCTTCCGGACGGACATCCCCTTCGCGGGCCTGCCGCAGCGCGCGAAGAAGGCCCTGCTCTACGGACACAAGACCCAGATCGAGGTCCGCTACCGCAACCGCTACGGGCGCGAGCGCGTGTACACGACGCCGTTCGAGGGCGCCGTTCCGTTCGTGAAGCGCCGGCACAGCGAGGCCGAGAGCGACGCGAGCCGTGAGCGTTTCGAGGGCTACATGCGCGAGGTGCCCTGCCCCACCTGTGACGGCACGCGTCTCAAGCCGGTCGTGCTCGCGGTCACGATCATGGACAGGTCCATCGCGGAGATCTCGGCGATGTCGATCAGCGACTGCGCGGACTTCCTGCGGCAGCTGAAGCTCGACGCGCGCGACAAGAAGATCGCGGAGCGTGTCCTCAAGGAGGTCAACGAGCGGCTGCGGTTCCTGGTCGACGTCGGCCTGGACTACCTCTCGCTCAACCGTGCGGCCGGCACGCTCTCCGGCGGCGAGGCCCAGCGCATCCGCCTGGCCACCCAGATCGGCTCCGGACTCGTCGGCGTCCTGTACGTGCTCGACGAGCCGTCCATCGGCCTGCACCAGCGTGACAACCACCGGCTGATCGAGACCCTGGTCCGGCTGCGCGACATGGGCAACACGCTCATCGTCGTGGAGCACGACGAGGACACCATCAAGGTCGCCGACTGGGTCGTCGACATCGGCCCCGGCGCGGGCGAGCACGGCGGCAAGGTCGTGCACAGCGGCTCCCTGAAGGAGCTGCTGGCCAACGCCGAGTCGCAGACCGGCCAGTATCTGTCCGGCAAGAAGTCGATCCCGCTGCCCGACATCCGGCGCCCCCGCGACCCGTCCCGGCAGCTCACGGTGCACGGCGCCCGGGAGAACAACCTTCAGGACATCGACGTGTCGTTCCCGCTGGGCGTGTTCACGGCCGTCACGGGCGTGTCCGGCTCCGGCAAGTCGACGCTGGTCAACGACATCCTGTACACGCACCTGGCCCGTGAGCTGAACGGCGCGAGGAGCGTGCCCGGCCGGCACACGCGCGTGGACGGCGACGACCTCGTCGACAAGGTCGTGCACGTCGACCAGTCGCCCATCGGCCGCACCCCGCGGTCCAACCCGGCGACGTACACCGGCGTCTTCGACCACATCCGCAAGCTGTTCGCCGAGACCACCGAGGCGAAGGTCCGCGGCTACCAGCCCGGCCGCTTCTCCTTCAACGTCAAGGGCGGCCGCTGTGAGAACTGCGCGGGCGACGGCACCATCAAGATCGAGATGAACTTCCTGCCGGACGTGTACGTCCCGTGCGAGGTCTGTCACGGCGCCCGCTACAACCGGGAGACCCTGGACGTCCACTACAAGGGCAAGTCCATCGCCGAGGTCCTGAACATGCCGATCGAGGAGGCCCTGCACTTCTTCGAGGCCGTTCCGGCGATCGCCCGTCATCTGCGGACGCTGCACGACGTCGGTCTCGGCTATGTCCGTCTCGGTCAGTCGGCGACCACCCTGTCCGGTGGTGAGGCCCAGCGGGTGAAGCTCGCCAGCGAGCTTCAGAAGCGCTCCACCGGGCGCACGGTCTACGTGCTGGACGAGCCGACCACCGGTCTGCACTTCGAGGACATCAGCAAGCTGCTCAAGGTGCTCGGGGGACTCGTCGACAAGGGCAACACGGTCATCGTCATCGAGCACAACCTCGACGTCATCAAGACCGCCGACTGGGTCGTCGACATGGGCCCCGAAGGCGGCGCGGGCGGCGGCCTGGTGGTCGCGGAGGGCACGCCCGAGGAGGTCGCCGGGGTCCCGGCGAGCCACACCGGAAAGTTCCTGCGCGAGATCCTCGGCGCCGAGCGCATCAGCGACGCGGCTTCGGTGAAGGCTCCCCGCGGGACGGCGGCCAGGAAGACGGCCGCCGCCTCGTCGACGGCGAGGAAGACCGCGACGGCCAAGACGGTGAAGACCGCGAACAACACCGTGACCAAGAAGGCGGCCGGCGCCACGAAGAAGGCGGCACCCGCGAAGAAGACCACGCGGGCGCGCAAGGCCTGACCGGATCAGGAACACGATCCGGCCTATCCAGCCCATCCGGCCGATCCGGCGCTCCGCGGGAATGTCCCGCGGAGCGCCGCTTGTCGCACCCGGGGCCTACGATCACGATCGGCCGCCGGGCCGGCATCGAGCGGTCCGTCGGTGTCAGACCTGGAGCCAGGGGCCGGTCAGTTCGGACGCGAACGGTGGTTCCGCACCGGCCCGGGAGCAGGTGATCGCCGCGGCGCGGGCCGCGAAGCCCAGCAGTTCGGCCCAGCCGTCGGCATCCAGGGCGGCCAGGGCCGCCGGGGAGAGGGCATCGAGGGCGGCCAGGCCATGCAGCAGCGCCGCGTTGACCGTGTCACCGGCGCCGATCGTGTCCACGACGTCGACCCGCACACCCGGCACGGAGTGCTCCGCCCCGTCGCGGGTGAAGGCCGTCAGTCCGTCACCACCATGGGTGATCACCACGGCGGCTGGGCCCGAGGCCAGCCATTCACGCGGAGTGCCGCCCAGCCACTGGGCGTCCTCCGCGGAGAGCTTCAGCAGCGACACGGACGGCAGCCAGTTCTTGAAACGGGCCCGATAGGCGTCGGGATCCGGGATCAGCCCCGCGCGGATGTTGGGGTCGAGCGCCGTGAACAGGCCCTGGGCGGCGGCGTCGCGCATCAGCTCCTCGTATGCGCTCGCCCCCGGTTCCAGGACGAGCGAGCAGGTGCCGAACGACAAGGCCCGGGTGCCCTGCGGAAGGCGCACCGGCGCCGTGAACAGCCGGTCGGCGGTGCCGTCGACGTAGAAGGAGTACGCGGCCGAGCCCCTCTCGTCGATGGTGGCGACCGCCAGTGTGGTCGGCTCGGTGCCGCGCTGGACGGCGGAGACATCCACGCCCGCCTCGCGCAGCCCGTCGAGCAGGGCTTCTCCGAAGGCGTCGTACGAGGCGCGGGAGCAGAAGGCCGTCGGGGAGCCGAGTCGGCCGAGTGCCACGGCGGTGTTGTACGGGCCGCCGCCGAGTGCCGGCTTCAGGTGTGCGAGTGCGCCCGGGCCCTGCGGGACCAGGTCGATCAGGGCCTCACCGGCGACGACGATCACGAGACGGTTCCCTTCTCGGAGGGTGTGTCGGGGCAACCGCACGAGGTGCGGTGGACGAACGCACAGGGCAGCCGCAGGGTGCGGGAAGGACGGTCCGGCGACTCCAGCCGGTCCAGGAGCAGCCGTACGGCCTGGGCGCCGAGCTCCGTGCTCGGCTGGGAGACGGTGGTGAGCCGGGGCGAGAAGAGATCCGCCCACGCGAAGTCGTCGAAGCAGCACAGTGCCAGGTCGTCCGGCACGGACAGCCCGCGGTCGCGCAGGGTGCGCAGAGCGCCGATGGTCATCGCGTTGTTGGCCGTGACCAGAGCCGTCGGCGGTGCAGCGAGCGACAGCAGAGTGGCGGTGGCGCGCTCGGCGCCCTCGGCCGCGGAGTCACCCCGGGCCACCAGTCGCTCGTCGTAGGGGAGGCCGGCGGCAGCGAGTCCGTGCCGGTAGCCGCCGATCCGCTCGCTCGTGGTGCTGAGCCCGGGAAGGCCCGCTACCAGTCCGATGCGCCTGTGCCCGAGTCCCGCGAGATGGGTGACCAGACGCGCCATGGGTTCGGCGTTCTCCGCGCAGACCTGGTCGAAGCGAAAGGGAGCCCTGGCATGTCCGTCGCGCTCGGAGGCGCCCTCGCCGGTGGCCGGTGGCGGGGGCGTGCGCGCGGGGACGTCCTCGACCAGTCGGTCGAGGAACACGGTGGGTACGCCATGCCTCCCCAGCAGCGCGAGAAGTCCGCGCGGGTCCGCCGAGGGCGCGATGATCAGGCCGTCGACGCGGCGCTCGTGCAGGAGCTGGACGACCTTGCGTTCGTGTTCGGGGTCGTCGTGGGGGTCGGCGATGAGCAGGCCGTAGCCGTGTTCCAGGGCCCCGGCTTCGACGCCCTGGAGGATCTCCGTGAAGTACGGGTTGCTGATCGCCGACACCGCGAGTCCGATGGACCGGGTGCGAGAGGTCACCAGGGAACGGGCGAGTGTGTTCGGTGTGTAGCCCAGCTCGTCGATGGCTTCCAGCACCGCCTGGCGGGTGTGGGGCAGTACCGGGCGGGTGCCGTTCAGAACGTGGGAGACGGTCGCCACGGAGACGCCCGCGCTCCGCGCGACATCGGCCATGGTTGCCAAGCGCGTCTCCCTCCTCGGGCCCTCGCTGCTCACGCCTTCCGATCGGAAGGTATCCCATTCGACGGCGGACGTAAACGCTTGCGCAAACGTTTACGTCCTCGCGCCCCCACCGTCTCCGGGCCACCGTCTCCTCAATCGGCCACCGCTCTCCTCACCCGTCATCGTTCCCCTAACCCGTCATCGACCTCCTCGCTCATCACCATCTCCTCGCTCATCACCGTCTCCTCGTCCGGCCACCGGCCCCTTGCCCCGCTCCCAGGCGGAACGGCCGCTGCCGGTATCGTCGGTCTGCCTCGCCGTCCCGGTGCGTACCGGACCCGACCAGTGGAGATCTCATGCCCGCCCGCCCCTCCGCGACCCGTCGTACCGTCCTTCGCGGGGCGGCGCTCACCCCGGTCGCCGGGCTCGGCCTCGCCGCCTGCTCGCAGGGAGGCGACGGTGCCGCCGCGCCCGCCACGCCGACCGCGCCGGTCACGCTGGGAGCCGACGGTGAGGTTCCCGAGGGCGGCGCGAAGCTGTACCGGGACGAGAACGTGGTGGTGAGCCGGGCCAAGGACGGCTCCCTGAAGGCGTACAGCACCATCTGCACACACGCGGGGTGCGCCATCGACAAGCTGTCGGGCACGACGCTCGTCTGCCCCTGTCACGGCAGCCGGTTCGACGCCACGACCGGCAAGGTGGTGCAGGCTCCGGCCACCGAACCGCTGCCCGAGCTGCCCGTCGAGGTGAAGAACGGCCACATCGTGGCGGGCCCGGCGGTCTGACGGTTCAGGCGGGCCCGGTCACTCCCACTCCCAGCCGATCCCCACGATCCCCGACCGCACCCGCGGCTCCACCAGATGCACCGAGCGGTGGCGTCCGCTCAGCGCCAGCTCTTGGCGGCCGCTGCGCGGGGCGGCGGCGGAGTGCTGGGTGAAGCGGTGGCAGCGCACCGGCAGCGCCTCCTCGGCGAAGCGGATCTGAAGCGCGTACTGCCCGCCCGCCAATCCGAATCCCCGGACGTACTCGCAGGATGCGCCCGCGGTGCCGTCCTCGATGGCGTAGCGGAAGAGAAACGTATCCCCGCTACGCAGTCGTGTGTCGAAGAGCAGTTCGGCGACCAGGACGCCCGTGTCGTGGTGCCATCGCACGCGCCCGGTGCGGCAGTTTTCCAGCGCATGCACCCGGGTGCGCTCCGGGTTGCAGCCCGGGTCACCGTGATGGATGGCGACATAGCGGTCCACGCCGTCCTTGTGGGCGCGCACGATGTGGTGCGACTCGCGGGCCAGCAGCTCCCGGCGCGCCCCGATGCGGACGCGTTCGTGGTGCCCGATGGTGTGCAGCCCCCCGTCGAGCGGCGACTCCAACTCGGCGAGGAGCCGTTCCAGCACGTCCGAGGCCTCCACCAGGGAGCGGTACGAGCGGCCCGAGGGACGGTCGGGGCCGGTGTGCTCGTCGGCCTTGGTCAGCAGCCGGACCAGCGACTCGTCCGGCAGCTGGAGTATCTCCTCCAGGGCACGCACGGCGCGCAGGGACTCCGGGCGTTGGGGGCGGCGCGCGCCCTGCTGCCAGTAGCTCAGACTCGTCACGCCGACCCTGACCCCGTACCGCGACAGATGGTGCTGCACACGCTGCAGCGGCAGCCCGCGGGCGGCGATCGCGGCGCGCAGCGCGACATGGAAGGGGCCGCCACGCAGGGCCGCCTCCAACTCTGCCGGGGCGACGTCCGCGTGCTGTGTGCCGTGCCGCATACAGGGGCCTTTCTGTGTATGTTCACGACGGCTGGTCAGACCGTTCGAGCGGGTCGTTCCGGGCCGCCGGGGGACGCCCGGAGCTCGTTCACAAGCGAACCCCGCCGTTCACGGCCCAAAGTTTCCCCGCATTGAAGCGTGTTGACCAAGCTCCGACAACACCCGATGCCCACTCCACGCAACACTCTCGTCGCCGACACCGCGAGGCCGGCCGGCCGGGCGCGCCCGGGTGCGCGGCCCACATGACGCGGGGCTGCGGCCTCCACCGCCGGGAGCTGCCGAGGCGGGGGAGCGGTGCCTGGGACGCCGTACGGCACACGCGCGTGCCGCTCACGTTGCGGAAGTACGGGGCGGGTGGCCTCACCGTCCCCCCTTCTCGGCCAGCGCCGTGGATGTGGCCGGTACCGGCGCCACGGCAGCCGTCGTCGCTACCGGTGCCACGTCAGCCGTCACCCCAGGGCCCGCGCCTCTCGTGTCCCACGGGTCCCGTTGGCCCTTGTCCACAGGGGCGCCGCGGTGTCGGTGGCCGCCAGTAGGGTGTGAGACATGGCCGACCCCTCCAGCTACCGCCCCAAGCCGGGAGAGATCCCGGACTCCCCCGGGGTCTACAGGTTCCGTGACGAACACCGTCGGGTGATCTACGTCGGAAAGGCGAAGAGCCTGCGCCAGCGCCTGGCGAACTACTTCCAGGACCTGGCGAGCCTCCACCCGCGCACCCGCACCATGGTCACCACGGCGGCGTCCGTGGAGTGGACCGTGGTGTCCACGGAGGTCGAGGCCCTGCAGCTGGAGTACACCTGGATCAAGGAGTTCGACCCCCGGTTCAACGTCAAGTACCGCGACGACAAGAGCTACCCCTACCTTGCGGTGACGATGAACGAGGAGTTCCCGCGCGTCCAGGTGATGCGCGGCCAGAAGCGCAAGGGCGTACGGTACTTCGGGCCGTACGGGCACGCGTGGGCGATCCGTGACACCGTGGACCTGCTGCTGCGCGTCTTCCCCGTGCGCACCTGCTCGGCCGGCGTCTTCAAGAACGCCGAGCGCACGGGCCGCCCCTGTCTGCTCGGCTACATCGGCAAGTGCTCCGCGCCCTGCGTCGGCCGGATCTCCCCCGAGGACCACCGTGAACTGGCCGACGAGTTCTGCGACTTCATGGCCGGCCGCACGGGGACGTACCTCCGCCGTCTGGAGAAGCAGATGACGGAGGCGGCCGAGGAGATGGAGTACGAGCGGGCCGCCCGCCTGCGCGACGACATCGAGGCCCTGAAGAAGGCCATGGAGAAGAGCGCGGTCGTGCTCACCGACGCGACCGACGCCGACCTCGTCGCCGTCGCCGAGGACGAGCTGGAGGCGGCCGTACAGATCTTCCATGTGCGCGGCGGACGCGTGCGCGGCCAGCGAGGCTGGGTCACCGACAAGGTCGAGGACGTCACCACCGGCGCCCTCGTCGAGCACGCCCTCCAGCAGCTCTACGGCGAGGAGACGGGCGATTCCGTGCCCAAGGAGGTCCTCGTCCCGGCGCTGCCCGACCCCATAGAACCGGTCCAGGACTGGCTCACCGGCCGCCGCGGGTCGAACGTGTCGCTCCGCATCCCGCAGCGCGGCGACAAGAAGGCACTGATGGAGACCGTGCAGCGCAACGCCCAGCAGGCGCTCGCGCTCCACAAGACCAAGCGCGCCTCCGACCTGACCACTCGCTCGCGCGCCCTGGAGGAGATCGCCGGGGCCCTTGAGCTGGACAGCGCCCCGCTCAGGATCGAGTGCTACGACATCTCGCACCTGCAGGGCGAGGACGTCGTGGCCTCCATGGTCGTCTTCGAGGACGGGCTCCAGCGCAAGAGCGAGTACCGCCGCTTCCAGATCAAGGGCTTCGCCGGTCAGGACGACGTCCGGTCGATGCACGAGGTGATCACCCGCCGCTTCCGGCGTTATCTCGCTGAGAAGGAGAAGACGGGGGAGTGGGCCGACGGTGACGTGCTGACGGAGGAGGACGGGCGGCCCAGGCGGTTCGCCTACCCACCGCAGCTCGTCGTGGTCGACGGTGGGCAGCCGCAGGTCGCGGCGGCCAAGAGGGCCCTGGACGAGCTCGGCATCGACGACATCGCCGTGTGCGGCCTCGCCAAGCGTCTGGAGGAGGTCTGGCTGCCGGAGGAGGACGATCCGGTGGTCCTGCCCCGCACGAGTGAGGGCCTGTACCTGCTCCAGCGCGTCCGGGACGAGGCGCACCGCTTCGCGATCACCTACCAGCGTGCCAAGCGGGGCAAGCGTCTGAGGTCGGGCCCCTTGGACGAGGTGCCGGGTCTCGGCGAGGGCCGCAAACTGGCGCTGATCAAGCACTTCGGCTCGGTGAAGAAGCTGCGGTCCGCGACAATCGACCAGATTCAGGAGGTCCCCGGTATCGGCCGCAAGACGGCCGAGACAATCGCCGTGGCCCTCGCCCGGGCGGTCCCGCCCGCACCCGCCGTGAACACGGCGACTGGAGAGATCATGGAAGAGGAGGAACCCGGGACATCGGCGGGTTCCCCCGGGGCACCCGTGTCTGCGGGCGCCCCGGACGAACGACGGGGGCAGGAGACATGAGCGAGCACGAACGGCGCACGGAAGAACGCTCGGCACAGGGCCCGGCCGCCCACAAGGAGACGGGCGACGATCGGGCGCGACAGCACGCGGCCCAGGAAAACGGAGCACAGGTGAGTACGGGCATCGAAACAGCCGGGGTCCCCGACGCGGCGATCCCCGAATTGGTGATCATCTCCGGCATGTCCGGCGCCGGCCGCTCGACGGCCGCCAAGTGTCTGGAGGACCTCGGCTGGTTCGTCGTCGACAACCTGCCGCCCGCGCTGATCCCGACCATGGTGGAACTGGGCGCGCGCTCCCAGGGCAACGTGGCCCGGATCGCGGTCGTCGTCGACGTCCGCGGCAGACGTTTCTTCGACAACCTCCGCGAGTCCCTGGCGGACCTGGAGGCGAAGAACGTCACGCGGCGGATCGTCTTCCTGGAGTCCTCCGACGAGGCCCTGGTACGCCGCTTCGAATCCGTCCGCCGTCCCCACCCCCTCCAGGGCGACGGCCGTATCGTCGACGGCATCGCCGCCGAGCGCGAGCTGCTGCGCGAGCTGCGTGGCGACGCCGACCTCGTCATCGACACCTCCAGCCTCAACGTGCACGAACTGCGCGCCAAGATGGACGCCCAGTTCGCCGGCGAGGAGGAGCCCGAGCTGCGGGCCACCGTCATGTCCTTCGGGTTCAAGTACGGCCTCCCGGTCGACGCCGACCTGGTCGCGGACATGCGCTTCCTGCCCAACCCGCACTGGGTCCCGGAGCTGCGCCCGTACACCGGTCTGAACGAGGAGGTGGCCGCGTACGTGTTCAACCAGCCCGGGGCCAAGGAGTTCCTCGACCGTTACGCCGAGCTGCTGCGGCTCATCGCGGCCGGATACCGCCGCGAGGGCAAGCGCTACGTGACCATCGCCATCGGTTGTACCGGCGGCAAGCACCGCTCCGTCGCCATGTCCGAGAAGCTCGCCGCCCGTCTGGCCGCCGAGGGAGTGGAGACCGTGGTCGTACACCGGGACATGGGGCGCGAGTGACTGGACGTGCTCTGCGGCTTAGCAGGCTGCGCCGGGTGGTGCCCGAGGGGCGCGGGGGCGCACCCGCCGAGGCCCGCGGCGGCCGGGCGCGCCGCCGTGGCGCCCAGCCCAAGGTGGTCGCCCTCGGCGGCGGCATGGGCCTGTCCGCCTCGCTCGCCGCGCTGCGCCGGATCACCGGCGACCTCACCGCCGTCGTCACCGTCGCCGACGACGGCGGCTCCAGCGGCCGACTCCGCGACGAGCTGGGTGTGCTGCCGCCGGGCGATCTGCGCAAGGCGCTGGCCGCGCTGTGCGGCGACGACGACTGGGGCCAGACCTGGGCCCGCGTCATCCAGCACCGCTTCCAGTCGAAGGGCGACCTGCACGAGCACGCGGTCGGCAACCTCCTCATCGTCGCGCTGTGGGAGCAACTCGGCGATCACGTCCAGGCGCTCGACCTGGTGGGGCGGCTCCTGGGCGCCCACGGAC
This sequence comes from Streptomyces hygroscopicus, assembly GCF_026168105.1. Classification (GTDB taxonomy): domain Bacteria; phylum Actinomycetota; class Actinomycetes; order Streptomycetales; family Streptomycetaceae; genus Streptomyces; species Streptomyces hygroscopicus_D. The sequence continues at coordinate 122,440 of NZ_LBMW01000012.1, forward strand.
GTGTCCTGCCCATGTCCGCCGTGCCCCTGGAGCTCCAGGCGCTGGTCAAGGGGCACGACCCGGAGCGTCCGGACGAGGTGGGCACCGTACGGGGGCAGGCGACCGTCGCGCTCACCCCGGGCGAGGTGCAGTCCGTGCACCTGGTACCACCCGACCCGCCCGCCGTCCCCGAGGCCGTGGCCGCGGTCCTGGACGCCGACTGGGTGGTGCTCGGGCCCGGCTCCTGGTTCTCCTCGGTGATCCCTCACCTGCTTGTGCCCGAGCTCCTGGACGCCCTCGTGGAGACCAAGGCGCGCCGGGTGCTCTCCTTGAACCTCACGCCGCAGCCCGGAGAAACCGAGGGCTTCTCCCCGCAGCGTCATTTGGAGGTTTTGGGACGACACGCCCCTAAACTCGCCCTGGACGTGGTGCTGGCCGACCGGGCTGCCGTGCCCGACAGCGCCTCGCTGACCGAGGCCGCCAAGCGGTTCGGTGCCGCGGTCGAGCTGGCGCCGGTGGCCCGTACCGACGGGTCCCCGCGGCACGACCCGGAGCTGTTGGCCGCCGCGTACGACCGTATTTTTCGGATGCATGGAAGGATCGGCCCATGGCGATGACGGCAGCGGTGAAGGACGAGATCTCCCGGCTTCCCGTCACCCGGACCTGCTGCAGAAAGGCGGAGGTCTCGGCGATCCTGCGGTTTGCGGGCGGACTTCACCTGGTCAGCGGCCGTATCGTGATCGAGGCGGAGCTGGACACGGCCATGGCGGCCCGGCGTCTGAAGCGGGACATCCTGGAGATCTTCGGCCACAGCTCCGAACTGATCGTGATGGCGCCCGGCGGTCTGCGCCGCGGCTCCCGTTATGTGGTGCGCGTGGTCGCGGGCGGGGACCAGCTGGCCCGGCAGACCGGCCTCGTCGACGGCCGGGGCTGGCCGATCCGGGGTCTTCCCCCGCAGGTGGTCTCGGGGGCCACCTGTGACGCCGAGGCGGCCTGGCGCGGCGCGTTCCTGGCGCACGGCTCGCTGACGGAGCCCGGGCGCTCGTCCTCCCTCGAGGTGACCTGCCCCGGTCCGGAGGCCGCGCTCGCCCTGGTCGGCGCCGCCCGCCGGCTGTCCATCGCCGCGAAGGCCCGCGAGGTCCGGGGTGTGGACCGCGTGGTGGTCCGGGACGGGGACGCGATCGGCGCGCTGCTCACCCGCCTCGGCGCGCACGAGTCCGTGCTTGCCTGGGAGGAACGCCGGATGCGCCGCGAGGTCCGGGCCACGGCGAACCGTCTGGCCAACTTCGACGACGCCAATCTGCGCCGCTCGGCCCGTGCCGCCGTCGCCGCCGGGGCGCGGGTCGCCAGGGCCCTGGAGATCCTCGGTGACGAGGTCCCCGAGCACCTCGCGGCCGCGGGCCGTCTGCGCATGGAGCACAAGCAGGCCTCCCTGGAGGAGCTGGGTGCCCTCGCCGACCCGCCGCTGACCAAGGACGCGGTCGCGGGCCGTATCCGCCGTCTGCTGGCGATGGCCGACAAGCGTGCCGCGGACCTCGGGATCCCGGGCACGGAGTCCAACCTCACGGAGGAGATGGCGGACAACCTCGCGGGGTGACGGACCGAGCCCCAGCACGCCGGTGCCGACGCACAACAGGGCTGTCGGCACCGGCGTTTGTCTGTCTTTGAGGCGCCCTTGACTCGATCATGAACTGACATGAACCTGGCAATCTGTTCGCCGCTGTGGCGAACCACCGCTAGGGGGGTTCATGAGACACAGAGCGAGATCGATCCTCGCAGTCGGCGCACTCCTGCTCGGTGGAGCGGGCCTTGCACCCATGGCCCAGGCGCAGCCCGGAGGTTCGTCGAGGCCCGACCCGGACGAGGTGAAGGTCTTCCGGGCCGACGTCACCCAGAGGCAACTACCCCTGCTGCTCGAGGCCGGACAGGACGGCCATGAACTGGGCGAGCAGGTGGCCGCGCACGGCTCCTCCACCGTCGAGGTCTACCTCACCGACCGGCAGGCCAAGAGCCTGCAGAAGCAGGGGGTCGCCCTCACCGAGCACGCGCTTTCCACCAAGGCCGAGACGCGGGTCGAGAACGCCGCGCAGGGCGTGTTCCGCCCTTACAGCGGCAAGGGCGGTCTCAAGGAGGAGATCGTCAGCACCGGCCGGACCCACCCCGACCTCACCAAGGTCGTCTCCATCGGCAAGACCCTGGGCGGCAAGGACATCCTCGCGCTCAAGCTGACCAGGAACGCCAAGAAGTCCAAGGACGGCTCCAAGCCCTCCGTGCTGTATCTGTCCAACCAGCACGCGCGTGAGTGGATCACACCGGAGATGACCCGCCGGCTGATGCACTACTACCTGGACAACTACGCGACGGACAAACGCATCAAGAAGATCGTCGACTCCACCGAGCTGTGGTTCGTCCTGTCGGCCAATCCCGACGGCTACGACTACACCTTCAAGAACTCCGGCACCCGCCTGTGGCGCAAGAACCTGCGGGACGTCAACGGCGACGGCGTCATCGGCGTCGGAGACGGCGTCGACCTCAACCGCAACTTCGCCTACAAGTGGGGCTACGACAACGAGGGTTCCTCACCCGACCCCACCAGCGAGACCTACCGCGGCGCACGCCCCGAGTCCGAGCCCGAGACACGCGCGCTCGACACCTTCGAGAAGCGCATCGGGTTCACCTACGGCATCAACTACCACTCCGCCGCTCAGCTGCTCCTCTACGGCGTCGGCTGGCAGGTGGCCACGCCGACCCCCGACGACGTCCTCTACAAGGCGCTCGCCGGAACCCCCGACACCCCGGCCATCCCGGGATATCGCTCACAGGTCTCCTCGGAGCTGTACACGACGAACGGCGAGGCGGACGGCCACGCGTCGAACGTCAACGGCATGGCGATGTTCACCCCCGAGATGTCGACCTGCCAGACGGCGTCGAACGTCGACCCCAACGATGCCTGGAACGCGTCCGACTGCCGGTCGGTCTTCAATTTCCCCGACGACGAGAAGCTGATCGAGCAGGAATTCGAGAAGAACATCCCGTTCGCGCTCTCCGTCGCCGAGACGGCGCCCCACCCCGACCAGCCGTCATCCCCGGTCGGCATCGACGCACCGGACTTCACCCCCGCCGCGTTCCCGACGTCGTACGCGCGCGGCGCCGACCAGGAGGTCTCGGTCGTCGTACGGAAGTCCGTGCGCGACAAGGAACTCAAGTACCGCGTCAACGGCGGCCGTACGCAGGACATGGCGCTCAGGCCCTGGAAGGGCGGTGAGACGTACGGCGGTGACGACAACCTCTACTTCGACGAGTACCGGGCCAAGGTGAAGGACGGCGACCCGGGCGACAAGGTCGAGGTCTGGTTCACCGGCGAAAACAGGGGCGGCAAGAAGACGTCCAGCCCGCACTTCACCTACACCGTGGCCGAGCGGGCGCGGGCGGACATTCTGGTGGTCGCCGAGGAGGGCGCCAAGGCCACCCAGGCCCAGATCTATCTCGATGCCCTGAGGGCCGGCGGCCGAAAAGCCGTCCTCTGGGACGTCGCCACCCAGGGCGCGCCCGACGCGCTCGGCGTGCTGGACCACTTCAGGACGGTCGTCCACTACACGGGCGCGAGCATCCCCGGCAGCGCCACCCAGCTGCAGCTGCGCGCCTTCCTCAACGAGGGCGGCAGGCTGATAGAGGCGGGCGAGCAGGCCGGCGGCGCCGTCGACCTCGGCCGCGGCACGCTCTCCGACGACTTCAGCCAGTACTACCTGGGCGCCTACTCGCGTACGTCGACCTCGGGGGCCACCGGCTTCAGCGGCTCCGGCAGGCTGAGCGGCTTCGCGGGGCCACTGGGTGCCGCGCCCGGCAACCCCCTGGACAAGGCGGGCATGTACGGCGTCACCTCGGACGAGCTGCCCGTCGCGCAGTACCCCCGGTTCGCGAGCGCCGGGGCGGGCCGGTTCGCCGGGATCGTCAATCCGTACGGGCCGTACGCGGGCTCCTACATGGCCGCCGCCGTCCACACCGACGACGCCTACAAGCGGTTGACCCGCTCCATCGACCTCACCAAGGTGAGCGCCGCCGACAGGCCCACCCTGCGCGCCCACATGCTGTGGGACACCGAGCCCGGCTACGACCATGCCGTGGTCGAGGTCCACACCGCCGGGGCCGACGACTGGACGACGCTGCCGGAGTCCGGCGGGGCCACCAGTGACGCGGTGCCGGCGGGCTGCGCGGCAGGGTTCCTCGTCGGGGAGCACCCCTGGCTCAAGCACTATCTGACCGTGGCGTCGGGCGGCTGCACCGCGGCCGGCGCCACCGGCACGTGGCACAGCCTCACCGGCTCCTCGGGCGGCTGGCGGCAGGTGAACTTCGACCTCAGCGCGTACGCCGGGAAGACGGTCGAGGTCTCGCTGAGCTACATCACCGACCCCGGTACGGGCGGCCACGGTGTCCTCGCCGACGACGCCTCGCTCGTGGTCGGCGGCACGGCCACCGGGACCGAGGGCTTCGAGACGTCCCTCGGCGCGTGGAGGGTGGCGGGCCCACCCCCGGGAAGTCCGGCCGTCCTCAAGGACTGGGCGCGCACGGGAGAGCTGTTCAGGACGTACGGAGCGGTCACCACGGACCGGACCGTGCTGCTGGGCTTCGGGCTGGAGCACCTCGCGTCGGGGGCCGACCGGACGGCCCTGATCAGGAAGGCACTCGCCGCGCTCGGCGGCTGACGCCGCGCAGTCAATGGCAGTTGGTTCCGTATCACCGGAAGGAGTGATCGGGCCCTCGCGCAAGGGCGGTCCGTACCCCTACTGGCGGGTACGGGCCGCCCGTCCGAGTATGAGGCATCTCGATGTCACTACGGCGGCCTCCGGAGGGTAGGGTCGTAGGCGGTCGGGGACATCCCAAATAGAGCTCGCCGGCGTCGAAACCGGCGTACCAACGAGGAGATCGGTTCGTGACGATCCGCGTAGGCATCAACGGCTTTGGCCGCATCGGTCGTAACTACTTCCGCGCGCTGCTGGAGCAGGGTGCAGACATCGAGATCGTGGCTGTCAACGACCTGGGTGACACCGCGACCACCGCCCACCTGCTGAAGTACGACACCATCCTGGGCCGCCTCAAGCAGGAGGTCTCCCACACCGCCGACACGATCACCGTCGACGGCCGCACCATCAAGGTGCTGTCCGAGCGCAACCCGGCCGACATCCCGTGGGGCGAGCTGGGCGTCGACATCGTCATCGAGTCGACCGGCATCTTCACCAAGCGCGAGGACGCCGCGAAGCACCTCGCCGGCGGCGCGAAGAAGGTCCTGATCTCGGCTCCGGCCAAGGACGAGGACATCACCATCGTCATGGGTGTCAACCAGGACAAGTACGACGCGGCGAACCACCACGTCATCTCCAACGCCTCCTGCACCACCAACTGTGTGGCTCCGATGGCGAAGGTCCTCGACGAGAACTTCGGCATCGTCAAGGGTCTGATGACCACGGTGCACGCGTACACGAACGACCAGCGCATCCTGGACTTCCCGCACAAGGATCTGCGCCGCGCCCGTGCCGCCGCCGAGAACATCATCCCGACCACCACCGGTGCCGCGAAGGCCACCGCCCTGGTGCTCCCGCAGCTCAAGGGCAAGCTGGACGGCATCGCCATGCGGGTCCCGGTCCCGACCGGCTCCGTCACCGACCTGGTCGTCGAGCTCGGCCGCGAGGTCACCAAGGAAGAGGTCAACGCCGCCTTCCAGAAGGCCGCCGAGGGCGAGCTCAAGGGCCTCCTCGACTACACCGAGGACCCGATCGTCTCCTCCGACATCGTCAACGCGCCGGCGTCCTGCACCTTCGACTCCTCCCTGACCATGGTCCAGGAGGGCAAGAACGTGAAGGTCATCGGCTGGTACGACAACGAGTGGGGCTACTCCAACCGTCTCGTCGACCTGACGGTCTTCGTCGGCAACCAGCTCTGATCGCCGAAGCAGGCACCTCGATGTGAGAACAGGGCTCGGGCAGCGCGTGGTCGCGCCGCCCGGGCCCTGACTCACGTACGGCGAGCCGGCCCGGTGTACCCGGGGGCGGCTCGCGTGCAGATCGACCGGCCCTCGTACGATCAAGAGCCCTTTCCCAGGAGTCCCCCTATGAAGACGATCGACGAACTTCTCTCCGACGGCGTGGACGGCAAGCGGGTCTTCGTCCGCGCCGACCTCAACGTGCCGCTGGCCGACGGTGTGATCACCGACGACGGCCGCATCCGCGCCGTGCTGCCCACCGTCAAGGCCCTCACCGACGCGGGTGCCAAGGTGGTCGTCGCCTCGCACCTGGGCCGCCCCAAGGGCGCCCCGGACCCCGCCTTCTCGCTGCTGCCGGCCGCCGAGCGCCTCGGTGAACTCCTGGGCGCCCCCGTGGCCTTCGCCCAGGACACCGTCGGCCCCGCCGCCCATGACGCCGTCGACGGCCTCGAGCCCGGCCAGGTCGCGGTCATCGAGAACCTGCGCTTCAACCCCGGCGAGACCTCCAAGGACGACACCGAGCGCGGCGAGTTCGCCGACCAGCTCGCCGCCCTCGCCGACGTGTACGTGAGCGACGGCTTCGGCGCGGTCCACCGCAAGCACGCCTCCGTGTACGACCTCCCGGCCCGTCTGCCGCACTACGCCGGCTACCTCATCGCGACCGAGGTCGGTGTCCTGAAGAAGCTCACCGAGGACCTCAAGCGGCCGTACGTCGTCGTGCTGGGCGGCGCCAAGGTCTCCGACAAGCTGGCCGTCATCGACCAGCTGCTCGGCAAGGCCGACCGTCTGCTGATCGGCGGCGGCATGGCCTACACCTTCCTCAAGGCCAAGGGCTACGAGGTCGGCAAGTCCCTCCTGCAGGAGGACCAGATCCCGGCCGTCAGGGAGTACATCGAGCGCGCCGAGAAGACCGGCGTCGAGCTGCTGCTGCCCGTGGACGCGCTGGTCGCGCCCGACTTCCCGGACCTGAAGACCAAGGCCCCGGCGCATCCGACGGTCGTCGCCGCGGACGCGATCCCGGCCGACCAGGAGGGCCTGGACATCGGCCCGGAGACCCGCAAGCTGTACGCCTCGAAGCTCGCCGACGCGGCCACCGTCTTCTGGAACGGTCCCATGGGCGTCTTCGAGCACCCCGACTACGCCGAGGGCACCAGGGCCATTGCCCAGGCTCTGATCGACTCCCCGGCCTTCACGGTCGTCGGCGGCGGCGACTCCGCCGCGGCCGTGCGCCAGCTGGGCTTCGACGAGTCGGCATTCGGCCACATCTCGACCGGGGGCGGCGCCTCCCTCGAATACCTCGAGGGCAAGACGCTCCCCGGACTCGCCGCACTGGAGGACTGACCTAGATGAGCACGCGCACGCCGCTGATGGCGGGCAACTGGAAGATGAACCTCAACCACCTCGAGGCCATCGCGCACGTCCAGAAGCTCGCCTTCGCCCTCGCGGACAAGGACTACGAGGCCGTCGAGGTCGCCGTCCTGCCGCCCTTCACCGACCTGCGCTCCGTGCAGACCCTGGTCGACGGCGACAAGCTCAAGATCAAGTACGGTGCCCAGGACGTCTCGGCGCACGAGTCCGGCGCCTACACCGGCGAGATCTCCGCGTCGATGCTGGCCAAGCTGAAGTGCACCTTTGTGGTGATCGGTCACTCCGAGCGACGGCAGTACCACGGCGAGACCGACGAGCTGGTGAACGCCAAGGCCAAGGCCGCATTCAAGCACGGACTGACCCCGATCCTGTGTGTCGGCGAGGAGCTGGAGGTCCGCGAGGCCGCCGAGCATGTCGGGCACACGCTCGGTCAGCTCGAGGGCGGTCTGAAGGACCTGCCGGCCGAGCAGGTCGAGACGATCGTGATCGCGTACGAGCCCGTTTGGGCCATCGGCACCGGAAAGGTCTGCGGCTCCGACGACGCCCAGGAAGTCTGCTCGGCGATCCGCGGCAAGATCGCCGATCTGTACTCGCAGGACGTGGCCGACAAGGTCCGCATCCAGTACGGCGGCTCGGTGAAGTCGGGCAATGTCGCCGAGATCATGGCGAAGCCTGACATCGACGGCGCCCTGGTCGGCGGCGCCTCGCTGGACGCGGACGAGTTCGTCAAGATCGTCCGTTTCCGGGAGCAGTGATCAGCACTCCCGGGCGGTCCTCCACGTCATGAGTATGCGGTAGGGGCGATCCGTCGTACCCTTGCGGGGGCTGGTGGCGTTTTCGATATGCGGCTCCGCCGCGTGGCCACCGGCCCCCGTCGTCCATCCGAGTCCGAGGAAGTTGGTCCAGCCGTGGTTTTGGGGTTCTCGATCGCCCTGATCGTCTTCAGCCTGCTGCTGATGCTGCTGGTGCTGATGCACAAGGGGAAGGGCGGCGGCCTCTCCGACATGTTCGGTGGCGGCATGCAGTCCTCCGTCGGCGGCTCCTCGGTCGCCGAGCGCAACCTCGACCGGATCACCATCGTGATCGGTGTGCTCTGGCTTGCGTGCATCGTGGTGCTGGGCATCCTGATGAAGGTCAACCACTAGCGCCGGCCTTAACCGGCATATCGCACATTGGGCACGTAACGCCCCATGTCCGGTACGGGTCTTCGGACGCGGCCTATCATGGGGCGTGCGTCTGGGGGCGGGGGTAACTCCCATCACTGGACGCGCGTTGGGCCTTACGTAGACTGAGGCGCTCGCAGCGAAGCGAAACGCCGACGAGTTTCGCGGCACCATCACGCAGGGAGTTACGACCGTGGCAAGTGGCAACGCGATCCGAGGAAGCCGGGTCGGGGCGGGGCCGATGGGCGAGGCCGAGCGCGGCGAGTCCGCGCCGCGTCTGCGCATCTCCTTCTGGTGCTCCAACGGGCACGAGACGCAGCCCAGCTTCGCCAGCGACGCGCAGGTTCCCGACACCTGGGACTGCCCGCGCTGCGGCTTTCCGGCCGGTCAGGACCGGGACAACCCGCCGGACCCGCCGCGCACCGAGCCCTACAAGACGCACCTCGCGTATGTCCGGGAGCGGCGCAGCGACGCGGACGGCGAGGCGATCCTCGCCGAGGCGCTCGCCAAACTGCGGGGCGAAATCTAGAAGTTGAGTCCAGTCGGGTGCCTTCTGGCGCCCGGCCGGTCGCGTTCGGTGCGCCCCCGGCCGTGGGTGGCCCGTGAGGGTGCCCGGCTGTGCCCGAACTCGCGGTTTCCCCTGCTCAGCACGATTGTCAGTGGTGCCCTTTACGGTTTGTGCATCGGCGAATCGTGAGGGGGGACGATGACAACGGTCGAGGTGGCGGACGTCTTACGGCGGCCCGCGTGGCGTGGGGGATTCGCGCGGCTGTGGACCGCCGGAGTTTCCTCGCTCGGGGACGCGCTGCGTACGGCCGCGCTGACCCTGCTCGCGGATCGCATGCCGCACCGGACGCCTCCGCGCGCTGATCCTGGCCGGAAGGTCCGGACGGCGTGCCTGCCGCTCATGGGGGCCGTCCGCGACCTGGGCGCCCTGCTCGTCGCATTGCTGCTGCTCGGCGCCATGACGATGGTGTGGAACGTCAACCAGGTCACGATGACGCGGCATCGGGGCCCCGAGTCAATGCTGGGGCGCATCGCCTCCGCCTTCCGCACGGCCTCGACCTCCGGAGCCCCGCTCGGCGCCCTCCTCGGCGGATCGATGGCACGGGTGTACGGGTTGAACGAGCCGGCGCTGCTCGCAGCCGTGCTCTTCGGGCTCGCCGTCACCTCGTTGACAACCGTACGCAAGCCGGACGTACCTGTTGTTGCGCCGGACGACGGCGTGACAAGAGGTCACCCCACCCTCTGATCAATTAGGTTGGGACCGGCAGCGGGGCGAGGTACGCAGCAGCACAGGCAAGGAAGAAGGCTGAAGTCCGAGATGAACGCAGACAGCCGTACCAGGCTCAACCAGACGCCCGAGTGGGCCGCGCTGGCCAAGCACCGCGAGGAGCTCGGCGAAGTGCACCTGCGCGACCTGTTCGCGGCGGACCCCGGACGCGGCAGCGGGTACACGCTGCAGGTCGGTGACCTGCACATCGACTACTCCAAGCACCGGGTCACCGACGAGACGCTGCGGCTGCTGCGCGAGCTGGCCGCCGCTCGGGACGTGTTCGGCCTCAGGGACGCCATGTTCCGCGGTGAGAAGATCAACACCACCGAGAACCGCGCAGTCCTGCACACCGCGCTGCGCGCCCCGCGTGACGCGGTGATCGAGGTCGACGGGGAGAACGTCGTCCCCAAGGTGCACGCGGTCCTGGACAAGATGGCCGCCTTCAGTGAGCGTGTCCGCTCGGGCGAGTGGACCGGGCACACCGGCAAGCGCATCAAGAACGTGATCAACGTCGGCATCGGCGGCTCCGACCTGGGTCCGGCCATGGCCTACGAGGCGCTGAGCGCCTTCACCGACCGCGGTCTGACGGTCCGCTTCGTGTCGAACGTCGACGGTGCCGATCTGCACGAGGCCACCCGCGACCTCGACGCCGCCGAGACGCTGTTCATCGTCGCTTCGAAGACGTTCACCACGATCGAGACGATCACCAACGCGACGTCGGCGCGCCAGTGGCTGCTGACGGAGCTGAAGGCCGGTCAGGAGGCCGTGGCCAAGCACTTCGTGGCCGTTTCGACGAACGCCGAGAAGGTCGCGGAGTTCGGCATCGACACGGCCAACATGTTCGAGTTCTGGGACTGGGTCGGCGGCCGCTACTCGTACGACTCGGCGATCGGGCTGTCCCTGATGATCGCCATCGGCCCGGACCGCTTCCGTGAGATGCTCGACGGATTCCATCTCGTCGACGAGCACTTCCGCACCGCCCCCGCCGAGTCCAACGTGCCGCTGCTGCTCGGCCTGCTGGGCATCTGGTACGACAATTTCCACGACGCCCAGACGCACGCCGTCCTCCCGTACTCGCACTACCTGTCCAGGTTCACCGCGTATCTCCAGCAGCTCGACATGGAGTCCAACGGCAAGTCCGTGGACCGGGACGGCCGTGAGGTCGAATGGCAGACCGGGCCGGTCGTGTGGGGTACGCCGGGCACCAACGGCCAGCACGCCTACTTCCAGCTGATCCACCAGGGCACCAAGCTGATCCCGGCCGATTTCATCGGCTTCGCGAACCCGGTCGCCGAGCTCAGCGACGAGCTGAAGGCGCAGCACGACCTGCTGATGGCGAACTTCTTCGCCCAGACCCAGGCGCTGGCCTTCGGCAAGACCGCCGACGAGGTGCGCGCGGAGGGCGTGCCGGAGGAGCTGGTGCCGCACAAGACGTTCAGGGGCAACCGGCCGACGACCACGATCCTCGCCAAGGACCTCACCCCCTCGGTCCTCGGCCAGCTGGTCGCGCTCTACGAGCACAAGGTGTTCGTCCAGGGCGCGGTCTGGAACATCGACTCCTTCGACCAGTGGGGCGTCGAGCTCGGCAAGGTCCTGGCCAAGCGTGTCGAGCCCGCGCTCACCGAGGGCGCCGCGGTGGAAGGCCTGGACGGGTCGACCAAGGCTCTCGTCGCCAAGTACCGGGAGCTGCGCGGCCGTTAGCCTCGGCGGACGGGAAGGGGACGGTGTGGACCGCCGCCCCTTCCCGGAGCCGCACCTGCTCCCCGCTCGGAACACCGGTTCGGAACACCGTGTTCGGAACACCCTGTTGGGGTCGGCTCGCTCGGGTCACCCTGTCCCGGCCAGTCCGCTCGGGCCACCCAGTCCCGGCCGGTTCGCTCGGGTCACCCTGTCCCGGCCAGTCCGTTCGGAACACCGTGTTCCGGGAGCCCGCCGCTCGGGCCACCGTGTTCAGGCCGCCCCACTCGGTACATCACGCTCGGCGGACCCGCGGCTCAGGCCACCGCGCTCAGGGTGTCCGCGAGCCTGCGGCGAGCCGCCCGGGAGGCGGGCAGGGCGGCGAGGGCGGCGGCGCCCAGCACGGCCGCGGCACCGAACAGCAGCAGGAGGACCGGGGAGGGGCCCTGGGCCAGTCCGGCGCCGATACCGCTGGACCGGCCCTGGACGTCGATCAGCCAGTGGGCGAGGGGAATTCCCAGCGCCGTGCCGACGCAGACAGCGGCCAGTGCCGTGCAGGCGGTGGCGGTGACGGTGATACCCGTGATCTGCCGCGGGGACAGACCGATCGCCTTGAGCGCCAGCAGATCCCGCTCGCTCTCACGGATGGTGCCGCCGATCGCGGTCAGCAGCTCGATGAGTCCGATGAGCGCGAGAACGGCGATCAGCCCCAGGACCACTCCGCGTAGCGGTGAGAGCCCGTCCGCCGGATTTGTGATGGGATGCACATCCAGATGTCCCGGCGCGGCCGTGGCCAGCTCGCCCGCGACCTGGTGCGGATCGGCGCCGGGCCGGAGGCGGAGCTGGTAGAGGGTGGGACGCAGCTGAGGGTCGTTCTCCGTCAGCGTGTCGAGCGAGGTGGAGATGACCCGCCCGGCGTTCTCCGGCTCGATGCTGCGGCCCACGATGTGCAGGATCTGCGGCTGGTCACCCACCGTCATCCGCACCCAGTCGCCGACGCGCACGTCCAGCAGATCGAGCAGCCCCTGGCCGGCCACCGCCTCGTCGGGACCCAGGGCGGGACGGCCCTCGGCGACGGCGTAGGGGTACGGGTCCTGGCGTGTGCCCAGGCCGCGCAGGGCGATCGTGGCCGTCTGACCCGGGACCAGGGCCGCCACCTCGACGCCCGGGTAGGCGGCTGCGACCTGCGGATTCTTCTCCAGCAGGGAGTGTGCTGCCTGCTCGCCGAGATCGCCGTCGGGGCGCACGGTGAGGGACGCGAGGCCCATCTGCTCGGGTCTGCTGTGGAAGCTGTCGATGGTGGTCCATGCGCTCATCGCCACCACGATCAGCAGCAGCGGCAGCGCCAGCCGGGCGATCGTGGCCACCGACCGGGGACGGCGCGTGAACGCCTTGTGCCAGCCCAGGACCAAAGCGGGTGGCAGCCGCAGTCCGAGGGCCCTGCGCGCCGGGCCCGAGAGCCGGCCGGACGGCGCCGCCGCGGGCCGAGGCACCGGTACCGGAGGCACCCGCCCCGCTCGCCAGGCCGCGAGCCCGGTGGTGGCTGCGATGAACAGCACGGCGCCCACCGGTACCGCGAACAGCGCCACGGTGTGCCCGGGCAGCCCCTGCCATACGCCGACCGCGTCCCCGAGGCGCCCCGGGATGTAGCGGCCCAGCCCTTGCGTGAGGGCCCCGGCGGCCAGCGCGCCCAGCAGAGCGTAGGCCACATGCTGGAGGAGGAAGATCCGGACGACCTGGCCGGGCGTGAAACCGATCGCCTTCAGGACCGATATGTCCCGCAGATGGCCCCGGATGCGGGTGCCGATCGCTCCGTGCACGGCGAACCCGGCGGCGACGAGCGCGCCCAGTCCGAACAGGGCCAGTACCTGACCAAACAGCCGGTTGTCGCCCTGCGCCTCGGCCCGCGCCTGTTGCCACGTCGAGACCTCGGTGACCGCGCCGGCACCCAGCATGGTGACGGCGCGCTGGACGATGTAGTCCGTGTCACCGGGGTCGGCCAGGCGCAGTCCGGTCACCTGGCCGCCGGGGTGGCGCACCGCGGACGGCAGCGCCCAGACGAGCCCCGGCTGTTCGCCGGGGCGGTAGCGGGGCTCGGCGCTGTCGGCGATGCCCACGACGGTCAGCGTCCGGGCCGTGCCGACGAGTGTCAGGGTGTCCCCGGGTTCGGCCAGCAGCGCCCGGGCGAGCCGGGTCTCCAGCACCACGCCCCCGGGGCGCGCAGGGTCCAGCCAGTGGCCCGAGGTCAGCAGCGGTCGTCCGACGGTGGGGCGCTGGTCGGTGGCGCGCAGTTCGACGGTGGCGCGGGTGCCTCGGGAGGCGAGGGTCCCGGACTCGGTGGCGTAGGGGCCGGCGACGGATTCGACGCCGTCCAGTGCGGCGAGCTTGGCCGGGGCGGCGGACGGACCGGTGTGGATCCACACATGTGCGCCGCGCGCCTGGGTGAAGACCCGCTGCCAGGGGTTGGTCGCATACCCGAAGAGCGCCGTCGCCAGCAGCAGCGAGACGACGATGCCGGCGGTGGCGAGCACGATGAACAGTGCCTCGCCGCGATGAGTCCGAAGATCGGAGTGCGCCCAGCGCAGGGTGGCCCGCACGGCGTCAGCCTCTCGGCTCGCGCGGGGCGCGGGGGGTCGCCCTCGGAAGTTCGTACACCGCGGATCAGTCCTTCAGCTCCAGCACGCCGGATATCCCGCTCCGGCGCGGCGACGCGCCGTCCAGCTCCGCGTCGTCGGCGATCCGGCCGTCGAAGAAGCTGATCACCCGGTCGGCGGCGCTCGCCAGCCGGGCGTCGTGGGTGACCAGCACGATGGTCTGGCCGCGCTGGTGGAAGCGGGACAGCAGCCGCATCACCTCACGGGTGCCCTTGCTGTCGAGGCTGCCCGCGGGCTCGTCGGCGAGCAGCAGCGGCGGATGGTTGACCAGGGCCCGGGCCAGCGCGACCCGCTGCTGCTCGCCGCCGGACAGCTCGCCCGGCATGCTGCGCTCCTTGCCCGCGAGGCCCAGCTCGGCCAGCAACTCCTCCCGCGCGGCGCGTGCCTGCTTCGGCGGGGCCCCGGCGAGCAGCGCGGGCAGCTCGACGTTGTCCGCGACCGACAGGTTGGAGACCAGGTTGAAGAACTGGAAGACGATCCCGATGCGCTTCCTGCGCTCCACGGCCCAGCGCGCCTCGGTGTAGGAGTCGGTGCAATCGCCGTCCAGCCAGATGCTGCCGTCGTCCGGCCGCTGCAGCCCGCCCAGCAGATGCAGCAGCGTCGACTTCCCGGCACCGGACGGGCCGGTGACGGCCACGAATTCGCCCCGCGCCACACGCAGGTCGACCCCGCGCACGGCATGGGCGGGCGCACCTTCGCCGTGGTGGGTCTTGACCAGGCCTTCGGCGCGCAGCAGAGGAGTGGGGTGGTCGTTCACTCCAGCTCCTCCAGTTCCTCCTGGCACCGCTCCAGCCAGTCGAGGTCGGCCTGCAGGTGCAGCATCGCGCCCTCGATCAGCAACTGGGCGATACGGTTGTCGCGGTCTTCGGCGGCGGCCAGTTTCGACAGGTCGCGCATGGTGTTCAGGTACTGGCGCCGTTGTTTGTTGATCAGGGCGATCTGGTCGGCGAGACCGGTCTGCGGGGCGAGCGCCAGTTTCATGAAGAACTCGTCCCGTACCCGTGGCTCGTCCGCCGCCTCCTCGTACCAGGCGCGCAGCGCCTCCCGCCCGGCCTCGGTGAGGTGGTAGATCTTCTTGTTGGGTCGGCTGGACTGCTCGACCTCCTCGCCTTCGATCAGTCCCGTCTTCTCGAGGCGGCCGAGGGTGACGTAGATCTGGCCGACATTCGGCTGAGGGTACGCGGCCCCCAGCAGTTGCTCAAGGTCCTGCTTGAGCTCGTAGCCATGGGCCGGGCCGCGTGCGAGGAGTGCCAGGAGGGGCAGGCGCACTCGTGCTTTCCTCCTCGGGTCCTCGTATTGTGCTCCAGGCCCTAGTATCGCTCATACCTAACAGGTATACATGGCCTCTGACCCCGGGCGAAGGTGCCCGGCGCCGGTGTACAGGGAGGAACCTATGCGGTGGATACACGCCGCCGGTAGGGGCCTCCTCGCCCTCGCGGTGGTGCTGACCGGTTACATCGCCTCGGGTGCCCGTGCCGACGACGCCATCGCGGGTGGCCGCGGACCGCTCACCCTGGCCACCGCCGGTGACCTGACCGGCTACCTCGGCCCGCTCCTCGACGGCTGGAATCGTACCCATCCCGGTGAGAAGGTCACGCTCGTCGAGCTCCCGGACTCCGCCGACGAGACCCATGCGCAGATGACCACCGATCTGCGCGGCGGCGACCGCAGCAGGTTCGACGTCCTCAACATCGATGTCGCCTGGACCTCCGAGTTCGCGGCGGCAGGCTGGATCCGCCCGCTGCCGCGCGACCGTTTCCCGCTGAAGAGCTTCCTGCCGCCGGTGGTCGACACGGCCACCTACAACGGGCAGCTGTACGCGGTCCCCTACGTCACCAACGCCGGCCTGCTCCTGTACCGCAAGGACATCCTCGACAAAGAGGGTGTCCGGCCGCCGCGCACCTGGGCCGAACTGGAGCGGGACGCGAAGACCATCGCCCCCAAGTACGGACTCGACGGGTATGCGGGCCAGTTCCTGCCGTACGAGGGCCTCACGGTCAACGCGGCCGAGGCGGTGTACTCGGCGGGCGGCACGATCCTGGGCGACGAGGGCGAGCGCGTCACCGTGAACTCGGCCGCGGCCCGAGAGGGCATCGGGTTCCTGGCCCGCGGTGTGCACGAGGGCTGGATCCCGAGGAAGGCGCTGACGTACAAGGAGGAGGAGTCCAAACAGGACTTCCAGGACGGCCATCTGCTCTTCCTGCGCAACTGGCCGTATGCGTACGCCGTCGCCTCCGCCAGGGGGTCCAAGGTCGCGGGGAAGATCGGTGCCGTACCGCTGCCGGGACCGAACGGGCCGGGGACCAGCGTCCTCGGCGGCTCCAATCTGGCGGTCAACACGCATGCGCGGCATCCCGAGTCGGCCGCGCGTCTGATCGCGTACCTCACCAGCGAGCGCGTCCAGAGGCAGGTCCTCACGCGGGGCGCGCTGCCACCCGTACGCGCCGCGCTCTACGACGACCCTGGGCTGATACGGCAGTTCCCGTATCTGCCGACTCTGCGGGCGAGCGTCCTCGCGGCCGCACCGCGCCCCAAGAGCCCGCGCTACGACCAGGTCAGCCTGGCGGTGCAGGCTGTCGTCCACGATGCGCTGACCGGGCACGAGACGCCCGAGAGCGCGGTGCGGCGACTGGCGCGAGAGCTCGCCGCCATCTCCCAGCGCTAGCGGCGCTGGATCAGCACCAAGGTCCAGCATAGTTACTTGTTAGGTAACGCGGACATCTCATCTCGCCTCTGACTGCCCCCATATGTCCGGATATCATCCCCCAACTCTTCGGTAGTTTCGGTCTGTTCGTTGACACCTGTGCGACACGTCTACTTAACATGCATGCATAACCGTAAGCACGCACAGACAGGTCGACGGGGTGAGTCTCAAGCGCATCGACACCCACCGCTGGTGGCGCGACGCAGTGATCTACCAGGTGTACGTCCGCAGCTTTCTGGACAGCACCGGCGACGGCATCGGCGATCTCGCCGGGGTCAGGGCAGGGTTGCCGTACCTGAAGAAGCTCGGCGTCGACGGCGTCTGGCTCAGCCCCTTCTATCCCTCGCCCCAGCACGACCACGGATACGACGTGGCCGACTACTGCGACGTCGACCCGCTCTTCGGTGACCTCGCCGAGTTCGACCTGCTGGTGGCGGCCGCCCGGCGGCTGGGCATCAAGGTGCTCCTGGACATCGTCCCCAACCACTGCTCCAGCGAGCACCCGTGGTTCCGTGAGGCGCTCGCCTCCGCCCCCGGCAGCGCGGCCCGTGCCCGCTTCCACTTCGCCGAGGGCCGTGGTCCGGACGGCGCGGAGCCGCCCAACAACTGGCACGCCATGTTCGGCGGCCCGGCCTGGAGCCGCGTCACGGAGGCGGACGGCCGTCCCGGCCAGTGGTACCTGCACATGTTCACGCCCGAACAGCCCGACTGGAACTGGCGCGAACCCGAGGTCGCCGCCCACTTCGACGAGGTGCTCCGCTTCTGGCTGGACCGGGGCGTCGACGGCTTCCGCATCGACGTCGCCGCCGGCCTCTTCAAGCACCCGGACCTGCCCGACTCCCCGGACCCCGAGGCGGACGCGCGTACCCGGGACTCCGTCAACCCGCTCGCCTGGAACCAGCCCGAGGTGCACGACGTGTGGCGGCACTGGCGCGCGGTGTGCGAGGAGTACACGGCACAGGACGGCCGCGAACGCCTGCTGGTCGGCGAGGTCTCGGTCCCGACCGCGCGCGAGCACGCGAAGTACGTCCGCCAGGACGAACTCCACCAGGCCTTCTTCTTCGACCTGCTCAGCGCCCCCTGGAGCGCCGACGCCTTCCGCAAGGTCGTCTCCGAGGCCATGCAGGACATAGCCGGCACCGGCTCCACGGTCACCTGGGTCCTCAACAACCACGACCAGGTCCGCACCGTGACCCGCTACGGCGAGCTCCTCACCGAGGGCAGCGGCCTGGGCGCCGCCCGCGCCCGCGCTGCCGCGCTGCTGCTGCTGGCGCTGCCCGGGGCCGCGTACATCTACCAGGGCGAGGAACTGGGTCTGCCCGAGGTCGTGGACCTGCCCGACGACGTGCTCACCGACCCGATCTTCCGCCGTACCGGAAGCCGCGCCCGCATCCGCGACGGCTGCCGGGTGCCGCTGCCCTGGTCGGGGCAGGCCTCCCCGTTCGGCTTCACCTCCGGGGCCGAAGGGGCCAAACCGTGGCTGCCACAGCCGGAGTGGTTCGCCGAGCACGCCACCGACCGGGCCCTGGCCGACACCCGCTCCTTCTGGCACCTGTACCGCGACGGACTCCAGTTGCGTGCCGCGCTCCCTCAGCTGGGTGAGGGCTCGCTGCGCTGGCTGGACACCCCGCCGGGCGTCCTCGGATTCGTCCGCGGCGACGGTCTCGTCTGCGCCGTCAACTTCGGTACGGCTCCCACCCCGGCACCGGTCTCCGGAACCCCCCTGCTCGCCAGCGGCCCCTGCCCCCCTGGGGTGCTCGCCGGCTCCACGGCCGCCTGGTGGATCAGCGACGGCACCGACCTCTGACCACCACCGTCCGAAGCCCTCCCTACCCGTCAACTCCCCATCCTCCGAAGGGACATCAACGATGATGCGACGACGTACCACCTTGCTCACCGGCTGCACCGCACTCGTCCTGGCGCTCGGCGCGACCGCCTGTGGCGGCGGTCCGGTCTCCGCGGGCGGCGGCGACAAGGCGCTCAGCGGCCAGACCGTCACCGTGGCCGGTGTCTGGACCGGCAGTGAGCAGAAGAACTTCCAGAAGGTGCTGGACGCGTTCACCGCGAAGACCGGCGCCAAGACGCAGTTCGTGTCCACCGGCGACAACGTCTCCACCGTCGTCGGCAGCAAGATCGAGGGTGGTAACGCCCCCGACGTCGTGATGGTCCCGCAGGTGGGTGTGCTCCAGCAGTTCGCGAAGAAGGGCTGGCTCAAGCCCCTGTCGGGGACCACTCAGCAGACCGTGGACGCCGACTACGCAAGCGTGTGGAAGAAGTACGGCAGCGTCGACGGCAACCTCTACGGCCTGTACTTCAAGGCCGCTCACAAGTCGACGGTGTGGTACAGCCCCGACGCGCTGAACCAGGCCGGCGTCAAGCCGCCGAAGACGTTCGACGAGATGCTGAAGGCCGGACACACCGTCGCCGACTCGGGCCTCGCCGCCTTCGCGGTCGCCGGGCAGGACGGCTGGACGCTCACCGACTGGTTCGAGAACATCTACCTCTCCCAGGCCGGGCCCGAGAAGTACGACGCCCTTGCCGCCCACAAGCTCAAGTGGACCGACCCGACCGTGGTCAAGGCGCTCACCACGCTCGGCACGCTCTTCAAGGACAAGCAGCTGATCGCGGGCGGCCAGAAGGGGGCCCTCAACACCGACTTCCCGGGCTCGGTGGAGAAGGTCTTCGGGCCCAAGCCCGAGGCGGGCATGGTGTACGAGGGCGACTTCGTCGCCGGGGTCGCCCACGACCAGTTCGGCAAGACGATCGGCAAGGACGCCAACTTCTTCCCGTTCCCGGCGGTCGACGGCGGCACCGCGCCCGTGGTCAGCGGCGGTGACGCGGCGGTCGTCCTCAAGGACGGCAAGAATGCCGCGGCCGGGATGAAGCTCCTGGAGTACCTGGCGACCCCCGAGGCCGCGGCCGTCTGGGCGAAGGCGGGCGGCTTCCTGTCCCCGAACAAGAAGCTCGACCCCGCCTCCTACAGCGACGACGTGGCCCGCGCGACCGCGAAGTCCCTCATCGCCGCGGGGGACTCGGTCCGTTTCGACATGTCGGACCAGGCGCCCGCGGCCTTCGGCGGCACCAAGGGCGCCGGCGAGTGGAAGCTCCTTCAGGACTTCCTGAGTGACCCGTCCGACCCGAAGGGCACGGCGGCCAAGCTGGAGGACGCGGCGGCCAAGGCGTACGGGGGCTGACCCGACATGACCGCCACCGCACTCGCGAAAGAGGCGAGTTCCTCGCCCGTCGCGCCCGCCGACCGCAATCGGCGCGCGCGACGGCGCGGGCGGGTAATCGCCCTGCTCTTCGTCTTCCCCGCGCTGCTGTTGCTCGGCGCGCTCGTCGTCTATCCGGTGCTGTTCTCCGTCGGCCGCAGCTTCTTCGACGCCTCCGGCACCCGGTTCGTGGGCGGCGACAACTACGCCGAGATGTTCCGTGACCCGGCGACGCTGAAGGCCATCCGGAACACCACGATCTGGGTGGTCGTCGCCCCGGCCCTGCTGACCGGCCTCGGCCTGATCCTGGCCGTGCTGGTGGAGAAGGTCCGCTGGGCGACGGCGTTCAAGCTGCTGCTGTTCATGCCGATGGCGGTGTCCTTCCTCGCCGCGGGCATCATCTTCCGGCTCGCCTACGACGAGGACCCGAACAAGGGTGTGCTGAACGCCGCCGCGGTCTCGGTCCACGACGCCTTCGAGGGCACGTCGTCGTACCCGACGGCGCGGGCTCGCCTCGGACAGGGGCTGACCCAGGGCCCGGACGGCTCGTACCGGACAAGTTCGAGTGTCTCGCCGGGTGACTCGGTGGCGCTCGCCATGGTCGGCGTGCTGCCCAAGGACCTGCCCAAGGGCGCCGAGCCCGCGTACGCGGCGGCCGGACACAAGGCGGCCCCCGACGAGCTGCGCGGGGTCGTCTACCTGGACTTCACGCCCGGCGGGGGAGGGCGGCCGGGGAAGGTCGACCCGCGGGAGAGCGGGCTGCCGGAGATGAAGGTCGAGGCGGTGCGTGACGGCCGGACCGTCGCGAGCACGACGACCGCGTCCGACGGCTCCTTCCGCTTCCCGGGGCTGCGCTCCGGCGCCTACACCATGACGCTGCCAGCTTCCAACTTCGCGCAGCCGTACCAGGGCGTCTCCTGGCTCGGACCGACGCTGGTCACGCCGGCGATCATCGGGGCCTACCTGTGGATCTGGACCGGCTTCGCGATGGTGCTGATCGGCGCGGGTCTTTCGACGCTGCCGCGGGACGCCCTGGAGGCGGCGCGGATGGACGGGGCCAACGAGTGGCAGATCTTCCGGCGGATCACCGTGCCGCTGCTGGCCCCCGTGCTGACCGTGGTCTTCGTGACCCTGGTGATCAACGTGATGAAGGTCTTCGACCTCGTCTACATCATCGCGCCAGGGCCGGTGCAGGAGGACGCGACCGTGCTCGCCACCCAGATGTGGCTGGTGTCCTTCGGCGGCGGCAATAACCAGGGGCTCGGCAGCGCCCTCGGTGTGCTGCTCCTGCTGCTGGTGATCCCCGCGATGGTCTTCAACGTCCGCCGTTTCCGAAGGAGTCAGCGATGAACGCGGTCAGGCGGAGCCTGGGCAACGGGCTGGTGCAGGCCGTCCTGGTGGTGATCGGCCTGGTCTGGCTGACTCCGCTCGCGGGACTCTTCGTGTCGTCGCTGCGGTCGGCCGAGGACACGGCGAAGGGGGGCTGGTGGACGGCACTGGCCGGCCCCGGGCAGCTGTCCTTCGACAACTACTCGGCCCTGCTGAAGAACTCCGGGATGACCCAGGCGTTCTGGAACACGGTGCTGATCTCGGTGCCGGCGACGACACTGGTCGTCGTCATTGCGGCGCTCGCCGGGTACGCCTTCGCATGGCTGGACTTCCCGGCCCGCGAGCCGCTGTTCCTGCTGGTGGTGGCCCTGCTGGTGGTGCCCGTGCAGATCGGGCTGCTGCCGGTCGCCAAACTCTTCGGGCAGCTGGGGCTTTTCGGCACGATTCCGGGTGTCGTGCTCTTCCATGTGGCCTACGGTCTGCCGTTCGCCGTGTTCCTGCTGCGGAACTACTTCGCCGAGATGCCGAAGGAGATGCTGGAGGCGGCGCGCATGGACGGGGGCAGCGAATGGCGCATCTTCACGCGGCTGGTGCTGCCCGTGGGGCGGCCCGCGATCGCCAGTCTCGCCATCTTCCAGTTCCTCTGGGTGTGGAACGACATGCTGGTGGCACTGCTGTTCGCCGACAGCTCCTCGCAGCCGCTGACGGTGGAACTCCAGTCGCAGATCCGGCAGTTCGGCAGCAACATCGATGTGCTGGCGCCGGGTGCGTTCCTGTCGCTGATCGTGCCGGTGGTGGTGTTCTTCGCGTTCCAGCGGCACTTCGTACAGGGCGTCATGGCGGGGTCGGTGAAGTAGCCCCACCCGCCGAACGCCGAACGCCGAACGCCGAACGCAGAACGCAGAAGGCCGACGGCGGAGTTCGGAACGCATAAAGCCGGACGGGCTGGGATCCCAGCCCGTCCGGCTTTTCTCCAAGAGTCCCGCCCGTCCCTCAGGGCGACGCCGGCGGATACAGCGACCGCGGCAGCTTCGACGCAGCCGCCGCGTCCAGCAGCCACAAGGTGCGTGACCTGCCGCGCGCGCCCGCCGCCGGGGCCTGGATCTCGCCCGCTCCCGACAGGGCGATGGCGACCGCTTGGGCCTTGTCCTCGCCGGCCGCTAGCAGCCACACCTCGCGGGCCGAGCGGATCGCCGGCAGCGTGAGCGTGATGCGGGTCGGGGGCGGCTTGGGCGCACCGTGCACGCCGACCACCGTCCGCTCGGTCTCGCGCACCGCGGGCATCTCCGGGAAGAGCGAGGCCACGTGGGTGTCCGGGCCGACGCCCAGCAGCAGGACGTCGAAGGTGGGCACCGCGCCGTGGTTCTCGGGACCCGCCGCCTGGCCCAGCTCCGCCGCGTACACCTCGGCCGCAGCGTCCACATCGTTGCCGTAGGAGCCGTCCGGCGCGGGCATCGGGTGCACGCGCTTCGGGTCCAGCGGTACCGAGTCGAGCAGCGCCTCGCGCGCCTGGGTGTAGTTGCGCTCCGGGTCCCCCTCGGGCAGGAACCGCTCGTCGCCCCACCACACGTCGAGCCGGCCCCAGTCGACGGCGTCCCGGGCGGGAGCGGCGGCGAGCGCCGCGAGCAGGCCGTTGCCGTTGCGGCCGCCCGTGAGCACGACCGAGGCGGAGCCGCGCGAGGCCTGCGCGTCCACGACCTTGGTGATCAGCCGGGCTGCGGCTGCCTGGGCCATCAGTTCCTTGTCACGGTGCACGACGAGCTGGGGTGTGCTCATTTCGCGGCCGCCTTCTTCGCGGGGGGCTTCCGGGCCGCCTTCTTCGCGGGTGCCTGCGTGGCGCTCCCGGAGGACGCCCCGTCCGACGCCGCCTCGGCCGCGGGCTCCTCGGCCGGGGCACCCGCGGACTCCTCGGCCGGTGCCCCGGCCGGTTCGACCGCCGTGGTCAGCCGGTCCACGCCGTACCGCAGCGCCGACGCGTACGTGTCGTCCGGGTCCAGCCTACGCAGCTCCTCCGCGATCAGCTCGGCCGTGTCGCGGCGCTTGAGCGCCACCGCACGATCGGGCTGGCCCTCGATGGACAGCGTGGCGAGCGAGCCGTCGGCCCGGTCGAGGGCGATCGGGCCGCAGCTCGTGTCCATCCGGACGGCGGTGAGGCCCGGGCCGGAGGACAGGGAGCGCCTGACGGGGACGTCCAGCCGGTCCGCGAGCCACATCGCCAGCAGCTCGCAGCTCGGGTTGAACTCTTCGCCCTCCACCTCGACCGCCTTGACATCACAGGTGACCTGATCGAGGGCCGCGGCGAGCATGGAGCGCCACGGCGTGATGCGGGTCCACGACAGATCCGTGTCACCGGGCGTGTAGGCGTCGGCGCGGGCGTTCAGTTCCCGTACCGGCGCCTCGGCCGTATAGGAGTCCGTGACCCGGCGCTGGGCGAGCGCGCCGAGGGGATCGCTGGCCGGGTCGAGCGGTGCGTTCACCGGCCACCACACCACCACCGGGGCGTCGGGCAGCAGCAGCGGCAGCACCACCGAGTCGGCGTGGTCCGCGACCTCGCCGTACAGCCGCAGGACCACCGTCTCACCGGTGCCCGCGTCCGCGCCCACCCGCACCTCGGCGTCCAGACGCGAGGACGTGCGGTCGCGCGGGGTACGCGAGACGCGCTTGATGACCACCAGGGTGCGCGAGGGGTGCTCGCGCGAGGCGTCGTTGGCGGCCCTCAGGGCGTCGTAGGCGTTCTCCTCGTCGGTGACGATGACCAGGGTGAGGACCATGCCGACGGCCGGGGTGCCGATGGCACGGCGGCCCTGCACCAGCGCCTTGTTGACCTTGCTGGCCGTGGTGTCCGTGAGGTCGATCTTCATGGCCGGCGCCAGCTCCGTCCGTCTCGCTCGAGCATCTCGTCCGCCTCGACGGGCCCCCACGTGCCGGCCGGGTACTGCGCGGGCTTGCCGTGCTTGTCCCAGTACTGCTCGATCGGGTCGAGGATCTCCCAGGACCTCTCGACCTCCTCGGTGCGCGGGAAGAGGTTCGAGTCGCCGAGCAGGACGTCCAGGATCAGCCGTTCGTACGCCTCCGGGCTGGACTCCGTGAAGGACTCGCCGTAGGCGAAGTCCATGGACACGTCCCGGATCTCCATCGAGGTGCCCGGCACCTTGGAGCCGAAGCGGACGGTGACGCCCTCGTCGGGCTGTACACGGATGACGACCGCGTTCTGGCCCAGTTCCTCGGTGGCGGTGGTGTCGAAGGGGGAGTGCGGGGCGCGCTGGAAGACCACTGCGATCTCGGTGACCCGGCGGCCGAGGCGCTTGCCGGTGCGCAGATAGAAGGGGACGCCCGCCCACCGGCGGTTGTCGATCTCCAGCTTGACCGCGGCGTAGGTGTCGGTCTTCGACTTGGGATCGATGCCCTCCTCCTGGAGGTAGCCGACCGCCTTCTCGCCGCCCTGCCAGCCGGCCGTGTACTGGGCGAACACGGTGTCCCGGCCGAGGTTCTTCGGTAGCCGCACGGCCCCGAGCACCTTGGTCTTCTCGGCGGCGAGAGCGTCGGCGTCGAAGGAGGCGGGCTCCTCCATGGCGGTGAGGGCCATCAGCTGGAGGAGGTGGTTCTGGATGACGTCACGGGCGGCGCCGATGCCGTCGTAGTAGCCTGCCCGGCCGCCGATGCCTATGTCCTCGGCCATCGTGATCTGTACATGGTCCACGAAGGACCGGTTCCAGATCGGCTCGAACATCGTGTTGGCGAAGCGCAGTGCCAGGATGTTCTGGACGGTCTCCTTGCCCAGGTAGTGGTCGATGCGGAAGACCTGGTCCGAGGCGAAGACCTCGTGCACGATCGCGTTGAGCTCCTCGGCCGACTTCAGGTCGTGACCGAACGGCTTCTCGATCACCGCGCGCCGCCAGGAACCGCCCTCCTGGTCGGCCAGACCGTGCTTCTTCAGCTGCTGGATGACCACCGGGAAGGACTTCGGCGGCACGGAGAGGTAGAAGGCGAAGTTGCCGCCCGTGCCCTGTGCCTTGTCCAGTTCCTCGATCGTGGAGCGCAGCCGCTCGAACGCGTCGTCGTCGTCGAAGGTGCCCTGGACGAAGCGCATCCCCTGGATGAGCTGCTGCCAGACCTCCTCGCGGAACGGCGTGCGAGCGTGCTCCTTGACCGCGTCGTGGACCTCCTTGGCGAAGTCCTCGTGCTGCCACTCACGGCGGGCGAAGCCGACGAGCGAGAAGCCCGGCGGCAGCAGACCGCGGTTGGCGAGGTCGTAGACGGCAGGCATCAGCTTTTTACGTGACAAATCGCCTGTAACGCCGAAAATGACCAGGCCCGACGGCCCCGCGATACGCGGGAGCCGTCGGTCCGCGGCGTCACGAAGCGGATTCGCTCCGTGTGCGGATGTCAAGGTGTCAGCCCTCCGAAGGGGCGAGGCGCTGCAGCTCCGCCTCGGTCGACTTGAGCAGGTCGTTCCAGGAGGACTCGAACTTGTCGACGCCCTCCTCCTCGAGAAGCTGGACCACGTCGTCGTACGAGATCCCGAGCTTCTCGATCGCCTCCAGTTCGCCGCGCGCCTGCTCGTAGGTGCCGGCGATGGTGTTGCCGCGGATCTCCCCGTGGTCCTCCACGGCCAGCAGGGTGGCCTCGGGCATGGTGTTCACCGTGTTCGGCGCCACCAGCTCGTCGACGTACATGGTGTCCTTGTACGCCGGATCCTTGACGCCGGTGGAGGCCCACAGCGGGCGCTGCTTGTTGGCCTGCGCCTTGTCCAGGGCGAGCCAGCGGTCGCTGCCGAACACCTCCTCGTAGGCCTCGTAGGCGAGGCGCGCGTTGGCGATGGCCGCCTTGCCGCGCAGCCCCTTGGCCTCGGGCGTGCCGATCGAGTCGAGCCGCTTGTCGATCTCGGTGTCCACCCGGGACACGAAGAAGGACGCCACCGAGTGGATCTTGGACAGATCCAGCCCGCGCTCCTTCGCCCGCTCCAGGCCGGTCATGTAGGCGTCCATGACCTCGCGGTAGCGCTCGAGGGAGAAGATCAGCGTGACATTGACGCTGATGCCGTTGGCGATGGTCTCGGTGATCGCCGGCAGGCCCGCCTTGGTGGCCGGGATCTTGATGAGCGTGTTCGGACGGTCGACCAGCCAGGCGAGCTGCTTGGCCTCGGCGACGGTGGCCCTGGTGTTGTGCGCCAGGCGCGGGTCGACCTCGATCGACACCCGTCCGTCCTGGCCCTGCGTGGCGTCGAAGACCGGGCGCAGGATGTCCGCCGCGTCCCGTACGTCCGCCGTCGTGATCATGCGGACCGCCTCTTCGACGGTGACCTTGCGGGCGGCGAGGTCGGCGAGCTGCTGCTCGTAACCGTCGCCCGACGAGATGGCCTTCTGGAAGATCGTCGGGTTGGTGGTGACGCCCACGACGTGCTGCTGGTCGATCAGTTCGGCGAGATTGCCGGACGTGATCCGCTTGCGCGACAGGTCGTCCAGCCAGATCGCGACGCCTTCCTCGGAGAGGCGCTTGAGTGCGTCTGTCATGGAAATTGCATCTCCTACTTGTCGTATATCAGCGTCAGCGCTGGGCTGCGGCGATCGATTCCCTGGCGGCGGATGCGACATTCTCGGCAGTGAAACCGAACTCGCGGAAGAGCACCTTTCCGTCGGCCGAAGCACCGAAGTGCTCGAGGGAAACGATGCGACCCGCATCCCCGACGAACCGGTACCAGGTCAGACCGATCCCGGCCTCCACGGCGACCCGCGCCTTCACCGACGGCGGCAGGACGCTGTCCCGGTACCCCTGGTCCTGCTCCTCGAACCACTCCACGGACGGCATCGACACGACCCGCGTCGGAATGCCCTCGGCCTGGAGCTGCTCACGCGCCTCGACGGCCACGTGCACCTCGGAACCGGTGGCGATCAGGATCACCTGCGGCTGCCCGCCCTCGGCCTCGAACATCACGTAACCACCGCGCACGGTGTCCTCGTTGGGCTCGTACGTGGGCACGCCCTGGCGGGTCAGCGCGAGGCCGTGCGGGGCGCCCTTGCCGAACTCCTTGGTCCAGCGGCGGAAGATCTCGCGCCAGGCGATCGCCGTCTCGTTGGCGTCGGCCGGACGGACGATGTTCAGACCCGGGATCGCGCGCAGCGAGGCCAGGTGCTCGACGGGCTGGTGCGTCGGGCCGTCCTCACCGAGGCCGATGGAGTCGTGCGTCCACACGTACGTCACCGGCAGGTGCATCAGGGCCGACAGGCGCACCGCGTTGCGCATGTAGTCGGAGAACACGAGGAACGTGCCGCCGTAGACGCGGGTGTTCCCGTGCAGCGTGATGCCGTTCATCGTCGCGGCCATCGCGTGCTCGCGGATACCGAAGTGGATCGTGCGGCCGTACGGGTCCGCCTCCGGCAGCGGGTTGTCCGCCGGGAGGAAGGAGCTGTTCTTGTCGATGGTCGTGTTGTTCGACCCGGCCAGGTCGGCCGAGCCGCCCCACAGCTCGGGGATGACCGCACCCAGCGCCTGCAGCACCTTGCCGGAGGCGGCACGGGTGGCGACGGACGCGCCCTCCTCGAAGACCGGGAGCTTCTCCTCCCAGCCGGTGGGCAGCTCGCCCTTGCCGATGCGCTCGAACTCCGCCGCGCGCTCGGGGGTGTTGGACCGCCACTCCTCGAACGACTTCTCCCACTCCGCCTTGGCCTGACGACCGCGCTCCAGCGCCTTGCGGGTGTGGTCGAGGACCTCATCTGCGACCTCGAAGCTCTTCTCCGGGTCGAAGCCGAGGACGCGCTTGGTGGCCGCGACCTCCTCCTCGCCCAGCGCCGATCCGTGCGCGGCCTCGGTGTTCTGCGCGTTCGGGGCCGGCCAGGCGATGATCGAGCGCATCGCGATGAAGGACGGCCGGTCCGTGACCTTCTTGGCCTGCTGGATCGCGTTGTAGATCGCGTGCGGGTCCAGGTCGCCGTCCGGCTTCGGCGCCACGCGCTGCACGTGCCAGCCGTAGGCCTCGTAGCGCTTGACCGTGTCCTCGGAGACCGCGGTCTCCGTGTCGCCCTCGATCGAGATGTGGTTGTCGTCCCACAGCAGGACCAGGTTGCCCAGCTTCTGGTGGCCGGCCAGGGAGGACGCCTCGGCGGAGATGCCCTCCTGGAGGCAGCCGTCACCGGCGATGCAGTAGATGAAGTGGTCGAAGGGGGAGGCGCCCTGCGGTGCGTCCGGGTCGAACAGGCCGCGCTCGTAGCGGGAGGCCATGGCCATGCCCACCGCGTTGGCGACACCCTGGCCGAGCGGGCCGGTCGTCGTCTCCACGCCCCGCGTGTGCCCGTACTCGGGGTGGCCGGGGGTCTTGGAGCCCCAGGTTCGGAAGGCCTCCAGGTCATCCAGCTCCAGACCGAAACCGGCCAGGTAGAGCTGGGTGTAGAGGGTCAGGGACGAGTGACCCGCGGACAGTACGAAGCGGTCACGGCCCACCCAGTCGGGGTCGGCCGGGTCGTGGCGCATCACCTTCTGGAAGAGGGTGTAGGCCGCCGGCGCCAGGCTCATCGCCGTACCCGGATGGCCGTTGCCGACCTTCTGTACGGCATCGGCGGCCAGGACGCGGGCGGTGTCGACGGCCCGCTGGTCCAACTCGGTCCACTCGAGGTCTGTGGTGGTCGGCTTGGTGCTCACCCTGGGTCAGGGCTCCTCTCCACATGTCGAATGCCGGTGCACTGGACGCCCACCGGCCGCTGCTGAGCCTACCCCCGTAAGTACGTGCGTCTTTTCGAGTCATTCCAGACTGCCGGGAGTCGCTCGGATCCGCCTCCCGACCGGCCTGATCCGCATTCGGCAAATGAATACGGAGGCGCTCATCCGACTGCTCAATCGAGCGATACCCGGCTCGTGCTCCCTGCTCGCACGGCCGCTCCCAACACGACCCACCCCCGCGAAGGGCGGACTCTGGGCAACGTCTAAAGTTGCGTGGGTACGCGCGAGCCTTTACCGGGAGTTCACAGCCGGGGCTTGCTGAGATGTCTCTGTCAGGGGTGTACGTGACGGTCGTCGAATCCCGTCCGACGGGTGGGGGCACCGCCCACGCCCGTGAGGCTGTGGAGGAGCTCGAAACGAGCAGCAGCCGGGGCCAGCGGCCGTTTGGGGCCCGTGTCAAGGCGTTCGTGGCGCTGACCAAGCCGCGCATCATCGAACTGCTGCTGATCACTACCGTCCCGGTGATGTTCCTCGCCCAGCAGGGGGTGCCGAGCCTCAGGCTCGTGCTGCTCACCTGCATCGGCGGTTACCTCTCCGCGGGCGGTGCCAACGCCCTGAACATGTACATCGACCGCGACATCGACGCGCTCATGGAGCGCACGTCCCAGCGCCCGCTCGTCACCGGCATCGTCAGCCCCCCCGAGTGCCTCGCCTTCGGCATCACGCTGGCGGTCGTCTCGACGCTGCTGTTCGGTTTCACCGTCAACTGGCTGTCCGCCTGGCTGTCGCTCGGAGCGCTCCTCTTCTACGTCGTCGTCTACACGATGATCCTCAAGCGGCGTACGTCGCAGAACATCGTGTGGGGGGGCATCGCCGGCTGCCTTCCGGTCCTGATCGGCTGGTCGTCGGTCACGAACTCCATGTCGTGGGCGCCGGTCGTTCTCTTCCTCGTCATGTTCTTCTGGACGCCGCCGCACTACTGGCCGCTGTCCATGAAGGTCAGGGAGGACTATCGGCGCGTGGGCGTGCCGATGCTGCCGGTCATCGCCTCCAACAAGGTGGTCGCCCGGCAGATCGTGATCTACAGCTGGGTGATGGTCGGGGTCTCCCTGCTGCTCACCCCGCTCGGCTACACGGGCTGGTTCTACACGACGGTCGCCCTGGCGGCGGGCGGCTGGTGGCTGTGGGAGGCCCACGCGCTGCAGAACCGGGCGAAGGCGGAGGCGACTGGTGCGAAGCTGAAGGAGATGCGGCTGTTCCACTGGTCCATCACCTATGTCTCGCTGCTGTTCGTGGCGGTGGCGGTGGACCCCTTCCTCCGCTAGCCGTCCCCGCGTACCACCGGGGGGAGGGGGCGTGGTCAAGGCCACGCACCCCTCCCGTCGCCGTTTGATCTACCCATCGGTAGCATCCTGGCCATGGCAGACACCAAGCAGGTTGACGAGGACACCGGCGCCAAGCAGGCCGCCAAGGCCGAGCGCCGGGCCGTCCGGCTCGCCAAGGAGATCGACGCCTTCGCCAAGGCGCACGGCGGCGCCGAGGGGAACGTGGCGTACATCGGCGACCGCGGCGCCAGGATCGTGCTCGTGGGCGAGGACGGCACGTGGGGTGACCTCGTCGCATCGACGTACGCGATCGCCGAGGAGGCGGTGCGGAAGGCGGGAATCACCGTCCACGAGGCTTTCGACGGAGAGTTCGCGGGCAAGGTGAAGACCGGCCCGTACGAGTGGACGCGCATGGCGGGAATCCAGGTGGGCGGCAAGCGCACCGCCTGAGAGCAACACCTCACGCCCGGTTCACCCGTTAGGACCTCAGGGAGCCACGGTCCAGTCGCGGGGAGTCCGGATGATCGAAACGCCGTCCCTGGTGGACCAGTACTGCCACGGCGTCCTCCGTACCGAGCTGGGCCTCGGCACTTTCGAGGCCCACCTCGCCCGCACCGAGGGCCCGCCGGCGGCCGGCACCACCCTCTTCGACACCCAGACGGGCTTCGCCGTACGGCGCTGGTGTCCTCCGCTGCTCGGTCTGGAGCCGCACTGCCCGCCCGCCCGCTATCTCGCCCGGCGCCGGGAACTCGGCGTCCTGGAGGCGGGGCGCAGACTGCTGCGGGGCAGCGGTATCACCACCTACCTCGTCGACACCGGGCTGCCCGGCGACCTCACCGGGCCCGCCGAGATGGCCTCGGCGGGAGCCGCCGAGGCGCACGAGATCGTCCGCCTTGAACTGCTCGCCGAGCAGGTGGCCGACACCTCCGGCACGGTCGAGGCGTTCCTCGCCAACCTCGCCGAGTCGATCCACGGGGCCGCGGCGCACGCCGTGGCGTTCACCTCGGTGGCGGGCGTACGGCACGGTCTGGCACTCGCGCCCGAGCCGCCGGGGCCGGGGGAGGTACGGGGCGCGGCCGGCCGCTGGCTGGCGGGCCGCCGGGTGGGTGGCGCCCTGTCGGATCCGGTCCTGCTGCGCCATCTGCTGTGGAGCGCGGTCGCCTCCGGCCGGCCCCTCCAGCTCCACTCGGGCCTCGGTGAACCGGGCCTGCGCATCGACCGCACCGACCCGGTCCTGCTCACCGACTTCGTACGTGCCACGGCCGGGCTCGGCACGGACCTCGTCCTGCTGCACGGCTACCCGTATCACCGGCACGCGGCGCATCTGGCCGGGGTGTTCCCGCATGTGTACGCGGACCTGGGGTCGGCACTCGTCCGCACGGGCGCCCGGGCCGCCGATGTCCTCGCCGAGCTCCTGGAACTGGCCCCCTTCGGCAAGCTCCTGTTCTCCAGCAGCGCCCACGGCCTGCCGGAACTCCATGTGATCGGGGCCCGTCTGTTCCGCGAGGCGCTCTCCCGGCTGCTGGGCACCTGGGTCGCCGAGGGCGCCTGGTCACTGGCGGACGCGCAGCGGGTGGCGGGCATGATCGCCGCGGGGAATGCGCGGCGGGTGTACGGCCTCGGCTGAGCCCCGCGTCACGCGGCGGTGAGGGCCGACTCCGCCGCGGGGCCCGGAAGTTCCGCCGTCACCCCGGGGCGTTCGCGCAACGACAACAGCACCCGGAGCACTCCGATCCACACCAGGCAGGAGCCGAACATGTGGAGGCCGACCAGGACCTCGGGAAGGTGCGTGAAGTACTGGACATAGCCGATGACGCCCTGGCCCAGGAGGATCAGGAACAGGTCCCGGGTGCGGTGCAGCGGGCCCGTGGGCGCGTCGACCGCCTTCAGGACGAACCACAGGGCGAACGTCAGCGTCACCACGATCCAGGCGAGCACGGCGTGCAGCTTGGCGACGGTCTCCCAGTCGATCGGGATGCGCTTGACGTCCCGGGAGTCGCCCGCGTGCGGACCCGCGCCGGTGACGACCGTGCCGAGGGCGATCAGCAGGACGGAGGCGACGACCAGGAACCACACCAGCTGCTGCACGGCCTTGCCGACCAGCGGACGCGGCGCCGAGTCGCCCTCCCGAGTGCGCTGCCACATCAGCGTCGCCACCGTGATGAGTGCGGTGGAGAGCAGGAAGTGGGCGGCGACGGTGTACGGGTTGAGGCCCACGAGGACCACGACGCCGCCCAGGATCGCGTTGCCCATCACGATCCAGAACTGGGCCCAGCCGAGCCGGGTGAGGACCCGCCGCGACGGCTTCTGCGAGCGCGCGGCCACGATCGCCCAGCCGACGGCCGCGCACAGCACGTACGTCAGCATGCGGTTGCCGAACTCGATGGCGCCGTGCACACCCATGGCGCTGGTCGTGGTCAGAGAGTCGTCGGTGCACTGCGGCCAGGTCGGACAGCCGAGCCCGGAGCCGGTCAGGCGCACGGCACCGCCGGTGACGACGATGACCACCGACATGACGAGCGCGGCGAGTGCCGCCCGCCGGACCGTCCGGGGCTCCGGGGTCCAGCGTGCGGCGATGAAGGCGAGCGGGTTGCGCACGGCCGCTACGGCATCGGCGCGGGTCACGTTTGGCACGCCCCTCATGGTAGGGCTCCGCTTGTGCACGGTTTCACGAGGGGTCGGCCCGGGGGACGGACGTCACTCCCCGACGTCTTTTGCGGGAGGTCTTTCACGGACGTCACTCCCAGCGGAAGAACTTCCCGGCCGCGGCCAGTCCCACCACGGCCCAGACCCCGAGGATGCCCAGGTCGCCCCAGGGCACCCCGGCGCCGTGCTGGAGAACGCCGCGCAGGCCGTCCGAGAGCGCCGAGATCGGCAGCGCAGCGAGCACGTCCTGGGCGCCGGACGGGAATCTGTCCAGCGGGACGATCACGCCGCCGCCGACGAGCAGCAGCAGGAAGACCAGGTTGGCGGCGGCCAGGGTCGCCTCGGCCTTCAGCGTGCCCGCCATCAGGAGGCCGAGCCCGGAGAAGGCCGCCGTGCCCAGGACCAGCAGGAGCAGCACGGCGAACAGGTTGCCCTGCGGTGACCAGCCCAGCGAGAAGGCGATCACCGTCAGCAGGATCACCTGGAGTACCTCGGTGACCAGGACGGAGGCCGTCTTGGCGGTCATCAGCCCCCAGCGGGGCAGCGGCGAGGAGGCAAGCCGCTTCAGCACCCCGTACCGGCGCTCGAAGCCGGTCGCGATCGCCTGACCGGTGAACGCGGTCGACATCACGGCGAGCGCCAGGATGCCGGGGGTGAGGAAGTCGACTGCCTTGCCTGCGCCGGTGTCCACGATGTCGACGGAGCTGAACAGGACGAGCAGCAGCGTCGGGATGACGACCGTCAGGAGCAGCTGCTCGCCGTTGCGCAGCAGCATCTTCGTCTCGAGCACGGCCTGTGCCGCGATCATGCGCGGCAGGGGGGCCGGGCCGGGCTTCGGCGTGTAGGTACCGACGGTGGTCACGAGCGCAGCTCCTTGCCGGTCAGCTCGAGAAAAACGTCCTCGAGGGTGTGCCGTTCGACGGAGATCCTGTCCGGCATCACCCCGTGCTGGGCGCACCAGGAGGTGACCGTCGCCAGCAGCTGCGGGTCGACCTTGCCGACGACGCGGTACGCGCCCGGCGTCAGCTCCGCCGCCGTGCAGTCCGCCGGGAGCGCCTTCAGCAGGGACCCCACGTCGAGGCTGGGGCGGCCCGTGAAGCGCAGCGTGTTCTCGGCGCCGCCGCGGCACAGCTCCTCCGGGGAGCCCTGCGCGATGACCCGGCCCGCGTCGATGATCGCGACGTCGTCGGCGAGCTGCTCGGCCTCGTCCATGTAGTGCGTCGTAAGGATCACGGACACGCCGTCGGTGCGCAGGTCGCGTACGAGGTCCCAGGTGGCCCGGCGTGCCTGGGGGTCGAGGCCGGCGGTGGGCTCGTCCAGGAAGACCAGGTTCGGGCGGCCGACGACGGCCATGGCGAGGGCGAGCCGCTGCTGCTGCCCGCCCGACAGGCGCCGGTACGTCGTGCGTCCGCAGCTGCCGAGCCCCAGCCGCTCGATGAGCGCGTCCACGTCGAGCGGGTGGGCGTGGAGCTTGGCGACATGGCGGAGCATTTCGTCGGCGCGGGCGCCCGAGTAGACGCCGCCGGACTGGAGCATGACGCCTATCCGGGGACGCAGCGCCGAGGCGTCGCGGACCGGGTCCAGGCCCAGGACACGCACCGTGCCGGAGTCCGGCTTCCGGTACCCCTCGCAGGTCTCGATCGTGGTCGTCTTGCCCGCCCCGTTGGGGCCGAGTACGGCGGTGACACCCGCGCGGGCCACCAGGTCGAGGCCGTCCACCGCGGTCTTCGTGCCGTACCGCTTCCTCAGGGCCCGGACCTGGACGACCGGCTCACTTCGCATGGCTCCAGAGTCTAGGTACGCCGTTCGGGCGCCGGACGCGCGGGTCCGACATCCACTCCTCACCCGGCCGGTGCAGTGCCGGCCACCGATCTGCGTACGCCACGGCGTCCGCCACCGGGAACAGCCGGACGGCGGCGGCGCCCACCTTCCTCCGTACGACGGGACGGTCCCGCCCGAAGTCATGGCCCAGCTCGTCGAACCGGTCCGCGGAGATCGCCACCTCCGTCACCACCTCCCAGCCGTCCGGCCCCGGCCGCGCCACCGGGACGCGTGGGGCGGGAATCCGGTACTCGGCCGGGTGGAAGCGGGTGCACGCGTCGTGGCCCGCGCCCAGCAGCAGGGCCCGGGCGCCCAGCTTCTCCAGCGGGGCCGGCGGGCTGAGTCCGCCGAGGCGGCAGTCGGTCGCATGGCTCTCGACGATCTCCTCCGCCCGTTGCCCCGACCGCCGCGAACGAGGTCCGCGGGTGCGCGCCGCGCAGGGCCCCGGCCACCTGCCGGGTGTTCCGGCTGACAAGAGGGCCGGTCGGAGGCGGTATCGGCATGGTCGGGCACTTTCCCGGACAGCCGCCGTGGACGCCACCGATTTGATCGATCAAAGATCGTTTCCGCAGGTCGCCTTAGGCATGCCTAAGTGATGTACGGCACCGCCGGTCGCCGGGGCGGCGCTTGTCAGGCTCTGAGGAATTACGCAACAATGGCGTTGTGAAAAACGTCGACGAGGCTCGGGAGACCCCCACGGGGGCCCCTCAGGAGGAGCTTGCGACCGGGGAGCGCTCGACGCGCAACCGGGTCGCGCGGTCCATCCTGGACCACGGGCCGTCGACCGTCGCGGAGCTGGCCGGACGGCTCGGACTCACCCAGGCGGCCGTACGGCGGCATCTGGACGCGCTCGTCGCGGACGATGTCGTGGCGGCCCGTGAGCAGCGGGTGTACGGGGCGCGTACGCGAGGCCGCCCCGCCAAGGTCTTCGCGCTCACCGACTGCGGCCGCGACGCCTTCGACCAGTCGTACGACCAGCTCGCCGCGGACGCGCTGCGCTGGATCCGCGAGCAGTTCGGCGGGGAAGACGCCGTGGTCGCCTTCGCCCGCGCCAGGATCGCCGAACAGGCCACCGCCTACCGCAAGGCGATCGAGGCCGCCGACCCCGAGCAGCGCACCGAAGCGCTGGCCAAGGCGCTGACTGCGGACGGGTACGCTGCTACGGCGCGCAGCGCACCGGTCGGTGAGCAGCTCTGCCAGCACCACTGCCCGGTCGCCCATGTCGCGGAACAGTTCCCCCAGCTGTGCGAGGCCGAGACGGAGATCTTCTCCCAGCTCCTCGGCACGCACGTGCAGCGACTGGCGACGATCGCGCACGGCGACGGCGTCTGCACGACGTTCATCCCCAAGGCGCCGCACAAAGCCTCAAAGAACTCCGAGACCACCCACAACGCATCTGCCAGCACGGCCGGGAGGAACCCCGCATGACTCTCCCCACGGAGACTGCCCACCCCGAACTCGAGGGCCTGGGCAAGTACGAATACGGCTGGGCCGACTCCGACGAGGCCGGTGCCGCGGCGAAGCGCGGTCTGAACGAAGGGGTCGTCCGTGACATCTCGGCGAAGAAGTCCGAGCCGGAGTGGATGACCAAGCTGCGTCTCAAGGGTCTGCGGCTCTTCGAGAAGAAGCCCATGCCGAACTGGGGCTCGGACCTGTCGGGCATCGACTTCGACAACATCAAGTACTTCGTGCGCTCCACGGAGAAGCAGGCGGAGTCCTGGGAGGACCTGCCCGAGGACATCAAGAACACGTACGACAAGCTCGGCATCCCGGAGGCGGAGAAGCAGCGCCTCGTGGCCGGTGTCGCGGCGCAGTACGAGTCGGAGGTCGTCTACCACCAGATCCGTGAGGACCTGGAGGAGCAGGGCGTCATCTTCCTCGACACCGACACCGCGCTGAAGGAGCACCCGGAGCTCTTCAAGGAGTACTTCGGCACGGTCATCCCCGCCGGTGACAACAAGTTCGCTTCCCTGAACACCGCCGTGTGGTCGGGCGGCTCCTTCATCTACGTCCCGCCGGGCGTGCACGTGGAGATCCCGCTCCAGGCCTACTTCCGCATCAACACGGAGAACATGGGCCAGTTCGAGCGGACCCTGATCATCGTCGACGAGGGTGCCTACGTGCACTACGTCGAGGGTTGCACGGCCCCGATCTACAAGTCCGACTCGCTGCACTCCGCGGTCGTCGAGATCATCGTCAAGAAGAACGCCCGCTGCCGTTACACGACCATCCAGAACTGGTCGAACAACGTCTACAACCTGGTCACCAAGCGCGCCGTGGCGTACGAGGGCGCGACCATGGAGTGGATCGACGGCAACATCGGCTCCAAGGTGACGATGAAGTACCCGGCCGTCTACCTGATGGGCGAGCACGCCAAGGGCGAGACCCTCTCCATCGCCTTCGCGGGCGAGGGCCAGCACCAGGACGCGGGTTCGAAGATGGTCCACATGGCGCCGAACACCTCGTCCAACATCGTGTCCAAGTCGGTGGCGCGCGGCGGCGGCCGTACCTCGTACCGCGGTCTGGTCGAGATCGGCGAGGGCGCGGCCGGATCGAAGTCGAACGTGCTGTGCGACGCGCTGCTCGTCGACACGATCTCCCGCTCCGACACGTACCCGTACGTCGACGTCCGCGAGGACGACGTGTCCATGGGCCACGAGGCGACCGTCTCCAAGGTCTCCGAGGACCAGCTCTTCTACCTGATGAGCCGTGGTCTGAGCGAGTTCGAGGCGATGGCGATGATCGTGCGCGGCTTCGTCGAGCCGATCGCCAAGGAACTGCCCATGGAGTACGCGCTGGAGCTCAACCGGCTGATCGAGCTGCAGATGGAAGGCGCGGTCGGCTGACGACCGTCCTCATCGGCAGCAGGCGGCCCGCCTTCCCGGGGCGGGCCGTGGGTCACCACTGACTTTAGGAAGAGAGCACAACGACAGCCATGGCTGAGGCCCAGAACTCCCCCAAGCCCTCGACCTCGCTCGGCCAGGGGGCGCCCCCACCGCTGGGCAGCACCACCGCCGGCCAGATCGCGGTTGCCGCCGAGTCGACCGTCGCCACGCGCATGAGCGCGCCGCCGTCCTTCGACGTGGCGGACTTCCCGGTCCCGCACGGTCGTGAGGAGGAGTGGCGGTTCACGCCGCTGGAGCGGCTGCGCGGTCTGCACGACGGCACCGCCGTCGCCAACGGCGGGGGCGTGAAGGTGGCCGTCGACGCCCCCGAGGGCGTCACCGTCGAGACCGTCGGCCGCGACGACGCACGGCTCGGCAAGGCGGGCGCCCCGGTGGACCGCGTCGCAGCCCAGGCGTACTCCGCCTTCGAGCAGGCCTCGGTCGTGACCGTCCCGAAGGAGACCGTTCTGACCGAGCCGATCCGCATCGCGGTGCACGGCGAGGGCGGGGTCGCCTTCGGCCAGCAGGTCATCGAACTCGGCGCCTTCGCCGAGGCCGTCGTCGTCATCGACCACACGGGTGACGCGGTGGTCGCCGCCAACGTCGACTACCTCCTGGGCGACGGCGCCAAGCTGACGGTCGTCTCCGTCCAGGACTGGGACGACAAGGCGGTCCATGTCGCCCAGCACAACGCGCTGGTCGGCCGGGACGCCTCCTTCAAGTCGGTCGTCGTGACCTTCGGCGGCGACGTGGTCCGGCTGCACCCGCGGGTGACCTACGCGGGCACCGGCGCCGAGGCCGAACTGTTCGGGCTCTACTTCACCGACACGGGCCAGCACCAGGAGCACCGGCTCTTCGTCGACCACAACACTCCGCACTGCAAGTCGAACGTCGTCTACAAGGGCGCGCTCCAGGGCGACGAAGCGCACGCCGTGTGGATCGGTGACGTGCTCATCGAGGCCAAGGCCGAGGGCACGGACACCTACGAGATGAACCGCAACCTCGTCCTCACGGACGGCGCGCGCGTCGACTCGGTCCCCAACCTGGAGATCGAGACCGGCGAGATCGTCGGCGCCGGCCACGCGTCCGCCACCGGCCGCTTCGACGACGAGCAGCTCTTCTACCTGATGGCCCGAGGCATCCCGGAGCACGAGGCCCGCCGTCTGGTGGTCCGCGGCTTCTTCGCCGAACTGGTCCAGCAGATCGGCGTCGAGGACATCCAGGAGCGCCTGATCGCCAAGATCGAAGAGGAGCTGGAGGCGTCGGTCGCATGAGCCCCTTCGTACGCGTCTGCGGGCTGAGCGAGTTGGAGGAGGACACCCCGAAACGGGTGGAAATCGACGGCACGCCCATCTCGCTCGTGAAGACCGAGGGCGAGGTGTTCGCGATCTACGACATCTGCTCCCACGCGAACGTCTCGCTGTCGGAGGGCGAGGTGGACGACTGCCACATCGAGTGCTGGCTGCACGGCTCGCGCTTCGACCTTCGCTCCGGCAAGCCCGACGCACTTCCGGCGACGCGCCCCGTCCCCGTATACCCCGTAAAGATCGAAGGGGACGACGTTCTCGTCTCCGTCACCCAGGAGTCCTGAGGCACCCATGGCAACGCTTGAAATCCGAGACCTGCACGTCACCGTCGAGGCCGACAACGCCACGAAGGAGATCCTCAAGGGCGTCGACCTCACCGTGAAGCAGGGCGAGACGCACGCCATCATGGGCCCCAACGGCTCGGGCAAGTCGACCCTCGCCTACTCGCTCGCGGGTCACCCGAAGTACACGATCACCAGCGGCACCGTGCTGCTCGACGGCGAGGACGTCCTGGAGATGTCCGTCGACGAGCGCGCCCGCGCGGGCCTGTTCCTGGCGATGCAGTACCCGGTCGAGGTCCCCGGCGTCTCCGTCTCCAACTTCCTGCGCACCTCCGCCACCGCGATCCGCGGCGAGGCCCCGAAGCTGCGCACCTGGGTGAAGGAGGTCAAGGAGACCATGGAGCGTCTCCACATGGACCCGTCCTTCGCCGAGCGCAATGTGAACGAGGGCTTCTCCGGCGGTGAGAAGAAGCGCCACGAGATCCTCCAGCTGGAGCTGCTCAAGCCGAAGATCGCGATCCTCGACGAGACGGACTCCGGCCTGGACGTCGACGCGCTCCGCATCGTGTCCGAGGGCGTCAACCGTGTCCGGGAGTCGGGCGAGGTCGGCACCATGCTGATCACGCACTACACGCGCATCCTGCGCTACATCAAGCCCGACCACGTCCATGTGTTCGCCGGCGGCCGCATCGTCGAGTCCGGTGGCCCCGAGCTCGCGGACAAGCTGGAGAACGAGGGCTACGAGGCATACGTGAAGGGTGGCGCATCCGCGTGACACAGCTGCCGGGCCTCCTCGACACCGAGGCGATCCGCAAGGACTTCCCCGTCCTGGACCGGCTGGTCCACGACGGCAAGAAGCTCGTGTACCTGGACAACGCAGCGACCTCGCAGAAGCCGCGCCAGGTGCTGGACGTCCTGAGCGAGTACTACGAGCGCTACAACGCCAACGTCCACCGCGGTGTGCATGTGCTCGCCGAGGAGGCCACGGCGCTGTACGAGGGGGCGCGCGACAAGGTCGCCGCGTTCATCAACGCGCCGAGCCGCGACGAGGTGATCTTCACCAAGAACGCCTCCGAGTCGCTGAACCTCGTGGCGAACATGCTCGGCTGGGCCGACGAGCCCTACCGGGTGGACCACGACACCGAGATCGTCATCACCGAGATGGAGCACCACTCCAACATCGTCCCGTGGCAGCTGCTCGCGCAGCGTACGGGCGCGAAGCTGAAGTGGTTCGGTCTCACCGACGACGGCCGGCTCGACCTGTCGAACATCGACGAGATCATCACGGAGAAGACGAAGATCGTCTCCTTCGTGCTGGTGTCCAACATCCTGGGCACGGTCAACCCGGTCGAGGCGATAGTGCGCCGCGCACAGGAGGTCGGCGCGCTGGTGTGCATCGACGCCTCGCAGGCGGCGCCGCACATGCCGCTGGACGTCCAGGCCCTCCAGGCCGACTTCGTGGCCTTCACGGGCCACAAGATGTGCGGTCCGACGGGCATCGGCGTGCTCTGGGGCCGTCAGGAGCTGCTGGAGGACCTGCCTCCGTTCCTGGGCGGCGGCGAGATGATCGAGACGGTGTCGATGCACTCGTCGACGTACGCTCCCGCTCCGCACAAGTTCGAGGCGGGTACGCCGCCGATCGCGCAGGCGGTCGGGCTCGGCGCGGCGATCGACTACCTGTCCTCGATCGGCATGGACAAGATCCTCGCCCATGAGCACGCGCTCACCGAGTACGCGGTGCAGCGGCTGAGCGAGGTCCCCGACCTGCGGATCATCGGCCCGACCACGGCTGAGGACCGGGGCGCGGCGATCTCCTTCACGCTCGGCGACATCCACCCGCACGACGTGGGCCAGGTCCTCGACGAGCAGGGCATCGCGGTCCGGGTGGGCCACCACTGCGCCCGCCCGGTGTGCCTGCGGTACGGAATTCCTGCGACCACGCGAGCGTCGTTCTATCTGTACTCCACGCCGGCCGAGATCGAGGCACTGGTCGAGGGGCTGGAGCACGTACGGAACTTCTTCGGCTGAAGGGCTGGTCGTGAAGCTTGATTCGATGTACCAGGAAGTCATCCTGGACCACTACAAGAACCCCCACGGGCGTGGTCTGAGGGATGGCGACGCCGAGGTGCACCACGTCAATCCGACCTGCGGCGACGAGATCACGCTGCGTGTGAAGTACGACGGCACGACGATCAAGGACGTCTCGTACGAGGGCCAGGGCTGCTCCATCAGCCAGGCCTCGGCCTCCGTGCTGAACGAGCTCCTCGTCGGCAAGGAACTGGCCGAGGCGCAGAAGATCCAGGAGGCCTTCCTGGAGCTGATGCAGTCCAAGGGCCGGATCGAGCCCGACGACGCGATGGAGGAGATCCTGGAGGACGCGGTCGCGTTCGCCGGGGTGTCCAAGTACCCGGCGCGGGTGAAGTGCGCCCTCCTGAGCTGGATGGCGTGGAAGGACGCGACGGCCCAGGCGCTGGGCGGAGCCGACGCCGAAAGGAAGACGGCATGAGCGACACCGTGGAGATGAAGCCGGTCTCGGAGGAGGAGCTCCGCGAGGCCCTGATGGATGTCGTCGACCCCGAGCTGGGCATCGACGTCGTCAACCTGGGCCTGATCTACGGCATCCACATCGACGAGACGGCGAACATCGCCACCGTCGACATGACCCTGACCTCCGCGGCCTGCCCGCTGACGGACGTCATCGAGGACCAGGCCAAGTCCGCCACGGACGGCCTCGTCAACGAGTTGCGGATCAACTGGGTCTGGATGCCGCCGTGGGGCCCCGACAAGATCACGGACGACGGCCGTGAGCAGCTTCGGGCACTCGGCTTCAACGTCTGAGATCCACCGGCCGAAGAGAACGGCGACGCCCGACGGGCGTCGCCGTTCTCGTGCTCTGCGCAGCCGCCTGCCGCGAGGGACGGAGGCCATGAATGTGTACGGCCGTACGCATCGATGCGTACACTCGTACACATGGAATACGCCTTCCTCGCCGGCGCCATCGGTGCCGAGGTCGTGGCCACGACCGCCATGAAGTACAGCGACGGCTTCAGCAGGGTCTGGCCCTCGCTGGTGACCCTTCTCGGTTACGTCGTCTCCTTCGTGCTGCTCGCCCAGGCTCTGAAGAGCATGTCGATCGGGACGGCCTATGCGATCTGGTCCGGAGTCGGCACGGCGACCGTCGCCGCGATCGGCCTGGTTCTCTTCGGGGAGGGGCTGGGGCTCGCCAAGATCGCGGGGATCGCGCTGATCGTCGGCGGGGTGGTGGTCCTGAACCTGGGAGGTGCGCACTGATGCCCCGGCGTTACGACCCCGAGCGACGGCAGCGGATCATCGACGCGGCGATCCGTGTCGTGGCGGACAAGGGCATCGGGGGACTGAGCCACCGCTCTGTCGCCGCCGAGGCCGATGTGCCGCTCGGCTCCACGACGTACCACTTCAAGACCCTCGACGAGCTGATGGTCGCCGCGCTGCGGCAGGCGAACGAGGGCTTCGCCAAGGTGCTCACCGAGAGCGGCCTGCTGGAGGGCGCCGAGGACGATCTCGCCGGTGACCTGGCCCGGGTCATGGGGGAGTGGCTGGGCGGCGACCGGGCGGGCGTCGAGCTGGAGTACGAGCTGTATCTCGCAGCCCTGCGCCGCTCCGCGCTGCGCCCGGTCGCCGCCGAGTGGACCGAGGAGACGGCCGAGCGGCTGGCCCGTCGCACCGACCCGGTCACCGCGCGGGCCCTCCTCGCACTGATGGACGGGATCTGTCTGCAGGTGCTGCTGACGGGCGCCGAGTACGACGAGGAGTACGCGCGGGAGGTGCTGGGACGGGTGATTCCCCGCCCCGCCCGACCGTCCCCTGAGACGACCCCGGCACCGGTTCGCCCACCCGGCCCAAGCCACGTTAGGTTTCCCCTATGACCGACACGACTGCTCCCCGTACCACCGGTGCCGTGGCCGCCGGCCTCGCCACCATCGCCGCCGACGGCACCGTTCTCGACACCTGGTTCCCCGCGCCCGGACTGTCCGCCGAGCCGGGCCCGTCCGGCACGGAGCGGCTGTCCGCCGAGCGTGCCGTGGAACTGCTCGGTGCAGGCGCCGCGAAGGCCGTGGGCCCGGACGCCCGCCGGGGCGTCGAGGTGGTCGCGGTCCGCACGGTCATCGCCTCGCTCGAGGAGAAGCCGATCGACGCGCATGACGTCTATCTGCGTCTGCACCTGCTCTCGCACCGTCTGGTCAAGCCGCACGACCAGAGCCTGGAGGGCATGTTCGGCTTCCTCGCCAACGTCGCCTGGACCTCGCTGGGCCCGGTCGCCGTCGACGACATCGAGAAGGTGCGCCTGAACGCCCGCGCCGAGGGCCTGCACCTCCAGGTGACCTCCATCGACAAGTTCCCGCGCATGACGGACTACGTCGCGCCGAAGGGCGTCCGTATCGCCGACGCAGACCGGGTCCGCCTGGGTGCCCACCTCGCCGAGGGCACCACGGTCATGCACGAGGGCTTCGTGAACTTCAACGCCGGCACGCTCGGTACGTCCATGGTCGAGGGCCGTATCTCCGCGGGCGTCGTGGTCGGCGACGGTTCGGACATCGGCGGCGGGGCC
Source organism: Streptomyces hygroscopicus (assembly GCF_026168105.1). GTDB lineage: Bacteria > Actinomycetota > Actinomycetes > Streptomycetales > Streptomycetaceae > Streptomyces > Streptomyces hygroscopicus_D. Next base: position 166,285 of record NZ_LBMW01000012.1, read on the forward strand.
TCCACGATGGGCACGCTCTCCGGCGGTGGCAACGTGATCATCTCCATCGGCGAGCGCTGCCTGATCGGCGCCGAGGCGGGCGTCGGCATCGCCCTCGGCGACGAGTGCGTCGTCGAGGCCGGTCTGTACGTCACCGCCGGCACCCGGGTCACCATGCCCGACGGCCAGATCGTCAAGGCCCGCGAACTCTCCGGCGCCTCCAACATCCTCTTCCGCCGCAACTCGGTCACCGGCGCGGTCGAGGCCCGCCCGAACAACGCGGTGTGGGGCGGCCTGAACGAGATCCTGCACAGCCACAACTGACCCGCGGCGGCCGTGCCCTGCGGCCGCCTGACCGATCAACGCTCTGACCTGCTGCTGAGCTGTCGGCAGTCGTCGGTGTCGGTCATCGTCGAGCGCCCTTCCACGGCCCCGAGAGGGCCCGGAAGGGCGCTTTCGTTTCCGACCCCGAGCCTTCACAGCATGATCGCGTCGATCGCGGGTAGGCGCTCTGCGTATCGGGGGCGGGTTCCTGCAGCAAGGGACGGGCTCCATGACTGAGATCCCATCAGAGGTCTTCGAGACTGTGGCGAGGGATGCCCTCCACGAACTGGCCACGGCTCCCAATTGCAAGGCGTTGGGGGCTCTGGCCGGGTGTGATGTGCTGATCCCGGCGGTGAGCGGTATCTGCTACACCAGTGGTCGCAGTGGGTTCGTGCGGTTTGTGCTGCCGGTGGTCGAAAGCGTGAACTCTGCCCCGGCGGTCATGGTGTTCACGTCCGAGGAGCGGCTGTTCAGGGCCTTCCCTTATGTGCCCTGCTACCGGCCGGTCACATTGCGGCAGTTGGCCGCTCATTGGCCGACCGACGAAGTGGTTCTGGTCATCGATGCCGGGGACGAGGACTCACTGACGCTGTCTGCACACGAGGCACAGTGGTTTCTCGCACGCTGCCTCGTTTGACGCGCAGCCATCGGCCTCTCGGTCACCCCGGACAACCGGTCCCAGGGCTCCGGCGGTTAGCGGCCGGGCCGTGTGGGCCCGCACGAGCGGGCACACGCAGTCGCCCGGTACCTATGGTGTGAGCGTCGCCGTGAACTCCGCCAGTGCCGCGAAATCCTCCTCCCGCAGTCCGACCCGTGGGTCGACGTGGTGCAGGAGGGCCGGGCCCGGGTGGTGGGCGGTGACGTACGCCTCGTCCGCGAGGCTCTGCTCGTCGTCCACCCAGGCGAAGGGGCGGCCGTGGGCGTGCGCCACGATCGCCTCGGTCTTCCAGTGCACGCCGTCGGGGCGCAGCGCGAACAGACCGGGCCCGAAGTCGACGTACGGAAGCTCCGGGAGCCCGATCACCGGGCCGATCCAGCGGTTCGCCGCGTCCATCCATGTGCTGGCCCAGCACAGCTCGTAGCCCAGCTGAAGCAGCGCCTCACCGTGCCCCGGGTGGAGCCAGACCCGCAGAGGCCGTCCGGGGTGCAGGGCCACCCGGATCGTCGTGTACCCCTCGGGGCGGCGCTCAGGCCCGGCGGCCCACGGATTGAGAGGGCCGTCGACGTCGAGGTACAGCAACGGTCGGCTCACTCCGTCAACGTACGACAGCGGGATGGTGGCGGGCGAAGGGGCTCCGTACCTGCGCGACCGACCCTGCTCACTTCCCGCCGGTCAGCTCCTGGTGGGCAGAGAGCAGTGCGTCGACCGTCTCCCGGTCCGCGGGCCGCAGCGGCGGGCGGACCGGGCCGGCGGGCAGGCCGAGCCGGCCGAGCACTCCCTTCACCGTGACGGTGCCCGGCAGGGCCGAGGCCATCATCAACTCGACCAGCGGCACGACCCATTGCTGAAGACGCGCCGCCTGGGCCGTCTCGCCCGCGTCGAACGCGTCCAGAACCGCGCGGAACTGACGCGGCGCCACATTGGCCACCGTGCTCACATATCCCGCGCCGCCGACCGCGTACAGCGCGAGCACCTGCTCGTCGCAGCCCGCGTAGTACGCCAACTCCGTTCTTCCCAGCACCTTCTGGGTGCCGAGGAGGTCGTACGCGCAGTCCTTGACCGCCACGATCCGCGGATGCTCCGCGAGCCGGATCATCGTTCCGGGCTCGATACGGGTGCCCGTGCGGCCCGGGATGTCGTACAGCACGAGCGGGAGCCCGGAGGCGTCGGCGATCTCGCGGAAGTGTGCCTCGACCGCCTCCTGCGGAGGCCGGCTGTAGTACGGCGTGACCACCAACAGCCCGTCCGCGCCCGCCTTTTCTGCTGCCAGTGCCAGTTCCACCGTGTGCCGCGTGTCCGCGGTGCCCACACCCGCGACGATCGTCGCCCGTGCGCCGACCGCCTCGCGCACCGCCCGCACCAGCGCGGCCTTCTCGGCGTCGGTCGTGGTCGGCGACTCGCCCGTGGTGCCGGACAGCACCAGGCCGTCGCAGCCCTCGGCCACGAGATGGTCTGCGAGCCGCTGCGCCCCGTCGAGGTCGAGCGTGCCCGTCTCGGTGAAGGGCGTGATCATCGCGCACAGGGCGCGGCCGAAGGGAGGGGAGGGGAGGGCCGTTGTCGTCATGGGAGTAGTTTCGGCAGGGCGATCGTGAAGCTCCACTTAATTCTTCTACAGGGTATTGATAAGAGCTGCTGTTGGGTGGTTGTGTCCGGCACCGACAACTCTGTCCTCCTGGACAAAAAATATTTTCGGTGAGAGCCTGAAGCCATGTTGGACGTCACCGTGATCGAGGACCCCGAGGCCGCAGCCGTCTCGCTGGACCCCGTGCGGGCCCGGCTGCTCGCCGAGCTGGCGGACGGGCCCGCGTCGGCCGCCATGCTGGCCGGCAGGGTCGGGCTGCCCCGGCAGAAGGTGAACTACCACCTGAAGGCCCTGGAGCGGCACGGTCTGGTCGAGCTGGCCGGCGAGCGCCGCAAGGGCAATGTCACCGAGCGGCTCATGCGAGCCACCGCCGCGTCGTACGTCATCAGCCCGCTGGCGCTCGCCTCCGTGCAGCCCGACCCGGACCGCTTCCGCGACCAGCTCTCGGCTCGCTGGCTGCTCGCCCTCGGCGCCCGGCTGGTACGGGACGTCGGCTCCCTGATCACCGGCGCCGCGAAGGCCCGCAAACGGCTCGCGACGTACGCGCTCGACGGTGAGGTGCGCTTCGCCTCGGCCGCCGACCGTGCCGCGTTCATCGAGGAGCTGACGGCGGGCGTCAGCGCCCTCATACGCAAGTACGACGCCCCGGACGCCGAGGGCGGCCGGGACCACCGGATCGTCGTCGCCGTACACCCCACGGTGAAGCCGGAGGCAGCGGATTCCGCGCCCGTGCCGGAGGCGGCGGAGCCCGGGCCCGCGGCGCCGCCGGCCGCCGAACTCACCGACTGACCCGCTCATCTCACGCGCAGGAGCCCACCATGTCCAAGGAATTCGAGATCGCCCGCGAGTTTGAGGTCGAGGCCACCCCCGAGGAGGTGTGGGAGGCCATCACCACCGGCACCGGTGGCTGGCTGTGGCCGATGGACGCGCCCGAGCCGCGGGTGGGCGGCAGCGGTCCCTTCGGATCCAGGGTCATCGCCTGGGACCCGCCCCACCGCTACACCAACCGCGTCGCGGACGTCGAAGGCATCTCCCAGCAGACCCTCAACCAGCTCGACCACACCATCGAGCCGCGCGAAGGCGGCCGGCACGCCTGGGTGCGGTACGTGCACAGCGGCATCTTCGTCGACGACTGGGACAACCAGTACGACGGGGCCGACAAGCACACCGACTTCTACCTCCACACCCTGCGCGAGTACCTGACCCACTTCGCGCCCCGCCCGGTCTCCTTCGCGACCCTGAACGGTCCCGAGGCGTCCACGGCGGCCGACGCCTTCACCGCCGTCGGGCGGGCACTGGACCTCGGGGAGGGCATCGCCGTGGGCACCACCGTCGAGGTACGGGGACCGGGGCGTGGTCTGTTCGACGCCGTGGTCGACTACCACAACCCCTACTTCATCGGGCTGCGCACCGACAACGCGCTCATCCGCTTCTTCGGCCGCAACCACTGGGGTGCGCCGGTCGGCATCAGCGTGCACGACTTCGCACCCGGCGCCGACGCGAAGGCGAACGAGGCCGCCTGGCAGGGCTGGCTGACCGAGGTGTTCGCCTGACCCGCGTGTCCGCGCTGCCTGCGCGGACACGGGACGAGCCCGGCCCCCCGGACGACGGGGCCGGGCTCGTCGGCACAGGAGGCCGGAGCCGCGCAGGGCTACGGCCGGAACCGCAGCACCTGCGGGTCGTGGTCGCTGATCTGGTCGTGGAACTCCGAGTTGATGTGCACGCTGTCGTAGTCGAGGTCGCAGCCGCGGCGGATGGACGGGCCGACCAGGATCTGGTCCAGGACCTGCTCGTTGCCCTGGTAGTCGTACGTGTAGCGCTCACTCTTCGGCAGCGACTTGATCGCAGACCACAGCTCGCCGTCACCCTGGAGGATCTTCGCGGTGTCGGAGAACTCGAAGTCGTTCATGTCGCCGAGCGCGATGACCTCGGCGTTCTTCTGCGTGTCGAGGATGTTCTTGACGAAGGCGTGCACCTCGGTCGCCTGGAGGTGACGCTGGGTCTCCGAGCTGCGCGTCGGCGGCTGGTACTGGGCGTGCAGCGACTGGTCGCCGCCCTTGGAGTTCAGGTGGTTGGCGATCAGGAAGACCGTCCTGCCCCGGAAGACGAACTCGCCGACGAGCGGCTTGCGGCTGCTCTTCCAGGCGTCGCCGGCCGGGTCGATACGGCCGGGGGAGACCGTCAGCTGCGCCTTGCCGTGGACCTTGGTGACACCGACCGCGGTCGTGGAGTCGCCGCCCGGGCGGTCGGTGAAGGAGACCCGCTGCGGGTTGAAGAGGAACACCTGGCGGATGTTGCCGCCCGGCTCGCCGCCGTCCTGGTCGTTGACCGGGTTGATCGAGCGCCACCCGTACTTCGGGCCGCCCGCCGCGACGATCGCGTCGATCAGCTTGTTCACCGTCTGGCTCGCGTCGACCGTGCCGTCGTCCGTGGCGCCGTTGTTGTCCTGGATCTCCTCCAGGGACACGATGTCGGGCGACTGGAGGTTGTGCACGATCGCGGAGGCGTGGGCGGCGAAGGTGCCGTCCGACGGGTCCAGGTTCTGCACGTTGTACGTCGCCACGGCCAGCTCGCCGCGCGCCTGCTTGCGCGTGGTCTCCCGCTGCAGACCGCCGCTCTTGAGGGTGCCGAGCTGACCTGCGACGAGGGTGTAGCCGCCGAACTGGTTGTAGTCCAGTGGCCCCGTGGTGGTGCCGGTGAGCGTGTCGCCGACGTTCGCGGCCGGGAAGCTTGAGGTCGGGCCGAGCGACTGGACCTGCAGACGGCCGGTGTTCTGGGAGGTGTACGAGCCGTAGACCGTGCCGCCGCGGCGGTTGGCGTGCTCGTGCGGCTTCACCGTGACCCACAGCTCGCTGTACGGGTCGGTGGCGGTGACCACGCGGGCGTCGGCGATCCGGACGTTCATGCCCTCCAGGGACTCGTAGTAGTCGAGGGCGTACTTGGAGGGCTCCAGGGTGCGGCCGTTGATCGAGCCGTTCGCGGTCGTGTCACCCGCCGGGGTGTACTGCGCGGGCACCGACTTCGCGTCGATGACGACAGGCGCCGGGACGGCGTTGCCGCTGGAGAGCACCGTCACCGTCGGCTTGGTGATCTCGGTGACCGACTGGTTGCCGGACGAGGTGCCGCCGGGCACGAACTCCGAGACCGTGCCGGTCACCGTGACCGAGTCGCCGACGGCGACCTTCGGGGTGGAGCCGGTGAAGACGAAGATGCCCTCACTGGTGGCCGGGTTGTCGTCCGGGTTCGGGTCCTGGATCCAGAATCCTCTCGACGAGCCGTAGGTCCGCACGCCCGTGACGATTCCGGCCACGTCCGTGACCTTCTGGCCCGCGAGCGGGGATATACGGGTGGTGCCCTGGATGTCGTGGATGCGCACGGTGTCCGCGCGTGCCGGAGTGGTGACCACCACACCGGACGCGGTGGAGCAGACGGCGGCGACGGTGAGCGCGGCGAGGCGCGCGGAAGACTTGCTCGGCAACGGAATCCCTCCGGGGACATACGTGGGCGCCGGGACGAGGGTGGAGCGTGGCACGTGGGTCGCGACCGGCGGAGCGGTGGCGACGCGCGTAGAAGGCGGTGGACTTCGATCAACGTCCGGAACGTCGATCGACGTCGGTGAACGTCGATCAAGGTCGGTGGAACGTCGATCAAGGTCGGTGAACAAGTGTCCGCCGACTTCTACGCGCGTCAATCTCCTGTGTACTCAGGCCAGTTGTCAAGGTTTCGGCCATGTACACCTCCTGGCGGGGAGATGAACCGGGCGGCATGGGTGGAAATCCGTCTAGGCTGAGGCTGTGTTTCGGGGCGCCCCCTCGGTCACTACGTACGTCCCAAGGAGACCCAACCGATGTCAGACAGCTCCCCCTTGCCGCCGGTTCGGCTGCCCTCCGAAGCGGAGCTCGCGCGGGAGGCGCTCACCACGCCGCTTCTCTCCCGCGCCACCCGGCTCGCCCGCTGGGCCGGCCCCGACACCCGCGTGGGCGCCGGGGGCGAGCTGGTCGAGGAACAACTGCCCGCCGCGGCGGAGGCCCTCGGGCTGACCGGTGAGGACGCCGCCGCCTATGCGAGCGAGGCCTGGCGGGTCGCCGTCGACGCCGGTCTCGTCGAGATCGTCGACGAGGAGGAGGGCACGGTCACCGCGGGTGCCGACCTCGCGCTGCTCACGTCCGGCAGCCCGAACGACGTCCTCGGCGTGTGGCTCACCGCGCTGGAGGCCGTGCTCGCCGACGCCGGGGTGCCCGACCTCGACGATCTCGTCGACGCCGTGGACGACGCCGGCGGCATCGACTTCTCGTCCCTCGACTGGGACCCGGAGGCGGAGGCCGAGTTCCTCGACGGGGTGCTCGGCAACCTCTATCTCCTGACGGTCAGCGAGGACGGGCCCGGCGACAGCCCGGTGCCGCTGCCCGCGCTGGCCGCATCGATGATCGTGCCCGACGACATGGACGAACCGACCAACGACGTCCTGGAAGAGGTCTCGGACGCCATGATGCGGCTCGACGACCAGTTCCGGATCCTCGAACCGATCGGGCTCGTCGAATTCCAGCCGGTCGACGAGGCACTGATGGCGGACGCCGAGGAGGAGCCCGCGGCGCCCGTCGACGAGACGGATGTCAGCCGGTACGGGATGGTGCGGCTGACCCCGCTCGGCCTCTACGGCATGAGGACGCGGCTGCTGGAGGCCGGGATGACCGCGCCCGCGGTGGGGGAGCTGGCGGACAAGGGTGCGGACGCCTTGCTCGACGGCACGTCCGCGTTCGGTCCGGCGGCGGCGCATGCCGAGACGGAGCAGTGGCTGGCCCGCCGCGAACCGCTCGCGTCGGCAAGGGAGTTGCTCGCGGCGGCCCGCGGCTCGGACCGTGGTGCGCCGCTGCGCAGGCTGCGCTGCCAGCAGGCGCTCTCCCTGGTCGGAGCGGAGGCGGAACCGGCGCTGCGGGAGGTGCTGGACGACGCGGAGCTGGGGGGCCTGGCGCGGGTCTGGCTCACCGAGCGGGGAGCGGCGGACGTGCCCGCGCCGCCGGAGTCGATGGTCTTCTGGCTGACCGTCGACACGGTCGCCGCCCAACTGGCCGCCGAGGGCAACTCTGCGGAGCTGCAGGGGCTGGTCGAGGGGCTGGCCGCACAGCACAGCGGATTCTTCACGACGGCGTGGCGGGTGGACCACCCGGCCACCCCGGAGGTCCTGGAGGCCATGGGACGCCTGCACCCGGACAAGAAGGTGGCGAAGGAGGCCCGGAAGGCGGCGTTCAAGGCCCGCTCCCAGCAAGGGGGTTGAGGCCTGTGGAGCCCGGCCGATGGGGCGTCGGGCGTCGCGTGCGGTGAGCAGGGGCTGGAAGAAGCCGCTGCTCTCGGGGGTCCTCCAGGTCGGCTCGGCGAACCCCGCGTCGGTGGCGTAGCCGGTCAGCTGCCGACGGGTGAGGGCCCAGTAGGTGGCTCGCCGCACGCGGACGTGCCAGTCCCCTCCGTCGGGGACGAGCTGGAAGTGCTCCAGGTCGTAGTGCTCGCCGTCCGCATGCCAGTCCCACAACTGGAACGAGATGCTCCTGCCCTGGGGCGACGAGACGGGTTGCGGCGGGGTGGACGGCACCGACACCACCGGGGCCATTCGGCGTCACTACCGGAAGCACGACCGGGTACTGATCGTCACGGACGAGCAGTACGCGTACAGCCACCACGGCGACCCGACCGAGCAGGTCCCGGCGCAAGTGCCGGTCTACACCTGGAACCTCGCCGGATGCCGCGCGGGCCACGGAGCGTCCGGGAAGGCGAACAGGCACACCTTCGGGGGTCTGACGGACGCGGCTTTCCGGACGGTGCCGTTGCTGGAGCAGGAGCGCTCTGGTCGTTGGCCCTGGCTCGAATGAAGGCGGACGGCAACAACACCCGGCCCAAGAGGCGAACTCGACGGGCCAATTGGGGTGGACACGGAGTTCTCCCACCTGCGGGCCCCCTCGACGCGGGGAGCCCGCAGGTCTCGTACGACCGCCTACAGCGCCTCGGCCGCCGGCTTCACCATTCCCCTGACCGTGCGGGACGTCGCGAAGTCGCCCATCGCGGTCATGTCCCACTCTCCGGAGAACTGCCGGACCAGCTTCGCCATCATGACCCCCGTCTGCGGCTCGGCGTGCGTGAGGTCGAAGCGCACCAGCTCCTGGTCGGTCGCGGCGTCCACCAGGCGGCAGTACGCCTTGGCGACCTCCGTGAACTTCTGGCCGGAGAAGGAGTTGACGGTGAAGACCAGCCCCGTGACCTCCTGCGGAAGACGTCCGAGGTCGACTGTGATGACCTCGTCGTCGCCCGCGCCCTCCCCCGTGAGGTTGTCGCCGGAGTGCTTGATCGCGCCGTTCAGGATGGTCAGCTTGCCGAAGTAGCAGCTGTCGATGTGATTGCGCTGCGGGCCGTACGCGATGACGGACGCGTCCAGGTCGATGTCCTTGCCGTGGAAGGCGGGTTCCCAGCCGAGGCCCATTCTGACCTGGGAGAGCAGCGGGCGGCCGCCCTTGACCAGGGAGACGGTCTGGTTCTTCCGCAGACTGACCCGGCCCTTGTCGAGGTTGATCTTCCCGGCACCGGGCGCCGGAGCGGCCGGGGCCGCGGGCGGCGCGGGCGGCGGGGGAGCGGCGATGGAGGGGGCCGCGGGCGGTTGTGCCGGGGGCGGCGGGACGACGGCTCCGGCCGGCGACGGCGCGGCGACGGGCCCTGCGGCCGCGGCCGGTTCCTCCACCGTGACGCCGAAGTCGGTGGCGATGCACGCCCGCCCGGTCGCATA
>NZ_LBMW01000004.1 GCF_026168105.1 Streptomyces hygroscopicus
GCCCATGCCCCGGCCCGACCGCCTCCCGCTCTCCTACGGACAGCGTCGGCTGTGGATCATCAACAAGATGGACGGGCCCAGCAGCACCTACAACATCCCCGTCACCACCCGGCTGGCGGGCGACGTGGACGCACAGGCGTTGAACGCGGCGTTCCGCGACGTGATCGGGCGGCACGAGGTCCTGCGCACCGTGTTCGCGGTGGCCGACGGCGAGCCGTACCAGCGGATCCTCGAGCTCTCGGACGTGGACTGGGCGCTGCACACGGCCGACATCGACCCGGCGGCGCTGGACGACGCGGTGGTCGAGGCCGAGCAGCACCGGTTCGACCTGTCCGCCGAACTCCCGATCCGGGCGTCGCTGTTCCGGAGCGCCCCCGGCGAGTGCGTGCTGGTGGTCGTGGTGCACCACATCGCCGGTGACGGCTGGTCGTGGGGGCCACTGGAGCGCGACCTGTCGGTCGCCTACGCGGCGCGCAGAGGAGGCCGGGAACCCGAGTGGGAGCCGCTGCCGGTTCAATACGCGGACTTTGCGCTCTGGCAACGGGAGCTGCTGGGCGACACCGAGGACCCGGACAGCCTGATCGCCCGTCAGGTGTCGTACTGGCGTGAGGCGCTGGCCGGGGTGCCGGAGGAGCTGGAACTACCGACGGACCGGGTACGTCCGGTGACGGCGAGTCACCGCGGACACCGGACGCACCTGGAGATCCCGGCCGAGGTGCACGCGCGTCTGGCCGAGGTGGCGCGGGCCGAGGGCGTGACCATGTTCATGGTCCTGCACGGCGCCTTGGCGGTGCTGCTGAACCGCCTGGGTGCCGGCACCGACCTGCCGATCGGGTCGGCGATCGCGGGGCGGTCCGACGAGGCGCTGGACGACCTGGTCGGGTACTTCGTCAACACCTTTGTGCTGCGCACGGATCTGTCGGACGACCCGACGTTCAGCGAGGTCCTCAGGCGGGTCAGGGAGGCCGGGCTGGGGGCGTTCGCACATCCGGACGTGCCGTTCGAGAAGCTGGTCGAGGAACTGGCGCCGGCCCGCTCGATGGCCCGCCACCCGCTCTTCCAGGTGATGCTGCTGGTGGAGAACGCCATCGACGCGTCGCCGGACACGTCCGCCGACCGGACCGCCGACCGGCGCGGCCTCCAGGGCGACGACCAGCTCGACAACCAGGCCTCCGGTGGCGCTGTTCTCCCCACCAGCCTCGCCGTGGCCAAGTTCGACCTCGACGTCAGCATGGTCGAGGTACATGATGCGAACGGCGCACCGGCCGGGCTCCATGGCGCGGTCATCGCGGCGGCGGACCTGTTCGACGCCGAATCGGGCGCCCGCATTGCCGAGCGGCTTGCCCGGGTGCTCGAAGCGCTCGCGGCGGACCCGAGTGTCCGGCTCAGCGAGGTGGACGTGCTCGGCGCGGACGAGCGGCACCGCATGCTCACCGAGTGGAACGCCACCGAGGCACCGGTGCCCGACGCGACGGTGGTGGAGCTGTTCGAGGCACAGGTCGGCCGGACGCCCGACGCGGTCGCGCTGGTGCAGGGCGACGTCGAGCTCAGCTATGCCGAGCTGGACGCCCGGGCGAACCGGCTGGCGCGGCTCCTCGTGGGCCGGGCGATCGGCCCGGAGTCGGTGGTCGCGGCGGTCTTCGAGCGTACGGTCGACCTGGTGGTCGCGCTCCTGGCGGTGATCAAGGCCGGTGCCACCTACCTGCCGATCGACCCGGCGTACCCGGCGGACCGGATCGCGTACGTGATCGCCGACTCGGGTGCGGTCTGCCGACTCACCAGCGAGAGCCTGGGCGAGCGGCCGGCGGAGCCCGAAGGCCGGCCCCTGGACGAGGCCGACGCGGCGGACGAGGTCCCGGTGGTGCTGCTCGACTCGGCCCCGGTCGTGGCACAGCTCGCTGCCCTGGCGGACGGCCCGCTGACGGACGGCGAACGCACGGCGGCGCTGCGGCCCGAGCACCCGATGTGGGTGATCTACACCTCCGGGTCCACCGGGCGGCCCAAGGGGGTGCTGGTGGAGCATCGGGCGATCGTCAACTTCCTTTCGGCGATGCAGGACCGCTTCGTTCTCGACTCCGAGGACCGGCTGCTCGCGGTGAGTACGCACGGCTGCGACATGGCGGGTTTCGAGTTCTACCTGCCGCTCCTGAACGGGGCCCGGATCGTGCTGGCCTCGCAGGAGCAGGTGCTCGACCCGTGGGCGCTGCGTGGCCTGATCCGGGACACCGGCGCGACGATGGTGCACGCCACGCCGAGCCTGTGGCGCGGCCTGGTGGCCGACGCGGACGACCCGGTGGACTGGACCCGGGTGCGGGCGATGATCGGTGCCGAGGCGCTGCCGGCCGATCTGGCCAGGACGCTGCTGGCCCGGACGCCGACCCTGACGAATCTGTACGGCCCGACCGAGACCACGGTCTGGTCCACCGGCAAGGAGCTGTCAGGGGAGAACGCGGACGTGTCGTCGATCGGCGGTCCGATCGGGAACACCCGCGTCCATGTGCTGGACGACCGGATGGCGCCGGTGCCCGTGGGAGTGGCCGGTGAGCTGTACATCGCGGGTCGCAGCGTGGCGCGCGGTTACCTGGGCCGGCCGGATCTGACGGCGGGCCGCTTCGTGGCGGACCCGTCCGGCGGTGCCGGTGAGCGGATGTACCGTACCGGCGACGTGGTGCGGTGGACCGCGGCGGGCGACCTGCAGTACGTCGGGCGCTCGGACGACCAGGTGAAGGTGCGCGGTTTCCGGGTGGAGCTCGGGGAGATCGAGGCGGTGCTTGCCGAGTATCCCTCGGTCGGCCAGGCCGTGGCGCTGGTGCGCGAGGACATCCCCGGTGACCAGCGGCTGGTGGCGTACGTGGTGCCGAACCGCGGTCTCGCGCAGGAGGAGCTGGAGCAACTCGGCCAGGCGGTGCGCGCGGTGGCACAGGACCGGCTGCCCGGGTACATGGTGCCGTCGGCGGTCGTGGTGATCGAGAAGCTGCCGCTGATGCCGAACAGCAAACTGGACCGCAAGGCTCTGCCGGTGCCGGAGGTCGTGGTGCGCGAGGAGGCGCACCACTCGGTCACTTCCTTCGAGGCGAACATCGGTGCGGCGTTCGCCGAAGTCCTCGGCGTGGAAAGCGTCGGCGTGGACGACGACTTCTTCGTCCTCGGCGGTCACTCACTGCTCGCGGTCCGGCTGGTGGAGCGGTTGCGGGAGCGCGGAGTGGCGATCACGGTGCGCGATCTGTTTGCGGCGCCGACCGTGGCCGAGCTGATGAAGCGGATGAACCTGTCCTCGGTGCGGGACGCCCTGGACGTGCTGCTGCCGATCCGGGCGCAGGGCGAGCGACCGCCGATCTTCTGCTTCCACCCGGCGGGCGGCGTGAGCTGGTGCTACATGCCGCTGGTGCGGTACGTGCCTGCGGACGTCCCGCTGTACGGCCTGCAGGCTCGAGGGCTTGACGGCACCGGACAACTCGCCGGATCCATAGGGGAGATGGCCGCGGACTACATTGCGCAGATGCGGTCGGTGCAGCCGAGCGGCCCGTACCATCTGCTGGGCTGGTCGTACGGTGGGGTGATCGCCCATGAGATCGCCGTCCAGCTGCAGGCGGCCGGCGAGGAGGTCGGGGCGCTGGTGATGCTCGACCAGTACCCGTGGGACAGCGCGGCGGAGGCAGCCCTGGCGGCGCAGGAGGAGGAGCTCGATCCGGAGGCCGAGATCGACCAACTGGTCGACCTGGTGCGGCTGGAGGCCGGCGGCGCGCTGGGGGCTGTCACCGACGAGGAGTACCGGACCTTCGCGAGGGTGCTGCACAACGGCCGCAGGATCCGGCGCACCCATGTGCACGGGCGGTTCGACGGCGATGCGCTGCTGATCGTCGCCAAGGTCGGCCGTGAGGAGGAAGGGCCGACCGCGGACCGATGGGCGGCGCATGTGACCGGCGTGGTGTCGGAGGCCGGTGTGCCGTGCACCCACTACGACCTCGCGAAGCCGGAGAACCTCGGCCTGGTCTGGGCCGAGGTGGCCGCCTGGCTGGGCTGGGACGACTGACCCCGGGCGCGCCGTGCGGAGCGGCCTCAGACGGGGCCGCTCTGTGCGGCAAGCATCGAGGCGATCAGGCTGGGCTCGACGTTGCCACCACTGAGCAGGACACCGACCTCGCCGCCGTGGTCGGCGGCGTGAGCCAGCGCCGCGGCGAGCGCGGTGGCCGCGGCCGGTTCGACGACCAACCGGGCGTGCAGGAACGCGGCCCGCAGAGCGTCGGCGATGGATGCCTCCGGGACGGTGACCACCGAGGTGACCGCCCGCCCGGCAAGGTCGAAGGGTAATGCGCCGATCCGGTCGGGGCGCAGTCCGTCGGCGACGGTGTGCCGGGCGGGAACGGTCACCGGCCGGCCGGCGCGCAGTGCGGCCGTGAGCGCCGGTACGGCCTCGGGTTCCGCGCCGATCACCGCCGTGCCGGATCCGGAGGCGGCCAGGCAGGCGCCCGCGATGGCGCTGCCACCGCCGACGGGGACGACCACGGCGTCCAGTCGGGCGCCCTCCGCGGCCACCTGGCCGAGCAGTTCGGCGGTGGCGGTGGCCTGGCCAAGCACGACCCGGGGGTTCTGGTAGGGGTCGACCGTGTCGTAGCCGTACCTCTCCCGCAATTCCTCGACGACGGCGACCCGTTCGGCCAGAAGGGTGCCGGTGGTGACCACCCCGGCGCCGGTGTCGCGGATCCGCCGGATCTTGGCGGGTGGTGCGTCGGAGGGCAGGACGAGGACGGCGGGCAGCCCGTGTTCGCGAGCGGCGAGCGCGACGGCGATCGCGTGATTGCCGGTGCTCTGCGCGACCACGCCCCGGGTTCCGGCGCGAGCGAGTTCGTCGACGGCCAGCAGGGCCCCGCGGACCTTGAACGATCCGCCGCGCTGGAGGTTCTCGGCCTTCAGCCACAGGCGGGCGCCGGCAGTCGCGTCCAGCGGGTCGCAGCGCACCACCGGAGTGCGCCAGACGCGGCCGGCGAGTTCGTGTTCGGCGCGCTCGACGTCGGCACGGTCGAGCGGTGCTTCGGCCATCAGGCCGGGGGACGGTCCGACAGGGCGTTCAGACATTCCGCGCCGCCTTTCCGCCGGCGCCGCCGATTCCATTTCGGCCGACCGGGCCGACGTATTTTTTCCACGCCGATCTATTGCCCATCGGGGCCTCCTCAAAGGGGCTGTCTGTGGACAGTGCAGAAGTGTCCGTCATCCTTGCAGGGAGGGTTCTTTGGCCGAAAGGCTCGAACAATGGGCCGGTGGCCTGTCGGCCCGGGCCCGGAATTGACCTGCGCGACGGACGCCTCGAAGATCCGCACTGGCACCGCAACTCGCGTCATGACACCATGCGCAACGCCGTCACAGCCCTGGGCGCATGGCGCAGCCTCGCAGTTGCCTTCGACCACGGCGGTCCACACCTCTACCACGCAGTCGACCTGATCAAGCCCGGAAGCCGAGAAAGCAAGCCGTGCGTACCGGCAGCCGATGCGCCGGGTGACGGAGCGCCGAGTGACGGAGCACCGGATGGCGAGGTGAGTACGGCCGACGGCGACCGTCGCGGCGACAAATATCAAATCCGCTCGTGTGCGGCATCGGGCCGAGGGGGTAATCCCGCGGTTGGCAGGTTTCCCGGCGATTGGATCCGGTGGCCCGATGCGGCACGGGCCCGGTCCACTCCACCATGGTGATCATGATCGAGATCAGGGAACTGACGAAGCGCTACGGCGACGTCACGGCCGTCAACGGCCTCAGCTTCACGGCCGGGGCCGGGCGCGTCACCGGGCTGCTCGGACCGGCCGGCGCCGGCAAGAGCACGACGCTGCGGTTACTGCTGGGCCTGAACAGCCCTACCGCCGGCAGCGCTGCGATCGGCGGCCGGGAGTTCCGGGACTGCCCGCCCGGCCCGCGCGAGGTCGGCGCGCTGCTGGACACCCACAGCGTGTACTGCCCCCACGTCGGCGACACCGCGCGGGAATTCCTGACCGGGCTGGCCCGGCGGCACGGCATCCAGCACGGCCGCGTGGACACGGTGCTGGACGAGACCGGGCTGACCGAGGCGGGGCAGCGCAGGGTCGGCACCTTCTCGCTCGGGATGCGGCAGCGGCTGGGCATCGCCTGCGCGCTGCTCGCCGACCCGCCGGTCCTGGTGCTCGACGAACCGCTGGGCGGGCTGGACCAGCCGGGTCTGGTCTGGGCACGCGCCCTGTTCCAGCGGCTGGCCGCAGAGGGCCGTACGGTGCTCGTCTCCGGCCAACTGCCCGTCGAACTGGCCGACGTGGTGGACGAGCTGGTGGTCATCGCGCGGGGCGAGCTGGTCGCGGGCCAACGTGCGGCACGACTCGCCGTCCGTGGCGGCCGGGCGCGGGTGTCGGTGCGGACGCCCGATGTCGCGGTGCTCAGCGCCCTGCTGGCCGACGAAGGGGCGTCGGTGGAGGTGAACGACGACAACTCGTTGACCGTGACGGGTCTGAGCGCGCAGCGCATCGGCGATGTCGCCTTTCTGAACATCGTGCCGCTGCATGAGCTCGCCCCGGAGGCTCCCGTGCGGTGAGGTCCGACCAACCCCGCTGCTGCGCAGGGGTGTTCAGGGTGCACGGTATGCCGAGGGCCGTCACCCTTTTCCTATGATGACGGCTCGTCGACATCCCTGCGCACCTCCACGAGTCGTGCGCGGACGCCCGAGCCGGCGGCCGGATCCCGCTGGGCATGCGTCACGACCGTCGGTCCTTCCCGACGGCGCCCATCTGCCTACGGAGGAACGGTGTACCGCCGTCCACGCTGCCCCCGAACCGCCGTCGCCCGCCCTGCAAAGGGACCACAGGGTCCCGTCCGCCCTGCAAAGGCCCCACAGGGGCCCGTCCGGCCCGCTGCCCGGCTCGGGGAGGCCCCGGATGCCTGAGGACCGCGACGTCTTCGAGCGCCTCAAGGACCTCCTCGATTCCGGCGCGGCGTCCTACCGGACCATCCGTCACGAACCCGAGGGCCGTACCGAAGCCGCCAGCCGGCTGCGCCGGCACCCGTCGGCGCAGGCCGCCAAGTCCATCGTGGTCCGGGTGGCGACCGGCAAACGCTCGCGCCGCTATGTGCTCGCGGTGGTCCCCGGTGACCGCCGGGTCGACCTCTCCGCCCTGGCAGTGCGCTACGGCGGCCGGGAGGCCTCCTTCGCCGCCAGGGAGGTGGCCGAGCGCCTGGCAGGCAGCGTCAGCGGGTCCATCACCCCGTTCGCCTTCTCCGCCGAGCTGGACCTGCTCGTCGACGAGGGCCTGCTGGTCCACGACGAGATCTACTTCAACGCCGGGCGGCTGGACGTGTCCGTCGCCCTGTCCGTCGCGGACTACGTGCAGTTGGCCAGGCCGGCCGTCGCGGCGATCGCGGTCTGACCGCTTTCCCCGAGCCGACTTCCCGCCGGCCGTTCAAGCGCCGCGCCGATGCAGTTGCACAGCGGACGGCGGGCGTCGCAGCCTTCGTGGCGCGCCCCGCCGCCCGACCGTACTCAACGACCGTGCCCCGCTGCCGATGCGCCGACCCGGAGGCGACGATCCTCGTCGAGCGGGCATGCGTGCGCCGCCCATGCCCGGGGGCGTTCCCTGTGCTCGCGGACCACTCCGACCCGTGCGCTGCGTCATCCGTCTGAGGCGGCCCTGAGCGAGACCGTGCTCCGCACCCACCACGAAGGGCCCGCCGGACAGGCGGGCCCTTCGTGTTTCCCCGGTGGAATCGGGTTCAGCCGTAACGCTTCATCTCGTGGAAGAACCCGGGGACGGTGTGCAGTGCGCCGACCGCGGCGACTTCGTCGTAGACGTACTTGGCGACGGCCAGATCGAGTACGCCCAGGCCGAAGGGGGAGAACACGACGGGGCGGTCGGCCGGGGGCGTGGTCCGGCCCTCCAGCAGGTCGTAGAGGGTTCCGTCGACGAAGTCCCGGGAGCCGGTCCGCTGTTCCGCCAGGTGCGGCGAGGTGTTGGCCTTCAGACAGTGGTCGATGTCGTCGACGAGGTTGTAGGAGGACAGGATGATCTCCGGGGAGAGATCGCGCAACGAGACGTGCAGGACCATAGGGTTGTGGGAGAACAGCCCCGGGTCGAGGATGTGCGGCTCGCCCGCCACCGTGGCCAGCACGATCAGGTCCGATTCGGCGATGAGCGACTCGGCGCTGTCGTGGATCGTCACCGAGCCGGCTCCGGAGCGGGTCAGGTACTCCTCGAAGCCCTCCGCGTGCTCCCGCGCCAGGTCGAAGACGCCCACTTCGTCGAAGGTCAGCCCGTTGGCCACCAGGTAGGTGTGCAGATAGCGGGCGATCAACCCGACCCCGATGAACCCGACCCGGCGCGGCGCCACCCCCCGCCGGTCGGCGATCGTCACTGCCGCCAGCGCCGCGGATGCTGCCGTGCGTGAGGCGCTGATGACGGAGCTCTCCAGGCATGCCAGCGGGTAGCCGGTTGCCGTGTCGTTGAGGACGACCACCGCGGAGGCCCGGGGGATACCGGCGGCGACGTTCTCGGGGAAGGAGGAGATCCACTTGATGCCGTGCACGTCCACCTCGCCCCCGACCGAGGCGGGCAGCGCGATGATGCGCGAGGAGGGCTGCTCGGGGAAGCGGAGGAAGTACGAGTCCGGATTCACCGTCAAGCCCTCGCCGTGCAGCCGGTACGCCTGCTCGACCATCGCGGTGACCTGCTTCTCGCGGCCGCGCAGGACGTCGACGACCTGCTCGCCGGAGATGACGGAGAACGTGGGGGCCTGGGTCATGGGTGTCGGCTCCGGTGGGGATCGGTGGACAGGTCGGTTTGGCCGAAGTGTTCGCGCAGCCAGCTCTCGTCGTAGATGGAGGCGAGGTAGCGCTCGCCGAGGTCGGGGGAGATCGCGACCGCGACGGGCTCCTCGCCCGGGTATTTCTCGCCGAGCCACCGGGTGGCGCCGCTCACCACCGTGCCGCTCGAGCCGCCGAGCACGAAGCCTCGGGCGGCCATGGCATGGCAGGCGCGGATGGTGTCCGGCTCGGAGACGTGTACGACGTCGTCGATGCACGATTCGTCGACCAGCTCCGGACGGGTGCTGGTGCCCAGGCCCGGGACGACCCGGCGCTCCGGGATACCGCCGAAGGTGACCGAGCCGACGGCGTCGACGGCCACGATCGTGACGGGTCTGAGCTGCTCCTTGAAGTAGCGCGCGCACCCCATCAAGGTGCCCGTGGTGCCCGCGCCGACGAACAGCACTTCCAGGTCGGGGAAGCTGCGGGCGATCGCCGGCGCGGTGTGCTCGTAGTGCGCCCGCCAGTTGTTGGGGTTCGCGTACTGGTTGAGCCACACGTAGCGGTCGTCGGACGCGCACAGGTCGCGGACGTACCGGATCCGGCTGTGGAGGTAGCCCAGGTTGGCGTCCTGCGTCGAGATCACCCGGACCTCCGCGCCCAGTGAGCGCATCAGCCGCTGGGTGGTGGAGTTGCACCGGGGGTCGGTCACGCACACGAAGCGGTAGCCCCGGTCGGCCGTGATGATGGCCAGCGCGATGCCCAGGTTGCCCGAGGACGACTCCACCAGCACCGAGCCCGGGCCGAGCAGGCCGTCCCGCTCGGCAGCGTCGACCATCTCGGCGGCAGCCTTCAGCTTGATGGATCCCGCGAAGTTGAACCCCTCGCATTTGAGGTACAGCGGAGTGCCGTTCACCCTGCGCAGATCTATGTAGAGGTCCTCGACGTTGAATTCATGAGGAGAGCTGATAATGGGCATGGTGCCGGACACCTCGGCAGGACGGTAAATGGGTGGGAAAACGGTCGGCAAGAGGACCGAAGAGTCTGCGTCAAGAAAGATGCTTTGACCACCTGTCCGGCGTTCAACTGCCGCCGCCCAAGTGCAAATCCGCAGTGTCTTCCATCGGGCGATGAAAGCGGTACCCGATCGCCCCCAACGTCGATTACCGTACTTCAAGGAAACTTGCCCCGGCAAGATCCGGTTATTTCCTGAGCAGTCAATAGCGGATATTGGCGCCGATCACAAGGAGCGGATTCATGACGATCGTGGACGGCCTGCTCGGCCCCGCGGAACTGCCGGAACTGGCGATCTCCCCGGGGGAACTGCGGCGCGCCCGCGGGCTCGCGGTGAGCCGGGACCACGCGGTCGACCTCGCGGACGCCGTGATCACCTGGGTGGAGCGCTTCGCCGGGGACGGCGACCGGCCGGCCGTCAGGGATGCCCGCGGGCGCCTCAGCTACGCCCAACTTGCCCTGGAGGCACGCCGACTGGCCACGCTGATGGAACGCTCCGGCGTCACCCCCGGCACTGTCGTCGCGGTCGGCGGCGAGCGCGGCAGCACCGTCGTCGCCGCCTTCCTCGCCACCGAGCTCCTCGGTGCGCTCTATGTGCCCGCCGACGGGAACTGGCCGGCCCGCCGAGTGGCGGACGTCCTCGCCCGAGCCGGAGCCGTCCTGCTCCTCAACACCGACCCGGAGACCGTCTCCCCCTCGCTCGCCCAGGGCGCCGAGCAGGCCGGCGTACCGGTCATACGCGCCGCCGAGGCGTCCTCCTGCGACCCGTGGCAGGGCCCTGCCCGGCTGGACGGCCCCGACCAGCCCCGGTACGTGCTGTTCACCTCCGGCTCGACCGGATCGCCCAAGGGTGCGGTGGTCGAGCACCAGGGCATGCTCAACCACCTCCACGCCAAGGTCATCGACCTCGGGCTCACCGACCGCGACGTCGTCGCGCAGACCGCCCCGCTCGGGTTCGACATCTCGATCTGGCAGATGCTCTGCCCGCTGATCGTCGGCGGTGAGGTCACCGTGGTCGGTGACGAGACGGCCCATGATTCGGTGGCGTTCGCCCGGCTCGTCGACGAACAGGGAGTCACCGTCGTCGAATTGGTGCCCACGATGGTCCGCCTGCTGCTGGACGACCTGGCCGACGCTCCGACGGCGAGTCGGCTGGAGGGGCTGCGGTGGATGCTCGCCACCGGCGAGGAGCTGCCTACCGAGGTCGCCCGGCGCTGGCTCCAGGAGATGCCCCAGGCCGGGCTGATGAACGCCTACGGCCCGACGGAGTGCTCCGACGACGTCACCCACCACACGGTGCTGCCCGAAGATCTCGACCTGCTGCGCCTGCCCATCGGCACCCCGGTCGTCAACACCCAGCTCTACGTCCTGCGTCGCGAGGACGAAGGCTGGCACGCCTGCGAGCCGGGGGAGACGGGGGAGTTGTTCGTCGGCGGGATCTGCGTGGGGCGCGGCTACGTCGGCGACCACGACCGGACCCGGGACGCGTTTTTCCGCGACCCGTTCCGCGACACTCCCGCCGGGCGGCTCTACCGGACCGGTGACGCGGTGACGGTCCTCCCGCAGGGAGCGCTGCAGTACCTCGGCCGTGTCGACCGCCAGGTCAAGATCGCAGGAGTGCGGATGGAGCTGGGCGAGATCGAGGCGGTCCTGCAGCGTCACCCTGCCGTCGGCGCCGTCGCGGTAGTTGTGCACGACTTCGCCCGGGAACGCTAGGACGAGCCCCGCGGCCGGGTCGTGGCAGTGCCCCAGCCAACCCGTGGTCGTCCGACGGCTGTTCAACTGTCGCGCCGCCGCGGTTGGCCGGGTACGCGCATCGCGCTGCCGTGCGGGTGCGCGCACCCGCACGGCGGGGGGCTCACCACCGCGGCGCGGGACAGGCCCGAGACATGACGAAGGTGCCGTCCGCACCGGCCTCGGCCGAGCCCTCGAGGGGCTGCGCCGGGCAGGCGGACGGCACCTTCGTCATGCGCACCGCGCGGGCAGGCGTCAGCGCGGGTCCGGGCTGAACACCGCCTTCTCCAGCGGGTCGTGCTTGGCGAACTGTGTCTTGTACAGGTCGGCGTACAGGCCGCCGGCGGCCAGCAGCTCCTCGTGCGTCCCGCGCTCGCTGATCCGCCCGGCCTCCACGACCAGGATCTGGTGGGCCTCGCGGATCGTGGAGAGCCGGTGGGCGATCACCAGCGAGGTGCGCCCGGCCAGGGCGGTCCTGAGCGCGCGCTGGATCGCCGCCTCCGCCTCCGAGTCGAGGTGGGCGGTGGCCTCGTCGAGGATGACCACGGGCGGCGCCTTGAGCAGCAGCCTGGCCAGCGCGATCCGCTGCTTCTCGCCACCGGACAGGCGGTATCCGCGGTCGCCGACCACGGTGTCGAGGCCGTCCGGCAGAGCGCGGACCGTGTCCCAGATCAGCGCGGCTTCGCAGGCCTCGATCAGCTCCTGCTCGCTCGCACCCGGCCGGGCGTACTCGAGGTTCGCCCGCAAGGTGTCGTGGAACAGGTGGGCGTCCTGGGTGACCACACCGATCGTGTCGCGCAGGGACTGCAGTGTCAGTTCCCTGACGTCGTGACCGTCGATGCGCACGGCGCCCTCGGTGGGGTCGTACAGTCGCGGCAGGAGCTGGGTGATCGTGGTCTTGCCCGCACCCGAGGGGCCTACCAGGGCGGTCAGCCGACCTGCCGGGGCATCGAAGCTGAGGTCCCGCAGGGTCCACGCCTCCTCGGACCGCTCGGGGCGCCGGGCGGCCGGGTGCCCCAGCGAGGCGAGGGAGTCCTGGTCACCGTTCGGGTAACGGAAGGACACCCGCTCGAAGGTGACGGAGGGAGCGTCCCCGGTGTTCCGGGCGGAGCGGAGTTCGGCCAGGTCCCGGGCGTCGGAGCGCTCCGAGACGTTCGGCCGCAGGTCCAGGATCTCGAAGACGCGGTCGAAGCTGACCAGGGCCATCATGGCGCTCGCCTGCATCCCCGACAGTTGGTCGATCGGGCTGTAGAGCCGCATCAGAAGGGCGACCAAGGCGACCAGCGTGCCGAGCTCCAGCGAACCGTGAATGGTCAGGACGCCGCCCACGCCGTAGACAAGGGCTGCGGTGATCGCGGTGAGCACGGTCCCGATGACACCGAGGATCCGGCCGTGGACGACCGCCGAGACGGCGGTCTCGCGCACTTGGGCCGCCTTGCGCGCGAACATGCCCGACTCGTTCTCGGCTCGGCCGTAGAGCTTGGTGAGCATGGCGCCAGCGACGTTGAACCGTTCGCTCATCAGCGTGCTCATGTCGGCGTCGAGTTCCATCCGCCTCCGGGTGATCCTCTGGAGCCGGCGCGCGATCAGTCGCACCGGCAGCAGAAAGAACGGGATCATCACCAGCGCGGCGAGGGTGACCTGCCACGACAGGTAGAACATCGCGGCCAGCACCAGGCCTATCGAGAGAACGACGGAAAGCGACTGCGACAGCAGGCCCGCCACGGCCTGCCGGGCGCCGACCACATCGGTGTTCAGACGGCTGACCAGGGCTCCGGTCTGCGTCCGGGTGAAGAACGCCATCGACTGCCTCTGAATGTGCGCGAACACCTTGTTGCGCAGGTCGTAGACGACACCTTCGCCGATCCGTCCGGAGCACCACGCCTGCACGTACATGGCGCAGCCCTCGACCAGCGCCAGGCCGGTGACGGCCAGGCACAGCCACACCACCGTTGCGGTCCGTCCGGGCAGGATGCCGTCGTCGATGACCTTCTTCAGCACCAGCGGGCCGGAGGCGGTGACCACGGCGTCGACCACTGTGCTGAGCAGCAGCAGCGCCATGCTCCAGGGGTAGCTCAGGGCGTACGGGACGATCCGTCGAACCGTTCCCTTTCTGATCCGGCCGCCGGTGGCCGGGGCGTCGTCGGACCCTGCCTGGGCTCGGTGCCGCGCCGACCCCTTGATCCTTGCCATGGGAACCAACTCCGCGCTCGTGAGGGGCTGTCAGTGCTTGTCGAGGAACTCGATGATGGCCGTGTTGACCGCGTCCGGGTTCTCCAGGTTTCCGAGGTGGCCGCAGCCGGGGATCTCCACGTAGTCGCAGTCCGGGATGGCGTCCGCCACCTCGGCTACCAGGTGGGGAGGGCAGATGAGGTCGTCGGAGAAGGAGATCGCACGGCACGGCACCCCGAGTCCGCGCAGGGCCTCTCGACGGTCGCCGACGGTGTCGACGGCGTGCTGGCCGGGGGCACTCTGACCTGTGGTCAGTTCGAAGAGCTCCAGCCATCCGGACACGGTTGCGTCGTCGTTGAGTGTGGTGGGAGACAGCATCTCCAGCACGGTGCGCACGGCCTCGTACCTGGGTGGGAGGGCGATGCCGTCGGCACGCAGCTCGCGCTCCGCCGCCAGCAACATCCGGCGGGTGGCGTCCGAGCGGGCCTTGGTGGCCATGAGGACGGCGCAACGCACCAGATCGGGCCGGACGAGCGCCAGCTCCTGGGCGATCATGGCTCCCATCGAGGTCCCGACGATGCGGCAGGGCCCGACGTCCAGCGCCTCGATCAGCCCGAGGGTGTCCGCGGTCATGTCGGCGAGCGAATAGTCGCCGGGCGGCGTGGAGGAGGGGGCGATGCCCCGGTTGTCGAAGACGATCGTCTCGTAGCCCGCCCGGTTCAGAGCCGGTGTCTGGTGCATGGTCCAAACGCGGCCGGCGGCGCCCGAGCCCATGACGAGGAGAACCGGCTCGCCCTGCCCCGACCGCTGGTAGGAGAGCCTGATCCCGTTGGCGCTCACGAACGGCATGACGGTGCTCCCTCGTTGGGCGTGGGCAGCGGCAAGACAGCCTCCTGGGAGTCGAAGGAGAAAGGGTCCGGGGCGGACCGTCCGCAGCCGGAAGTGAGATGTGCCCCGGTACTCCTGGCGCCGGCCGTCGCCGGCTCGGGCGGTCGGTGCCGACGGGCAGGGCGCGGCGTTGATGCGGCGTGGGAGCATTCCACGATGACACCGGGTCGGCGCGCCGATCAAGGGCGCACCGGTCCCGGCCGCGCGGGCGCCGCGGGCCTCGTTCAACTGGGGCGCAGGGGCAGTTGAACAGCCGGACGGGTCAGGAGCCGGGTTCCGGTTGACGCGCCGAGGCGGCATTTGGCCATAGTGGGTCCTCAGGGGGCCCGGCACCGCGCCGGACGGCCACCGGCGGTGGGGTGAGGCCGGGCGAACCGCCTGAGAGCTGCCACCGATGCGATGCATCTCCCGTACCCAAGAAAGGACGGCGTGGTGACGAATCCGTTCGAGGATCCCGATGCCGAGTACCTGGTCCTGGTCAACGACGAGGGCCAGCACTCGCTCTGGCCTGTCTTCATCGACGTGCCCGACGGCTGGGAGTCGGTCTTCGGGAAGGCGGGGCGTCAGGAGTGCCTCGACTACATCGAGAAGTCCTGGACCGACATGCGGCCCAAGAGCCTGATCGAGGCCATGGCTGCGCAGAAGTAGCCTGTGGCGCCGATGCCGCCGGTCGTCCACGGATGGCCGGCGGCATCGGCACGACGGGCACCGGGCGGAGGGTCCGCGGACGGTGGGCAAGCTCAGTCGGAGGGGGCGACCGGGCCCCTCGTGAATTCCTCCGCAGCGAAATCACAGATGTGCACCTCGCTCGCGCTTTCTCCTTGCTGAATTCCCGGGACTTGACGTCTCGCGGACGGCCGAGGTGTATCGGCGAGACCATCACGAACCTCGCGCGACGAGGCCGTTGTTCAACTGCGGCATCGCGGCGTTTGAACGCGTGACCGCGGCCCGACGTGGTCCCTTCGGCGTTCACCGGTGCTCAAAAGCCGTGCGGTGCCGCAGAGTATTGATCAACCGCGTGCCCCGGAGTCATTCTGATGCTGAAGAGCACCCTGTGGAGCGAGGCGGGTGTGTTCGGTTCGACGCCCTGAAATTCAGGCTTCGTTGTTTCTTCGCGGTTTTTGTCTCCACGGTCCGGTGTGGTGGCGCCCGGTGCACAGGCGCAGTGAATCGCGGGCCGGTCGATTTTGTAGGTATCCCTGAAAGGAGGGGCGGAGATGGCTGACGAGCAGTTGTTTCTGCGGTCCAAGGTCATAGTTGAGCCGATGGTGGACAGGTTCATCGCCCAGCCACACACGATTGCTCCGGTGCAGGCGGCGATGAATCTCGCGTTCCTGCACGTGCCACTGCTCGAGTCGTATCTGCAGTCCCCGCAGGTGCACGTCGCGGCCAGCAACAACCCCGAGCTGCGCGGCGGTTACTTCATCAACATCCCCGAGGAGCGCGCCGACGAGGTGCGTGACCTGCTCGCCGCGATCAAGCGGGACCGGGCGGACATGCTGCGGTTCGCCGAGGCGATCGCGGCCGGCCAGGAGCTGCTGCGGACGAACGCGACCGGGTTCGACCTCACCCCGCTCTACCCGAAGCTTCCTGCGGAGCTCGGCGGCCTGGTCGAGCTGGCCTACGACACGGACAACCAGGCGCAGCTGCGCGTCATGGAGCCCTTGGTCTACCAGAGCCCCGTCTACACCGAGGCACGCCAGTCGGTGCAGCTGTCCTTCGAGACCGGCATCGAGCGCCCGTTCATCCTGAGCACTCCGCGACTGACCTCGCCGGACGTCCTCGAGATCGACGTTCCGTTCCGTCACGAGGGGCTCGCGGAGCTGTTCAAGACCCGCGTGCGGCCCACGACGCTCGGCCACCTGCGCGAGGCCCTGGGTCTCGACGACGCCCAGACGGCCCAGCTGTCCGGGATGCTCAGCGACAGGCCCAGCCTGGCGGAGGACCGCCACATCGAGAACGGAGGCCGGATCCGGTACTTCGGCCACGCCTGTCTTGTGCTGCAGACGCCCCAGGCGGCCATCGTCACCGACCCGTTCATCAGCGCGGACAGCGACGCCGACGACCGCTACACGCTCGACGACCTGCCCGACTTCATCGACCTCGTCCTCATCACCCACGGCCACCAGGACCACATCGTCATGGAGACGCTGCTGCAGCTCCGCGGCCGCGTCGGGGCGATCGTGGTGCCGCGCTACTCCAAGGGCAACCTGGCCGATCCGTCGATCAGGCTGATGCTCGAAAACCAGGGCTTCCCGGTGATCGAGGTCGACGACTTCGACGAGGTCGAGTTCCCCGGCGGCAAGATCACCGCGACGCCGTTCCTCGGTGAGCACTGCGACCTGGACATCCGCGCCAAGTCGACGTACTGGGCCGAGCTCGCCGGCAAGAAGGTCTTCATCGGCGCCGACTCCTCCGGTATCGAGCCGCAGCTCTACCGCTACATCAAGAACCACCTGGGTACGGCCGACTACGCCTTCCTGGGCATGGAGTGCGACGGAGCGCCGCTGACCTGGCTCTACCAGGCGCTGCTGACCATCCCGGTCACCAAGAAGATGAGCAACTCGCGCAAGCTGTCGGGCTCCAACGCGGAACAGGCCGCCGCGATCATGACCGAGCTCGGTGCCAAGGAGGCGTACGTCTACGCCATGGGCGAGGAGGACTGGCTCGGCCACGTCATGGCCACGACGTACAACGAGGACACCTACCAGATCAAGCAGATCGAGGAGTTCCTGAAGTGGTGCGCGGACCGCGGCATCAAGGCGGGCCACCTCTTCAAGCAGCAGGAGTGGCGCTGGCAGTGACGCGCTTCTGACTCCTGGCGGATCCCTGACGAAACACCACCGACTCCGGCCACCAGCACCTTCAGGAGGTACTCCCGTGGTTGCGCACGACATCGCCTACGTCGAGCTCTACACCAGAGACAAAGTGTCCACCGTCGACTACTTCGTCTCGGCCATGGGCTTCACGCGGGTCGCTGACTCCGTGGAGGTCGACAGGAGTTCGGTGTTGCTTCGTCAGGGGGAGGTGCAACTGGTCGTCACCTCCGGCCGGGGTATCTGGAAGTTCCTGGACGAACACGGCGATGGCATCGCTGACATCGCGATGACCTGCGACGACGTGGAGACGAGCGCCGACGCCGCGGCGGCGGCCGGTGCTCGGGTGACCCGCTCGGCACAGGGCCTTCCCCTCGTGTCGGGGTTCGGCGACGTCTCCCACACCCTCATCCCTGCCGAGGGCCCCACGATCGGGCTGCCCGTCGGCCGCAACTGGGTCGCCACAGCGGGGGCGCCCCTGAGGCCGGCGGGCCGGATCCAGCTCCTCGACCATGTCGCGATTTGTCTGGAAGGGGGCAGCCTGGGGAAGTACGCCGACTTCTACCGCGACGCCTTCGGGCTCTCCCGGTACTCGTCGGAGTATGTCGCCGTCGGTGGGCAGGCGATGGACTCCATCGTCGTGCGCAGCGGATCCGGCCGAGTCATCTTCACGCTGGTCGCCCCCGACCCGGGCAAGGACGCCGGCCAGCTCGATGCCTTTCTGGAGCGCAACGGCGGCCAGGGCGTGCAGCACCTGGCGTTCCTCGTGGAGGAGATCATTCCCGCGGTGCGGGAGTTCCGGGACGCCGGTGTGGACTTCCTCTCCACCCCGAGCACGTACTACGACATGCTCACCGAGCGCATCGCCGATCTGCGGGGTGAGATCGACGCACTCAAAGACGCCCAGGTTCTCGCCGATCGCGACGAGTGGGGCCACCTCCTGCAGCTGTTCACCCGCTCGCCGTACCAGCGCAACACGCTTTTCTTCGAACTCATACAGCGCCGGGGCTCCCGCGGATTCGGCAGCGCCAACATCCGGGCCCTGTACGAAGCGGTGGAGCGCGACCGGCTGACCGCCGGATGAGCGTCACCGGATCGTCCGCCCGCCTGCTCACCCTGGCCGACTACGAGACCAAGGCCCGCCGGAGCTTCGATCCCGGTGTCTGGGACTTCCTGGCGGGAGGCGCGGGACAGGAGCGTACCCTCGCGGCCAATCTGGAGGCGTTCGGGCGGACGCGGCTGAGACCACGGGTACTGACCGGTCTCGGAGTGCCCGAAACCAAGTCCACGCTCCTGGGCCGTACCTGGTCGCTGCCGGTCGCCGTCGCGCCCGTGGCCTACCACGCACTGGCTCACCTGGACGGCGAGGTCGCGACGGCCCGCGCCGCCGGGGCGGCCGGTGTCCCGTTCGTCGTCAGCACCTTCGCAAGCCGGAGCTTCGAGGACATCGCGGAGGCGGCCACGGGTCCGCTCTGGCTCCAGGTGTACTGCTTCCGCGACCGTGCGACGACACGGCGCCTCGTGGAACGTGCCGAGCGGGCCGGGTTCGAGGCGCTGGTGCTCACCGTGGACGCCCCCCGGCTCGGACGCCGGCTGCGGGACCTGCGCAATGACTTCAGGCTGCCGCCGGGTGTGGTGCCGGCCAATCTCGCGGGCGGCGACTACTCCTCGCCCAGCGGCCACGCCCTCACCGAGTTCGATCCGTCGCTCGACTGGTCGGTCATCGAGTGGCTGCGGTCCATCAGCTCACTCCCCGTGCTGGTCAAGGGAGTTCTGGCTGCCTCTGACGCCCGGCGGGCCGTCGCCGCGGGCGTCGACGGCGTCGTGGTGTCGAACCACGGCGGCCGGCAGCTGGACGGCGCCCCCGCAACGCTCGACGTGCTCCAGGACATCGCCGTGACGGTCGACGGCGCCTGCCCGGTTCTCGTCGACGGGGGAGTACGCTGCGGTGCGGACGTTCTGGCGGCCCTGGCCCTGGGCGCCGATGCCGTCCTTCTGGGCCGCCCGGTGCTGTACGGCCTCGCGGTGGCCGGACAGCAGGGCGTTGCGGACGTCCTGGGCATCGTCACCGAGGAACTGACCGAGGCGATGACGCTCACCGGAACACGTTCGACCAGCGAGGCTACGCGCCAACTTATATGGAAAGAGGGGGAGTTGGAGCCGTCGTCCGAAACCGCGGCCGACCGTCCGGCCCCGCGGCCCGGGACGCAGCGTGGCCCCGGACTACGGAAGGAGGACCTGCACGGCAGTGTCTCCGACCCGGTCCTCGACACCATGAACTTCCTCAACGAGGTCACTCACCGCTATCCCGAGGCGATCTCGTTCGCTCCGGGCAGGCCGTACGACGGATTCTTCGAGACAGAGCAGATCTTCACGTATCTCCGTCGCTACCTGGACCATCTGGAAGCGGGCGGTGCTTCGCCCGCCCAGGTTCGCTCGGCACTCTTCCAGTACGGCCCGACCGGCGGCCAGATCCGCGAACTCGTCGCCGAGTCACTGCGCCTGGACGAGGGCATTGATGTGCTGCCGGAGGCCATCGTGGTCACTGTCGGCGCGCAGGAGGCGATGCTCCTCGCGGTGCGGGCGCTCATCTCCGGTCCGGAGGACGCGCTCCTCGTCTCCAGCCCCTGCTATGTGGGCATCACCGGCGCCGCCCGTCTGCTCGACGTCGTACCGACCGCGGTCGCGGAAGCCGAGGGCGGATTCCGCTGCACCGACCTTGAGACGGCCATCCACGCCGAGCGTGCGCGCGGGCGCAGACCCCGAGCCTTCTACGTCGTGCCCGACCACTCGAATCCGTCCGGGACCACCATGTCCCTGGAAGCCCGTCGGGAGCTCCTCGATCTCGCGGAGCGGGAGGACATCCTGATCCTGGAGGACAGCCCCTATCGCATGGTCAGTCCGGGCGAGCAGTTGCCGACGCTCAAGTCCCTCGACCGGAGCCGCAGGGTGCTGCACCTCGGCTCGTTCGCCAAGACGCTCTTCCCTGGTGCCCGGATCGGCTTCGCCGTCGCGGACCAACTCGTCGTCGACGGCGACGGGCGCAGCGGACTCCTTGCGGACGAACTCGCCAAGATCAAGAGCATGGTGACGGTGAACACCTCCCCGGTGAGCCAGGCGGTGGTCGGGGGCATGCTCGCCGCCGCCGGCGGGCGAGCCTCGGAGTTCACCACCGAGACCGCCGCCTACTACGGCGACGCGATGCGGGTCACCCTGGAGCAACTGGCGGTCCGCTTCCCGGAGGACGAACAGGCCGAGCTGGGCGTGCGCTGGAACGAGCCCAGCGGCGGTTTCTTCCTCACGGTCACGGTGCCGTTCCGCGCGGACAACGCCGCGCTGGTGCGCTCGGCGGAGGAGTTCGGGGTCATCTGGACTCCGATGTCGTACTTCTATCCCGAGGGCGGAGGGGAACACACCCTTCGACTGTCCGTCAGCTACCTGACGCACACCCAGATCACGGACGGGGTCGCGCGGCTGGCACGGTTCATCAGGGCCCACGCCCGCGCATGAGAAGCGTGGTCCCGGACGCGTTGAACCGCTCGCGCATCATGCGCAGCAGACGGGTCCGCGCTCGGCCCTGACCCGGGCGTACCGCCGCACGGTGCCGGGTTCGATCCGCTGACGCGTGTGTCAGTACTTGTCGAGAAATTCGATGATCGCGGCGTTGACGGCGTCGGGGCGCTCCAGATTGCCGAGGTGCCCGCTGTCGGGAATCTCCATCAAGTCGCAGCCGGGGATGGCGTCGGCCACCTCGGCGACCAGGTGCGGCGGGCAGATCAGGTCGTCGGCGAAGGCGATGGCCCGACAGGGCACGGTGATCCCCCGCAGAGCCTCACGTCGGTCACCGGTGTGGGAGACCCACGCCTGCCCCTCCGCGGTGGTGTCGTTGCCGGCGGTCAGTTCGAATATCTCCAGCCAGGACGCGACGGAGGCGTCGTCGTCCAGCGTCGCCGGGGACAGCATCTCGAGGACCGTTCTGGCTGCCTCGTACTTGGGGGGCAGCCTGATTCCGCTCTCCCGCACCACTTGTTCCGCCACCTGCAGTGCTCGCCGCGTCGTGTCCGAGCGCGCCCTGGTGGCGAGCAGAACCGCGGAACGGACCAAGTGCGGGCAATCAAGGGCCAGTTCCTGGGCGATCATGGCGCCCATGGAGGTCCCGACGATGCGGCACGGTCCGAGCTGCAGGGCCTCGATCAGCCCCCTGGTGTCGGCGACCATGTCGGCGAGCGAGTACTTCCCCTCAGGGGCGTCCGACGCCCCGATGCCCCGGTTGTCGAACACGATCGTCTCGTATCCCGCTTGCTGCAGCGCCGGTGTCTGGTACATCGTCCAAACGTGGCCCGCGGCTCCCGAGCCCATGATGAGGAGGACGGGCTCCCCACGGCCCGCGCGCTGGTAGGAGAGGCGGATGCCGTTCGTGCTCACGAAGGGCATGGCGCGCCCTCGTTGCAGATGATCGTGTGCATGGGGGTCTCCTGATCGACGTAGGGGAGGCGGGAGGACGCGCCGGGGGCCCTTCGGGCTCGCAGGACCACCATGGCACCGGGCCGTCACGCTGATCAAGACACGCCCGTACGGCCCTGGTCGGGGTCGTTCAACTGAGGCATCGCCGCAGTTGAACGCGTATCAGGCGGCTTCGCGAACCCGGCGGAGCGGGTGTGGTTGACTGGCCGGCCAGGCCCTGGTCCATAGTGGATCTTCAGTGGGGCCGACCGGTGTCCGAGGCAGCCACCGCACCCGGACGACGGCGTGAGCCGGAACCCCGGCCGCTCGCTGCCCGCCACCGACGCGAACCACATCAAACCCCGAGAGAGGATGACGTGGTGACGAACCCGTTCGAAGACCCCGATGCCGACTACCTGGTCCTGGTCAACGAGGAGGGCCAGCACTCCCTGTGGCCGGTCTTCGTCGATGTGCCCGACGGCTGGAAGTCGGTGTTCGGGCAGGCGGGACGGCAGGAGTGCCTCGACTACATCGAGAAGAACTGGACCGACATGCGTCCCAAGAGCCTGATCGCGGCGATGGAGCAGAAGTAGCGGCCGTCCTGTGCCACCCATGGCTTCGCACCCCGGACCGCACCGGATGCGAAGCCATGTGTGCATCTCAGGGTTGACCCTGAGATGCCTCTCCATCTGTGGGTGGATGAGATCCCGATGCGTCGGATGATGTGATGGTAGGCCGAGCTCAGATGGCGTCGCTCCGGAACCGGACGTTCGCCGTGTTCGTGTTCTATCGAAAGGCTTGTGATGAGCGGCAGGTTGACGCGTCGGGTGCGTGCCTTACCTCTGCGTTCCGGCGGGCGTCCGTCCGCGGGAGCCCGCGTGACCTCGGTGGCGTCCGGGCTCCGCTGGGCGTCCTCGCGGTGGTCCTTCGTGGAGCAGGAAGTGGCCGGCCTGCGTCAACTCGTGCGGCCGGGAGCCGTGTGCCTCGACATCGGGGCCGAGTACGGCCTGTACACGTGGAGCCTTTCCGCGCTGGTGGGGCCGTCCGGGCAGGTGCACTGCGTCGAACCGCTGCCAGGCCCTGCGACGTGGCTGCGAACCACGGCCGCCGCTCTGGGCTGTGACAACGTCATCGTGCACCGTATGGCTCTGGGGGAGCGGGCCCACGAAGGGACGATGAGCCTGCCGCGGCGGCGCCTGCTTCCGGTGCACGGACGCGCCTATCTCACCGAGGGTGCTTCGGGGCCGGGCCCGAACGTCGAGTTCCCCGTCTCCCGTCCGGTTCCCACGGCGGTGCGGACGGTGGACGGGTTGTGCCGGCACATGGGGCTGGAGCGGGTCGACTTCATCAAGGCCGATGTCGAAGGGGCGGAGGCGGCCGTGCTGTCCGGGGCGCGGCGCACGCTGCAGGAGCACCGGCCCGTTCTGCTGCTGGAAATCGAGGACCGTCATCTGGCCAAGTACGACATGAAGTCGAGGGACCTGGTCGACCGGCTCGCCGACCTCGATTACGACATGTACCGATGGCGCGAGGGGGGTTGGGAGCGCGTGGCGTATGTCACGGACGACTGCCGTAACTACCTGTTCTCGGCGTCTTCGATTTCCCTCGGCTGAAGGATCCGACTCATCCATGGGTTCCACCCTTGTCATCACCAACGACTTCCCGCCCCGTCAGGGAGGGATCGAGACGTTCGTGCATGCCATGACCACGCGTATGCCGGACGACGACGTCGTGGTCTACACCTCGCACGAGCCCGGCGACACCGCCTACGACGCGACCCTCCCCTTCCCCGTGGTACGGGACGGTACGCGCACGCTGCTGCCGACCCGCCGTGTCACCAGGAGGGCCGTCGAGATAGCCCGGGCTCATGGCTGCGACCGGGTCTGGTTCGGGGCGGCGGCGCCCCTGGCCTTGATGGCACCGGCCCTGCGCCGGGAGGGCATCCGACGCATCGTGGCCACCACTCATGGTCATGAGATCTGGTGGGCCCGGACTCCCGGTGCGCGCGGGATGATGCGCCGGATCGGCAACGGCGTGGACGTCGTCACCTACCTCGGCCAGTACACACGCGACCGGATCGCACCCGCCCTCGGGCCCCGTGCGCAGCTCAGCCGCCTGGTCCCCGGGGTGGACGCGCAGGTGTACCGGCCCGACGCCGACGCGCGCGACGAACTGCGCGCACAGCTTGGCCTGCACGGCAAGCGCGTGATCC
This sequence comes from Streptomyces hygroscopicus, assembly GCF_026168105.1. Taxonomy (GTDB): domain Bacteria; phylum Actinomycetota; class Actinomycetes; order Streptomycetales; family Streptomycetaceae; genus Streptomyces; species Streptomyces hygroscopicus_D. The sequence continues at coordinate 24,029 of NZ_LBMW01000004.1, forward strand.
TCTGCGTGGCGCGCATGGTCCCGCGCAAGGGCCAGGACATGCTCATCCGGGCCCTCCCGCTGATCAGGCGGCAGGTGCCCGAAGCGGTGCTGCTCGTGGTCGGCAAGGGGCCGGACGAAGCCCGGCTGCGGAAGCTGGCGCGCCGCCACGCCGAGGGCGCGGTCTGGTTCGCGGGCGGCAAGGCGCACACCGAGACACCGCGGTACTACGCGGCGGCGGACGCCTTCGCCATGCCGTGCCGTACCCGTAAGGCGGGGCTGGAGGCGGAGGGGCTCGGGATCGTGTTCCTGGAAGCGGCGGCGAGCGGGCTGCCGGTGGTCGTCGGGGACTCCGGCGGCGCCCCGGACACGGTGCTCGACGGCACGACCGGCCGGGTCGTGGACGGCACCGATGCCACGGCGATTGCCGAGGCGCTGACCGGGATACTGCTCGATACCGACCGGGCCGCGGCGATGGGTACCGCGGGCCGCACGTGGGTTCAGGACTCCTGGTCCTGGGACGCCTCCGCCCGCCACCTGATGCAGTTGCTGACACCCGAACACATGCCGGTGGTGACCCCCGCCAAGGAATAGCCGAGGGACTGCTTCTCGCCCGAACACCTTGTTGGGTTCGGGCGTGGACGGCTCCACGGCCGCGTACGGCCACAGGGTCGCTCCGGTCCGGCGCGGCACGATGCCGTCATCGATGAGGGCCTTCACGGGCCGCCGCACTTGCCACGAATGCCGTCCCGCCGGTTCTCGGACTCGGCGGGACGGTCGCTTGTCGGGGGGATTGCGCTGTTGATCTCAAGCATCAGAAAGGTGAGGCGACCGCCCGAGTACGCGCGGGTTCTCATTCCCTCCGTGAGCTGCCGAGGCAATCCGTAACGCGGAAGCGAGGACCCGGGGCAGGCGAAGTCGACATGCGGTCGTCAGCCGGCCGTCCTGCGCGTGAGAGGCTGGTCGCGTTCATCGAGGTGCTGTGCGAACTTCAGCCAGGTGTCGGCGTATTGGCGAGCGAGGCTCCCCACCAGTGCTCCGCAGTGCGGCGGTACAGCCGCGGTAAGGCCGGACCACTCCGCCAGCGCGTTCTGTTGCAGGAGTCGCAGTAGATGCCGCCCCTCCTCCTTGAGCCGCAGCGAGGGGTCACGCAGGAGCTTTTCGAGCACCTGGACCGGATCGGGCTGTGCCGGCCGCGTGAGGCGTTCATCTCGTCGCCGGCCACCCCCGAAGGGGACAGTGACGTCACCCTCGCCCTCCCCTTGCGTCGCGGCCGCCACAGCGGGCCCGGGGGCCGGTGCCGGCGCCGTAGAAGGCCTGAGGGCCTCCGGCCGCACTGCCGAGGGTAACTCACCGGCCTGGAGGCGCTTTCGGACATCGCTCGCGGTAGCGGGCGAGATTCCCGCGATCCGCGCAACCTCGCGCAACGAGGCCTGAGGGTTCTGGGCCATTACTTCGGCGGCTCGCCAACGGCCCTTCGCGCTGCTGAGCGGGCGCACTCGCCCGTCGCGGCCAACCCGTGCGTTCAACTGCGGAACGGAGTCAGTGGCACGGCGTCGGATGGAGGCCACGGCCTTGGCCCCCAGGCCGGAGGCCCGTGCTATGGCCCGGTCCGACATGTGTGGATGCGATGCGACGATCCGCGACGCGGCGGCGCGCCGATCGGCCTGCGACAGCGGCAGACCGTGCGCGATGTTGGCTTGGACCGCGCGCAGGAAGGCGTCTTCCGCGGAACCTTCGAAGAATTCGACGTCGACGGTGTCCTGCCCTCGGGCCAATGCGGCCAGGAGCCGGTGCGTGCCATCGATCACGCGCATGTCTGAACGGCGGACGAGTATGGCGGGCAGGGGCCCGTCGACGTCGGCCAGCCGCGCGACGTGCTCCTGGTCGGGACCCTGTGACCGGGGGGACTCACCGGGCAGGAGGGCTGCGATCGGAACGGGAGTGGTTTTCGGCCCGCGGGCTACGGCGGGCGCGGAAGCGCTCTCCTGACGGCTGATGGCTCTGCTGTGCGCCGGAACGGGTATTCCGTCGTCTGCCTGATTCATTCATTTACCCCGTTTGTCGATACTCATGAGCTGCTGGCCGCTGCATTTTCAGTGAGCTGAGCCGTCGTTGCCCTGGTCGCGGGAGACGAGTACGGCCGGATCGCGAAGGAGAGCGGCATCGTTTTGCGCCTGGTTCGGAGCGTCATCGCATCGGAAGACACCGTAGGTTCACCCTTCCGGGAAGTTGCGTCGTACAGTGCTGTTGCCGATCTTGCGCTGCCCCGCGATCGACCCGTATACGGGGTAGTCGATCGGCTGGGAATGCACTCATGATCATGTCTCGTCACGATGCTGTCGAGACGTTCAAGGCCGCACGTTTCGGCCGCTGCGTGTGGCCGCCACATGCGAATCGGAGCCCTCAAAGTCGGAGCCCTCAAAGAGTGACCGCTTTGCCGTGGAACGGTAAAGAGTCACCGGAGGCGCCGGTTGTCGATCAGAGCGCGTACGCGGGCGCGGCTGAATACCTGGCTCATTCTCAGCCATTTATGGGGCGGGAGAGCGAGTAGGGATCGGTACCGCGCGGACAGACATGGGCCCTGGCCGGGATTCCCCTCCCGACGTGCGGAAACACTTGGCGGCGTTCGAGGTTCAGCTACCTCGCACCTTGCGAGCGGCTGCTCATGATGTCTGAAAGGCACCCTTCACTGGCCAGTGGAATGGCGCGTTTGCTGCCGCCTCGCTGAGCGTCAGCACCTCTGCAGTACGCCGCTCTGGCCGATTCCCGCCTTCTGCTTCAGGCTGCTCGGACCGACAGGTCCCGCTGCGGACGCCGGTACCCCGGCGAACTTCCGGAAGAAGTCGAATTGTTCAGCTGCGCGGATGTGCCGCGTGCGGGTGCCGTTCCCGCCAGCGTGCATACGCGGTGCCGGTCGCGCAGCTGCTCAGATGGCCGTCGTGGACCCGGCGCAGGATCGCCTCGCCGTGCGGGACGAGGGGGCCGTCCACGCGCCAGGCGAGTACATGGCGGTACCAGAGCGGATTGCCCGCCAAGGGACGGACGGCGACGCCGGGGACCTCGATGAAGGTGGCCTGGCAGAGGCTGACGGCCAGTCCCGCCCGGACGATCTCGATCAGCTGACGCCCCTCTGCCTCGTAGGGGGTACGCGGACGGCGGTCGGTGACGGCGAAGACGGACGTCCAGTACTCGTGGGTGCGGTCGCTGCCGGGTCGAGGCACGGCCCAATCCTCCTCGGTGAGCCGGGCCAGACTCACTTCCTCCCGCACAGCCAGGGGGTGGTCGGCGGGGAGCAGCGCGAAGACGGGCTCCGTGACGAGCGGGTGCAGGATCACGCCGTCCCGCGGTGCGAGTTCCTGGCCCGGGTGGTCGCCGAGAACCGCGGCCTCCAGGCGGCCGGCCGTGAGGTCGTCGAGGAGCGGAGCGGGCGCGTACCGGCAGCGGGAGGTCACCTCGGCCTGCGGCACCACGTCGCGTACGGCCCGCAGGAGATGGCCCAGGAGCGGGGCGCCGACCGAGCCGACGCGGACACGGGCGGGGGAGGTCGCGCGGCGGGTGGCGCGGTCGGTGTCCGCGATGAGCTGGTCGATGCCCGGAAGGATGGCATGGGCCCGGGCGAGCACGAGCTCGCCCAGCGAGGTGGGCACGGCTCCGGCGTGGCCACGCTCGAACAGCGTGCCTCCCAGGAGCCTTTCGACGCGCCGCACCTGGGCGCTCAGGCCCGGCTGGGTCATCCCCAGCGACGCCGCGGCGCGGGTGAGGCTGCCGGCTTCCGCGACGGCGCACACCACGCGCAGATGCCGTATCTCCAGATCCATGCGCGGATGTTATGGACCACTGGGAGGTTCCCGACAGTGTGCGGCACCCACAGTCTTATGTGAAATGTCACATGTCGTAGTTATGGAGGTGGTGAATCCATGAGAGCGACCCTCCACGCGCCGAGGAGGCGAGGCGCGCTGCTGCCGGCGGTGCTCGTCGGCCTCCTTCTCTTCTTGCTCGGCGTTCCCGGCGCGCCGTACGCCCGCGCGGTGACGGCGGCCCGGACGGCGGACAGCGCCTCGGACTGCGCGCTGCCCGGCACCACCGGGTGGACGGACGAAGGCCATGACACCGACTTCTCCGCCTTCCGGCGCCCCGCCGGAACCATCGAAGTCGCCATGATCTTCGTGGACTTCCCGGACGCCCCCGCCACCGAGTCCGCCGCCGACGACGCGGCCCGGCTCACGCCCGGCGCGGACTGGGTGTGGAACGCCTCCTACGGCAAGACGTGGCTCGCCATCACCCAGTACCGGCACTGGGTGCGGATGCCGCACAACTCCACGGACTACGGATTCGACCGCGGCCTCAGCCACGAGGCGCACGAGGCCTATCTCAAGGACGCCGTGACGGCCGCGGATGCGGCCGTGGACTTCTCGCGCTACGACATGGTGTACGTCGTGCCGACGAGGAACGCGGCGGCCATCTCCTTCACGCCCACCTATGTGTACGAGCCGGGGACGGCCGGGGTGGTCGCCGACGGCACCCGGATCAAGTGGGCGGTGACCTTCGGTCAGGACATGTGGCATTGGGGCTACAAGCTGGTCGGCCACGAGACCGCGCACACCTTCGGCTTGCCCGACCTGTACGCCTTCGACACGGGCGGTGACGCGCATCGTTTCGTGGGCGGCTGGGACGTGATGGGCCTGATCGGCGGGGCCGGGCCGCAGTACTTCGCCTGGCAGTCGTGGAAGCTCGGCTGGATCGACGACAGCCAGGTCGTCTGCCGGGCCTCGGCGGGCAGTGACACGGTCACCCTGACAGCGGTCGAGTACGGCGGCGGAACCAAGATGGCCGTCGTCCGCACCGGACCCACGACGGCGTATGTCGTCGAGTCGCGGAGGGCGGTCCTCGCGGACGTGGGCCTGTGTTCGACCGGTGCGCTGGTGTACCGGGTCGACTCGTCCGTCGAGACCGGCGGCGGACCGATCCAGGTGATGGACGCCAAGCCGGACGACACTCCGGCAGGCCGCTGCCGCCCGCTGGACGACGCACCGTACTGGGCCGGGGAGTCGTTCACCGACGCGGCCGCGGGGGTGCGGATCGACGTCCTGAGCGCGGCCGGAGACTCGGACACCGTCCGCATCACCAGGTGGTAGGCGCCCGACACGTTCGGCCGCCCGAGCACGGCTGTGTCCTGGACCCACCGGCGGTCCGGGACACGGCCGTGTCCCTTCAGGCGGCCTCGGGGAAGTGGCAGGCCACCTGACGTGTCCCGCCGTGCGCCGCAATGCTCAGCACCGGCGCCTCGGACCGGCAGATCGCCTGGGCCTTGAGGCAGCGGGGGTGGAACGTGCAGCCGGGCGGAGGAGCCGCCGGGCTCGGCGGGTCGCCGAGCAGGGTGATCCGCTCCCGGCTCCGCTCGGCGACCGGATCGGGCAGGGGTACGGCGGACAGGAGGGCCCGGGTGTAAGGGTGAGCGGGAGCCGTGTACACCCTCTCCCTGGGGCCGATTTCCACGATGCGCCCCAGGTACATCACTGCGACCCGGTCGCAGACCCGCTTGACCACCGAGAGGTCGTGCGCGATGAACAGGTAGGCGAGACCGAGTTCGCCCTGCAGACGCTCCATCAGGTTGACGATCTGTGCCTGCACGGAGACGTCGAGCGCCGAGACCGGTTCGTCGGCGACGACCAGGCGGGGGCTCGTGGCCAGTGAGCGGGCGATGCCGATGCGCTGTGCCTGGCCGCCGGAGAACTCGTGCGGATAGCGGTCGATGTGCTCGGGGATGAGCCCGACGAGCTCCATCAGCTCCGCGGCCCTGCGCCGCGCGTCGGCCGCCGGGCTCCCCTGTACCAGAAGCGGATCGGCGATGATCCGGGCCACGGTCTGGCGCGGGTTGAGGGAGGAGTGCGGATCCTGGAAGACCATTTGGATCTCCCGCCGCAGCGGTCTGAGTTCGCGCTGGGCGAGGTGGCTGATGTCGCGGCCGTCGTACGAGACCGAGCCGCCGGTCGGTTCCAGGAGCCGCACGATCATCCGGCCCGTGGTGGACTTGCCGCAGCCGGACTCCCCGACCAGGCCGAGGGTCTCGCCCGCCGCCACGTCGAAGCTGACGCCGTCGACGGCCCGTACGGCGGCCGAACGGCCTCGTCGGCCGGGGAAGGTCATTGTCAAGTTCCGTACGGACAGCAGCGGATCGGTGTGAGGAGGCGCCGGTTGGGCGGACTGGCCGGCGGGGGTGCCGGCCGAGAAGGCCGGCCTGTCGGTGGGTGTCATGGGATGACCTTCCGGGTGCGGTCCGTGGGGGCGATGGCCGGACTCAAGGGCAGGTGGCAGGCCACCGCGCGCCCGTCGGACGCGACCAGGCGGGGCCTGACCCGCTCGCAGCGCTCGCTCGCATCGGTGCCGGCCGCGGCGGCCCGCGGGCAGCGCGGCACGAACGCGCACCCCGGGGCGGGCGCGAGCAGCGATGGCGGGCTGCCGGGGATCGCCCGCAACGGGGCGTCGTCGGCGTCGTCGAGGCGGGGCAGGGAGTCGAGGAGACCCCGCGTGTAAGGGTGGGCCGGGGCGGCGAACACGGCCTCCACCGGAGCTTGTTCGGCCGCTCGGCCGCCGTACATCACCAGGACCTCGTGCGCGACGCGGGCGACCACCCCGAGGTCATGAGTGATCAGGACGACGGCGAGGGACCGCTCCTGCTGGATCCGGGCGATCAGTTCCAGGATCTGGGCCTGCACGGTGACGTCCAGGGCGGTGGTCGGCTCGTCCGCGATCAGCAGTTCCGGCTCGCAGGCCAGCGCCATGGCGATCATCACTCGCTGGCGCATGCCCCCGGAGAACTGGTGCGGGTACTCGCCCGCCCGGCGTTTCGGTTCCGGAATGCCGACCTCGGCGAGCATCTCCACGGCGCGCCGCCGGGCGGCGGCGCGACGGGAACCGAAGTGGACCCGGTGGTGCTCCGCTATCTGTTCGCCGACCGTGTAGTAGGGGTGCAGGCTGGAAAGCGGGTCCTGGAAGACCATGGCCATCTTCCGGCCGCGCAGCCGGTTCAGGTCGCGCTCCGCGAGTCCGACCAGTTCACGGCCGTCCAGGGTGATCGAGCCGGTGACCTGTGCGCCGGTGTGCAGACCCATCACCGCCATCGAGGTGACGGACTTGCCGGAGCCGGACTCGCCGACGATACCGAGGGTCCGTCCGCGATGGACCTCGAAGCCGAGGGAGTCGACGGCGCGTACGGGTCCGCCCTCGGCCTGGAAGGTGACCGACAAGTCTCTTACGGACAGAAGTGTTTCGGGTTCGGCGGCCATCACAGCCTCACTCGCGGGTCGACGACGGCGTACAGCAGGTCGACGGCCAGGTTGGCGACGACGATGAAGGCGGCGGCGAGCAGGGTCACGCCGAGGATCACCGGCTGGTCGCCGGTGGACAGGGCCCCGTAGAAGAGCCGACCGATCCCCGGCAGGCCGAAGATGGACTCGGTGATCACCGCACCGGCGAGCAGGCCGCCCAGGTCCATTCCGAAAAGGGTGAGGATCGGCGTCATGCCGGAGCGCAGGCCGTGCTTGACGACGACGGTGCGGCGCGGCAGGCCCTTCGCGCGTGCGGTGCGGATGTACGGCTCCGCCATCGTCTCGATCATCGAACTTCGGCTCTGGCGCGCGTACATGGCCGCGTAGAGGATGGCGAGGGCCAGCCAGGGCAGCAGCAGGTTCGACGCCCAGCTCGCAGGGTCGTCGCCGAAGGACACGTACTGCGGATAGGGGAGCAGCCCCGCCACCCGGATGAGCCCGTAGATCAGCATCATCGAGGTGAAGTAGACCGGCAGCGAGGCGGCGCCCACCGCGCCGACCATCAGCACGCGGTCGGTGAGGGTGTCCTTGCGCAGGGCGGCTGTCACGCCGGTGCTCAGGCCGAGCGCGAGCCACAGTACGGCGGCGCCCAGGGCCAGCGACGCTGAGACAGGGAGCCGGTCCATCAGCAGGTCCCAGACGGCCTCGCTGTTCTGGTAGGAGTAGCCCAGGCAGGGGAAGTCGCAGCGCAGCGCGTACTGACCGCTGCCCATGGTGCGGCCGGTGAAGATGCCGCTGACGAAGTCCCAGAACTGCCGCCACAGCGGACGGTCGAGACCCATATGGGCGCGGATCGCCGCCAGGCGTTCGGTGCTGCACGCCTTTCCGCAGGCCGCGGCGGCGGGGTCGGAGGGAAGGACGTAGAAGATGGTGAAGGTGACGGCGGCGACGGCGATCAGCACACCGATGACGCCGGCCAGCCGCCGCAGCGTGTAGAGGATCATGTGCGGCCTCCCCTCGGGTCGAGGATGTCCCGCAGGGCGTCGCCGAGCAGTGTGAACGCGAGCACGGTCAGGAACAGGCAGGCACTCGGGATGACGAAGTACATCGGGTCGGTGTCGTAGAAGGAGACACTCTCGGCGATCATCTGGCCCCAGGACGGAGTGGGTGGGCGGACGCCGACGCCCAGATAGCTCAGGGCGGCCTCGGTGGCGATCATGCCCGGGATGATCAGGGTCGTGTACGCGATGACGGGGCCTGCAACGCCCGGCAGGATGTCGCGGGTGAGAATCCGCCACGAGCCGGCACCGCCGACGCGGGCCGCGTCGACGTACTCGCGGTGTTTGAGCGAGAGTGTCTGTCCGCGCACCACGCGGGCGATGCCGGGCCAGCCGAACAGGCCGATGACCAAGGTCATCAGCACGATCCGGTTGACGTCCTTGGCCACCGACATCATCGCGATCATGAAGATGAGCGACGGGAAGGACATGGTGAGGTCCATGAGACGGGAGAGCACGGCGTCCGTGCGGCCCCCGAAGTAGCCGGCCGCGATCCCGGCCGCCGTTCCGGCGACGACGACGATCGCGGTGGCCGTCAGGGCGATGAGGAGGGAGACCTGGGCGCCGTGTACGACACGGGCGAACAGGTCGCGCCCGGTGACCGGTTCGACGCCGAGCCAGTGGTCGGCGGAGACCCCGCCGAGCGGCCCGATGGGCTTGCCGCCCAGGTAGGGGTCGATGGCGGACTTGTCGAACTCGTCGGGCGACCGGCCGCCGAGCGCGCTCAGCAGCGGGGCCCCCGCCGCCATGAGCAGAAAGGCGGCGACGATGGCCAGGGAGACCTTCACGGAGGCCCGGCGGCGCAGTTCCCGGCGGGCGAGCTGCCAGGGGCCGCTGCCCGTGGGGGCCGTCGCGGTGGTTGACGTGGCGGCGGAGTCCGGTGCGGTGGAGGACATGGTGATCGGAGGCTCCGTCAGTTCTGACTCGCGGCCGGGTTCTTGAGGCCGACGGAGGCGTAGTCGAGCTGTCCGCCGAACGAGGTCTGTCCGTACGCGCCCGCGATGTTGCTGCCGAGCACCAGCGGCCAGCGGCGCACGAGGACCGGGACGGCCGGCGCCTTCTTGAGGATCTCGCCGTCCAGCTTCTGCCAGGCTCTGTTCGCCGCCTTGGCGTCGGTCATCGCGGCGATCTCGTCCATCCGCTCCATGGTCGCCTTGTCGCGGAAGAGCGAGTGGTTGCCGGAGTTGCCCTTCTCCTTGATGTAGCGACCGTCGAAGACGAAGGGCAGGAACGTCGAGCCGGAGGGGTAGTCCGGGCACCAGCCCGTATAGACGAGGTCGGTGCGATGAGTGGTGTCTCCGATGGTGGCGTAGAACGCGGAGGGGTCGACGGTGTCGATGGTGACCTTGATGCCGGCCTTGGCGAGGGACTGCTGGATCGCCTCGGCACGCCCCTTGTCACCGGAGGAGACGGTGATCTCGGTGGACAAGCCGTTCGGCCTGCCCGCCTCCTCGAGCAGTTGCTTGGCCTTGGCCGCATCGCCCGTGGTGGGGATCTTCAGGGTGTCGGGCTGCCTGCCGCCGAAGAGAGTGGCGGGCATGTACGCGGTGGACAGGTCGTTGAAGGCGGGCCCGCCGGACGCGGTCAGGACGGCGTCCTTGTCGAGGGCGTACTGCACCGCCCGGCGGATCCTGACGTCGTTGAACGGCGCGCGGCCCGTGTGCATCTGCACCATGTCGGTGCAGTTGGTCGACTCCGCGAGAAGGCGCTTTCGCACCTCGGTGTCCGGCAGCACCTTGGCCGCGCTCTCCGGCCGCAGCGCCCCCCAGGAGACGGCGGAGGCGTCCGCGCCCTGGCTCGCGATGAGGCGGTCGTCGATCTGGTCGCCCTTCAGTCCCATCAACACGACCAGCCTGTCCGGATACGCCTTGCGGACCTCGTCGGTCTTCGGATCCCAGTACTGATTGCGGACCAGGACGAGTTGCTTGTCGCGCCCGTACGACTGGATCTTGTACGGGCCCGAGGAGAACGGCCGGTTGTCGTATCGGGGTCCCGTATCCCGCGCCTTCGGCACGGGCGCGAAGGTCGGCATTACGGTCGCGTCGGGGAACTCGGCGAACGGCTTGCGCAGTTCGAAGACGATCGTGTGGTCGTCCGGCGTCTTGATGGAGTCGAGATGCTTGCCCTGCGCCGGCCCCTGGTAGCCCTCGGCTCCGGCGAGGTAGCGGGCAGCGTAGTCGGCGCCACCCGGCAGGTCGGGCGAGAAGGACCGCTCCACGTTGTACTTCACGTCCTGCGCGGTGACGGGCGTGCCGTCCTCGTATCTGATGCCCTCCTTCAGGTGGAAGGTCCAGGTCTTGGCGCCGTCGGAGGACCTGCCCAGATCGGTGGCGAGGTCGGGGACCAGCTCACCGCCACCGGTGCCGGGGGCCGCCTTGTAGGTCACCAGGGTGCGGTAGAGCAGCCGGGTGCCGAACTCCATGTCGCTCATGACCCAGTTGCGGGCGGGATCGAGGTGGGTGAAGTCCTGGTTGGACAGGACGGTCAGGGTGCCGCCCTTCTTCGGGGTGCCGCCGACGACGGCGCCCTGGTTGGCGAGGGCGGGGTTCTCGCCGCGGCCTTTGCCGTCCGTGGAGTGCGTGCCGCCGGAGCAGCCCGCCGCGCCCAGGGCGAGGGCCGCCACCAGCGCGGAGGCGGTGGCGGTACAGGTGCGCTTGTTCATCGTGGTCGCTCCGTGAACAGTCGGACAGCCGGAGAGGCTGGAATGTGACCCGTAACATAGTAATGTGAAATTGCACTGACAAGGTGTCACCCGCTCCTTTACCCAGCTGTGTCCATGACCGCCGGTTTCGGCGACGTCGTACGCGGCCCGTCGCTCGCGTCGGCGCAGTCGCTGCTTTCGCGAGGCCCCGGCCGAACTGCGCGGGGCCGGCGTGTGTGTCTCTTGGCAAGCCGAAGTGCAATGTGAAATATTACTGCACGTGCCCATGAGAACCTCTGCCGATCTCGTCGTCGTCGGAGCGGGCGTGGTCGGCGCCGCCTGCGCCTACTACGCCGCCCGGTCCGGCCTCCGCGTCACCGTGATCGACCGTGGCCCCGTCGCCGGCGGGACCACGGGAGCCGGTGAGGGCAATCTGCTGGTCTCCGACAAGGAGCCGGGCCCCGAACTCGACCTGGCCCTGCTGTCCACGCGGTTGTGGCGCACGCTGTCCGACGTCCTGTCGCCCCACATCGAGTACGAGGCGAAGGGTGGCCTGGTCGTCGCATCCGACGACGCGGGGATGACGGCCCTGCGGGACTTCGCCACACGCCAGCAGCGGGCGGGGATGACGACGGAGGAGGTCACCAGCGACCGGCTCCGCGATCTGGAGCCCCACCTCGCCCCGGGCCTGGCGGGCGGCTTCCACTATCCGCAGGACGCCCAGGTACAGCCCGCGCTGGCCGCGGCGCATCTGCTGCGGGCCGCGGGCGAGCAGGCCTCCGGCCGGGTGCGGCTGCGGCTCGGCGAAGAGGTCACCGGTGTGCTGACGGGTGCGAACGGCGCGGTGCGGGGCGTACGGACGGTGAGAGGTGACCTGCACGCTCCGTATGTCGTGAACGCGGCCGGGACCTGGGGCGGTGAGCTGGCCCGGCTCGCGGGCGTGCACCTGCCGGTGCTGCCCCGGCGCGGCTTCGTGCTCGTCACCGAACCGATGCCGCGACTGGTGCGACGCAAGGTGTACGCGGCCGACTACGTCGCCGATGTCGCCAGTGGCTCGGCGGCACTGCAGACCTCCGCCGTCGTCGAGGGCACCGTGGCGGGTCCGGTTCTGATCGGCGCGAGCCGGGAACGGGTCGGCTTCGACCGCACACTGTCGGTGGAGGTGCTGCGCCGCCTCGCGGCCCAGGCCACACGCCTGTTCCCGGTGCTCGCCGGGGTGCGGGCGATCCGGACGTACGCTGGATTCCGCCCGTATCTGCCCGACCATCTGCCCGCGATCGGGCCCGACCCGCGCGTTCCCGGACTGCTGCACGCCTGCGGTCACGAGGGCGCGGGGATAGGACTCGCCCCGGCGACAGGGGTGATCGTCGTCCGGATCCTGACAGGGGAGCAACCTCCGTTGGACATCGAGCCGTTCAGGCCGGACCGGTTCGGCAGCGGGCGATGAGGCGACCGGCCTCCATGCCCTTTCCCAGGAAGGAGCCGCGCCATGGCGCGTGACCGCAGCGCCGCCGAACTCGTCGGCGCGGCGCCCGAGGCCCCGTTCGAAATCACCTTCGACGGGCGCACGCTCACCGCGCTGCCCGGACAGTCGGTCGCCGCCGCGCTCTGGTCGGCCGGCATCCTCGCCTGGCGCACCACACGCCGCGGCGGTCGTGCGCGCGGAGCGTTCTGCGGCATCGGCCAGTGCTACGACTGCCTCGCCACGATCAACGCTCAGTCCAACAGGCGAGCCTGCCTGGTGCCGGCCCGCCCCGGCGACACGATCACCACCCAGGAAGGGCACGGTCATGCCGAACTCGCCGTCTGACGAGGCGACCGACCACGCGTACCGGGAACCGTACGACCTCGCGGTGGTCGGCGCGGGCTGCGCGGGCCTGGCAGGCGCCGTCACTGCTTCCGAACTGGGGCTCTCCGTCGCCCTGTTGGACACCTCCGGCCAGATCGGCGGCCAGTTCTACCGCAGGCCCGCCCCGGCCCTCGGCGCGGTGCGCCCCGAAGCCCTGCACCATGACTGGTCCGCCTTCGTCGACCTGCGCCGACGACTGGAGGCCAGTGACATCGTCCATCTCGCCGGGCACCACGTGTGGACCGTGACGCGGGTGAGCGAAGGAGACACCGCGTGGTCGGTGCACGCGGTCACCGGCGCGGACGGTTGTGGGGAGCGCCCGGTCCGTGTGCGCGCCCGCACGGTCCTGCTGGCGACGGGCGCATACGAACGCCACCTTCCCTTCCCCGGCTGGACGCTGCCGGGAGTCGTGGGCGCCGGGGGAGCGCAGGCGATGCTGAAGTCCGGTCTCGTCCTGCCCGGCAGGCGTGTCGTCGTGGCAGGCAGTGGCCCGCTGCTCCTCGCCGTCGCCTCGTCACTTGCCGCGGCCGGGGCGCGTGTCCCCGCGGTGGTGGAGGCGTCCGGCTATCTCGGCTACGCCCGCCGCCCGAGCGCCCTCGCCGCCAACCCGCACAAGCTGGCGGAGGCCCTGGTCCATGGCGTGGCGCTGTTGCGCCACGGCGTGCGCCTGCGCACGCACAGCGCGGTGACCCTGGTCCACGGCACGGACCGGGTGGAGGCGGTCACCGTCTCCCGTGTCGACCGCGACTGGCGCCCCCTGCGGGGGACGGGCCGCCGGATCGCCTGCGACGCGCTGGCGGTCGGGCACGGTCTCGTCCCACAGGCGGAGCTGGCCACCAGCCTGGGGTGCGCGACCCGGCGCACCCCGGACGGAACGTACGCCCTCGAACTGGACGGACTCCAGGAAACCTCGGTACCCGGTCTCTGGGCTGCGGGCGAGACCGGCGTCGGCGGCGCGCAACTCGCCCGTGTGGAAGGCGACATCGCGGGCATCGCGGCCGCCGCCCGGGTGTACGGGAAGCCCGCGCTCACCCGCAGCGGGCGCGTGCGGGATCTTCAGCGCCGCCGCGACCGGATGCGGGCCTTCGCCGACGCCATGGCCGCGGCGCACGCTCCGGGGCCGGGCTGGGTGCAGTGGCTCGACGACGCAACGGACGTGTGCCGCTGCGAGGAGGTGACCGCCGGAGCCATTCGTGAGGCGGTGGCCGACTACGGTGCCCGTGATGCGCGCACCGTCAAGCTCCTCACCCGCGCGGGCATGGGCTGGTGCCAGGGGCGGATGTGCGGAGCGGCCGTGACGGCCCTCGCGGCCGGGCCGGGCGCCGCATCCGTGCCACCGTCCTCCGAACGCCGGCCACTCGCGGTGCCGGTCCCGCTCGGGGTGCTGGGTGCGCTCGACCCGGGTGACGCGCCCGCCGAGCCCGCCGCCCCCCTCGCACCCACCGACCCGGGCGGGCGGCCCCTCGTGGCCGGTGCGGAGGAGGCCGACACGCCGGCCTCCTGACGGGCCCCGCCGATCCCGTACCTGTTGTACGCGGCGCCGCCAACAATAAAATGTCACACGCTACATAAGGAGCTGCTGCATGACCGCCACCACCGCCTGCGCCACGTGGCAGGCCGACCGCCCCTGGCGCGGCATCATGGTCGCCACCGCGCTTCCCCTGCGCGAGGACCTCTCCGTCGACTACGACGCCTACGCCGAGCACGTCCGCTGGCTCATCGGCAACGGCTGCGACGGCGTCGTGCCCAACGGCTCCCTGGGCGAGTACCAGACGCTCACCGGGGAGGAGCGTGCCCGCGTGGTGCGCACAGCCGTCGAGGCCGCGGGTGACGGCGCGCGTGTGATGCCCGGGGTGGCCGCCTACGGCAGCGCGGAATCCCGTCGCCTGGCCGAACAGGCCGCCGAGGAAGGCTGCGGCAGCGTCCTGCTGCTTCCGCCGAACGCCTACCGTGCGGACGAGAAGGCTGTGCGCGCCCACTACGCGGAGGTCGCACGGGCGGGGCTGCCCGTCGTGGGCTACAACAACCCCATCGACACCAAGGTCGACCTCACCCCCGCCCTCCTCGCGGGACTCCACGGCGACGGCAGCATTGTGGCCGTCAAGGAGTTCAGCGGCGATGTGCGCAGGGCCTACGAGATCGCCGAACTCGCCCCCGACCTCGACCTGCTGATCGGAGCGGACGACGTCCTGCTGGAGCTGGCTCTCGCGGGGGCGGTCGGCTGGATCGCCGGCTACCCGAACGCCTTCCCCGCCACCTGCGCCGAGCTGTACCACGCAGCCGTCGCCGGGGACCTCGGCACCGCACTGCCGCTCTACAGGTCACTGCACCCGCTGCTGCGCTGGGACTCCAGGACCGAGTTCGTGCAGTCCATCAAGCTGTCCATGGACCTCGTCGGCCGCCGAGGCGGAACCACCCGCCCGCCGCGCCTGCCGCTGCCCGCCGCGATCGGTGCCGCGGTGCGCGCGGCGACCGAGAAGGCCGTCGCCGAGGGCCACCACTGACCGCAAGCCGACTCACAGGAAAGGACGTTCGTGCGTACCCGTCATGTCTTCCACGCCGTCGACTCACACACCGAGGGCATGCCCACGCGCGTGATCACCGGAGGTGTCGGGGTGATCCCCGGCGCCACGATGGCCGAGCGCAGGCTCCACTTCATCGAGCACATGGACCACCTGCGCACGCTCCTGATGTACGAGCCGCGCGGCCACGCCTCCATGAGCGGCGCGATCCTCCAGCCGCCGACCCGCCCCGACGCCGACTTCGGAGTGCTGTACATCGAGGTGTCGGGCCTGCTCCCGATGTGCGGGCACGGCACCATCGGCGTGGCCACCGTGCTCGTCGAGACCGGCATGGTCCCCGTCACCGAACCGGTCACCACCATCCGCCTCGACACCCCCGCCGGGCTCGTCTCCGTCGACGTACACGTCGACAACGGGGCGGCGAAGGCGGTCACGTTCACCAACGTTCCCGCCTTCTGCGTCGGCCTCGACCGCAAGGTGGACGTGCCCCGGTACGGAACAGTGACGTACGACATCGCCTTCGGCGGCAACTTCTACGCCTTCGTCGAACTCGACGCGCTGGGGCTGCCGTTCGACCGGTCCCGCAAGGACGACCTGCTGGCCGCGGGGCTCGCCGTCATGGACGCGATCAATGCGTCCCCGGACCGCCCCGTCCATCCGGTTCAGCCCGAGATCGCCGGGGTCAAGCACGTCTACCTCGCCGCGCCCGGCTCCGACGCGCATCGCTCACGCCACGCCATGGCCATCCACCCGGGCTGGTTCGACCGCTCCCCGTGCGGCACCGGCACCTCGGCGCGGATGGCGCAGCTGCATGCCCGAGGCGCGCTGCCGCTGCACGAGGACTTCGTCAACGAGTCCTTCATCGGTACCGAGTTCACCGGCCGTCTCGTGACGGAGACCGAGGTCGGCGGGGTTCCCGCCGTCGTTCCCAGCATCACGGGACGTGCCTGGATCACCGGAACCGCCCAGTACTTCCTCGACCCGGACGACCCCTTCCCCGGAGGTTTCCTCCTGTGACCACCGCCCTTGCCCAGGTCGTCTCGCGCAACCCGGCCGATCCCTCCGAGGTTCTGGTGCGGGTACCCGCCCCGGGTGCCCTCGCCGCCGTCGACGCCGTGGAGCGGGCCCGCGCCGCCCAGCCCGGCTGGCTCCTGGTCGGCGCGACCGCACGCTCGGCCGCGCTCGGCGCCGTCGCCGCCGCCATCGACTCCGCCGCGGACGAACTGGCGGCCCTCGCCGTGCGCGAGGTGGGCAAGCCGGTCAGCGAAGCACGCGCCGAAGTGACCCGCACCGCCGCCATCTGGCGGTACTACGCCCAGGCCCCCTTCGAACCCACCGGTGCCGTCCACGAGACGGGTGACGGTGCTGGGCTCCTGCTGACGCGCCGCCGCCCGCACGGAGCCGCGGCCCTCATCACCCCGTGGAACTTCCCCTTCGCGATCCCCAGCTGGAAGGCGGCACCTGCGCTCGCGACGGGCAACACCGTCGTCCTGAAGCCGGCACCGGAGGCGACCGCGTGCGCCCAGCGCCTGGCCGAGATCGTCCACCAGGCGGTGCCGGCCGGGGTCTTCACCGTGCTGCCCGGCGGACCCACCGAGGGCAACGCCGTTGTCTCCGCCGCCGACGTCGTCTCCTTCACCGGCTCCACCACCGTGGGCCAGGCGGTCGTCCGCACCGCCACCGCGCGGGGCGCCCCCGTGCAGGCCGAGATGGGCGGGCTGAACGCGGCGATCGTCCTGCCCGACGCGGACATCCCCCGGGCCGCCGCGCACATCGCCGCCGCGATCGCCGGATACGCGGGACAGAAGTGCACCGCAACCAGCCGCGTGATCGCGGTCGGCGCCGCCCTCGACCCCCTGCGCGAGGCCCTCGCCGAGGCGCTGCGAGCGCTCCCGGTGGGTGACCCCGCCGACCCTGCAACGGTGTGCGGACCGGTCGTCGACGAGCAGGCTCGCGACCGGGTGACCCAGGCGAGAGAGGGTCTGTCAACAGTCGCGGCCGCCGCCGTCCCCGAGGGGGCAGACGGCTGGTACGCGGCCCCGGCCCTGGTCGAGAAGGTGCCGCCCGGCCACCGGCTGCTGCGCGAGGAGGTCTTCGGACCGCTGGCGGCGCTGCTTCCCGCCGGCGACCTGGCTCACGCGGTCCGGATCACCAACTCCGTCCCGTACGGCCTGGTCACCTCGGTGCACACCGCCTCGCTCGACGCGGCACTGCACGGGCTCGACCACCTCGACACCGGCATGATCCGCGTCAACGCCCCGTCCACCGGGGTGGATTTTCACCTGCCCTTCGGCGGAGCCAAGGCCTCCAGCCACGGTCCACGCGAACAGGGACGCGCGGCCCTGGCGTTCTACACCTCCGACCGCACCTACACTCTGGCCCCCGCACACCCAGGGGCACCTGCGAAAACAACGTGACATTGTACGCTGGTGATCCGCTCGGCCACGAGGGCACAGGGCACGAAGGGAACACCACCACCATGGGCCACCTCAAGCAGCGCAACCTCATCACCACCAGGGAGCGGCTGCGCGACCAGGTCGCCCACGCCCTGCGCGCCGCGCTGATCTCCGGCGAACTGCGACCCGGCGAGGTCTACTCGGCGCCCGGCCTCGCGGAGGACTTCGGCATCTCCGCGACACCGGTGCGCGAGGCGATGCTCGACCTGGCCCGCGAGGGCCTTGTCGAGCCCGTTCGCAACAAGGGCTTCCGCGTCACCGAGGTCAACGAGCGCGACCTCGACCAGTACACCGAGATCCGCACCCTGATCGAGGTCCCCATGGTCGGCCGGATCACCCGCAGCGCCGCCCGCGAAGACCTGGAGGCGCTGCGCCCGGTCGCCGAGGAGATCGTGCGCGCGGCTCGTGAGCACGACCTCATCGGCTATCTGGAGGCCGACCGCCAGTTCCATCTCTCCCTGCTCGCGCTCGCCGGCAACGACCGGCTCGTCGAGACGGTCGGCGACCTGCGCAAGCGTTCGCGCCTGTACGGACTGACCGCCCTGGACGAGCGTGGACAGCTGATCCCGTCGGCCGAGGAGCACATCGAACTCCTCGACCTGATGGTGGCGGGTGATGTGAAGGGCGCCGAGAAGTGCATGACCCGCCACCTCGGACATGTGCGCTCGCTGTGGGCCAAGGGCGTCCAGGAACAGCAGGAGAAGCCCGCCAGGCGCGTCACCGGGAGGAAGCTGGGCGCGTCCCGCTGAGCCGGCTCCGCGAAACAAGCGCGCGCTTCCTCGCATAACGCGGGGTTATGGTCAAGCGGGGGCTGCCGCGGGCGGATCGGGCCGCCACACACTGGGCGGTACACGTCACACGTCATCCGGCACACTGCCGCCCTCCACTCACCTGCCTGTCGGCCCTGCCGCGCAGGTTCGGGAAAGAGCGCCATGAACCCCGCGTACGCGACCGTCGACCACTCCTTCACCGCCCCTCTGGACCACGCTGACCCCGGCGGCCCCACCCTCCAGATCTTCGCCCGACAAGTCGCCGATCCGGCCCGCGCCGAGGACGACCAGCCCTGGCTGCTGTATCTCCAGGGTGGACCGGGCGGCAAGTCGCCCCGCCCGTCGGCCGATTCGCCCGGCTGGCTGGCCCAGGCGCTGAAGACCCACCGCGTGCTGCTCCTCGACCAACGCGGCACCGGCCGCTCCACACCCGTGACCGCCAAGGCCGCCACCCGGTTCCCGGATCCCGGCCGACTCGCCGCGTACCTCGCCCACTTCAGGGCCGACTCGATCGTCGCGGACGCGGAGCTGATACGCCGCGAGCTGTGCGGCGAGCGGCCCTGGGAGACGCTCGGCCAGAGCTACGGCGGCTTCGTCACCCTCACGTACCTCTCCCAGGCCCCCGAGGGGCTGTCGGCATGCCACGTGGCCGGGGGCCTGCCGGGGCTCACCGCCACCGCCGACGACGTCTACGCCCGCACACATCCGCGCGTACGCGACCGCGTCCTGGAGTACTACGACCGCTACCCCGACGACGCCAAGCTCCTTCGCCGTGTCGCCGACCGCCTCGCCACAGGTGACGTACGCCTGCCCGACGGAGACCGTCTCACCGTCCGGCGGTTGCGTACCCTCGGCCTCGCCCTCGGCATGGGCGACGGATTCGAGCGCGTGCACTGGCTGCTCGACGAATCCCTCGACGAGCGCGGCGAGTTGACCGACACCTTCCTCCACCAGGTGATGGGCCTGACCGGTTTCACCGACAACCCACTGTTCGCCGTGCTGCAGGAGACGCTGTACGGGCAGGGGGCCGCACCCACGGGCTGGGCGGCCCACCGGGCGCTTGCCGCCTTTCCCGAGTTCGCCGAGGACGCGGAGACACTCCTGCTCACCGGCGAAATGATCTACCCCTGGATGTTCGAGGACATCCGGACCCTGCGCCCCTTCACGCAGGCTGCCGACCTCCTCGCGCGCCGGACCGACTGGCCGCCGCTGTACGACGTCGGCCGCCTGGCCGCCAACGAGGTTCCGCTGGCCGCCGTCGTCTACCACGACGACATGTACGTGGACGCGGACCTGTCCCTGCGTACCGCGCGGCACGTCGGTGCCACCCGCGTCTGGGTCACCAACGAGTGGGAGCACGACGGGCTCACCGCGTCCGGCGGGCGCGTTCTCGCCCGCCTCATGGACCTGGCCGCCGGCCGCGTCTGACGAGCCGCCTGCTGCCTCACCGAGCGCACAAGGTCCTGACCGCACACAGGCGTGCTGAACGCACAGAACAGACACAGGAGAGACATGCGTACCTCGCCACTTCGTACCCGCACTCGGTCCCTCGCCGTGGCCGCCGCCCTCGCCGCCTGCCTGACCACCGCCACCACGGCGACAGCGCAGGAGCAGGAGCCCGACTCGCCGTCCACCGCGGCCGAGTGTGCGCTGCCCGGCAGAACCGGCTGGACCGACGAGGGTCACGACACCGACCGCGCCCAGTTCCAGCGCGCCACCGGTACCCACCGGGTGCTGACCCTGTTCGTGGACTTTCCGGACGCTCCGGCCACCGACTCCACCGACGCCTACGCGGCTCACCTGGCGCCCGCCGCCGACTGGATGCGCACAGCCTCCTACGGCCGTTCGCGGCTCGACATCGCAACGCCGTACCGCCAGTGGATCCGTATGCCCTCGGACTCCACGTCCTACGGCTTCGACCGGGGCATCACCTTCGAGACCCACGAGCGCTACGTGCGCGACGCGGTGGCGGCGGCCGACCCCTTCGTGGACTTCTCCCGCTACGACATGGTTTACATCGTCCCGGCCAAGGCGGCGCGCGCGATCTCCTTCTCCCCGACCTACCTCTACGATCCGGCCACCCCCGGCATCACCGCCGACGGCACACGCCTGAAGTGGGCCGTCACCTTCGGCCAGGACATGTGGCGCTGGGGGTACAAGGTCGCCGACCACGAGACCGGCCACACCTTCGGCCTGCCCGACCTGTACGCCTTCACCGGTGAGACCCATCGGTACGTGAGCGGCTGGGACCTCATGGGCAACATCGCCGGTCCCGCGCCGCAATACCTCGGCTGGCACTCCTGGAAACTCGGCTGGATCCGCGACAGCCAGGTCGCCTGCCTCCCCGCGAGCGGCACGCGGACCGTGCGACTCACACCGGTGGAGCGCCCCGGCGGCACCAAGATCGCCGTGATCCGCACCGGCGAGACGACGGCCTACGTGGCGGAGTCCCGCAGGGCCGAGCACAACGACCGCTCGGCCTGCTCCACAGGGGTACTGATCTACAAGGTCGACTCGGCGACCCAGACCGGCGACGGCCCCGTCCACGTCATCAACGCCAACCCGGACACCACGCCGCCGAGCGGCTGCGCGCCCCTGGACCTGGCCGCGTTCGCACCCGGCCAGTCCTTCACCGATCCGGCCACCGGCATCCACATCGACGTACGCAGGGGCGGTCCCTCCGGCGACACGGTGCGCATGGGCAAGCCGTAACGCCACTCTGGAGGTCGGGGCTGTCGCCGGTACCGTCGCCGGGTGCGGGTGACCCCCACCACGCCGCGGGTCTGTGACTTCCGGAAGCTGCCGGTCACAGGACAGCCGTGGGAGAGCCCGGGAGGTACCCCGCGAGCAGGGCCCTGTTGGCGCGCAGGTTCGCCGCGGGCGAGGCCGGACGGCACCGACCGCGGCGAACGGGTGCCGCGTCAGCCGTCGATGCGGTGCTGGGTCCAGAACGAGGTGAGGTCCGTGGTCGTGGCGGCCTGGGCGGCTGCCTTGAACTCGGACGTGGTCGAGACGCCGTACCAGTGCGAAGTGGCGTAGTCCTTCAGCAGTTTGGCCATGGCGGTGTCGCCGAGGAGGCGCCGCAGGTCGTGCAGGGCGCACTTGCCGTATCCGTAGACGACGGTGGAGTACCGGGACGAGTGGGCGTCCCAGTAGGCCATCGAATTGGTGATCTTCTCCGCCGTCGAGGCCCACGAGACGCTGTTCCAGCAGTTGGTGCCGGTCCTGTTCAGTGCCAGGTCGGTGGCGTAGTCGGCGAACGCCTCGTCGAGCCAGGGGCTGTTGTACTCGTCGTCGCCGACGATTCCGTACCACCACTGGTGACCGATCTCGTGGGTGAGTGCAGTGGTGCTGACGAGGTCGAGGACGAAGCCCGGGTACTCCATGCCGCCGAACCAGAAGTTGTTGTCGATCACCGCGTCCAACTCGCCGTACGGATAGGCGCCGAACCGCGATGCGTGGGCGTCGACGGCGGTCTTCGCGGTGGTGAGCATCGACTGTGCGTCGGCCGAGCCGATGCCCGAGACGGAGTAGATGTTCACCGCAGTGCCGGCGGTCGAGGTGCCGGAGATCTTGGTGAAGGGGCCGGCGGCCCAGGCGAAGTCACGGACGCGGGAGGCGGTCGCGGTCGTGACCGTGCGTCCGCTGGAGCCGGGGGTGTCGACCGAACTGCCGGTGGCCGGTACCAGCAGGGTGCTCGGGTGGTCGAGGGTCACCTTGAAGTCGGCGGCCAGCGAGTAGAACGACTCGCCGTTGTCGGTGTACGGATCCAGGTGCCAGCCGGCCGTGTCCTTGACCGCGAGGGCAGGCAGGGCGTTGCCGATGAAGCTGAAGGCCCCGTCGTATCCGAAACGGTCGGCGCCGCTGGGGACGGTGATGCCCAGATCGAAGCCGATCGTGGCGGTCTGTCCCTGTGCCAGTGGCGTCGGCAGGTCGATCCTGAGGGCCGTACAGCCGACCGACAGGGCGCCCGCGGTGCCGCCGGTGACGTTGCTGACCGTGATCGGCGTGGCGGAGCAGGTGCCGTGGTAGTTGTCCCACAGCCTCAGGTAGACCTCACCGAGCGCGGTGGAGGAGGCGTTGGTGAAAGCCGCGCTCTCGTGGCCGGTCCAGACGGTGCCGCTGGTGTTGCTGCTCAGGCTGACGGTGTACGAGGGTGCGGCCGGGGTGCGGGCGGGGTCCATCGGCGGTGTGGTGTCGCCAGAGGTGTTGAGGGCGATGTCGTCGAGGACGAAGCTCGATTGGAGGCTGGAGTCCTCGGTGCCGATGAAGGCGACGTCCACGGTCCGGCCCGCGAACGCCGCCACGTCGAACGACTTCTGCACGTAGCCGGTGTTCTTGTCGAGATTCGAGTACGTCGCCAGTGTCGTACTGCCGATCTTCGCCGTCAGCTTGTCGTACGCGGTGGACGAGGTCGTCTCGGCGGTGTCGATGTGGAGCCAGAAGGTGAGGGTCGCGCTGGCGCATCCGGACGGGATGGTGACGCTCTGCGAGAGGGTGTCTGTGTGCCTGCTGCCGACACCGTTCAGCCAGGCGAAGGTGGTTCCGCCGTGGGCTGTCTGACCGACGCGGTTGGTGATCACACCGGTCGACGACTGGCTCCAGGGCGAGATGCCGCCTTCGAAGCCGCCGTTGGCGACCACTTGGCTCGGGGTACAGACTGTTGCGGACGGCGCGGCTGCCGCCGGGGTGACGGGGAGCGAGGCGGCGGCCCATGCGGCGAGGGCGAGTGCGCTCGCGGCCAGGGTCTTGTGGGGGGTCGATCTCACACGGAACTCCTTTGCGGCGGCCGGGATTCCGGCCTGCTCGGTGGCCGCCCGGCCGACCTGGGTGCGCCGGAGGGCTGCCGCGGGTTGCGCGATCGGTGGGGTGAGTCTTCCGCTGGTCGCCCTGGGGCAGGGCGACGTCTGCCGGTAGCCTGCAGATTTGATCGGAGCATGCCAGAGCGGTGCAAAGGTGTCCATGCTCGTGAGTTCCGCTGTCCCGCCACGGATGTCGAGCTGGCGGGAGGCTCCCGCACCCCGGTGACCTCCCGCTTCCTTGCGGCGACGGCTGACGCCGATGGGTCCGGCGGCCGGAGTGCGCTCGCGTCGACCGGCCCCGGGCATCCGCAGTGGCCGACCACGGCCAGGTTGGACGGCGTCCTGCCCTGGTGCGGCTGCCCGCAGAGTGGCCGGCCGGCGACAGCAGGCCGACCCGCTTTTGGCTGTCCGACCTGCTCGAAGACACCCCGACGGCTCCTTGCCGCGATATGCGGGGGCAAGCGCGGCGGTCAGGGGGTTGGGATCCCGCCTGGACGGGCGGGCCGTCCGAAGCGCACGGGAACGCCTGGCGAGTAGAGCACGCTCGCCGGTGTCCCGCTCTGCTCGGGAAGCCCCGCGGCCGTCACCAGGTTCTCGTCACACTCGATCAGCTCGGCGCGGTGCAGTGGCCACCGTGGGTGGGTGTTCGGCAGGTACATCGACTGCCCGAAGAAACTGTTGTGCATACCCCAGCGTGCCGTCAGGAAGTGTTCGAGTGCGGTCGGTTCCTCGATCTGCTCACCTATGCCTATCGTCACCCTGCTGTGCGCGCCGCGCGGTCCGGGCCAGCGGCGGCTGCTGTGATAGCTGATGGTGTCGGCGCGGCGGCTGATGCTCATACGGGACCACAGATACGGCAGTCGGAAGACGGTCCGTGCGATCGCCACGGGGATGAGACGGGAGGCGTCGAGCGAGCGGAAGACGACACCTCGGCGCCCGAGGGAATCCACGGAGTACAGGCGGACGTTCGTCTCCGGGAAGGTGCCGAGATACGGTATGCCGGGCAGCCGGAACCAACCAACGCGATGCATGCGAAAAGCGACCAAACCGATGTAGGTGGCGCCATCGAAGGTATCGGGGACGGTACCGGCGGGCAGGAACGGCGCAACATCCGCCGGGTCGGTGGCCCAGTGGACGAAGGCCAGATCGAGCCACGACTGGGTGAGGAGGGGGCGCTGCGTCAAGTGCACCGGATCCGGGGTTACTGGCTCAGGACCGATACGCGTAGTCGACACTTCGACAGGATCGCACAGCCCCAATGTCCTGTGCTGGGGCGGTCCGTGTGCGACCTCAGGCAGGCCTGTGGCCTCGGCGTCCCCTTCGTCGCCGCCGAACCCCGTGTGCAGCACCAGGGTCGGGGCGACGATGCCGGGCAGCGCGTCCCACGCGTCGTGCCCGTCGCTCGCGACCAGGTGCCCGCGCCTGGCATGTGCCGGCATGCTCCGGTCGCCGAGCGTGTGGTACGGGCCCGGGTGCATCGCGAGCCAGGCGGGCGTGTACATCAGCTCCAGCAGAGCCTGTCGCGCCGCGACCGGATCGGGCTGGATCAGAGATCTGCGGACTTCGCCGCCGCGGTCGATGCTGTGCCGACCGCCGGCCGAGGTGCAACCGAGCACCAGGGCGCGCACCCGCCGGGAGTGGCGGACGGCCAGACACTGGGCGACGCGCCCGCCCATGGAGGTGCCGTACACGTCCGCGCGGTCCACGGCCAGTTCGTCGAGGACCGCGACCACGTCGTCGGCGAACCGCTCGGTGGAGTAGGGCGGGTGAGGCCTGTCGCTGTGCTCTGCGGAGCCGGTGTCGGTGGAGCGGTTGAGCCCTGCGCGGTGGAAGCGGCTGGAGCGGGAGTTACGGCGTGGTTCCGCTCGCGCACGGCTTTGACGACGAGTCACCCCCGTACGGCAACCGGGGCCCACAGCCGCTGCACGGCTGGCCCTGGTTGTCGCCGGCCGCAGGCGCCGCCCGCTCTATTGGGTCTCCAGTTCCCCGATCCGCGCCACCGTCGTTCCCCTCTTCGGGCATACCCACACCGCCGTGTCCCTGCGGACAGTTGCCGTCAGCGGATGCGTGTCAGGGTGGGTCGGACACTGTGGCCAGACCGCCGATGCGCCTTCGGACCATAGTGCCTCCACCGCCCAGTCCTGGACCTGATCTGCCAGGTGCGCCAGCAGCTCTGCGGCGGTGCCACCCAATGGTGAAGTCAGGCCCTGGGCTGAACGGTCCGGGGCCCAGAGCATGATCCCGTACCTGTCGTCCGTACGTATGTCCGGCTGCACCGCGCACTGTGCTCGGAGGTCCCGCAGGACGGTCTCCAGAGCATCGGCGAATTCCATGTCGTCCACTGGTGCTCCTGATCACATCGGGGAGGGCTGTCCCACAGTTTCCACTGTCCTTGAAGCTTGCGGACGATCTTTTCCGGTCGAGGAGGCTTATTCACAGGGCTTCACCAGCCCTTTTGTAGAAGGCGAGGGCGGTGACGGTTTTGGCGACGAGGGCGAAGCGGTTGAGGGGGCCGCGGTAGCGGGTGGCGAAGATCTTCCAGTCCTTCAGGTGTGCATGGCCCGTTCCACTGGCGGGTCCGCATCCTCCAGGAGCTCTTGATGAACCCGTGCGACCAGCTCATCAAGCCGATCAGTGTCCAGCCCTGTCGCAACGCTCCAGCTCAACGTCCCTGCCTCGGTGGTCCATTGATGCTCTCTCGAATGCCACGCTACCGAGCAGGGCCGCCCTCCTGATGCAGAACGCCAAGCCGAAAACTTCCGTGAAGAGGCCTCACGGAATCCAAGATTCGGCAAGCCACTTTGACGCTCGTCTCAGATATGATCGAGCGGCGCGTAAGGTCGGGGAGCCGAGCTCCAATGCCGACGAGGATACGGTCCCATGGAGCATGTCCAAGGGCGAGGTGTTGAACCGCATTGCCGAGGATATGGCCATGCGTGATGATCCGAGTGATTTCATCGAGATCTGCTGGTTCAGATCCGGCTGACCCAGCCGACCTGCGCATCTGTACCCGTGCTGGCGGGGAATTTCTCAGTTCGACAGCTCCTGGCGTGCCTCGGCGTAAGAATTTCCCGGGGCCAGCTCGGACATTTTCTCGAAGAATCGGGTGCCTGCCGTCTTGACGGCCTCCAAGAAGGCGGCGGACGAAGCGCTTGCCCTCCTGACTTCCTGGCCGATCTCTGCGGTCACCGAGACGCGCGTCCCCGCGGACTGGAAGGACAGTTTGATGGACTGGTCTGGGAAATACGTCTCCGCGTAGCCTGTCGTGCTCAGTTGCGTCACCATGTCGGCGACATAGCACCAGAGCTGGTCAACATAATCCCATTCTTCAAGGCCTATGATCGGCAGACCATCGAGGGACACCCGGACAGCGCCCTCGATGTAGTCGAGGTCGTTCGGTGGGGTGTGGCAGGCTCCCAGTGGCACGAACTCGCCGTCCGGCCCCTTCAGAAATGTCTCTACTTCGACCACGTCTTATTCTCCCGTCATCAAGGCTCGCACGGCCGCGCAGCGAAGGCCCTCACCAAGTGCGGACTTGGTGAGGGCTTCCGAACCGTCCCGGGGCCTCGTACCTCAGGCGTCGCCCGTGGCTACGACAGGTTGTGCCAGGCGTGGCTACAAGCCCCTCGACATTCCGTCTCCCTCCGTCGCGTGTCAGCCACTGCGAACGTGGACAAAAGAACGCGGAAGGCCTTCAAGTGTTCGTTTGGGGGCAGCCCTGCAATCTTTCCCATCTGTTGGAGGATCGGCTCCCGGAGAATGAGGACCGCGGGGGTCATGGTTGCCTTGACTCCCGATCTCGCGAGGCCTTCGCGTCCGTCTTCTGCAGTGACGTGTGCCTGAATCGAGTAAAGAACGATCTCACGCAGTACCGAATCCTGTTCCCCTTGCTGCAGCGATGAGAACCAGTCCACCGCCTCGTCCAGGCTGCGCGTCCCCTGAGCTACCTCGTTGATGATCCGCTCTGAGCTCCGCAATTCATTCACGCTAACTCCTGGGCTCGAACACCACGTACGGTTTGTCCCTATCCAATACTGTGTAATCCCTGCTGGGGCTGTTCGGGTTGTAGGTCTGCCAGAAGTCCCTGCCGCGCCCACTCCCTTCACCGTCCCCGGTTCCTCTCGGCAGGGAGTTCTTGATTTTGTTACGGAGTCTGGACGGTCCGGACAGGATGTAGTCCCAGTCCGAAGCGGCGTGCGCCGTTCCGCCTGCGCGACTTCCTACCACAATGATCGGCTGTCCAATCCTGTCGGCAGCGTTCTGGATACGCTGCGCATCGTTCGGACTGATACCAGCCTCTGCCGCCGTTCTGAATCCCGGCCCGCACCACCCATTCGAATTGTGCACCAGGACCGGGGTCTTCCCCGCCAGCACGTAGTACGTGTGCAGGTCGGCAACGGTGAGGTTGTACGTCCGGGCGGTCTTCTCGAACGAGCGGTTCTTTTGGACGGTGATGGTCCTGCCGTCGACCGTTCGGAGGGTTGCCCCTGTTCGGAGGTTCTGGGCTTCCACCCATCTCCCGGAGGAAGGGGACCAGAAGGGGTGCTCGTTGGTGGCGGTGAGGTGCTCGAGGCCGTAGCGAGTGTGCAGGGTCAGTTCGTCGAACCGCTTGTCATGTTCGGTGACTATGCGGTTGGTGACAGTGCGCGGCCCGGTGAGCCCGGTCAGGGGGTCGGTGGCGAGCACCGTGTCGCCTGCCTTGACGGACTCGATGTTCTTCGTCGAACGGTCCGCCATGAGTACCTTGGTGCCGGCGAGGAAGCACTTGAAGCACTTCCCTACGGCTTTTGCGGCCTTTTCGGCACGGGAGGCTTCGGCGATTTCCTCGACGCCGTCGGCGGCCTTCTTGAGCAGCTTCAGCTTGCCCCATGGGAGGACACCGGCCACGGCGAAGGTGCATTTGCCGAGGGTGGGGTTCTTGGCGCAGTCGATGAGGTCGGTGATGCCGAGGACCTCCATGCCGCCCTTGAGTAGGAGCTTGGCCAGGTCCGGGGAGGCCTGGGGCAGTTCGAGGGGCTGGCCGGCCAGCGCGCAGGGCGGGAGGCTGTCCCGGGACATGTAGGCGATGCAGTGCTTTTTGTCCTTGGCCTGCTGTTCCTTCTCGCGCTGCTGCTTGCGCTGCTCCTCGGCCTGCCTGCGGGCCGCGGCCTCTTCGGCCCGGCGCTTGGTCACCACGTCCGACCAGGCCTTGGACGCCTCCGTTTTGGCCTCCGCGGCGCTCTTGCCTGCTGCGACGGCGTCCTGCTGGGCGGCGTCGGCTGCGTCGTCGGCGTCGTGTGCCGAGTCCCGTGCGTAGGTTGCGGACCATTCTGCTTGGGCGGCGGATTCGTCGGCGTTGGTGGCGTCCTGGTCGGCTCGGTCGGCGGCGCTGCGGGCGGTCCTGGCGGAGTCGGCTGCCTGGTTGGCGCTGTCCTGCGCCTGGGTGGCGGATTTCTTCGCGTCCTCGGCGTACTTGCCTGCCTGGCGGGCGTTCCGCTCTGCGTCGGCCGCCGCCTTGTTCGCTTCGTCCTTGGCGTTCTTGGCGGTCGCCGCGGCCTTGGCGGCCAGGCAGCTGTCCTTGCGCGCGTCGGCGGCGATGCCGTCGGCCTCGTCGAGCAGCCGTTGCATCTGCGCGACGTGGGTCTGGGCGAGCTTGTCCTTGCGATCGGCCATGTACTGGCCCACCTGGAGGAACTCGTGCAGCTGGTCGGCGGGGCCGGTCAGCGCGATCTTCGCGGCTGCCTGTACCTCCGGACCGCCGTCGTTGACCAGCTTGGACGCCAGCACCCGCTCGTCCTGGTTGCGGGCCTGGTACTGGCCGCCGTTGAGGAACGCCATCATCGCCTGGGGGCTGCCGTCCGCCAGAGCGGCCTTGGAGGCGTCCTTCACGGCCGGGCCGCCGGCGTTGTCGATCTGGGAGACGAGCACCCGGTAGTCAGCCGTGGCCACCGTGTACTGGCCGGTGGTGTAGAAGTCCCGGATCTGCTGGTCGCTGCCCTTCAGCGCCTCCGTGGCGCCGCTGCGCACGCTTTCATACGGGCTGGACTCGGCGAGGTCGGTGACCTGCTGGCGGATCTCGTCCGTCTCGGCCTGCCCGGCGCCGGTGCGCAGGTAGTCCAGGACCGCGTCGTCGTCGCCGGAGAGGGCCCTGGCGGCGGCTTCCTGTCGCCAGACTCCGTACTGCTTCAGGGCCCGCAGGGCGACGGCGCGGCCCTTGGCGGCGATGGCCTTGGTGTCGGCTCCGGGCTTGTCGGCCTCGGTCGCCAGAGCGGCGGTGTCCTCTCCGATCTGCTTGTCCTCCAGCGCGACCTTTGCCAGTTGCGAGGTGAACTCGTCGGCGCCGTCCTTCTGCGACTGGGCGACCTCCATCGCCGCATTGGTCCGGGTCGCAAGGTCCTCGGCCTCGGTCTTGCGGGCGATGGTGAACACCTTGTGCGCGGTGGCAGCAGCCTTGGTCGCGGTGTCGGCCGCTTCCTTGGCCTTGGCAGCCTGCTTGGCCGCCTCGTTGGCCGCGTTCGTCGCCTTGCCCGCCTGCTTGGCGGCTTCCTCGGCCGCATCCGCGGCGTTGTCGGCGTGCGTGGCTGCCGAGTTCGCCGCGTCGCGCGCCTCGTAGGCGGCCTGGGCGGATTCGCCTGCCAAGGCCTCGGCCGCGTTCGCCGCCCGGTTCGCCTCACGGGCATGACGCCGTGTCTCGGCGGCGGCCGCCTGCGCTTCGGCGGAGTGGGCCCCGGCGGCGTCCGCGGCTTGGTTGGCCTCGTCGGCCGCGTCAGCGGCCGCGTTCGCGTCGTCGGTCGCGCTCAGCGATGCCCTGGCGGCAGCGCCCGCGGCCAGAGAGGCTCTGCCGGCCTGCTCGGCGGCCGCCGCCGAGGACTTCGCCAGGGCGCCGGCGGCACGGGCCTGCTGGGCGGAGGTCCGTGCGTCGTCGGCCTTGTTCTTGTCGGTGGCCGCATCAGCGGCGGCCTTGTAGGCGGCTCCGGCCGCATCGGCGGCAGCGGTCGCCGCCGCGGCCGTCTGCGCGGCAGCCAGCGCCGCTGTACGGGCCGAACGGTCAGCGGCGTTCGCCGCGCTGATCGCGGTCTGCGCGGCCTCGGCGGCGGCCCGTGCCGCATCTGCTGCCTGCCGCGCCTTGGACGCGGCCCGCAGCGAGTCGTTCTTCGCGGCCGCGGTCTCCTTCGCAGCTGTCTGCGCCGCGGCTTTGGCCAGCGCAGAGGCCGCGACAGCCTTGGCCGACGCCTCCTGCGCCGCCTTGGTGGCGTCGTCGGCCTGCGCGCCGGCCCGTTCGGCCTGCTCGGTCAGCTGCGCGATCGTGGCGTGTTCCTGGTCACGGTCTCGCGCAGTGAACTGTCCGACCTCCAGGAACTCGACGATGTCGTCCGGCGTCCCCTGCAGGGCGGCCTTCCCGGCCGCCTTCATCGCCGGACCACCCGAGCCGATCAGCTGGGAGACCTTGACCCGGTTGTCCGTCTCACGCGCCGTGTACTGGCCCTCCGCCAGGAACTTCGCCACATCCTCCGGCGAGCCCTGCAACGCCGTCTTGCCGGCCTGCTGCACACCCGGACCTCCGAGGTTGATGACCCTGGAGGCCTCGACGCGCTGGTCCTGCTCCAGGGGAGCCTTCCAGCCGCCGAGCAAGAACGCGGTCACTTGCTCCGGGTTCTGCGACGCAAGCGCCGTCTTCGCCGCCTCACGCACCGCCGGACCACCACTGTTGATGATCCGGCTGACGTCCACCCGGTCATCCACGGCCTGCAGCGCCGGCTTGTCGTGGATGAATGCGCGAATCTCGTCGTCACCACCGAGCAGGGCCCGCTCGGCGGCCTCTTTCACACCACTGCCACCGTCACGCCAGTACTCGACTGCCACCTCTCGGTTGAGCAGAGGGTCGGAGTCATCGGCTGTTGCGGTGGTCGGCGAGATGCCGAGGAGCCCCGCCGCCAAGGCCAGCGGCAGCAGTCCGGCGGTTGCACCGCGCAATGCGGCGCGGCTTCGTGCCCGTATGGGCTCGCCGACCCGATCGTGCGACGCCCACACGGGACGCCAACGTCTCTTCATGCGAAGTCCTTACTCATACCTGGTGAGTTCCACGGCGTCTTGACCACCGGTCGGCGGAATTGCGCGTGCGGCTCCCGAGCAACGACGGGAGCGGGCATGCGCGCGATCCAGCAGGCTGTCCGACGATCAGGCGACCCGGCCTGACATGTCGTCAACTCAGTTGAAACTCAAAGTAATTGGGGGGGTGCTTCGCAAGTACTTTACATATGCTTCACTTGTGCAGCCCCGTCGGGGTTGAGCAGGTTCGCGTCAATCGGAAGGAATCATGGCGATGTCTCGTGCCGGAAGATCCCTCGTCGTAGGAGCTGTAGCCGCTGTCGTAAGTTCCGTGGGCTTTGTCACATACGCGTCAGCCGTGGGCGCCTCGCCGGCCACGCCCGCGCCCTCCGACACCGACATGCCGTCCGCCGTTGAGACGTTCGACTATCCCGGAGCCGCGAAGATCCAGGCCGAACGCAAGATCACCCTCAAGCGCGGCGACGGCCACATCATGCTCACGGACTGCACCTCGGCCTACGACATAAAGGTCGAGTCCCGCACCGCGGGCATGTACTACTGCTTCAAGGTCAGCGGCAAGCAGGGGTACCTGACCATGGAACTGCCCGACGCATACGGCATCTGGACCCAGGACCACCCGGTCCAGGCCACACTCACCACCGACGGCAAGGAGACCGTCGTCAACGCCCCCAAGAACGACTACACGCCGGTCGGCGAGGCAGGCGACGCCAGCAAGCGGTCCGTCCTCGTCGAACTCCGCGTCACCGGCTGAACCCCCGGACGAGTCCTTGCCGCTACGGATCGGCCAGTCGCCGGTCCCGCGCGCCGCACGCCCGGCCTTCACCGGCAGCACGACAGCCTGCCTGCCCTCTCTGACCGACCACTGTCGCCACCGGCACAGCAGACGCCGAAGCCGGCTCCTCAACCGAGCCGATGCCCGTCTGGTGTGTCAGCGGCAGTAGACGGGGGCTGCTGAACGGCGCCGCAGGCGCGCCGAACCTTCTGTCGGTGCTGCCCCTCGTGAGCTGACCGCGCTCACGTGTCTTTCTTCTCACCGACCTCACATGAAACGGGGAATGTTCATGTCCGGCTTTCGTCCGCCCATTGCGCGGACCAGTGGCCTGATCACCGCTGCGACTCTGGCTGCCGCCGGTTTGTCGGCCGCGCCCGCGGCCGCCGTGTCGGGTCCGCAGGCTCCCGCCGCCACAGCGGCCGCCACCGCACGGCTCGACATCGGTGGCCAGCGGGGCTGTTCGGCCACACTGGTGGCGCCGCAGTGGCTGCTGACGGCGGCGAGCTGTTTCACCGACACCCCGGGCGCCGCCCTTGCCCCCGGCGCGCCGAAGCTGAAGACGACAGCCACCATCGGCGGCGCGGCGCAGCAGGTGGTGAACCTCGCTCCTCGCGCCGACCGGGATGTGGTGATGGCGCAGTTGGCCAAGCCCGTCGGCGGTGTCACGCCGATCCTGGTGGCGGGCGCAGCGCCCGGTGTGGGGGACGAAGTGCAGGCTGCGGGCTATGGGCGCACGAAGGACGAGTGGGTGCCCGATCAGGTGCACGCGGCCGCCTTCACCGTCCAGAACGTCGGTGCCACCACCGTGGACCTGGCGGCGAAGACTGATGGCGCCGCCGTCTGCAAGGGCGACACCGGCGGCCCCGCGCTGACCACCACCGACGGCCGCACCACGGTCGTCGGCGTCAACAGCCGCTCCTGGCAGGGCGGTTGCCTGGGCGCCGACCCGTCCGAGACCCGCACGGGGGCGGTGGCGGCCCGGGTCGATGACCTGGCGGGCTGGGTCCAGCAGGTCGCCTACAGCACGACCTTCGCGAATGCGCCGTGGAAGGACGCCGTGCAGATGACCGCCGGCTACTACACCGGCGGCTCCGCAGGCGGCAGCCGCCACATGGACCTGATCGTCCTGTGGAACGACGGTGAGGTCACCCTCTACCAGGGCGGCGACAGCAACGACGCCGCCCACCCCTTCGCCGCCGAACACCGGCTGGCCCCCCGCAAGAGCATCTGGGCCAAGGCCCTGGCGATCACGAGCATCAATGCCGGTGGCGACACGGACGGGCTGGTGGTGCGGTGGGTCGACGGGGAGATGACCCAGTACACGACCGTGGATGCCAAGGGCTTTCACGGTGAGAAGCAGCTCGCCCCTCGGCAGACTCCCGAGTGGCAGAACGACGCGCGTCTGCTGACCGGCGGCCGCTTCACTCCGGGCGGCCACCGCGACGACCTGCTGGTGGAGTGGA
This sequence comes from Streptomyces hygroscopicus, assembly GCF_026168105.1. Classification (GTDB taxonomy): domain Bacteria; phylum Actinomycetota; class Actinomycetes; order Streptomycetales; family Streptomycetaceae; genus Streptomyces; species Streptomyces hygroscopicus_D. The sequence continues at coordinate 57,660 of NZ_LBMW01000004.1, forward strand.
AGGACGGCCACGTCTCGGTCTTCAGTGACCTGGCGGCCAACGGGCTGAAGAAGCAGACCCAGATCGTCGCCAAGAACACCACCACCTGGCCCTACGCCGAGAACCTCACCACCGGGTCCCTCACCGGCAAGAGCACCGACGACCTGCTGGTGCGATGGGTCGACGGCGAGACCACGATCTACCCGGGCCTGACCGGCAAGGCCCTGCCGGGGGAGATCAAGGTCCGGCCGAGGAACTCGGAGTGGAAGGACGCCGCCGTGGTCGCCGCTGGCGCCTTCACCGCCAACACCACCACCAACGACATCCTCGTCCGCTGGAACGACGGACACGTCAGCCTGCTCACCGGCGTCGACGCCAAGGGCCTGCACGACGAAGTCCAACTCGCTCCCGCCAACTGACGTACCGGGACGCGGTTTTCACCGACACGGCTCACCAGGGGCGGCCCCACGACAAACGGTGGACCGCCCCTCGGCCGCCGCCGCGGCCTCACCGTGGCTGTCGGCGCCGCAGCGCCCGAGGAGGCCTGTTCACGGAAGTTTTCGGCTTGGCGTTCTGCATCAGGAGGGCGGCCCTGCTCGGTAGCGTGGCATTCGAGAGAGCATCAATGAACCACCGAGGCTGCAGGTCGCCGCCACCCTCGCCGGGGACCTCCTCGCGGTCTCCGCGCCCGTCCCGGGCTCCCGCCACGACATGCACGCCTGGCGCCAGTCCGACTACCCCGACGCCTTCGCACAACGGGGGGGCATGGGCGATCTGGGCTACGTCGGTTCCGGACTGCTCACACCAAGGCGCAAGCCACCCGGCCAGGAGCGATCCACCGGGGACAAGATCGCCAGCCGCTCCATCAGCACACTCCGGGCCGCGGTGGAACGGGCCATCGCACACCTGAAGGAGTGGAAGATCTTCGCCACCCGCTACCGCGGCCCCCTCAACCGCTTCGCCCTCGTCGCCAAAACCGTCACCGCCCTCGCCTTCTACAAAGGGGCTGGTGAAGCCCTGTGAATAAGCCTCCAGGCCCCCGTTTCAGCAGGCTCCTCAATCCCGGCGCCGCTGGTCTGCTGTCCGGCGATTGACGCCCAACCACACGGCCGGGGCTGCAACGCCTCCTTGCGCGTCAGCCCACATCCATGCGCGTACCGCATGAGGACCTCCTACCGCAACGATCAAGAACCGTCACCAGCCCAGGGACACGGCGAGTTCAACCTGAGTCAGTGAGGTTCTGCTCGGTCTCCAAGGATCGGGCATACGGTTCATCGAACTGGGTCACGGGCTCGGTCTCAACGCCGCGGAGGCGCTGTACAAGCCCGCTCCGGTGTCCGGCGAGCGGCGCTTCGAAACAGCTTCAGAGTTCTGGCAGTTAAAACGTAAACCGGGCCCCGCTCTGGGTGGGCCCGGCGGAAGGCGCCTGACGAGCAAAAGCCGGAGTCAGGCGCCTTTTCTCGTGCGTCTAGAAGAAACCGAGCTTCTTCGGCGAGTACGAGACGAGAAGGTTCTTCGTCTGCTGGTAGTGCTCCAGCATCATCTTGTGGGTCTCGCGGCCGATACCCGAGCCCTTGTATCCGCCGAACGCGGCGTGTGCCGGATACTGGTGGTAGCAGTTCGTCCAGACGCGGCCCGCCTGGATGGCACGACCCGCGCGGTACGCGGTGTTGACGTCCCGCGTCCAAACGCCGGCGCCGAGCCCGTAGAGCGTGTCGTTGGCGGTCTTGATGGCGTCGTCGAAGTCGTTGAACGATGTGACCGACACCACCGGGCCGAAGATCTCCTCCTGGAAGATGCGCATCCTGTTGTCGCCCTCGAAGATGGTCGGCTGGACGTAGTAGCCGCCCTTCAACTCGCCATCGTGCTCGATGCGTTCACCGCCCGTGAGGACCTTCGCGCCTTCCTGACGGCCGATGTCCAGGTACGAGAGGATCTTCTCCAGCTGGTCGTTCGACGCCTGGGCGCCGATCATGGTGTCCGTGTCCAGCGGATGCCCGGTTGTGATCCGCTCCGTGCGGGCGACGGCCGCCTCCATGAACTCGGCGTAGTGGCCCCGCTGCACCAGCGCCCGCGACGGACACGTGCACACCTCGCCCTGGTTGAGCGCGAACATCGTGAAGCCTTCCAGCGCCTTGTCGCGGAAGTCGTCGTTCGCCGACCAGACGTCGTCGAAGAAGATGTTCGGGGACTTGCCGCCGAGTTCGAGCGTCACCGGAGTGATGTTCTCGGACGCGTACTGCATGATCAGCCGGCCCGTCGTGGTCTCGCCCGTGAACGCGACCTTCGCCACGCGCGGACTGGATGCCAGGGGCTTGCCCGCCTCCACACCGAATCCGTTGACGACGTTCACCACGCCCGGCGGGAGCAGGTCGGCGACCAGGCTCAGCCAGACGTGGATGGACGCCGGCGTCTGCTCCGCGGGCTTGAGGACGACCGCGTTGCCCGCCGCGAGTGCCGGTGCCAGCTTCCAGGTGGCCATCAGAATGGGGAAGTTCCAGGGGATGATCTGGGCGACGACGCCGAGCGGCTCGTGGAAGTGATATGCCACGGTGTCGTCGTCGACCTCGCCCAGCGAACCCTCCTGCGCACGGATCGCCCCCGCGAAATAGCGGAAGTGGTCGATCGCGAGCGGGATGTCCGCGGCCAGGGTCTCCCGGATGGGCTTGCCGTTCTCCCAGCTCTCGGCCACCGCCAGCTGCTCCAGATTGGCCTCCATCCGGTCGGCGATCTTCCGGAGGATGTCGGAGCGCTCGGTCACCGAGGTACGGCCCCACGCGGGGGCGGCGGCATGCGCCGCGTCCAGCGCACGTTCCACGTCCTCCGCGGTGCCCCGCGCGATCTCCGTGAACGGCTGCCCGTTCACCGGAGTCGGGTTCTCGAAGTACTGGCCGTGCGCCGGAGGAACGTACTCGCCACCGATGAAGTGGTCGTAGCGCGCCTGGTAGGAGACGATCGCGCCCTCGTTGCCGGGCGCTGCGTAACGGGTCATGCGAGTCTGCCTCCCGGGAAAGCGCTGCCCGCCGTTGGGCAGCTCTCGGTGCGAGGCTAGGAACGGGGACGTTGCGAGTACGTTGCGTCGCGGGCCGCACCGGGCGGAACAGCCGGGGGAGGCCCGCACGGAGGCCCGCACGGAGGCCCGCACGGAAGCCCGCACGGAGGCCCGCACGGAGCGCCGCGCGAGGAAGCCGCCGTGCCGCGCCGCGTGTCAGCGAGGCGCCGGGCGTGCCCACCCCACCGGTGCCGCGAGTTCCGACTCCAACTCGTCCAGCCGCGCCTGTACGGCCGCCGTGGGCCGCACCGCCGCGAGCGCCCGCCAGATGTCGAGGTCGTCCTCGCCCCAGGGCGTGTGTGCCCAGTCGGCCAGCAGATCGGGGTCGCGGCGGGCGATGAGCGCGGTCCGCAGTCCGTCGCTGAGTCTACGGCGCAGCCGGGCCACAGTCGGTGCCTGCGACCCGGGCAGCAAGGGACCCGTGTACGCGGTGGCGGCCTCGGCGACCGACCCCGACGCCAACCGTCGCTCCACGACCGAGACATCCGACTCGACCGCAGCCGTCAGACGATAGGGGCGCGAGACCAGCAGACCCGAGCCGAGGATCCGGCGCAGCCGCGCCAGTTCGGCGCGCAGTGTCACCGGTGTCACCGACTCGTCCTCGTAGAGCGCGCACAGCAGCTCGTCCCCTGTCAGCCCTTCCGGATGTCGGGCCAGCAGCACCAGGATCTCGCTGTGCCGACGACTGAGCCTGATCTTCCGGCCATCGACGAGCAGATGCGCCTCGTCGCGGCCCAGCGCGGTCAGCTCCAGCCTGCCCGCCGCGGCCTCGGCCGGTGACAGCAGCGCCAGGTGGGACTCGGCGGCCCGAGCCACTGCCTGCACGAACCCCAGGCTGTGCGGATGCGCGAGCCTGTCCCCGCCGGTGATGTCCAGCGCGCCGAGCACCCGTCCGGTGCGCGGATCGTGCACCGGTGCCGCCGCGCACGTCCACGGCTGGACGCGACGGATGAAATGCTCGGCCGCGAACACCTGCACCGGCCGGTCCATGAGGACGGCCGTCCCCGGCGCATTCGTTCCCACCGCTGACTCCGCCCAGCTCGCGCCCGGAACGAAGTTCATCCGGTCAGCACGCCGCCGTGTCACCGGATGACCCTCGACCCACAGCAGCCTGCCCTGAGCGTCGCACACAGCCAGCAGATGTTCCCCGTCCGCTGCGAACGGCCCCATCAGCTCACGGACGAGCGGCATCACACGCGCCAGCGGATGCTCCGCGCGGTACGAGCCGAGGTCGCCGTCCGTCAGCTCCACAAGCGCTGTGCCCTCCGGCCCGACACCCGCCCGCGCGGAACGCCGCCATGAGTCGGCCACCACGGGACGCACCCGCCGCGCCACGGTGCCCACCGCCGTGAACGTCTCATGTGCGCGGCGCAGCTCACGCACCCGTTCGACGGGATCGGCCCCTGGTTCCAGGGCCACCCACGGTTCGGTCAACTCGGCCTCCCGGGGACGGCGATGCGCTGGGAACATCGTCACTCCCGGGATGGGCGCCGACAACCGTTTCGACCGTCATCGAGCTGAAGGGCGCACCGGGGAGGCGTCTGGCCCGGTCGGCTCCTCTCGCCCAACCGCTCGGGGCGGGCGCCCTCGGTCAGGCGAAGCTGACCAGCCGCATGTAGTGCGCCCAGTCCCAGTCCGGTCCCGGATCGGTGTGGTCGGTGCCCGGCACCTCGTAGTGCCCGATGATGTGTGCCCGATCCCTCGGAATGCCATATCTGGTGCAGACCGCCGCCGTGAGCTTGGCCGACTCCTCGTACAGGGCGCTTGTGAAATAACCCGGCCGATCCACCCACCCTTCGTGTTCGATGCCGATGCTGCGTGTGTTGTAGTCCCAATTGCCCGCGTGCCAGGCAATGTCGTGCTCGCGTACGCACTGCGCGATGTGCCCGTCCGCCGACCGGACGACATAGTGCGCGGACACCTTCTTCCTCGGGTTCTGGAAGATGCCCAGGGCGTTCGTGTACGTCGTCTGTGTCACATGGATGACGACGAACTCGAGCGGGTAGGTCCACGGCCGGTCGGAGGCCGTGTAGTTGGCCCGGTCCGCCGACATCCAGTCGGCGCCGGGGTGATCGACGACGCGTGGCCGGGCACCGGCCGGTGTCGAGGGGAGCAGCGCGTAGGGAACCGCCGCGAGGGCCACGCCCTTCAGTAACCGCCGCCTGCTGGTGAGGGGTCTCGTTCGCCCGGATTCGGCTTGTTCCACGGACAAGGCGTCTTACGCTCCTGATCTTCCGAGATGTGCAGGTCTTGTTCCTTCCTACTCAACGCCTCAGCGCGGCGGCCGTTTCGCGCAACCGGGCGTGGATTCCTCGGTGCGTCTCGCGCTCGGGCAGCCGCTCCCCGCCCGGTCGGGCACCAGCCGCTGCCTCGGATCGAGCCGCGACATCCAGTCTCTCCCGTCATGCGAATCCCCCGATTCGAATCGCACACAGCCACCGCCCACCCGAAGGCTGCGCCTCACGTGAATCACAGTACGGCGCTGGGAGGTTGGGCAGGATGCGCGCGGTGTCGTCGGTGGACAACGAGGAGACTGTGGATAACCCCCTCACCCGTTCGAGGAGGAATTCGAGGAGGAATCCGAGAAGCAGTGCGAGAAGCAGTCCGGGAAGCAGTCCCGGGAAGCAGTCCGAGAAGCAGTCCTAGGAGAGTGGCTCATGCGAAAGAGCCCGGCGGCGACGGAATGGCACCGCGCTATGTCCGCTCGGCGACCGCTGCCGGATCGTCCAGCACCGTACGCACCACCGAGTGCGCGGCACCGAGCAGTGGCCCTTCGGACCCCAGCCGCGAGACGGCGACGGCACAAGCCGTGCCGGCTGTCCGCCGTGCCAACTCCCGCTCCAGCGAAGGCAGGAGCCAGGGCGCGAGGGCGGCCAGCGCCCCGCCGAGCACCACAGCCTCCGGGTCGAGCAGATTGACCGCCCCAGTCAGCGCGATGCCGAGCGCGGTCCCAGCGCCCCCCAGGGCCCGGCAGACGTCCGTCTCACCCCGTGCGGCACGCTCGGCCAACTGGCCGACGGAGTCCTCGCCCGGCGTCAGACCGGCCGCTCGCAGCACCGCCTCCTCCCCGGCGTACTGCTCCAGACAGCCGCGCCCGCCGCACGCGCACCTGGGCCCTTCCGGATCTACGGGCACATGCCCCAGCTCGCCCGCGAAGCCACGCGTCCCGCGCAGCAACCGCCCATCCACGACCACCGCGCCGCCGATGCCGATCTCCGCGGAGACATGCAGGAAGTCGCGGGGAGTGTCGTCGCCGAGCCAGAGTTCCGCCAGCGAGCCGAAGTTGGCCTCGTTGTCCACGGTGAGCGGCGGTTCGCCCGGCAGGAGCGGACCCAGGTCGAGGTCGTGCCAGTCGAGGTTGGGGGCGCGGACCACGGTCCGGGCGTCGCGCGCCACCAGGCCCGGCACCGCCACCGCGAGCCCCGCCGGCCACAGCCCCTCGCGTTCCCCCTCCGCGACGACCTGCCGTATCAGGGCGGTCAGTTCGGCGAGCACCGGCTGCGGTGGACGGCCGCGGTTCGTGCCGTGCCGCACCGCCCGCGCCCGTACGACGCCGCGTAGATCGACCGAGCACACCGCCAGATGGTCTACGCCGACCTCCGCACCGATCCCGGCCGGGCCGTGGCCGCTGATGGCCAGGGCGGATCCGGGCCGCCCCACCCGGCCGGGCCGCTCCGGCCCCAGCTCCTCGAGCAGTTCCCAGCGGATCAGCTCGTCGACCAGTGTGGAGACCGCGGCCCGGGTCAGATCGATCCGGGCGGCCACCGCGGCGCGCGACAGGGGCCCTTCGGCGCTCACGGTGTGCATGACCCGCGCCAGGTTGCGGCGGCGCATGCCCTGCTGGGTGTCGGGCAGCCGACGGCCGTGGCCGGCCGGATGGGCGTCGTGCAGCGGTGGGGTCATGCCTCTCTCGGATCTCGTCAGCGACGGTCCGGCTCCCGCTCCAGCAGCGGCGCCGCGTCGGAGAGTACCCCGGCGATCCTGGTCAGCGCCGCCTCGTCCCGCTCGACGGCCTGAAGCACCGGCCCGCGGGCGGTGTCCCAGCGCCGGGCAACGGCGGCGGGGTCCTCGCCCGTCAGCAGTCCGGCGGCCTGGGCGGCGGCGCCGAGCGCCACCAGCTCCCTCGCCTCCGGCACCTGGACGGAACGGCCCGAAAGGCGCCGTACGGTCTCCTGCCATGCCCTGCCGCGCGCTCCGCCGCCGATGAGCAGCAATGGAGCCGCCCGGTCCGCGTCCGGGTCGAGCACCAGGTCGAGGGCGCCCAGCAGCGAGTGCACCGCGCCGTCGTAGGCCGCCTGCAGCAGCTGTCCGGCCGTCGTGTCGTGCCGCAGTCCGTGCAGCAGTCCCGAGGCGTGCGGGAGCGCCGGGGTACGCTCGCCGTCGAGGTAGGGGAGCAGAGTCACCCCTGCGCCGGGCTCGACGGCCTCGCGGTCCAGGCCAAGGAGCGAGGCGATCCGGTCGACGGCGAGTGTGCAGTTCAGGGTGCAGGCGAGCGGCAGCCAGTCGCCGTGCGCGTCCGCGAACCCGGCCACGATCCCGGTCGGGTCCGCGGGACGTCGTCTCGAGACCGCGTACACGGTGCCGGAGGTTCCCAGGCTCAGCACCGCCGTCCCGGGGCGTAGTCCGAGGCCCATCGCGGCCGCCGCGTTGTCACCGGTGCCCGGTGCGACCAGGGTGCCTCTGGAGAACGGCAGGTCGTGGGCGTCGCGCACCGTCCCGGCCACCTCACCGGGCCGCACCACCCGCGGCAACAGCGCGGGGTCGAGCCTCACGTGCGCGAGGATCTCCTCGTCGTACGACTCCGTCGCGGACGCCCACCAGCCGGTCCCCGAGGCGTCGCCGCGGTCGGTCGTGCCCTGACCGGTGAGGCGTTCGGTCAGATAGTCGTGGGGCAGTCGCACGGCCTGGGTCGCGCGCACGGACTCCGGCTCGTTCTCGGCGAGCCAGGCCCACTTGGTGACCGTGAAGGAAGGGCCGGGCACGCTTCCCGTGCGTTCCGCCCAGGCCTTGGGGCCGCCCAGCTCCTCCACCAGCCGGCGGGCCTGCGGCGCCGACCGCACGTCGTTCCACAGCAGGGCCGGGCGCACGGGGTCGCCCTGCGCGTCCAGTGTGACCAGGCCGTGCTGCTGGCCACCGATCGACACCGCGGAGGCCTCGTGAGCCGCCTCGCCGCACTGGTGCAGGGCCTCGCACAGGGCGTCCCACCACTGGCGCGGATCACTCTCGCGGCTCGCGCCCGACGAGACGGTGTGCGGCGCCTGGCCGCTCGCCACCACCTGTCCGGTCGACGCGTCGACGACCAGGACCTTGGTGGACTGGGTGGACGAGTCCACCCCGACGACGAGCGGACCCTCGGCTGCTGACATCGGGTTCTCCCTCTTCCGCGGCTCGCGGGATCTGGCCGGTCGGGGGCGTGCCCGGACCGGCGCGGCCCGGGTGCGCCCATCGTCACCGTACGAAGCCTCCGTACGAGGACACATCGTCTCTTCCCAGAGATGCCTCCGCATACTAATTTGTTAAGCGCCCTGACGAAATAGTGTCCAGCGAGCAAGGAGCCGCGGCATGAGCTACCAGCCCACCCCCGAGCACAGGTTCACCTTCGGACTGTGGACCGTCGGCTGGCAGGGCAGGGACCCGTTCGGCGACGCCACCCGGCCTGCCCAGGACCCGGTGGAGACGGTGCGGCGCCTCGCCGATCTCGGGGCGTACGGTGTGACCTTCCACGACGACGACCTGATCCCCTTCGGGTCCTCGGACAGCGAGCGGGAGGGGCACATCAAGCGCTTCCGGCAGGCCCTCGACACAACCGGGATGACCGTGCCGATGGCCACCACCAACCTCTTCACGCACCCCGTCTTCAAGGACGGCGCGTTCACCGCCAACGACCGCGACGTCCGTCGCTACGCCCTGCGCAAGACCATCCGCAACATCGATCTTGCGGTGGAGCTGGGCGCGCAGACATACGTCGCCTGGGGCGGCCGGGAGGGCGCCGAGTCCGGAGCGGCCAAGGACGTGCGCGTCGCACTCGACCGAATGAAGGAAGCCTTCGACCTCCTCGGTGAGTACGTCACCTCCCAGGGCTACGATCTGCGCTTCGCCATCGAACCGAAGCCGAACGAGCCGCGAGGCGACATCCTGCTGCCCACGGTCGGCCACGCCCTCGCCTTCATCGAGCGCCTGGCGCGCCCCGAGCTGTACGGCGTCAACCCCGAGGTGGGCCACGAGCAGATGGCCGGGCTCAACTTTCCGCACGGCATCGCCCAGGCCCTGTGGGCGGGCAAGCTCTTCCACATCGACCTCAACGGCCAGTCCGGCATCAAGTACGACCAGGACCTGCGCTTCGGCGCAGGCGACCTGCGGGCCGCGTTCTGGCTGGTCGACCTCCTGGAAAGCGCCGGTTACAGCGGACCGCGCCACTTCGACTTCAAGCCGCCGCGGACCGAGGACCTCGACGGCGTGTGGGCGTCGGCGGCGGGCTGCATGCGCAACTACCTCATTTTGAAGGAGCGTTCGGCTGCCTTCCGTGCGGACCCCGAGGTCCGGCAGGCCCTGCGCGCCTGTCGTCTCGACCAGCTGGCGCAGCCGACCGCCGCCGACGGGCTCGATGCGCTCCTCGCGGACCGGGGCGCCTTCGAGGAGTTCGACGTGGAGGCGGCCGCCGCACGCGGGATGGCCTTCGAGCACCTGGACCAGCTGGCCATGGACCATCTGCTGGGCGCGCGCGGCTGATCACCGGCTGCCGTGCCGAGTGGCGGCCCTTCGCGCGGAATGTTCAGGAACCATGCGGTTCATGGCATGAGTCCGCATCAACTGCCGCGCGGGGGTCGCGCCATGACCGGCCGGAGGGGACTCTTGACGGTATGGCCACACCGCCCATGCCGCCTCGTCCGCCGGGAGACATGCCGCCCGGGAACCATGACGGGTTCGGCCCGCCGCCCGGGCCGTCGCCGGGGTTGCCAGGCGGCTCAGGCCCTCGTCGCAACAGCCTCTTCCTCGCCCTCGCCGTGATCGTCGCCCTGGGGATCGTCGCCGTGGTCCTGGTGGTGAACAGAGGCGGCGGGTCGTCGCAGCGGAAGCAGCCCGGCGAGAGCAGCCCGAGCCGCTCGGCCGTCCCGTCCCTGGGCATCCCGTCGGAACTGCCCACCACGCTGCCCACCGCACTCCCCACCGCACCCCCCACCGCGCTGCCCTCGAAGCTCCCGTCCGCGCTTCCGACGAGCCTGCCGCCAGGCTTCCCGAGCGAGGTCCCGAGCGACATCGCATCGTTCTTCTCGGCCCCGGCGGCATAAGGTGTTTGTCAGGGCCGCCTGAGGGTCCCGGTTCAGGGTTGTATCAGGGTCGCGGGCGGAACCGGGCGTGCCACGCACCCGTTCTCAGCACAGAGAGTGGCAGTGGCCGCGAAGGAGGCGACACATGTCGAAGAACGCGAAGATCGCCGCAGGGGGAGTGCTGGCCGGACTGATCCTGTGGATCTGGCTGCCCTGGTGGGCCGCCCTCCTGATCGTTCTGGGAGTCCCGACGGCCGCATACCTCACGCTGGATCCCTCGCAGCGGCGGAGGCTGCGCCGCGTGGCGCGCAAGGAACTCGGCCGCTGAAGGGCCGCCGCCCGGCGCCCTAGCGGCCCGCCGCGTCCCCCGTCAGTGCACAGGAGTCGACCACGTCGCCGCTCGCGGGCCTTCCGACGCTACGGTCCGCGGGCGGCCGCTCGCCCCGCTCCACCCATGCGGTGAGCGCGTCGAAGGCCGCCCGGTAACAGGGCAGGATCGGCCGCAGCCGCCCGGGAAAGAGGTCGTACAGCCCGTCCACGTGGGTGCCGCCCTCGATGGTGTAGTACCGATGCAGCGGCCCGCGCCCGCTCTCCTCGACCATGCGTGCGTAGACGTCCGAGTCCGTGGCCTTGGGCAGGAGGGAGTCCAGGTCGCCGTGCAGAGTGATCAGCGGCTTGCCGATCCGCCCGGTGAGGGCGACCCTGGCCACCGCGCGATGCACGGACGCGGGACGCGCCGCATAGTCGTACGCCGCGTCCGAGGGGCAGGGTGCCAGGATCTGCTCGGCCGTCGACCCGGCGGACGCACCGGGACAGGCGCTGTCGTAGCCGGGGTCGAACTCGGCACGGTAGATCTTCTGCGTGACACCCCAGTACGCCTTCTCGTGGTACGGCCACAGGAACTCGGAGCCGCGTGCGAATCCCGCCGCATACAGGTCCTCGTCCCGCGCCGAACCGAACATCCGGGCCACGGTCACGGGCAGTGACATCAAGAGGTTCGGGCCGTCGGCCGTCCAGAGGGCGCCCTCCCAGTCCACACCGCCGTCGTACAGCTCGGGGTGGTCCTCCAGCTGCCAGCGCGTGAGATACCCGCCGTTGGAGATCCCGGTTATGTACGTGTGCCGGGGAGCGTGGCCGTAGCGCTGGGCCACCGTGCGCCTGGCGGCGAGCGTGAGCTGCGTCGTGCGCCGGTTCCACTCGGCGACGGCGTCGCCGGGGCGCGTTCCGTCGCGATAGAAGTCCGGTCCGCTGTTGCCCTTGTCGGTGGCCGCGTACGCGTAGCCCTGGGCGAGCACCCGGTCGGAGATCGCCGTGTCGGTCGCGTACTGCCTGCGCGTTCCGGGGGCGCCCGTGACGACCAGGCCTCCGTTCCACCGGTCGGGCAGCCGGATGACGAACTGGGCGTCGTGTCGCCAGCCGTGTGTGGGGTTGAGGTGTGAATCGTCCGGGAAGTACCCGTCGATCTGCAGTCCCGGCACATGGGACGGATTGCGGGCCGCCCGGGAGGTCAGTCCCGCCTGGTCGGTCATGTCCGTGTAGGGCGTTCCCGCCAGCCCGGATGTCGTCAAGTCGTCCAGACAGGCGCTCTGCTGGAGTGCCGCGCCCGGGACCCGTACCCGCTCCTGCCGTTCGCAGTGGCCGACGCCCACGGCCGCCGAGGGGCCGGTGAGAGCCGAGGCCGCGAGGGCGGCGGCGAACAGCACGATGCTTCGGGACAGGCGCATGGGGGCCTCCGGGAGACGAGGGGAGGGCGGGGCTGCCCATGCTGCGACCGGTGGAAGCCCGCCGACCATAGAGGCGGGCCATATGAGCGCGGTCGGCCGTATGGGGGTTCACAACGCAACCTGCCTACGGAGCCCTTCCCCCTTCACACCGGGTTCCGCGGCCTCAGAGCGGGCGTACCGCCGCCTTGTCGAGTGCCTCCAGCAGCCCGGGCAGCTCCGGTCCCCGGCCCACTGGGACAACCTCGCCGGGCTCCTCGTCGAGGAGGATGAACGCGATGTCGTCGGTCCTGGCCACCATGGACCAGCCGGGCCCGTCGACGCGAAGGGTGCGTGCGTCGCCGGGTGCGAACGTGGAGCGGATACGGCCGAGGGGCGGGGGAGAGTCCGCGTACGCATGCGCCTCCCTGAGGGCGCGGCGGACGCCGCTGCGGATCGTGCTGCCGGCCTCGCTCTCGCCCTCGGCCGTCTCCGTGCCCGCCCCCTTGGCCTCCGCCCGTTCCACGTCCGCCTGCTGTGCCCCGGCGTCTGCGGGTGCGAAGTCGGCATCGCTGATCTGCTCGCGCCACACGGTCCACTGGAGCGCGATCTGATCGGCCCCGAGGCGCCGTTGTGCGGGGCCCCATGTGTCGGTGTCCACAGGACGGAGCGGCTCTTGGTCGGCGAGTTCGGGGGCCGGGTCGTGCGGGGCGGGCACGCCGGGCGCCGCGACCGCCACGGCCAGCGGCCAGCCCGGCAGCGCGGTCACGACCGTCCGCTCGTCGGGCGACAAGTCGTACTCCATACCGCAGTCCCAGGAGGCGATCGCCACAGCCACCAGCGAGACGTCGTCGATGACCACCGTCCAGCGCGCACCGTCGCCGTCCTGGCCGAGGACGAGGCCGTACCCGTCGGCCACAGCAGGCAGGTCGAGCGCCGCGCAGGCCTCCGGATAATCGTCGCCGAGCACGCTCGGGAACTGCGCGGGCGTCAAAAGAATCGCCGTCAGCACATACAGCGCGTCGTCCTCGGCGGCGACGGCCTCCTCGTCTGTCCCGGCCATGCCATCCTCCCGATCCGTTTCTTCGTCGGCGCACCCTAATGCGCCCGTCGGCCCGTTGTCACGACTGCGAATCACATGAGGTCGGGCCGGGCAGCGGCGGAAACGGCCGGGCGGAGGCCCGCGTCAGACGGCGGGCAGGCCGAGGAGGGTGCGCGCGACGGTCCGCGGTGACTCGTCGCGCTCCCGCGCGAGGGCGATGACCGCCCGGCACGCCAGCTCGTTCACACCGAACGACAGGGCCTCCGGCGACACCCATGCGACGGCTTCCTCCATGCGGTCCTGGTCGTCCTCGGCGCACGCCGAGACATAGGCGGCGGCCGCTTCGAAGAGGTTGTGCGCGCGCTTCTCACCGCCCGTGGTCGCCTCCGCGCGCAGGGACTTGACGAATCTGCCGACGGACTCGCGGATCCTGCCGAACATGCCGGGCCGCCTTCCCCTGTGTCGTTTCCTCGCCGACGTGCATCTGCTGTTCTTCAACGTAGAGTTGGACCCGCGACGGCAGAAGGGGGACGAAACGGTGAAGCGCTTCGAGCGGCTCGAACGGATCCAGCGCCTGGACCCGGAGAAGGACGCTCTGGAGATCTACCAGCTCAGTGCCGCGTACGAGTTCCCCTGGGACTACACGCGCGCCCTCGAACTCGCCCTCTATCGCACCTACGCGGTTCCCGCCATCGGCCGACTGCTCGCCGAGACCGCGGAGCTCACGGACCGCACACAGAAGCGCTACGACGACACCGCGTTGCTCCTCGACACGGTTCTCGAGCACGGCTTCGACAGCGACGAGGGCCGCACCGCGATCCGCCGCATCAACCAGATGCACCGCAGTTACGACATCGGCAACGAGGACATGCGATACGTGCTCTGCACCTTCGTGGTGATGCCGAAGCGGTGGATCGACGCCTATGGCTGGCGCAGGCTGTCCCGCCACGAGACGATCGCTTCCGTCGTGCACTACCGCACTCTGGGGCGCCACATGGGAATCAAGGACATCCCGGAGACGTACGAGGAGTTCGAGGGCTGTCTCGACGCCTACGAGGGGGCCCACTTCGCCTGGGACCCGCAAGCGCGCCGTGTGTCGGACGCGACCCTGGACCTCATGGCCTCCTGGTACCCGCGCCCGCTCGCACCGCTCCTGCGCCGGGTGACACTCTCCCTGCTCGACGATCCGCTCCTGCGGGCCTTCCGCTATGAGCCGCCGGGCGCCGCCACGCGCGCGTTGGTGCGCCGCACGGTCCGCGCCCGTGGCCGTCTCGTCCGTCTCATGCCACCGCGCCGCGCTTCGCACTTCGCACGGCAGAACTGGGAGATCAAGGGCTACCCGAACGGCTATCGCGTTGCCGACCTGGGCACATATCCGGTCCCCGGCATGAAGGGCTGCCCCGTCCGGCAGGCGAGGCCGTCAGCCACCACGCCCTCCGAGTGAGTCGAGGGTCGTTCGCAGCCGGCCCGGCCCGGCCCGGGGCGTGGCCCGGGCGATGTCGACCAGAACCCGCCGGCCGACGCGGGCAGCAGCGGCACAGCCACGTATTCGGAAGACGAATACGTGGAAAACGGCGGTCACGCGCGTGTGCTCGAGAAGATCGGTCCCGCCTGGGCGGCGACCATGCGCCTCGCCGACCCGCGCAACCTGCACCGCACGGCGACCAACCTCACGCGTGGTACGAACCCCACGATGCGCCGCATGCTCGAGGGCCTGAAGGCGGATCGCGTCTACCTCCAGGGCGAACTGAGCGGTGCGCTCGACGGCAGGGAAGGCCTGGAGTCCGCGGGAGTCCGCGTGGTGTCCGTACCCGGCGCCGGACACAACGTCATGTTCGACAGTCCCGATTCTGGTGGCCGAGGTGGCGGGGCGCGGTTGAGGCTCACCCCTCCCGGAGGCCAGGGCGAGGAAACGGGCGTCCTCGTCCAGGTACGACGTCATGCGCCAGCCGGAGCCGGCAAGCAGGGGACCGAGGTTGGACTCGGCGCGCAGATCGTCGGGGGTGATCTGCCGGCCCTGACGGGCCGCGAGGGCCGCCCGGCCGATCGGATGGAAGAGCGCGAGCAGGCCACCGGGCCGCACAACGCGCGCCAACTCCCGGAGGTTCTCGGCCGGGTGGGGGAGATGCGCGATCAGACCCGCCGCGAACACCGCGTCGAGGGACTGCGAACGCAGGGGAAGCGCGGCCACGTCGGCCAGCAGCAACCGCCCGTCGCGGTCCCGTCCGGCCCGTACCGCGGTCGCCAGCATCGCCGGGGTCAGATCAGCCCCCAGGACCACACCGGAGGGCCCCACGGCCGCACGCAGGGGCGTGAGGGCCCGGCCCGTTCCGCAGCCCGCGTCGAGTACGCGGTCACCCTCGCGCAGCCGCAGAGCGGCCACCGCGGCGGCGTACGCCGGGCCGTCGTCGGGAAACCGCGTGTCCCAGTCGGCTGCGCGGGCGGCGAAGAACTCCTGGACGTGTGTGTGATCGTCGCTCATGCTCCGCATGATTCCTCACCTTCACGAAGGATGTCGCGGCGCACACGTTCGAGCGGGACGCGATCGTTCCAGGGCTCCCCTTCGTCAGATTCCAACAGCTTTCGAAATGCGCCCCCACCGTGCGCCCATGCCCCCGCTAGCGTCCCGGGGCCATGGGACATCTGGACCACGCCACCTTCGGCTGGCTGACCCCCGTGCTGTCGTACGTGATGGCATGCATAGGCGCCGCTCTGGGGCTGCGCTGCACTGTCCGCGCGCTCGGCGCCACCGGCAGGTCGCGGCGCAACTGGCTCGTCACCGCGGCCTCGGCCATCGGCACCGGCATCTGGACCATGCACTTCGTGGCGATGCTCGGCTTCGGCGTCACCGGCACCGAGATCCGCTACGACGTGCCGCTGACCATCCTCAGCCTGCTCGTCGCCGTGGTCGTCGTCGGCGTCGGCGTCTTCGCCGTCGGCTACAGCCGGGACCGGGCCCGAGCTCTCTTCCTCGGCGGACTCACCACCGGCCTCGGCGTCGCGAGCATGCATTACCTGGGCATGGCGGCGCTGCGGCTGCACGGAGCGGTGCACTACGACCCGGTACTCGTGGGGCTGTCCGTGCTGATCGCCGTGGTCGCGGCGACCGCGGCCCTGTGGGCGGGCCTCAACATCAAGTCGCCCGTCGCGGTCACCGTCGCCTCGCTCGTCATGGGGGCTGCCGTCAGCAGCATGCACTACACCGGGATGTTCGCGGTGAGCGTGCAGGTCACACCGTCCGGCGCGGCCCTGCCCGGGGCCACGGCGATGCAGTTCATCTTCCCCCTCGCCGTCGGCCTCGGGTCCTATCTCTTCCTGACCTCGGCGTTCGTCGCGCTGTCGCCGACCACCGGGGAGCGCGAGGCCTCCGCGTCCGCCCAGCGACCGGTCGAGACCGCGGCCCGCTGAGCGCCGGCCCGGGACGACACGCCACACACCGAGCGAGGAGGCCATGCGAACACCCCGCAGGACACGCAGCCCAGGCGACGAACCGCCACTCCGGACCCCGGTGCGGGGCCGCCGCGCGCACGCCGGGCCACCCGCCGATGAACGCACGAGGACCGACGAGCCCGGCGGCCCGGAACCGACCCGCACACACATGCGAGCGGGAAGGTGGCGCCTGCGCCCCCGCACCGTCCGTGCGAAGATCGTCTGCCTGCTGATGGTGCCTGTGATCTCCCTGCTCGCCCTGTGGGCGTACGCCACCGTGAGCACCGCCCAGGACATGGCGCGGCTGCGCCAACTCCAGCGGGTGGACTCCACCGTGCGTGCCCCGCTCGCCGACGCCGTGGCGGCGCTCCAGGACGAACGCGTGGCCGCAGTGCGGTATGCGACCAACCCCGCCGCGCAGCAGCAGAGCGATCTGAAGGCACTCGCCGGCCGCACCGACCAGGACGTGGCCAAGCTGCGGCTCGGAGACCACAACACCGTCGCCGACGGAGCCGACCTCCCCTCCGGAGTGGCCGACCGTCTCGCGGCCTTCGTCACCGCAGCGGAGCGTCTGCGGCCCCTGCGCAACGACGTTCTCGCCCACCGGGCCCGCTGGGACACGACGTACGGGCAGTACACCGAGACCATCGCTGCGGCGTTCGGCGTGGGCGGCGCGCTCACCGGCGTCCAGAACGCCGACCTCGGCTCCGACGCGCGCGTACTGCTCGAGTTCTCCCGCGCAGGGGAGTCGCTCGCCCAGGAGGACGCGGTCCTCTCCAGCGCCCGCCTCGCCAGAACCCTCGACGGCCGACGCCTCAGCATGTTCACCGGCGCCGTCGGCACACGCCGCGCCCTGACCGCGTCCGCCGCCGCCGACCTGCGCGGTTCCGAACGCGCCGCCTGGCGCCACCTCGCGCAGGGCGGAGACTACGCAGACGTCGGCGCCGTCGAGGACAAGGTGCTCTCCGCCCGGCCCGGAACGACGGCCATCGCCGCCGCCCCCGAAGCCGTCTGGAATCCGGCCCACGCGCGCGTGCAGGACGGCATGCGAACCATCGAAGCGGACGCGGGCGGCGGTGTCGCGCGCCGGGCCGACCCGCTCACCCGTGGCGCGCTCAGCCCCGCCGGTGCGGCCGTCCTCTTCGGCCTGGCCGCCGTCGCCGCATCGCTCGTCATCTCCGTACGCATCGGACGCGGACTCGTCATCGAGCTGATCAGCCTGCGCAACAGTGCCCTGGAGATCGCACGCCGCAAACTTCCGCAAGCCATGCGCAAGTTGCGGGCCGGTGAAGAGATCGACGTCGACGCCGAAGCACCGCCCGGACCGCCGGCCGAGGACGAGACCGGGCAGGTCGCCGAGGCACTGGGCACAGTGCACCGCGCCGCCCTGCGCGCCGCCGCGGAGCGCGCGGAACTCGCCAGCGGCATCTCCGGCGTCTTCGTCAACCTCGCCCGGCGCAGTCAGATCCTGGTGCACCGCCAGCTCAGCCTGCTCGACAGCATGGAACGCCGCTCCGACGACCCGAGCGAACTCAGCGACCTCTTCCGCCTCGACCACCTGACCACGCGTATGCGCCGTCACGCCGAGAGCCTCATCATCCTCTCCGGATCCGCACCGGGCCGCGCCTGGCGCATGCCCGTCTCGCTGACCAACGTCGTACGCGCCGCCGTCTCCGAAATCGAGGACTACGCGCGCGTGGAGGTACGACAACTCCCCGACGCCTCCGTGATCGGCGCCGCGGTCGCCGACCTCACGCACCTCCTCGCCGAGATCATCGAGAACGCCGCCCAGTTCTCCCCGCCCCACACACGCGTACGCGTCAGCGGAGAGCCAGTGGGCAACGGGTACGCCCTCGAGGTGGAGGATCGGGGCCTCGGTATGGGCAAGGAGACCCTGGCCGAGGCCAACCGGCGTATCGAACAGTCCGAGGCGCTCGATCTGTTCGACAGCGACCGGCTCGGGCTCTTCGTCGTCAGCAGGCTCGCTTCCAGGCAGGGGATCAAGGTGCATCTGCGGACCTCGCCCTACGGCGGAACGACCGCAGTCGTCCTCCTTCCGACCGCTCTCCTGCACAGCGGCGCGGCGGAACGTTCGACTCGCACGGCGGGCAACGAGCGGCACGAGGAACGTGAGTACGCGCGCGTGACGGCCGACGCGATGCGCACGGAACTCGTCGAACAGGCCTCGGAACGGCCCGCCCTGGTGCGATCCGCCCAGGAAGCGTCCGTCGGCTCCGTACCCCAGAGCCTGCCCCCCGAAGTCGCCACGCTGAGGCTGCACCACCCCGCGGACCACTCCGAGACCTCCGACGACCTTCCACGACGCGTAAGGCAGGCGAGCCTAGCCCCCCAACTGCGCGGAGAACGCGCGGAGGAGCCCCCGACCAGCGCTCGCGGCTCGCGGCCCGACGACGAGCGCACCCCCGAACTCGTACGGGACCGCATGGCGGCATACCGCGCGGGCTGGGCCCGCGGCGGTGGCCGCGTACCCGGTCGAGCTGCCGGTCCCGTTGGTGACAGCAGTGAAGGAGACCCTGCATGATCCAGGACCCGAGCGTGACGACCGGCCACCGGTCGGGCGAAGTCGACTGGCTGCTGGATGACTTGGTGTTGCGCATCGGAGAGGTGCGGCATGCCGTGGTGCTCTCGAACGACGGGCTGGCGGTCGGTGCCTCCACCGACCTCACCCGCGAGGACGCGGAGCACCTCGCCGCCGTCGCCTCCGGCTTCCACAGCCTCGCCAAGGGCGCGGGGCGCCACTTCGGCGCCGGAGGAGTGCGCCAGACGATGGTGGAGATGGAAGACGGCTTTCTCTTCGTGGCGGCCGCCGGCCACGGCTCATGCCTCGCCGTCCTCACCGCCGTCACGGCCGACATCGGCCTGGTGGCGTACGAGATGGCGCGGTTGGTGAAGCGCGTGGGCGAGCATCTCTACACGCCGCCTCGAACGGCCGCGGGTCCACCCGCCGCGCGATGAGCGGCGAGGACGGTCGAAGATGACCGAGGACACGACGGGCGTCCCCTTCCAGCCGGGCAGCCAGTGGTACGACCACGAGGCGGGACCCCTCGTCCGCCCCTACGCGATGACCGGCGGCCGCACCCAACCGGGTCCCTCCGGGGTGCGGTTCGACCTCATCGCCCTGGTGACGCTCGACACCGGGGCGCCGAACGCCGACGACGACACCTCGCTGGGCCCGGAACACCGCGCCCTGATCGAGCTGTGCCGCCGCGAGACACAGTCCGTCGCCGAACTCGCCGCCGGGGCCGATCTGCCCGTGGGCGTCGTCCGCGTGCTCCTCGGCGACCTCCTGGAATCGGGCTGCGTGACGGTCAGCCGTCCCGTACCGCCGGCTCAGTTGCCCGACGAACGGATTCTGCGGGAGGTCATCAAGGGACTGAGGGCCTTGTAAGCCGCGGCCCCGCACCGCACCACACGGGGACGGCCATGCACCCAGTTCCGCATCCATTCGGGCGCCAAATGGGCGAGAGCCGACCACATCGGTCAAATAGCGGTCCAACCACCACAGAGTCAAGCCGCAGTTGTCATGATGCTGAACCGCACGGATGCACTGACGTCGACGTTGTCGGCACTCCCGAGAGAAGTGATCGATGGTCTCCGAGCACTCCGACGCCACCGAGGACGAGATGTCCGCCCTGGCGTTGAAGATTTTGGTCGCCGGCGGATTCGGCGTGGGCAAGACCACCCTGGTGGGTGCGGTCAGCGAGATCAGGCCGCTGCGTACCGAGGAACTGCTCAGCGAAGCCGGTCAGTCCGTGGACGACACCGACGGCGTGGACCAGAAGGTCACGACGACAGTCGCCATGGACTTCGGGCGCATCACGATCCGCTCCGGACTCTCGCTCTACCTCTTCGGCACGCCCGGCCAGGACCGCTTCTGGTTTCTGTGGGACGAGCTCTCCCAGGGTGCCCTCGGCGCCGTCGTCCTCGCGGACACACGACGGCTCGAGGACTGCTTCCCCGCGGTGGACTACTTCGAGCACCGGCGCATCCCCTTCGTGGTCGCCGTCAACTGCTTCCCGGGAGCCCGCGCCTATGGCGCCCATGACGTGTCGCGCGCCCTCGACCTCGACCGGGGCACGCCCGTGGTGCTCTGCGACGCACGCGACCGCGACTCCGGGAAGGAGGTGCTGATCCGCCTCGTCGAGTACGCCGGGCGGATGCACACCGCCCGACTTCTCGACTCCGTCGGCTGACTGCTATTCGGCGACGGCCGAGTACGCCAGCACCTTCTCGATCCGTAGGCGGACGAGGAGTTCTCCCGGAACCCCGTTGCGGGCGCCGAACTCCTCGGCGCGCTCCTCGCCCATGTACCGGCCGCCGAGTCGTGTCGCCCAGTACCGGACCTGCTCGAGGTCCTCGAACAGCTCCGCCCTCCCATGGAGCACCACGAAGCCATACGGCGGACGATCGTCGTCCACGCACAGGGCGACCCGGCCGTCCCTGGCCAGATTCCGCCCCTTCACTGTCTCCTTCCCGGTGTTGAAGACCACGTCGTCGCCGTCCAGCAGGAACCAGATCGGTGCCACATGGGGACTGCCATCGGCACGTACGGTGGCGAGCTTCCCGGTGCGGGTGCCGTGCGAGACGAAGCCCCGCCATTCCTCGTCGGTCATCTTCTGTGCCATGTGCCCATCCTGCTTGCCGGGAGGGCGGCTGTGGTGAAGGCTGGCTGATCGACCCTCCGGCAAGGAGAAGCGACATCACGGGGAGAGCGGACCATGGCGCAGAACACGGAGCTCGGATGGCTCCTGGACGATCTGACCGAGCGCGTGGAACACATACGGCACGCTTTGGTGCTGTCCAACGACGGCTTGGTCACCAGCACCAGCACCGGACTTCGGCGCGAGGACGCCGAGCATCTCGCCGCGGTTTCGTCGGGGCTGCACAGTCTGGCCAAGGGCTCGGGCCGGCACTTCGGCGCAGGTCAGGTGCGCCAGACCATGATCGAATTCGATGACGCGATCCTGTTTGTCACCGCGGCCGGTCCCGGCAGCTGTCTGTGCGTGCTCAGTGCGTCCGAGGCCGACATCGGTCAGATAGCGTACGAGATGACGCTTCTCGTGAACCGAGTCGGGGAGCACCTTGCCGTGGACGAGCGGCAGCAGGAGCGCACACCAACTGTCGACCTCTGAGGGCCGGGACGCACTTCGGCTGAGGTTTCTGGGCGCCGGGACGTACGCCGACTGTTGGCCTTCGAGCGCGGTCGTACTCCGGCTGTGGACCCAGGGTTGAGGACGCGCGTCCGCCGTGCACCGGCGGCTCCAGCCTGTGCCCTTGAGTGCGCCTGCTGTGAGGCAGAGCATCTGACCTGCGGAAACGAACGGAAGACGGAGTTATCCACAGGCAGATTCCGGGATCCGGCGATCCGGCTACGGTTTTTCCGAAGCGGACGCACAAGGCGCTCGCAGCAGACTCCACGGGGGAGAACTGCCATGTCCGGAAACACCGTCACATTCACGATCGCTGAAACGGCCGACGGCGTCGAGGGCGCCGAAGCCCCTGGCGCCTCCACGGGTGCCGCCTCCCGAAGCCCGTCGCTGGCTCCGAGCCGCGCCGCCCGGGAACTGGACCTGAAACGGAGCGAGTTCGACCTCGCCGTGCAGCTCGGATACGTACGAACCATCCCTGGTGGCGGTGGCGGTGGCGGTGGCGGTGGCGGTGGCGGAGGCGGAGGCCGCCGCGTCACGCGCGCGGAGATCGACCGCATCCGCTCCGAGCGCGGCTTCCCCGAGGAGCTCCGGGCGCGGGTCGCGGTCGTGGGTACGAGGGACGGGGCGGCCCTGATGGATGTGACCCCGGGCAGGTTCACCCGGTTCGCCCGCCTGGGCCTGGTGGTGCCGGTGAAGTGGTACCTGAACCGCTATCGCGCCGTGGTCTGGCTGTATCTGGCCGAGGAAGTCAGGCAGTTCGCCGCCGGCCGTGAGAACGCCCGGCTGCTGACCGGCCGCACGCCCGAGGGCCTGCGCGACCAGTTGGACGCCGGACTGGACCTGCGGCCCCGCAACTGGCGCGGGCGCAACCTCGGCTTCCAGCTGCGTCAGACGGAGGACCCATGGGCGAAAGCCGCCGTGCTGGCGTCCCTGCTGGATCCGACACAGGTGGCGGAGATCGTCCGGGATCCGTACGAGCGAGCCCAGCTGACACGCCTGCGGCCCGCACTGCCCGTGCACGGGGAGCCGGACTCACCAGCGGCCCGGATCGCGGTGCGGATCACGACGGCGGAGGACCTGGACGAGATCGGCTGGCTCCGGGCCGACTTGAGGGAGGCGCTCATCGAGGCCCGCCACCATCGGTCCGCCCCGCGACCGTCGCCGCGGGTCCCGGTCGAACGGCCCCCGGAGCAGGAGAGCATCCGTTGGACCACCAGAGCTCCCGAGACCGTGACGCGGTCCGGTACCGGAGACGGCCACAGGTCCGAGGCGCTCACCACGACGGCTGTCACACGTCAGGCGCGGCACGTGCCGAAGGACCCGGTTCGACCGGGCGGCATGTTCGGGTGGCTGCGGCGCGGAAACGCGTGACCGGCGCGGTGTCAGGCGTCCTGCCGGGCACCGGACGCAGCAGGCGCCGTCACCGCTCGAGCCTGCGGAACAGCCCCTCCTGGACGACCGAGACGAGCAGACGACCCTCGAGGTCGTAGATGCGGCCGCGGGCAAGGCCGCGGCCACCCACAGCGATCGGTGACTCCTGGTCGTACAGGAACCACTCGTCGGCGCGGAACGGCCGGTGGAACCACATCGCGTGGTCCAGCGACGCCATGTCGAAGCCCCTCGGACCCCACAACGGTTCGATGGGGATACGGACGGCGTCCAGCAACGTCATGTCGCTCGCGTAGGTGAGCGCACAGGTGTGTACGAGCGGGTCGTCCCCCAGCGGACCGACGGCACGCATCCAGACGGCGCTGCGCGGCTCGGCGTCCTTGATCTCCCCGGCGCTCCAGCGCAGCCGGTCCACATAGCGGATGTCGAAGGGCTGACGCCGCGCCATCCGTTCCAGTGCCTCGGGCAGTGCTCCGAGATGCTCCTTGACTTCCTGCGTCACCGTCGGCAGCGACTCCGGATCCGGCACCTTGCGGGCCGGCGGCAACTGGTGCTCGAAGCTCCCCTCTTCAGGCTTGTGGAAGGAGGCGGTCAAATTGAAGATCGTCCGGCCCTGCTGTACGGCCGTGACCCGGCGGGTCGTGAAGGACCTCCCGTCACGGACCCGCTCGACCTGGTACACGATGGGCACGCCCGGGATGCCCGGGCGCAGAAAGTACGCGTGCAGCGAGTGCACCGGCCGCTCGCCGTCCGTGGTGCGTCCGGCGGCCACCAGCGCCTGTCCGGCCACCTGGCCCCCGAAGACCCGCTGCAGGGACTCCTGGGGGCTGCGGCCACGGAAGATGTTGACCTCGATCTGCTCCAGGTCGAGCAGGTCGACGAGTCTCTCGGCTGGGTTCGTCATGCGTGGGTCTCTCCTGTGCTCACAGCTGGCCGACGTCGGTCACCCGGACGACGGCGCGGCCCTCCGTGTCCGAGGCCGCGAGGTCGATCTCGGCGCTGATGCCCCAGTCGTGGTCGCCGTTCGGGTCGGCGAAGGTCTGCCGGACGCGCCACAGCCCGTGCTCCGGCTCCTCCTCGATCATCAGCAGCTTCGGGCCGCGGGCGTCGGGGCCGGTGCCGAGTTCGTCGTACTCGTCCCAGTACCTGTCCATGGCAGCCCCCCAGGCTTCGGCGTCCCAGCCGGAATCGGCGTCCATCTCGCCCAGCTCCTCGACGTGGTCGAGGGCGGCGAGTTCCACACGGCGGAACATGGCGTTGCGGACCAGGACGCGGAAGGCGCGCGCGTTCGAGGTGATCGGCTTGACCTGGTCGGCCTTCTCCTGGGCCTCCTCGGCCGTCATCTCCTCCGGGTTGGCCAGCTGCTCCCATTCGTCCAGCAGGCTGGAGTCGACCTGGCGCACCATCTCACCGAGCCACGCGATCAGGTCCTCCAGATCGTCGGACTTCAGATCGTCCGGGACGGTGTGATCGAGGGCCTTGTAGGCACTGGCCAGGTAGCGCAGCACGATGCCTTCGGTGCGAGCAAGCTCGTAGAACGAGACGAACTCCGTGAAGGACAGCGCTCGTTCGTACATGTCGCGGATGACCGACTTCGGCGACAGCGGATGGTCGCCGACCCACGGATGGCTCTTTCGGTACGTGTTGTACGCGTGGAAGAGCAGTTCCTCCAAGGGCTTCGGGTACGTCACGTCCTGGAGCCGCTCCATCCGCTCCTCGTAGTCGACTCCATCCGCCTTCATCGCGGCCACGGCCTCGCCGCGCGCCTTGTTCTGCTGGGCGACCAGGATCTGCCGGGGGTCGTCCAGCGTGGACTCGACGACGGAGACCATGTCGAGGGCGTAGGACGGGGACTCCGGGTCGAGGAGTTCGAACGCGGCCAGCGCGAAGGTCGACAGCGGCTGGTTGAGCGCGAAGTCCTGCTGGAGGTCGACCGTCAGACGCACGATACGGCCGGTGGCATCCGGCTCCTCGAGCTTCTCGACGATGCCGCCGTCCAGCAGGGAGCGGTAGATCGCGATGGCACGCCGGATGTGCCGCAACTGCTGCTTGCGCGGCTCGTGGTTGTCCTCCAGCAGATGCCGCATCGCCTCGAACGCATTGCCCGGCCGGGCGATCACCGACAGCAGCATCGTGTGGGTGACCCGGAACCGGGAGGCGAGCGGCTCCGGCTCGGAGGCGATCAGCTTCTCGAAGGTGTTCTCCGTCCAGCCGACGAAGCCCTCCGGTGCCTTCTTGCGCACCACCTTGCGGCGCTTCTTCGGGTCGTCGCCGGCCTTGGCGAGCGCCTTCTCGTTCTCGATGATGTGCTCGGGTGCCTGCGCCACGACGAGGCCTGCCGTGTCGAAGCCCGCGCGCCCGGCGCGGCCCGCGATCTGGTGGAACTCACGGGCGCGCAGGGTGCGTACCCGGCTTCCGTCGTACTTGGTCAGCGCGGTGAACAGCACGGTGCGGATGGGGACGTTGACGCCGACGCCCAGGGTGTCCGTGCCGCAAATAACCTTCAGCAGACCTGCCTGGGCCAGCTTCTCCACCAGGCGGCGGTACTTGGGCAGCATGCCGGCGTGGTGGACGCCGATGCCGTGCCGCACATAACGGGACAGGTTCCGGCCGAACTTGGTGGTGAAGCGGAAGTTGCCGATCAGCTCGGCGATCTCGTCCTTCTCCTCGCGCGAGCACATGTTGATGCTCATCAGCGCCTGGGCCCGCTCCACGGCCTGCGCCTGGGTGAAGTGCACGATGTAGACGGGAGCCTGCCGGGTCTGCAGGAGTTCGGTGAGCGTATCGGTGAGCGGGGTGAGCCGGTACTCGTACGAGAGCGGCACCGGACGGGTCGCCGAACGCACCACCGCCGTCGGCCGGCCGGTGCGGCGAGTGAGGTCCTTCTCGAACATGGAGACGTCGCCGAGCGTCGCCGACATCAGGATGAACTGCGCCTGCGGCAGTTCCAGGATCGGGATCTGCCACGCCCACCCGCGGTCGCCCTCGGCGTAGAAGTGGAACTCGTCCATCACGACCTGGCCGACGTCGGCCTGCCTGCCGTCGCGCAGCGCGATGGACGCCAGGACCTCGGCTGTACAGCAGATCACAGGCGCGTCGGCATTGACGGAGGCGTCGCCCGTCAGCATGCCGACGTTCTCGGTGCCGAAGAGCTTGCACAGCTCGAAGAACTTCTCCGAGACGAGCGCCTTGATCGGCGCGGTGTAGAACGTGACCTGGTCCCGGGCGAGCGCCGCGAAGTGCGCGCCCGCGGCGATCATGCTCTTCCCGGAGCCGGTGGGTGTCGACACGATCACGTTCGTTCCCGAGACCACCTCGATCAGCGCCTCCTCCTGGTGCGGATAGAGGGTGAGGCCGCGCTCCCCGGCCCACGACTCGAAGGCTTCGTAGAGGGCGTCGGGGTCTGCGGTCTGCGGGAGCTGATCGATGAGGGTCACGCCCCCATCTTGCCTGGCCTTGCACCCGATGGGGGAATCGGATGCCGACCCGAAGATCACGAACGCTAGGCTGTGACGCCGACGGCATGTCAGCGCACGCGGACAACTGGACAGCGGGACAAGAGGAATGGGGCGGGAATCGGCCATGATGGGACCAGCACACTCACTGTCGGGGGCCGCGGCCTGGCTGGGAGTCGGAGCGGCCGCTGCTGCTGCGGGTCACCCCATGCCCTGGCCGGTCCTCCTCGTAGGCTCGCTGATCTGCGCGGGTGCGGCCCTGGCCCCGGACCTGGACCACAAGGCGGCCACGATCTCGCGGGCCTTCGGGCCCCTCTCCCGCTGGCTGTGCGAGATCGTCGACAAGCTGTCGTACGCCGTCTACAAGGCGACCAGGAAGCCGGGCGACGCGCGGCGCTCGGGCGGGCACCGCACGCTGACGCACACCTGGCTGTGGGCCGTCCTTATCGGGGCGGGCACCTCCGCGGCGGCCATCACGGGCGGCAGGTGGACGGTGCTGGCCATCCTCTTCGTACACATGGTGCTGGCCATCGAAGGGCTGCTGTGGCGGGCGGCGCGCGGTTCGAGCAGCGATGTGCTGGTGTGGCTGCTCGCCGCGACAAGCGCGTGGATCCTCGCGGGCATACTCGACAAACCAGGAAATGGCTCGCACTGGCTGTTCACGGCGCCGGGCCAGCAGTACCTGTGGCTCGGGCTGCCGATCCTCCTGGGGGCCCTGGTGCACGACATCGGGGACGCCTTGACGGTCTCCGGCTGCCCGATCCTGTGGCCGATACCGTTGGGCCGCAAGCGCTGGTACCCGGTTGGCCCGCCGAAGGTCATGCGCTTCCGGGCGGGCAGTTGGGTCGAGCTCAAGGTGCTGATGCCGGTGTTCATGCTGCTCGGCGGGGTGGGCTGCGCGGCCGCGCTCAACGTCATCTGAGGGCGGTGCCGGTCCGGCGGCCTCTCGGTCCGCCTCCTGGCCGCATCGCTCCTGCTCTCAGCTCCGGGCCCGGACGGGCCGCGGGCACGACCGCCGGCCACTGGCTCTGCGCCGGTGCAGGCTGCCCCCCGGCCCTTGCCGGTTCAGGCCGTGCCGCCCCCGTCGGCCCCCTGGCCCCTACCCCCGTAGCGTCGCTCGAACCGGGCGATGCGCCCCTCCGAGTCCACCGTCCGCGCCTTTCCCGTGTAGAAGGGGTGGCTCTCGGAGGAGATCTCGACATCCACGACGGGGTAGGTCTCGCCGTTGTCCCATTCGATGGTCTGATCGCTGGTCGCCGTGGACCGGGTGAGGAAGGCGTATCCGGCGGCGCGGTCGCGGAAGACGACGGGGCGGTAGCCGGAGTATTTGTCCTGCTGCATGGTGCTCCTTGCATCGCAGGGGTCGGCGTCAGCCGGACAAGGTGTCCTCGTCGACGATGTGCACGGCCGCCTCCTCGGCGGAGGCCGCCGCGCCGTCGATGCCGACGTCGGTGGCGATCAGCCCGGTCTCCTCGTCCTCGTGCGCTCCCTCGTCGGGGGCGACGAGACGGCCGGAGCGGACGTCGCCCACCTCGTTGTCCAGAGGTTCGCCGTCGCTGTCGGGGCTGTCCCCGATGTCGTCTCCGTCCGGGACCGTGATGTCCGGGAGTTCCTCGGCGAGGCGCTCGTCCAGGGTTTCGCCGCGGTGTCCCTCGGCCGCGGTCACGCCCACATGCTCCACCGCCCACGGCCGCTCCGGTGGTGACCAGCCCCGGTCCAGCGGGTCGCTGACTCCGTCGGCGAGCAGGGTGTCCTCGGCGTCGAGCAGTCCCGCGTCGTCCTGCACCTCGGATCCGTCGGGCTGGTAGACGTCGTCTCCCCATCCGTCGGTGCTGTCCACGGGTTACCTCCAGGTGATGCGACGGAACCGGGTGCCGCCGTGCGCGACGGCGCACCTGGGGACCGCTCGGCGCGGGCCGTGCCCCTCCCCAACCGGATGGGTCCGGCACGTCCCCCCGCACCGGTGACACCTCCAGCCTTCCACCCCCCCTCGGCACCGCGCAACGGCAGGGGGGACATGGGGACATCGTGCGTCGGCGGCGCTCCGGGACGGGCGGCCGATCAGGGTTCCCGGACCGCCGCCCTGGCGTGCTGCCGCGCTCACCCGTGCCAGGACCGCCACAGCGCCGCGTAGGCCCCGTCGGCGGCGACCAGCTCGTCGTGGCTGCCCAGCTCACTGATCCGGCCTTCCTCGACGACGGCGATGACGTCGGCGTCGTGGGCGGTGTGCAGCCGGTGGGCGATGGCGACCACCGTGCGGCCGTCCAGGACACGGGCCAGGGAGCGCTCCAGATGACGGGCGGCGCGGGGGTCCAGGAGCGAGGTCGCCTCGTCCAGGACCAGCGTGTGCGGGTCGGCGAGGACCAGCCGGGCCAGTGCGATCTGCTGAGCCTGCGCCGGGGTGAGCGCCAGACCGCCCGAGCCCACCTCGGTGTCCAGCCCGTCGTCCAGGGCGCGCGCCCAGCCGTCCGCGTCCACCGCGCCGAGCGCCGCCCACAGCTCTGCGTCGACGGCGTCCATGGCAGTACCCCCGCTCGAGCGGAGCCGGGAGTGGGGGAGGGCCAGCAGCAGGTTGTCACGCAGGGAGCCCACGAAGACGTGGTGCTCCTGGTTGACCAGAGCCACATGCGAGCGCACCCGCTCGGCGGGCATCCGGGACAGCTCCGCGCCGCCGAGGGTGATCCGGCCGTCCCGGGGAGCGTAGATCCCGGCGAGCAGTCGGCCCAGCGTGGATTTGCCGGCGCCGGAGGGGCCGACCAGGGCGAGCCGGGTGCCGGGCGCCACCTGCAGGGACACCTGGTGCAGTACGTCGACTCCCGCCCGGTAGCCGAAGCGCACCGCGTCGGCTTCGACGGCGCGCCCGTCCGGGGTCAGCGAGTCGTCACCCGTGGCCGGCTCGATGTCGCGGACCCCGACCAGCCGGGCCAGTGACACCTGGGCGACCTGCAGCTCGTCGTACCAGCGCAGGATCAGGCCCACCGGGTCGACGAGCATCTGCGCGATGAGGGCGCCCGTCGTCAGCTGACCCACGCCGATCCAGCCGTGCAGGACGAACACCCCGCCGATCATCAGGACCGAGGACAGGACCGTGACGTGCGTGATGCTGATGATCGGGAAGAGCACCGAC
This sequence comes from Streptomyces hygroscopicus, assembly GCF_026168105.1. GTDB lineage: Bacteria > Actinomycetota > Actinomycetes > Streptomycetales > Streptomycetaceae > Streptomyces > Streptomyces hygroscopicus_D. The sequence goes on from NZ_LBMW01000004.1 coordinate 87,272, forward strand.
CGCAGCCACAGCGTGTAGCGCTCCCACGCCGTCCACTCCTTGATCCGCCGGTCCGAGAGGCCGATGCGCCGGTGGCCGAGGCGGTGGGCCTCGATGGTGCGTCCCGCGTCCACGGTCTCGGCGAGGACGGCGGCCACAGCGGCGTACCCGGCGGCCTCCGAACGGTAGGCCGAGGGCGCGCGCTTGAAGTACCAGCGGCAGCCGATCACCAGCAGCGGCACCGCCACCAGTACCGCCGGAGCGAGCGTCGGAGCCGTCACGGCCAGGCCTCCGACCAGCAGCACCGCCCACACCAGGCCGATGGCCAACTGCGGCACGGCCTCGCGCATGGCATTGGCCAGCCGGTCGATGTCGGTGGTGATCCGGGACAGCAGATCACCGGTCCCGGCCCGTTCCAGGACGCCCGGCGGCAGCCCCACCGACCGTACGAGGAAGTCCTCCCGCAGATCCGCGAGCATCCGCTCGCCGAGCACGGCACCGTGCAGCCGGACCAGCCGTACGAACACGGCCTGGATCACGAGGGCCAGGGCGAACAGTGCGGCGGTGCGCTCCAGATGGAGCTCCCGCGCACCGTTCGACACGCGCTCCACGAGCCCCCCGAGCAGATAGGGTCCCGCCATCGAGGCGACCACGGAGATCGTGTTCACGCCGATGAGCAGCAGGAAGGCCCGCCGGTGCCGGCGGAAGAGTTCGGCCACGTAGGCGCGGACGGTCGTGAGGGCGCCGACGGGCAGGGTGTCCGCCGTGGTCGGGGCCGCCGGGTCGTACGGCGGTGGCGTCACGCCGATCATGCGCTCTCCTCGATCTCTTCCAGTTCTTGCATTTCATCCAGTCCGGCCAGTACGTCGCCGCGTACGGCGGCCTCGTCGTCGGTCTCACGGGTCACGACCGCGCGGTACCGAGGCTCACCGTGCATCAGCTCACTGTGCAGGCCGACCGCGGCGACCTGGCCTTCGTGCACCAGAACGACCCGGTCGGCGCGGTCCAGGAGCAACGGCGACGAGGTGAACAGGACCGTGGTGCGGCCCGCCCGCAGCGAGCGGATCCCCTCGGCGATCCGTGCCTCCGTGTGCGAATCGACCGCGGACGTCGGCTCGTCCAGGACCAGCACCTGCGGGTCCGTGAGCAGCGACCGCGCGAGGGCGAGCCGCTGGCGCTGGCCGCCGGACAGGGACCGGCCGCGTTCGCTGACCCGCGCGTCCATGGGGTCCTCGGCGGTCGGTGACCCCTGCAGCAGCGCCTCCAGGACGTCGGCGCACTGGGCGGCGGCGAGCGCGTCCGCGGCCCTGACCTCGCCCGAAGCGGGCACATCGAGCAGCTCCCGCAGCGAGCCGGACAGCAGCACCGGGTCCTTGTCCTGGACGAGGACGGAGGTACGGGCGGAGTCGAGCGGCAACTCGTCCAGCGCGACACCGCCCAGGAGCACCGAGGTGCCTTCCTCGGCAGGGTGCCCGCCCAGTCGCTCTGCCAGCACGCCCGCCGCGTCCGGATCGCCGCAGACCACGGCGGTGAGCAGCCCCTCGGGCGCAAGCAGCCCGGTCCGGGGGTCATACAGGTCACCGGTCGGCACACTGCCCGCGAGGGAACCGGCGGAGTCCATGGCGCGCTCCAGCGACAGCACCCGGGCCGCACGCCGGGCGGACGGCCGCGAGAAGGAGTACGCCATGGCGATCTCCTCGAAGTGCTGGAGCGGATAGGTGAGCAGCATGACTGCGCTGTACACGGTGACCAGGTCGCCGACCCCGATCCGCCCCTCGTGGGCCAGCTGCACACCGCGCAGGACGACCGCGATCATCAGCAGCCCCGGCAGCAGTACCTGGACCGCCGAGATCAGCGACCACATCCGGGCGCTGCGTACGGCCGCGGTGCGGACCTCCTGCGAAGCCTGGCGATAGCGGTCCAGGAACAGCTCCTCGCCACCGATGCCGCGGAGGACCCTGAGCCCCGCGACGGTGTCCGAGGCCAGTTCGGTCGCGCGGCCCGCCTTCTCGCGCTGCGTGTCGGCGCGCTGGGTCGCGCGCGGCAGCAGCGGCAGCACGGCGAGCGCCAGCACCGGTACGCCCACGGCCACGATGATGCCGAGCGCGGGCTGGTACACGACGAGTCCGACGCAGACCGCCACCACGGTGAGTGCGGCGGCGCTGAAGCGGGAGACGGCCTCGACGAACCAGCCGATCTTCTCGACGTCGCCGGTGGAGACCGCGACGACCTCGCCGGCCGCCACCCGCCGGGTCAGGGCGGAGCCGAGCAGAGCCGTCCTGCGGGCCAGCAGCTGCTGGACCCGGGCGGCCGCGGTGATCCAGTTGGTGACTGCCGTGCGGTGCAGCATGGTGTCGCCCAGTGCGATGCCCGCCCCGCACAGCAGGAGCAGTCCGCCCGTCAGGGCGAGGCGTTCGCCAGACCGTTGGACGACCGCCTCGACGGCGAGGCCGACGCAGAACGGCAGCCCGCAGACGGACAGGAAGTGCAGCAGCCCCCAGGCCAGGGACTTGACCTGCCCGCCCAACTGCTCACGGCCGAGCCACCACAACAACCGGGGACCCGAGCGCGCGTCCGGCACACCCGGGTCGGGATACGGAAGGTCTTGAATATGCATGACGTCCCAGTGGCTCGGGTCAGGGATGGACCGGACCGCGGGCGCGGGAGAGCCGAGCCGGCGCGCCGCGCATCCGCTGATGCCCGTAACAAGCGGTGAAAGGTTCGCCTCGGAGGGTGCTCGCAGGCAAACGATTTTCCTGCCCCGGCGGTGAGATCCGGCCCGGTCCAATGACGCGCTGTCGAAAGCGCGCATATGGACGCAATTGACAAGCAATCACCTTGAGGATGATGTGACGATATGACTTATGCGAACAGGTGGTGTGCATGGCGTGATGGGCTCGCGAGCCGTGGTGGCGGCCTGCGGCCTGCTTCTGATGTCGCTGTCGGCGTGCGGCGGTTCGGAAGGAGACGGGCACCACCGGACGAAGACCGGCGGTGCGGGCGGCAGCTTGGCCGCCGGGAGAGTGCCTGCCCCCGCAGGTGCGGGCGGCCCGACCGGGGAGGCATCCGCCCCCAGGGCCGAACCGAACGTCAAAACCGGGGAAGGGTCCGCTTCCACGATCGAGCCGTGGCGCATCCCGGGCATCGGTGACCGGATGTATTCGCGGATTCCCGCCGACTCGAGCCAGGTCGTGACGGTCTACGGCGACGACAAGGACTCACCGGACTCCACGATCGTGCTCTACACGAAGCAGGGCTCGACCTGGAACGAGGCCGGGCGCTGGCGCGGGCACAACGGCAGGAGCGGCTGGACCGTGGACCACTGGGAGGGCGACCTGCGCAGCCCCGTCGGTGTGTTCACGCTCAGCGCCGCGGGCGGAGTCCTCGAGGATCCAGGTGCCCGGCTGCCCTATGACCAGAACGAGTCCTATGAGGCGCCGGAGGACTGGGGGATGTCGCACTGGAGAGACTTCGACTACGTCATCGCCATCGACTACAACCGGCTTCCGGGCACCCCGCCGGACGATCCGACCCGCCCCGACGGTGACGAGAAGGGCGGCGGCATCTGGATGCACCTGGACCACGGCGACGGCACCTCGGCGTGCATCACTCTGCCGGAGTCCGGCATGGCACACCTGCTGCGCACGCTCGACCCGAACCGGCACCCCATGGTGGTGATGGGGGACAGGGAGAGCCTGAAGGAGTAAACACCCCGGCTGGATCATGGCTCACCCTGCTCGGCTGCCCGGGAGTGCTCATTGCGGCCCGGGCCGACTCCCCGTAGAAACACGGGACATGAGAAGCCGGATCATCATGTCCATGCTCATCGGAACGGCGCTCGCGCTCAGCGCCCTCCTCGGCGCGGGTCCCGCGTCGGCCGAGATCTCCGCGTCGGCAATGGCTCCTGCGTCGGCAAAGGCTCCCGCGGGTGCGTCCCCCGTCACCGTCACTCCACCCGCCGAGTTCGGCTCCGACTGGCACGATCCGCTGACCGCCGCCCCACCGGTCACGCGGCCGGACTCACCGTCCTGTCAGGTCACCCTCGCCGAGGCGCAGTTCCGCGATTTCACCCCCTACCGTGGTACGTACAGCCCGCCGAACGGCTGTGGCGACCGCTGGAGCAAGGTCGTGCTGCGCCTCGAGGGGAAGGTCAGGGGGCGGCAGTTCGACCGGCTCGGCTATCTGCACGTCGGCGGGGTGGAGATCCTGCGCACGTCCACCCCGGAGCCGTCGCCGGACGGGATCGAATGGTCCGTCGAGAAGGACGTCACCCGATACAGCGACACGTTCCGTCACAGCCGTGACGTCGAGATGCTCATCGGCAACGTCGTCGACGGCACCTACACCGGGGTCATCGACGTCAAGGTCACCCTGACGTTCTACAGGGGCGGGCCCGAACGTACGCCCGCTCCCGCGGGCAGTTCCACCCGTATCCCCGACCGCGTCCTCACCCTTCATGACGGCACACTGACCACCCCCCGCAACAGCGAGCGCCTCGTCGCCGAGGTGTACGCCACCGGATCGGGCGGCGGCTGCGAGGAGGACTGGTACCTGACCGTGCCCGACTCCGTGCCGTACTCCTGCAAGGCGGCCGGCGGTCCCTACCGCGAGGTGCAGATCAGTGTCGACGGCCAACTCGCCGGAATCGCGGCACCCTTTCCCACCGTGTGGACGGGCGGCTGGTCGAATCCGTTCCTCTGGTACGTGATCCCGGGACCACGCGCCTTCGACGTCAAGCCGATCGAATACGACCTGACGCCCTTCGCCGGGATCCTCGACGACGGCCGACCGCACCGGGTGGAGGTCTCCGTCGCAGGTGTACCTGCGGGACAGACCGGCTGGTCGACGCCGGTGAACGTACTCGTCTGGCAGGATGCGAAGAGCGTGGGCGTCACCGGGAGGCTCACCGCGCACCGGGCCGGAAGCCTCGCCAACTCCACGGTCTACACGCCGGGTTCGCAGAACCGGCTGAACGCCGAGGGCGGTCACCGGCTGACGGTCACCGGATACGTCGACACCTCGCACGGCCGGGTCACGACCACCGTGAGCCGGACGCTGGCGAACAGCTCCTTGCACCGTTGGACCGACGGAGAGAACACGGACGGGCTCGAGGCCACCTGGACGGACGACGAGTCGGTCACCGTCGACGGGCTCGGCCCGGTCCGTACCAGCCGCACCCACCGCACCTACACGATGGCCGGTACCACGACGCTCGGGGCGGACAACCGGCTGCGAACCGTTCTGGCGCTCGGCGACCGGGCCGCCGTCATCGAGACGCGTGACGGCCGGCGCACCGCCTGGTCACGACTCGACGACACCTACACCGGCGACGCCGCCTACACGGCCAACGCGCCGCGCGACCAGCGACACGCAGTCGGAACGACGAGCGAGCGGTACCGGCTGTACGGCTCGGACGGCTGCTACGACCGGCGGCTGACCACGGTCCAGGGAGTGCTCACCGAGGACCGCAGCGGCCGCTGACCAGGGGATGACGGGCGTACCCGGTTCGGCTCGCCTCGCGCTGTCCGCGACCGCTACTTCCCGCGGGTGATCCCCGCCGGGTCGTCGCACTGCTGCCGGGCTCGCATACGGACTCGCTGTGCGTTCCGGTCCGGGTGCGCCCCGATCCGGTTCCGGGGCCGGAAGGCCTCCTCGTGTCGGCGCCGAGCCGTCGTCAGCACTGTTCCTTCGGCCCGGATGCGGCGGGGAGGTCGCCGCCGTCGATCAACGTGTTGAGCAGATCCCCGAGGGCCTCGCGCTGCACCTCCGTCAGGGGGGCCAGGATCTCCTCCGCCGCCGATCTGCGGGCGCCGCGCAGTTCGCGCAGCGTCTCGCGGCCCTGGTCCGTGATCTCGATACGGATCACGCGGCGGTTCGTCGGATCGGGCACCCGCCGTACTCTCCCGCTCGTCTCCAGGCCGTCGACCAGAGTGGTCACCGCCCGCGGCACCACCTCCAGCCGCTCGGCCAGATCCGCCATCCGGGGCGGTGAGCCGAAGTGCGCGAGGGTCCGCAGCAGCCGGGACTGGGCCGGCGTTATGCCCAGCTCGCGCCGCTCCAGATGGCGCTTCTGGATGCGGTGCACCCGGCGCGTGAGCCGCAGCAGCTGCTCGGCGAGCAGGCTGTCGGGATCGGGGGTGGTCATGCGGGAACAATATCAGGATGCGGTTCATTGTGAGTATAGGTAACAATGAGCTAGGATCCGATGGCGGATCATCCGCACCCGTGCGGCGGCCCATCATGACGTGGATCCGTGACCCGTTCCCGTCCTGCATCGCCGCCGTCCCGCCCGCAGCGTCCCGATCCCGTGTGCCGCTGCCTCACCTCCGTAGGAGCCCATGCACCCCGACCAACCCACCTGGACCCCGTCCCCCGGCGACTCGCCGGAACAGCCGCGGCAGGTGCGCCGCATCCTCAAGCTCTTCAAGCCGTACGGCGGCCGGCTCGCAATCGTCGGCCTGCTGGTCGGCGCCGCGTCTCTGGTCTCCGTCGCCACGCCGTTCCTGCTCAAGGAGACGCTGGACGTCGCGATTCCCCAGGGGCGCACCGGTCTGCTGAGCCTGCTTGCGCTCGGCATGATCCTGAGCGCCGTGGTCACCAGCGTCTTCGGCGTGCTGCAGACCCTGATCTCCACGACGGTCGGCCAGCGCGTCATGCACGACCTGCGCACCGCCGTCTACGGCCGGCTGCAGCGCATGTCGCTCGCCTTCTTCACCCGCACCCGCACCGGTGAGGTCCAGTCCCGCATCGCCAACGACATCGGCGGCATGCAGGCGACAGTCACCTCGACCGCGACCTCGCTGGTCTCCAACCTCACCAGCGTGGTCGCCACCATCGTGGCCATGGTGGCCCTCGACTGGCGGCTCACCGTCGTCTCGCTGCTTCTGCTGCCCCTGTTCGTCTGGATCAGCCGCCGTGTCGGAAACGAGCGCAAGAAGATAGCCACCCAGCGCCAGAAGCAGATGGCCGCGATGGCCGCCACGGTCACCGAGTCGCTCTCCGTGAGCGGCATCCTGCTGGGCCGCACCATGGGCCGGGCCGACTCGCTCACCCGGTCCTTCGAGAGCGAGTCCGAGAGCCTCGTCGACCTCGAGGTCAAGTCCAACATGGCGGGCCGCTGGCGCATGGCCGTCATCACCATCGTCATGGCCGCCATGCCGGCCGTCGTCTACTGGACCGCGGGCGTGGCGCTCCAACTCGGCGGCCCGTCCATCTCGATCGGCACGCTCGTCGCGTTCGTCTCGCTCCAGCAGGGCCTGTTCCGGCCGACCGTGAGCCTGCTGTCCACCGGTGTCCAGATCCAGACCTCGCTCGCGCTCTTCCAGCGCATCTTCGAGTACCTCGACCTGCCCATCGACATCACCGAGCCCGACGACGCCGTCCACCTCGACCAGGTCAAGGGCGAGATCCGTTTCGAGGGGGTCGGGTTCCACTACGACGGCAAGAGCGGTCCGATCCTCGAGGACATCGACATCACCGTTCCGGCGGGCGGCAGTCTCGCCGTGGTCGGCCCCACCGGCTCCGGGAAGTCCACGCTCAGCTATCTGGTCCCCCGGCTGTACGACGTGACGGGCGGGCGGGTCACGCTCGACGGCGTCGACGTACGCGACCTCGACTTCGACACGCTCGCCCGAGCGGTCGGCGTCGTCTCCCAGGAGACGTACCTCTTCCATGCCTCGGTCGCCGACAATCTGCGCTTCGCCAAACCGGACGCCACCGACGAGGAGCTGTACGCGGCGGCAAGGGCCGCCCAGATCCACGATCACATCGCGTCACTGCCCGACGGGTACGACACGGTCGTCGGTGAGCGCGGTCACCGCTTCTCGGGCGGCGAGAAGCAGCGACTCGCCATCGCGCGTACCATCCTGCGCGACCCGCCGGTCCTCATCCTCGACGAGGCGACCAGCGCCCTCGACACACGTACGGAGCGGGCGGTCCAGGAATCCATCGACGCGCTGTCCGCCAATCGCACGACGCTCACCATCGCCCATCGGCTGTCCACGGTTCGGAACGCCGATCAGATCGTCGTCCTCGACTCCGGACGCACGGTCGAAAGGGGCACGCACGAGGAACTGTTGGAGCTGGACGGCCGATACGCGGCCCTCGTTCGCAGAGACGCCCAACTGGAGCCGACAAGATGACGATATGCCAGGTTTATGGCTTTCGGCGGGTTACGGTGCCCGCATGCAGACGCACACTCCGCCACTGAAGCCGGTCCGACTGACGCATCGCGGCCGGGTCGCGCTCGTCGTGACCGGTGCCGTCGCGGCGGCCGCCGCTCTGGCGGTGCCGCTGCTGACCCCGCTCGGCGACGACCAGTCCCGGACCGCCTCGCTCGTCATCCCGGAGGGATGGCGCGCCGGCCAGGTCTACGGGGCCGTCGACAAGGCCCTCCGGCTGCCGCCGGGTGCCACCAGGAAGGCGCTGGCGAAGGTTCACCTCAAGCTGCCGAACGACGCGCAGGGCAATCCGGAGGGCTACCTCTTCCCGGCCACGTATCCGCTCCGCGGGGAAACGACTCCCGAGTCCCTGCTGCAGTACATGGTCGACACGGCGAACAAGAGATTCGGCGGCGGCACGATCACGGCGGGCGCCCAGCGCCACGCGATGAATGTCTACCAGGCCGTCACCGTCGCGAGCATCGTGCAGGCCGAGGCGGCGACCAGGGCCGACATGGGCAAGGTTGCCCGGGTCATCTTCAACCGTCTGCAGCGGGGCATGCCGCTGCAGATGGACTCGACCGTCAACTACGCGATGAGCCGTTCCACGCTGGACACCACCACGGCCGACACGAAGATCGACAGCCCCTACAACTCGTACCGGCGCATGGGTCTGCCTCCGACGCCGATCGCCAACCCGGGCGAGGAGGCGATGCGCGCCGCGCTCAACCCGACGCCGGGAAATTGGCTGTACTTCGTGACGGTCAAACCGGGCGACACACGGTTCGCGGCGGGCTACGAGGAACACCGTCGGAACGTCGAGGAGTTCAACCGGCTGCGTGCCGGCAGGGCGCAACGCTAGGAGTCGGCGTACGGGCCCGGACGGGCCTTGGCGGCGACCGGTACTCCTGGACCTCCTGTGCGGATGTGAGTGCCCCGGACCTCATGCGACTGTGGCCCGGGTCCTCGGACCTCATGCGGCGGCGGACTCTCCCGAGAGCAGTCGTCCGATGTCGCGCACGGCTGCGCGGCCCGCCCGGCTGGCGCCGATCGTGCTGGCCGACGGGCCGTAGCCGGCCAGGTGGATCCGGGGGTCGGAGACCACCCGCGTGCCGTCGATCCGGATGCCGCCACCCACTTCGCGCAGCCGAAGGGGGGCGAGATGGCCGATCGCAGCCCGGAAGCCGGTCGCCCACAGGATCACATCGGCGTCCACGTGCGGCCCGTCGTCCCATTCCACGCCGTCCGGCATGATCCGGTCGAACATCGGCCTGCGGTCCAGGACGCCGTCCGCAATGGCCTTCCGCACCGCGTCGTTGAGCGGCAGCCCGGTCACCGAGACCACGCTCCTCGGCGGCAGACCCTGGCGCACCCGCTCCTCCACGAGCGCCACGGCCGCCCGCCCCACCTCCTCGGTGAACGGGCCCTCACGGAACACCGGCGGACGCCGGGTCACCCACGTGGTTGCGGCGGCGTACGGCGCGATCTCCATCAGATGCTGGGTGCCGGACGCCCCGCCACCGACGACGACCACCCGCTGCCCGGCGAACTCCTCGGGGCCCGGGTACTGCGCCGTGTGCAGTTGCCGTCCCCGAAAGGTTTCCCCGCCGGGGTAGCGCGGCCAGAAGGGGCGGTCCCAGGTGCCCGTGGCGTTGATCAGCGCCCGCGTCGACCAGGTCCCGGCCGACGTCTCGACGAGCAGCCGCCGGTCCGTTCCTTCGCGCACGGCCCGGACGTCGACAGGCCGCCGTACACGTAGGGCGAAGGTGCGCTCGTAGAGGTCGAAGTACTCGGCGATGACCTCGGACGACGGGCGCGCGGGATCCGCGTCCGTCAGCTCCATGTCCGGGAGCGCGTGCATCCCGTGGACCTTGCCGTACGTCAACGAGGGCCAGCGGAACTGCCAGGCACCGCCCGGGCCGGGGGAGTGATCGAGGACCACGAAGTCGCGGTCCGGCTCGAAACCCGTGCGCCGCAGGTGATAGGCGTTGGACAGTCCGGCCTGACCAGCGCCTATGACGACGACGTCGACCTGGTGCACCCCGATATTGTTCACGCTTCTACCAACCGTACGGGGGTCGAGGATCTTCCCTGAACGATTGCTCGGCGGCCTCGGCGGCCTCGGCGGCCTCGGCGGACCGAAACAGCTGCTCAAGGCCCGGAGGGCGTACCGTGCGGTCCCGGGCGATGCCGAGTCCCTCGGGCGCGTGGGCGTGCCGGTCCACGAGAGCACGGCCGTCCCCGCCCGCCCACACCGTGGCCCATGCCGCGGTGTGCGCGTAGCCCCTGCCGTCGTCGATCACCCGCACAGGATCGGCGAGCAGCACTGCCTCCTCGATGTCATCCTTGACCAACAGCACCGCGCAGCCCAGGCGTTGCCATAGCTCGCACACCAAGCGCTGCGCCTTTAAGCACGGAGAAGGCGTCAGCGGCCGCGGCGACACGCGGCGGAGGCCACCCGCAGCAGGTCGATGTGACCGCGCATGGTGAGCAGGGCTGAACGCAACATGCGGGTGAAAAGTAGCCAGATGGCCCATGCCCGGTCAACGGACGCCTCGCGGAATGGATCCTGCGTATTACGGGACGGACAGCCGGTCAGGTGTGAAGGCAGGTGCATGGGTGACTATGGAGCCATGTCCGATGTCTTCAGCACCCGTGTCTTGAACATCGCCTCCGGTTCCGCGGAAGCGGTCGTCGATATCACCCAGGAGTGTGAGGCCTTCGTCCGCGAAGCGTCGCGTGGCCGTGACGGCCTGCTGAACGTCTTTGTCCCGCACGCCACCGCCGGAGTGGCGGTCATCGAAACGGGCTCCGGAAGCGATGACGACCTCCTTGCCGTGCTCCATACACTGCTCCCCGCCGACGACCGGTGGCAGCACCGCCACGGCAGTCCCGGCCACGGCCGTGACCATGTCCTCCCGGCCCTCGTCCCGCCCCATGCGACCCTGCCGGTCGTCAGCGGCCGACTGGGGCTCGGGACATGGCAGTCCGTGTGCCTGGTGGATACGAACAGGGACAATCCCGACCGTCAGGTGCGGCTGAGCTTCCTGGCGTGACTGCCTTCCGAGGAGCAGCTCTGGCGGTCGGCCGATGATCGAGGAATTTGTACGGGCTCCCTGTGCCGCTGCGGCCAGTTGCTGCGCGGCTGAAGGGCCTCCCTCCGTCAGCAGCCGGAAGCCCGGTCCGACCGGGCTGGGGCAGTCGAGCAACACCTTGCCCTCCAAGGCCGCGTGCAGGTCCTGTAGCCCGGATCGTGCCCGTCGTCCGTGTACGGAACGCGGACGCGGCCCTCGGCCTCGTCGACCGGCTCGCCACCGCGTGTCTCGACGTCATCGAGATCACCACCACGATCGACGGCTGGGACCACGTCTTGCGCACCACGGCGGAGACCCGCCCGGACATCTGCTTCGGCGCGGGTCCCGTCACCACACCGCGACTCGCCCGGCAGGCCGTGGCAGCGGGCGCGCGGTTCTGCGTCAGCCCCTGCCTCGTACCGGACGTCCGTGCCGAACTGAGCGTTACCGGCACTCCGTTGATCGAAGGCGGAACCACCCCCACCGAGGTCCTTGGCGCGGCACAGCGTTCCGACTCCGCGGCCCGAAAGCTCTTTGCCGGCACCGACGGGCCGAGCACATCACCGGCGACCTGATCCATCTGTCCGGCATCACGTTGCAGATCGCCTCCGCGTCCGCCCGCCGAGCGCTGTCGACCCGACTGCGGAACCTGCGCCCGGAGGGCACGCTGGTCAGTTTCGACACCGACTACCGCCCCTCCGGTTGGCACTCGCCCCAGGAGGCGGCGGACGTGATGGACCGGTTCGCCGGGCTCGCTGACATCGTCCTCGCCTCCTGGGACGACGAAACCGCCCTGCACGACAGCCTGACGCCGGAGGCCGCCGCACAACGGCTGGCCGCTCTCGGACCCTGCGAAGTCATCGTGAAGACGGGGGCGGACGGCGCCCACCTGCTCGTCGGCACCCAGCTCCATCACACACCCGCCGTCGTTCCGGCCCGCGTCCTCGACACGACAGCCGCCGGCGACGCCTTCGCCGGCGGCTACCTCGCTGCCAGAATCACAGGCAGGGCCCCACCGAGGCCCTCCGGACCGCAAGCCGGGTCGCCGCAGTGGTGGTCGCCCACCCCGGGGCGATCACACCCGCGAGTGTTCCGCTGCTGCCAACCAAGTGACGAACTGCGGGGCCGGAGTACAGCTGATCCCGGTCTCGCCCGGAGGCACTGACTGACCGTCGGCGAACCGGCTCTTCAAGGCTTCGCGGACGGTCGGACGCCCCTGGGGTACGTGGGCGCCCCTGGGGGTACGCTCACCCTCCGGAAGCGCCTGCGCGCAGTCCGTCCATGACGAGGTCCAGGAGCCTGGCCGCGCGCGGCTGCCAGTCCCCGTGGGGGTCGATCTGCCAGAGACCGGCGATGGCCAGGAAGAAGTCCTCGGCGGACAGTCCCGGCCGGATGGTACGGGCCTCCTCGTTGGCGCGGAGCAGGAGTTCGGCCGCGGCGGTCACGGGGGTGTGTCCCGGTTTCGCCGGGCCTCCCGGTGTGCTGCTCGCCTGGCGGATGGCGTCCGCCAGGCCGGCCTTGGCCATGGCGAACTGGGCCAGGCGGTCCATCCACTCGCGCAGGGCCCGGTCGGGTTCCCGGCTCTCGAGCAGCTGGACCGCGCTGTCGGCGACCTGCTGCATCTCATGGCGGTAGATCTCGAGGACGAGGGCCTCGCGATTGGGGAAGTTGCGGTAGAACGTGCCCTGCCCGACGCCCGCCTTCTTGGCGATCACGCTCAGCGGAGCGTCCGCGGAGCGGGTCAGCTCGACCAGCGCCACTTCCAGGATGCGCTCGCGGTTGCGTTGCGCGTCCGAGCGCTGAGGCGGATCCTTCTTCGCCTGCACGTCTCCTCCTCGCGGGCTCATGGCGCGAACCCGACCTTGCTAAGCGGACAGCTGTCCGTTACGTTGAAAGCCAGTAGCGGACAGCTGTCCGGTTGGGTCCACCATAGCGGCGGATGCGGCCGGCGCCTGCAACCGGTGACCGCCGCCACCGATGCTCCTTCCTTGCATCCTGCATTTCCCGTCCCGACATCGCTACGTACAGCGCCATCTCCCCGTCTCCTGATCGTCTGTCTCCCGGCCCCTCCCGAGGCGGTCCGGATACGCGAAAGAAGCTGATCATGGCCCCAGCGCCCTCGTCGACGTACAGCGCCATCACCCTGAACATCAACGGCGAGAAGTACGCGCTGTCCGTCGACCACCGCACCACCCTCCTCGACGCGCTGCGTGAGCGCCTCGATCTCACCGGTACCAAGAAGGGCTGCGACCAGGGGCAATGCGGTGCCTGCACCATCCTGCTCGACGGGCGCCGCGCCGTCTCCTGTCTGCAACTCGCGGTAGCGGCCCAGGGGCGTGAGATCACCACCATCGAGGGCATGGCCCAGGGAGAACGGCTCCATCCGGTGCAGCAGGCGTTCCTCGACCTCGACGGCTATCAGTGCGGCTACTGCACGCCCGGGCAGATCTGCTCGGCCGTCGCGGTGCTCGAGGAACACGCGGCGGGCTGGCCGAGCGCCGTGACCGACGACGTGCGGCCCGAAGCCGGGCCGCCACCACTGACCGCCGAGGAGATCCGGGAGCGGATGAGCGGCAACCTGTGCCGCTGCGGCGCATACGTGTCGATCGTCCAGGCGGTGGCCCGCGCGGCCGCGACCGACGCGACCGACGCGGAGACGGCGGAGGCGGAGAACACGGCGGAGGCGGTGGCATGAGGGAGTTCGGCTACCAGAGGGTGTCCGACGTCGCCGACGCCGTCGCGCTGCTCGGCGCCGATCCGGACGCGCGCTTCCTCGGCGGGGGCACCAACCTCGTCGACTTGATGAAGACCGGCGTCGAACGGCCCGCCCGCCTCGTCGACGTCCGCGAACTTCCTCTGGACCGGATCGAGTCGACCAAGGACGGCGCACTGCGCATCGGCGCGACCGTGACCAACAGCGATCTCGCCGCCCACCCCGAAGTCCGGCGCCGCTACCCGGCATTGACGCAGGCCGTACTCGCCGGTGCCTCCGGGCAGCTGCGCAACATGGCAACGGTCGGCGGCAACCTGCTCCAGCGCACCCGCTGCGGCTACTTCGCCGACGTCACCAAACCGTGCAACAAGCGTCTCCCCGGCAGCGGTTGCCCCGCCATCGAGGGCGAGCACCGCAACCACGCCATCCTGGGCGCCTCCGACCACTGTGTGGCCGTCCACCCCTCCGACATGGGCGTGGCACTGACGGCCTTCGATGCCGTCGTTTCGTACGAAACAGCCGACGGACCGGGCGAGTTGCCACTCGCCGACTTCTATCCGCCCGTGGGCCACACCCCGCACCTGGAGACCGCTCTGCCGCCGGGAGCGCTGATCACCGGCGTCACCCTGCCACCCGCTCCGGTCGCCGCCCTCTCGCGCTACCGGAAGGTGCGCGAGCGTGCCTCGTACGCATTCGCGATCGGCTCGATCGCCGCCGCGCTCGAGGTCCGCGACGGTGTCGTGCACGACGTGCGGTTGGCCTTCGGCGCGGTCGCCTCCCGGCCGTGGCGGGCCCGGGCGGCCGAACGCGTGCTGAGGGGGGCACCGGCCGGGGGCGAGACCTTCGCCGCCGCCGCGGAAGCCGAACTGGCGACGGCGAAGCCGCTGCCGCACAACGGATACAAGGTGACACTCATGCGCAACCTCGTGGTGGGCGTGCTGACCGAACTCGCCGAGGAGGCCGCCCGATGACCACCGTGACGACCGGGACCACGACGGCGAAGGGCTCCGTCGGCACCGCGCACACCCGAGTTGAGGGCCGGGACAAGGTGACCGGAGCGGCCCGCTACGCGGGAGAGATCCCCTTCGCCGAGCTCGCCCACGGCTGGCTGGTGCTGTCCACCGTCGCCCGGGGCCGCATCAGCTCGGTTCAGGACGCCTCCGTCCTCGGGATGCCGGGCGTGCTCGCCGTCCTGCACCACCGCAACGCCCCGCCTGTCGAGACCGACTACATCGGCCTTCTGGGAGTCCGGCCGGACCCGACCGCCGCTGTCTTCCAGCACGACCGGGTGCCGCATGTGGGCTGGCCGGTGGCGCTTGTCGTCGCCGAGACGTCGGAGCAGGCCAGGGAGGCCGCCGAAGCGCTCGTGGTGCACTACGAGGAGGAGCCCCACGACGTCGCCTTCTCCGGCAGCCGCGCCGACGCGTACCCGCTGGACGCCCATATGCCGGCGGTGAGCGAGAAGGGCGACCTGGAGTCCGAGCTCGCCGCGTCCGCCGTCGTCCTCGACGCGGAGTACACCACGCCCGAAGAGCACCACAGCCCGATGGAGCCTCATGCGGCGACGGCCTTCTGGGACGGCGGCCGGCTCGAAGTCGTCGACTCCAACCAGGGCACCACCTGGGTGGCGGGCGAGCTGGCGAAGATGTTCTCGCTCGATCCGGCCTCGGTGCGGGTGCGGTCCGAACACGTCGGCGGCGGCTTCGGCAGCAAGGGCCTGCGCGCCCATCAGGTGGCCGCCGTGATGGCCGCAACGATCCTCCAGCGTCCGGTCCGCGTGATCATGACCCGCCGTCAGATGTTCTCGCTCGCCGGCTACCGCAGCCCCACGACACAGCGGATCAGGCTCGGCGCCGATGCCGACGGGCGGCTGCGCGCGCTCGAACACCACTGCCTGAGCCTCACGTCGACCGTGCACGAGTTCATCGAGCCCGGGGCCGGAGTGGCACGGGCGATGTACGACGCCGACGCCCACCACACGGCCAACCGGCTCGTACGGCTCGACGTACCGACCCCGACCTGGATGCGCGCTCCGGGCGAGGCACCCGGCTCGTTCGCACTCGAGTCGGCGCTCGACGAACTCGCGGAGAAGTGCGGGATCGACCCCATCGCGCTACGCGTACGCAACGAGCCCGAGCGGGGTCCGGTGTCCGGGCTGCCGTTCAGCAGCCGCAACCTGCTCGCCTGCTTCCGCGAAGGAGCCCACAGGTTCGGCTGGGCGGACCGGGACCCGCGCCCCGGGCTGCGCCGTGAAGGGCGCTGGCTGCTGGGCACCGGCACGGCGGCAGCCTCCTTCCCCGCAGGAGCCGCACCGTCCACGGCGGTCGTGACAGCGGAGGCGGACGGATCCTTCACCGTGCGGATCGCCGCAGCGGACATCGGTACCGGAGCACGGACCGCGCTCACCCTGGTCGCCGCAGACGCGTTGGAGGTGACACCCGACCGTGTCCGGGTGCGGATCGGGGACAGCGACTTCGGACCGGCGATGATCGCCGGAGGTTCGATGGGCACCCGCTCATGGTCCTGGGCGGTCATGACCGCGGCCGGGGAACTGCGGGAACGTCTCGCCCTGGGCACCGGTGTTCCGCCGGAGGGGATCACTGTACGGTCCGACACCTCTGCGGCCATCGGCGCCCTCGCGCAGAAGGAACGGCACGCCTTCGGAGCCCAGTTCGCCGAGGTCGCCGTGGACGTCACCACCGGAGAGGTGCGCGTGCGGCGCATGCTCGGCGTCTTCGCGGCGGGCCGGATCGTCAACCCGCTCACGGCGCGCAACCAGTTCATCGGCGGGATGACCTGGGGCATCTCCATGGCCCTGCACGAGGAAGCGGTCAGGGACCAGTCCTCGGGCGGCCACGTCGGAGCCGACCTCGCCGGCTATCACGTCGCCACACACGCCGACGTGCCGCTCATCGAGGCGGACTGGGTGGACGACCCGGACCCGGAAGACCCGGTCGGGATCAAGGGCATTGGCGAGATCGGCATCGTGGGCGCCGCGGCGGCGATCGCCAACGCGGTCTGGCACGCGACCGGTGTACGCCACCGGAGCCTGCCCATCCGTCCCGACCGCGTTCTGCCGGGGGCGACGGGGGCGCCGCATGCTTGACATCGCAGAGGAGCTGCGCCAATGGGTCGAGGAGGGCCGGGACTTCGCCGTCGCCACCGTTGTGGCCGTCAGCGGCAGCGCGCCACGCGGCCCGGGCGCCGCCCTCGCCGTCGACGGCGAGGGCACGGCCCTCGGCTCGGTCTCCGGCGGTTGCGTCGAAGGAGCGGTGTACGACCTGTGCGTCCAGGCACTCCAGGACCGCAGGACCGTCCTGGAACGCTTCGGGTACAGCGACGAGGACGCCTTCGCCGTCGGGCTGACCTGCGGCGGGGTCATCGACGTCCTGGTCACGCCGGTCGGCGCGGAAGCGCCCGCCGACGTGGTGGTGCGCTCGGCGCTCACGGCCGCCGCCCGGGGTGAGCCGGCGGCCATCGCCACCATCGCCCGGGGCCCGGCCCACCTCCTGGGCAGGGCCGTGCTCGTGCGCCCCGACGGGGGGTACGAAGGCGGCCTCGGCGGCCACCCGGAGCTGGACCGGACGGCGGCGGCCGTCGCCCGGGCCATGCTCGACACCGGCCGTACCGGCACGGCCGACCTCTCGCAGGACGGATCGCACTGCCCCGGCGGCGTCACGCTGTTCGTCGAGTCGGACGTGCCACCGCCTCGTATGATCGTCTTCGGTGCGATCGACTTCGCCGCGGCGCTCGTGCGTGCGGGCAAGTTCCTCGGGTATCACGTGACCGTGTGCGACGCCCGCCCGGTCTTCGCCACGCGAGCCCGCTTCCCGGAGGCCGACGACATCGTGGTCGACTGGCCGCACCGATATCTGCAGCGCACCGCGACCGACCGGCGCACGGTCCTGTGCGTGCTCACCCACGACGCCAAGTTCGACGTACCCCTGCTGAAGACGGCACTGCGGATGCCGGTCGCGTTCGTCGGCGCGATGGGCTCACGCCGCACCCACGAGGACCGCAACCGGCGCCTGCGGGAAGCCGGCGTGAGCGACCAGGAACTGGCCCGGCTGAGGTCGCCGATCGGCCTCGACCTCGGTGCCCGTACGCCCGAGGAGACCGCCCTGTCGATCGCGGCGGAGATCGTCGCGGCCCGGCGGGGAGGGACGGGCGTTCCGCTCACCGGTTCGCGGACGCCGATTCACCGTGCCGAGGGAGGGCGGGACACCGTGGCCGCCGCCTGAGGCCGCCCGCACGGATCCGCGGCCTCGCGTCGTGCCGTACGGCCGGGCACCCCCTGCACGGAGCCTCTTGGGTCGTGGTCACGCTCCCCTGACGCGCCATGGGGGCGCCTCGTCGTCATCGTGCAGACGCGGTGCCCGGTCCGCGGCCTCGTCCAGAGCCTTGTCGAGGGAGGCGGCGGCCATGATGAGCGCGAGGTGGGTGAAGGCCTGCGGGAAGTTGCCCAACTGCTCGCCGCCCGGGCCGATTTCCTCGGCGAACAGGCCCACGTGGTTGGCGTACGTCTGCATCTTCTCGAACGCATAGCGCGCCAGGCGCAGTTGGCCCGCTCGGGCCAGCGCGTCGACGTAGAGGAAGGTGCAGAGGCTGAAGGTGCCTTCGGAACCCCGCAGGCCGTCGGGCGAGGCGCTCGGGTCGTAGCGGTAGACGAGGCTGTCGGAGACCAGCTTGCGGTCGATCGCGTCCAGCGTGGTCAGCCAGGCCGGACTGAGGGGGGCGAGGAAGCCGAGCCGCGGCAGCAGGAGCAGTGAGGCGTCCAGGACGTCACCGTCGTAGTGCTGGACCAGAGCCTGCTGCTCTTTGCTCCAGCCCCGCTCCATGACCTGTTCCAGGATCGTGTCGCGGGCGGCCGTCCAGCGCGCGGTGTCCGCCGGGCGGCGCCAGTCCTCGGCCAGACGCAGCCCGCGGTCCAGAGCCGTCCAGCACATCACGCGGCTGTAGGTGAAGTGCTGGCGGCCGCCGCGGGTTTCCCAGATGCCCTCGTCGGGGCGGTCCCAGGCGTCGCAGAGCCAGTCCAGGGTCCGGCTGAGCCCCTTCCAGCCGTGGTAGCCGATGTGCATGCCGATGTTGCTGTTCTCGGAGAGGGCGTACATCGCCTCGCCGTAGATGTCGAGTTGCAACTGGTCGGCCGCCGCGTTTCCGGCACGCACCGGAGACGATCCGCGGTACCCCTCGAAGTGCTCCAGGATCTCCTCGGTCAGCTTCGGGTCCCCGTCCACCCGGTACATGATCTGGAGCGGTTCCTCGCCCGGTCCCGCCTGGTCGTGCAGCCGGTCCCCGAGCCATCGGGTGAAGGCGGTCGCCTCCTCCACGAAACCCAGGTCGAGCAGGGCGCGGACGGACAGCGAGCCGTCCCGCACCCAGGTGTAGCGGTAGTCCCAGTTGCGCTCGCCGCCCACCTGTTCGGGCAGGCCCATCGTCGCCGCGGCGATCGGGGCGCCGGTGGGGGCGTAGGTGAGCAGTTTCAGGGTGATGGCCGACCGGTGCACCATGCCCGGCCACCGTCCTCGGTAGCGGCTGGTGCGCACCCACCGCTGCCAGAAGTCGATGGTGCGCCAGATCTCCTCGGAAATCCTTTCCTCGGAGGGCGGCTCGGGCGCGGGCCCGCCCGGTCGGCAGACGGTGAAGAGCACCGCCGCGGCCTGTCCCTCCCGCAGGGTCACATGCCCCGTGACGTCGTCACCGTCGCGCTCGAGCGGAAAGGTGCTCTGCAGATGGGCGGTCTGGTCCGGGGCGTGGAAGGCCGCACCCTCCGGCCGCAGATCGAGGCGGTGGCCGGCGCGGGCGTAGTCGAACCGGGGACGGCACTCCAGGGCGAAGCGGACCGTGCCGCGCACGGTACGTGCGACCCGGATCAGCGTATGGCGGTCGCCGGCCTGCGCGGACCGGTCGGCCGGCATGCAGTCCACCACCTCGCCCACGCCGTCGGGCGACATGAACCGGGTCACGAGCACGGCGGTGTCCGGATAGTAGAGCTGCCGCCAGTTCCCCGCGTCCGCGCCTTCCGGCGCCAGCCGGAAATACCCTCCCCGATCGTGGTCCAGCAGGGCCGCGAAGACACTGGGTGAGTCGAACCGAGGAGCGGCGAACCAGTCCACCACGCCCTTGGCGGAGACCAGGGCGGCGGTCTGCAGATCGCCGACAAGCCCGTGATCAGCGATCGGCGGATAGCGATCCATATCACCAATGTGCGGCATCAGGCGCCCTGGCGCGCGGCGAGTCGCGACGGTGTGCGAGGGTGCAGGCCGGTCCACCGTCCGGCCCTGCTCCACGGGGCTGCACGGCGCGGGGCTGCACGGCGCGGGGCGGCAAGCGGAGCTGGGCCGTTGGTCTGACATCAGGTCCCGGTCGGCCTACAAATGGGTTTCGCGGCGGTCCGGACGCTCTCGCCAGTGGTGTGGTCATGGGTGATCGGCCCCGACGATCCGCGCGGTCCCGGGCCGTGTTCCGGGGCAGCAGCGACTGGAGGCAACCGTGGGCACCAGCGTGAGTGTGGATGGGCAGATCACCGCGTTCCCGCTTCTGAGAGGGCAGAAGGCACTGGTCACCGGCGCCAACTCGGGGATCGGCAAGGCCACCGCCATCGGTCTGGGGCGGATGGGCGCCGATGTCGTCGTCAACTATGTCGCCGACCGTGACGCCGCGGAGAAGGTGGTGCAGGAGATCGAGAGCCTCGGGGTGCGCGCCTACGCCCACGAGGCGGACGTCTCCTCGGAGGACCAGGTCGTCGGGATGGTGTCCCGCATGGTGGAGGAACTCGGCACCATCGACATCCTGGTGGCCAACGCCGGCCTGCAACGGGATGCGCCCCTCACCGACATGACCGTCGATCAGTGGCACAAGGTCCTGGACGTCAACCTCACCGGGCAGTTCCTGTGCGCACGCGAGGCGGCCAAGGAGTTTCTGCGCCGGGGAGTGGTCCCGGAGGTGTCGTCCTCCGCCGGGAAGATCATCTGTATGAGCTCGGTCCACCAGATCATTCCCTGGGCGGGCCATGTGAACTACGCGGCATCCAAGGGCGGAGTACTGATGCTGATGCAGACCCTGGCCCAGGAACTGGCACCGCACAGGATCAGGGTCAACGCGGTCGCGCCGGGGGCCATCCGAACGCCCATCAACCGCAGCGCCTGGGACACCCCCGAGGCCGAGGCGAGCCTGCTGAGCCTCATCCCCTACCGCAGGGTGGGCGAACCGGAGGACATCGCGAGGGCGGTCGCCGTACTGGCCTCCGACCTGCTCGACTACGTCGTGGGGAGCACCCTCTACGTGGATGGCGGCATGACGCTGTTCCCCGGCTTCGCCACGGGGGGCTGACCGTGAGCGGCCCGGCAGTGCCGTCCGCTCCGTCGGCCCTGTCGCTGCTTTCGGCGCACGCGCCGCCCCAGATGCTGCCCGCCCGGGAGCTGATGGCCTTCACGCTGGCCTCCCACATCGTCCTGGTGCCGCTGGCCGTGGCGCTGCCGTTCATCACCCTGGTGATGCACCATCGGGGCCTGCGCCGCGGTGACCCCGTCGCCCTGTTGCTGGCCCGGCGCTGGTCGGCGGTGATGGCCGTGCAATTCGCCGTGGGCGTCGTCACCGGCACCGTGCTCACGTTCGAGTTCGGACTGCTGTGGCCTGCGATGATGGGGCGCTGGGGCGACGTGTTCGGCCTCGGCTTCGGCATCGAGGGCTGGGCCTTCTTCCTCGAAGCCGTGCTGCTGGCCATCTACCTCTACGGCTGGCGCCGGCTCAGGCCCTGGACGCACTTCTGGCTGGGCGTACCCCTGCCGTTCGTGGCGATGCTGGGCGCGTTCGGCATCCTGGCCGCGAACTCCTGGATGAACACACCGGGGGGCTTCAGTCTCGGCGCCGCGGGCCGCCCGGTGGACGTCCGTGTGCGCCAAGCGGTGTTCACACCGATGTTCGGACCGCAGTACTGGCACTTCGCGGTCGCCATGTTTCTGACGGCCGGGTACGTGGTGGCGGGCGTGTACGCCGTCGGATGGCTGCGCGGCCGCAGGGACCGCTACCACCGGCTCGGCTTCTGTGTGCCGTTCACCGTTGCCGCCGTGATCACTCCGGTGCAGTTCGTGCTCGGTGACGCGATTGCCCGGGCCGTCTTCCACAAGCAGCCGGTCAAGTTCGCGGCCACCGAACTGGTGTGGACCACCGACCGGCACGTACCGGAGTACCTGTTCGGCCGGCTGCAGCCGGACGGAACCGTCAAGGGCGGCATCAGGATCCCCCAACTCGACTCCATCCTCGCCGGATTCAGCCCGGACACCCAGGTCACGGGACTGACCTCGGTCCCCGCGGGCGACCATCCGACCGTCGTCCAGGCCACCATCGCGCACTGGGCCTTCGACATCATGGTCGGCGTCGGCAGTCTGCTGATCCTGTTGGCGCTCTGGTACGGCTGGTCCTGGCTGCGGCGGCGTGACATGCCGGGGTCGCGCTGGTTCTACCGGTGCGCGGCCCTCGCTGGGGCGGCCTCGGTGCTGACGGTGGAATGCGGCTGGGTCACCACCGAGGTCGGCCGGCAGCCATGGATCGTCTACCGGCACATGCGTGTGTCGGAAGCGGTCACGAGCACCCGGGCCGGGGCCCTGTGGGCGATGCTCGGCCTGGTCATCGTGGTCTATGCGCTGGTCTTCTCGGCCTTCCTCGCCATCGTGCTGAAGATGCGGACACGCTGGCGGCAGGCGGACGAGGGCCTGGAGGGCGAAGGACCCGAAAGCGTCACGCCCTACGGACCCCGCCCCGAGACAGCCGTACCCGGTGGCGGCCGATGAGCGCCGGGGGCCTGGTGGCCTTGGTGCTGCTGATCGTGGTCGCCGCCTACTCCTGTGCGGGAGGCGTCGACTACGGGGCGGGCTTCTGGGACCTGGTGGCCGGCGGCGCCGTACGCGGTGAGCGGCCCAGATGGCTGATCGACCACTCCATGGAGCCCGTCTGGGAGGCCAACAACGTCTGGCTGATCTTCATCATGGTGATCTCGTGGACAGGGTTCCCGGTGTTCTTCCAGACCCTGTTCACGGCCCTGTGGCTGCCCCTCGCGCTGGCGGCCGTGGGCCTTGTGCTGCGCGGTGCGGGCTTCGCCCTGCGCAAACCGACGCGACGGCTGGCCGAGCGGCGTGTCTACGGCGCGGCCTTCGCCGTTGCCTCCCTGCTCACGCCCTTCTTCCTGGGTGCGGCTGTGGGGGGCCTCGCCTCCGGGCGTGTGGCCCCGGGGACCCAGGCGTCCGCGGACACCTGGGCCAACCCGTCCTCCATCGTCGCCGGACTGCTCACCGTCGCCGCGACCGCCTTCCTCGGGTCGGTGTTCCTCACCGCCGACGCTCACGGCCTGGCCGCCGTGGACCTCGTCGGGTACTTCCGGCGACGGGCCTGGGCAAGCCTTGTCGTGCTCGCCGTGCTGGCCCTCGCCGGTGCCGTCGTGACCCGCGACGACGCGCCCTATGTGTACGGCGGCCTCACGAGCGGAGCCGGTCTCGTGCTCGTCCTGGCCGCGGTCGTCGGCGCGCTCGGCACGGCCTGGCTGCTGGCCCGGGGAGCCTTCGGATGGGCGAGGGTCACCGCCGTCGTCTGTGTGGCCGCCGTCGTCTTCGGCTGGGGCATCGCCCAGCGTCCCTACCTGGTGCCCACCTCGCTGACCGTGGCGCAGGCCGCCGGGGCCCCCACGACCCTGCGCTGGCTGCTCCTCGTCATCGTCGTCGCGGTGGTGGTCGTCGGGCCTGCGCTGGTGCTGCTGTACCGCCTGGACACCCGGGGAAGGCTGGAAGCGCTCTCCGACACGGACCTGCGGCGACCCGCGGCCGCACGTGACACTCCGCCGACGGTCTGACGGGCCGTCCGGCCACTGCGGTATCCGTGCGCGTCACCTGTCCTGGGCACCGTCGTCGTGCAGCCTCCGCCACAGGCGGGTGCGGCGGTTCATCATTCTCCGGGTGAAGGTCTCGTCCGTCGACTGAAGGTAGGGAGCAGCGCGTGGTGCAGGAGCGACGCGCGCCGGGCGGACGCAGGGCCCTGCGCACCCGGGAGCCACTGCCTGAACGGCCGGAATCTCCGGGCGAGAACGGGGAACCCGCGCCCCGACAGGCACAGGGG
Organism: Streptomyces hygroscopicus; assembly: GCF_026168105.1. GTDB lineage: Bacteria > Actinomycetota > Actinomycetes > Streptomycetales > Streptomycetaceae > Streptomyces > Streptomyces hygroscopicus_D. The sequence goes on from NZ_LBMW01000004.1 coordinate 111,304, forward strand.
AACACCTCCGAGGAGGTCCGATGGCCGAACACCGACGCGACGAAGAGTTCTACGAGCGCGACCGTCCCGCACACCCCACGCTGGCGGAGGACCGGCCACGGGGAGCGCAGCCCGGGGAATCGGTGAACCCCGGGGGGCCCTGGGCGATGGTGGCCATTGTCACCGTCGTCGTCCTGCTGGTGGTCCTCGGTATCGCGCTCTTCCCGTGAGCACGGGCATCCCGCGGGGCCGGGTCGGTTGACCACTGGCATCCCGCGGGGGCCGGGTCCGTACACATCCGAACGGGTGTACCGCCCCGGGCGCGCGAGTGTTTCGCCGTCACGGCGTGCTCGTCCTGCCGCCGCGGGGCAAGGCATGGCAGAGAGCGGTCAGTGAGAGGCTGTGGAAGGAGGCGGTCCGTGCACCGGGACCGGCATGAAGGGTCCGCCGACCACGACATGGACGCGCGATGAGCGAGGAGCAAGAACCATCGCCGCCGGCACCCGCGCCGACGGCCGGGGCCGGCCGTCCCGGAGAGCGTTTCGCCGACGCCCTGGACGCGCGGCTGCCCGTGCTGGACGGTGGCGGGCGGCTGCTGCGCAAGGCCTTCCCCGAGCACTGGTCGTTCTTCCTCGGTGAGATCGCGCTCTACAGTCTGATCCTCCTCATCCTGACCGGTGTGTGGCTGACGTTCTTCTTCAAGCCGGAGATGCGCGAGGTCGTCTACCAGGGACCGTATGTGCCGCTGCGCGGCGTCCTGATGTCGGAGGCATTCGACTCGACCCTGCACATCAGCTTCGACGTCCGCGGCGGACTGCTCATCCGGCAGATGCACCACTGGGCCGCCCTGGTGTTCGTCGCCGCGATCTGTGTGCACCTGCTGCGCATCTTCTTCACCGGGGCCTTCCGCAGGCCACGAGAGATGAACTGGGTCATCGGCGTTACGCTGTTCATGATCGCCCTCGCCGAGGGCTTCGCCGGGTACTCGCTCCCCGACGACCTGCTCTCGGGCACGGGGCTGCGCATCGCGCAGGGCATCATGCTGTCCCTGCCGATCGTGGGGACGTACGTGAGCATGTTCGTGTTCGGGTCCCAGTTCCCCGGCGAGGACCTCGTCCCCCGCCTGTACGCCCTGCACATCCTGCTGCTGCCCGGGGCACTGATCGCCCTGGTCACCGTGCACCTGATCCTGGTCTTCCACCTGAAGCACACCCAGTGGCGCGGGCCGGGCCGGACCAACCGGAACGTCATCGGCAAGCCGCTCTACCCGCAGTTCACGGCGTCCTCGACCGGCCTGTCGCTCACCGTCTTCGGTGTGCTGACCCTTCTCGCCGGTCTCGCCCAGATCAACCCCGTATGGGCGTACGGTCCTTACCGGCCTGACCAGGCGTCGACCGGCTCGCAGCCCGACTGGTACGTCGGCTTCCTGGAGGGCGCGCTACGGCTGGTGCCGCCGTGGGAGACCGTCGTCGCCGGTCACACGATCATGTGGAACGTCCTGCTGCCGGCGGTCGTGCTGCCGGCGCTGTTGTTCCTCGTGCTGTACGCCCACCCGTTCGTCGAACAGCGGCTGACGGGGGAGTGGCACGAGGAGCAGCACCTGTGCGACCGGCCGCGGGAACGGCCCGTGCGCACCGGACTCGGCGTCGCGGGAATCACCTTCTACGGTGTCCTGCTGCTGGCCGGTGGCAACGACATCATCGCGAACGCCTTCCGGGTCTCGCTGAACGCCATGACGTGGATCCTGCGCATCGCCCTGGTGGTGGCGCCGGTCATCGCCTTCCTGCTCACCCGGCAGGTCTGCCACGCCCTGGCGGAGACGGAGCAGAAACGCCTGGCGAAGGGGGACGAGACAGGGGAGGTGCGCCAGACCGTGGAAGGCGGCTATGCGAGCGACCACCGGCCCGTGACCCGGTTCCCGCCGGGAGCACCGAGGAAGCCGCTCAGCTCCCGCGCGCCGCGTACTGGAAAACCAGACCGAGAACTCCCCGCGCGAGAATCCCGACGCCGAGGATGAACAGCCACAGGCCGTAGACCACGCCCGTCGCTGCGACGGCGAAGCCAAACGCCGTGACCACGGGCCACGGGCTGTGGGGCGGGAAGAACTCCAGGGGCCCGGCGCCGTCGGCCACTTCGGCGTCTGGCCGGTCCTGGGGCCGGATCCCCCTGCGCCGGTACTGCACCGTGCAGAAGAAGGAGATCACCCCGGCCATCCCGAACGCGACGATCAGCACCGCGGTACCGGCCGGATCGTGCGACCACGCGCCGTACAGCGCGGCGGCGCCCCCGAAGAACACGGCGACGCCGCCGAAGAGCAGTGCCTCGATCTTCATCGCCGTCCCTCCTCCACTTCCTGCCGGACGACCTCGGGGTGGTGCAGGTCGAAGGCAGGCGACTCGGACCGCACCCGCGGCAGGGCCAGGAAGTTGTGGCGCGGCGGCGGGCAGGACGTCGCCCACTCGAGCCCGCGCCCGTACCCCCAGGGATCGTCCTCCGTGACCCGCCGTCCGTGCCGGGCGGTGTGCCAGACGTTGTACAGGAACGGCAGCGTGGAGATCCCGAGCAGGAACGCCCCCGTGGACGACAGGGTGTTCAGCAGGGTGAAGCCGTCCGCCGGCAGATAGTCGGCGTAGCGCCGGGGCATGCCCTCCGCCCCGAGCCAGTGCTGCACCAGGAAGGTCAGCTGGAAGGCCGGGAAAAGCAGCCAGAAATGGAGCTTGCCCAGCCGCTCGTTCAGCATCTTCCCGGTGAACTTGGGCCACCAGAAGTAGAAGCCGGCGAACATCGCGAAGACCACGGTGCCGAACAGCACGTAGTGCAGGTGCGCCACGACGAAATACGAGTCGGTGACATGGAAGTCCAGCGGCGGGGACGCGAGGAGCACGCCGCTCAGACCGCCCAGCAGGAACGACACCAGGAACCCGAACGCCCACAGCATCGGCGTCTCGAACGACAGTGACCCCTGGTGGATCGTGCCGATCCATGCGAAGAACTTGATCCCGGTGGGCACCGCGATCAGGAATGACATCATGGAGAAGAACGGGAGCAACACGGCGCCAGTGGCGAACATATGGTGCGCCCACACCACTGCGGACAGCATGGTGATGGCGATCGTCGCGCCGATCAGCGGCAGGTAGCCGAACAACGGTTTGCGCGAGAAAACCGGCAGGATCTCCGTGACGATCCCGAAGAACGGCAGCGCGACGATGTAGACCTCCGGATGGCCGAAGAACCAGAACAGGTGCTGCCAGAGGATGGCACCGCCGTTCGTGGCATCGAACACGTGCGATCCGAATTTTCGATCGGACTCCAGGGCCAGCAGCGCGGCGGTGAGCACGGGGAAGGCCGGCAGCACCAGGATCGAGGTGAACAGGATGTTCCAGGTGAAGATCGGCATCCGGAACATCGTCATGCCCGGGGCGCGCAGGCACATGATCGTGGCGATGAAGTTGACCGCGCCGAGCGTCGTCGACACGCCGGTCACCACGAGGCCCATCGTCCACAGGTCGCCGCCCGCGCCGGGGGTGCGGTACGCGCTGTTCAGCGGGGCATAGGCGAACCAGCCGAACGAGGCGGCACCACCGGGCACCAGGAAGCCCGACACGACCATCAGGCCGCCGAAGAGGTACATCCAGTACGACAGGGCGTTCAGCCGGGGGAATGCCACGTCCGGTGCGCCGATCTGCAGCGGCATCACCGCGTTGGCGAACCCGGCGAACATGGGGGTGGCGAACAGCAGCATCATCACCGTGCCGTGCACCGTGAAGAACTGGTTGTAGACCTCCTCGGACATGAACTGCAGCCCGGGACGGGCCAGCTCCGCCCGCATCCCCATGGCCAGCAGCCCGGCGAGGAGGAAGAAGCAGAAGGCCGTGACCATGTAGAGACGACCGATCACCTTGTGATCGGTCGTCGTGGTCCAGCGCACCAGCGCCCGGCCGAGAGAGGACGTGGATGTGGTCTTGCGCCCGGCGGCGATGATGCGTTCCGACAGTTGTGTCATCGTCCTCCTCCACGGGCCTTCGCCCCGCGGCGTCATGCCGGTCCCAGGGGCCGGACGACACGCGAGCGCATCGCGGGTGTCCCGGTCGCGCCAGGGGAAACCGTTCAGGGGAAGAGAAAGGGCCGCGGCGGGGTCCCGTACCTGCGCCGGCCCGCGTACGACCGCCGGTCCGGATCATGACCGTCTGCGGGCGACGCTATCGCCGAGGTACCCGGGGCGCGTTCGCGCCACGCCCGTCGGCACGGTTCACTTCGCGCGACGGGGGTACCCGGCCGCAATGCTGATGATCTCGATGGAATGGGCCGCTTCGAATGCCGCGTGGGGCATGATCGCTGCCTTCGTCGGCGGTCTCGTCATCGCGGGCGCCCTGGTGTGGGCCGTGCGGCTCGGCATCAAGGTGCGCCGACGGGAACCGGGCCCACCGCGCCGCTCCGACCACCCGACCCTGCCGCCCACCGGACCCGTCATGGAATCCCGGGAGGTCAGGGAGCCGAACGAGATGCCGCTCGCCCGGGACGAGAGCGAGCGCCTCACCCCGCACGAGATCCACGCCTCGGGAAGCCGGCGCAGCGCGGACCAGCAGCGCCCCCGGTGGAACTCCGGCTCGGGCGGCTCCTTCGGCGGTGGCCCCGGGACGACCTGACCCGGAGCAGGCCCTCGGTGGGCGCCGAGGCGACACAGCGCGAAGGTGACACAGCGCGAAGGCGACACAACGCCGAGTCCGAACATGCCGTCGGCGAGCCCCGCACCGCCGACGGCCGGACGTCAGGAACGCGCGTCGGGGTCCCGCTCGGCGTTCTTCTTCTTGATGCGCGCCGCTTCCTTGCGGACCTCGGCCTGGGTGGCGCGCTCCTTCTCCAGCCACGCGGGCATGTCGTTCTTGAGCGCTTCGATCTGCTCGGTGGTCAAGGGCTCGGTGACCCCGCCGCGCGTGAGGCCCGCGATGGAGACGCCCAGCTTCGCCGCGACCACCGGGCGGGGGTGCGGGCCGTTGCGTCGCAGCTCCCGCAGCCACTCGGGCGGATTGGCCTGGAGCTCGTTCAGCTCGGCGCGCGAGACCACACCCTCCTGGAACTCGGCGGGGGTGGCGGGGAGGTACACACCCAGCTTCTTCGCCGCGGTCGCGGCCTTCATCGTCTGGGTGGTCTGGTGCGACTTCATGCTGTCCAGACTATCGGCCGGGTACGGAGCCTTTGACCACGCCGGGTAACCTGGCGGGGTGACAGGCTCGGAAGTACCCCCCTCGTTCCGGCTCGTGTACGTCCCCGGGGTGACGCCCGCCAAGTGGGTGCGGATCTGGAACGAGCGCCTGCCCGACGTTCCCCTCACCCTTCTCCAGGTGCCGGCCGCCGAAGCGTCCGAGGTGATGCGCAGGGGTGGAGCGGACGCGGGACTCCTGCGGCTGCCGGTCGACCGCACGGTCTTCAGCGCGATCCCCCTCTACACCGAGACGACCGTGGTCGTGGTCCCCAAGGACCATGTGGTGACGGCGGCGGACGAGGTGTCCGTCGCAGACCTCGCCGACGAGGTCGTCTTCCACCCGCTCGACGACGTCCTCGGCTGGGAGCAGCCGCCCGGGGAGCCCGCGTTCGAGCGGCCCGCCACGACGGAGGACGCCATCGAACTGGTGGCGGCGGGCGTGGGTCTGCTCGTCGTCCCCCAGTCGCTGGCCCGTCTCCACCACCGTCGGGACCTCACCTATCGGCCGGTCGTGGATGCCCCCCGGTCGAGTGTCGCTCTGTCTTGGCCCGAGGACGCGACCACCGACCTGGTGGAGCACTTCATCGGGATCGTCCGCGGACGCACGGTCAACAGCACACGCGGGCCCGCCGCACCTGCCGCCCAGCACACGCGCGGGCGGCCCGACGCGGTCGCGGCACGGCAGAAGCCCACGGCGAGGAAGTCCACCGGCAAGAACCCGCGAAGCGGATCCGGCGGTCCCAAGGGCGTCAGACGCGGCAAGCCCCGTCGCCGTTCGTAGCCAGGCCCGCGCACACCGGGTGTCGACGCAGGCCCGGCGTCGCTCCTCGCCGGGCCTCACCCGGCCGTCCAGCGCGCATCGGACCCGTCGGCGCGACTCCGCCGGGTCGATCACCGCGTCGATCTGCAGCGCAGCCGCCGCGTTGAACGGCTTCCCCGTGCTCGTACCACTCGGCGAACCGTGCCTCGAACGGGGCGTGCCCACGCCGCGGGGTCCGGGCAGCACGCCTCGCGGAGCGCCAGGCGCACCCGTGGCACCCGCAGGTTCGCGCCTACGAGGATGCCCCGGCCGAGCCGACAAGCCAGTCGTAGGCCGCCCGTGCCGTGAACTCGGCCTGCCCGCCGCGTACCAGCAGCCCCGCCGTGGCGAACGCGGGGTCATCGGCCTGCGCGGCGACGTACGGGACCGCGATGCACCGCATCCCGGCGGCGTACGCGGCGGCCGCCCCCGGGGCGGCGTCCTCCAGGACCACGCAGTCGACGGGGGAGGCACCCAGGCGGCGTGCGGCCTCCAGGAAGACGTCCGGGGCGGGCTTGCCGTTCGCCACCTCGTCGGCCGAGACCGTCGTGGTGAACCAGGGCGTAAGCCCCGTGCCCGACAGGATCGCCTCGATGGCCTCCAGTGAGGAGCCCGACGCCACGGCCATCGGGACGTGCTCGGCGGCCAGCAGTTCCACGAACTTGCGCATCTCCGGGTAGACCGGGGTGGAGGCACGGGCGAGCTCGAGATAGCGGTGGTTGGCCTCCGCGAGCAATTCCTCCAGGGACGCCCGCAGGCCGTAAGCCGCCTTCAGCAGCGCCAGCGTCTCCCGGGTGCTGATGCCGACGTACCGCTCGTGGTCCGTCCAGGTGTACCCGGTGACACCGTGCCCGGCGAGGAGCCGCCGCCCCGCCTCGAAGTAGTTGGGCTCGCTGTTCACGAGTGTTCCGTCGAGATCGAAGATGACCGCGACGGTGCCGGGAGTGCTCATGGGGTCCAGGATGCCAAGCGGTCGTCGGGGCAGGCTCGGGGGACGACGCCCCGGCCGCGGCGCGGTCAGGTCGCGGCGGCGCGGCCGATCGACTCGACGAGTGGCAGCAGCCGGTACGGCACCCGTTCGCGCAGCGCCACCTCCGTGCGGGTGCGGACGACCCCGGGCATGCTGATCAATGTCTGGATGACGTCCTCCAGATGTTCGTTGTCCCGTGCCACGACTCGGGTCATCAGATCGCCGCCGCCGGTGATCGAGAACGCCTCGACGATCTCCGGCACCGCCGCCAGGGCCTCGCCCACGTCGTCCAGGTGTCCCTGAGTGACCTCGATGTGCACGAACGCGAGGACCGGGTGGCCGAGCGCGGCGGGGGACAGGGAGGGGACCGTGCCGGTGATCACCCCGTCCCGCTCCAGTCGGTCCAGCCGGGCCTGCAGAGTGCCCCGGGCGATGCCAAGGGTGCGCGCGTACTCGCGCACGCTGGTGCGCGGCTGCTCGAGCAGCAGCCGCAGGATGCGGGTGTCGAGTGCGTCCACGGCCATGGTCCGTTGGCCTCCCTGTCGCCCGAGTGGATCTTCATTGACTGTACCAATGGCTCAGTGCTGAGCGACCCGCTTGAGCCACTCGTGTACTGATGCTTTCCTTATGAGTATCAATGGCGCCGCGTAGCGCAGGACCGGCAACGAAGCCGGAAACCGTGCCCGCGGCGCCATTCCCATGTCCTGGCGTTGCGTCGGCATGGAGTTCGGCACGGTGCCGGCATGGAGTTGGCATCTGGATGGGGGCGGACGGACAACGGTGAAGAAGATGTTCACGGCTCCGGATCCGGGGCTGTTCCGGCTGCGCATCTCGTTGCGTGCGGTGCTGGGCATCGGCCTGGCCGTGGCGGTGTGCGAGACGGCGGGACTGTCCCTGCCCGCTTCGATCACCGGCGCGCTCGCCGCGCTCCTCGCGCTGTTCGCGGTCGCCGACCCGACCGTGCGCGGCCAGGCGGTCACCACCGCGCTGCTGCCCGTCGTCGGCCTCCCCGTCCTCGCGCTCGCCACCGTCCTGCACGGTGCGCCGACGGCGCGGGACACGGCCTGGCTCGCGGTGGTCTTCAGCGGGGTGTACGCCCGCCGCTGGGGGTCGCGAGGTCATGCGCTCGGCATCTTCGCGTTCATGATGTTCTTCACCGCACAGTTCCTGCACGCCGTCCCGGACCGGCTCCCGGAGCTGTGCGTGGCCGTGGCCCTGTCGCTGGCCGCCGCGTCGGCGGTGCGGTTCGGTGTGTGGTGCGTCGAGCGCCGTACGCCGCTGCCCGCCACGCCCGCGCCGCTCGGCGGACGCGGACTCGCGCGGCCCGCCACCCGCCAGGCCTTCCAGGCGACGGCCGCCTGCGCCTTCGCGATCGCCGCGGGCGAGGTGCTGTCGCACCAGCGCTGGTACTGGGCCGTGGGCACGGCCTGGTGGATATTCGTGAACACCGCCTCGCGCGGCGAGACGCTCGTACGCGGCTTCCGGCGTGTCGTCGGCACGGTGACCGGCATCGTCGCCGGACTGCTGGTCGCCGTGCCGCTGCACGGCGCCCCGGGGCCCACGGTGCTGCTCATCGCACTCTGTGTGTTCGGCATCTTCTACACCGCGGCGCCGTCGTACAGCTGGATGATGTTCTTCGTCACCGTCATGGCGGGCCTGCTCTACGGCCTCCTGGGCGTCCTGCATCCGGGGCTGCTGGGCCTGCGTCTCGCGGAGACGGGCGTCGGGGCGCTGGGTGCCGCGCTCGCCGTCGCGACCGTCCTGCCGATCACCACGCACACGGTCACCGACCAGTGGGTGCACCGTGCTCTGCACGCCGTGCACGGCTGCACCGCCGCGGCGGCCCGGCGGCTCGCCGGCGACGAGGAGGCCAACCCCGCCTCCCGGGCCGCCGAGCTCGAAGCGCTTCTCGGACGCGTCCGGATGGCGCTCGCTCCGCTGGTGCATCCGCTGAGTCCGCTGCGGGCGCGCAAGGCGCGGGCTCGCCAGGTGCTCGCCCTGCTCGACGCATGTGCCCAGGAGGCGCGCGGCCTCGTCGCCGTCGCCGCCGACCCGGACGCCTCCCATGACGCCCGCCTGACGGCCGCGTGCCGACGCGTCGAAACCGCGGTGGAGGCGCTGCTCGGCGCCGTCCCCGAACGCGCCCTCGCCGCCCGGACGGGCGTCCCGGGGCACCACCCCGGGGCCGAGCAGGCCCTCAGCCACCTCCACGGCCTGGAGCGGGCCCTCGTCGCCCTGGCGGCGCTGCTGCGCGGCTCGTCGCCCGCTCAGGCCTGACCCCGGCCGGTACGGCACCTGGTCCTGCCGGTACCGCACCGGCGCCCTCCCGCTCGCTGGTCTAGACCTGCTGCTACCTTCCTTCGTGCGGGGCATCGGGGAGAGGAGACGGCAGTGACGGACGGCGGCAGGCGGCAACGGCGGGCGTACATCGGCTCGTTCACAGCGGCGGGAGGGCGTGGCGTCCTCACGGCGGCCGTGGACGCGGACAGCGGCGCGCTGACCGTTCTGGGCGCCGTGGACGCGGTGCCCGATCCGTCGTACCTGGCGTTGTCCGGGGACATGCTGTACGCGGTCAGCGAGACGGCCGACGGCGCGGTGGCCGCGTACCGTCTCGTCGGTGACACGCCCGAACTCGCCGGTCCGCCCATCCCCGTCGGCGGCAGCGGGCCCACGCATCTGAGCCTGCACGCCGGTCACGTCCTGACCGCCAACTACGCCTCCGGCAGCGTCACCGCGGTGCCCCTGCGGGTCGACGGAACCCTGGCCGACCGCGCGTCCGCCGTGCTCCGGCACGAGGGCTCCGGCCCGGTCCCGCACCGGCTTCGGGGCCCGCACGCCCATCAGGTACTGCCCGACCCGACCGGCCGCTGGATCGTCAGCGTCGACCTCGGTACGGACTCCGTCCGCGTCTGTGCTCTGGACGACGGCAGGGTGCGGCTGCGTCGCGAGATCCCGTTGCGGCCGGGATCCGGGCCGCGCCATCTTGCCTTCCACCCGAGCGGTAACCGTGCCTACGTCCTCAACGAGCTGGCGCCGACCGTCTCCGTCTGCCGCTGGGATTCCGGGGGCGGCGTCCTGGAGCCGGTCGCGGAGACGCCCGTGCTGCCGGATCCGCCCGAGGGCGACGCCTATCCGTCGGGGCTCGTCGTCTCGCCCGACGGACGCTTCGTCTGGACGGCCGTACGCGGGCAGGACGTGCTCTCCGTGCTGGCGGTCGAGGGCGACGGGCTCAGGTGTGTGACCACGGTGCCGTGCGGGGGCGCGTGGCCACGCGCGATCGCCCTGTCGGAGGGGTTCCTGTACGTGGCCAACGAGCGGTCCGGGGACGTGACCTGGTTCGCGGTGGATCCGGTGACAGGGGTGCCACGACGCGGCGGTTCGGTGCAGGCACCCGCGGCCTCCTGCGTCGTCCTCGACTGATCCGGGGCCACCCTCGGCCGCCACGTGCGCGCAGACGCCGCCGACCGCGTCGGGAGCCGTCGCCGCGCGGGGACGGGAGGCAGTCGTCGGCCGGGACCGGGAGCCCGTCGTCGGCCGGGACCGGGAGTCGTCGTTGTGCGGGGGCGGGAGCCCGCCGCCGGACCGGCACGGAGGCCGTCGTCGGCTGCCGACCCACGGCGAAGGGCCCGCTCCGGGAGGGAGCGGGCCCTTCGCCGTACAAGTGCGGTCCGGCGAGGCTCAGCGGGCAGGGGCGCCCTGCGGCTGCGGCGGGGCGATGCCCAGCGCCGTCGTGTACTTGGCGAGCGCAAGCTTGCCGATCGCCGGGTACGGGCCGAGGGCCTCGGCCGCGGCGCAGCCCGCCTCCTCGGCGGCGGCCTCGAGCAGACCCGGCTCGAGCTCCGGACCGATCAGGTACGGAGCGAGCGCCAGCTGCTGCGAACCCGAGGAACGCAGCTGCTCGGCGACGGCCGCGATCGAACCCTCCTGGTCCAGCGCCGCCGCCATCACCGGCACGGCGAGCCGCGCGGCCAGCAGCATGCCGGTGATCCCGGCCGCCTGTACGGCCTCGTCGCCGCCCACGGAGGCGAGGATGATGCCGTCCGCGGCCGTTGCCACGGTGAACAGACGAGCGCGGTCGGCGCGAGCCAGCCCGGCCTCGGAGAGGCGTACGTGCAGTGCCTCGGCGAGCAGCGGGTGCGGGCCGAGGACATCGGTCAGATCGGCGGCGACACGGCTCTCCATGACCGCCTGGCGGACCTGGCGCAGCAGCGCGCTGTCCGGACCGGCCAGCAGCGGAACCACCACGGCGACGGGCCCGTCGGGCTCCTGCACGTCCATGCCGGCGGCCACGGCCTGCTCGTAACGGGCCGCGCGCTCCTCGGCGGCCCGAGTGAGCACGGTCTGCAGCGTGGGGAACTCGGAGTCGTCCCCGTCCAGGTAGCCGATCCGGGCGTCGAGGCCGGGGAGCTCGGAACGCGCGATGCTCACGACCTCCTCGGCGAGGCTGCGCGTCGCGGCACTGGGTGTGCCCGGCACCGCGAGGACGAGCGAGGGCGCGCCTTCGGGAGCCGCCAGGGGTTCCGGACGGCGGTGCCGGCCGGGCTGGCGGGGTCGCGGCATTCGTACAGGCAGGCCGGATACGGGCCCAGTGGGGGAACTCATGGCGCCGCATGCTACTGGCTTTGTGGGCTCCCCTGTTCGGGGAGGGGGCAGGTGAGCGGTATCCGTCCGGTTTTGTCTGATGAGTTACGTACGCATGAGAAGTGATCGGTACGGTCTGACTTTTCCGTCACATGTCGGGACCAACAGCCCTCTTCCGGCAACGGGCATCACCCGCCCTTTTCGTTTACGAGGTGCAGTAGGTGTTCGTCGTACGGCAGTTTGAGTGAGTCGTTCGCGAGAGCAAGCGCGATGCGTACCGCACCGTGCAGCGGGTTGCCCTCGGCCGGGACCGGCCGTGCCAGCGGCAGCTGCCGTGCCAACTCCTTCCTCACCGGTACGAGAAGGGGGTCGCCCAGGTGGAACAGTCCCCCGGTGAGGGCGACCCGGGGCTCGTTCGAGGCGGGACACACGGCGGCGGCGGACTCGGCGATGTGCCGGGCCGCCGCAGCCATGATCCCGGCGGCGACCGGGTCGTTGCCGGCGCAGCCGGCCACTTCGGGAGCGAACGAGGCCAGCACCGCAGGCCGGTCCGCGCGCGGGTACAGCGTGGCGGGCAACCCGGTGACCGGGCCGAACAGTGCCTCGGCCCGCGCCAGCAGCCGGGCCGAACCGCCCGGCCGTCCGTCATGGCTGCGCAGCGCCGCCTCCAGACCGGCCCGGCCGATCCACGCGCCGCCGCCGCAGTCGCCCAGCAGATGGCCCCAACCGTCCGCGCGACGCCAGCGCTCGAGGTCCGTACCGAGGGCGATCAGACCGGTGCCGGCCGCGACCACCGCCCCGGGGCGCGCGCCCAGCGCGCCCGTATAGGCGGCGACGGCATCGGCGACGAGCGCGACCCTGCGCACACCGAGCTCGCGTGCCAGGGCGGCGGGCAGTTCGGCACGCAGATGGTCGCCCAGGCCGGCCAGACCGGCCGCCCCGATCGCGATCGCCCGCACCTCGGCGCCACCGGCATCGGCGAGCAACTGCCGTGCCATCGGGAGGAGTTGCTCCAGCAGGTGATCGGCGTCGATACCGCGGGAGCCCGTGCGTACCGGCTCCCGGGAGACGAGCGGAGCTGTCGCGGCCGAGGGCGTAGCACCGCGCGGAGCGAGGGCGACCCGCACGCCGGAGCCTCCGGAGTCCACGGCGAGGACCACCTCGTGCACCGGGGCGCCCGCGCCCGCCGCCGGGGCGTCCACCGGGCCCGACGGTGTCACGGCAGGCGCCAGTCCACCGGCTGCGCGCCCTGCCTGACCAGCAGGTCGTTGGCCCGGCTGAACGGGCGTGAGCCGAGGGATCCCCGGTCCGCCGACATCGGGGACGGATGCGCGGACTCGACCGACGGCAGATCACCCAGCAGGGGCCGCAGATTGCGGGCGTCGCGGCCCCACAGGATGGACACCAGCGCCGTGCCGCGCGCGGCCAGCGCCCGGATCGCCTGCTCGGTGACCTTCTCCCAGCCCTTGCCCCGGTGTGCTGCGGGACGCCGTGGGGCCGTGGTGAGCGCTCTGTTGAGCAGCAGCACACCCTGTTGGGTCCATGGGGTGAGATCGCCGCTGGACGGCTGAGGCAGTCTCAGGTCGGTGTTCGGCTCCCGGAAGATGTTGATCAGGCTGCCCGGCAGTGGGCGTACCTCCGGGGCGACCGAGAACGACAGTCCCACCGCGTGTACGGGAGTTTCGAGATCCGGGTATCGGCGGCGAGAGGCTGGCAAGGTGCGATGACCATGGCGGAGTGGCTTGATCACTGGATGCAACGGGCTCCCCTCCTTCCCGGCGACCGGCTGCGCGAGCTGCTGGATCGGCTCGATGACCTTGATGAGGAGGAAGAGTAGCGTCGAGGGCGGCATCCGCGCGTTAGGGGCTTCCGTGTTTGTGCGGGACCCCGGTGTGTGCCAGTAGGGTGACGCGTTGTGGCACCACGACCCTTGCATGAACTTGTTGAAGCAGGCTGGGCGAAGGCTCTTGAACCTGCGGCCGAACGTATCGCCGCGATGGGGGACTTCCTGCGGGCCGAGATAGCGGCCGGCCGGACCTACCTTCCGTCCGGGGCGAATGTCCTGCGGGCCTTCCAGCAGCCGTTCGACGACGTCCGTGTCCTGATCGTCGGCCAGGATCCCTATCCCACGCCCGGGATGGCCATCGGGTTGAGCTTCGCGGTCTCGCCGGAGGTGCGTTCGCTGCCGGGCAGTCTGGAGAACATCTTCCGGGAGATGCACTCCGACCTCGGGCTGCCCAGGCCGTCGAACGGGGATCTGACGCCGTGGACGGAGCAGGGTGTGCTGTTGCTCAACCGGGCGCTGACCACGGCGCCGCGCAGTCCGGGGGCGCACCGGGGCAAGGGCTGGGAGGAGGTCACCGAGCAGGCGATCCGGGCGCTGGCGGCCCGCGGCAAGCCGCTGGTGTCCATCCTGTGGGGCCGCGACGCCCGCAACCTGCGCCCGCTGCTGGGTGATCTGCCGGCGATTGAGTCCGCGCATCCGTCTCCGATGTCGGCGGACCGGGGATTCTTCGGTTCGCGTCCGTTCAGCCGGGCCAACGACCTGCTGGTCAGGCAGGGCGCGCAGCCGGTGGACTGGCGACTGCCGTAACGCCACGGTCGCCGCCGCGTCCGGATCGCTTCGGCGATGTACCAGCAGGTTCTTGGTCTGCTGGTGGTACAGGCCTTCCGCGTCGTTGACCTGCGTAAGACGTGGCCACGTACGACTCGTTGGAGCCGTCGGCCCGGGAGTGGTCCGGATCTTGTCTTCAGCAAGACGGGCCTGGTCGTGTGTCGACGCCGCACCCCTCGGCTCGTGGACTGCTCCAAGCGGATGTGTTGGCCCGCCCAGTGCTACATCGAGGTGGGCAGGTGCGGGGAGCGGAGCACGAGCAGGGTGATCTCGCTGGGAGCGAAGACGCGGAACGGCGGGCCCCAGAAGCCGGTGCCGCGGCTGGTGTAGAGGAGGGTGCGGGGGCCGTGGTGGCTGAGGCCGGCGACGGCGGGCTGGTCGATGCGGACCAGGTGGTGGAAGGGCCAGATCTGGCCGCCGTGGGTGTGGCCGGAGAGTTGGAGGTCGATGCCGGCGGCTGCCGCCCGGTCGATGAACTTGGGCTGGTGTGCCAGGAGCAGGACGGGTAGGTCGGGATCGGCGCCGTCCAGGGCTCCGGCGAGATGGGCGCGGTGGCCTGCCAGGCCGGAGGACTCGGCGGTGACGTCATCCACGCCGGCGACCACGAGGGTGTCGCCTCCGCGTTCGAGCAGCAGATGGCGGTTGCGGAGCGGCTCCCAGCCCAGCTCGTCCATCAGGTCGACCCAGCCCTGGGCCTCGCCGTAGTACTCGTGGTTGCCGGTGACGTATACACGGGCCCGGGTTGCCCGCACGGTTCCGAGTGGGACGGCCTGGGCGCGGCGGCGTTCGGCCGTGCCGTCCGCGATGTCGCCGGTGTGGCAGACCAGGTCGGCTTCCAGAGCGTTCACCGTCTCGCATACCCGTGCCGACCAGCGAGCGCGATCGAGTGGGCCGTAGTGGGTGTCGGTGATGAGGACGACGCGGGTACCGTCCAACCCAGCACCCAGCCGGGGGAGTTGCACGTCGAGTCGGCGCACGCGTGGCACGCGGCGGGCCTCGGCGTACCCCCAGGCGAGCAGCACGGCGGTTACGCCGAGGACGGCCCAAGTGACGATTCGGGCCCGCTCCTGACTCTCGCCGACGCCGGCCACGGTCAGGGCGAGCCGCAAGAAGACGCCGATCAGAACGGACCAGGTGAACAGAACCCAGCTCGTGCCCAGCAGGGTGTCACCGACGATCGCCGCCCGGTCCTGCTGACGCCGGCCGTGGCCGCGCCCCATCGCGAGCGGCATACCGACGAGGCCGAGGACCGACAGGGCGGTGCCGACCAGCGTGACGGGCAGCGGCCAGTACTGGCCGGTGTACAGGAGCACCCAGCAGGGCACGGCCCACAGCAGGACGGGGGCGATCAGCGGGATGTAGCGCATCAGGCGGTGCAGTCGGCTCTGCCGCGGCGCTTGCGCTTCACTGTCAGCGGGTCGGGCATTACTGGTGTCGGTCACGCTTCCCCTCTCCAACCAGGCTGCCGTCTCGCGAACTGTATCCGGTCGTCCTCGGGCCGGCCGGACGGGCGTTCGTGGGTGCGGCCCCTTGAGGCGAAGGGTTCTCTGCGGGATGGCAAGACCTCGCCGCAGACATCTCCACTGGCATGAGTCGCCATCAGGGCGCTATCCGCGGGGCGCTGTTCATGCAGGCTGAGAGTGGCCATTTGAAGCTTCCCCTTGATCGTGGACACCTGGAGACTTGGGACACGATGCCGTTGCTTGACTCACCGAACTGTCGCGGGCTTGCGCACTGGCGGACCACGCTGCGCCGCATGTGCTGGGGGGTGCCCGGGTCCGGACGGCTTTGGCGAGAGTACTGGGGCTTCGAGTCGGTTGGATGTCGACGGACACCGGCTCGGCGGAACTCGCACGAGTACCACCATGCCGCGTGACCAGGCCGGATGATGTATCGGCACCCGCAGAGGCGATGAGCGTCCCCTCGTCAACGGCGCGCAGCAGGAGCCGTGCGGTCTCGTTGTCTACGTAGACACCCGCGGCCTCGGGGTCGGTGGTGTCGGCGCCCTTGTCCGTCTCGGAGCCGCGGAGGAAGCGCAGCATCTGGTCGGAGCCTTCGAAGCTCTCGGGCAGCGCACGCGAGATGGCACGGCGACCACAGCCAGGTCACGGCGACGATGGTGGTGCTGCAGCCTTCGTCTGGTGCACGTCACCGATGGTCTGCCATAACCGCTGCGCCCGCTCGCGGTGCCGGCGCGCCAGGTCGTGGATGCCGGCGGCGGCGTCCAGGTCGCCGATCAGATGCCAGCACGCGGCCTCGTCGTGGCGGTCGCCGTGCCGGTGGAACAGGTTCGCCGCGCGCTCCAATGCCGGGCTCGCCCGGTCCCGGTCGTGCTGGCCGGCGTAGACGCGGCCGACTTCCAGCAGCGTGTAGGCGGCGCACCGCTCGTCGGCCAGTTCCTCGAAGGTGGCCAACGCCTGCCACAGGCAGCGCAGCGCCTCGTCCGGATCACCGCGCCGATCGTGCAGTCGGCTGAACCGTCGCAGCACGACCGCCACCCGATGCCCGTCGTCGAGCGCCCTGGCCTGGCGCAAGGCTCCGTCGAACCAGGACTCCGCCTCGTCGAGTTCGCCCTGCATGAGCCGCATCACGGCCATCGAGCAGGACAGCTGCGCTTCGAGGTGCCGGTCGCCCTCACCGACCGCGGTGGCCAGCGCCTGCTCGATACGATCGGCGGCTTCGTCGTAACGGCCCTGCACGCGGCTGATCGTGCTCAGCATCGCCATCGACAGCGCCGCGCCGCGCTTGTCCTGGCCGTCCTGGGACAGTCCGAGGGAGGACTGCAGGGCACGGGTCGCCGCGTCGAACTCGTCTCGGTAGATGTGCAGCTGGCCAAGACCGCGCAGCAGCACCGATGCGCCGTGCACGTTGCCGGCGGTCTCGGCCGCGTCCAACGCGAGCCGGTGCCCGTGCTCCCAATCCTGATACAGGCACCGGTGGTCGTAGTAGGTCGCCGGGCTGGCCGCCAGCTCCCAGGCCAACTCGTCCAGTCCCCAGTCCACGGCCAGTTTCACCGCGCCTAGCAGTGTGTCGCGTTCCGCGTCGAACCAGCCGACCGGGTCGGCCATCAGCCGGTCCACGACGGTGTCGGGCAGCGACAGGCGCGGCGCCGAACCGGGCGCGGCGGCCAGCAGCCCGGCCGGCAGCCGATCGGTGCCACGCTCGGCCAGATCGAGCCAGGCGGACAGTACCCGGACGATCGCGTCCCGCTTGTCCGCCGCCGGAAGCTGGGCGGCGATCTCCACGGCACAGGTCCTGATCAGGTCGTGCAGCCGGTAGCGCGGCTGGCCTATGGCGTCGGTGGCGGTGAGCCGCACCAGGCTGGCGTCGACGAGGGTGTCCAGCACCTCGTCGGCGTCGAAGTGGTTCAGCAGCGGGCCGACCACCCAGCCGGGCAGGGTGTACGGGCCGAGCAGGCCCAGCAGGCTCAGTGCGCGCACCGCGTCGGCGGGAAGCAGCCGCAAGCTCAGTTCGACGCTGGCTCGCACGCTGAGGTCCCCGATCCTCAGCTCGGCCAGCCGCCGGGACTCGTCCTCGATCCGTTCCCGCAGCACCCGCAGCGACCAGGCCGGGCGGCCGGTGAGCTTGGCGCCGGCGATCCGGATCGCCAGCGGCAGGTTGCCGCAGCAGTCGAGGATCGCGTCGGCCTCCGCCGGTTCCTGCTCGACCCGCCGCCGCCCGACGATGCCGGTGAACAACTCCCGCGCCTCTGCCGGGCTCAGCACGTCCAGGTCGATGTGCCGGGCGCCGGCAAGTTGCGTCAGCAGAGCGCGGCTGGTGATCAACACGGCACAGCCGTCGGCCCCGGGCAGCAACGGCAGCACCTGGTCGGCGTGACCGGCATCGTCCAGCACCACCAGCATCCGGCGGTCCGCCAGCAACGACCGGTACAGCGCGGCCCGCTCGGACAGGCCGTTCGGGATCGCGCTGCCGGCGATCGAGAGTGCGCGCAGCGCCTCGGCCAGCATCTGCGCCGGGTCCCGCGGCTCGTCCGATGTCCCGGCGAGGTTGAGGTAGAGCTGGCCGTCGGGGAACGTGGCGCTCGCCAGCCGCGCGGCGTGCGTCACCAGAGAGGACTTGCCGACACCGGGACCGCCCACGACGACGGCCACCGGGGCCCGGTTCGGCGCCGACTCGTCGAGTAATCGGGCGACCTCGGCCAGCGCGTCGGCCCGGCCCACGAAGTCGGGTACATCGAGCGGTAGTTGACGCACCGGCATCGCCATATCCGGTTCTTTGGCCGCCGCGCCAGGACTTTCCGGTCGTGTGTCCGAGGGACCGCTCGCCGGGGCCGGAGCCGCCAGGGCGGGATCGGCGGCCAGGATGCGCAGATGCAGCGCCTGGATCGGCGGGGTGGGGTCCACGCCGAGTTCGCCTGCCAGTGTCCGGCGCAGCCGCTCGTACACCTGCAGAGCCTCACCTTGGCGCTGGCACCGGTAGAGGGCGACCATCAAGTGTTCGGCGACGTGCTCGTCGTAGGGGTGTTCGCGGAGCAGGGCGGTCAGCTCCTCGATGACCTCACGATGACGCCCCAGGTCGAGTTCGATGCTCAGGCACAGTTTGTGCGTGGCAGCGCGCTTCTCGTTCAGCCGTGCCGCATCGAACTCCAGGACCCGACTGGAGATGTCGACCAGGGCGTTGCCGCGCCAGCAGGCCAGCGCGCGCCGCAGCGCGACAGCCGTCTCGAACGGGGCCGTGTGCCGTTCGGCGAGGTACCGCTCGTGGTCGAACTCCAGTAGGTCTAGCTGATCCGGGGCCAGGTGGATCTGGTAGCCGCCGCGCCGCGTGCTGATCAAGGAGCCGGGTGCTCCGCACGCGGCGAGGTTGCGGCGCAGCCCGGAGAGAGCGTCCTGGACCTGACGGACCGCGGTGGCGGGTGCTTTCGCGTCCCACATCACGGCGACGAGCCGTTCCATGGCGACGACGTTGTTGGCGTCGACCAGAAGCGCGGCAAGCATCTTGGCCTGCCGCGGTCCGTCTAATCGGACCTCGCGTCCGGTGATCTGGGCGTGTAACGGCCCCAGCACGCCAAATCTCATGCTCCCCCCAGCACTTCACGATCAGCGCCGATCCCCTGGCCGACCTGGCACTAGGACGAATCTAGGACGGCCGACGGACCCGTGTCCATAGCGTCACGGTGGGTCACTCGGCCATTCCCGCGCAACGAAAGGAACAGCAATGAAACGTTCGGTCAAGGCAGCAGTGGCGGCCGCGACGACGGCCGCCGCCACTGTCACCTCCACCGGAGTGGCCCAGGCCCATGGCTGACCGACGGGTTGGTGGGACCGCAGCTTCTCACCGGCCGAGCGGCCACTCCCAGCCGGGGCAGCACGGCCGATCCGAGCCGAAGTCCGTCACCGGCGCAGGAACGCGCCGGATGAGGAACGAGGCTCACGCTCATTGGTCTCGCGAACTACGCGAAAGCGTCGACATTGGAAGGTACCTATGAGTCTCAAGAAGGCACTCACCGTCTCGGCAGCCGTTGCGGCCTCCCTGGCGGGCAGCCTCCTCACGGCGTCCGGCGCCCATGCCGCCACCCCGTCGTCCAGCACCCACGTCGTCTCCCCGGCGTACAGCGCATATGCGTGCCGGTCATGGACTACGGGCAACTACGCGTACGTCACCGACAACATCTCGATCGACTCCTGTTACTGGGTCGAGAACAACGGATACACCATCTCCGCCACGATCCCGTTCCAGAACTACTCCGGCACCGGCGTGTGGTACTGCGCGCATGCGATCAACGTCAACACCGGCGGCTGGGCTCACGACTTCGGCTGCGGTTCCGGGGTCTCCACCGGCCAGGGCTCCACCACGGCGGGGACCGGTGGAGGGGGGGCCGGGTACAGCGAATACTGGAATGCGCCGGCGGGCACCTACGTGGTCTCCACCGGGTTCTGGCTGAACGGCAGGTACTACGGCGACGTACAGAGCCCGAGGACCACCATCGGAGCGCACTAGCCCATCAGGGCCGAGCGGCTGCCGGTCCGAGGCACAAGACCGGTGGCCGCCCACTCACCGTCCTCATGCCGGGACGGGAGCCGGTGACCGTCTCCGGGGGCTCGCGAAAGAGCGGGACGTTTAGTGGGGCGCGTGGAGTGCGTCGGTGCGCGTGTGCGGGACGGCTTTCCTTGATGGCCGGGCAGGGCCCGGTCCGTGGTGCTCATGTGGGCCGGGGTTTGGATTCGTGCCCTCGGCGCCGTGGGTGAGTTCCGTTTCAGGGCGTGTGCCCGCCAGGTGAGAGGGGATGATGGTCGATGAACAGCCGTGGGATGAGGTGCCGGAAGCGTGTGGCCGGCGGTGTGGCGGCCCTGGTGCTGGGGGCCGGGGGGTTGATTGCGGGTGCTGCCGTTCCGGCGCAGGCCGAGTCGTGCGAGGGCGTCAGCGTCAGTGGCGCCTCGGGCACCGAGTGTGTCATGCCGCCGGGCGGAGCTGTGAACGTGTCGGGGAGGACGACGTTCGTGAACCTCTCGTCTGACACGGCGACTGTTACCTGTGGTTTCGGCTCGGCTGTCCTGCCCCCCGACTCCAACCTGTTCTACACCCGCGACTTCCAGGGCAAGTGCTCTGTCAGCTTTTTTCCCCGCTGACGGTGTGTGCGGGGGCGGTGCGGGCCCACGGGGGTCGGTACCGTCCCCCGGCACGTTGCGAGCAGAGTACGGCCACCGCTGTCGGCGATCCGTCCGGCCACGGGCTCCAGGGCCTTCGCCCAGCCGGGTTCGACGATCTCATGCAACGGTCGTGGTGCCACGGGCGTCACCCTGCTGCCGAGCGCACACCGACGATCAACCGGTGGCCCGAGGGCGGCCGGGAATGACCGCGTGGTCGACGAACAGGGCGCGGTCCGCCTGGAAACGACCGTGCTCGACACCGGTCCCGGCCGATCCCTCACGGACCGCCCGCGACTCAGGCGATCACCGCCGCCCGCACGCACAGCACGTCCGGCAGATGGGACGCGAGCTGCTGCCAGCTGTCACCGTCGTCCGCCGACGCGTACAACTCGCCGTTGCGATTGCCGAAGTACACCCCTGCCGGGTCCCCGTCGTCCGTGCACAGGGCGTCCCGCAGCACCGTGCCGTAGTGGTCCCCGGTCGGCAGCCCCGCCGCGAGCGGCTCCCAGCTCTGGCCCGCGTCCGCGGTGCGGAAGACACGACATCGGTGGCCGGCCGGGACACGGTCGGCGTCCGCGTTGATCGGGAAGACGTACGCCGTCGCCCCGCGGTGCGGATGGGCGGCCGCGGCGAAACCGAACGTCGAGGGAAGACCGTCACCGATATCCGTCCAGTGGGCGCCGCCGTCGTCACTTCTGTACACCCCCCAGTGGTTCTGGAGATACAGCCGGTCCGGACTGGTCGCGTCCTGTGCGATCTTGTGCACGCACTGGCCGAACTCGGGGTTCGGATCGGGCAGGAACACCGCGGAGACGCCGGAGTTGGACGGCTCCCAGCTCAGGCCGCCGTCCCGGGTCCGGAACACCCCCGCCGTCGACACGGCGACCGTCACGGCCAGCGGATCCCGCTTGTCGGTGACGACGGTGTGCAGGCCCTCGCCGCCACCGCCCGGCACCCATCTGTCGCGCGTCGGGTGTTCCCAGAGAGGGCGCACGAGATCGAAGCTCTCGCCCCGGTCCTCGGAACGGTAGAGCGCGGCCGGTTCGGTGCCCGCGTACACCACGTCCGGCTCGGCGGCCGCCGGGTGCAGCTGCCAGACGCGCTCCAGCGAAGCGCCCGTGTCCTTCGGGAACTTGACGGCGGGCTGTGCCGGTTCCGTCCAGGTGCGGCCCAGGTCGTCGGAGTGGAAGACGGACGGTCCCCAGTGCGAGCTGTCCCCTCCGGCCAGCAGGCGCGGGGTGTCGCCGCGGGTGTCGATGGCGACCGAGTAGATCGCCTGCGCGTTGAAGTGGGGGCTCTCGTCGAACTCCCAGGCGCCGCCCCGTCGCCGCCCGATGAAAAGTCCCTTGCGTGTGCCCACGGTGAGCAGAACGTCGGCCATGCCGACCACCTCCGAAACGCCGGTGTTCCAGACACGGGAAAGTCTGCACCCAGGCACTGACAACCACCTCCGGACGCTCGTCCGCGCAGGTCAGAGTCGTGTCGCCGAGGCCCGGGCAGATCCGTCAGCGATCCGCCGGACCCCGGCGCGCTCGGCCGGCCCTGGCGCCGGGGCCTGGCCGGGAACGGCGGACCGGCGGGCCGACGAACATCATGTGAGCACCTTGGGGCCGGTTCCCGTATGGAAGTGCGGTCGGGGGGTTGTCCGTGCATGCGTGAGGAGGAGCCATCGATGAGGTGGCCGGCGTCGATGACCGCATTCCGCGGTCCCGGGGCGTTTGTGTGGCGGTGGCGGCGCAATCCGCTGCGGCGTCGCAGCGATGCGCTGGAGGCCTGGATAGTGCTGGCCGTCTGGTGCGCCATCGTGGTCGGCGGAGTGCTGACGGGGCTGGCCGCGACGCACTCCGTGGAGCGCGGTCTGGCCCGGGAACGTGCCGGGTGGCGCCCGGCCGTGGCCCTGCTCACCCAGGACGCCCCGAAGGCCACGACCGCGACAGCGGCCGGAGCGGAACGGGTGTGGGCCAAGGTGCGCTGGCTGGGCAGGGACGGCTTGTCCCATTCCGGCCGGGTTCGGGTCGCCGCCGGAAGCCCCACGGGCACGGCCGTCACGGTGTGGACGGACCGTGACGGGGCCCTGGTGACGCCGCCCGGGACCGAGTCCCA
The DNA here is from genome assembly GCF_026168105.1 of Streptomyces hygroscopicus. Taxonomy (GTDB): domain Bacteria; phylum Actinomycetota; class Actinomycetes; order Streptomycetales; family Streptomycetaceae; genus Streptomyces; species Streptomyces hygroscopicus_D. The sequence goes on from NZ_LBMW01000004.1 coordinate 134,164, forward strand.
GGAGCAGATACGTGCCGCCATGGTCGGCGTCGTGGTGGGGTTGAGCACGGCGGCGGTTCCGTTCCTGAGCGGGCGCATCGTCCGCGAGCGTCTGGAGCGACGGCGCATGGCGCAGTGGGACGAGGCCTGGGCGCGGTTCGGGCCGATGTGGGGACGGACGACGGGCTGACCGGTCGCGGCCGGCCCGGCTCGCCCTGGCACCCGAGGGCGTCCGCGCTCAACGTCCCGGCCCGCGCCCGCGGGGTACCGGACGCGCAGACGTGCCCCCGGGTCGCCGCCGACGGCGGCGAGCTCTCCTGTTCGCACTTCGACCTGCCCGTCACCAAGTCCACGACCACGTATCACTTTCCGGGTGCTCCGCGAGAGAGCGGAGTGATCGGGCAGGTCTACCGGGGCACGGCCAAGATGAGCGGTCTGCGCAGGGACGATCTGGACGACCTCTTCCCGGGACTGCTAGACACTCTGCTCACCGCCGCCGCCCGCCAGGCCGCCCGCCTCGGGGACGGCTGAAGCGCCCATCCGGGGAGCGTGGTTGAAGAGCAGATTCAATACGATCGCCGTCAGGCAGCCGGCGCTGATCCCGCTGTTCATCACTGTCTGGAACCAGTGCGGGAACCGCTCGTACACCGTCGGCACGCCGACCGGCAGCATGCCGACCGCCACCGACACGGCCACCACCGTCAGGTTGTGGTTGCCCTTGAAGTCCACCGCGGCCAGCGTCCGCAGTCCGCTCGCGGCGACCGTCCCGAACATCACCAGACCCGCACCGCCCAGGACCGGAGCCGGAATCGCCGCGACCACCGCGCCCAGCTTGGGCAGCAGCCCCAGCAGCACGAGCATGCCACCGGAGGCCGCGACCACCCAGCGGCTGCGCACCCGGGTCATGCCGACCAGGCCCACGTTCTGCGCGTACGCCGTGTACGGGAAGGTGTTGAACACTCCGCCGAGGACCGTGGAGAGCCCGTCGGCGCGGAGCCCGTCCGCGAGAGACCGCGGGTCTGCCCTGCGCCCGGTCATCTCGCCGACCGCGATCAGGTCACCGGTCGTCTCGGTCATCGTCACCAGTGCCACCACGAGCATCGACACGGTCGCCGAGGCGTTGAAGGCCGGCACGCCGAAGTGGAAGGGCGTGCTGATCCCGACCCAGTCGGCCCTCTCCACGCCCCTGAAATCGGTGAACCCGAACGGCACCGCCACCGCGAGCCCCACCGCCATGCCGATCAGGACCGCGATCCGGCTGAGGAAGGGCGGGGCGAACCGCTGCACACCGAGCACCACGGCGAGCACGCAAGCCGCCAGCGCCAGGTTCCGGGGCTCCCCGAAGTCCTTCGCGCCCTGTCCGCCCGCGGCCCAGTTGCCGGCCACCGGCAGCAGTGAGAGCCCGATGATCAGGATCACCGTGCCTGTGACGAGCGGCGGGAAGAAGCGCAGCAGTCTGCCGAAGACCGGCGCGAGCAGCACGATGGCGAGGCCGGCCACGATCACCGAGCCGTAGATCGCGGGCAGTCCGCCGCCCGTCGTCCCGATGAGCACCATCGGGGAGACGGCGGCGAAGGTGCAGCCCTGCATGATCGGCAGCCGGACGCCGAAGCGCCAGAAGCCGATGCACTGGATGAGCGTCGCCACGCCGCACACCAGCAGATCGGCGGTGATCAGGTACGCCAGGTCCGCGGCCGACAGCTTCATCGCACCGCCGACGATCAGGGGAACGGCGACCGCGCCCGCGTACATCGCGAGGACGTGTTGGAGGCCGAAGGCCGCGAGCCGGTGTACGGGCGGGACTTCGTCGACGGGGTGCACGGGTGTCGTCATGGGGGAGAAGGTAGGCGGGTTGAACAAGTTGTTGATTTCGGGGTGGTTGCAGACTTGTGTCACACCCTCAGCCGTCTGCGGCCGGTCGCTCCGGCGCGGCGCAGCCCCAGCAGGCAACCGTTACCGCTCGTTACGGGGTGTTGCTGTTCACGGCGGCCATGAGTGATGGCCAGTCCGGGAGTTTGACCACCCCGCGCCCCAGCGAAGCGCCGAGCTCCGCCTCCGCCCGCTCGATCGCCAGCCACCCCGCCCACTCGACGGGTGCGACACCGTCCGCCCGTAGGGCCGGGAGTGCGTCCTCGGGAACCTCACGTCGTACGAGCCCGGGTGCGTCCTCGATCAGCGAGGCCACCGTCTCCTTCGCGCACGGCCGGTTCGTGCCGATGACGCCCGTCGGACCCCGCTTGATCCACCCGGCCACGTACTCACCCGGCGAGACGGCCCCTTCGCGCAGTACCCGGCCCGCCAGATGCGGCACCGTACCGGTCGGCACGTCGAACGGCAGCCCTTCCAGGGCCACTCCGCGATAGCCGACCGAGCGCAGCACGAGCTGGGCCTCGATGTCCTCGTACCGGCCACTGCCCGTGACCCCGCCCTGCCCGTCGGGAACCGTACGCTCGAAGCGCACCGCGCCCACGCGGCCAATGTCGGCGAGCACTTCCGCGGGCCGCAGGAAGAAGCGCAGCCGGATACGGCGGGGGGCGCCCCGTGGCGGCGTCGCGGCCCAGGCGCGCAGCACCTCGATGTTGCGGCGCTGGGTGGCCGGCAGCGCGGACGGGTCGGCGTACGCCGGATCGAGCGCCAACTCCGCCTCGTCCACGACCACCTCGGTGTCCGGCAGGGCGCCCAGCTCGCGCAGCTCCTTGGTGGTGAAGCGGGCCTGCGAGGGACCGCGCCGCCCCACCATGTGGATCTCGCCGACCTTGCTGGCGGCCAGGGAGGTGAGCGCCGCCTGCGGCATGTCGGTGGGGCTCAGCTCCGTCGTGCCGCGGGCCAGCATCCGGGTCACGTCGACCGCGACGTTTCCGACGCCGATCACGACGGCCGTCCGTGCGCCCCGCACGAACTCCTCGGCCATCGAGTCGGGGTGCGCGCTGTACCAGGACACGAACTCGGTCGCCGACCAGCTTCCGGGCAGTTCCTCGCCCGGGATGCCGAGATGCCGGTCGGTGGCGGCGCCCACGCAGTAGACCACCGCGTGGTAGAGCTCGCGCAGCCGTGCGGGCGGTACCCCGTCGGCTCCGACCTGGACGCCGCCGAGGAAGCGGATGCGCTCGTGCTCCAGGACGGCGCGCAGATTGTTCTGCAGCGACTTGATCTTCTCGTGGTCGGGCGCGACTCCGTACCGCACCAGCCCGTACGGGCAGGGCAGCCGGTCGAGGACGTCGACGCGCACCTCTGGATCCTGCTGGACAAGGCTCTGGGCGGTGTAGACCCCGCTCGGCCCGGAGCCGATGACGGCGACATGCAGCACGGCGGAACTCCCTCGCGGAGGAGATCGCTGGTGGGTCCAGCATTGCACCGAGCACGGCCTGAAGGGAGGGGGCGCGGCGCTGGGCCGACGGGGTGCGGTGCGTGCTTCTTCCGTGCGTGGCTCTTCGCATGGTATGTGATCGCTCGCTTACGTTGCATATATGCTGGAAGTGTCCTTTCAGGATTTTTCTGAACGATCTCGATCGAATGACATGGTGTCCGTGCGGCCCGCGTGGGAGGTGCGGGAGCGCGGGAGCGTCACGTCGTGGTTCGCTGTCCGGCTGGACCTGTCCGACGGGGGGTACGTGGACGTCCTGGCCGTGGTGACCGGCGGATGCGTGTCGATCGAGGAGGTGCGGGCGCAGCCGCCCCTGTCCCTCGACGATCTGACGGCGCTCGCCGACTGGATCGAGGAACCGCTGCTCGAGGTGTGCGGCAGGGAGTCCGGGCCGTCGTCCGGGACGCCGGTGCATGCCCTGCCCGCCTGGCCGTGTGGCATCGAGGGCCGGCGTCGCGTCGCCGACGAGTACCTCGCGGCCCAGAGGGAGGGCGTCGACCCGGTGTCCGCGGTGATGCGGGCGACGGGGCGCAGCCGCCGCCTGTCGCTGAAACTGATCGCGGGAGCACGCGACGCGGGCTTTCTGACACCACGTCATATTCGACGCTGAACGGCGCTTTGCGAGCGGGCCCGGGATGGACGGTCGGCGCGGCATGCCGTGCGACGCCGCCCTGGCCGGGTGCGTCGAACGTCCGGACGCGGCAGGACTACTTCGGCCGTCCGTCGTCGTCGTGGCAGCGGGTCCCCGTCGCGAAGAACCGCGACAGATCCGCGTCGTACGCCTGTCCGGCCCCTTCGGGATCCGACGGGGCGCCCATCTCCTGGTCGAGCCCGTACCGTTTGAACAATTCGGCCCGCAGGACGGGCAGCGACATCGGAACGCCCGGTACCAGCGCCGCGTAGACCGCGCCCATCAGCAGTGCCCGCAGCATCGGGTAGTCCATGTCCGGGTCCGACGAGCCGTGCCGGGCGACCGTGTCCCGCAGCAACTCGGCCAGCCGCTGCTGTTCGGGGCACTGCAAGAACCCCTCTGCCTGGAGAATTCCGGCCATGTGCTGTCGCATGAGCACCGGATGATGGACCGTCAGTCCCAGAGTGGCGTCGATGGCCCGTGCCAGCCGCTCCCGGCCGTCCTCGGTCCGCGGCTCACGCTCCAGCGCCTCCTCCAGGGTGCGGTGCATCAACCGGTGCACGGCCGACTGGAGAAGCTGTCGCTTACTGGGGAAGTAGTACGACACCAGGCCACGGGCGGAGCCGGCGCGGTCCGCGATGTCACCGAGTGTCGTCGCGTCATATCCGCGCTCGCCGACCAGTTCGACCGCGGCCTGCAGAAGCCGTTCGCGGGAACGCCGCCGCAATTCTTCATTGACCGAGGTGCTGCGCGGGGACATCCTGGACTCCTGCGTTGACTGGCTGCCAGCCAACTATACTCAACGCATCCCCGAACCCGCCCTGACGGACGGGCTCTTGGGGGCGTCTGCCCTGGGCCACGCGGGGGATGGTCCAGGGCGGCCGCCGGTGCGACCGCCCGCGGACGCCTCGCGCCAGATCCGCCGGGGAATGCAGGGCTTGACGTCCTTCGTGACCACTCCGATCGCCCTGCGTACGAACCGTTCCTCCGTCAACTTCCGCAGCACGCCCGCCGCCAGAGGTGCGAACCACCTTCCAGGCCTGCGTACTCCTGCCGGCACAGCCTCCATCCGGCGCATCTCGTCGTGCGCGGTACGGGCGATCAGCGGCTTCACACCGTGCCGCCCCATCGCGTCGGTGATCTTCGGGGCCGCCGTCGAGCAGAGCGTCACCGGTGCCCGCCCGGGTCGCCACGCCCGACACGGACAACACGGCGCCCCCTGGACCGCCGCGTCCGCGCCGGTGGCGTCGGCGGAGGCGATCCGCAGGCCCGCGCGCTCGGCCGGCAGCTCCGGCCGACGGGTCACCGCGGTCACCTCGTGCCCGGCCGTCGGCGCCCGGGTGACCAACGGTGTGCTGCGGTCACCCGCCCGGTGACCAACATTGCGCTGCGGTCACTCGAACGCGCTCGTGAGCACCCTGAAGGACGATCCCGCGGGAGTCGCCGACCATCTCCCGGACGCCGTCACCGCCTGTGGAAGGACCCGTCCGGCACGGGCTTCTCGGCAACGGACGGCCCGGCACTGCGGGACGAGGACCGATCCTGGGCCCGGCTCTGCGCACCGCCCGGCCCCAGGACCCGGGCAACAGCTGTCGCACACCCGCTGAACCGTCCCTAGAGTGGGCACGAGTCCCCGAGGAGGCGTGACGGACATGGACCGAGACCAGATCCTGGCCAGAATCACGGCGATGGTGGACGAGGAGCGGGTCCTGCGGGATGCGCTGGCGTCTGGCCGGATCGACAGCGCGACGGAACACGAACGGCTCTCCGACCTGGAACGCGCACTGGACCAGTGCTGGGACCTGCTGCGCCAACGCCGCGCGAAGGCCGAGTTCGGGGAGAACCCGGACGACGCCCGCGTCCGGCCGGCGTCGCAGGTCGAGGACTACGAGGGCTGAGGGCCAGGCCCTCAAACTCAGCCGATCAGGTCGAGCACGGGACGGAGTCCGTCCGGGCGCTCCTCGACCGGGCGAGGGTCGACGAAGTGCACCGCACAGCCCAGCTCCGCCGCACCGCCGTCCGCACGGCGGTCGTCGCCCACCATCAGCGTGTCCCCGGGTGCGACACCGAGCCTGTCGCAGGCGACGGCGAACAGCCGGGGGTCGGGCTTCTGGATGCCGTGTTCGTACGACAGCACGTACGCGTCCACGTACGGGTCGATGCCGTGCCCGCGGAAGACCGGCCGCAGGTCCCAGCCGATGTTGCTGACCACGCCAACGGCCACACCGCGCCCGCGCAACGCGCCCAGCACCTCGACCGTGTCGGGGTAGGGCCGCCAGGCGGCGGACGTCATCTGACGTTCGTACAGCGCGTCGTGAAGCCGCGGGTCCGGCAGCGGGACCTGACGGGACAGGCCGGTGTAAGTGGCCCGGTGCGCCTCGGCGCTGCGGTCCCGGACCGCCCACAGCGCGGCGAGGTCGTCCGGCAGCGGCCCCGCGGGCAAGGCACCGCCGGCCAGCGCGCCCGCCGACTCCAGCCGCTCCGCCGCATGGGCCAACTCCACCTCGGACATGGCGATGCCGGCGTCCTCCAGTACCGCGCGCAGCCAAGACGCGGCCGGCTCGATATGGAAGAGGGTCCCGGAGAAGTCGAAGAGCACGCCTTTGATCGCCATGGGCCGATCCTTCGGGAAGCGCCCCCAAGGGTCAAGGACGCGAAGTACGCCCCTCGGGCGGGAGCGGTTGCTCCTGCGGTGCGCGCCACCCCTCGTGCGAGGCCACCGCGAGCGCGGTCGGCAGGGCCCCGAACGGCCGCGGCGAGATCATGGCGGACGCGCACAGCAGGCGCATGGTCCCCGGCCCCGCACCCAGTCCGTCAGGCTGTCGAACGTGTGCGTGATCCCCCGGTGACCGACCGCCCAGCGGTGCGTGATGCGTGCCGCCCCCCGCTACCGGTCGCTAGCCCAGTGCCCGCAGACCGGGGACGAATGTCACCAGCACCGGAACCACCGGAACCAGCGCCGCGGTCGCCGTCAGCCGCAGCCGCTGCGCCGCCGACAGCCGGTCCGGGGGAGTGAGGAGGCGGTGGACGCGCTGCGGGACGTGCGCCTGCGGGGTGGGGCACGGCCCGAACACGCCCCGGCCCTCGTTGAGTTCCACCAGCGCGAGCGCGGTCGTGAGGCGGCCGTGACGGCGCGAGGCCATGTCGTCGGCGGCCAGCTCGACCAGCCGGTGCATCTCGTCGCGGAACGCGGCGAAGACCGGCACCCGCGGAAATCCGTTGGCCAACGCGGCCGAGGAGTGGAGCAGCCAGTCGTGCCGGGCCCGAGCGTGGCCTTGCTCATGGGCGAGCACCGCATCCAGCTGCCTGCCCTTGAGGCGGCGCAACGCGGCCGTCGTGATGACCAGTTGGGGCGCGGGCCCGGGCAGCCACCAGGCGTCGGGGCGCTCTCCCTCCAGGACCACCAGCCGGTCGCCGCGAGGCTCCTCGCCGGGCAACAGCGGGGCCCGGACGAGCAGTCCGGCCCGGCTTCGGCTGCGCCGTGTCCGGGCCCGGGCGATCTCCCGGACCAGCATCGCGGCGCTCCACACCCCGCCGCACGCGAGTGTCACGGCGGTCGTCGCGGCCCAGGGGCTCCCGGTGCCCGGCGCGTAGGCGTCCACGACCGATGGCGGCGCGGAGGCGAACACATTGCCCCGCACGGCCGCCCAGGCGGCGGCCGCGCTCAGCGTCATCGACAGGACGCAGCACACCAGTACGGCCGCCACGACGCACTGCCACACCCACAGGGCGACCACCGGTTCCCGGTCCGGCCAGTCCGCCCGGGCGAGCAGCCGCGGAGCGAGGACGGCGGCCAGGGCGCCGAGCAGCAGCAGTGCCGCGGGGACCATCATGGGGCGAAGCCTATGAGCCGGGCGGCGCCACGGGGTACGTACTGTCGAAGCAAAGTGACGCACGCCACGGTTCGTACGGATCGCAGGCTCTGTAAAGCCACAGGTTGAGGATCAAGCTCAGAGGGTGAGGAGCATCGCCAGCATGCCGATGGCCATCGACAGGCGGCACGCGCGAGCGAGTTCGGGCCGGTCGCCCCAGGCGACGGTGCGTCTGCCGCCGGCAGGCGCGACCTCCGCGACCGGGATCAGCCGCAGCCCGGACCACAGCACGTACCCCGCGAAGTAGAGCAGGAACGCGCCCGTGAGCAGCGGGGCCCCGCCATGTCCGTGATGTGCCGGGGACGCGGCCATCGCCGCCGCCATGTAGACCATCGCGAACGTGCCCACCAGATGGTGCAGATGGTGCGTGCTCGCGCGGGAGGCCCACAGCGCGCGGACGGCCGCCCCGCCGAAGACCACCACATAGCCGATCCAGGCCCCGCGCGGCGGTACCGCCACCGCCGCGGGCACGGCCATCACCGCCATCCCGAACCCCATCAGCGCCTCGCCGCCCGCGGCCCGGCGCTGTTCCTCCACGGCGCTGCGCATGCGCAGCAGACAGTAGGCGCCGGTCGCCGCGCACAGCGCGACAAGCAGCCAGCCGGGCGAAGCCGGTCCGTGCACCGCGCACCTCCCCGCTCGACGGTCTCGGACAGTCGCGGAGGGCATGCCCGTCACGGACGGTGCGCAAGCGAGCGCACAGGGGTACACGGGGAGCGCGAGCGGACGCGGTGCAGGTAGGCGGCTCGCACGAAATCATTTACGAGTAAAATACATGTTGAAATTATAAGCCTGAGCAGTGCGCCCCCCGGCGGGCTCCCTGTGCACCCTCTACACGCACCACTGCCCGTACGCGGCCCGGGCCCGCGTCCTGGCACGGGTCGTCCTCGGCATGCTCGCCGGCCTCGCCGTTGCCCTGGTCGCCGCGTCGCTCACCATGAAGGCGGTGGCGCTGGAGCGCCCCGAGCCCGGCCTCCTGGAGGCCGCGGGCCGCGGCCTGGCCGCGGCCCGCGTGGACCTGCGCACCACTGCCGACGCCGCGGCGGGGGCGTGGTGGCAGCGGGCCTTGCCCGAGGAGAGCGTGCTGCGCGCGGAACAGGCCGGACACCGTACGCTCGCCGCGACGGTACGACGGCAGGGACTGCACATCTCGGAAGGCGCACGGCATGACGGCAGCGAACGGACGGGCGGCGAGGACCGGGAACCGCGCGGCCCCTCGGAACGGCGCGGAGAGCGGCACCGGTGCGCGCGAGGCCGCCGACGCCGGGCTGCTGCCCGAGGGGAGCGGTCCCGCCGGGCGTCCCCAGGGGCACGACACGGTCGCCGCCGTGGTGCGCCAGTGGCGGGCCGTCCGCCCCGACATCGACACCGGACCCATGGAGATCATCGGCCGTATCAACCGCTGTGCCGCCCTGCTCCAGCAGGCCGAGGACGCGCCGCTGCGCCGCGCCGGACTCACCCGGCCCGAGTTCGACGTCCTGGGGACGCTGCGCCGCACCGGGCATGAGCTGACCCCGGGTGAGATCGCCCGCGAGACGTTCTCCTCCGGGGCGGCCGTCACCAAACGGCTCAAGCAGCTCACCGGGCGCAGCCTGGTCGAGCGGCGCGGCGACGCCCGTGACCGCCGCGTCAGCCACGTCCGTCTGACGGACGCCGGGTGCGAGCTCGTCGACGGGATCCTGCCCGAACAGCTCTCGTACGAGACGGCCGTCCTGTCCGGACTCGACGACCAGGGGCAGCACGAACTCGCCATGCTGCTCGGTGAGTTGCTCATCCAGCTGGAGGGCCGGATCGGCGCGCCGCGCGGCTGACCGCGCACCCCGGAAGGCTGTGCCCCGGATCAGCCCTCGTCCCTCGCGACGTAGACGCCGAACACCGCGCCCTGCGGATCCTTGAGCACGGCGATGCGGGGGCCGTCCGGGACCGACGTCGGATCCATCAGGACACTCGCGCCCGCCCGCGTCGCGGCGGCCGTGGCGGCGTCCACGTCCTCGACCGCGAAGTAGGGCAGCCAGTGCGACGGCACCTCGGGAGGGAACCGGTCGCCCATGGTCAGCATGCCGCCGAAGTCGGCGCCGTCGATGCCCCATTGCGTGTAGTCCTCGGAAGCGTTCACGGTCCAGCCGAAGACCGTCGTGTAGAAGTCCGTGACCCTCTCCGGCTCGCGGGTCAGCAGCTCCACCCAGCCGAGCGAACCAGGCGCGTTGAACAGTCCCGCACCGGGAAACGTCCGCGGCTCCCACATCTGGAAGGCCGCGCCGCCCGGGTCGCGCGCGACCGTGAAACGGCCCGCGTCGAAGACGTCCATCGGGCCCAGGATCACCGTGCCGCCGGCCTCCTGCACCGCCTCGGCAGCCGCGTCGGCGTCCGCCACCACGAACGACACGTTCCACGCGACCGGCTGCGACTCCTGGTACAGCGGGCTGAGAGCCCCCACCGGAGCGTCACCGAGGTGCGCCACCGTGTAGCCTCCCGCCTCCTGCCGGGGGTCGGTCTCCGGGCGCCAGCCGAACAGGTCGGCGTAGAACCGCTTGGCAGCCTCCAGATCGCTGGTCCCGAGCTCCGTCCAGCAGGGTCCGCCGGTCACCGCCTTGTCGAGCTTCATGAGGTGCCTCCCAGCTCGTGGGTCCCCCCAGCAGGCTATGCCCGCGCCTGGTCGGCGGCATCAGGGTCCGGGACGGTACCGCAGTCGGCGGCATCAGAGCCCGGGGCGGTACCGCAGGGGATGATCGGCCGGGATCTCCACCAGCACGATCTGCGTGCCGTCGGGATCCTCGATCCACATCTCGATCAGGCCCCACGGCTCCTTCACCGGGGGCCGCGCGATCCCGACCCCGGCGTCGAGGAGCTCCTGGTGCGCGGCCGTGACGTCCGGCACCTGCAGCCAGAGCTTCAGCGCGGGGGACGGCGGGACCTCGCCGCGGCCCGCCACCTCCAGGAAGCCGCCGCCCAGGAAGTACACCGTCCCGCGCTCGGGCCCCGAACCGAACTCGCGGTAGACCGGGAGCCCGAGTTGCTCGCCGTAGAAGACGCGGGAGCGCTCCGGGTCGGTAGGACGCAGGAGGGTGCGGCTGCTCAGTACGTGGACCATGCAAACGGAGACTAGTGGGAGAGCTACTCTCGTCGATGCCCGCGCCGCGCCACCCAACCGGAGATGCAGCCATGGACCCCGCCGCCACCGCGATGAACGGACCGACCTTCCGCAACGCCACCGCCACCGACGTCGACGCTCTGGTGAAGCTGATCGAGTCGGCGTACCGCGGCGAGTCCAGCCGGGTCGGGTGGACCACCGAGGCGGACATCCTGGCGGGGCAGCGCACCGACCCCGAGGGCGTGCTCGAGGCCGTCGTGTCGCCCGCCGGCCGGGTGCTGGTCGTCGAGGGCGACGGGACGATCATCGCGTGCTGTCAGCTAGAGCACCGCGGTGATCACGCATACTTCGGCATGTTCGCGGTCAGCCCCACGCTCCAGGGCGCCGGCCTCGGCAAGACGGTCCTCGCCGAGGCGGAGCGGACGGCCCGCGAGGCCTGGTCCGTCTCGGAGATGCGGATGACCGTGATCGCCCAACGGGAAGACCTCATCGCCTGGTACGAGCGGCGCGGCTACCGCCGTACGGGACGGATGAGCCCCTTCCCGTACGGCGACGAGCGCTTCGGCATCCCGCAGCGTGACGACCTTCAGTTCGAGCTGCTGGTCAAGCCGCTGGTGTGACGCAGGGTGTGACGTTCACGCGGTGAAGCGGCCGGTGCGCTTGATCTCGGGGTAGTCGGTGGTCGCTCCGTCCAGCTGCAGGGCACGGACGAGCCGCAGGTGGTCCTGGGTGTTCACGACCCAGCCGATGATCCGCAGGTCCGCCTCGCGCGCGTGCTCGACGATCTCCAGGGTCAGCCTGCGGATGTTGAGGCAGAGAGTTCCGGCTCCGGCCTCCACGGCGCGCTCCACGACATCGGTGCCGTAGCGACTGGCGACGAGCGCGGTGCGCACGCCCGGTAGGAGCCGGCTGATCTCGGCGATCGCCTCGTCGTGGAAGGACAGCACCTCGACCCGGCCCACCAGATCCCGGCGGTGCATCACCTCGGCCAGCGCCCGCGCCGCCGCCACGTCCTTGATCTCCGCCTGGAGCGGAGCCTTCACCGCGTCCAGGACCTCCTCGAAGACGGGGACGCGCTCACCGCCGCCCGCGTCGAGCGCGCGTAGCTCGGCGAGGGTCTTCTCGGCGATCGGACCCGTGCCGTCGGTCGTACGGTCCACATCGGCGTCGTGCATGATCACGAGGGCGCCGTCCTTGCTCAGATGCAGATCGAGTTCGATCAGGTCCAGGCCCGCGCGCTCGGCGGCGATGAAGGACCGGAGGGTGTTCTCGGGTTCGACACCCATGACTCCGCGGTGACCGATGGTGAGGAAGTTCAAGGTTCAACTCGCTTCCGTCGACGGCGGCTCGGCTGCCGCGCGGCGCTCCCCACCGGCGCGGCTGGCCGCAGCCTAGTGGCCCGGCCGCGGGCTGAACCCGCTCGTACGCGCCTCAATGGGCGCACGGCGCGGCGCGGACGCGGACCGTGCGGCCAACCGTGCGTCACCCCTGGGTGGGCGCGTCATGAAGGCGTTGACCGACGCCTTGTCCCCTGGTGCCTGGCCGGGATTCGCCGTCGCTTGTCCGCCATGTCATGGCCCTCCGATCGCCTCGCCTTTCCACCCCCCGGGGTGGTTCGTCCGGCGCTCGCACGGCTCGGCAGCCCATAGTGGAAGTGTTCGTCCTCACCGTGTCCCGCAGGAAAAAGGGCCGTGACATCCGAGTCAGACAGGATAATTTCCCGATGGTCCTCTTGCTGAGAGAAAGCGCGGGCGCATACGGTGTCCCTACGAAAGGTTCTCCCGTGGAGGATGGGTCATGACGGAAATTCTTGTGCAGGTGGCTTCGGAGGAGCAGATTCCTCCCCAGAGCAGGGTGGTGGAGCACCCGGCTTGGCCCGTGCTCAAGGACGCCGTGGAACAGATCCGGCCATGGCAGAGCAAGGACGGCTCGATCGACTTCGACGCCGAGGGCGCACCGAAGCGCACGGATGCCGAACTCGCGGTACGCCGTGTGATCCAGGCCGTCGAGGAGCTCTCCCCGCGGCTGCCGCACGACGCGGCCTACCACCGGGCGCTGGTGCAGGACCTGGGCCGGTGGGTCGAGGAGGGCTTCGCGGTGCCCGACTTCCTGGACTCGCTGCTGGCCTTCCAGCCCGCCGCGAACCGCCGGGACGGGCTCCAGCATCTGGTCGTCTTCCCGATGTACACGCAGAACGGCAACCCCGACCGCAACCTCGAAGCGGTCGTGCTCCGCATGGTCTGGCCGGACTGGCTCGCCGAGCTGGAGGCCACCCGGTACGACAACCCGCTGTTCTGCGGCATCACCTTCGAGGACTTCACCGCGGGCTACGACACCAACTCGGCCGTCCTCTTCCCGGAGACCATCGCCGTGCGCGAGGCCCCCGAACGCTTCTCGTGGGGCGGCATCTTCTGTGACCGCGAGGCGGCCCGCTTCCGCCGGGTCACCGAGGCCGCCGTCGACATCCTGGGCCTCGACCTGCCCGAGGACATCGCCGCGATGGTCGACGACCAGGAGCGCTGCCAGCAGGCCTTCGTCCTGTGGGACATGGTCCACGACCGCACCCACAGCCACGGCGACCTGCCGTTCGACCCGTTCATGATCAAGCAGCGGCAGCCGTTCTGGATGTACGGCCTCGAGGAGCTGCGCTGCGACCTCACCGCCTTCAAGGAGGCCGTGAAGCTGGAGGCCGACGGCTTCCCGCAGGGCCGTGACGTGCAGTACGCGGTGCTCTTCGACCGTATGTTCCGCTTCCCGGTCACCGGTGAGCGCGTCCGCAACTACGACGGCCTCGGCGGCCAGTTGCTCTTCGCCTACCTGCATCGGCACGACGTCGTCCGCTGGACCGACAACAAGCTCTTCATAGACTGGCAGCGCGCTCCCCAGGTCACCAACGAGCTGTGCGGCGAGATCGAGACGCTGTACCGGGAGGGCATCGACCGCCCCAAGCTCGTCCACTGGTTCAAGGCGTACGAGCTGGTCTCCGCCTACCTCGCCCCGCACCCGGCGTCGCGCTGGGCCAAGGGACCCGACGCGCTGGATCTGACGCAGCCCCCGCGTAAGCTCGTGGACGACGTGCTTCCGGACGAGTTTCCGCTGAGCATGTTCTATGAGGCGCTCTCCAAGAAGCTCAAGAACGTGATCGCCTCCACCAAGGGCATCACCGCGGACACCGCCGAGCGGGTCGCCGCGTGAGCGCCCGCACCGAGCGCACGGGTGATGCAGACGCTGCTCAGGAGGCGAGGACCATGGGGAACGGGAACGGGGCACTGAGCGGAGCGGTGATCGCGGTGGCCGGCGCGGGCGGACCCGCCGGCCGGGCGGCGCTGCAGCGGCTCGCCGAAGCGGGGGCGACCGTCATCGGTTCGGACAACGACCCCCAGCGGCTGGCAGAGGCCGTGGACGCGGCACGGTACGCGCACGGCGGCGCCACCGTCGTGGGGGACACGGTCGACCTGCTCGACCTGCAGTCGACCCGCGACTGGGCGGGCCGCATCGAGAAGGACTTCGGCCGAGTGGACGGCCTGGTCCACCTCGTCGGAGGCTGGCGCGGCAGCGCTTCCTTCACGGACACCGAACTCGGCGACTGGACCCTGCTGGAGAAGCTGCTCATCCGCACCGTCCAGCACACCTCGCTCGCCTTCTTCGACGCGCTGCAGCGCAGCGACCGCGGCCGGTACGTCCTGATCAGTGCCGCGGGCGCCACCAAGCCGACCGCCGGGAACGCGGCGTACTCCGCCGCTAAGGCCGCGGCCGAGGCATGGACTCTGGCCATGGCCGACGGCTTCCGCAAGGCCGGGGAGGAGGGCGGCCCGACCTCGGCGGCTACAGTCCTGATCGTGAAGGCGTTGGTGCACGACGCGATGCGCGCCGAGCGCCCCAACGCGAAGTTCGCGGGCTTCACGGACGTCAAGGAACTGGCCGAGGCCATCGCCGGAGTCTGGGACAAGCCCGCTGCCGAAGTGAACGGAAACCGTCTGTGGCTGACCGAGAAGCCGTGAACCCTCCCAGGACCGACGCGCGTCGCCATCACGACCCGGAGGTACGCGGTTTCGCCAGTGACAACTACGCCGGGGCCCACCAGGAGGTGCTCGCCGCCCTGGCCGTGGCCAATGGCGGCCATCAGGTCGCCTACGGCGAGGATGCGTACACGGACAACCTCCAGGGCATCGTCCGCAGCCACTTCGGTGCCACGGCGGAGGCCTTCCCGGTCTTCAACGGCACCGGTGCGAACGTCGTCGCGCTCCAGGCGGTCACCGACCGGTGGGGCGCGGTGATCTGCGCCGAGAGCGCGCACATCAACGTCGACGAGGGCGGTGCCCCCGAGCGCATGGGCGGCCTCAAGCTGCTCACCGTGCCCACGCCCGACGGCAAGCTCACGCCCGAGCTGATCGGCCGCCAGGCGTACGGGTGGGACGACGAGCACCGGGCGATGCCGCAGGTCGTGTCCATCGCCCAGAGCACCGAACTGGGCACCGTGTACACGCCCGACGAGATCCGCGCGATCTGCGAGCACGCCCACGCGCACGGGATGAAGGTGCACCTGGACGGCTCCCGGATAGCCAACGCGGCCGCGTCCCTGAACGTGCCGATGCGAGCGTTCACCAACGCGGTCGGCGTCGACATCCTCTCCCTCGGCGGGACGAAGAACGGCGCGCTGTTCGGCGAGGCGGTCGTCGTCATCAACCAGGACGCCGTCAGCCACATGAAGCATCTGCGCAAGCTGTCCATGCAGCTCGCCTCCAAGATGCGTTTCGTTTCGGTGCAGTTGGAGGCCCTGCTGGCCAAGGACCTGTGGCTGCGCAACGCCCGCCACGCCAACGACATGGCCCAGCGGCTGGCGGAGGGCGTGCGCGCGGTCCACGGGGTGGAGATCCTGTACCCGGTTCAGTCCAACGGCATCTTCGCGCGACTCCCGCACGACGTGAGCGAGCGCCTGCAGAAGCGCTTCCGCTTCTACTTCTGGGACGAGGCCGCGGGCGTTGTCCGCTGGATGTGCGCCTTCGACACGACCGAGGAGGACGTGGACCGGTTCGTGGCGGCGCTCAAGGAGGAGATGGCGCGGTAGCCATCACCGCGGAAGTTCTGCATAGATATGCGGCCGACCGAAAAGTCATTGACTGTCGGTCGGTCGCATTCCTATGCTCTGCGGCCATGGAGCTGATCCAGGAAACCCCGGACCTGTCCGCCTACTTGGCAGCCGACGAGGCCATCGATCACCACCACCCGGTGGTGCGCGAGACGGCCGCGCGTCTCGCCGATGGCGCGACGGACTCGTATGCCTATGCGCGGGCAGCCTACGAGTACGTACGTGACGCCATTCCGCACTCCGCCGACAGCGGCGACCCGCGCGTCACCTGGCGTGCGTCCGACGTCCTCGAGCTGCGCACCGGCATCTGCCACGCCAAGGCCCACGCCCTCGCGGCTCTGCTGCGCGCCGAGGACATTCCGACGGCGCTGTGCTACCAGCGGCTCCTGCATGACGAGGGCGGCGGCCACGTCGTGCACGGTCTGGTCGCGGTGCGGTTCCACGGCGCGTGGCACCGGCAGGATGCCCGCGGCAACAAACGGGGCGTCGATGCCCGCTTCTCGCTCGCGGGGGAACGGCTGGCCTGGATCCCCGATGAGAAGTCCAACGAGCTGGACTATCCAGTCCTGTACGCTGAACCCCACCCGGTCGTGCTGAGCGCCCTCAGGGCCGCGCCCGACCGGCCGACCCTGTGGAAGACGCTTCCCACCGCACTGTGAGGCAGGCGATGGCACCCACCCTGACCGTGTCCGACGAGGTGCGCGCTCTCGCGCCCGGCTTCGCACATGTCGCGATCGAGGCCCACGGCCTCGTCAACGGTCCCAGCACCGAAGGCACTTCGGCGCTGCTCGACGACGCGGCTAGCCGGCTCGCCGCACGCCTGGACGGGCGCGCCCCGCACGAGGACCCGCACATGGCGGCCTGGCGTGCGATCTGCACGGCCTTCGGCGCCAAGCCGTCGCGCACCCGTAACTCGGCCGAGGCGCTGGCGAAGCGGGCCCTGTCGGATGCCGGCCTGCCGCGGATCAATGTGCTCGTCGACGTCTACAACGCGATCAGCGTCGCCCATCTCATCCCGGTCGGCGGTGAGGACCTCGACCGCATCCGGGGCGCCGTGCGCCTCGTGCGGGCCGTGGGCGACGAGGAGTTCGTGACCGTCGCGGCGGGCGAGGAGATCGTCGAGCACCCGGATGCGGGCGAGGTGGTCTGGCGCGACGAGGCCGGTGTGACCTGCCGCCGCTGGAACTGGCGCCAGGGGCCGCGCACCCGGCTCACGGAGGAGTCCACCTCGGCGCTCTTCCTGCTGGAGAGCCTGGCGCCGACGCCGGTGTCCGACGTCGAGAAAGCCGGCGCAGAACTCGCCGAGCTGGTGGAGAAGTTCAGTCCCGGAGCGCGGATCACCGTCCACGGTCCCGTCTGACGTACGGTCAGTGCGCCTCGGCGGCTCGCAGCTCCTCCGGAGTCGGCGCGGTGCCGCCGAGGTGGGCCGGCATCCACCAGGTGTCGTCCGGGCCCTTGGGCCGTACCGGGTAGGCGCGCTGCGCTGCCTCCAGCAGCTCCTGGACGCGCTCGCGCACCTGGCGGGTGAGCGCACCCGCGTACGTGTCGCGCGGGGCCTCCATCGCCTCCCCGACCCGGATGGTGATCGGGATGTGGCTGCGCTTGAAGTTGCGCGGGTGGCCCTTGGTCCACAGCCGCTGGGTGCCCCACACGGCCATCGGGACCAGCGGCACGCCCGCATCCTGGGCGAGGCGCACGGCCCCCGACTTGAAGCTCTTCAGGGTGAAGGACTGCGAGATCGTGGCCTCCGGGAAGACCCCGATCACCTCGCCCGACCGCAGTGAGTCCAGCGCATGGGCGTACGCCGTCTCTCCCTGCTTGCGGTCCACCGGGATGTGCTTCATTGCGCGCATCAGCGGTCCGGAGATCCGGTGCCGGAAGACGGACTCCTTGGCCATGAAGCGCACCAGGCGCTTCTGCGGGAGCGCCGCAAGGCCGTCGAAGATGAAGTCCAGGTAGCTGATGTGGTTGCTCACGAGCACCGCACCGCCCGAGCGTGGGATGTTCTCCGATCCCTTGCAGTCGATCTTCAGGTCCCATGCCTTGAACATCGTGAGGGCGAGACCGATGACGGGACGGTAGACGAGCTCAGCCAACGGGACGGACCCTTCTCTCTGCCTGGGAAGGGACTCCCGGCGCGAAGTTACGCAGCCGTAGGTTTACGGCATGTCGCAGATCGTGCCCGAAGAACGGACTCGGGGCCAGTCCTGGTGCCGGTGAGGGGCGAGATCCTCGTCACGTCAGCCGAATGAACCACTCGGGCTTCGCTCCCGCCCCTATCCAGCGCGTGTCGCCACCCGTCGTACGAGCAGATACAGCTCACACCCCAGGCAGTAGTTGAAGGCGGCGTTCAGGAAGGCTGCGGCGAGCGCCGCCCCTGTCGCTCCGAGCCCCAGCCACTGCGGCCCCGCTGTCAGGCCCAACAGCCCGACAGCGGCGAAGACGAGCCCGACGGCCTGTGCGAACCGCGGTGGCCCCGGCGCCTCGAGCTCGGTCGGCGGCCCGATCCGCGGCCGTACGGCCGTCCGGAACAGCCAGCCGTACGGCGAGCGCGCCGGGCCCCCGGCTGCACCGAGCGCGAACACCAGGAGCTGCCAGGCCAGCAGCCAGGCGCTGCCGGTGATCAGGACAAGGGCCAGTACCACGGTCGTCACGGCCGCTCCGAAGCGCGGCCCCCTCACATCGATGTCCATGAATCAAGCATTCCGTATGGGAAACGATGTGCGAAGCCGGGAATCTTTGCAGTCTCGTGAACGCTGGAGCCGATGATGACCGGACTGATGGTGTGCGTGACCGTGCTCGTGCTGGCGAGCGCGTACGGCGTGCTGCACCGGCGTAGGAACGGGAGAGTGAGAGTGCGCGGTCGGGACGAGGGGAAGCGGCTCGGTGTGGCCGAGTTGGGCCAGGGGCTCGGCGAACGGGCGACGCTGGTCCAGTTCTCCAGTGCCTTCTGCGCCCCGTGCCGGGCGACGCGGAGGGTCCTCACGGAGGTGGCCCGCATGGTGCCCGGCGTCGCCCATGTGGAGATCGACGCCGAGGAGCGGCTCGAACTCGTCCGTGAACTCGAGATCCTGAAGACGCCCACCGTGTTCGTCCTGGACGCGGACGGGCGGATCGTACGCCGTGCGACGGGACAGCCCCGCAAGGCGGACGTTATCGCCGCCCTCGGTGAGACCGTCTGACGCCCCCTCGGCTGCGGCGGCCGGGCCCGTCCACCGCCCCGTGAGGTGACCGTGAGGCAGCCGATGGCACATCTCCCGGATACCGGTACGCACTTGACTGCGCCCACCATCTATCGTCAGCCTGACCGTATGCCCCCGGAACTCCTTCTCTTCGAGCGCGTCCACGTGGACCTGGCACGCACCGCGAGTGCGCGCTGTCCGGCCTGCTGAGCAGCCACGGATCCACCCCCACTCCCGGCTCCGCTCGAGCGGGGGGCCACTACCTCTCGCAGAAGGACAGTTCCATGACGGCCACGCCCGGCCTCGGCACCCCTCAGCTCGGCTCCCCGGACCTGTTGCGCTCCGTCTTCCGGCGGCACGCGGCGGGCGTTGCCGTGATCACCGCCCAAGGAGGCGGCGGCCCGGTCGGCTTCACCGCCACCTCCCTCACCTCCGTCTCCGTCGAGCCTCCGCTCGTCTCCTTCGGTATCGGTGTCGGCGCCTCCAGCTGGCCCGTCGTCTCCGAGGCCGGCCACGTCGGTGTGCACATACTCGGCGAGCATCAGGAAGCCCTCGCCGGCACCTTCGCCCGCAGCGGGGCGGACCGCTTCGGGGCGTCCACCCGCTGGCGCGAGGGTCCGGAGGGTGTGCCCGTCCTCGACGACGTGCTCGCCTGGCTCGTGTGCCGCGTCGTCGCGCGGGTTCCGGCCGGAGATCACCGCATCGTCCTCGCCGAGGTCGTCCTCGGAGATCCCTCCGGCACCGGACGTCCGCTGCTCTACCACCAGGGACGCTTCAACGGGCTGCGTGACTGAGCTGCCCGGTCGATTACGCAGCGTTGTCAAGGTCACAGTTCAAAGCGCTTGCTTAGTGGGCATTGAATGGGTGTACTGACGAGTAATATTTCGTTCGGAGCGCGGGGTCGCCCCGACGGGGATCGGCCGCTTCAGGCGCCTATGCTGCCTGCAAGAAGGCAGCCCAGAAATGACGATGCAGTAGGAGAGCCGGCGTGAGCTTGAGGATCGTTGTCACTGTGAAGTACGTGCCCGACGCCACTGGCGACCGGCACTTCGCCGATGACCTGACCGTCGACCGGGACGACGTGGACGGTCTGCTCTCCGAGCTCGACGAGTACGCGGTCGAGCAGGCACTGCAGATCGCGGAGGACGCCGACGACGCCGAGGTCACCGTGCTGACGGTCGGCCCGGAGGACGCCAAGGACGCGCTGCGCAAGGCTCTGTCCATGGGTGCCGACAAGGCCATCCACGTCGAGGACGACGACCTGCACGGCACGGACGCCCTCGGCACCTCCCTGGTGCTGGCCAAGGCGATCGAGAAGGCGGGCTACGACCTGGTCATCTCGGGCATGGCCTCCACCGACGGCACCATGGGCGTCGTTCCGGCCCTGCTGGCCGAGCGCCTGGGCGTGCCGCAGGTGACCCTGCTGTCCGAGGTCTCCGTGGAGGACGGCACGGTCAAGGGCCGCCGTGACGGCGACGCCGCCTCCGAGCAGCTCGAGGCGCAGCTTCCGGCCGTCGTCTCGGTGACCGACCAGTCGGGCGAGGCGCGTTACCCGTCCTTCAAGGGCATCATGGCGGCCAAGAAGAAGCCGGTGGAGTCCTGGGACCTGTCCGACCTGGAGATCGAGGCCGAGGAGGTCGGTCTCGAGGGTGCCTACACCACGGTCGACGCCGCGGCCGAGCGCCCGGCCCGCACGGCGGGCACGATCGTCAAGGACGAGGGCGAGGGCGGCAAGCAGCTCGCTGAGTTCCTCGCGAGCCAGAAGTTCATCTAAGGCTCAGCAGCCTGACCGCCCCTCAAGACTTCGCAATCCGCAAGGAGATCCGTTCCCATGGCTGAAGTTCTCGTCTACGTCGACCACGTGGACGGTGCCGTCCGCAAGCCCACCCTGGAGCTGTTGACCCTCGCCCGCCGCATCGGTGAGCCGGTTGCCGTCGCCCTCGGCGCGGGTGCCGAGAGCACCGCGTCCGCGCTCGCCGAGCACGGCGCGGTCAAGGTCCTCACCCACGAGGCGTCCGAGTACGCCGACTACCTGGTCGTACCGAAGGTGGACGCACTGCAGGCCGCCTACGAGCAGGTGTCCCCGGCCGCCGTCCTGGTCCCGTCCTCCGCGGAGGGCAAGGAGATCGCCGCCCGTCTGGCGCTGCGCATCGGCTCCGGCATCATCACCGACGCCATCGACCTCGATGCCGGCAGCGAGGGCCCGGTGGCCACGCAGTCGGTGTTCGCCGCTTCCTTCACCACCAAGTCCCGTGTCACCAAGGGCACCCCCGTCATCACCGTCAAGCCGAACTCGGCCGCGGTGGAGGCCGCCCCGGCCGCGGGCACGGTCGAGGCCCTGTCCGTCTCCTTCTCCGACAAGGCGACCGGTACGAAGGTCACCGGCCGTACGCCGCGTGAGTCCACGGGCCGTCCGGAGCTGACCGAGGCCGCGATCGTGGTCTCCGGTGGCCGTGGCGTCAACGGCGCGGAGAACTTCGCGATCATCGAGTCGCTGGCCGACTCGCTGGGTGCGGCCGTCGGTGCCTCGCGTGCCGCGGTGGACGCGGGCTGGTACCCGCACACCAACCAGGTCGGCCAGACCGGTAAGAGCGTGTCCCCGCAGCTGTACATCGCCTCGGGCATCTCGGGCGCGATCCAGCACCGGGCCGGCATGCAGACCTCGAAGACGATCGTGGCGATCAACAAGGACGCCGAGGCGCCGATCTTCGACCTGGTCGACTACGGCGTGGTGGGTGACCTGTTCGAGGTCGTCCCGCAGCTGACCGGCGAGATCAAGTCCCGCAAGGGCTGAGCGACTTCGCGGGCGGAGGGCCCCCGTGACCGCACCGGCGGTCGCGGGGGCCCTCCGTCGTCCCGTACGTCAGCCCAGCGTCAGCGACGTCTGTACCGGCAGGTGGTCGCTGGGGAACCCGCCCTGGTGCGAGTAGGTGTTGACCGAGGCCCAGTGCGCGGTCACACCGGGAGTCGTCAGGATCCAGTCGATGCGGTCGCCGTACGGCCGCAGTGGCCGGTAGCCGTGGAAGGTGCCGTACGGCGCGGTGCGCTCGGCCGCCGTGTCCCACGTGTCGACGAGACCGGCGTCGAGGAGGGTGTCGTGGACCGGGTTCTTGTGGGCCGGGGCGTTGAAGTCGCCGGTCACCACGAGCGGCAGCGAGCGGTCGAGACCGCCCAGCCGGTCGGCGATCAGGGAGGCGGCACGCGCGCGTGCGTACTGGCTGGCGTTGTCCAGGTGGGTGTTGAGTGCGTAGAACTCCTGCCCCGAGTGCCGTAGATCGCGGAAGCGGACCCAGGTGACCATGCGGACGCAGGCTCCGCCCCAGGTGTTCGAGCCGATCGCCTCCGGGGTGCCGGAGAGCCGGAAGTGGTCGTACTCCACCGGGCCAGTCGGCGCGTGTCGTAGTGGACCGCCACGAACTCGTCGCGGCTGCCGCCCGCGCGGCCCGTCCCGATCCACGCGTAGTCCGCTCCCAGGTCGGCCGCGATGTCCCGCACCTGGGCGTACAGGCCCTCCTGGGTGCCGATGACGTGCGGCCGCTCACGGCGTAACAGCGCGCGCATCACGGGGCGCCGTACGGCCCAGCTGTGGGGCTCGGCGGTACTGGCGTAGCGCAGGTTGAACGACATGACCTCCAGATGGCGCTCGTGCCCGTCCGCCGCGGAGGCGTGCTGCAGGGTCAGTGCCGTACTGGACAGGGGCAGGGTCACCGCGGCCGCCACCGCCGTCTTGAGGCCCAAGCGGCGCGGGACTCGGCTGTGGTGGGGCACGAGGGGCTCCTTTCCGGGCGCGTGCCGGGCGAGCGGTGCGATCCGTGGTGTGACAGAGCCGTAGGAGCCGGGCCCGACCATGGCAAAGGTGCGAGTGTTCCTTCATGGAAAGGTGAGGAGCGTGCTGTGCGCAAGAGGGTGTTGACCGGCACCAAGATCCACGGATAGCTTCGCTCTACGGATTGTTGATTCCGTGAAGCGGAAAACAGGAGGGTGCGGGATGGGGCAGGGCCAGCAGGAGCGGGTGACGACGAGCCTCTCGGGCGCCGTCACCGAGGAGATCAGCGCCTCCCTCGCCCCGGTGGACGCCGAGTTGGAGCGCCGGTACCCCGGCGACCCCGGCACGCGCCAGCCCGTCCACACGGTCTACGTCCCCGCCGACGTCTTCGCCGCCGGCACCATCCGTTCATGGGGCGACCGGGCCCTCGCCGCGCTCGACCAATATGCCCCCGACGCCGCGTCGTTGGCCGCGGTCCTCGGTCTTTCTCAGGACCTGGCGGAGCCGGTCCACGACCGGGTGCGCGCGAAACTGGAGCGCGAGCCGATCGAAGATCTGCGCGTCGACTTCGAGGACGGCTACGGACCGCGTCCGGACGCCGAGGAGGATAAGACGGCCGCCCGCGCGTCACGGCTGGTCGCGGCGGCCTGCAGGAACGGCACGGCCGCGCCGTACATGGGCATCCGCATGAAGTGCATGGAGGCGCCGGTACGGAACCGGGGCATCCGCACGCTCGACATCTTCCTCACCGGCCTGATGGACGCGGGCGGGCTCCCGGACGGGCTCGTGCTCACGCTGCCGAAGGTGACGTACGCCGAGCAGGTCACCGCGATGGTCCGGCTGCTGGAGGCCTTCGAGAGGACGCGCGGACTGGAGCCGGGGCGCATCGGCTTCGAGATCCAGATCGAGACCAGCCAGGCCATTCTGGCCGCCGACGGCACCGCGACCGTGGCCCGCATGATCCAGGCCGCCGAGGGCCGGGCCACCGGACTGCACTACGGCACCTTCGACTACAGCGCGTGCCTCGGCGTGTCACCCGCCTATCAGGCCAGTGACCATCCGGCCGCCGACCACGCCAAGGCGATCATGCAGGTCGCGGCGGCGGGCACCGGTGTACGCGTGTGCGATGGCTCGACGAACGTCCTGCCGGTCGGTCCTGCCGAGAAGGTCCACGACGCCTGGCGGCTGCACTACGGCCTCACCCGGCGGGCGCTGGCCCGTGCCTACTACCAGGGCTGGGACATGCATCCGGGCCACCTCCCCACCCGGTATGCGGCCGTATTCGCCTTCTACCGCGAGGGATTCGAGCAGGCCGCGGCACGCCTGGCCCGCTACGCCAACCACACCGGCGGCGACGTCATGGACGAGCCGGCCACCGCCAAGGCGCTGAGTGGCCATCTGCTGAGGGGACTTGACTGCGGGGCCCTCGACATCGCCGAGGTGGCCAGGGCCACCGGACTGACCCGGGCGGACCTGGAGGCCTTCGCGGCGCCGAGACGAGGGAATCTGACGGCTTCCGCGAAGTGAGACGTCTCGCGGGGAAGACGGGGAGGTGACCTCCCGGGTCCGCCGCCGGTTCGGTGTCTGCCGGGGTGCGGTGGTCGTCTGCGGGGTGCGGTTGTCCGGGGACTTCTCAGTCGGCGGGCGGCAGCTCGCCCGAGCCGCGGGTGATCAGCCGGGTGGGCAGTTCGATGCGCTCCGGGGTGATGAGCGCGCCGTCGAGCTGGCGGAAGAGCCGCTCGGCGGCCGTACGGCCGAGGGCGGCGGCGTCCTGGGCGACGACCGTGACACCGGGCTTGAGGAGGTCCGCCAGTTCGATGTCGTCGAACCCGACCAGGGCAACCGAGCGGCTGTGCTCGGCGAGGACACGGACGACGGTGACCGTCACACGGTTGTTCCCCGCGAAGACCGCGGTGACGGGGACGGGCCCCGAGAGCATCTCCTCGGCGGCCCGGCGCACCCGCTCGGGGCCGGTGACGCCCAGGGACATCCATGAGTCCTCGACGGGTATGCCCGCGTCCTCCATCGCGGCCCGGTAGCCGCGCAGCCGCTCGGCCGCCGTGTGGATGCGCGGCATGTCGCCGATGAAGCCGATCCGGCGGTGGCCGTGCGCGATGAGGTGGGCGACTCCGGCGCGGGCACCGCCGAAGCTGTCCGACAGCACCACGTCGGCGTCGATCTTGCCCGCGGGGCGGTCCACGAACACCGTGGCGACGCCCGCCCTGATCTCGGGCTCCAGATAGCGGTGGTCGTCCCCGGCCGGGATGACGACGAGGCCGTCCACGCGGCGCGCGCAGAGTGCCAGCACCAGTTCCTGCTCGCGGTCCGGGTCCTCCGCGCTGGAGCCGTTGATCAGCAGGGCGCCATGGGCCCGGGCCACCTCCTCGACCGCGCGGCTCAGCGGCCCGTAGAACGGGTCCGCGAGATCCTCGAGGACCAGTCCGATGCTCGCCGTGCGGCCCTTGCGCAGCACCCGCGCGCTGTCGTTCCGGCGGAAGCCCAGGGCCTCGATGGCCTCCTGGACCCGGCGCTCGGTGTCCGGGGTGACCCCGGGCTCGCCGTTGACCACGCGCGAGACCGTCTTCAGGCCGACTCCGGCGCGTGCTGCCACGTCCTTCATGGTCGGACGGTTGCCGTACCGGTTTCCGGAGAGGCGGTCTGCTCGGCGGGCGGTCTCGGGCACGATGCGCTGTCCTGTCCTGTCGTCCACGGGGATGCGTCGGTCCATGGGGTTGTATGAGGATGTGGCGTCGAGCATAGAGCCTGGACAACGTTGTCAGATGCGGGGGAGACTGTCCACCGCACTCTCCGGCCCGCGCCTTCCCCCAGGGGCGCCTCCTGCCCGTTCCCGGCCGGAGGCCCAGACACCGCGTCGGCGGCCGCCGTACGTCGGGAACGGTACGACCGAAGCATTGGGAGATCTGACACTGATGCACACCGACCTAGTGGCCGCGCTCGACATCGGCGGCACCAAGATCGCCGGAGCGCTGGTGGACGGCCACGGCCGGATCCTGCTGCGCGCGCAACGCGCGACACCCGCGCAGGAGGACGGCGACACCGTGATGGGCGCCGTGGACGACGTGATCGGGGAGCTGGCGGTCTCTCCGCTCTGGGGCAGGGCCCGAGCCGTCGGCATCGGCAGCGCGGGTCCGGTGGACGCCTCCGCGGGGACGGTGAGCCCGGTCAACGTACCGGGCTGGCGCGACTATCCGCTGGTTCAGCGGGTCAGGACGGCGACCGGGGGCCTGCCCGTCGAGCTGATCGGCGACGGCGTGGCCATCACCGCCGCCGAGCACTGGCAGGGTGCGGCCCGGGGGCACGACAACGCGCTGTGCATGGTGGTGTCGACGGGTGTGGGCGGCGGTCTGGTCCTGGGGGGACGGCTGTACCCGGGCCCGACCGGGAACGCCGGCCACATCGGGCACATCAGCGTGGACCTGGACGGCGATCCCTGCCCGTGCGGCTCGCGCGGCTGCGTGGAGCGCATGGCGAGCGGGCCGAACATCGCCCGCCGGGCTCTGGAAGGCGGCTGGCAGCCGGGCCCGGACGGCGACACCTCGGCCGCCGCGGTGGCCGCCGCCGCGCGTGCGGGCGATCCGGTGGCCGTGGCCTCCTTCGAGCGGGCCGCCCAGGCGCTGGCGGCGGGCATCGCGGCGACCGCGACCCTGGTCGAGATCGACATCGCGGTCATCGGCGGGGGAGTGGGCAAGGCCGGCAACGTCCTCCTCGCACCGCTGCGCAGGGCCCTGGCCGACTACGCCACGCTGTCCTTCGTCCGGCGCCTGACGGTGACGCCGGCGCTGATGGGCACGGACGCGGGCCTCGTGGGCGCCGCCGCGGCGGCCCTGCGCCGCAGCGACAACGCTCCGACGGCGGGCATCGCGACCTGAGGCAGCCCATGGCCTCCCGTGCGGCCGCCCGCATGTCCCGCCCGGTGCACCACAGGAGCAGACAAGTGCCGGAGATGAGCGGCGCCGACGCCCCCGGACGTACTGAGGCATCACGCGGAGCCGGACGGTACTCATCAGGGCCCTGCTGCGTATCGAGGAGACGTCCCCGGCGCGGGTTGCGCCGGGGACCTCCCGAGGGGGCGGTCAGCAGCTCAGCTTGGCGTCCGCCCAGTCCGCGTGGTCCGAGTCGATGCCGTCGCCGCCATCGGTGACGACCAGACGGATCACCCGGGCACCGGTGATATCTGCGGTCAGCGGCCGGGCCGGCATCGCGTTGGTCAGCACCCCGGTCGAGGCCACCTTCGTGCCGTCCGCCCAGACTTCGAACGCGACCGTGCCCTTGTCGCCCTTCTCGTCGTCCACGCCCACGTCCGCCGTGAGCTTCGAGCACGCCCCGCCCGTGTAGTAGGAGATGTCGCTCGGGGCGTGCGCGCCCAGGCCCTTGGGGTAGGTGACACCGCCGATGGTGATCGGATGTCCGTCGCCCGCGCCGTTCTCCCCGTTGCTGGTGTCGCGCTCGACCGGCCCGTATCCGTTCGCCGCCGACACCCATGGCAGGTCGCTGAGATACGAGACCCCGGCGGGCGGCGGCACAACGACGGTCACCGTGACCGGCACCCTGCTCTGCGCCGGCGTCCCGGTCGGCGACCGGTAGAGCACGCTCGGCGTCAGCTCGTACGAGCCCGTCGCCGTGCCCTGAGGCACCGTCACCTTCCACGAGGTGTTCAGTGAACTTCCCGTCCCCAGCGCCCCCACCGTCGACGCCGAGGCCGCCCGCACCGTCCACCCGGCAGGCCCGCTCAGTGACACGGATACCTGCCGGGCCGGAGTCCGGCCCAGATCGGTGGCCGTGGAGGTGAAGGACGCCGCCCCGCCTCGCGCGACCAACGGGCTGCCGTCCAGACCGAGTTCTACCGCGGGCGGATGCTGTGCCCAGTGCTGGTCGGTGCTGACACGGACGAGGACCGTGCCGTGCGCGGGCACCATCGCCGAGATCGTGCCCGCGGTGTTGTAGCTCTGGTGCTGCCACAGGTCGCGCAGTGTGTAGGCGCTCGCCTCCGGCAGGCCGACCGCGGTCGCTGTCGTGGACATCCGCCGGGCACTGCCCGTTTCGTTGAAGAGAGCCACCGCCCGGCTGCCGTCGCGCATTTCCTTGGCCACCACCCAGCGCCCGCCCTCGGACGAGAGCACCGTGCCCTGCTTGCCCAGCGGGTCCTGGTCGACGGCGATGACCTCCTTGTTGTGGAGGATCTCCAGCGTCGCCGCAGAAGCCTTGCGCAGATCGGAGCCGATGAGCAGGGGCGCCGCCATCACCGACCACATGGAGAAGTGGCTGCGGTACTCGGTGTCGGTCATACCGCCGTTGCCGACCTCCAGCATGTCCGGGTCGTTCCAGTGTCCGGGACCCGCGTACGGTGCGAGCGGAAGGTTCTTCTTGAGGAGCGACAGCATCGAGCCCCAGTTGTCACTGATGTCGCCGGTGGTGCGCCACAGTTGGCCGACGCCCGGCGCCCACTTCCACGGTTCGTTCTCGCCCCACTCGCAGATGCTGTAGACGATGGGGCGGCCGGTCGCTCTCAGGGCGTCTCGCATCGTGGTGTAGCGCAGCTTGGCGTCCACGCCCTGGTTATTGCAGTTGTCGTACTTCAGGTAGTCCACGCCCCAGTCGGCGAACTGCCGTGCGTCGCTGTACTCGTGGCCGAGCGCGCCCGGAAACCCCGCTACGTCGCAGGTCCTCGTGCCCGCGCTGGTGTAGATTCCGAGCTTGAGTCCTCTGGCGTGGACGTAGTCGGCAACGGCTTTGATCCCGTCCGGGAAGCGGGCGGGATCCGGCACGAGTTTGCCGTCAGCATCCCGTGTCGGCAGAGCCCAGCAGTCGTCGAGGTTGACGTACTGGTATCCGGCGTCCTTCAGGCCCTTCTCGACGAACAGGTCAGCGATCCCTTTGACCATCGACTCGTTGAACTCGGGCCTGCAGTGGGTGGAGTTCCAGTTGTTGAAGCCCATCGGCGGGGTGAGGGCGAGACCGTCGGCCACTGCGGGTGCGGCCGGGGCCGTTGCGGGCGCCGCCAGGGCCGGTGCGGCGAGCCCCGTGGTGCACAGCAGTCCTGCGGCCAGCACGCCGACGGCTCTTCGGCTGGTTGTGCGGGTGCATAGATTGCGCATCGGTACTTTCCTCCGCTACAGGGAAAAGTTGGCCATAAGCATGCCCACATCAATCACGGATGGTTACGGTAGACCTTGTTGAACTCTGATGGAAGGAGAGTGATAGTGGTTGTTCAATTCCCGTCGAAACCCTTGGCATAGGGCAATCCGGCAGCGAGATCCACGTCTTGCGTTCGGTTGTGTTGAGTGACGGTCCGAGGGGAGTTGGACCTGTCGGCCGCCCGGATGCGTGACCCCTGTCCCGGTTTCGCAGTTGAGCAGGGCATGAAGAAGCGCAGCATGCTCGCCATCGCCTCCCTGGCCGCCGGATTCGTGGTGGCCGCCGTCAGCCCGTCCCACGCCGCCGACCATGAACCGCTCGGTGATCTCCACGTCAAGGACACCCTCAGCACCGTCGACCAGACCCTCGGGCACGAGGGCCCCGTCGCGGACGAGGGCGCCCTCGGTCAGAACGGCTGACGGAGAGAGTGCGTCGCGGCGCCGGTGCCCCCGGACGGCAGGGGTACCGGCGCCGCGGCGCGCCTGCCGCCGGAGGTGCCCTCATCAGCGCCGGGTTTCCGTGGCAGGGTGGAGCGGGCAAGCCTCAGGGGGCCAAACAGAAGAGGGGGAACCGTGATCGTCTGGATCAACGGTGCGTTCGGTGCGGGGAAGACGACCACCGCACGGGAACTGATCGAACTGATCCCGAACAGCACGCTCTTCGACCCCGAGGTCATCGGCGGAGCGCTCACGCACCTGCTCCCGCCCAAACGCCTCGCCGAGGTCGGCGACTTCCAGGACCTGCCGATCTGGCGACGGCTCGTGATCGACACGGCGGCCGCGATGCTCGCCGAACTCGGCGGTGTCCTCGTGGTTCCGACGACCCTGCTGCGCCAGGAGTACCGCGACGAGATCTTCGGCGGCCTCGCATCCCGGCGCATCCCCGTACGCCATGTCCTCCTCGCTCCGGCCGAAACGATACTGCGGGAACGCATAGCCGGCCGGGAGGTCCCTCCCGACCTCCCGGACGGCGAGATGCGCGTGCGCCAGTGGTCGTACGACCACATCGAGCCCTATCGCGCCGCCCTGGCCGCCTGGCTCACCGCCGACGCGCATCCCGTCGACACCAGCGCCCTCACCCCGTACCAGGCCGCCCTGCGGATCGCCGAGGCCGTCAGAACCGGCGAGGCGGCCGTCTGCGACATCGTGCAGACCCCCGAGCCGACCGGTGAGACCGTCGCCGCCGGTGTGCTCCTCTTCGACGAGCACGACCGAGTGCTGCTCGTCGACCCCACCTACAAGGCCGGCTGGGAGTTCCCTGGCGGAGTCGTCGAGCCCGGAGAGGCGCCCGCCCGCGCCGGCATGCGCGAAGTCGCCGAGGAGACAGGGATCACCCTCGGCGAGGTTCCCCGACCCCTGGTCGTCGACTGGGAGCCGCCCGCACCGCCCGGCTACGGCGGACTGCGTCTCCTCTTCGACGGCGGCCGCCTCGACAGCGGCGAAGCCGACAGCCTCGTTTTGCCCGGGCCCGAGCTGCGCGACTGGCGGTTCGTGACGGAGGAGGAAGCGGCCGATCTGCTTCCGCCGGTGCGCTACGAACGGCTCCGCTGGGCGCTGCGGGCCCGTGAACGGGGCGCGGCGCTCTATCTGGAAGCCGGTGTGCCGGTCGGCTGAACCGGCTGACTCCCGTGGCGGCGCGTGGGGTTGACGGTGCGTCTGACTCGTCTGTCACCGGCTGATTTTGCCTGGCATGGGGGGTTCCGAAAGAAAACCAAGGAGGAATCGACGCCATCCCGGTATGAATCGGGATGCGTGCGACGGGACGCGATCGCCTTACGGTATGTGCGCAGCTCATCTCTCTGGCGGCTGCGGGCCGCCCTGACAAGCCGGATCACCGCCGGCCGAAGGAGGGACATGCGCGCGCACTCATCGGCCCTCGCCCGGGGCATCACACTCGCCGCCGGGCTCACCCTGGTCCTTGCCGCATGCAGCAGCGGCGGAGGAGGCGGCTCCGGCAAGGGCGGCTCGGCCGGGCTCTCGTCCTGCGGCGCCCAGGGCAACGCGAACACCTGCAACTCCGCCCCCACCAAGTCCGGCGGAACGTTCACCTACACGCTGGAGAAGAACATCCAGCAGTGGAACGTGCAGGACTCCAACGGCAACACCTTCGAGAACGGAGAGACCCTCGGCGTCGTCCTGCCCCAGGTCTTCGTCCCGCAGCCGGACTTCTCCGTCGCCCTCAACACCGATCTGGTGACCTCGGCGACCCAGACGAGCACCAGCCCGCAGACCTTCGTCTACAAGATCAATCCGAAGGCGTCGTGGAACGACGGCACGCCCATCACCGCCGACGACTTCGTCTACTACTGGCGCACCAACAACGGCAAGGACTGTCCGCCGCCCCCGGCGAGCGACGCAAGCCAGACCAAGGGCTGTCTGCCGCAGAGCACCGCCGGTTACGACCGCATCAAGTCGGTCACCGGCTCCGACGGCGGCAGGACCGTCACCGTCGTGATGGCCAAGCCCTTCTCCGACTGGAAGCAACTGTTCGGCGCGGGCTATCCGCTCTTCCCGGCACATGTCGCCGAGAAGCTCTCGGGAGCAACGGCGGGCGACGCCGCCCATATGACGGCCGCTCAGATGACCCAGGGCTGGCAGTACTTCCAGAAGACCCCGCCGAGCAAGTACGCGACCGCCGGCCCGTACAAGATGCAGGACTGGACGGACAACGACCACGCCACATACGTTCCGGATCCGAAGTGGTGGGGTGTGCACAAGCCGACCCTGCAGCGGCTCGTCTTCAAGGTGATCACGGACGCCACCCAGGAGCCGACCGCGCTGCGCAACAACGAGGTGCAGGGCATCTATCCGCAGCCCGAGGTGGATCTGGTCAACCAGATCAAGGACATACCGAATGTCACGTACACCATCGGCAGCGGGCTGACCTGGGAGCACTTCGACCTCAACCTGCACAACCCGGTGCTCGGCGCGTACCCGGCGCTGCGGCAGGCGATGTTCACGGCCATCAGCATCAAGGACATCGTGTCCAAGACGGTCGGCCAGTTCGACCCGAAGGTGAAGCAGCTCGGGAGCCACAACTACGTGCCAGGCCAGGCCGGTTACCAGGACCTGGTCACCAGCACCGGACAGGGGTCGGGTGATCTCACCAAGGCCAGGAAGTATCTGACCGACGCCAGGTTCACCGGAGTCGGGACGGCGCTGAAGTCCCCGGACGGCAAGACCGTGGGACCCTTCAACTGCCGCTACACGACCGGCAACCAGATCCGGCAGAGCGAGTGCCAGATCCTGCAGAGCGACCTGGCGAACCTCGGCATCAAGGTCACCATCAAGCCGATCGGCGCCGCCGATCTCGGCACGGTCCTCACCGGGCACCAGTACGACATCATCGTCTTCGCCTGGGTCGCCTCCCCGTTCCCCAGCGCCAACGCGCAGCAGAACTGGGTCACCGGAGGGGGTGGCAACTACGGCGGCTACAGCAACAAGCAGGTCGACCAGCTCGTCGCCCAGGCCGTCGGGGAGCCCGACTCCACGAAGGCGGCGACCCTGCTCAACCAGGCGGACTCGATCATGGTGAAGGACGCCTATGTCCTTCCGCTGTACCAGAAGCCGACATTCCTCGCGGTGCAGAGCCGGTTCGTGAACATGCGGGACAACGCCACGAACGTGGGCCCGCCGTACAACACCGCCGAGTGGGGTCTGAAGAAGTAGCCCCGTACCACCGCGTACGACTGCCCGGTCCCGGCAACTTCGGGGCCGGGCCCCGGCACCGGCACCCCGCACCGGCCGGCCTCGAATCGGCCTCCGAGAGAAGACCGCATGCTCGCCTACACCGTGCGCCGCATCCTCGTCTCCGTACCCGTCCTGATCGTCTCCACGTTCGTCGTCTTCCTGGTCGTCGTCAACTCCGGCGACCCGGTCGCCAACTTCGCCACCTCCCGGCAGCCGGCCCCGAGCAAGGCGGCCGTCGCCGCGTTCGCCCGGCACATCCACGCCGACCAGCCGGTCGTCGAGCGCTACTGGAACTGGATCACCGGAGTCCTGCACGGCGACTTCGGCCCGTCCGTACAGTCCAACCTGGACATCGGGCACGACCTGTTCACCCGCTTCCGGGTGACCGTCACCCTGGTGGCAGCCGCGATGATCATCGCCCTGCTCCTTGCCGTGCTGTTCGGCGTGTTCAGCGCGATCCGCCAGTACTCCGTCGCCGACTACGTCATCACCTTCGTCGGCTTCCTGTTCCTCGCCATGCCGGTGTTCTGGTTCGCCGTCCTGCTCAAACAGGCCGGAATCCGGTTCAACGAGAGCACCGGCAGCCAGTTCCTCGGCACGATCGGCGAGAAATCGCCGTACCTCGACGTCGACACCGCCTGGAACGAGTTCACGGACCGCATCGGCCATCTGGTCCTGCCCACGATCACCCTCGCCCTGGTCTCCTTCGCGTCCTGGACGCGCTACACCCGCGCCTCCATGCTGGAGGTCCTCAGCAGCGACTACGTTCGCCTTGCACGTGCCAAGGGGCTGCGCCGCGGCAAGGTCATGACCCGCCACGCCCTGCGCACTGCCCTCATCCCGCTCACCACCGTCACCGCGCTCGACATCGCGATCATCCTCGGCGGTGCCGTGGTCACGGAGACGATCTTCCAGTGGCACGGCATGGGCGAGATGCTGGTCCAGGCGGCCACGACCGTCGACGTCTACCGCACCATGGCGTGGCTGCTGCTGTCCGCCGTGGTCGTCATCGGGTTCAACCTCGTCGCCGATCTCCTCTACGCCGTACTCGACCCGAGGATCCGCTATGACTGACATCCGGGCACACGGGTCCGCAGGCACCGAAGTGCCGGGCGCCGAGCGCGAGTTCACCGTCCGGCAGCGCAGCCAGACCCAATTGGTCCTGCGCCGCTTCCTGCGCCACCGGGCCGCCATGATCAGTCTGGTCGTCTTCGCGCTGATCGTGGTGTGGGCGTTCATCGGCCCGCACCTGTGGCACTACTCGTACCAGAAGTACACCCCGGACAATTCTCAAGCCCCGTCCTGGAAACATCCGTTCGGCACCAACGCTTCGGGGTACGACGCCTACGCCCAGGTCATGCGCGGCACGCAGACCTCGCTGAAGATCGCCATCCTGATCGCCCTCGGGTCGACCCTGGTCGGCGCGGTGTGGGGGGCCATCGCGGGCTTCTACCGGGGCCTAGTCGACGCCGTCATGATGCGCATCGCCGATCTCGTCCTGACGCTGCCACTGTTCGCCATCGCCCTGGTCATCTCCTCCCGCAGCGGCGGCTCCTGGTACTGGATCGCGGTCGTCATCGCCGGGTTGACCTGGGCATATGTATCCCGAGTGGTGCGTTCCACCGTGCTGTCGCTGAGGGAGAAGGAGTTCGTGGAGGCGGCCCGGGCGCTCGGCGCCTCCGATGCGCGGATCATCTTCCGGCATCTGCTGCCGAACGCGCTGGGTCCGATCATCGTGAACGCGACCGTGCTGGTGGCCACCGGCATCCTCACCGAGACCGCGCTGTCCTTCCTCGGCTTCGGCGTTCAGCCGCCCGACACCTCCCTGGGGCTGCTGGTCGCCCAGGCGCAGACGGCGGTCGACACCCGGCCCTGGCTCTTCTACATCCCCGGCGCGTTCATCATCGCCATCGCCCTGACCATCAACTTCATCGGCGACGGGCTGCGCGACGCCTTCGACCCCCGGCAGCAAAGGGTGCGACAGTGACGACCACGAGCAGTGAGGGAGTGCAGGCGGGCGCCGCCACGGACGCGGTTCTCGAAGTCGACGGTCTCGGTGTGGAGTTCCCCACGGAGGACGGGATCGTACGGGCCGTACGCGGTGTCGGCTACCGGCTGGGCCCGGGCGACTCGCTGGGGATCGTCGGCGAGTCCGGGTCGGGGAAGTCCGTCACCGCCATGGCCGTGATGGGGCTGCTGCCGGCCAGTGCCAGGGTGCGCGGCTCGGTGCGTTTCGAGGGCACCGAACTGCTCGGACTGTCCGACGCGCGACTGTCGGACATCCGAGGCAGCGGTATCGCGATGATCTTCCAGGATCCGATGACCTCCCTCAATCCCGTCTACACCGTCGGCTACCAGATCATCGAGACCCTCAAGCGGCACAACCCGGAGTTGAAGGCCCGGGCCGCCCGTGCGCGCGCGGTCGACCTCCTGGGCACGGTCGGCATCCCCGGCCCCGAGCGCCGCATCGACAGCTACCCGCACGAACTGTCGGGCGGTATGCGTCAGCGAGTCGTCATCGCCATCGCCATGGCCAACGACCCGGACGTGATCATCGCCGACGAACCGACCACCGCGCTGGACGTGACCGTGCAGGCGCAGATCCTCGACGCGCTGGAGACCGCCCGGGCCGAGACGGGCGCCGCACTCGTCCTCATCACCCACGATCTGGGCGTGGTGGCCGGCCACACGGACCGGGTGGCGGTGATGTACGCGGGCCGGATCGTGGAGAGGGGCTCGGTCGAGGACATCTTCTACACCCCGCGCATGCCCTACACCCTTGGTCTGCTCGGCTCGCTGCCCCGGCTCGACCGTGAGGAGGAACGTCTCACCCCGATCACCGGATCGCCGCCCTCGCTGCTGAACCTGCCACCCGGCTGCCCGTTCTCCCCCCGCTGCCCGATGCGGCGGGAGGCCTGCGACCGGGAGGAGCCGTCGCTCGGTCCGGCCGGGCACGAGGGCCATCTCAGCGCCTGCCACTTCGCCGGCGAACTCGTCGACACCGACCCCGGGGAGGTCTTCGACGCCGTGGGCGCCGACTCCGAGGCCCTGGCCCGTTTCGCCGACACGACTTCCACCGGGAACCCCGAGGAGGACTCCGTATGAGCGCTCCCGTGCAGGCCGCCGCACCGCTGCCCCCGCTTCCCGGCCACGGAGGCACCGGCGATCCCGTCCTGCAGGTCCGCGATCTGGTCAAGCACTTCCCGGTCATGTCCCGGGGCGTCATCCGCCGGCGCGTGGGCGACGTCCATGCCGTGTGCGGAGTCTCCTTCGACCTGTACGAGAACGAGACCCTGGGCCTGGTGGGGGAGTCGGGCTCGGGCAAGACGACGATCTCGCGTACGGTGCTGGGACTGGAGAAGGCGACCTCGGGGCAGGTCCGCTATCGCGGGCAGGAGCTGACCGGCCTGACGAGGCGTCGGATGCGGCCGCTACGGCGTGAACTGCAGATCGTGTTCCAGGACCCGTACGCCTCCCTGGACCCGCGGATCTCCGTGCACGAGATCGTCGCCGAGCCGCTGCGCATCCACGGCCGCTACGGGCCCGGCGCGCCCGACGAGGTGCGCGAACTTCTGCGCCTGGTCGGCCTCCACCCCGAGCACGGCAACCGCTTCGCGCACGAGTTCTCCGGCGGCCAGCGCCAACGCATCGGCATCGCACGGGCGTTGGCTCTGCGCCCGCAGGTGATCGTCCTGGACGAGCCGGTGTCCGCGCTGGACGTGTCCATCCAGGCGGGCATCCTCAACCTGCTGATGGACCTGCAGAGCGAACTGGGGCTGTCCTTGCTCTTCGTGGCCCACGATCTGTCGGTGATGCGGCATGTGGCCGGACGGGTCGCCGTCATGTATCTGGGCCGCCTGGTGGAGATCGCCCCCGCGCGTGAACTGTTCGCCCGCCCTGCTCATCCGTACACCCAGGCTCTCGTCTCGGCGATCCCCCTGCCCGACCCCCGCAAGGAACGGGCCCGCACACGCATCACGGTCCAGGGCGACGTCCCCAGCCCGATCCGCCCGCCGAGCGGCTGCCGCTTCCGAACCCGCTGTCCGAAGTTCGCGAACCAGCTGACCGAGAGCCAGCGCACCTCCTGCGTCGAGCAGGTGCCGGAGCTGATCGACCGGGGCGGCGGGAACCCGGTCGCCTGCCACTACGCGGAGACGGTCGTGCTGCTGTAGGCGTCCCGGAGCGCCTTGTACGGGTACGGGGTCAGGCGGCTCTCGTACTGGAGCCGGCGGCTGAAGCCGGCCCTGACTGCGGTGAGCGGCGCGTGACGGGTGATGATTCCGGCGGCGACGGGCGGGACGCCGTCGGGGCGCGCCCCCTCGGCACATGCGCGCACAAAGGCGTCGCGCTCCTGCCGGTCGTACCCGTACAGGGCCGTCACCAGCCAGTTCACGAGATACGCGGCCATGTATGCGTGGTCGTAGCCGTGGTGCCGGTCGAAGAAGCCTCGTTCCTCGGGCGCAAGCCGGAAGCGGGAGGAGAGGGCGAGCCCGAAGTCGGCGAGGTAAAGGCGGTGCCCGTCGGTGAGTACGTTCTCGAAGTGGGCGTCGAAGTGCAGGACGCCCCGTGCCCGAAGGAGGTCGGCGCTGCCCTTGAGCTGCCGCTCCACCAGAGCGCAGGCGCTGTCGGGGTCGCCCGACGCGAGCTGGGTGCCGAGCCAGTCGTGGAGGGTGTGCGGTACGTACTCCAGGAACAGGGCCACACTCGCCGAGGCCGTGCGCAGCGCCTCGATCCGGTCGCGTACCTGTGAGGCGCCGCTCCAGAAGGCGACCACCCGTTCAACGTCGGCCAGCTCCTCGTGGAGTGGCTGAGGAGCGTCGGGCAGCACCCGCCAGTGGTGCATCAGCGGGAAGCCGGCGAAGTGACCGGCCAGCACCCAGCTCGTGGTCATCGTGTGCAGCGCCAGCTCGCGCCAGGCACCGAAGCCGGGGCTGCCAAGGCCGTAGTGGCACATGGACGGGAGCCCGAAGAGGTTCGCGGTGGAGCGTACGTTCGCGGGCAGCCGCTCGACATCGGTCAGCGGAACGCGCTTGACGAAGACCTGTCTGCCGTCCACCTCGACCAGCAGGGACCGCCCGCCGATCCCGGCGCCGAGCGGGGTGCCCGACGCCACCAGGCCGGCGAGGTCGTGGTCGCTGACCAGGGCGAGGGCCGTGGCGATGTCACTGTGGGAGGCGAGGCGCGCGGCATGGGACATGAATCCACGTTATGCAGACCTGCCGCCCGCAAGCGGCGCGGAAGCGCAGGAGGACAAGGCGCGGCAGGAGTTCGATGACGTCCACGGGACGACCGTGGAAGGGTCCCCGTCCGCGGGCGGGGACCCTCTGCCGAGGGCAGAGCGGCTCAGCTCGCCGCGTAGTTGCGCAGGAACATCGCCTCCGCGACCGACAGACGCTCCAGCTCCTGCGGGGACACGCTCTCGTTGACCGCGTGGATCTGCGCCTCCGGCTCGCTCAGACCGATCAGGAGGATCTCCGACTGGGGGTAGAGCGAGGCGAGAGTGTTGCACAGCGGGATGGAACCGCCCTGGCCCGCGTACTGCATCTCCTGGCCCGGGTAGGCCACCGCCATCGCCTCGGCCATCGCCGCGTACGCCGGGCTGGAGGTGTCCGCGCGGAACGCCTGCCCCTGCCCGATCTGCTCCGTGCGCACCCGGGCGCCCCACGGCGTGCGTGTCTCCAGGTGGGCCCGGAGCAGCTTGGTGGCCTCGGCGGCGTCCACGCCCGGCGGCACCCGCAGGCTGATCAGCGCGCGTGCACTCGCCTGGACCGACGGGGTCGCGCCCACGACCGGCGGGCAGTCGATGCCGAGGACGGTCACGGCCGGGCGCGCCCAGATGCGGTCGGCGACCGAGCCGGAACCGATCAGCTCCACCCCGTCGAGTACCTTCGCGTCCTTGCGGAACTGGTCCTCGGCGTATTCGATGCCATCCCACCGGGTTGCATGGGTCAGCCCGTCGACGGTCGTCGTACCGTCCTCGGCCCGCAGCGAGTCCAGCACGCGGACCAGCGCGGCCAGCGCGTCGGGCGCAGCCCCGCCGAACTGACCGGAGTGCAGATTGCCCTCGAGCGTGTCGACCTGGACGCGGACCAGCGTCATGCCGCGCAGGGTGGTGGTCACCGTCGGCAGTCCCGCGCGGAAGTTGCCCGCGTCGCCGATGACGATGGTGTCGGCCTTCAGCAGCTCCGGGTGTTCCTCGGCGTAGCGCTCCAGACCGCCGGTACCCATCTCCTCCGAGCCCTCGGCGATGACCTTGACGTGCACCGGGACGCCGCCGTTCGCCTTGAGCGCGCGCAGCGCGAGCAGGTGCATGATGACGCCGCCCTTGCAGTCGGCGGTGCCGCGCCCGTACCAGCGGCCGTTACGTTCGGTCAGCTCGAAGGGCGGGGTGGCCCAGCGGGCCTCGTCGAGCGGCGGCTGCACATCGTAGTGCGCGTACAGCAGGACGGTCTTCGCGCCCTCCGGACCGGGCAGGTAGCCGTACACCGACTGCGTCCCGTCCGGGGTGTCCAGCAGTGCCACGTCCTGGAATCCCTCGGCGTGCAGGGCGTCGGCGACCCACCGGGCCGCGCTCTCGCTCTCGCTCCTCGGGAACTGGTCGAAGTCCGCCACCGATTTGAAGGCCACCAGTTCGGTGAGCTCCTCTTTCGCCTTCGGCATCAGCGAGGCGACGGTCTCGGCGACCGGATTCGACGACATGGGGCACGCTCCTTGTGGGTGCGACGTAGTACTGATGAGTACTTCAGCTACGTGTGATCGTGTGGTGCGCGGGCGCGTACTGGTGTGCAGGGCGCCTACGCTGCCGATCCTGCCACAGCGGCCTGCGACGATGCCGCCGTAGGATGCGGGAGACAGGTGCGGCAGGCGGCTTGATCCGGGAGCAGTAGACCATCGTGAGCAGCGAGAACTCTTCGGCGGACGGCGTGCAGCGGGTGTGGGACGTCGTCGTGGTGGGCGCGGGACCGGCGGGGGCCTCGGCCGCGTACGCGGCGGCCGTTGCCGGACGCAGCGTGCTCTTGCTGGAGAAGGCGGAGCTGCCCCGCTACAAGACGTGCGGCGGCGGCATCATCGGCCCCTCGCGCGACTGCCTGCCGCCCGGCTTCGAGCTGCCACTGCGCGACCGGGTGCACGCGGTCACCTTCTCGAACAACGGCCGTTTCACCCGTACCCGCCGCTCCAAGCAGATGCTGTTCGGGCTGATCAACCGCCCCGAGTTCGACCAGCAGCTCGTCGAGCACGCACAGAAGGCGGGGGCGGAGTTGCGGACGGGCGTGACGGTCTCCCGCGTCGAGCAGCACGGCTCCGCCGTGCCGGACCGGCGGACCGTCGCCGTGATCCTGCAGGGCGGGGAGACGCTGCTGGCGCGCGCCGTCGTGGGCGCGGACGGCAGCGCCAGCCGGATAGGAGCGCACGTCGGCGTCAAGCTCGACCAGGTGGATCTGGGCCTGGAGGCGGAGATCCCGGTGCCGGGGACCGTCGCCGAGGACTGGAAGGGCCGGGTGCTCATCGACTGGGGACCGATGCCGGGCAGCTACGGCTGGGTCTTCCCGAAGGGGGACACGCTGACGGTGGGCGTGATCTCCGCACGCGGTGAAGGCGCCGCGACGAAGAGGTACTTGGAGGACTTCGTGGCCCGGCTCGGACTGGCGGGCTTCGAACCGAGTTTTTCCTCCGGGCACTTGACCCGTTGCCGCGCCGACGACTCGCCCCTGTCGCGGGGGCGGGTGCTGGTGTGCGGTGACGCCGCGGGGCTGCTGGAGCCGTGGACCCGCGAGGGGATCTCGTTCGCCCTGCGGTCGGGGCGGCTCGCGGGGGAGTGGGCTGTGCGGATCGCGGAGGCGCACGATGCGGTGGACACGCGCCGGCAGGCCCTGAACTACGCGTTTGCGATCAAGGCCGGCCTGGGCGTGGAGATGAGCGTCGGCAAGCGGCTGCTGACGGCGTTCGAACGCCGCCCCGGTCTGTTCCACGCTGCCCTGACCGGATTCCGTCCCGCCTGGAAGGCGTTCAAGGACATCACGCGGGGCTCCACGTCCCTGGGGGAGATCGTCCGTGACCGTCCGATCGCCCAACGCGCCCTGACTGCACTGGACAAGCGGCCCGCCGAGGGCGGCGAGGTCAGCTCCTGACCGTGATCCGGAAGACGGGGTGGTCGGGGGCGGCCGCGATGATCTCCTCGTCGCTGGACTTGGCTGTGACCCCCTTGAAGTACTGGTTGACCTCCCAGCCCCACTTCTCCAGATAAGTCCGCAGGACCGGGAGCTTCTCCTCGTCGGGAAGCTCCACTGCGATGATCTCGTGGACCTTGCGCCCCAGGCGCAGCTCCCCGCCGCCGGCGACGCGCATGTTGCGCACCCACTGGGAGTGCCCGCGGGCGGAGATGAGGTACTGCTCGCCCTCGTACGTGTGCGGATTGACCGGGATGCGCTGCATCTGCCCGCTCTTGCGGCCGCGCACCGACAGCTCCACGGAGCCGGCGAGGCTGAACCCGTGCCGGGCCAGCCAGCCGACGATGTTGTTGAAGCGGACGGTCATCGGGCTGCCCTTGAGGTAGTAGGGCGACGAAGAAGACGACGACATGGTGACCCCCACCGGTTCGGGAGAGCGGCGCTCTCACCTCGATTTCGAGAGCAGTGCTCTCGCTCGAGAAGCAGTGTGGGGGAGATCGGTGATCCAAGGCAAGAGCACTGCTCTCTTTTTTGTGCGGCGCTCTCGCTGAGTGTCAAACAGCCAAAGAGTGAGCACCGCTCTGTAACGTGTGCACTGCTCTGGAATCGTGGCACACTGCCCGTATGAGCACCCCACGAGGAGCCCGCGCCCGCGCCCGGATGGAAGTCACCGCCGCCATCAAGGACGAGGCGCGCAGACAGCTCGCCGCGGAAGGCGCAGCCCGACTCTCGCTCCGCGCCGTGGCCCGCGAACTCGGCATGGTCTCCTCAGCGCTCTACCGCTACTTCCCCAGCCGTGACGACCTGCTCACCGGGCTGATCATCGACGCCTACGACTCCCTCGGCGAGACGGCCGAGGCAGCGGCGGCCGAGGCCGTCGACGCCACCTGGGCGCAGCGGTGGCTGGCCGTCTGCGAGGCCGTGCGCGGCTGGGCGCTCGCGCGTCCGCACGAGTACGCACTGATCTACGGCTCCCCGGTGCCCGGGTATTCCGCGCCCGAGACCACCATCCCGGCGGCCAGCCGCGTGGGACTCCTCCTGATCGACATCGTGCGCGACGCGTACCGGCAGCGCGGCAACGCCCCCGCACCCCTGCCCGCGGAACTCGAACCCGAGGCCCGTCGCATGGCCGCCGACCTGGCCCCCGACCTGCCGCCGGAGGTGGTCACCGCCATGGTCGCCGCCTGGGCGCAGCTCTACGGACTGATCGGGTTCGAAGTGTTCGGCCAGTTCAACAAGGTGGTGGAGGACCGCGAGGCGTTTTTCCGGCACGCGGCGGCCCGGCTTGCGCACGGTCTGATGGCGCCGCGGTGAGCACGACCGCGGGCGTACTCCCCGCGGAGTACACGTGATCACCTCACCCGGCCGACGTCGTTCCCGGCGGGGGACGTCTAGCGTGAACCCCATGGAGGAACAGCGCGCAGAGGTCCCGTGGCGGTGGCACGGGACCCCGTGGTGGAACCGCTGGGACCACGGGCCCCGTGGCTCACGTCTGCCCTGGCGCTCCACCCTGCTGCTCACGGCCTTCGTGGTCATGGGCACGCACTTCTCCGCCCGCAGCCACCAGGGCGGCCGGATGCCTCTCGACGCCTTCGCCTATCTGCTGCTGCTCGCGGCCTCGGGAGCCCTGCTGTGGCGGCAGCGGTATCCCGCGCCCGTCGCGTTCGTGACGGCCGCGGTCGCCATGGTGTACCTGGGCGCCGGATACCCGTACGGCCCGGTCTTCCTCACCGTGGTCGTCGGCTGCTTCAGCGCCCTTGTCGCCGGGCGCCGCAAAGCCGCGTGGGCGGCCGTCGGGATGTTCTGGGCCGGGCACGCCCTGGTGTCGCACTGGTTGTACCGGTGGCTGCCGCCGCCCGGGGACTCGGCCGCCTCCTGGGGACAGGAACTGCTCATCGCCACCTGGGTGGTGGCGATCGTGGCGCTGGCGGAGCTGGTGCGCGTCCGGCGCGAGCAGTGGGCGCGCGAGCGGTCCGAACGGGCACAGGCCGCGCGGCGGCGCGCCGACGAGGAGCGGCTGCGCATCGCCCGCGAACTCCACGACGTCCTCGCGCACAGCATTTCCGTGATCAACGTCCAGGCGGGTGTGGGCCTCGCGCTCCTCGACTCCGACCCGGAGCAGGCGCGCACGGCGCTCACCACCATCAAAGCCGCCAGCAAAGAAGCGCTGGGGGAGGTGCGTCAAGTACTCGGCACGCTCCGCACGTCGGGCGACGCGCCCCGCGCGCCCGCGCCCGGGCTCGGCAGGCTGCCGGAGCTGGTCGAGCAGGCGGCCCGCGCCGGCCTTGCGGTCACGGTCGAGGGCGAGCCGCCGACCCTCGCGCCCGGTACCGATCTGGCCGCGTTCCGCATAGTCCAGGAGGCCCTCACCAATGTCGTACGGCACTCGGGATCGCGGCACGCGCGCGTGTACGTGGACGGCGCGGATGACGTGCTGCGCCTGCGTGTCGACGACGACGGGCCCGCGACCGGTGCCGATGCGGGCGGCAGCGGCAACGGCCTCGCCGGAATGCGGGAGCGGGCCGCCGCGCTCGGTGGCTCGATCGAGGCGGGTCCGCGCGACGAAGGCGGTTTCCGCGTGCTCGCCGCACTGCCGCTGAAGGTGTCTGCCGAGGAGCCGCCCGATCGCAAGGAGGACCGGTGATCCGCGTGGTGCTCGCCGACGACCAGTCGCTGGTCAGGGCCGGGTTCAAGGCACTGCTCGACGCCCAGCCGGACATCGAGGTGGCCGGGGAGGCCGCCGACGGCGAGGAGGCGTTGCGCAAGGTACGCGAACTGCGGCCGGACGTCGTGCTGATGGACATCCGGATGCCGCTGGTCGACGGGCTCGCCGCGACGCGTCGCATCAATCAGGAGCCGGATCTGGAGGACGTGAAGGTGGTCATGCTCACCACCTTCGAACTCGACGAGTACGTCTTCGAGGCCATCCGCTCCGGTGCCTCCGGCTTTCTCGTCAAGGACACCGAGCCGGCCGAACTCCTGCGCGCGGTACGGGCGGTGGTCGAGGGCGACGCCCTGCTCTCCCCGAGTGTGACCCGGCGGCTGATCTCCGAGTTCGCGGCACGTTCGAAGGAGCCTGCGCCCGCCGTCTCGCTCGCCGAACTCACCGAGCGGGAACGGGAGGTGATGGCCCTGGTGGGCATCGGTCTGTCCAACGACGAGATCGCCCGCCGTCTCGTCGTCAGCCCGCTCACGGCCAAGACCCACGTCAGCCGCACCATGGTCAAGCTGGGAGCCC
Organism: Streptomyces hygroscopicus; assembly: GCF_026168105.1. Classification (GTDB taxonomy): domain Bacteria; phylum Actinomycetota; class Actinomycetes; order Streptomycetales; family Streptomycetaceae; genus Streptomyces; species Streptomyces hygroscopicus_D. The sequence continues at coordinate 178,389 of NZ_LBMW01000004.1, forward strand.
GCGACCGTGCCCAACTCGTCGTCCTCGCCTATGAATCGGGACTGGTACGGCCGGGCTGGCTGGGCTGAGTCCCCACGCGGGTGCCGCACGGGGTGCCGCCATGGGTGCGCCGCACAGGTGTGCGCCGCGCGGGGCCGCGCCGCGCGGGGGTGCCTCCACGCGTGCGCCGCGCCGGGCCGCACACGGGGAGGCGTCCCCCTCGGGTCGGGCTAGTCGCCGACCGCCACGGGCTCCATGTCCGTCTCCTCCGGGAGAGCCCTGGCGACCACGATGGACTGCTGTGCCCGGCGTGTGCGCATTCCCGGAAGCGTGATCAGCAGGCCCGCCAGGGCGATACCGGTGACCACGATCAGGCCGGGCCGGTAGCTGTCGAGGACCGCCTGTGACGAGGGACGCGCGGGCGCGTTCGCGGTCACCACCGCCGTCACCACCGCGAGGAAGATCGCGCCGCCCACCTGGACCGAAGTGTTGAGCAGACCGGAGACCATGCCCTGCTCATGGTCCTCGACGCCGCTCGTGGCCTGGATGTTGAGAGAGGGGAAGACCAGCGCGCAGGCCGCGCCGATGAGCAGCATGCTCGGCAGAATGACCGCCGCGTAGACCGGGTCGAGGCTCACCCGCAGGAACAGCGCATACCCGGCGACCATCAGCGCGAAGCCCACCGCGATCAGCCGCTGGGTGCCGACGCGATCGACGATCGCGCCCACCTTCGTCGAGGAGACGGCCACCAGCGCGCCCGCGGGCAGGAAGGCCAGCGCCGTGTGCAGCGCCGACCAGCCGAGCAGCGACTGCATGTACAGCGTGACCAGGAACTGGAAGCCGACATACGAGCCGAAGAAGGCCATCGCTCCGAGCTGTGCGCGGATCTGGTTGCCGGAGCGCAGTACGCCGAGCCGGATCAGCGGACCGGCCGAGCGCCGCTCGACGAGGACGAAGACGGTGAGAAGCGCGGCGACGGCGAGGAAGGACAGCAGCGTGCGGGCGGAGGCCCAGCCCACCTGGGGCGCCTGGACGACCGTGAAGACGAGCAGCAGCATCGACGCGGTGCCGACGACGGCGCCGGGGATGTCGTACCCGTTGTGGTCCTTCTCGCGTGCGCCGCGGGGCAGCAGCTTGAGACCCGCGAGCAGGGCGATCACCGCGATCGGGGCGGGAAGCAGCATGGTGAGGCGCCAACTGGCCTCGGTCAGCAGGCCGGACAGCACCAGGCCCATGGAGAAACCGGTGGCCGCGCAGGTGGTGTAGATCGACAGGGCGCGGTTGCGCAGCGGGCCCTCGGCGAAGGTCGTGGTGATGATGGACAGACCGGCCGGCGCGGTGAACGCGGCACTGAGGCCCTTGACGAAACGGCTGGCGATCAGCAGCGGACCCGAGTCCACGAGCCCGCCGAGCAGTGAGGCGAGCGCGAAGACGCCCAGGGCCACCAGGAAGACCTGACGTCGGCCGAGCAGGTCCGCGGTGCGTCCGCCGAGGAGGAGCAGGCCGCCGTATCCCAGGATGTAGCCGCTGACGATCCATTGCAGCGTCGATGTCGTCAGATGGAGATCGGACCCGATGGACGGCAGGGCGACACCGACCATGGACACGTCCAGAGCGTCGAGGAACATCGCGGCGCAGAGCACCAGCAGGGTCCCCCACAACCGAGGGGTCCAGCGTCCCTCGGACGCGCGGGTGGTGAGCGGAGTGATCATGCCTCAGACACTCACATGCGCACGCATTGAATGCAAGTGCATTTAATGCGGGTGCAACACGCGAGGGCGGTAGGGGAGGGCGAGACACGAGTGGGACAAAGAGACGGGTGTGCCTGTGCGGCACCCGGCCGTCCGGTTCCCTCTCAGACGGCGGACTTCCCGCTCCACAGCGCGGCGACCGAGGTGTCCCCCGTCACCTGGGGAAACGGCCGCCGGTTCCAGAGCGCCAGATACAGCTGCGCGGCCGGTCCGCTCACCTCGCAGTCCGCGTCGGCAGGACCGTCCCGCTCGGTCACCGGCGGCTCGGCCGACAGCCGTACGGTCCAGGCGCCACCGTTCTCGTCCGTCGCGCGTACTCGCAGCAGGCGCGGCTCCCCGCTGCGGACGCGGCTCCTGGGGCGGGCGTGGAAGCCGCACAGCAACTCGTCGATGCCGTCCAGCGCGAAGGCCGGGTCGATCGCTGAGGGTGCGCCGCCGCGCGCGGACTCCGCGTCGACCCGGTGCACGGCCGTCTCGTGTGCCTGGCGGCGCGCCCAGAAGACCAGGGGGGACGGCGCCGGCAGAAATTGCCAGCACTCCACGTCGGGTGCGGCCGAGGACAGGATGCCGACGAGGTACCGGTGCCCCTCACGGAACCAGTCCATCAGCTCCGCCCCGTCGAGGTCCGGCAGCCCGCCGACGGGGCGGTGGGCGGTGTGCCCCTCGGCGACGAAGGCGGCCGCCCAGCGGTGCACCGTGCCCATGTGGCGCAGCAGATCCCGCACCTGCCACTGAGGGCAGGTCGGCACCTTGGCGTCGGTGCCGGCCTCCGCGGCCGCCGCGGCCGCCGCGGCGAGCAACCGGCCCTCGCGGTCCAGGGTTTCGATGAACTCGGCAGTCTCCATGGTGTGAGTGTGCCCCATGGAGTGCGCTGCGGGTCCCCCAGAGCCGTACCGGAAGCCGCACGCGGTTCCAGGGTTGGCGAGCCCGAGCCGCGCGATGCGAAACCGGGGTCGTCAGCCCAGGGCCCGGTCCAGGTTGAACGCCGCGCTGATCAACGCGAAGTGCGTGAACGCCTGCGGGAAATTGCCCTGTTGCTCGCCGGTGTGGCCGATCTCCTCGGCGTACAGGCCGAGGTGGTTGGCGTAGGTCAGCATCTTCTCGAAGGCCAGCCGTGCCTCGTCGATGCGGCCCGCCCGGACCAGTGCCTCGACGTACCAGAACGAGCAGATGGAGAACGTCCCCTCGTCGCCCCGCAAACCGTCCGGGCTCGCCTGCGGGTCGTAGCGGTAGACCAGGGAGTCGGAGACCAGGTCCTGGGTGAGCGCGTCGAGCGTGGAGAGCCACTTGGGGTCGGTGGGCGCGATGAACTTGGCCAGCGGCATCATCAGCAGCGCCGCGTCGAGCACGTCGCCGTCCTCGTGCTGGACGAAGGCCCGGCGCACATCGGACCAGCCCCGCTGCATGATCCGGCGGTAGATGGTGTCGCGGGTCCGCTGCCAGCGGGCCAGGTCGGCGGGCAGGCCGCGGCGGTTCGCCATCCGGATGGCCCGTTCGATCGCCACCCAGCACATCACCCGCGAGTACAGGAAGTTCTTGCGGCCGCCGCGGGTCTCCCAGACGCCCTCGTCCGGCTGGTCCCAGTGGTCGCAGACCCAGTCCACCAGCGAGCAGACGTCGTCCCAGTGTTCGCTGGAGATGGGCTGCGCCCATTTGTCGTAGAGATAGATCGAGTCGATGAGGGCGCCGTAGATGTCGAGTTGGAGCTGGTCGGCGGCGGCGTTGCCGACCCGTACCGGCGCGGATCCCCGGTGCCCCTCCAGGTGGGGGAGTTCCCGCTCGGGCAAGTCGGTGCGGCCGTCGATCCCGTACATGATCTGCAGAGGGCCGGAGGGGCCGCCGGCGCCGGGAATGATGTGCTGGGTCACGAACTTCATGAACGCCTCGGCCTCCTCGGTGAAGCCCAGGCGCAGCAGGGCGTAGACGCAGAAGGCCGCGTCGCGCACCCAGACGTACCGGTAGTCCCAGTTGCGTTCGCCGCCGACCTGCTCCGGCAGGCTCGTGGTCGGCGCGGCGACGATCGCCCCGGTCGGTGCGTAGGTGAGCAGTTTCAGCGTGAGGGCTGAGCGGTGCACCATCTCCCGCCAGCGGCCGCGGTAGCGCGAAGCGTGCAGCCAGCGCCGCCAGTACGCCACTGTGGTTTCGAACTGCCGCTCCGCCTCGGCCCGTGCGCACATGCGCGGCGCCAGCTCGGTACCGACCTGGTCCAGCGAGAACACCGCCGACTCGCCCTCTGCGAGTTTGAAGTCCGCCCATACGTCCCTGTCGTCGCCCTCGAGGGGCATGGTGGCGGTGAGGGCGAGCGACATGTCGACGGCTTCGAAGACCGCCACGTCGCCGAGCAGCCGGAGGGTGTGCCTCTGTGCGCCGTAGTCGAACCGCGGAGCCACCCGCACCCGGAACGGGATCGAACCGCGCACGCACAGGACCCGGCGGATCAGCCGGTGCCGATCGGTCTCGACGCACCCCGCGCCGACGGGCATGAAGTCCTGCACCTCGCCTACGCCGTCCTCGGTGAAGAACCTCGTGATCAGGACGTTGGTGTCGGGGAAGTAGAACTGCTTGGTCCGCGCCGGCACGGTCGCGGTGAGCTCGAAGGACCCACCGCGCTCCGCGTCCAGGATCGCGGCGAAGACGCTCGGGGCGTCGAAGGAAGGGCAGCAGTACCAGTCGATGGTCCCGTTGGTGCCCACCAGAGCCACACTGCGGAGATCACCGATCAGACCGTGCTCGGCGATCGGCAGGTACCGGGAGCCTCCGGGCGGGTACCGCTCCCCGGAGCCGTTCCGCTCGCTCGGCGTCTCGGCCATCACAGCCTCCTTGACCACCCCGCACGCGCACCGCAGGTACCAGCTTAGGCACACGCGGAGGCGGCAGCGCGGGGAGTCGAGCGCCGGGGCACGACCCGCCGCCGGGGCCGGGCGCGACGCGAGGGGTGCGCGCTCGTGCCCGGGGCGGCCACCCTTGTTTTCCCCCGCTGTCTCCGTCCGGCGCCGGCGGTGCCCGGTGTCAGACCGCGAGCACCCGCAGGCCCGCCTCCTCGAAACGCCGCACCGTGTCCGCCCCCGCCGCCGAGTCCGTGACCAGCGTGTCCACCGACTCCGCCGCGCAGATCCGAGCGAACGCCCGCTGCCCCAGCTTGCTGGAGTCCGCCGCGACGACAACGCGCTCGGCCCGCTCGCACAGCAGGCGGTTGATCGCGGCCTCCGCCTCGTCGTGCGCCGCCGCGCCGTGCACGACGTCGAAGGCGACCACGCCGAGCACGGCCACGTCCAGGGTTATCTGCCCGAGCACGCCGCCGGCGAGAGGGCCGATGAGCTCGTACGACTGCGGGCGCGCCACCCCGCCGGTCACCACGATCTTGAACTGGGGGCGCACCGCCAGCTCGTTGGCGATGTTCAGTGCGTTGGTGACGACGGTCAGCGCGGGGGAGCCCGACGCGAGGTCGCCGCGCACCGCCAGGGCCCGTGCCACCTCCGTCGTGGTCGTTCCCCCGGTGAGGCCCACCGCCTCGCCGGGCGCGATCAGATCGGCCACTGCCTTCGCGATGCGCTGCTTCTCGGAGGCGTGACGCGCCGTCTTGTAGCGCAGAGGCAGCTCGTACGAGACTCCGTGCACCACCGCGCCGCCCCGTGTGCGCACCAGCATCTGCTGCTCCGCGAGCTGGTCGAAGTCACGGCGGATCGTCGCGGCCGACACGGCCAGCTCGGCCGCTGCCTCCTCGACGTCCAGCCGGCCCCGCTCGACGAGCAGTTCCAGCAGCGTCTTCCAGCGGGCGTCGCGCGACATCCGCACTCTCCGTTTCCTCGATCTCCCGCGACCCTAGCGCACCTTGCTCTCACTCCAATGCTTGATTGTGCTTGAAAGCTGCCTATATCTTGCAAGAATAATCATCGCGAGATGTGGACAGCTGGGAGGGGCAGGGCATGACATACGTCGAGGCCGAACTGAACAGCCAGCCGGAGTGCTGGGCTCGCGTCGCCGCCGACGCCGACGCGCACAAGGACGCGCTTCCCGCGGTGGGGGAGCGGGTCGCGATCGTGGGGTGCGGAACCTCGTACTTCATGGCCCAGTCCGCGGCCGCGCTGCGCGAGCGGTCCGGACAGGGCGAGACGGACGCCTTCGCCGCCTCCGAGTTCCCTTACGGGCGGCCCTACGACCGCGTCGTCGTCCTCACCAGGTCCGGCACCACCACCGAGGTCCTCGACCTCCTCGACCGGCTTCGGGGCCACACACGGACCGCCGCGATCACCGCCGACCCGCACACACCCGTGATGGAGCGCGCCGACGACGTGGCCGTGCTCGGCTTCGCCGACGAGCGGTCCGTGGTGCAGACCCGATTCGCCACCACGGCCCTCACTCTGTTCCGTGCCCACCTCGGTCTGCACACGGACGCGGTGGTCGCCGACGCTCGTACCGCACTCCGGTCCCCGCTGCCCGAAGGGCTCGTCGATTGCACGCAGTTCGCCTTCCTCGGCCGCGGCTGGACCGTCGGGCTCGCGAACGAGTCCGGGCTGAAGATGCGCGAGGCCGCGCTGGCCTGGGCGGAGGCCTATCCGGCGATGGAGTACCGGCACGGGCCGATCAGCGTCACCACCCGAGGAACCGCCACCTGGATGCTCGGCGAGCCGCCGGAGGGCCTCGCCCGGCAGGTGCGGCAGACCGGGGGACTGTGGGTGGCCGGCGGCCTCGACCCGCTCGCCGAACTCGTCCGCGTCCAGCGGCTCGCCGTCGCCGTGGCCGCCGCCCGTGGGCTCGATCCCGACCGTCCGCGCCATCTGACCCGTTCGGTCGTCCTCACCCCCGCCGATCCGGACGCCCGATGAGGAGGAGCCGTGACCCTCGCAGCCACCGGTGACCTGGTCGCCGCTGCCGCCGCGGCGCGCAGCGCCGTCGCCGCCTTCAACGTCATCACGCTCGAGCATGTCGAGGCCGTGATCGCGGGCGCGGAGAGCGTCGGCGCCCCGGTCGTGCTCCAAGTCAGCGAGAACGCCGTCAAGTTCCGCTACGGGCGCCTGCTCCCGCTCGCCCGCGCGACGGTCGCGGCGGCCGAACGTGCCGCAGTACCCGTCGCCCTGCACCTCGACCACATCCAGAGCGACGATCTGCTGCGTCAGGCGCCGGGCGCCGGATTCAGCTCCGTGATGTACGACGCGGCCCGGCTGCCGTACGAGGAGAACCTCGCCGCCACCCACGCCGCCGTCGACTGGGCCCATGCCCAAGGGATCTGGATCGAGGCGGAGTTGGGACGGATCGGCGGCAAGGACGGCGAACCGCCGCCCGACCCGCACGCACCCGGCGCCCGGACCGACCCCGGCGAGGCCGCCGCCTTCGTCGCCGATACGGGGGTCGACGCGCTGGCGGTCGCCGTCGGGAGCACCCATGCGATGACCACGCGCACGGCCGCGCTCGACCACGGTCTGCTCAAACGGCTGAGCGCCGCCCTCGACGTACCGCTCGTGCTGCACGGCTCCTCCGGGCTGCCGGACGACGAGCTGACGGCGGCCGTCGCGGGCGGCATCGCGAAGGTAAACATCGGGACCGCCCTCAACGCCGCGATGACCGGGGCGATCCGGAGCTTCCTCGCCGAGCACCCCGAGGCGGTCGACTCGCGCCGATACCTCGGTGTGGGCCGGGAGGCGATGACGCGCACCGTGGCCCGTCTCGTCAGCGTCCTCAGGGATGGTGGGGGCCGCACGCCGGCACACGGGACACCGTGAGCGGGTACGGGGGTTGCGCGCACCACGCGGGAGACGGAGGCGCACCTCGGTGAACCGTCCGTCGTCGTGGAGGGCGGCGCTGTGCCGGATGCACCGCGCCGCGGAGCCGGCCCCCGAAGACGTGCCGCCGCGAACGGCACGCCGCCGCGCATGGCACTCCGCCAGGCACAACACGCCGCCGCGCGCGGTGCACGGCACGCCGCCACGCGCCACGCGCCGGGCCCGGAAGCTCTGGACCCGCTACTGCTTCACGGCCTTGAGGATCACGAACTTCGGGTCGCTCGCAACCAGTTCACTGTTGCCGAAGAGACGGCGCAGCTTCACGTGGTAACCCAGGTGGCGGTTGCCGATCACCCACAGCTCGCCGCCCGGCCGCAGGGCGCGCCGCGCCCCGGTGAACATGCGCCGGGCGGTCGCGTCCGTCGTTGCCTGGTGGGAGTGGAACGGCGGGTTGTTGAGGACCAGGTCGACTCCGGCGGCGGGCATCCCGGACAGGCCGTCGCCGACATGGAACTCCGCCACGCCCTGTGCGTTGTCCCGGTACGTCGCCTCCGCCGAGGCCACCGCCTGGTACGACTCGTCGACGAACAGCACCTCGGCCTCGGGGTTGGCCAGCGCGGCGGCCAGCCCCACGACGCCGTTGCCGCAGCCGAGGTCCACGATCCGCTCGGCGCCCCGGCCGCTCGGCAGATGCCGCAGGAGGAACCGGGTCCCGACGTCCAGACGGTCGGCGCAGAAGACGCCCGCGTGGTTGGTGACCGTCCGTCCGGACAACGGCCCGATGCCGTCGGGGAGTTGATAGCGGTACGGCCACGGGTTGGCACCCCGTTCGAGTCCCGGGTCGGGGGTGCAGAAGATGAGCCGGGCCTTCTGCTCGGCGAGTGAGGTGCGGGTCGGTCCGAGAATCCGCTCGAACAGGCGCAGCGTCGAGGTATGGATCTCCCTGACCATCCCCGTGCCGATCACCACCGTCCCCTCGTGCACGCCCGGCGCCAGCCGGTGCAACTGGTCCTCCAGCAGCGCCAGGCTCTTGGGGACCCGAACGAGCAGGAGGTCGACGCGGGACGGCGTGGTGTCCTGGGTGGTCAGGAGCCGCACGCCGTCCGGGTCGGTGCCGTTCCGCAGGAGATTCGCCCGGGTCGCCTCACGGGACAGGAACGAGTCGGTGATCTGCGTCGGGCGGTGCTCCGCGAGCGCCGTGGTCAGCGCACCCCACCGGTCGCCGACGACCACGACCGCGCCGGTCAGCGGGGTGCGGCTCGCCGCGAGGTGCCGTAGCAGATACGCGTCGGACGCGTCCCAGGCGCGCAGCCGGTCACGGGGATCCTCGGGGAAACGGGCCAGCGTGCAGGTGCCCCAGGGCGTGGTCAAACGGTCGTTCATCGTGTGTCCAGGCTAGCCGAGCCACGGATGGGCCCCCGTCCCCGGCCGCTCCGTGCGCACCCGTCGGCCGGGCCGGATGCGTGATGATGGGGCCATGGACGCCGAGTTGTTCCCGCGAAGCCGCAGGGAAGTCGCACCCGGCGCGGTCCATGTGCCGGACTGGCTGGACGCCGACCGCCAGAGCCGGCTCCTGCACGCCTGCCGGGAATGGGCCGGGCCGCCCGCCGGTCTGCGGACCGTGCACACTCCCGGCGGCGGCACGATGACCTCCCGGCAGGTCTGCCTCGGCCGGCACTGGTATCCGTACGGGTACGCCCGCACGGTCGTCGACGGCGACGGCGCCCCCGTGAAGCCGCTGCCTCACTGGCCGGCCGCGCTGGGCCGCGAGGCGGTCGAGACCGCCCGCGGCCCGCACGCGGCGCCGCCCGAGCCGTACGACATCGCCCTGATCAACTTCTATGCCGCGGACGCCCGCATGGGCATGCACCGCGACAGCGACGAGAAGTCCGACGCCCCGGTGGTGTCGCTGAGCCTCGGCGACACCGGTGTCTTCCGCTTCGGCAACACGGAGACCCGGGCGCGCCCGTACACGGACGTCGAACTGCGCAGTGGGGACCTGTTCGTCTTCGGCGGGCCGGCGCGGCTCGCGTACCACGGGGTGCCGCGGGTGTGTCCGGGGACGGCACCTCCCGCGCTGGCGCTGGCGGGTCGGCTGAACATCACGCTGAGGGTCGGCGGCTTCGGGCCGGACCCGGAGCGGATCATGGGAGACTCGCCCTCATGAACGGCAAGTCGGGCCCCCATGCGGCAGGGGAAGGGAACACACGGACGCGGCTGGACCGGGGACGCGGCGCGCTCGGTCCCGCGCTGGAGCTGGTGCACACCGGACGTGCGCCGACGCGTGCCGTGCTCACCGCCGAGCTGGGTGTCACCCGCGCGACCGCCGGAGCGGTGGCCGCCGAGCTGGAGGCGCTGGGTCTGATCCGGGTCGACGCTCACCCGGGTGCCGCCTCCGGTGCGCAGGGCAGGCCCTCGCACCGGCTCGAGGTCGCCGAGGACGGGCCCGTAGCGCTCGCCGCCCAGGTGCACGCGGACGGCTTCCGGGCTGCCCTCGTCGGGCTCGGCGGCCGGATCGTCGCGACCGCGCCGGGCTGTGAGACCGTGGACGCCGACCCGGCGAAGGTGCTCGGCTCGGTGGTCGAGGCGGGCGCCGAGCTGCTGCGCGAGACCGGGCGGCGGTGTGTGGGCGCCGGGCTCGCCGTGCCCTCGGCGGTCGCCGAACCCGAGGGTCTCGCGCTCAACCCGCTGCATATCGCCTGGCCGGCGGGCTCTCCCGTCCGGGAGATCTTCGCCGAGTGCGTGCGCGCCGCGGGCATCGGGGGGCCCGCCTTCGCCGCCAACGATGTCAACCTTGCCGCCCTCGCCGAGCACCGGCACGGCGCGGGCCGCGGCTCCCGGGACCTGCTGTGCGTGGCCACCGGGCACCGGGGTGTGGGCGGTGCGCTGGTGCTCGACGGACGGCTGCACACCGGCAGTTCGGGGCTCGCGCTCGAGGTGGGGCACCTCACCGTCAACCCGGAGGGACGGCCCTGCCACTGCGGCAGCCGCGGCTGCCTCGACGTGGAGGCGGATCCGCTGGCCTTCCTCGAGGAAGCCGGTCGCGAGGCCGGTCCCGAGGTCTCCCAACTCCAGCAGGCCAACGACCTCGTCCGGACGCTGTTCCCGGCCGACCCGGCCGTCCGCGCCGCCGTCGAGGTACTGATCGACCGGCTGGGCCTTGGCCTCGCCGGGCTGGTCAACATCCTCAACCCGGACCGGATCATCCTCGGCGGACTGCACCGTACCCTGCTCGACGCCGACCCCGAGCGGCTGCGCGCCGTCGTCGCCGACCGCAGCCTGTGGGGCCGCAGCGGCGGAGTCCCCATCCTTGCGTGCACACTCGACCACAACAGCCTGGTGGGGGCGGCCGAACTGGCGTGGCAGCCCGTGCTGGACGATCCGCTGGCGGCACTGGCCTGAGGGCCGGTGCGGCAACGAGGTGCTGGTCGGGCGCGCCGAACACATCTCGCTCGTCGGCCCGTTCACGGTGGATGTGTTCCTCGCCCACCCCGTGACCGCCCGGACCGACGAGCGCGTCGTGCACGGCACGGCCGAGTGCGTCGAGCCGGTCACGGTCGGCCATCACGCGTCGATCCGGACGGAGGGCATGTCAGCGGTACTCCTGGGAAAGGTGGGCGCGTGACGGACCGTCGAAGGCGAGGTGGCAGCCCGCCTCGGCGGCCTGGCGGGGCGGTGCACCACGGTGTCGTGGGAGCGTGGGAGCGGTTTGAGGTGGCCGAGGGTCACCCGGTGCGCCTCGACCTCCAATGTCCCGCAGCTCCTGGCCGGGCAGTTGGGGAGTGCCGAAGAACAGGTGGCCGTGCGCGTCGCATACGCCCGGGTTCCCGGGGGCGCACATCGCCGAGGACCGCAGGGACCGCTCTCACCACTGCCTGCCCCGCGGCAGGGCGTCCCGCCCGGGCGCCGACAGATGCAGCACCTGGAACATGTCCCCCGGGGTCTTGGGCATGTCGTGGTCCCACAGCGAGAAGTGGACGAACTCCCAGCGGCGCGTGTCGACGGCGGCCGCCGCGAGTACCGCACCGTCCTGTGAGGCCAGCCGCCCGGTCTCGCGGACGGCGTCGTCCATGACGGCGGACAGCGGTGTCCCCGGCGGGACCTCCTTCGTGCGCCGTACGGCGACCACGGCGGGGGAGGCGGCGGACCCGCCCTCCTCGTACGCCAGCCCCGTCCACTGCCGGACCTCGGGCCGCCCGAAGTCGTCGACGAGCCCCTGGAAGGCGCCGCCCCAGAGAAAGGAGTTCATGCCCTCGACGGTGTTCCAGAGGTAGAAGGGCCCGTACTGGTTGACCGGCGAGCGGTGCACTCCGCGCTCGCGCATCAGATACGTCTTGATCCCGAGTCCGTCCCAGTCGTCGAGCAGATGCCCGACCCGGGACACCCGGTCGCGGACGATTCCCATGTCGTAGTCGGCGGGCAGGGTCAGCTCGTACTGCATGGCATGCATCGGGTGCCTCCTAGGGCAGGGTGGTCCTCGGGCGCGACGTGCGCGTCCAGGCTCCTCAGGGGGTCGGGCGAAGGAGGGAGAGCAGGCCCCGTACCCCGGCGTCGAAGGCCGCCGGCGAACCCGACGCGCGGGCCAGCACATAGCCGCCCTGCACCGTGGCGAGGATCGTCGCCGCGATCTCCTCCGCGTCCAGCGACTGCGCGAACTGGCCCTGCTCCTTGCCCTCTTCGACGATTCCGGCGAGCTGCTCGCGCAGCCGGCGGACCGTCTCGTCGACCGGCGCCCGCAGCTCGTCGCTCGCGACCACGTCCGGGTCCATCGTCAGCCGCCCGATGGGGCAGCCGCGGAGCACATCGCGCTCGCGCCGCAGATACGCCTCGATCCGCTCGTACGGAGTCCCGGGTCCGTCGAGTACGCCCCGCGCGGTGGCGCGCATCTCCTCGGCGGTGCGGCGGATGGCGGCCAGCGCAAGATCGGGCTTGCCCTTGAAGTGGTGGTACATGCTGCCCTGGCCGGCGCCCGCGCGCTCCAGGATCGCCTTGGGGCTCGTGCCCACGTACCCGCGCTCCCACAACAGCTCGCGGGTTGACTCGATCAGTCGCTCCTGGGTGGTCATGACGTCACTGTACATACTAGTAGGTACAGAAGCGGGATCTCAGGAAGCAGCCGTCGCCCGCCCGCGTACTCCCGGCGAGGTACGCACAGTGCCGCTGGCCGTACGACGACCCGGACCTCCTGCCGGCGCCACTCTCGAGGCATCACCGCACAACCACCGAGGAGATGACCCGAGATGCAGACCCTGGCCCACTGGGACGGCGGTCCCGGTCCGTGGATCCTGTTCTTCCCGCTGCTCTGGGCGGCCGTCGTGTTCGGCGTCGTGACCGTCCTGCGCCGTACCGCCTGGCGGGGCCGCGGCGCCCCGTGGCGCGGTGCCGACGCCCGTCCGACGGGTGACTCGCCCATCGCCGTGCTCGGCCGCCGTTTCGCCTCCGGTGAGATCGACGAGGACGAGTACTGGCGCCGGCTCTCCGTCCTGGACGAGCAGTTCGGCCGCACGGGCAGGGGCGGTGCCGTATGAGCACCGAGACCGCGACGAAGACGGCCGCCGGGGTCACCGACGCCGTGAAGGTGTACGGCAGCGGTGACACCGCCGTACGTGCCCTGGACGGGGTGAGCGTCGGCTTCCCGGCCGGCCGCTTCACCGCGATCATGGGGCCTTCGGGCTCGGGCAAGTCCACCCTGATGCACTGCGCGGCCGGCCTCGACACGCTCACCTCGGGCTCCGCCTTCATCGGTGACACCGAGCTGAGCACCCTCGAGGACCGCCGGCTCACCCTGCTGCGCCGCGACCGGATCGGCTTCGTCTTCCAGGCCTTCAACCTGGTGCCGACGCTCACCGTCGCGGAGAACATCACGCTCCCCCTCGACCTGGCCGGCGCCCGCGGCGACCGGGAGTGGGTAGACGCCCTCGTCGACGTCGTCGGACTGCGCGACCGGCTCCACCATCGGCCCGCCGAACTCTCCGGCGGCCAGCAGCAACGCGTCGCCGTGGCCCGGGCGTTCGCCGGCCGGCCCGATGTCGTCTTCGCCGACGAACCCACCGGCAACCTCGACTCCCGCTCCGGCGAGGAGGTGCTGGGCCTGCTCGGCCGCGCGGTGCGCCACATGAACCGCGCCGTCGTCATGGTCACCCACGACCCGGTCGCCGCCGCCCACGCCGACGAGGTCGTCTTCCTCGCCGACGGGCGCCTGGTGGACCGTATGGAATCCCCCACGCCCGACAAGGTCCTCGACCGCCTGAAGGCCTTCGAGGCGCGGACATGAACGCTTCCCTGCGCCTGACCGTCGCCTCGCTGCGCGCCCACCGCAGGCGCTTCGCCGGTACGTTCCTCGCGGTGTTCCTCGGCGTTGCCTTTCTCGCGGGCACGCTCGTCATGGGCGACACACTGCGCGCGAGCTTCAGCACCATGTTCGGCGACGCGACCGCCGGCACCGACGCCGTCGTGCGCAGCGCCGACACCATCACGGCACCCGGCGAGAGCCAGGGCGTTCGACAGCCCGTCGACACCTCGCTGGTCCGCACGATCGAGAAGGTCCCAGGCGTCGCCGCGGTGGCGCCCAACATTGAGGGCCGGGGCCAACTCGTCGCCGCCGACGGCAAGCCCGTCGGCGGCCAGGGGCCGCCCACCATCGCGGGCAACTGGATCAACGACCCACGGCTCAACCCGTACCGGCTGGCAGAAGGCCGGGCCCCGGCGAGGAGCGGCGAGGTCGTGGTCAACCGGGGCGCCGCCAGGAGGGGGCACCTCAGGGTCGGCGACACCACGACCCTGCGCACCCCCGAACCCGTCAGGGTCACCGTCGTCGGCCTCGCTACCTTCGGCGGTGCGGACGGCATGGGGCAGGTGACCTTCACCGGGATGACGCAGGCCGATGCCGAGAAGTACCTCACCGCCAGGAGCGGTCAGGCCGCGAGTATCCAGGTGCGGGCCGGCCCCGGGGTCACCCAGCGCGGGCTCGTGTCCGCGCTGACGCCCGTGCTGCCCAGGGGAGTGGAGGCCATCACCGGGCAGGAGTCGGCGCAGGAGAACACCGACATGATCTCCAGCCGGTTCCTGACCCTCTTCACCTCCTTCCTCCTGGTGTTCTCCGGGGTCGCGCTGCTCGTGGCGACCTTCTCCATCCACAACACGTTCGCGATCGTCGTCGCCCAGCGCACCCGTGAGAACGCCCTGCTGCGTGCCCTCGGTGCCTCACGCCGTCAGGTCACCGTCTCCACCCTCGTCGAGGCGAGCGCGGTCGCCGTCATGGCGTCGGCGGTCGGGCTCGCGGGCGGCATCGGCATCGCGGCCGGACTGCAGGCCCTCTTCCCGGCGATCGGATTTCCCTTTCCAAAGGGCGACTTGGTGATCGGGGGCCTGTCCCTGCTGCTGCCCCTCGCAGTCGGTGTCGTGGTCTGTCTCGGCTCCGCCCTGCTGCCCGCCGTACGCGCCGGACGCACCGCGCCGCTGGCCGCACTGCGGGAGACCGCCGTCGACCGGTCGGGCGCCTCACGCGCCCGCGTCGTGGTGGGCGGTGCACTCGCCGCGTCGGCCGTTGTGGGCACCCTGGCCGGGGTCCTGGTGAGCCCGTCCCTCTGGCTCGCCGGCACGGGATCGGTACTCGCCCTCGCAGCCTTCGTGGTCCTCGGCCCGGTGGCCTCCTCGGCGGCCGTTCGCGCGCTCGGCGCTCCGCTCCACCGGCTGCGCGGTGTCACCGGCACCCTCGCGCGCCGCAACGCCCTGCGCAGCCCCCGGCGGACCGCGGCCACCGCGAGTGCCCTGATGGTCGGCGTCGCCGTCGTCTCGCTGTTCACGGTGTTCGCCGCGTCGCTAAAGGCCACCATGGACCAGACCGTCTCCCGGTCCTTCGCAGGTGACGTCGCCGTCAGCACCCCCTCCTTCGGTGCGGGCGGCAGCGGGCTCAGCCCCGGGCTCGCTCCCGCCATCGCGCGGCAGGCCGTCGTCGCGAACGCCGTCGGACTGGGCCGCGGAGTGGCGAAGGCCGACGGCAGTGGACGGGCCCTGACCGTCACCGACCCCGCCACCCTGGGCAGGGTCTTCGACCTCGGCACGGTTCGCGGCTCGCTCGCTCACCTCGGCACCGACGGCATCGCGGTCACCGAGAAGGAGGGCCGCGGGCAGCATCTGGCCGTTGGCTCCACCGTGCGTCTCACCTTCACCGACGGCACGACCGAACCCTTCACGGTCCGCGCGGTCTACAGCCGGTCCGAGCTCGTCGGGGACTACGTCATCACCCGTGCCGCCTGGGCCCCGCACCGCACCCAGGACTCGGACAGCCTCATCGCCGTCTCCTTCAAACCCGGCGTCGGCACGGCCCAGGGAAAGGCCGCGGTGCAGAGGGTCGCGGCCGAGTACGGCAATCCTTCGGTGCAGACCCGCGACGAGTACGCCACGTCCTCGGCGGGAGGCATCGACATGATGCTCACGCTTTAACCAATCCGACCCGCTGACCAGGGACTTCAGACCCCAGACTCCCCAACTGGGAGAATACTGGGAAACGGAGGCGCCCACCAGACACCCATCCCCCAGAACCTTTCCCACCGCTCCTGCAAGCTCTCCGCGATCGCCTCCTCCATCCGCGGAGTCAGATTGCTGTACAAGCCTTCAACGCCGGCCACCTCGTGGCCCATCCGCGTCTCGATCGCCGTGCGCGAATGCCCGTCCTCGTCGAGCCACTCACGGTGCCCGTGCCGCACCAGATAGAACCGCTTGCCCGCCATCTGCGGCACCGGCAGGATCTCCGGCCGGGCACTGTCCTTACGGCCGGTTCTCTCCGGCCAGCCGTCCCGCATCGGCACCCAGTAGCTGTCATACCAGTTCCGCGGCATCTCCCCGCCCTGAATCCCGGGGAACACCCACT
This sequence comes from Streptomyces hygroscopicus, assembly GCF_026168105.1. GTDB lineage: Bacteria > Actinomycetota > Actinomycetes > Streptomycetales > Streptomycetaceae > Streptomyces > Streptomyces hygroscopicus_D. The sequence continues at coordinate 194,711 of NZ_LBMW01000004.1, forward strand.
CGCTGCCGTGCGACGCCAGCAAGACACAGTGCAGCTCGTGCAGGAACGGCGGAAGCACCAGCGTGCGATGCGAGTCGTACTTCGGATCCACCAGCGTTCGCACACCGTCGACGTACTGCTGCTGCCACTGCACGCGCAGCGCAGGCAACTTGGCCGGGCCGTACCGCTCCGAGGCGCCTGCCCGGCGGTCCGGGTCCGGATCGCTCGCCGGCCATGTGGGCGACGCGAACTCCCGCCGCAGCCCCCACAGCTCACCCGGGGGCCGCATGCCGGTGAACGCGGCCGTCCACACGCACACCCAGCCCGTGAAGCCCCAGATGGTGTAGGCGTTCCGGGCCAGATGGTGGAGGACTTCCATTTCCATCGGCCGTTTGGCCTCGCGCTTCTTCTTCGTGTACCTGCCGCGGCGGCCATGCTTGATGACGGGAGACTCGGCCCTCAGCTTGTACTTCACGACCGCATCGGTCATGAGCAGGTTGAACAGGCTCAGCAGCTGGTCGACGTAGTGGTGCGAGATCTCGCCCGCCGCAGCAGCCTTCTTCAGGCTCTTCTTCCAGGCGTCGTACTCCCACGCGGTGATGTCACCGACAGGCCGCTCACCCCAGTAGGGGATGATGCGGGCCCGCAGCCGGGACTTGTACCGGCCCATCGACATGGGCCGCAGATCCTGGGCCTCCCACCACATCCAGCAGTAGTCCTTCATCAGCGTCTTGGAGCTGGCGCGCGGGATGTGGGTGCCGTGCCGGACCTCGTGCTCGCGGTCCAGGCCGTAGTTGTAGGCCTCTTCCTCGTCCTCGAAGGGGACGCCAGGCTCCGGGCCTGAGGCGCTCTCGTACTTCCTTTTCCGGGTTGCCCTTCCGTCCGTGTCGAGGTGGTACTCGCCACCCCACCACTTCACGCGGATCGAGTTGCCGCGCACCTCAACGTAAGGCATGGGCTTCCCCCTTGGGTGCTGGGCGCGGCGGCTCGGCAGGTACCCCTACCGCCGAGACTCCGCGGCCGACCGCTCAGGTGCCGAGCCAGCAGTTCCGGCATCCCTCGCAGTCTCCTCCTACGCGCTTCACGATCTCGCGCATCGAACGCCGGGCCTTCTCACTCTTGACTATCTCGGGAGGCGCCACACAGATCATTCTCCCATTGGCCGGGCCTGCCCAACCTGCAAACTCCGGACCGACATCGACTATGGACAGACTGCTCCGCACAACTGGTCCCCCTTCCGGGTGCGATGGGGAACCCCCAAGGTGTTGTCACGACTGTGCCACGTTTCGCACCTGTTGGAACCACGGGTGACGAAAGTGACGCACGGAGTTGCCGTAACAAAAGTGTGACATCGAAAGGTTGTACGCCAAACGGCTGAACTTTCTAGATCACGCCTCGTTCGCGCAGCTCCCGCAGTACACGCTCGTTCAGCTCGGCGATCTCATCGCCCGTCAACGAGCCCTTCGTAGCAATGGCCGCAGTCTGAACCGCATCACCGACAAGCCGGGCGAGTTCGGACTTCGGTACGTCAGACACCTTCACGTCATCGACGTCGGCAATGGGTTCGCTGACGATGGGGTCGCCGCCGGCCAGGATGCGCAGGCAGCTGCCGGTGGCCCACTGAAGGGCTTCGTCGATCCCGGCGTAGGAACGGTCCCATACCTTCTGGCCCGCCTCGACCCGCTTCCACGTGTCCTTGGAGATGCCGCCGAGCTTGGCGGCAGGCTCGATGCCGAGCCGTAGCTCGGTGCGTCGCTTCTGTACGAGCACCGCCAGGCGCTCGGGGTCGGGGCTGGTCATGCGCACATCTTTGCAGGACCCGCTAGGACCAGCTAGGACCGGGCCAAAGGAGTCCGGAACGTAGCGGCTCAAAGGCGCACAGTGACCGGATTCGTGCTGACACGGCCGTTCGACACCCCAACCCGCCAGTAGCGATCTTCCGCTAACTTCTGCGAACTTCCGCTAGACATGGCCGCCAGCTTCCGCTAACTTCGAGGCATGGAATCAACCCCTACCACCTTCCAGGTGAAAGGGGCGGAAATCCGCAAGCTCCGCATGCAGGCAGGGCTGAGCACAGCAGAGATGGCCCGAAGAGCGCTCATAAGTCCGCGCTACCTCAACCACCTCGAAAACGGATACCGCACCCGCATGAGACCCGGTCCCTACCAGCGGCTCCGTCAAGCGTTCGGCCTGCCGGCCGACTCCACCCAACTCCTCACGCTCCCAGAGGACCCACCCGAGAAGAGGTGACATGCCCCCGCGTAAGGCTCCCCCCACGAAGCCCGTGCAGCTACTCGAACGCTTCCACAACGTCGGTGAAGCCGCAGTCCGAATGGGCTTCAAGACCCAGGCCGAACACGACGCAGGTAGCACCAAGGGCGAGCGCTGGCTCCGCGACGGCGCCAACCGTCCCGAAGACGGCAGCAAGGGCACGCCGTTCCCCCACGTGCGCATGAACGGCTGCCTCATGTTCAGCGACAGCGACCTCGCCGAGATCGCCGAGATGCACCGCAACGCCCCGACCCAGGGCGCCCGACGCGGCACTCGCCGTCGCCCGGCCCGTACCGCCGCCTAGCGGCTGCGGCCCCAACCGCCGGGCTTCCACACACCGGCAGCCGGGGCCCCGCGGCCTAGCCGCGCGATCCACCCCTCAACCCGTTTGAAACGAAAGGGGCTTCTCGTGAGTCCAGTATCCCTGACCGAAGCCGTGGTGATCGACCAGATCGATCTGTCCGAGGCGGCCGACAAGATCCGTCCGACGAACTCCGCTCTCGCTGACCTGCTGGAGGCCGTCGAGGACATCGACGCGGAGGGCCTCCACTCGATGGTGGAGTGGCCGAGCGGCGAGACCGAGTGCATCGACGAGTGCTCGCCGTGTGCTGCGAAGTACGCCGCCCAGACCGTCGCCGCTCAGTTCCTGCGCGCCATCGCTGGCGGTGCGCGATGAGCGACTTGACCCCGGAGCTGATCGCCGACATCGAGGAAGCGCTCCTCGGCGACTGGGACGACGAGGTCATGGCCATCGTCCGCCAGCCGTACACCGCCGGTGTCCTGCTCGCCTACGCCTGGCGCGACGGCGGCACCCACATCCCTGCCGAGATCGGGGGCGAGCGATGACCGCCGACCGTCTGACACCGCAGCGCGAAACCGAAATCCGGGAGCGGATCGCGAAGCGTACAGCCGAGTTCACCGAGTGGATGAACAAGTACAGCCCGATGCCGGGTCAGGAGATCTGCGAACGCGCCGAGGCCGTGCTGGAGGAGGACGTGCCTGCCCTCCTCGCCGAGCTGGCCGCGGTCCGCGCCGAACGCGACGCGCTGGCCAAGCGCCTGCACGACGCGGCGATGACCCGCACGTGGCGCAACGAGGACGGCAAGAAGTTCGTGTTCGTCGAGGACATCGCGCCCGCCCTGCTCGGCATCACGCCGGGGACGGAGGCCACGCGATGACCGCCCCGACTCCGCCCCGCCCCGTCGACACGCTCGAATCTCGTATCGCCGCCTCCCTGCAGTTGGAGGCCGATGTCCGCGCCATCGTCGCCCGGCAGCGGGCTTGTCAGACGCTCGCCGATGCCGCCGCCCACACGCATTCGCCGTCGGACCGACTCGCTTACGCCCTCGACGCCTGGCTGGTCGCCCACCCCGACGCGCCCGTGTCCACCCTCGCCGACTACCCGGCCTGGGCTGCCGCCATGGCCGCCACCAACCCCACACCCAAGGAGACGCCGTGAGCCTCGCCGAGATCTACCTGAAGGCCGCGGACATCATCCGCACCAACGGCCACGCGAAGGGGGACTTCTACAACATCCCCGAGTCCCAGGTCGGCGTCAGCCTCGGCCGTTGCGAGTGGCCCGTGTGCGCGGCAGGCGCCCTGTCAATCGTCGTCTTCGGGGACCCGCTCCCGCCCCGTGAAGGCCAGGACGGGCGCACCGAGTTCGATGCGGTCGTCGCCCGCCTGAACGCCCGCATCGAGGACTTCCACCTGTACGGCTTCGAGGGCGAGCCGCCCGTCTTGCGGCTGGCCGGTTGGAACGACGCCGACGAGCGCACCCCCGCCGACGTCATCGCCGCGTTCGAACGCACCGCCCGGGAGGTGGCCTGACATGGCGACCGCCCTGGAGCCCCTGCACGCGGAGGACGTCGAGGCGGTCCTCATCCGCCTGGACGCCGACTACCGCACCATCTACGGCCCCGACCTCAGCGCATGGTCGCGCGGCGTGCGAGGCGAGTACTTCGAGACGCTCCGTTCGCGCCGCACCATGGACCACGAAGCCAACCCCCTGCACCCGCGGAGGGCATCGGCTGCCCGTAGGCGCCGGCACCGCCGCCAGCTCGGCTACCGCATCCACCGCATCGCCCCGGGCGCCATCACGGTCCTGCTCACCCCGGTGTGGACGGATGTGCACGGGCCGATGGAGCGCGTGTTCGTCGTCACCGCCCGCAACGCCGACGGCCACCAGTTGAAGCTGCCCCGCGGCGGATCCAGGCAGATCGCCTCCCTCATGCAAGGCGCCTACCCGAACGCCAACTGGGACCGGACGCACACCTGGCGGGCCGACAGCAACCAGCTCACCGGCTGGAGGGCCTCGTGATCGCCGACCTGATCTTCGCGGCCTGGGTCGCGGTCCTCCTCCTCGCCGCAGCAGCCATCGACGTCACGCCCGCCGCCCGGCAGGAAGCACGGCGGGAGGACGACGAATGACCACCCCAATCCCGTCACCCCACCTGCCACCGACCGCGGGCCTGTTCAACGCCCTCGTCCGGCACGCCAACCGCCAACTCCGGGACCGCATCGCCGAACTCCGCGCGCTGCTCGACGACGCCCGCAACCACAACCACGAACTCCGCACCGCCCGCAACTACGCCGACACCGCAGCCGCCGGATACATCGACCGCACCTTCCTGGACGCGCCGTGATCAGCCTCCCAGGCCTGGTCGCCCTCGCCGGCTTCGCGTTCCTCGCCGCCTTCGGCACCCGCATCAGCAACCGGATCAATAGGAGGTCCCAGTGACCACCGCAACCATCGCCCCGACCGACGCCGAAATCGCCGACCTGTGCGACAAAGCCGCCGAGATCATCAAGGCGAACGGCTTCAACAAGCGGTACCTCTACGACACCCGTCAGGCCGCGGACGGGCGCCTGGTGCAACTGTGCCGGGTCGACATCATCGGCGCCCTCAACATCGCCGCCCACGGCACCCCCCGCTACGCCGGCAGCCCCCTCGTGTACGCGGCGGAACGCGCCCTCGAGAAGCGCATCGACCGCGCCTCCCTCGTCGTGTGGAACGACGAGAAAGGCCGCGACGCCGATGACGCCATCGCCCTGTTCAAGCAGACCGCGGCCGAGCTGAGGGCGGAGGCCGCAGCGTGAGCATCACCCAGGACCTCCGCACCCGCGCCCGGCACCGCGGCAAGACCCCGTGGCAACTGGTCAAGACGATCGGCCGCCTCGAGCGGGAAGCCGACGACAACACCTGCCAGATGGTCGCCATGGCCACCGAAATCGACACCCTGACCGCCGACCGCAACCGGCTGGCAGCCCAGCTCGACGAGACCGTCATCGCCCACCAGGCGACCATCGACGAGCTGATCGAAGAGCGGGACGGGCTCGCCGCCGAACTCGCCGCGTTGAAGCGCCGGTTCGCCGCCGACATCGCCATCGAAGCAAACGCGTACCGCATCGACGTGCCGCAGATCGGCCACCGCGACACCAGCGCGATCGAAGACCAGGCGACCACACCGATCGACGTGAAGCCCCTGTGGCAGGCGCTCGGCATCGGCACGGTCACCACCGTCGACACGGTCACGGTCATCGACAACCCGAACGCGGCCGACCCGGCGAACCTCCCGGCCGCCTGACTCCCGGCCGCCCGGCCGGACAGGTACGGGCGGCCGGTGAACAAGAAGCCCCGAGCGAAGCGACCGCCCGGGGTTCCCACCACCAAGGATCCCACGGAGAACACGCGTGAACTCCTGGCACCACGCCCAGAGCAGCGCCCGCAAATGGGGCGGCAGCCCCGACCTGTACCTGCCCATCCACGAATTCATCGACAGCAGCAAGCGAATCATCGGCGACGTCCGGCACCGCTCCCTGTACCACCACACCGAAGGCGTGTGGCTGTGCCAGCGCATCTTCGGCGTCACCCTCGACGTCCCCAAGCAGCGGACCACCGTCCAGGTCCCCGTCCGGCTCATCGCCGAACAACACGTCCTTGAGGACCTCGGCTGGCTCCCCTCGCCAGCGGACTACATCGACGGCATGCCCATCGCCGCATGGATGTCCGGCAGCCAGCGCAAGACCGTCCCCCTCTCCCACCTGCTCCTCAACCAGCCCACCGGAGGCACCCAGTGACCAGCGCCCGGAACTTCCTTGGCATCCCCGTCCAGGGCGACATCACCCCTGGCGCCACCCGCGTCGAGCAGAAGCCCATCGAGGAGCTTCAGCCGATCATCCAGGCCGTCCTCGACGACCCGACCATCGTCGAATTCGGGTGGCGGCAGTACACCCCGTACTTCAACGACGGCGACCCCTGCGAGTTCAGCGCCTACGGCCTGTGGGTCCGTACCGACGCCGACAAGGACGTCGACGACCAGTACGAGCTGGAGGTCTACAGCCACCCCAGCCTCGGCAAGGTATCGGGCAGTTGGGTCGCCAACCCCGAGAACCCTGGCGGCTCGAAGGTCTGGCAGGACAGCCCCTACGAGGGCCCCGATGAGGCCCGCTACCGCCGCTGCAAGGCGCTGTCTGCCGCAGTCGAGGGCGGCGCCTTCGAGCACGTGCTGCTGGAGGCGTTCGGTGACCACGCGCAGGTGACCGTTCGCCGCGACGGCATCGAAGTCGAGTTCTACCAGCACGACTGACCGCCTGACCACAACCGAAGACCGGCGGCGTGTCCGAGATCCCCCCGCTCCGCGCCGCCACCCAGGGCCGCCAGCCCCGGACCACCCCCCGGCTGGGGCTGGCGGCCCACCCATCAGCACACCCAAGAGAGGGTCACATGAGCCCCGATAGCACCACAAAGCCCACTGGCCCGCTGCGTTGCACCCGCTGCGGCGACGAGGTCGGCCCGTTCGTCCCCGCCGCCGGCCTGTGCGAGGACTGCGAGCCCGAGGCGGAACTGCTCAGCGCGCTGGAAGACGGCGGCTGGCTGGGCGACAACGCGCGCCGCCTCATCGACGCATACGCAGCCGCCGTGCTCCGCCGCGCAACGGAAAGGGCGGCAGAGTGACCGCCGCGGTGGAGGTGGAGGCGCCGAAGGTCGTCGACGGCCTGTCCGCCGAGGCCTACCACGCGGACAAGACCTCGATCTCGTCGTCCGGGCTGCGCGCCCTGCTCGCCCCCGGCTGCCCCGCCCAGTTCAAATACGACCGCGACAACCCCCCGGCGCCGAAGCGCGAGTTCGACCTCGGGCACGCCGCACACCGCCTGGTGCTCGGCGAGGGCGAGGAGCTGGAGCCGCTCAACTTCGACAACTACCTCACCAAGGCAGCCAAAGCGGCCCGCGACGAAGCCCGCGAAGCCGGCGCCGTCCCGCTCCTCGCTCACGAGTGGGAACAGGTGCAGGCGATGGCCGAAGCCATCCGCCAGCACCCGATCGCCGGCCCACTGTTCGCCCCGGGCACGGGCCGTGCCGAACTCTCCCTGTACTGGACCGACCCGGCCACTGGCATCCGCTGCCGAGTGCGCCCGGACTGGCTGAAGGAGATGCCCGGCCTGGCCCTGGCCGTCGACTACAAGTCCTGCCGCGACGCCAGCCCCGACGCCATCTCCCGAGCGATCCGCGACCACTCGTACCACCAGCAAGACGCCATGTACGTCGACGGGATCTGGGCGGTGCTCAAGCCGCTGGACGTCCGCTTCATCTTCGTCTTCCAGAGCAAGACGGCGCCGTACCTCGTGACGGTCCGCGAACTCGCCGACCAGGACCGCGACATCGGTCGCGCCCGCAACGAACGCGCCCTGCGCCTCTACGCCGACTGCATCGCCAACGACGAGTGGCCCGACTGGACCGGGCCCGTCGACCAGATCCCCCAGATCGGAATGCCGACCTGGGACACCCTCCGACAAGCAGAGGAATACCTGAAGTGACCAGCAACGAAATCGCCCAGCGCGACGAGCAGCAGGCCGTCGCCACAACCGAACAGACCAACATCCTGCCCGCCCCGGCACCGAGCGCCGGAACCACCGCCCTCATGCAGTGGGCGCAGGAAGCCAGCCTCGCCTACGACATGGCGCAGAAACTCGCCGCCACCTCGTTCGTCCCGCAGTCCCTGCGCGGCAAGCCCGGCGACATCGCCGCCGCGATCCTCGCTGGCAGCGAGCTCGGGCTGAAGCCGATGGCGACGCTGAAGTCCATCGACATCATCCAGGGCACACCCGCCCTGAGGGCCCACGCCATGCGGGCCATCGTCCAGCAGCAGGGCCACGAAATCGAGCTGGTGGAGTCCACCGACACCCGCTGCGTCATGCGAGGCCGCCGCAAGGACTCGGATGCCTGGCAGACCGTCGAGTGGGTCATCGACCGCGCCCGGCTCATGGGGCTCCTCGGCAAGGACCAGTGGAAGAAGAACCCGAAGGGAATGCTCGTCGCCCGCGCCACCGGCGAACTGTCCCGCCTGATCGCCTCCGACGCCCTCCACGGCATGGCCTACGTGTCCGAGGAGCTCGAAGGCGTCACCCACGCCGAGGTCATGTCGGTCGGAGGAACCGAGTTCCGGACCAAGGCGCCTCTGTCCGTCGCGGCGCTGACCAACCCGCCGACACCGGCCGGGGTTCAGCGGACCGTGCCCGCCCCGGCCGACGAGCCCGCCTACAGCGTCGCCCGCGACGACCAGCCCGCGGCCGGCGACTGGGACCAGGACGCCATCGACGACTCCGTCGACTGGCAGCCCGAGGACGGTGCCGCATGAGCATCGACCACCGCGCCGAAGCCGAGAAGCACCTCGCCACGGCCGACCGCCACCTCACCGAGAACAAGCAGGACATGCGGATCGCCGAGGTCTCCGCCTGGATCGGGCAGGGCCACGCCGCCCTCGCCGCGAACACGGTCAACGAGGACCTGCGAGAGGCCAACGAAGAGCTGCGCACCCGACTCCACTCCACGCGCCGCTGGGTGGCCGGGCACATCGCGCACGCCCTCGTGTGCAGCGACCGTGTCCGCCGACGCGAGGCGATCGACCTCGCCAAGGGGCTCGACTCCGCCGACGCGAACATCGACGACCTCGTCGACGAGCACCTCAGCGACGACGGCTACGACCCGAAAGCCATCTGGAAGGGCCCGTACATCGCAGCCCCGGCCGCCGACGCGTGGGCGGCGAAGCCGGACACCACCGGCGAAGTCCCTGACATATTCCGCCAGATCATCGTCGCTCGTCTCGCCGAAATGCTCCTCGCCCCCGGCTCGGACGAAGTCCGCCAGTGGGCCCGCAACATCACGTTCGAGCTGAAGAGCGAAGGCGTCGACCTCACCGGCGACATCGAGAAGCGGATCACCGACCTCGCCCTCGGACCCGACCCGTCCGAGCCCCCGTTCTAGCCCGCACACGCGAACGGCCGCCCGCGGGCGAATCGCGGGCGGCCACCCCAAGGAGACCACATCATGCGCCACTTCCTCCGCCAGCTGCTCGACGCGCTGGCCCACCGCGGCCCCGGCGACGACCTCCCCACCCGCTCCGAGACGGCCCTGCGGACGGCGTTCACGGCGCTCGCCGACCGCTACGACGAGGCAGCCGACAAGACCACGGACGACGCGGCGGCCGCCCACATCCGGCGGACGACCCGCGACATCCGCACCATCCTCCGCGTCGACCGCCTGCCCCTGTACCTGCTGACCGGCGCCGAACTCGCCGTCACCACACCCGCACACGCCGACGAGGAGGCCACCCGATGAAGGTTTCGCTCTGCAAGCACAGCTTCCCCTGCCAGCCCCCGCACGGCTCGATCTTCCGGCCCGGCGACTGCACCGGATGCGGCATCACCTACAACCAGCACGAGGCCGAACTCCGCCGCCAGGAAGAGGCCCTGATCGTCGGCAGCAGCCGCGACGGCCAGTGCCCCGACTGCAACCGCCAGAAGCGACTCTTCCGCTGGCAGCCGCCCGCCCAGCCCTGGGACGAGCCCGGCGTCGAGAAGCCCGTCACGTTCCTGTGCATGGACTGCTACAACGCCGCCGTCGACGCCAACAACACGATGGTCGAAAGCCTCTTCGAGGAGGCGGCCCGGTGAGCCACATCCAGCCCGCGTTCGACGGCACCGAGATGGTCGCGTCCGCGCCCGCGAAGATCCGCCGCATAGTCGACGACTACGAGGCGTGGGTCACCGAAGTGTGGGACGCGTTCGTCGAAGCCGCCGACACCCGCGAGCCGTTCACCGTCGCCGAGATCGCCGCGGCCAAGAACCTGCCCGACCCGCCGCACCCCAAGTCCCAGTGGGGGAGTCTGCCCGGCCGTCTGCAGGACGCGGGCATCATCCGCCACCACGACTACGGCGGCAGCGTCCGCGCCCACCAATCCCTCGTCCACGTGTGGATCGGTGTCCCCGCCCCGCTGCGGGAAATGGTCGCCGCCCGCCGCCGCGAAGAGCGCGCCGCCCGACGCGCTGCCCGCGCTCTCGAGCGGAGGGCCGCCGCATGATCGCCCGCCTCGAGCACCAGCCGCTGCACCGCCTGTACCTGCTCCTCGTCGCCACCGGAACCATCACCGGCGCCCTCATCGCCGCCGCCACCTGCGTCCACGACTGGGCGTGTGGGAGGCAACCGTGAGCATCCTCGCCATCCCCGCCACCGTGCTCGTCCTCACCGCCGTCCGCTACGTCTACCGGCGCTGGCAATACGGGAGGCGGACGTGACCAACCTCGAGTTCGTCGACGCCTGCATCACCGGCTTCCTCACCTGCGGAGCCGCCAGCGTCGCACTCCTCGCCACCGGCGCCGCCACGTTCATCGTCGCCGCCGGATACCGCACCGGCAACGCCATCGGCCGCCGCGCCCGCCGCATCCCCGCCGCACCCGACAACCAGCCCGGCACCGACCCGCACCTGCTGTGGGAATGCCGCCGCATCGAAGCCCAACCCCTCGCAGTCCGGAAGGAGGACACCCCGTGACCCAGATGCGCGAACGCCCCTTCATCGCCGCCCACGCCCGCGAACAGCGCCTCACCTTCACCCCACCCGCAACCGAAACCGAGTTCAGCACCCGACGCATCGACTGGTACGCCGTCGAACGCGCCATCAGCGGCGACCACCCCCGGCCCCACCTCAACGCCGACGAAATCCGCGAAGCCGCCCTCTGGCTGCGCAGCCACGGCATGCCACGCGCCACCGTCTCCGTCCACCTCTCCGTCTACGAGCGACTCGTGAAGGACTGGGAAGCCGACGCCGGAATGCTCGACCCCGACCAGCTGTGCACCACCACCGGCTGCCGAAAGGCAAGGGCCGGCCGCGGACTGTGCACCACCCACCTCACCGCCGAACGACAGTGGCGGCGCGCCCTCACCGAAGCCCTGGGGGTCGCCGCATGACCGTCAACGACTGGCGCCACCACGCAGCGTGCCTCGACCACGACCCGGAGTTGTTCTTCCCCGTCGGCGACACCGGCCAAGCCCACCTGCAAGCCGAGGACGCCAAGCAGATCTGCCGCACCTGCCCCGTCATCGAACAGTGCGCCCAATGGGCCATCGACAACCGCATGGAAAACGGCGTCTGGGGCGGCCTCGACGAGACCCAACTCCGCAACATCCGACGCCACCGCACCCCCGTCACCCGGCGCACGCCTGCCCGCTGCGGCACCCGCCCCGGCTACAAACGCCACCTGCGCGAACACACCCCCATCTGCCAGCCCTGCGCCGACGCCAACCGCGCCTACGGCAACCAGCGCGCCCAGCGGGAGAAGACGGCCAAGGCCGGACTGGAGGCCGCAGCATGACCTGGACCCTCCCGCCCCGCGTCCCGAACGGCTACACCATCCTCGACGTCTGCTGCAAGCAGGGCATGGCCTCCTACGGCTACTACCTCGCCGGCTTCGACGTCGTCGGCGTGGACCGGGAACCGCAGCCCCGCTACCCGTTCCCCTTCATCCAAGCCGACCTGCGCGACCTCGACCCGGAGTGGATCGCCCAGAACTTCAACGCCTCAGCGTGGAGCCCGCCCTGCTGGGAGCACTCCGACCTGAAGCACCGCACCGGCCTCGACTACGAGGACTTCATCCCCGAAGCCCGCGAGATCGCCGAGGCCACCGGCCTCCCCTACGTGATCGAGAACGTCGAGGGCGCACCCCTGAAGAACCCCATCACCCTCTGCGGAACGATGTTCGACGGCCTGCGGGTGAGCCGGCACCGCATCTTCGAGTCGCCGCTCCCGCTGTACGCGCCCCGCCCATGCCCGAAGCGGCACCCACTGCACTACACCCTCGACAAGCGAAAGGCCCACTACGGGCAGCTCGACGAGTGGACGGACTTCGTCCAGGTCACCGGCGGCGGCAACTGCTCGAAGGCCGCAGCCGAAGACGCTATGGGTGTCCCGGCCGGATGGATGACGAAGGACGGCCTCAACCAGGGCGTGCCGCCCGCCTACACCCAGTGGATCGGGGAGCAGCTCACCGACCACCTGCAGGCCGCACTGGGGGTGGCCGCATGACCCGGGAACGCAAAGCAGAGATCCGACGCATCGCCCACGACCGTGCGGCCCGCGAACTGAGCGCGGTCATCGACACGGAAATGGCCGAACGCCTCTTCGCCGACGAGGACGAACGCGAGGAGTTCGAGCTCCAGATGCTCCGCATCATCCGCGCCCTCGAAGCCAAGGGCCGGTGACGCCATGACCGCTGACGCCTACCTCGTCCTCCGCTGCGACGCAGACGACGAGACCGAGACGGACGGCCGTTGCTGCGCAGAGGGCAGCTGGCCGGTCCGGTTCGAGCCGCACACGCACCAGCACCTGCGCCGGCTGCTGAAGGAGCGCCGCGGCTGGCGACGAACCCGAGACGGGCGCGACCTGTGCCCCGACCACGCCAGCGATGACCAGCCCGCCGCCTGAGCCGCGGCCCGCCCCGCACACACCACGCACAAGCCCCGCGCACACGGCGCGGGGCGGAGGGAGGAGGAGACAGATGTCGCTAGGTCTCAAGCGACTCGAGGCGAGCACGGTCATCGAGGGCCTGCTTGTAGAACTCGGGCGTCACCAGGTACGCCGTGCGCTCCCCCCGCTCCTTGAAGGCGCCGGTCTTCTTTCCCCAGGCCACCTCGCGGATGAGTGCGGTCAGCGACGCGCGGGCCTTGGTCATCGAAACCTCAGCCACACCGTCCTCGGCGATCTCAATGCCCTGGTCAACAGCCATGGCCAGAGTGTAAGTCATTGCCAATCCTTCCAATCTTTCCAACCTTTAAAGTAGTATGGCAGTACGCCGGACGGACCACCAGCCCGAGCAGAAAGACACCACGCCCATGGCTAGGCGCTTCTTCTCCCGACAGCAGCGAGCCCACCTGTACCGGCGTGCAAAAGGCCGCTGCGAATCCTGCAACGCGCTCCTCAGCGACGGCTGGCACGCCGACCACGACACCCCCTGGACCAAGGGCGGACCGACCCAAGTCCAGAACGGCCGCGCCCTCTGCCCCGCCTGCAACCTCACCAAAGGATCAGCCTTGACCTACACGGACACCTTCGACCCGCGCCCCTTTCAGGCCGACGTCATCGAAGCCATCTTCGACGGGTTCGCCACCGGCCGCCGCGTCACCATCGCCCTCGGCACACCCGGCACCGGCAAGACCCTCACCTACCAAGCCGCAGCAACGCATCTTCTGCGGCAGGGGCTCATCGACTACCTGGCTGTGTTCGTTCCCCGCGTCAGCCTGGCCCGGCAGTGCGAAACGTCATGGATGGCCCAAGACCGGGAGACGCGAGAACTCCGCGGACTGCACACGCTGTTCGATGCGAAGTCCCGTTTCGGGAAGATCCGACACAGTGACGCTCGACCGCCCCTGACGCAGCCCGGCGCAGGCGGAACCGGCTTCGTCTCCACCTACACCGCCCTCGCTACCGACCCCGCAACCTTCCTCGACTGGGCCGAGGAACACCGTGGCCGCTTCCTGCTCGTCGCCGACGAGGCGCAGTTCTGCGGAGCCGACGATGGCAGCGGAGGAGGAACCCGCGCCGGCGCCCTCGTCAAGGAGATGCACGAGTACTCCGCCCACACCGTGCTGCTCACCGGAACGCCATACCGAGCCGACGGCCGGCCGCTCGTCCTCGCCGACTACACCGAGCCCAGTGAGTCCGGCAAGCAGCAGCTCGTCCGCCACGCCGAGGCCACCTACGCCGACGGCATCGACGGGGAGTACCTGCGCCGCTTCGAGATGCTGCTGCACGAGGGGAGTGTGACCGAGACCGACGTCGGCCGACAGTGGTCCGTCGAGTACCAGATCTCCAGCCTTGAGTCGAACCTTCAGCCGACACTCCGCCTGCCCACCACCTGGCAGCCGATGGCAGACCTGGTCGTCCAGAGCGTCCGAGAGAAACAGGTCCTCAACTCGGCATACCGCGGCCTGATCTCCTGCATGGAGAAGAAGGACGCCGAGGCCGTCACGAACTATCTGCGGGCCACTTACCCGGGCCTGCGGGTCCATATCGCCGTGTCGTCCGACGGCAAGGCCGCTCAGGACACCCTGCAGAACTTCAAGACCCACCCGGCCGACATCCTCGTCACGGTCCGCATGGCGTTCATCGGCTACGACTGCAAGCCGATCACCGTCGTCGGCGTGCTCACCCACTACCGCGACCCGGGCCACCTGATGCAACTCGTCGGGCGCGGCCTACGTGTGTGGGAGGAAGAGCCGTTCGACGAGCAGACGTGCCGCATCATCGCCCCAGACGACCGAAAGATGCAGGACTTTCTCGACCAATTGCGCGAGCAGCAGGACGAAGGACTACGCCGCCGCCAGGAACGAACCCAGGATCAGGACGACTCCGACAGGAAGTCTGCGGACCGCGACCAGCTGACGTTCATCGAGTCCACCCGGATGACGACGGTTCGGGCCGTCAGCAATGACGCCGAGGTCGAACATGACGAGCGGCTGCTGATCGAGTCCCTGAAGCACCGGTGGGGCGTCGTCGCGGACGTCACCAGCCTGGCCGGCCTCCTGGAGGACTACGGGAGCCGGGCGAAGGTGGTGACGCACGACGCTGTGTCCGTCGAGTTCCCGCAGCAGTCCGCGCCGGAAACGGCTGTGCCGACGGTTGCACTGACGGACAAGCAGCAGATCGAGGAGCTGAACCGTCAGGTCGTCGAGGAGATCAAGGCGTACCTGGCGGACCGCGGTATCACTGGCGGTCGGCCTGACTACGGGATGTACATGGGGAAGGCCACCAAGCGTGTGAACAAGGCGGCAGGGTTCTCTGCTGGCGACGTCCGAACGGTCGCGGACGCCGAGGCTCGCCTCCGGGCGGTCACGGCAATCCGGGGGCAGTCGTGACCCGGATGGTGTCTGGCGGCGATCTGACGCCAGAGCAGCGCCGCGTGCACCGGGTGGAGCACATCCTCCGTAGAGACGGGGGCTCGCCGGGGAGTGCACTGGAGGGACTGGCTGCGATCGTCGAGGACGAGACCTGGCGCAAGGTCCCGTCCGGGCCCAGCCGTCCGGAGCCGTTCACGTCGTTCCGACGGTTCGTGGAGGCCAATCCTCCGTTCGGGCTGGGCTACTCGATCAAGCAGCTTCGGGCGCTTCTCCAGCTCCAGCACCCCGGGGAGGGTGCGACGGAGATTCGAGAGCGCATGGAGGCGATGCGGGCGGAGGTGGCCCGGTTGATCGCCGAGGACGTCATTCCCGCGCAGAACGTTGGCCGCCCCGAGGCTACCTCAAATGTTCATGCCACGAACATTAACCGATCGGACTCCAGCGAGTACGTGGTCGCGCGCTTGAAGCGTGATGACCCGGACCTCGCCGAGCGCGTCGTCAACGGCGAGATCACCGCGAACGCTGCCGCCCGCCAGAAGGGTTGGCGCAAACCCCGCGTCGTCCTTACCTCGCCCGAATCCATCGCCACCGCCCTGCGCCGACACCTCGGACCGGACGACATCGCCGCCCTGATCCGGCTTCTCCTCAACGAGCCCTGACGGAACCCGGGGCCGTCCGCGGCGGCCCCGCCCCTCCCCTGATCAGCACAACTTTAAGGAACCCGATGCCGCGCATCCGCACTGTGAAACCCGAGTTCTGGGAGGACGAACTCCTCGGCGTCATGCCGCGGGACGCCCGGCTGCTCTTCATCGCCACGTTCAACATGGCAGACGACGAGGGGATCCTGCGCTGGACGCCGGCCTACATCAAAGCCCAGGCGTTCATGTACGACGACGATCTGACGCTCAAGGACGTCGACCAGCTCATGCAGTGCCTCGCCGACACGGGACTCGTCTTCCCGTTCATCGGGGGAGTGGCCCGGCAGCAGATGGCGCTGGTCGTCAACTTCCGTAAGCACCAGCGGATCAACCGGCCGCAGAAGAGCAAGCTGCCGCCGCCGTCGCTGGGCAACTACAAGGCCCGTGAGATGTACGCGCGGCGGGACGGCTGGACGTGCCAGCTGTGCTGCGGTGAGATCCCGCGGCGGATCGTCGTCAACGATGACCACAACCTTGCGATCGATCACATCCGCCCGGTGGCTGCCGGAGGCACGGACCACCCGTCCAACGTCCGTGCAGCGCACCAGGTGTGCGAGAGGGCCCGACGCCACTCGCCGGACGGGGAGGAGTTCATTCCGCCTGCCGGACTGGCAGGCATTGAGGATTCACTGAATGAGTCACTGAACCGTTCACTGAATGGTTCAGTGAACGAATATTACGCAGAGTCGAACTCTGAACCTGTCATGGATGCGGACAGTGAGATTTCTTCACTGAACCATTCACTGACGGAAGGGAAAGGAAAGGAAG
Organism: Streptomyces hygroscopicus; assembly: GCF_026168105.1. Classification (GTDB taxonomy): domain Bacteria; phylum Actinomycetota; class Actinomycetes; order Streptomycetales; family Streptomycetaceae; genus Streptomyces; species Streptomyces hygroscopicus_D. The sequence continues at coordinate 211,595 of NZ_LBMW01000004.1, forward strand.
GGAACAGGGAAGGGAAGGGAACCCCCCCAACCCCCCGGCAGTCGTCCGGCAGCCCCACCGTCACGCAGACGGGCGAGAGGGCAATCGAAGACCGGATGACCGACGCCTTCCTCGAGCGGTACCTCCCCGGCAACGCCTACAACAAGCGCCAGGTCCGCAAGGTCATCGCCGACACCCTCGCCAACGGCACCGACTCGGGCGAGCTCTGGCGCGCCCTCGAGCGACTCGGCTCCCTCTCGAAGCCCGTCAGCGCCGGAACCCTCCAGTTCGCCTTCTCGGAGATCCGGCAAGCCCAGAACGCCAGCAACGTCATCGCCCTGTCCTCCGGCCAGCCCCTGTCCGGCACCGACGCCAAGGTCGCCGGCTGGGCAGCCATCGCCGCCCAACTCGCCGAGCAAGGAGACTCCGCGTGAATCCGACCGAGGCAGCCGAACTCCTCGGCCACGCCGCCGCATTCGACAACCGCACCCCGTCCGCTGCTGCTGCTGTGGCTTGGGCTGCAGCCCTCGAGGACGTTCCGCTCGACACGGATGCCAAGGCGGCGGTCGCCATGTACTACCGGACCCCGCCGCAGAACCCGAACGAACGCCTGTGGATCCTGCCGCATCACGTCCGCACGCTGCGCACGAAGATCCGCAACGCCCGACTGGAGAACTTCCAGTACGAGCCGCTGCCGGACGAGACGGTGCCGGAGTACCTGGCCCGGCTCCGCGGGCAGACGGCTGCGATTGCGTCTGGCCGCGTTCCGGCGCCCACGACTCCGCTGGCGCTCACGGGCGGCCCGCACAAGGACGTGGCGAAGGCCCTCGAGGGGCTCGGCCGTCAGGTTCCGGACTCCGATGAGGAGTTGCTCGCCGACACGGTGCGCCGCGCGGGCCCGCTGGGTGTCGAGTGTCCGACGTGCCAGGCGGCGATAGGCCGGCCGTGCAAGACGCCGGGCGGCAACGACCGGCAGCCGCTGGGCAAACCGCGCACCAGTCCGCACAGCGCCCGCGTGCGCGCAGCCAGCGGTGAGGCGGAGCAGACCGCCGAGCAGCGTGCCGCGGAGGAGCAGCGGGTTCGCGAGATGTCCCGTCGGGCGCTCGAGCGGCTCGAGGACGAGATCCCCGACGCGGAGATCGTCGATGAGGGGGCCGCGTCGTGAGCGACGCCCAGATCCCGCAGGACGACGGAATCCAGATCGACGACGTGAAGGCCGTCCGCCGCGAAGGCCCGAGCGAGTTGCGGGCCTTGTTGCGGGCGCAGATCGCGATTGGCCGGTCGCGCCGTGACGACAAGCCGAAGCCGGTGATTCCGCCGCCGCCCGGTCACCGTCCCGGCGTGTGGCCGACCGGTTCGAGTCCGCCGGGTCCGCCGCCGGATTGGCGGATCCCGAAGCCCGTCTGGGATGCGGCGGTCCGGCACTACCGCAACGAAGAGCACAACCCCGACCAGCCCTGCGACTGCGGCAACTGCCCGCCAGAGGAGACCCGATGACGTACCGCCAGTCGGATCACGGGACCGAGCAGGCCGCCCGGATGATCGCCCGCGTCCGCGAGCACCTTACGGCCGCCGAGATCAGCGACCTGATCGGCACCCGGCACGAGCCGTGGGAGCGCGACTGGTACGCGGCCTACGCCCACAACAACCCGGCGCTGATCTCCGGCAGCTACCTGCGCGACGCCATCGAGGCGTACATCGACCCCGGCCCCGACCCCAAAGGCAAGTCCGCCTGCACCGAAGACCTCAACGCCGCCAAGGAGGCAACCCGATGACCGCCCGTTACGGCGCTCCGATGCCGCAGTCGATCCGCCACCAGTTGCGTGCCACCCACCATCCGGCGCGTGCCGTGCCGTGCCCGCACTGCGGGGCTGCCGCTCACAAGCCGTGCCGTCTGCGCACGACGGGCCGGCTTCTGCCGCAGCCGCATCCGCAGCGCGTGTCCGCCTGGGCGCAGTTGTCGGCGTGCTGCCCGGAGTGCCAGGTCGAGCCCGGCTGCCCCTGCCACGACGAGGGCCGCGCCCGCAGCACCGTCCACGCCCGCCGCTACACCGAAGCCGAGGAGACCGCCGCATGAAGGTCCGCGCCGACGTCGCCGAGCTCCTCCGTCAGGGCTTCAACAACACCGAGATCGCCGAACAGACCGGCCTGCACAAGCGGACCATCGCGCAGGCCCGTCACCGGCTCGGCCTGCCGAACGCCAAGCGGCGGCGCAAGCCGACGAACCTCGAGCGCCTGTACCTCGAGGCCGTACCGACCGGGCGGGTCAAGGACTGGAAGCCCCCAACCGGCCGCATGCCCTTGTCGCCGGCCCAGCAGCGCGCCAACCGGGAGCGGCTACTTGCTGCACTCCGCGGCGACGCCGCTTGACGGGCCGCTGATCCCACAAGCCGCCCGCCCCTGCACGACGACCGCACCGAACAGCCACAGCGGCCACAGCGCCGCACGACCACCAACCACCGAAGGAGCACCCGATGACCGATCAGACCCCGCTCACCGACCAGCAGCTCGACGAGATCGACGCCCGCGCCAAGGCCGCCACCCCCGGCCCGTGGTGCACCGACAGTTGGGAGATCTACCAAGGCACCGAGTACGAGGCAGGCGCCGAGTGGATCGGCGAGACCTGCCGTGGCCGCGTGGAAGGCCTGGCGCAGGACCGTGCTGACGCCGCGTTCGTGGCCGCCGCCCGGACCGACGTGCCGCAGCTCGTCGCCGAAGTCCGCCGCCTCCGCGCCCGGGTTGCCGAGCTGGAGCGCCCGGCCGTCGAGAAGCGGCGCAACGAGATCCGCCAGTCCTTCGTCGTGCTGGCCGCCCAGTGCGAGCAGGACCGCGACTACGAAGGCGCCTTCAACGTCGAGTGCCAGCTCCGGGAGCGTGAGGAGCAGTGGAAGGCCGAGGACGCCGCCAACCAGCCCACCGCCCGGTCGGCCGAGCCGGACACGCTGCCCGCGTGGCTGTACCAGCGGTTCATGGCGGCTGGGGACGGCTGGGAGAACCTCGACGCCGACCAGCGGGCGTACTGGGAGCACCAGGCCAGTGCTGTGCGCCGCGCGGTCGCCCGGAACGGCTTCAAGACCGCGGAGGACACCGCCGCCCGCCCCGCCCCGTCCGCTTGAGCCGCGCTTCGACGGTCGCCGCCTCCCACCTCACCGGTGCGGGCCGGGACGACACCACCCCACCACCAGCGAAAGGACCCGATTGTGACCCAGCAGGAGCCCACCACGTACCGCGTCGAGTTCGGCCCGGCGTGGCCCGTGCCGCCGATCACCATCGACTTCACCGACCGCGACGCCGCTGCCCGCCAGATCGCTGAGCACGCCATCCCGCACCTGCGCCCGGTCCTTGCCGAGAAGGGGCGCCCCGAGCTGGCGGACTGCTTCTTCCACTTCGACGAGGACGGGGAGTTCGGGCAGTTCGTCTACTTCGACCTCGCGGGCGGCAAGGGCGCCCGCTTCTGCCCGGCCCGGCTCACGGCCGTCGAGGACGTGGACGACGACGTCTGCGGCGACCTCAACGACGACGAGGTTTGCACCCTCGAGCCCGGTCACGACGGCGACCACCTCAACGGCTACGCCACCGTCGGCTGGCCCAACGCCGCCACCCCGTGACCCCGCTGCACGGCTGCCCTCCTGTTGGAGCCAGGAGGGCGGCCGGCCCGACCACCACATCACGAAGGAGCCGACCATGACCACCGACCCGCAGCGCCCCGAAGTCGATGACCCCCGCGTCCTCGCTCTCGCCAAGGCCCGCCAGCAGCTCGCCTACGAGAACCCGTTCAACGCGGTCTGCCCGCCGTGGGAAGGCCTCACTGAGAAGGAGCAGCACCTGTCGTTGCTCGACGCGCGCAGCTACCTGCACGCCGCCATCAAGGCCGGGCTCGCCGCCGTGTCTGCCCCGGTGCAGCCGCCTACACGGGCCGACGACGACCGCCGCGACCGGTACGCGCAGGCCATCCGGGACAGCAACGGCACACCCGAGGCGCTTGCGTGGTGGAAGGCGCACCCGCAGCTGATCCCGGCCGCCGTGTACGCCGATGCCGCCATGGCCTTGGCAGACGCCGAGCAGGCCGCGACGCGGGCCGACGTCCTCCGGGAGTTCCTGTCGCAGCTCGACGAGCGGCTGCTCGGCTGCTGCGAGGAGTGCAACGCCTGCGCGGCGATCGCCCGCGATCTGGCTGCCGAACTGGCAGGCGAGGAGCAGCCCGCCACCGAGGCGCAGCCGCCCCACCACCGCTGGTACGTCGAGACCCGCGACGGGGTTGCGGACCAGTGGGCGCCCGGCTGGCGGTTCACCGACCGGGCCGAAGCCGTCGACCGCTACCAGACCGTGACCGCGAACTTCCCGACGTGGAAGGACGGCACGCCCGTGCAGCGGCGGTTCGTGCGGGAGACGACCACGTACACCGTCGAGGAGCCCACGTGATCGCCGAGTTGGCGTCCGCCGCGTTCGTGTTCGCGTTCGCGGCGGGCCTCGCCGCCCCGTCCACGGCCCCGTCGCGGGGTTGTAGGCGGCCGTCGTGGGCTTGTGGGCGGGTCCGGGCCCGACGGCACGCCCGGAGGCGAGTTCGGGGCTCTACGGGGCACCTGAGGCCGTCCCGGGTCCGGGAGTCGTTCAGGGCCGCCGCCGTCGACGCTCCGCCCGCCTGAGGCCCGTCGCGGCCCCTGAAGCCGCCTCAGACGCCCTCAAGGGCCGTTCCGCGACTCTCGGCCGCCGGAGTCGCTCCCAGGCCCTCACAGAGCCGTACAGCCAATCCGCACCGACCCACATGGAGCAAGCCGTGACCGACCAGCCCTGCCCCTTCTGCGAGATCAACCTCGGCCGCGCGCCCGCCACGTTCGTGCATGAGTGGTCCGACACCATCGCGATCGTCCCGCTCAATCCCGTCGTGGACGGGCACACCCTCGTCATCCCCAAGCTGCACGTCCGCGACTTCGCGAGCGACCCGGCCGTCTCCGCAGACACGATGCGCCGAGCCGCGCAGCTCATGCAGCGGATGGACCGCCCCATGAACCTGATCACCTCGCGCGGCAGGGAAGCGACCCAGTCCGTCTTCCACCTGCACCTACACCTCGTGCCCCGCGCGGAGAACGACGGCCTGGCGCTGCCCTGGTACAGCGGGCGCCGCAAGACGGGAGCGCACTGATGACCGCCCGACAGCCCGTCCCCGCTATCGACTGGACCGACGTCTGCGGCGACACCCAACCCGACCCCACCCCGGAGATGCGGTCCGCGGAACGCCGGGACCTCTGGGGCTGCGGGCTCACCGCCGACCAAATGCACCACATGACCACCGTGACACCAAAACCGGAGTACCTGTGAACGACCAGCCGTTGCCCTCGATCCACATGCACGACGTCGCAGGCTTCTGCCCCGCCTGCGGACACCCCACCCTGTACGTCGGCGCGGGCGGACACCTCGTGTGCTCGCTCATGGACTGCCCGAAGCCGGAAGCCGCCGACCAGCTGCTGCACGGCGACGCGCCGGGGCCGGAGGAGACGGACACCACCCAGCCCGTCGTCACCGTGCACGCCGCGCCCAACCTCAGCCCCGCCGCCGAGGAGGCACTCGGCGCGCTCGTCAACGTCGCGAAGCAATGGGCATCCTGCGACTTCGAGCACCCGCACCCCGAGCACCCGTGCGGCAGGCGCGTTCCCCAGCCGCACGCCGCGCCCGTGTCCCGGGCCGACGAGGACGGCGCCGCCAGCGCGCCCAAGCCGTTCTTCGAGGTCGGTAAGGTCTACGAGTCCAAGAACGGGCCGCGTTGGGAGATCCGATTCCAGCGGGAAGGGATCGCCCACTTCCATCCCGTTCGCGTCGACCGTGACTCGACAGGCCTCCTCCACGCCTACGGCAAGCTGAGCCTGGACGACGACCACATGTGGACCACAATGGGCCGTCACGAGTTCGGCGCATGGGAGCTCGCCGACCGCACCCACTACCCCTACCGGGACGGCGACGTGACCGTCCTCGGCCCGGAAGTCTTTGCCAGCAGCGACCGCACGACGATCAGCTGGCGGGGGGCGGTGTACGTGCTGCAGGACTTCCCGGCGCCGACCGGCGGACCCGTGCCGTCCACGGACAGGCCCACACCCGAAGAGCGGACACGCCTCGCCACCTGGAAGCAGCGACAGGAAGCGACCGAACGCAGCGCACCGACCGCCGTGCACAGCTGCGGCCAGACACCGCACACGATGGACTGCGTGACCACCCTCGCCGCCGCCGAATCCGCCCCGGCAGCGACTGAAGCGACCGACGGGTGGACGCAGAACGAAGACGGCACCTGGACGTGGACGTGGACGGCCCCGAAGGACGGCAACGTCACCGGCTTCCACCTCTGCTCGCACTGCCCCCACGACGACACAGCGACCGCCCCGGCAGCGACTGAAGCGGCCGGCCGCCCGGACACGATCACAGACCCGGCGTGGCTCCGCGAGCAGTACGCGGCCGTGATCCGACGCTGGTGGGACGCAGACGACGGTGGCGCTGAAGAGATCGCCGACGCCGTGATGCGCGTCCGCGACCGCCACCTGCAGCAGCTCCGGCAACGCCTCGCCCTCGCCGACAGCCTCCACCAGAAGCAGCTCGACGGGAAGGAGCAGCCCGGTGCCTGAGCGGCAGATCCACATGCAGATAGACCCGGAGTTCGCCCAGCTCCTCGCCCTGTACACGCGTACCGGCGAAACCGTCCGCACTGCCCTCAAGAAGGGGCTGAAGACCCGGGCCATGCTCGACGGGCTCCTCGACGCAAACGGGAAGCCGAAACGCGGCGGCGGCAGACCCGCACGGAGGCCGCAGTGAGCGCGCCGACGATCGCCCAGCTCCGCAATCTCGCCGACCGCGCCGACCGCGGCCAGTTGACCCCCGCCGAAGTCGCCCGGCTCCGCGCCGGCATCGACCGCTTCGCCGCCGAGCACAAGCCCGCACCGCCACCCCGGATCGGTACAGCCGGCCGCCGCCTGAAGAACCTCAAGCAAAGACTGCTGAGGCTCCACGCCCCGATGATCCGCGGCGGCATCGAGATCTGCCGGGAGTGCTCCGGCTGGGACGGCTTTCGCTGCCGCGGCCTTGTCACCCCGCACCCCTGCCCAACCATCGACGCCATCGACATGCAGCGCCGCCGGGACGCCGCGTGACCGACCCGATCGGTCGCCTGAACGAGATCGCCGCCCGCTGGGAACACGGCCACCCCGAGCTCACCAGCGGCTGCGCACTCTGCCATGCGGAATGGGCCGAAGTATGGGACGTGCTGCACGGGCCGTCCGCCATCATGAATCCACCCAGCCCGCCGAAGGAGCCGTGACGTGCGCACCGACGCCATCCTCGACCAGATCGACACCGCACTCCACGACTACAGCATCAGCGGCGACGCCATGCGCAGCGCACCCGACCAGGAGACCGTGGCCGGCCCACGCGGTGGACGGGACATCCTCGTCCGCCGCCTCGTCGAACGCCACGGCCTCGAGCCCGAGGACGCCCGCCATGCTGTCATCGCCGCCGAGCAGGACCACACCAGCGAGCACGCCGCGCTCGTCCAGGCCGAAGCCCGCGCGGTGATGGACGAGACCATGCAGCGGATCCGGGACGCTTTCCGGCCCATGGCCGAGTCGATGGCCGAGACGTTCAAGCAGCTCGCCCAGGCATTCGAGCGGATGCGTGCCAGCGCTGCACCGGTGCCCGCGCCCGGACGGCGAACAGACCGGCCGGCCTGGCAATCCCCCTACGGGCCCGCAGGGAAGAAGAGGGCCGGGGCGTGACCGGTGACCTGCATGTCCTGTCGCCGCGCCTCCCGCTCCGCACTCGCGCTCGGCTGTGGGTGCAGCAGCGCATCGACGGCGCGGCCGGCTGGCTCGCCGGACACGGGCATCCCGGCGTGGCGGAGCGGCTGTGGCGAGCCTGCCGGATGTGGTGACGAAGGCCCCGCCCAACCGGGCGGGGCCTTCTCGCATTAGCTCACGACGTCGCAGCCTTGGCGCGCCGGTCAGGCCGCTTTCGTGCGCCGACTCTTGCTGGAGAGTCCAGCCAGAGTCAAGACCGACTCCCGAGGAGTTGCGAGACGCGCTGTGGAGTTACCCCCAGAACCGCGGCGGTGTCGCGGCCGGAGAGGCCGGCTGCACGGAGGTGCCGTGCCGCTGCCCGGTTGCGGGCTGCGGCGACAGCCACAGCCTTCTCGGCTTCGCGCGCGGCCTCGCGCGCTTCGGCTGCCTCCACATCGAGACCGTCCCCGACCTTGGTCGTGAGCTTGTAGGTGACGCTCTCGGGTGCGTCGCCCTTCATCATGTGGATGTAGCTGCGGATCATTTCGTCGGCGTCGGTGGTGAGGTTGCGGGACTGGGTGACGCCGACGCTGTCGATGTGCAGTTCCCAGTACTTCCCGGCACGCACGGCCCGGACGTTGTAGGCGGTCACTGGAGCCATCCTTTCGGCGGGCAGGCGAGGTCTCGGATGATGTTGCGGATCACGCCGGGCGTGACCTCCCGGTGGCGGGGAACGGCGGTGGTGTGCTGGCTGCAGGGGCAGCCCCACTTGGTGTGCTTGCCATCCTCGGACAGGATCTGGCAGCCCGCCTGGCGCAGCGCCCGCTCGACGATCCGCAGCTTCATCTCCTTGACTATGAGTCTAGGTTAATGCCCCTTGATGTGTCGAGTCAAGGCCCCTAGATGTTTCGGCATATGCATGGTGACCAGGGATAACAGCATCACGCCCCCGCACCGGACATCCGGGCGGGGGCGCTCTGGCGTCCGCCTACGCCGCCTCCTCCACCGCGGGCGGCTTCTTACCGGCGAGCACCTGCCGGATCCAGCTCTGCGTCAACCGCATCCGCGCCGCCAGCTCGTCCACCGGGATCCCGCGCCGGTGCGCCGCCCGCAACGCCGCATTCCGCCGGGCCTGTAATCGGTCGTTCGCATCCCGGCCCGCGACCGTCCGATGCAGGACCACCGCCAGCTGCAACAGCAGCCGGCCGGCCGTGTCGTTCCACCACCGCTTCACGCAATCCCCCTCGCGTTGAACGCCACCCCGCAGACGGTCCACCATCAGGCCGGCGAGCAGCAGCGGCAAGGGCGCACGAGTCCCGTGCACGACGGGCGGGACGCATGGGACTCAGGGCATCGATCGCAGCGGGAAGCGGCCTCACTCTTCCGTGACGGTGACGTACCCAGCAGCCTCCAGCTCCCGCAGCAGCTCGTCGACATCCTCCGGTGGGATTCCTGCAGCCCGCCTCTCCAGCTCCGCTGTCCGGGCCGCATCGACGTCGAAGTCGCCGTCGGTGGCCAGCAGTTCGAGGAGCAGACCGAGCGCCGAGAGGCTGACGTCGGCGTTCTGGATGAGCTCGTTGGGGAAATGTGTCGTCGGCTCGAACGGGTCGCGCAGGACGCTGTCCTGGATGTGCGGCTGCACGCGGACCTTCTTCACCATCGGTTGATCTTCCTCTCGATTCTCGCGCGCGCGTGCGCACGCACTAAGGCCGGGCTTCGCCCACGCGTATTTCCGCTACCGCGGAAGCGGGAGTGTTTGCCAGCCGTCTTATGTAACCCGTCTTGTAGAAGACGTCGCTGTCACGAGCCCCCTCGGTCACGAGTCCACCCATCGACCAACCCCTCCATTTCTGCCGTCCTCATTTTGTCCGGTTTGCGGAACGTCGTAGACGGTCAGTGTGGTCATGAACCCGCCGCCGTTCGGCTGCCCCTTGGGGATCCGAGAGCGCGTCCTCACCATGTAGCCGCACTCCTCCAGTTCAGCGAAGGCAGCCCGCAGCGCGCGCCGACTCTCCGCCCTGGGGCCGCGGTGCTTCTTCCCGTCGTCAGCCATGGAGTCCGCCGTCGCCTGCCAGCCCGGAGGGCGTGCGATCAGCTCGGACAACACCTGCCGGGCGAGCCGGCTCAACCGCTCATCGAAGACGGTCTGGTTGGGGATCTGGACGAAGTTCCTCTTCGGCTTCGATCGCTCGACTATCAGCACGTGCCCGCCCCCATGTGGCAGGGGCAGGCGCGGAACGCTATCGTCATGAGTGGTGCCTTACTTCGCGGTTGGTCACTGATGCGGCGGGGGTGGTGCCCCGCCTGATAGGCGAACGGCCGGACGGAATGAGCCCCGTCCGGCCGATGCTTTTTGCTCTCATTCTATGTTGCAGTTGTGCCTCAAGTCGCCTAATCCAGGCGCCTATTCGCTGGTTGCAGGACCCTCGCCGTCGACCAGCTCGATCTCGATTGCGAGAGCGCCCAGCTGCTCCTTCTCCGGCCCGTAGATGGCCCGAATGTTCGCGAGTTGCTCCTCACGGGACGCCGCAGGATTCACGCGCGCCGGGCCCTCGCCGTCGAGGAGCGCCTCGAAGTCCGGGTACGCGGTCACCCGCAGGACCCGCACGTCGCACGTCTCATCGGTCCCTTTGATGCGGAAGCGGATCGTGTCGCCCGCGGCCATGTCGGCGAGGTGCGGATTTGGATTCCTCCCCCAGTCACTGCTGAGGGATTCCAGCCAGCGGGAGCGCTAGCTGGTGCGTTACCCCTTGCGGGGCCGCTGGTTCTTGCTTCGCAGACCGGCCAGTGCCGAAGTCTCCACAAGCTGTCACGGCAAGCCCTGCCGCGAGGATGTTTCTTGCCGCGTTCAGGTCCGCGTGATCCCGATGCCCGCAGCTGGTGCACACGAAGACGGCTTGGCTCTCGCGCGACTTCGCGTCCACCTCCTTGCAGCGGTTACAGGTCTGCGACGTGTACGCGGGGTTTACCTTGATGATCTGCGTGCCGGTATATCGAGCGGCCGACTGTAGGGCCAGCTCCATGCGGCGCCAGCCCTTGTCGAGGATGGCCCGATTCAGGCCGGCCTTCTGCCGAACGTTGCGGCCGGGTTCGGTTTTGGTGCCTTTGGCTGAGGCCGTCATGTCGCAGGTGCGCAGGTCTTCCAGGATTACGACGGAGTGCTCGGCGGTGAGGCGGTTCGCCGTCCATGCGGCAAAGTCTCCACGCCGGTTTGAAACGCGAGACATGATCCGGTTAATCGCGGCGATGGTCTTGCGGCGGTTCGCTGAGCCCTTCTTCGAGCGGGCGAGACGCTGCTGCAACCGGCGATAGCGAATCTTCTCCCTGGCTGCAATGAACTCACGGTCGTAGAAGCGGCCGGCGCTCGTGGTGGCCGCTACGGCGACGCCCCGGTCGATACCGACCGGTGTCCCCGCGTGGTGCTCAGGGGTGAGGAGGCCGTCCTCGACGAGGAATGACACGTACCAGTGCCCGGCCTTACAGGCCACCGTGGCTGAGCGGATCTCTCCGCCCAACGGTCTTGTCCAGCGGAAGGTCACCCATCCAAGTGTGGGTAGTTTGACCCTTCCCCATTTCCGATTGAGGCGTTCGATTGAAAGGCGGCGGTGATCAGGGAAGCGAAATGAGGGCGACCAGCGCGCCTTCGATCGCCATCGCACCTTGAATGTCCCATGCCGCCTACATGCCTGGTCAAGGTCCCTCAGTACCTGTTGACAGATGACGCGGGGCGCCTTGCGCAGCCATTCGAACTCGGCTCGAGCTTCTGTGAACTCTGCCGACTGCGGCACGAAGTTCATCCATGCCCCTCGCCGGGCGTATTCCCGGCGCTGTTCGAGGGCGGTGTTCCATACGGCGCGGCAGATGTTGCCGAACTCCTCGCACATCGCTTCCTGTTCAGGCGTGAGCTTGAGCCGGTACTTGCGGCCGGTCAGCATGGAACACCCCCTCTCATTGGACTCTACAGGCAGGGTCTGACAGTGCTAGGCGCCGAGTTGGTTCGCCTGGCGCGCGATGCCGGCGAGTCGGCGCAGCTCGATGGCGAAGTTGGCCATCCGGTCCGCGACCTCCTCGGCCATGTCCTCGGTGAGAAAGGCGTCGTCCCCGCCGCCGTCGTCGAGGGTGATGTGCGCCCGCTGTAGCCGCGGGTCATTGCCGCTGGTTTCGGCCTTCAACGAGGCGTACATCTCGAACGTGATGCCCTTGCTGAGGAACGAGCCCACGGTGACGCTGGCGGTGTTCTCGCTGCCCAGGGCGTCGTAGGACGAGTGGACGATGTCCTCGACCGCGACCTCCTTCTCGGAGACGTGATCAACGATGCACCAGGTCGGACACTCGATGTAGATCACCTGAGTGGGCTCGAGACGGCGGCCAATCGCGGCCGGCACGAGGCGATGCCCGGGGGAGACGACAGGGAGTGCGGGCGCTGCTAAGGTCATGGACGGATTCCAATCTGACCAGGGTTGGTTGCTTGATCCGCGAGTGGCGACTCGCTTCACATCGGCCGGACGGTGGCGACCGTCCGGCCGTTTTGGTTCTTCAGGCCATAACGCGGCGCTGCATCACGTGTGCAGTGCGTCACGGTGACAGGACAGACTCTCGCACTTGTTCAGGACAAGTGTCAACGGGGCTGAATCGTCTGAGTTGCCGAGTTAGCGATCCCCCTGTTCAGGGCACGCGAGGGGCGGCTGGTAGACATGTACCTTTGCCTCTACAGGTCATGACAAAGGAGGGACGCCTTGGGTAAGGAAGCGCAGCGCAAGACGCCGCGGTACCTGGAGATCGCGGCAGAGCTGCGCGCGGCCATCAACCGGGGCGACTACAAGGCAGGAGACCGCCTGCCCAGCGAGTCCGAGCTGCGAGAGCAGCACAGTGTGGCAAGAGGCACCGCCCGGGACGCCTTGGCCCTACTTGCTGCTGAGGGTCTCACTGAAGCCCGCCGCGGCTCGGGTGTGTACGTGCGGTCCTTCAAGATGATCCGCCGCAATGCAGCCCAGCGACTCTCGCGCAGCAACTGGGGAGCTGGCCGGGCAATCTGGGACGCTGACGCAGCTGGCCGTCGTCATGACGAGGACACTCAGGTCGATGAGATCGACCCGCCGACACACATCGCCGGCACTCTTGGGCTCCAAGCGGGAAAGAAGGTGTGGCGGCGCCGTCGGCTGCATCGTATGGAGGGGCGTGTCGTCCAGCAGTCGACTTCGTACCTTCCGTCGGACATTGTCGCGGGGTCGCCGATTACGCAGCCGAACACCGGTCCTGGCGGAACGTATGCGCGCCTCGACGAACTGGGGCACGGTCCTGAGCGCTTCCGTGAAGAGGTGCGCGTCCGGATGCCACTTCCCGAAGAGGTGGCTGCGCTGGGGATCGCGTCCGGCACTCCGGTCATGCTGATTGCCAGGACGGCGTTTGACCAAAACGGGCGCCCAGTAGAGGTCAACGAGATGCTGCTCGATGGCAGCAACTACGTACTGGAGTACGACTTCACCTCCTAGGTCACAGGTTCTCGCCCCCGCCGGAAACCCGACGGGGGCTTTTTCGCGCCACATCGGGTTGTTCTGGGGTGCCTGACTAGTCAGAGCTGTACGAGTGGGCTAACTTGTTCAGTACAGATTCCACCCCGGAATCTGGCCCTTCCTTCTGCCTGCCTGCCTGGAGTCTTCATGGCCCAAGATGCGCCCGCCTCGGTCGCGGCATCGCCAGGCGACAAGCTGCTCCCGGCAGCCGAGGTCGCCACGATCCTCAACCTCTCCTTGACGTCGGTGTACCGCCTTGCCCGTGCTGGTGAGCTGCGCTCCCATCGCCTCGGCAAGGGCAAGGTCCGCCCCCGTGGGCTCCGTATTTGGGAGTCCTCCGCGCTTGAGTACCTGCGCGCTTCCGAGATCACTCCGCTCGCCCCGCAGGAGGTGGCCTGATGACCACGACCGAGAGCCCCCCCACCGACACCCCCGTCCCGACTACTGCCTACCTCGCCTCCCTGGCCGCCATCCTGGACACGACGAACCGCGACGCCCTGGCGCAGACGTTCGCCGAGTTGGCGGATGAGGCGCTGGTGTTGGCGGCGAAGTCCCGGACAGCCGAGTGGTTCCGGTTCTGGGGCAACCTGCACGAGACGTTCCACCACGAGTCGCAGAAGCGGCTCGCCCCGCCGAAGCCGAAGCGGCGGTGGTTCCGATGAGCACTCCGACTGCTCCGCTTCCTCCGGCTGCCGTGCTGGCGCTCCGTTCCTTGGAGCTGCGGCTGTCCGTTCCGGCTGCCGTGGTCCGTGCGGTAACCGAGTATGAGACGGCTGCCGTGCATGCCCGTCAGCTGGCGGCGGTTGCCGAGTCCGGCGGCATGTCGGATCTGGACGCGGACAGCCTGGCTGTGGCCGAGGACCTGATGGCCGCCTCCCGCGCCACGCTCGCCCAGGCCGGCCGGCTCGACCTGATCGGCGCCGCGTGATGGCGACGGCGATCCAGCCGCGGATGCCGGTCGAGTTCTCCGACGACCTGGCGCGCGCCCTCTACCGGGAGACCGCCCGGCAGACCCCGGCCGAGCAGCGGGTGTCGTGCCCGATCCACCTCGACTGGCGGGACCACTGCCGGCACCTGCACGAGGTCGTCCGGTGAGCGCCGAGCACGAGCGCACGAAGCCTCCGTTGCCGGTTCGTCCGCCGCGCCCTCACCCGCAGGGCTGACCCCCTAGCGCGCGGGTGGCGGTGTCTGCCCTGTCCCGCCGGCCGCGGCTTCCAATCCCGCACGACCCGATTTGAGAGGACAGCCATGCCCCGCTGGACCGTAACCCGCAAGGGCGTCGAAGGCCCCGGCGCTGGCGGCCAGTACACGTACAGCGCCCGCGCCGAGAGCGCGGAGCAGGCGGTCGAGAAGACCGCGGTCAAGGCCAACCGGCTGGTGAGCCGCATCAACCGCGGCAACACCGTGCTCGACCCCACGCCGACCGACATCACCCGAATCGATTGAAGGAGACCGCCATGTCCAAGCCGTCTTGGCTGCAGAGCCAGCTCGACGACCGTGCCCGTACCGCCGACGCTCTCGGCGCCGCAGCCGACCAGATGAACGTGTGCCGCAGCATCGCCGCCGACCTGAACGCCAAGGGCCGGGAGCACACTTCGGACCCCCTCTGGCGGTCGGCGGTGGCCGAGTCGCATCGGCTCGCCGACGTGGCCGCGGCCCATGGCATCGACGTCCACGACATCGGTGACGAAGCAGCCCGGCGCCGCTAACCCCCCGATCGCCGTGGGCGGCGGGGAAGTTCCGAATCCCCCGCGGCCCCCGCCGTCCACGGCTTGCCACCCCCCATCCCAGCCCCACCTGACCAGTAGGGATCCACTGCCATGCCCACGCTCACTTTGATCACGTCTGTTCCGTCGTCGGATGCCGCCTACCGCGCGGATCTGATCCACCGCTACCTGGCTGCCCGGCACCGGCGTATCCGGCTGGCCCTGCTCGACGAGGCCGCCCGCTACGACCACGCCAACCCGGGCGCGTCCCTCACGGACGAGCTGCTCGGCGCGGGCCTCGGCGACGCCGCCTGAACCTCCACCCCGACCCACTGACCCGAGAGGAACCGTCATGTCGAAGTCCCGCCCGCACGAGAACCAGACCCCTGCAGAGCTCAAGCAGAGCCTCGCCGCGGTCAACCAGCAGGCCAAGCAGGCCGCCCAGACCGGACCGAAGAAGTACGAGGACACCCTCCACGGCGTTGCGAACGACCTCCTCGACGAGATCAAGCGACGCAGCTAACTCCCCCGACTGCCGCTCCCCCGGACTCTCATCCCCCGCGCGGGGAGCGGCGCTCAGCCCCTGCCCGGCCGAACTCCGGGCCTACGCCTCGAAGCAGGCAGGGGCACGCACCACCATCCGATCCCGATCCGAGAGGACCCGCATGTTCGGCAAGAAGAAGGACCTGACCAGCCCGGCCGCCGTCGCGAAGAGCAACAAGGTCTACGACGGCCTGAAGACCGGAACCGTCAAGGACGCGAAGAAGGCCCTGAACAAAGCCCACGGCAAGGGCTGACCGCCTACCCCTATCCGCGATCACGACAACCCCAACCACCGAAAGGACCCGCCATGGCCGAGCCCACCGACCAGCACCTTGGTGACGACACTCAGCACGCCGACGGTTGCGGCCTCTGCGGATACCGCATCGGCCACCAGATCGGGTGCCCAGCCGCTGGCTGACCGGCTGCCCGTCCGCCCCGGACCCCCGGCCCGGGGCGGGCGGAGAACTGGCGCAGCACCACCACCCCATCCGTTCTGACCCTGTGTGAGGTCGTCATGTTCCGCCTCGTCCTGATCGCCCTTCTGGGCTTGTACCTGATCGCCGTGGGTGTGGCTCCGGCCGCCGCCGCTCCGGTCACTCTCGCTGGTGCCGGGCTGGCCGTCATCATCGGCGCGATCCCCGGCCCGGTACTCGCGCTGGCCGCCGTCGCCGTGTGGCTGCACTACCGGCACCAGCCGGCCTCCCAGCCGCGGAGGGCCTGATGCCGTTCACCTTCCGGAAGAGCTTCCGGATCCTGCCCGGGGTCCGCCTGAACCTCAGCCGCCGCTCTTGGTCGATCACGTTGGGCGGGAAGCACGGGCCGCACTACACGCGCAGTTCGACCGGACGGCGCACCACCAGCTTCAACCTTCCGGGGCCGTTCGGCTACCGCAAGACGACCACCCGACGAAACCGAGAGGACTGATCCACCGTGAGCAGCTGGTTCGAAGAGCGTCGCGCCGACAAGGCGGCTGACGCGAAGCAGCGGCGGGAGGACCGCGCGTTCGAGTCCAAGCTGCGCCGCGATGAACGCCGCGACGACCGTAAGGAGAAGCGCGAGGAGACCGCGCAGCGCCGCCGTGACCGTTCCGCACGCCGCCAAGCCCGCGCCGCCCGGCGGGAGAAGACCCTCACCCCCGGCAACGTGTACCGCAAGGGCACGCTCGGCCTGGTCACCCTGTCGGCGCTGGCGTCGCTGCCCGCGCAGATCATCCACTTCGTCACGATCTCGTGGATGCTGCTGCCCATCGGGCCCGCCCTGGAAGGCGCAGCGTGGGTGATGGCGGCCGGTGTCGCGTATGCCGACGAGCGGAAGCTCGCCCCGTGGGTGCGGTGGCTGCTGCGTGCCCTGTCGATGGGTGCCGCCGGGTTCGCCGCCCACATCAACTATCAGTACGGGCTCAGCCTCGCCGGCAACGGTCTGACTGATGGCCAGGCGCAGATGGTCGGTCTCGGTTTGGCCGCGGTCACGATGGGCGGCCCGCTGTTCTTCGAAGTCCGCCAGTGGGTGCTGACGTTGTCGGCTGCGGCGACGGACCCGAAGCGGCGGGCGGAGGAGAAGGCGCGCGCCAAGCACGAGCGGCGGCGTCGGCGTCATCACCGGACGGTCGCGGACATCGCGGACCGGCTCGTCTCCGCGGCCCCGTTCGGGACGCTGAAGTCGGAGGATGCGTGGACTCGGGCGTGGGCGATTGTCCACGGCACGGACGAGCCCGGCATGACGCCGAGGCTGCACGCCTACGCGGTCCGCTCCGCCCAGGCTTTGGCCGCTGCGCAGGAGCCCGCGCCGATAGATACGAAGACCATCCGGCAGCGGATTCTCGAACACCTGCGCAAGCCGTCAGGGGCCCCGTCGCAGCCTCTGCGATATGTCCTCCCGACGCCTCCCGCGACGGTACTCGGAGTGACCGGAAAGCCGCAGGTGGTTACCGATCTCCCCCCTGCCTCCAAGACGCCCTCGGAGAAGCGCTCCAAGGGGTCCCGGAGGCGGCCTCCGGCGCACCGCCGCAGCAAGGGTGACGCGCTCCCGTTCCACCCCCTCGCCAAGTCGCAGGCAGCCGACACCGCCCGCAAGCACACGGCCGTCAACGGCCACCACCACTAGGAGCCCCGATGGCCACCCCGCAGATGGATGAGCGTCCGCCGCTGACGCTCGTCAAGGACACCCCCGACACGGTCGACGAGCTGATCGTCGAGCCGCGTCCGCGTCCGGCGTGGATGCTGTCCGGGACCGAGCTGCGCCGCCGTCTCGTGTACGCCCGGGACAACGCCGCTGACTTCGCGATCCACCACGCGATGCACACGCCGTACTACCTGGGTTGGTCGGTGCGCGGCTACCGGCGGCTGTGCCTGCGGTGGTGGCATGCCCGGCACGACGACTACCGGCAGCAGATCGCCACCGCGAAGCAGATGCTCCGCGAGGCCAAGGACCTGCCGCGGGGCGAGGCCCGTGCCGCGGCCGAGTCGAAGGCCCGGGCCCTCCTGGACGTGCGGCGCGCCGAGTTCAAGGCGCACAAGAAGAACCACTGGATCCGCACCGGCATCAGCGGCCTGATCGTCGTCGCCGGGACGTCGGCGGCCGTGACCATGGGCAGCTGGTGGATACAGCTCCTCCTCGCCGTGGCGTTCGTGTTCACCGGCGCCTGGTTCGGCCGGCCCGAAACCCCCGCCAGTGCCGCCCCGCAGGCTCCGACCCGCACCAGCCACCTGGGCGAGGAGACGATGCGCCGCGTCCTCGTCGAAGCCGGCGTCGTCCCCGAGAAGCGGGCCGCCGAGATCCGTGGCGTTGGCATCCCGCACGCTGACGGCCCCGGTATCGCTTACGCCGTCGACCTGCCGTCCGGCATTCCCGCCTCGGTCGCGTTGGGTAAGGAGAAGCAGCGGCAGATCGCGTCGGCGCTGGCTGTGCACTCCGACTGGATCGACCTGGACGTGGACCGCGGTCCGGGCAGCAGCGAGTCCCGGCTGAAGGTGTGGGTGTCCAACGGTGACCCGTTCGCCGTGGTGCGCCGCTCTCCGCTCCTTGACCACAAGGGCCAGATCAACACGTTCCGGGACGGCATCGTGGTTGGCTTCGGGAAGCGTGGAGAGCCCCTCACCCTCTGGGTCCGCGACACCAGCCTCCTCGTCGGCGGCGCTACCCGCCGCGGTAAGGGCATGCTGCTCGCGAACATCCTCATCGGTGTCGCCAAGGACCCGTGGGTCAACGTGCGGATCTTCGACGGCAAGGGCACCGCGGAACACAACCCCTACGCGCCGATCGCCGCGACGTTCGTCAAGCGCGCAGCCCAGCGTCTGGCCATAGCCACCGACGCGATCGTCGCCGAGCTGGAGCGCCGCTCCGACCTGCTGGACCAGCACGGATACGAGAAGATCGACGACGAGAACTACGAGGAGGTCATGCAACTCCTGGGCGGCCGGGAAGTGTTCATCGTCGACGAACTCGCGACCTACACCCCTAAGGGCATCAGCCCGTGGGCCGACCGGACGACCGAGAACCTGTCGCAGATCGCCGCCGTCGGCGCCTCCCTCGGCGTACTCCTCCTCTGCCTCACGCAGGTACCCGAGGTGGACGTGGTTCGCGGCCGGCTCCGGCAGAACCACGTCGGTCGGGCGGCCGTGAACACGGAGTCCGGTACGGCGTCGAACACGATCCTCGGCGATGGCATGACCGGTCAGGGCTACGACGCCTCGAAGATTCCGATTGATCAGCCCGGACGTGGATGGCTGGCCACCCCGGAGACTGGCGTCATCGAGTTCCGCTCCTACCTGGTGAAGCCGGAGGACAAGCGGCGGGTGGTCACGGAGGCCTTCGAGATCCGGAAGTCTGCCGGGCGGCTTCCCGGGCAGTGGCGAGACGCGATCGAGGAGCACCTCGTCGCCGAGACCGGGGTCTCCTCGGCAGCGGGCGGGGACCGCGGCAATGGGCGGATAGTTCACGTCGACCTGTTGGAGCGGCTGGAGATCCTCGCCAAGTCGACGGGCCGCGGCAACGTCACGAACGCCGAGGTGTTCGCCGCGTTCGCCGCCGCTGACCCGGCACGCTACGGCCTCAAGGACGGCGAGACCGAGGCCGGTTGGGCGGCGCGGGTCGGCAAGGTGATCCGCGATCAGATCGAGGCCGCTGGGGTCGATCTGGAGGTGAAGCGGGTGCCGACCGAGGACGGGAAGCGCCCGCAGGGCTACCTCCTCGACGACATCCGGACCGCCCGGAATGCCGGAAACAAACCCTGACGGCCCCCTGTCGGGCGGTGGATAGTCGCAGGTCACCGCCCTGACAGGCCCCTGACGCGGGCTGCCATCCGAACCCCGCACAGCCGTTCACTGTCAGCCCGCCGTCAGGGTGCTGACCTGCAGGAATCCAGCCCCGTCAGGGCTGATGACAGCCCGAGATGCGAGGAAGGTCCGGAAGATGCTCACCCTGAAGATCGAGCAGATGACGATCGATGGACACCCGCACCTGTGCCCCGAGTGCACCTCGC
Source organism: Streptomyces hygroscopicus (assembly GCF_026168105.1). Taxonomy (GTDB): domain Bacteria; phylum Actinomycetota; class Actinomycetes; order Streptomycetales; family Streptomycetaceae; genus Streptomyces; species Streptomyces hygroscopicus_D. Next base: position 231,570 of record NZ_LBMW01000004.1, read on the forward strand.
CGGCTTTCACGCTCGACGGCCAGGGCTTCATTGACGGCTTCCCAGTGTGGGGCAACTGCTGGTGCGGGTACAGCTGGGAGGACCCGCTGATCACGCTCGGGATCCTGAAGCAGATCGACGCCGCCCGCACTGGCCGGGAGCGCGCGGAGGATGACGACGTCTTCGAGGTCGAGGTCGGCGGTGTGGTCCTCGCCGGGATCCTGCACCCCGACGTGATTGTCGACGACATCCGGCGGGCTGTCCGCGACGTGTACTGGAAGCGGCTGATCAAGCCCGCGATCCGCAAGCAGAAGAAGCGGGCCGTCCGCTCCGTCAAGCGGTCTGGGAAGAACGCGGTCGCCGCCGCCAAGGCCGCAGCGATCGGCGCCGACTACGCCCTTCGGGCCGGCGGCCACGATCCGGACCCCGACTACGAGCCCGAGCCGATCAACCCGTGTGCCGCCTGCGACGGCAAGGGCCACCACGAGATCAAGTCCCGACTGCACAAGACCACGAACGTCCGCTGCTCCGTGTGCCTCGGCACCGGCGAAATCGACTAGGAGACCCAGCCCGTCATGCCTGTTCTGCCCGAGCCGACGCCCACCGCCACCGCGGCCGGGCAGGCCACTAACCCGCTCACCGACGCCGTCATTTCCGCGGCTGTCGACAACGCCATTGAGAAGGCGAAGCGCCAGGGCACCAGCCCCGAGGTCGTCATCGGCAACGCTGCACCCGTCGAGCAGCCGGGCCGTCCGTCGATGTCCCAGCGAGCCGTCGACCTGAACACGACGATCCTGTGCGTCGGCGCGACGTCCCTGCCCGTCGGCGGCATGACGGCGCTTGTCCTGCATGTCCTCGGCACTGTCGACCCCGCCCAGCTCGCTTTGGGTGCTGCCGCTCCGGCTGCGCTCGCCGTGCCGATCCTGGCCGTTGCCCGGCTCATCCGTCGGGCCGGTGAAGCGCAGCCGGACGTGCACCACCACCACTACAACGCGCCCGTCGACCAGCGCACCGTGGAGAGCAAGACCACCGGCATTTTCGCCAAAACCAACAACCGGCAGTCGCGCTAGCCCCTGGTTCAGGGGCCCATGAACTCCCGCCTGGCTTCCGGCCTGTAGGCGGCCCGGGCGGGCTGCAATGCAACACCAACCACCAAGTAGGAGAGTGAGCATGGCATTACAGACCATCGAGCGGGTGACGGGCCGATCGCTCGTCGACCCCGCCTTCTTCGAGCGGCTGTCCCGCCGCGTCGCGAAGAACCACGGCCTGGACGGGGGGACGGCCGAAGCCGTCACGGACCAGGCCCTGGCCTACCTCGCCACGTGCGCTCAGAAGCCGAAGGACGCGCCGTCGCTGTTCATGAGTCGCGCGGTCGACCCGGCGTGGCACGAGTTCATGCTGTACACGGAGCAGTACGACCGGTTCTTCGCTGACCACGGGTGGGAGAAGGTCAACCACAACCCGTGCGACGGCGGGGTGAACGGAGACCAGGTCTACCCGCCCGCGGCCGAAGTGCTCCCGCTCACCGTCGAGGCCATCCAGCAGGCCGGGTACGTCGTGATCCCGGAGCTGTGGCAGGCGGCCGTGGACTGCGAGGACACGTGCGGTGACGACGGCGGTGGCGGCAACCCGCTGCCGACGTGCGAGCACAGCATTTAGGCGAGATCAGGTAGGTGGTGCGGGTCTGTCTCGATAGCGTGGCCGGGCCCGCACCGCCCAGCACACGAGAGAGGCGCAAGGCATGGCGAAGGACCTGACAGGCCGAGGCCGCGTCACGATCTTTCCGTTACTGCACGACTGGGAGACCAGCAGCCGCTGCGTACTCGCCTACACCACCGCCGACAACGGCCTCACCGCTGTCCTCGGCGTCGTCCCCGTCGAAGGCAACACGTTCGAGCCCGGCGACCTGTTCGCGCTCGCCGGACGGCACGGCTTCATCGGCGAGTGGAAAGGCAACCACGAGCAGCGATGCGCCTGCTGGCTCGCCTGCACCGGCTCCGGCTCCCGCACGGTACGCAAGGCGCGCACGATCGACGCCGAGGTGGGATGGACGGTCGACATCGCGCGGGCCGTCGACCTCGACAGCGCGTACTACGGGCACCTTCGGGTTCACGCCGGCCGGATCACGCTCGACGACCCGAAACTGATGGACCAAGCGCGCGCCCTCATTGCGGGCGAGCCGGTGGCGGTCTGACCGTTAGCCCGAAACACCTGAGCCCCGGCCATCATCGGCCGGGGCTTTCGTCGTTGGTGCGGGTACGGCGCGTGCGATCCACCGGTCGCCGCCGATCTGAGCGGGCAGCATGACGGGCACGTACCCCGCCTCCACCAGCTGGGCCAGGCCTTCGACGCACTCGTCCCGGCTGTCCGCCTGCACCCCGATCCGGATCCCCATACCCGCAGTGTGCCGTCCGGGGTGGGGGAGCGGGGCGGGAATCGGGAAGGCGGCTACTCCTTTGGTGTCTCCCGCAGGTCGGTTCGCGCGCCTTGGCCGGGCCGCTGGAAGCTGAGGATCGTGGCGGGCTTCCATACGGGCGATCGGCCGAAGACCTTGTCTGGCTCGGGGAGTTCTCCGCGCCCTCGAGATCGATAGGTGCGGATGGTCTGCGGGCTGACGCCCCAGTGTTCGGCGACGTCGCTGATCGTCCAGTAGTCGGCGTTGGGGTCTGCCATGGCCCGCCTTGTTGTCGGTGTGGTGTCGACAAAGTCTAGCGGCCTCAGCTCCTGGCACTTCGCTGCATTCATGTTGACAAGGTTAGCCGTCTAGGCCTAACCTTGTCTATGTCAGCAAGACGAAGTGGGGGGAAGTTCCAGTGATTGCCAGCAACCAGAAGCGCCGCGCCACCGTCAAGGCCCGCGCCCGCACCAACCGCGCCGCCTCCCGCATCAACCGCCGCGGCAACGGCACCCTCGCCACCCACTGCATCGCCGCCGGCCTCGCGCCGAAGGAGGCCCGCTCCGTCGCCGGAACCCTCCGCAAGAAGGCCAAGGAACTCGGCATCACCGGCCGGACCGCCCGCATCCACGCCGGCCGCCACATGCGCAGCGACTGCCGCCGCTACACCCCGGCCGAGGTCGCCCGCATTGCCGTCATCTACCGCCCCCGCAAGGCCGCCTACAAGGCCGCCGCCGCCCGCCTCGCCCTCGCCGCCTAGGAGAAGTAGAGATGCGCGACATGGCCACCAGGGAAGCGCGGCTGCGCATCATGCGGCTGGCGCGTCAGCGGGACACGCTCAAGACGGTCTCCGGTGTCGAGCAGCGCACTTCCATAAACGACGCCCGCATAGCCCTGTGCATCGCCATGGGCCGGGACATCGACGACATCGACCCCACCTCCGGGCACAGCCTCAGCCGCGAGTCCTACGAGTCCGTCCGCGGGGCCTGGCGGTGGAACATCCAAATGCACGGGTGGAACGAGTGGTGGGAGCGGAACCTCAACGAGGCGCTGGCCTGGTGGCGTGAGCGTCGCCCGGACTTCGTCGACGGCGACGACTGGGACGACTGGCTGGCCGGGATAGCCAAGGAGGACTCACCGTGATGCGCGCCCAGATATCCGGCCTGTGCCTGCTCCTGTCGCTGCTGTTCGCGGTCGTCGTCCTCGCCCCGTTCCACGTGAACGCCGTCACCCCGCAGCCCGCCGCCACCGTCACCGCCCCGTAAGGAACCATCGTGCGCACCTATGCCACTGCCCAGCTGATAGGCGACCGCTCGCACCAGTGCGACGCCACCGCCGTGTCCACCGCCCCGTCCGGTGCCCGGGCGTATGTCCTGCTGGACGGCATCGGCTCCACGGACGAGGTCCGCGACTGGACCCGGCAGGCTGCCCGTCGTCTCGCCCGGGCGGCTGCCCGCCGCGGTGACGCTGAGGCCGGCCTGCGTGCCGTCTACGGCCGGTACGCGGCCGAACCGTGGCGGCAGGGTCCGTGGGCGCGCGAGCCGGAGGCGTGTGCGGTCGTTGCCGTCACCGCCCACGGCAAGCCGCTCACCGTCGCCTGGTGCGGCGATGCCCGCGCGTATCTTCTGACGCCGAGCGGCACCGTCCACAGGCTCACCGCCGACCACAACCTGCGCCGGGTCTACCCGCCCAACGACATCCACGGCGGCGGGAACCGGAACATCGTCACATCCTGCCTCGGCAGCCCGGCATCGGACGACGAGGTGAAGAACCAGTCCGGGCATCCGGCGATCGAAGCCGTGACCCGCTACCCGGAAGACTGCCGGCTCCTCCTCGCCTCCGACGGGGCGTATGAGCCGCACGAGGACGCCGGGCGCCAACTGTCAGATCTCCTCGTCGGCGACCCGCGCGAGACGGCCCGCACGTTCGTGAAGACCGCGGTCGCCCAGGCCCGGACCGCCTACCAGCGCTCCGACAACGCCACCGTCCTCATTGCCGACCTCCGCACCACCAACTGACGAAAGAGAGCCCCATGCCCAACCCTGAGTTCGAACGCGAAGTCCTGTACATCGGCGGCCCGTGGGACGGGCAGACCCGGTGGGAGCCGAAGGCGTTCTTGCCGCCGGCGAACCAGATGCCGAACGGAGAGCGCGGCCTCACCGGGGCGTGGCCGGACGCGTGGCCCGCCGATGAGCCCCGCTACATGCCGGAGATCACGCACGGGGAGAACGGCTGCCAGGTCCGCTACGTGTGGGCCAGGCTCACCGACCCGCACGCCCCGGCCTTGATCGAGCGCCCGGAATCCATCAAGGACTACAGCGACTACGACGACTACGACGAGGAGCCCTGGTGACCGCCCGCCCGCCGCTGACCGCCCGCCTCGCCATCGCCGCCTAGGATCCCGCCGCCATGCAGATCTGTCCCGTCCACAGCACCCTCTCCGAAGCCGACTGCACCGCCTGCCTCCGGGACTTCCTCGGACTCCTCGGCGCCAACGACCTCGTCTCCGTCCGGCCGCCCGGCATCACAGACGACCGTGACCTGCCACTGCCGACAGGCCCGACGTGCGGCGGGATGAACCACGACAGCGCGGGCAACGAGGTCGTGTGCGAGCGCCCGGAACGCCACGAGGGTGACTGCGACGACGGCACCGGATTCATGTGGGACCACGACGAGAACTGCGGCTGCTTCGACGGCCCCGCCCCTGTCTCGCCGCTGGTCGAGCCCCGGCAGCACGACTTCGACGACGACGCGCGCACCTGCCGTCGCGCGGACGACGCCCACTGGCTCGACCGCGACTGGGGCGACGAACCCGACGACCCCAGCGACCACTACCGGTACTGACCCCCGCTCTACGCTCAACCCACCGCCGAGAGGACCTCGCCATGCAGGCTCGACTCGTCTCCTACAACAGCGGAGACAGCATTCCGGTCGGTGCCGCCGCCGAGCTGGACGGCAACTACCCCATCACCGTCACCGCGATCCACCTTGCCTACGACGACGAGGACACCGGCACGGTCACCATCCGGTACGAGTGGGGCGCGGTCGAGGACATCGACCCGGTCCGCCTCGGCGCCTATATCAGCGGCTGACCCGCTCGTCCCACCGCCCCCGAGGCCCGCCCTGTCTGGGTGCGGGTCTTCGGCGTGCCCAGCCTCGAACGTACCGTCACAGATCCATCACACCACTTCCATGTACGGTGCACAGGTTGCATCATCGCCCGATGAACAGAACCCTCACCGCCGCGGCCACCGCGCTCCTCCTCGCCAGTCTCGCCGCCTGCAGCAACAACTCCACCAGCGGATCGAGCGGCAACGACAAGCCCACCGCCGCGCCCGCCGCGAGCACGTCTCTCGACGCCAGCACGGCGTTCACGCAGATCTCCGGCAAGGTCCACGCTGCGAAACTCTCCGACGTCGTCACCGCCGCCAACGACGGCAACCACCTCCTCGGCCGCCCCAACCAGTACACATCGAAGGTCGACTTCACCGACTCCCGGATCAAGGCGTCCGACGTCCAGTACACAAAGAAGGGCGACGTCGACCGGGGCGGCTCGATCGAGGTGTTCGCCGACCCGACGGACGCGCAGGCCCGCGCGAAGTACATCCAAGCCGTCACCAAGTCCATGCCGGCGCTCTCCGAGTACGACTACGTCCACGGGACGGTCCTCGTGCGGGTCTCCCACTACCTGACCCCGACACAGGCCGGCGAGTACAAGGCGGCGGCCGACAGTCTCGGCTGAGCTGCATACTGGCGGCATGAGCGAGCTCGCCGATCCGGAGCCGTGGTCGTGCCCGGGTTGCGGGCGCCGTTGGGAGGATCTGCCGGTCGGCCATCACTGGACGTACTCCGACGGCGGATCCTGCGGCGACGTGACCCGGCCGGTCAGCCCGGCCGAGTTCATGCAGGCGACGAGCAGGGAGCAGCGGTGAGCGGTGTGTACGAGCGTGGTGGTCACGCGTCCGGCGACGTCACGGTCAACGAACTGGCCCCGCCGCCGGAGCTGTTCGTGCAGCGGCCTACGGCACTTGAAGGCAAAGTGGTCGAGGTGCCCGTGGAGGCTCGGATCGCCGCGAAGGCTCTACGTACAGCCTCCGATTGGCTGCCGGACGAGTACCGGGACATGCTCCGGGAAGCCGCCGACGACGCCGAAAGGGACTGGGACGGCGGCTGCTGCCCAGTCTGTCAGGAGACCTGGTGCGACGGCGGATGCCCGCTGGAAGAGGTTCGCGCCAAGATTCTGAAGGGCCAGCGATGAGCGACACGACCCGCATGTTGGCGTGGCTGCGGGAGACCCTGGACGCCGCTGAGCAGGCGGCGCAGGAACTGGAGCGATGGACCCATGGCGCGCCGTTCGCGGCGTTCATGACCGATCCAATCATCGGCCCCTTCGGCGGCCAGGACCGAATCCGGAACTTCGCGACAGGACAAGCCGTAGCACGCCTCGCCGACCCCGCCGCGGTGCTGCGCCGGATCACCGCCGAGCGGAAGACCATCGCCGACTGCACGCGGGTCCTGGACAACGACCACTGGGGCGAGACCGCGTACCTCGCCGAGGACACCATCCTCAACCTCGCCGAAGGCTGGGGCTGGACCGAGGAGACGAGCGGCCAGTAGTCGACGCCCGGCGTTGTCAACCCTCGCGTGCACAATGGCCTCAGCAGCCGCACACGCCCCGGGAGGCCCGCCGTGCCCGCTCCCTGTCCTGGCCCGTGTAACAACGCCTGGCGCCGCGCCGAAACCACCCGCGAACAGACCGGAACCGAACACCACATACAGCCGTCCTGGGGCCAGCCCGCCCAATGCTGGGGCTGCGTCGACCGCACCCGGCAGCAGCTTGCCGAACTCCCCGAACTCCTCACCGCGATCCACCTCGAGGCCCTCTACGGCACCACCGCGAAGCTCACCGGAACCATCGGCCGTGCAGGCACCGTGAGTTGGCCCGGGCAGCCTGCCCGTCTCCTCATCGACCGGATTGTCGGGGAGATGACCGAGCTGCAGACCGACATTCTGAAGCTGCGGAACATCTGGTCCTCCGACTTCGAGCCCGGCCCGATCACGAGCGAGGGCCGTCACATCACCGGCCTGGTCCGCACGCTCGACGCCCACTGGGACTGGGCGATGCAGAACCACCCGGCCGCCGATGAGTCCTACGACCGGGAGAACGCGAACCCGGGCGGCCAGGTGGCTGGCTGGTATCACGCTGCGCTGCGGTTCACGAAGCAGGATGAGCAGCGGGATGTTCAAAGGCTCGCGCCGTGCCCGCGCTGTGAGGGCCCGTACCTGGTTGAGTCCCGTGACCTGCGGCTTGTTGGGGATCGGCCGTACATCGAGTGCAAGGATCCGGACTGCCGTCGAGTGATGACGGGCGACGAGTACGACGCCTACGTCAAGACTCTGACCGGACAAGTCAAAGCTGCAGCTTGACGCAGAGTAGCGTCATGCATGATCCTGGGCGCACGTTCACCATGCTTGAAAGGCCTCGCGCGCACGCGGGGCCTTTCGTGTTGTACGGGCTGTGAGGAGGCTGCCGTGGTTGACCTGTCGGTGGATCTCACGACGACCCGATGGACCGTCGCCCAGGCCGCCGAGGCTGCGCAGGTCACACCGAATGTGGTCCGGAACTGGCGGTATCGGGGCCTGCTGACTGAGGTGGGACGCGACTACCGCGACCGGCCGTTGTTCCTCGCGATCGACGTGATCCGGGCGGAGAAGGCCACCCGGGAGAAAGCACGTCGCACCTACGCCGCAGCCTGACCGCACCACACCGCACGCCAGCTCGGACACCGATGGGGGGTGCCCGATGCTGCGTCGTCTCGCTGTGACTGCCTGCGCGGTGGCCGCGCTGCTGGGCGTCAACGCCACGCCGGCACGGGCCGCCACGCCCGGCTGGCATCGCGTCCTCAACGACAACTTCTCCTGGTCGGTGCCGACGGGCGCGTGGTCGGACTGCGACCACAACACGGACACCCGGCAGGCGTACTGTGGCGGGCTGCCGTCCTACGCGTCCCGTAACTGGTGGGCGTACCCGTCGTCCTGGCCAGACACGGCGACGCAGCGGCATTACGCGGTGGGCGGCTGGTACGACCCGGCCAGCACCCTGTCCGTGTCCGGCGGGCAGCTGCACGTGCGGATGTGGCGGGGCACTGGGTCCGTGCACTCGGCGACCGTCGTACCCAAAGCCGCGATGGGGCTGCGGTACGGCGCCTACGAGGAGCGGTGGCGGGTCTCGCACGCGGCGCCCGGCTACAAGTCGGCCCACCTGCTCTGGCCGAACGACAACAGCCAGTGCTGTGAAGAGGACTTCCCTGAGGGCGACTGGGACAGCAGCATCAGCGGCTACAACCACACTCCCGCGGGCGACAACCTCACCGCCGCCGACACGAGCCGCACCTGGACGACGTGGCACGTCACGCGCATCGAGTGGAAGCCCGGCAGTGTCCGCTACTTCCTGGACGGCCGCCTGGTCGACTCGACCACTCAGGACGTGCCGAACTCGCCCATGAATTGGGACATTCAGAATGAGTCGTCCCTCGACGGCGAGTCCGCGGCGCCCAACTCGTGGGCGCAGATGGACATCGACTACGCCCGCGTCTGGTCCTGGTCCTGACCGATACTCCCCGCCGTGTGCCGCCGTTCGCGTCTGGCCGGTGGGGCGCCCGCCTCGAGGGTGGCGGGCACCACCTCGCGGGCCCGGTCCCACGCAGCCGGGCCCGCGAGAACAACCAACACCACAACCACTAGGAGCACCACCATGTCCGAAACCACGAAGCTTGGGATGCGCGAGTACCGACTCATGGTCGGGACGGTCGGCGGAGGCATCTCCAACATGCAGCCGTTCAGGGTGCGCGCCGCGTACTTCAAGGAGGAGGGCACTTTCGTCGTCTTCAAGGACGCCGACAATCAGGCCGTCTACTCCGTCCGCCAGGACCACCTCGTCTCCGTCGAACGCCTCGACGAGCAGCAGTGCGACCAGTCGGATCCCGGAAAGGTGGAGGCGTGATGGCCAGTCGCTACGTACTGCTGCTGTGGCACCTCGACCGTTCTGGCGTCCAGCAGGTGTTCGGCCCCTACGACACCGAAGCCGAGGCCGAGCGCGCCCGCGACGACCTCAAGACGTGGCCCGCGCTGAACGGCGGCCATTGGTCGATCGAACCGTGCACGTCGACCGCCGCTCCGGCGCAGATCGTGCTGCCGACCGCGCCCGAGACGCATCCCTGCTGGCCGCGCCCGTGGTGGCAGAACCCGGTCTCCTGCGACACCTACCTCACCTCGGACACGAACCCGGTACCGTCCGTGAGGGTCGAGTGACCGCCCGCAGCCTCGACGAATGGCATGCGGTCGACGCCCCGTTCACGCCTCTCACGGACTGGGATCCGATCCCCGGCCGTTGTTCCCGCTGCGGCCAGCCTGCGTGGCTCGGCGAGTCCAGGTGGTGGCACGACCTGGCCCCCTGCAAGGACCGCGGACTGCCCGCCGAGTTCCTGCCAGACCCCCGATAGCCCCTGCTGCCCGGACCATCCACGCTGTCGCCGGGCAGCAGGCCACACCCTCACCCTCGGAGCACCCTCATGCCCGACCTCTCCGCGATCCGGCGCGCCCTCGAAAAGCTCCCGGCTACCTGCCGCTACCACGGCGAGAAGATCGACCCTCCCGAGGGGCTGATTCGCCGCGAAGCCTGCTGCGATACCGGCATCCCCGCCATGCGCCGCCGCAAGGCCGAAGAACAACTGTGCGCCCTCGAAATGGAACAGCTCACGCGCGGCGAGATCTCCATCAACGACCTTCGCCGATCCCGCGGCATCACCAACCAACCCTCTTCCTGAACCAGGAGCCCCCATGTCCGCGATCATGGACGAACTCAAGCACGTGGTCACCACCCTCGAAGCGGAGGGCCACGCCCTCGCAGGGAAGGCCCGCTCTGTCCTCTCCCACTACGAGAAGGAAGCCGCGGCCGTCGTCGACGGCGTCCGCCCCGTTCTCGAGGAGCTGCGGACCGCTGTAGTCGCCGACGTCAAGAACGCCGTCGCCGACGTCGAGGCGGCAGTCGCGAAGGTCGAAGCCCTCGTCAAGCAGCCCAACGCCGGGAGCTGATCATCGTGCTCGAAGTGTTCTGCTACACCATCGCGTTCGTTCTGTTGCTGCTCGCCGCGGTCCTTCCCCCGACGGTGCCGCACCGGGACCGGATGGCCTTCGCGGGGCTTGCCCTCTGGCTGCTGCCGACCATGGTGCACGTGCTGCAAGCCCACTGATCAGGACGGTTCGAGTGAGGGCGGTGAGCAGTGACCTCGCTTCCGAACCAGGTGAATTTCGTGACGTCCGCCGGTAGCCAGTGGGCGCAGACGTTCCAGTTCACCGGCGTCGACATCACGGGCCTCGCGTGGGAGTTCGTGATCCGGCCCACCGTCACCGACACGGCTCAGCCGCCGCTGGTCAAGGTGACCCCCACGGTCACGGCGCAAGGGCAGATCACCGTCGACACCGCAGCGAAAACGGTGCAGGTGATCCTCACCCCGGCCGCAACCAGCCTCCTCGGTAAGGGGAGCCGCCCCTACGCGCTCTGGTCCAACCCAGGTGCAGCCTCGGCCACCCCCTGGTGTGCGGGCACCTTCAACACCACGCAGGTGCCGGCACCGTGAGGAGGCTGATATGACCACTCCTGTGGTGCTCGCACTTCCGCCCGTTGTGCAGATCGCCCCGACCGGAGTGCAAGGCCCCCGCGGCAATGGGACCCTCACCGGCACTGGCGCCCCAACACCGGCGACCGGCATTGACGGGGACTACTACTTTGACACCACCAACTACCCGGGCTCCCTGGTCCTGTACGGCCCGAAGGCTTCCGGGGCGTGGCCGGTATCCGGTGTCACCCTCTCCAACGCTGCCGGAGCCCCAGCGGGAGGTGACCTCTCCGGCACGCTGCCCGATCCGCAGGTCGTTGCCACCCACCTGGCCGCACCTCTGCCCATCAGTCAAGGCGGAACTGGATCGGCGACACAAGCGTTCGTTGACCTCACCACCGACCAGACCATCGCTGGCAACAAAACGCTCAGCTACTACACGGTGCTGCAAGGCGGGCAGGTGAATACCGACTTCAGCGTCTACGGTGCGCTCTCACCGGCAGGTACCTTCGGCGCGTTCGGGGCGGCACCGGTTGGTAGGCAGACGGTGACGGGAGCGAAGGGCGGCAACACGGCTCTCGGTTCGGTGATCGCCGCCTTGGCTGCGCTCGGCTTCATCACAGACAACACGACCTGAACTCGCATGACTACCGGAGCACGCCATGGCTATGCGACGCCGACGGCCGTGCCTTAACTGCGGCACGCTTACGCGTAATGCGTCCAGGTGCGATACATGCCAGGCTGCGTGGCAGGCGCGGCAGGACAGGATCCGTGGCACGTCGACGGAGCGTGGCTACGGCAGTCAGTGGCGGCGGCTCGCTGCCGCCGCGGTGGCCAGGCACCGCGCCCTCTACGGCGACTGGTGCCCCGGTTGGCGGCGTGACCCGCACCCCGCGCAGGATCTGACGGCAGACCACGTGCAGCCGCTGGTGCGGGATGGCGTAAGCGTTGAAGGTAATGTTCAGGTCCTTTGTCGATCATGCAATGCGGCAAAGGGGAACCGAACGCAGTGATGATCTTCACCGCCGATAGATCAAGCCCCTGACCTGCGGTGATGGCGTTCCGTGTTCGGTATGTACGCACGGTGACAGGCGTGGGGGGGTGGGTGAAAGTTGATCAAGATGAGCGTCTACGACCCTGCCCCCCGCCCCAAAATTTTGCGTAGGGGTTCCGGGTCATTTTTTGGAAGGGGAGACGGCTTCTGACGCCGTTCCTCGGGCGGTCTAGCCACGGACCGTCAGCAAATCGGGTTCTCCCGGGTGTACCGCTCGGCTGTTGAGATCAGATACTCGGCGCCTTGTCGAAGTATCTCAGGGTTCTCCCGCGCCATTCCAATCATGATGTTGCAGTTCTGGCAGAGCAGGCCGCGCACGACGCCCGTGTCGTGGTGGTGGTCGACCGCCAGACTTTTGCCCTGCTGTGGCTCGCGGCAGATGGCGCACCGGTCACCTGCCGTATCGACTAGTCGCGCATATTCCTCGGCCGAAAGGCCGTATCGGCGCGCGACATGAGACAGCCGCCACGCGTCCGGGTTCGCCTTGTAGTAGGAGCGGCTGTACCTCAAGATCCGGGTCTTTTGGCATTCCGGTGAGCACGTGGCAGCGCGCTTGCTGCGACTCGGCGGAACCTCGGTACCGCAGATGCAGCAAGACCGCGGCATCGGAGGGCTGGTCCTGACCCGCTGCTTGACCGTCGCCAACCGGTCGGCATGGTAGCGGTCGTGGCATTCCTGGCATCGCTTCGGATGGGGGCCTCGCTGCCCGACTCTCGGCCGGGCGGGTTTGTCGCAGTCAACACACAGACGCATTGCCCAATAATATGTCAACTAGTGGGGGCGGTGGTCGAGTTGCCTGGACCGCCGCCTAAGCCCGCAGGTGAACGTCAAGGGCGTCATCGCACCGATTTGGGAGTCGTGCGTCTCGCGGGACAGGCTCCGACTGCCCCGCCGAAGCTGTGTTCGGCCGCGAACCAGGCATGGACGGACTACTGGACGGACGTCATCGCCGGGGTGCTTCGGCCTGGGGACGCGCCGCTGGTTGATCGGTGGATCCGGAACGTCGACCGCTATCACCGGATCATGCGGCTCGCCGACAAGGAGCCCGTCGTCGAGGGTTCGACGGGGCAGCAGAAGCCGAACGGCCTGTATGACCTGGCGTTCAAGATCGAGGCGTCGATCAAGGCGGACGAGCAGCAGCTCGGCATCGGTCCCCTGAACCGTCTCCGGCTCGGCGTGAAGATCGCGGAAGGGGCGAAGTCCCTCGCCGACCTGACTACGGAGGCGGAGGAGGGCGACGATGACGACCCGCGCGCCTTCCTCACCGGTTGAGGTCCTCCCGTGGCCGGCCGGGATACCGAAGCCGTTGTCCGCGCCGCCGCTGACGACAGCGCGCAGCGATGGGCCGAAGGTGATCCGCTGGATCGAGAAGCACTGCCGGTACGGAGAAGGGGACCGGTTCGGGCGGCCGGTGCGGCTGGAGCTGTTCCAGAAGCTGTTCCTGATCTGGCTGTTCGAGCTGAAGCCGGACGGGAGTCGCCGCTACCGGCGGGCGTTGCTGGAGGTGCCGAAGGGCAACGGGAAGACTCCGATCGCGTCGTGGGTGGCGGCGTACCTGCTCGCGACGCAGCGTTCCGCGGTCATTCCGGTGGCTGCGGCGAGCTACGAGCAGGCGGAGTTGCTGTTCGGTGACCTGCGGACGTCCGTGGCGGAGTCGCCGACGCTCTCGCCGCTGTTCCACGCCTTCGAGGGCGAGGTCCAGGTTAAGGACGGGCCTGGCCGGGCGTACAAGGTCGCTGCGGTGGCTGGCACGAACGACGGCCAGCGTCCGAGCGCGTTCTTCGCTGACGAGATCCACGAGTGGACGGGCAATAAGGCGCGCGTGCACCTGGTCATCGCCAACGGTGCGGCCAAGCGGGCCGGTTCGGTCGTGGTGAATACGACGACGCCGGGTGCTGACCTGGACTCGATGGCGGGGAAGCTCCACGAGTACGGCATCAAGGTCAACGCCGGTGAGATCGATGACCCGGAGTTCCTGTTCGTGTGGTGGGGCTGCCCTGAGGACCGTTACGACTTGTCCGACCACGAGCAGCTGCTGCAGGCGGTGCGGGAGGCGAACCCGGCTGCGGACCTGTTCCTGTCCGTCTCGGACGTGGCGGCGCGGTTTTATCAGATCCCGCGGCACGAGTTTGTCCGCTACCACCTCGGGATGTGGACGACGGTTGCTGAGCGGTGGCTGCCCACTGGGGCGTGGGAGGAATGCGAGCAGCATCGGCCGATCCCGGATGGCTACGAGGTGTGTCTCGGCTTCGATGGCAGCTTCAACGGGGACAGCACGGCTTTGACGGTCGTCTCTTGCCCTCAGGAGGACGACGAACTGCCGCACGTCGACGTCGTCGAGGCCTGGGAGCGGCCCGAGAGCCTCGCCGGTGACTGGCAGGTGCCGATCCTCGACGTTGAGGCGGCGATCCGGGCGGCGTGTCGCCGCTGGCAGGTTCGGGAGATCGTGTGCGACCCGTACAGGTGGGCTCGGACGTATCAGGTCCTGGAGGACGAGGGTCTGCCGATCGTTGAGTTCCCGCAGAGTCCGGCTCGGATGATCCCGGCGACCACCAGGTTCTACGAAGCCGTGGTCAACAAGCAGTTGACCCAGTCTGGCGATCCTCGCCTGGCCCGGCACATGGGCAACTGTGCGTTGAAGGTCGACGCGCGCGGCGCGCGGCTGACCAAGGAGCACAAGCACAGCCGCCGCAAAATCGACCTCGCCGTTGCCGCGGTGATGGCGCACGAACGGGCCGTGCAGGAGCCTGAACCGCCGCCGCCCGCACCCCAATTCTTCTCCTGGGCCGACCTGTAGCGAGGGGGTGTCGCATGCGCCTCCCGAAGCTCCCGCGGTGGCAGTTCCGTAAGCCGGCTCAGCCGAAGCGGCTCGCCTCCGACTTGGTGGATTTGGCTGGGCTGGGCTGTCTGGATGGGGCGGCGTGGTGGTGGCAGCCGATCGTCGGCCTGGTGGTGCTGGGTTTGATGCTGCTGCTGGTCGGGTGGGTGATGGACCGGTGAGCATTCTGCGGCGTGCGAGCGAGAAGCGGTTTTTCATGCCGTCCGGGTCTGGCGACCCGTGGTCGATCCCGTCGAACGGGTCGCTGGCGGCGATGACTCCGTCTGGGGTGCCGGTCAATGAGGACACGGCGATGCAGTTGCTGGTGGTGGCTGCGTGTGTGCGGATTTTGTCGACGACGGTGTCGGGGTTGCCGTTTGATGCGGTGCGGATGAAGGGTGCGCTGCGGGAGACGATGGATCCGCCGCCTCCGGTGATCGGGGATCCGTTTGGGGGTGGCGCGTCTTCGGCGTGGTCGAAGCGCCGTGAGGGTTTTGGGCAGTTGATGGTGTCGTTGCTGCTGCGTGGCAACGCCTACGCGAAGGTGATAGCCCGGGACAGGGTGCTGCGGCCGACGAGGTTGATGGTGCTGCATCCGGACCGTGTGAAGTGCACGTTTGATGAGAGCGGCGCCCGCGTGTACGAGGTGGACCGCCAGTCGGTGGACGCCGAGGACATGCTGCATATGGTGGGGATCGCCTATCCGGAGGCGCCGACGGGGATCAGTGTGCTGGCGTCGGCGCGGAACGCGATCGGGCTGGGTTTGGCGGCGGAGGAGTTCGGGGCGCGTTTCTTCGGTTCGGGCGCGCACATGTCCGGGGTCGTGCAGGTGCCGGGGGATTTGGACCGTGAGCGGGCCCGCCAGTTGAAGGAGTCGTTCACGGCGTCGCACGGCGGTTTGCAGAACAGCCACACGGTCGGGATTTTGTCTGGTGGCGCCGAGTGGAAGCCGATCAGCGTCACTCCGGAGGACGCCCAGTTCCTCGGCACCCGCGCCGCCCAGAATTTGGACATCGCAATGCTTTTCGGGATCCCGCCGCACATGCTCGGTCAGGTGGACCGCACTACGTCGTGGGGGACTGGTATCGAGCAGCAGAGCTTGGGGTTCCTGCGGTACACGTTGGATCCGTGGCTGGGCGCTTTCGAGGACGCATGGTCGGCGCTGTTGCCGAAGCCGCAGATGGCCCGGTTCGACGTGAACGCTCTGTTGCGCACGGACACTGCGGGCCGGTACGCGGTGTACATGCAGGCCCGGAACGCCGGGCTGATGACGATCGATGAGATTCGTGCGCGGGAGAACATGGCTCCGCTGCCTGACGGGCAAGGCGCTGACCCGTTCGCGCCGCTCAACAGCGCACATACCCATGATCCGGGCTGGGAGCCGGGGCAGGAGCCCGCCGAGCCCGAACCTGCGCCGGAGGCGGCGCCTACCGAGCCCGCGAAGGAGCCGTAATGCCTGCTGTGAGCGTGCACCACACGCCGACTACGGATGCCGCCTGGGATGGTGGCGTTCAGGAAGGGAATCTGCGCGACGACTACACCCTCGCCGACCTGAAGGACCTGTATGCGTGGGTGCCGGACGGCGAGGAGCCGAAGAAGTCGGAGTGCAAGTTCCCGCATCACATGGTTGGTTCGGATGGCAAGCCTGGCGCGGCGAACGTGAAGGCCTGCCAGTCGGTGATCAGCGTGCTCAACGGCGGTATGGGTGGGGCGGACATCCCCGACTCGGATCGGCAGGGGGTGTACGACCACGTGGCTGCGCACCTGAAGGACGCGGGGGAGACCCCGGCGGAGCTGAAGTCGGCGCCGGCCGCGACCGCGGCTCGTGGCGCTGCCGCGTTCTTCGAGGCCGCGGGCGAGCGGTCGCTGTCGGATCGTGCGGTGCTGCCGCGTCAGGTGGAGCAGCGGTCACGCCCGTTCCGCGGGGTGGAGCTGCGCGCTCTGCCGGATGGCACGGGCGGCGAGAAGCTCGTCTTCGACGGTTACGCGTGCGTCACGGACGAGCCTTACGAGATGTGCGACTGGTTGGGCCCGTTCACGGAGGTGGTCCGGGCTGGCGCGTTCACGAAGACCCTGTCGGAGGGCGCCGACGTCCCCTTCAAGATCAATCATGAGGGGATGACGCTCGCGCGGACCAAGAGCGGCACGATGCGCCTCGCCGAGGACACCACCGGCCTGCACGTGGAAGCCGACCTCGACCCGTCGAACCCGCAGGTGCAGGCGCTGCGCAGCGCGATGGACCGCGGCGACATCGATGAAATGAGTTTCGCTTTCTGGGTGACCCGCCAGACGTGGTCCCCGGACTTCGAGCAGCGGGACATCCTCGAAGTGAACTTGAACAAGGGGGATGTGTCGGCCGTGAACTATGGTGCGAACCCGGCGACCGCGGGGGCGGTGCTGCATGCGCGGGAGTTGCAGGCACACCTGGAGCGGCTGCCCGCCGACGAGCGTAAGCAGGTGTTCGACCGTCTGGCCCGCGAGTTCGACCAGGGCCCGGTCGTCCTGGCCACGCGTGCGGAGAAGGTCGAGTGGCTGCAGGAGCGGTTCGCGGAGATCCGGGCGGGGAAGGCGCTGTCGGCGGCGACGATGGACACGCTGCAGAAGGTCCTCAACCTGGTTGCCGCGGCCGATGACGCCGTGGATGAGGCGCAGGTTGTGCTGTCGGATCTGATGGGTGTCCCGAACCCCGACGACGACGAGGACGAGCCGGGCGACGGCACGGGCGGCGAGCCGGACGGCGGCGAGGCAGGCCAGCAGGCCAATGCGGCGCCGGTGGCGGACCTCGACCTGTTCGCGGCCCGCAAGCGGCGCCTCTCCCTCACCAGCGGCCAGTGATGCGCACCGTGCGCCTTCGCGTATCCGTCGAGGTCGACGAGGACTTCCGCGAGCGGGGCCTGGACCTGCTGGACTGCGAGGTCGTGAGCCGGGAGCAGGACCCGAACGCGCCCTGCTACATCTACACGCTGACGGCGCCGTCCCACGCGCCGGATGACGCCGTGGAGATGTCGCCGATCTTCAGTCGGGCCATCGACGGCACGGTCACCCTGCTGTCCTACGACTGGCTACGCGCAGACGGCAGCCACTGCGAGCGCACCGTCTGAGCATCCCCGTCCCCAGGCGCCATAAGGCACTTGCGGATCTTGCCGCTGATGACGTCGTAGTAGCTGGTCCCGCAGCCGTTGCGGCAGAGCAGCGTGCGATCTCTCCAGTCGTCCTCGTAGGTGAAGCCGTGCGCCTCGCGAATGTCCCGGTCATCGGGGTCTTCGCTCATTAGCCGTTCCATCTCTTCAAAGCTCAAGTCGCCCATGGGTCAACGGTAACGACCTGCGCGCCACCACCCCACAGACCACCCCGGAGCCGTTTTGTTTCCGGGGTTTTCGCCTGCCCGGCTTCGCGCCGGAGCCCGCGCCGGGCCCCTGATCAGGGCACCACCCGGGCCACCACCCGTCACCACGGCAGGCACGCCAACCGGAAGATCCAACAAGGAGAGCACCCGTGAACAAGCGGGAAATGATCCAGGCTCTCCAGGAGAAGCGTGCCGAGCTGAGCAAGACTCTCGACACCATCCTGGAGACCGTCCAGAAGGAAGAGCGCACCGCGCTCAACGACGACGAGAAGACCAGCTTCGACGGCGCCGAGACGGAGATCCGCGAGATCGACGCTCGGGTGAAGGAGCTCGACGAGCAGATCCGCGCCGACGAGGCCGCTGCCGAGGTGTCCAAGCGGTACAGCGCCGGCCGGGCGCAGGTGACCGACCCGCAGGTGTACACGCGGCGGGCGACCGGACCCTCCTACTTCCGGGACCTGTACCTGGCCCGGCAGAAGGGTGACCGTGAGGCGCTGGAGCGTCTCGACCGCAACAACCGGATGGTCGCCGACGCCAAGGCGAAGGAGCAGCGCGCCATCTCCACCGGCTCCGGTGCTGGCGGTGAGTTCGTACCGCCTTTGTGGATGGAGCAGGAGTTCGTCAAGCTGGCGCGTCCGGGCCGGATCACGGCGAACCTGTGCCGTCAGGGCGATGTGCCGCCCGGGACCGACAGCATCAACATCCCGAAGATCAACACTGGTACGGCGACCGCCGTGCAGGCCACACAGAACTCCGGTGTGCAGCAGACCGACATGGCCACCACGTCGGTGAGCTCCCCGGTCGTGACCATCGCCGGTGGCCAGACTGTCAGCCTCCAGTTGATCGAGCAGTCGCCGCTGTCGATCGACGAGGTTGTGCTGGGGGACTTGGCGGCCGATTACGCCAAGCAGGTCGACACTCAGGTCCTCAAGGGCACCGGCTCTTCCGGGCAGGTCACCGGCATGCTCACCCTGTCGGGCACCACGAGCGTGGCGTGGACGCAGGCCACCCCGGCGCTCGGCGGGGCCGGCGGCATGTACGGGGCGATCGCGAACGCGATCCAGCAGATCCACACGTCCCGGTTCCTTCCGCCGACCGCGATCATCATGCATCCGCGGCGGTGGGCGTGGGCGGAAGCCCAGTCCGACTCGACCGGCCGCCCGCTGGTCGTGCCCGACTCCGGTGGCGCGTTCAACGCGGCGGGCAACCTCGACGGCCAGGTGTCGGAGGGCCGCGTCGGGCGCATGCTGGGCCTGCCCGTGTACGTCGACAGCCTGATCCCCACCAACGGGGGTGCAGGCACCAACCAGGACACGATCATCGTTGGAAAGCTCGATGATGTGTGGCTGTGGGAGGGCCAGGTCCGCGCGGAAGCCTTCCAGCAGACCTACGCCAATCAGCTTTCAGTGTTCGTCAGGCTGTACAACTACGTCGCGTTCCAGGCCGGTCGCTACGCACCGGCAACCGGCCTCGTGACGGGTACGGGCGCCGTCACCCCGGCGTTCTGATCAAGGACCGTGAGAGGAGCAGCCCTTCGGGGTTGCTCCTCTCGCTTTCCCGGAAGGGGTACCGCTGGTGTTCACGCTGGTTTCGTCTGCGGCGCGCACGACGAACGGGAATTCGGGTCCGCTGCAGCTTGGTGGCGCGTTCGACAACATCACGCTGGAAGTGATCGTGTCCGCCGTGTCGGGCACGACACCCTCGATGGCGCTGTCGGTGCAGTGGTCCGTCGACGGCACGGACTTCGGGCCGGTTGACGGTACCGCGGACACGTTCGCGGCGATCACCGCCGCGGGGAACGTCGTCAAGGAACTGCCGGTGCGGGCCCCCTACATGCAGATCTCGTGGACGCTGACCGGCACGACCCCGAGCTTCACGTTCGCGGTCGACGCGGCAACCGACTGAGGAAGGAACCTATGTACTACAACCCGATCAACTATGCGCGGGGGCTCCTCGACGCGTATGCGATGGCGGAGAGGTCCGGCAACAAGGACGCTGCAGCGCAGAACCGCGCCGAGCTGGAGGCGGTGGCCGGCGAGGTGACGAAGGTGGATGCGGCGTCGCTGGACGATGACTCGCGCCGTCTCCTCGAGGAGGTCCGGGCCGGCATGAACGACGTGCTGGGCTCGAAGAAGGCTGCATCCCCGCGGAATGCGAAGGCGGCTGAGGCGCCGGAGAAGACCACGAAGTAGCCGACGGCTAGCAGGGAGGGGGCGGTGGTGGCGCAGACGATTTATTACGTCGGCCAGGATGTTGGTGTGACGACGACCGTCCTCGACGACGACGGGAACCCAGCCCTCGGTGCGGTGTCGGTGACGTTGTCGGTGACGGACCCGTCTGGGGCGGTGACGACTCCAGCGACGGTGTCGATGGGGTCGGGCGTGTATGCGGCGGTGGTGCCGTCGGTGGCGGCCGAGGGCGTCTGGCTGTACCGGTGGACGGCGTCCGGTACCGGTATCGGCTTCGTGGACGAGGGCCAGTTCCAGGTGCGTCCGATGGGCGTTGAGCAGTTGGTGGACATTGCGAGTGTCCGCGCGCACCTGAACATGCCGGACACGTCGCAGGACGATGAGCTGCAGGGGTTCATTCTGGCTGCGGCGGATCTGGCGCGGGATGTGGTGGGTCCGGTGTTGCCGGAGCAGCACACCCAGGTTTTCGACGGCGGGGTGACCACGGTCGTCCCGGACTGGCTGCCGCTCGCGTCGGTCCAGTCGGCGACGGAGTACTACGGGCTGTCGGCGTTCCCGCTGACCGAGCAGGCCCTCGGCAGCCAGATGAACGCCTTCGCGTTCACCGCGGACTACAGCACGGGGCAGATCACCAGGCGGACGTTCGGGGGTGAGCCTGCGATGTTCGCGGTCGGCGCGAAGAACATCAAGCTGGTGTACACGGCGGGGCGCGGCGGCACGGTGCCCTATGCGGTGCGGCTGGGCGCGCTGGAGCTGATCCGGCACTTGTGGCAGCTCACCCAGCAGGGTTTGCGGCCGAGGCTCGGGCCGCAGGGCTTGGATGAGGACAGCCGCCTGGTGCCGTCGGGGTTCGCCCTGCCGCAGCGTGTGCTGGAACTATGGCAGCCGTCCAAGCGGCCCCCGGGGATCGCCTGATGTGGGCGTCGACGACCCCGGCCGCTATCGCCGGGCTGGTGGATGTGCTGCGCCGTGACCCTGACCTGACGGCGACGACCGTCTTTGACGGGCCGCAGGCGACGGGCTGGTCCGGCACGGAGGCCATCACGGTCGGCTACACCGACGAGGAAACTTCGCACAGTGTTGACGGCAGTGTGATCGGGGAGGGGTTGGCGCTGTCGCCGACCCGGGAGCAGTACACGATCCAGTGCGCCATCTGGGTGCTGAATGGGTCGGCGGACATTACGGCAGCCCGTGAGCGGGCGTATGCGGTGCTGGCCGTGGTGGGCGGGGCGCTGACGTCGGACCAGACTTTGGGAGGGGCGGTGGCTGCGGCCAGACTGGCGGCTGTAGCGCTGCAACAGGAGCAGACCCAGCAAGGCGCCGTCGCGAGCATCTTCTTCGGCGTGGAGGTCGACACGTACACCTAGCGGGTGCTGCGGTAGCCCTTCCGGATTCCGCGGCCCATCGCGCCGAGGAACTGCGCGATGAACGCGACCGCGACCATCGTTACCGCGACGTAGAGCAGGAACAGGACGGCGTCGCCAACCCACAGCAGGAACGTCAGCACGTCTCCGATCAGGCCGCCGCGTAGTTCGCCGACGTGACTGGTCGTGGCGTAATGCCACATCCATGTCGGAACGGTGACGAACCAGAAGTGCACAACCGGCATCAAAGCCCCCCTTTATTTCGCGGGCATCGTCGCGCTGCTGCGGCGCGCCGTCAAGCTGAACAGGAGTATCGATGGCCACCCTTGCCCCGCAGTCTGTGCCGCTGGCCGGACTGTCCCCGACCTATGCCGCCGCCTCGGCGGGCGGTGACGCTGCCGTCACGGGCAGCGGCCTCGTGCTGCACGTAAAGAACGGCGACGCCGCATCCCACACGGTGACGCTGGTGACGCCGGGTACCGAGCACGGCCTGGCCATCGCCGACCGGGCAGTGACCGTCGCCGCCAGCGGCTCGCAGTTCATCCCGCTGTCCGACGACTACAAGGATCCGTCGACGGGCCTCGCCTCGATCACCTACGACGCCGTCACCTCCGTCACGGTCGCTGTGCTGCGGGTGCCGTGATGGATGTCGTCCGCATGGTGCACCCCAACCTGCCCGGCCGGACCGCCGAGGTGCCCGCCTCCTCCGTGCCGCAGCACCGCCGCGCCGGATGGGAGATCGCACCCGAATCCCCGCCGCCCGCAGAGACCGCCGAGGCCACCAGCAAGCCGCGCAGGCGGCCCACCGCACCAGAGCCGAAGCACGACAGCCCCAGCAAGAAGGACGACACCAAGCCCGACACCGGGCCCGAACGGAGTGATCACTGATGGCCGGTACTCCGCTGACCGCGACCAAGCGCTACATCCGGCCCGGAGTCACCCAGATCCTCTGGGTGCCCTCCGGCGGCATCTCCAACATCAAGGCGCCCACGCGCGCCGAACTCGACGCCGGCACCGACCTGACCGGCGACGTCGCCGACTACGCCGGTTTTGAACTCGCCTCCGATTTCGTCGACACCCCCGACCTCGGCTCCCGGTTCATCTCCCAGATCACCGGGCAGATCAAGCCGCCCAACTCGCAGATCACGTTCTGGGCGGATGACGCATCGGCCGACGTGCGGACCCTCCTGCCGCAGAACACGACGGGCTACATCGTGGTCTTCCCCGAAGGCGACGGGAAGGCGCCCGGGGCGACCGTGAAGGGCACGCTGATGGACGTGTGGCCAGTGAAGGTCGGCTCGGAGGCGATGACGGGCAAGGCCACCGACCCGGGCCAGCGCATCGTGGCGTTCGCGACGACCGACGAGCCCGCGATCAACGTCACCATTCCGACCTGATGGCGCGCCCGCCGCTGGAGGTGGAGGTGCGCGGCGGTCGCGAACTGGCGCGCATTTCCAGGGAGTTGCGGCGCATGGGCGACGGCAAGCAGCTCAAAGCTGAGTTCGGCCGCGAGCTGCGTGCGGTGGCGGCGCCGCTGGTGCCCGCCGTGCGGGCTTCCATCAAGGCCATCCCTGCCGACAGCGGGCATCACTCGGGTCTGCGGGCCCGTCTCGCGCGGGCCACACGGCTGCAGGTCCGCACTGTCGGCAAGCAGGCCGGTGTGTCGATCCAGGTCGACGGCCGCAAAATGCCCAACCACCAAAAGGCCCTGCAGGCGTACATGGAGGGCCTCAAGCGGCCCTGGCGCCACCCGGTGTTCGGGAACACCAACGTGTGGGTGAAGCAGGAGCCGCACCCCTACTTCTACAAGACCGTCCGCCCGCTTGGCGGCGCCTCCCGGGTCGCAGTGAACCGCGTCCTCGACAAAACCGCCCAGAAGATCACCTAGGAAATGAGAACCCTCATGCTGTCCCGCGACCAGATCCTCAACGCCAGCGACCTCACCATCCGGGAAGTGCCTGTCCCGGAGTGGGGCGGAACGGTGCACCTCAAGGCCCTCACCGGGCGGGAGCGGGACGCGTGGGAGGCATCCAACCGGATCCTGCGCGGCAGCGACTGGATTCCGCAGCCCGTCGGCGCCCGCGCCCGTCTCCTGGTGCGCGCGATCGTCGACGAAACCGGTCAGCGGATCTTCGAAGACAAGGACGCTGCAGCGCTCGGCGAGAAGTCGGGCAGCGTCATCGACCGCCTCTTCGACATCGCCGCGGAACTGTCCGGCGTGCAGGACAGCGCGGTCGAAGAGGCGGCGGGAAACTCCGAGGCCGCCCTGAGCGGCTCTTCTACTTCCGACTCGCCCGAGAACTCGGCTGCACTGTCGATGAGCTACTAAGCCGCATCTCCAGCGCCGAACTCACCGAGTGGATGGCGTTCTTCCAGATCGAAAGCGAGCGGCGCGCCGCTGAACGCGAAAGTGATGGGGGTGCGTGATGCCGTCCACCCAGGTCATCTACAACATCGTCGCCCGCGACAACGCCTCCCGCACGTTCACCCGGGTCGCGGACTCCAGCACGCAGCTGGAGCGCGGCATGGGACGGCTCGGCGGCGCCATGAAGTCGGCGCTGGTCGGCCTCGGCGCCGCCGACCTGATCGGTGTCGCCGCCGTCAAGATGGCCGCCGACTTCCAGTCGCAGATGACCCGGGTTGAGACGGGCGCAGGCGAGCTGAAGAAGAACATGGGCCTGGTCTCCGACGGTGTGCTGAAGATGGCCGGGCAGGTCGGGCAGTCCACCAGCTCCCTGACCGCGGGCCTGTACACGGTCGAATCGGCCGGATACCACGGCGCGGACGCCCTCAACGTGCTGCGTAACGCGGCGATGGGTGCGAAGGTCGGCGCCGCCGACCTGGGGACGGTCACCGACGCGGTAACGACCGCCCTCAACGCGTACAAGCTCGGCGCCGGGCAGGCCGCCGAGGTCACCAACGCCCTGATCGCGACGGAATCTGAGGGCAAAACCAACATGGAGGCCCTCGCGGGCAGCCTGTCGACGGTCTTGCCGACAGCCGCCGCCGCCAAGGTCGGCCTCAACGAGGTGTTGGGCGCGATGGCGACGATGACCGCGCAGGGCACCCCGGCCGCAGACGCCGCCACCTACCTGCGGCAGACCATCGGCCAACTGTCCAACCCGTCGGGCAAAGCCGCGCAGGAAATGAAGAGCCTCGGCCTGTCCGCAGTGCAAGTCGGCCAGGAACTCGGCACGAAGGGCCTCGCGGCAACCCTGCAAACGCTGACCGACGCGATCACCAAACACATGGGGCCCGCCGGAACAGTACTGATCCAGCACCTGCAGAAAGCCGCGAAGAACACCACAGACTTCCAGAAAGTCCTCGCCAACCTAGCGCCGGCACAGCAAACCTACGTCGGTGCGCTCGCCACGATGGTCGGCGGCACCAAGTCCATGCAGGCGGCGCTGGAGTTGACCGGCCCGCACATGAAGGACTTCATCAAGAACACGGACGGGATCGCCGAGCACGTCAAAAAGGGCGGCAAGCAGATTGAGGGCTGGGACGCCGTCCAGGCGACGTTCAACCAGAAGCTGGCGGAAGCCAAGTACGGCCTGCAGGCTCTCGCGATCCAGATGGGTACGAAACTGTTGCCCGTCGCTTCGTCGGTCGTGTCGGTCATCGGGACGAAACTCGTTCCTGCGGTCAGTCATTTCGCCGGGTTCCTCACCGACACAGCAATCCCCGACGTAATCAAGTTTGGGGAGTCGCTGGTCAACAAGCTGGTGCCCGTGTCCACGGTGAAGTCCGAGTTCGGTAAGGTCGAGAAGACCGTCTCCGACTTCTTCGATGCGCTGCTCGGCAAGAATGCGGCGAAGGCGAAGAAAGGCATCAGCGTGGCGCCGCCACTGCTGAAGCCGCTGACGCTGACACCGCCGAAGCTGCTCGCCAAGCCTCCCGAGCCGATCCCGTTCCCCGAAATGGAAGGCTTCATCGGGGCCATGCCGAAGAAGTCGAAAGCGACGGATTCGATGGCCAAGACCCTCGGCGACCAGATCCGTAACGCTGTTCAGGGCGGCATCCAGAACATCAAGTGGGGGCCGCTGGGCGCGTCACTGGGCAAGGGCCTGCTGAGCGCATTCGACTGGCTGGCGAAGAACACCGGCCAGATCATGGACAAGCTGCTGAAGGCGTTTTCGAGCATCGACTGGCTGAAGGTCGGCAAGCAGGTCGGCGGCACAGCACTCCCGTTCATCATCGGCTTCGTCAACAACCTGTTCGAGCCGCTGTTCTCCGGCTCGTTCTGGTCGAAGCACTGGTCGGACATTCTGCTGTTCGCAGTGACTTTGATCCCGATCGGAAAGTTTGCGGGTGCTGTCGGGAAGGTCCTGGAGAAAATCCCGTTCCTGAAAATGTTCGCGCCAGTCTTCAAGAGCATCGAGGGCTTGGGCGGCGCGATGGAGAAGCCATTCGGGAAACTGATCAAGGGATTGGGTAAATTCGGCAAATCCGTCTGGGACGGAATCGTCAAGGGATTCACCAAGGTTTTCCCCGAAAGTGCCGGGAAAGTAGGCAAATTCATCGAAGACTTTGCGCTCGGAATCTTCGGCTACTGGGCGCGTTTCGGCGCCGCGGGCGTGCGCCTGATCAAGGGCCTGGGCGACGGAATCCTCAGCATGGGCGAGAAGGTCGGCGAGTGGATCGGCAAGGCCATCGGCTGGCTGATCAAGCCGTTCGCCAAGGCCGGAAGCTGGCTGCTCTCCAAAGGCCGCGACTTCGTCGGCGGCCTCCTCAACGGAATAGCCGACATCGGCAAGACCGTGGGCGGTTGGCTCCTCGACAAGGTGATCAACCCCGGTCTGCACATGTTCATCGACGCGAACGTGTGGCTGATCAGCAAGGGCATGGACCTGATCAGCGGCCTGAAAAACGGCGTCGTGCGGATCGCATCCACCATCGGCCAGTGGCTGTACGCGAACGTCATCTCCCCCGTCGTCGGCGCATTCTCGAAAGCCGGATCATGGCTGTGGGATGCGGGCGGCCACCTGCTGACCGGCCTGAAAAACGGCATCGTCAACGCCGTCAGCGGCATCAGCAGCTGGATCAAATCGAACATCGTCGACCCCGTCGTCAACGCGGTGAAGCACTGGTTCGGCATCCACTCCCCGTCAACCGTTTTCGCCGAACTCGGCGGCCACCTGACAGCAGGCCTCCTCAAAGGCATGGCCAGCACAGGCGGAACCGAGATCGCCAGAATGGTGTTCGGTGACCTGCCGTCCGCACTCGGCCACTTCATCGAGAAGGGCCTCGTATCGATCAGTAACCTGCCCAGCAAGGCGATGAAAGCGCTCGGCAGCCTGGGCGGCGACCTGCTCGGCTTCCTCGGCCTTGGCGGAGGTGGCGGCGGCTCCTCGAAAAACCAGCAGATCGGCGAAACCCTCGCCGCGGCCTACGGCTGGTCCGGCCCCCAGTGGGCGGCACTCAAAAGCCTGTGGAACGGCGAGTCCGGCTGGAACGAGCGCGCCCTCAACGCCTCCAGCGGCGCCTACGGCATCCCGCAATCCCTCCCGGCGAGCAAGATGGCGTCGGCCGGCTCGGACTGGCGCACCAACGCGGCCACCCAGATCAAGTGGGGCCTGGACTACATCAGGTCGGTGTACGGCAACCCCCTCAACGCGTACTCGCAGTGGCTCGCCCGCTCCCCGCACTGGTACGACCAGGGCGGGTTCCTTCCTCCCGGACTGTCGCTGGTGGCGAACGGGCTCGGCCGCCGCGAACCGATGGCCGTTTTCACCCCCGACCAGTGGGCGACCCTGCGGGAACTCGCCGCAGGCCGCGGCGGCAGCACCGGACAGCCCATCGAGGTGCGGGTGTTCATCGGGGAGCAGGAACTCACGGACATCGTGCGCGTCGAGGTCGCGCACGGACACCACGAACTGGCGGCAGCCCTCAACGCAGGACCGGGATGGTGATCGATGGCAATCCCCGGGAACTTCCTGTCGGCTACCACCGAACAGGTCGATCCGGACACGTCCGGGTGGACGACCGTGCAGAACTGCACCAAATCCCTCGGTTCGGGCGGCCGGAACGGCGACGGCTGCCTCATGCTCACCAGCACCGCAGCAGCCGAAATGCAAGCCCGCACCGCCTCCACCTACACCGTCACACCGTGGACCGAGTACTACACGTTCGCTGACGCCAGCTCCTCCACCCAGCCGGAGCGCATCGGCATCCAGTGGCTCGACGACTCCCTCACCCAAATATCGATCACGTGGGGGCTCACCACCGACACGGCGTCCTCGTCGTGGCACCGCATCAGCGTCGCCGGAGTCGCCCCGTCGAACGCCGCCTACGCGCGGGTCATGCTGTCCGCCACCGCCACCGCCAGCGGCAAGACCTCCTTCTTCGAGAACGTGTACCTCGGGCCGCCCATCCGCACCTCCGGCAACCTGTTCACCTTCGACACCGAATCCGGCGGCGAACTCGACGCCAGCGGATGGGTCGCCGAAAACAACAGCACCGTCACCCGCGACGCCCCCGCAGTGGCATGGCCCGTCAACTCGTACAACGCGGGCGGCCACGTCATCAAAATGACCGTCTCCGCGAACGGCTCCGCATCCATGCGGTCCAGCGACCGGCCCGACGCCGAACCGGGCCGCGAATACCTCGCCTACTGCTACCTGAACCCGCCAACCACCAGCGCCTACTGCTGGATGGAGCTGCGCTGGTACGACGCCGTCGGCAACCAGATCGGCGCCCAACAGTCGGTACTGAACCAGCCCGGCACCGGCTGGTACCAGCAGTACGCGTCCGGTGTCGCCCCGGCAGGCACCGCATCCTGCTCCATCGGCATGGGCATCTCCGGCGGCACAGCCGGGCAAGTCCTCCGCGCCGAGGGCGTCGTCGTCATGCTGATGCCCGACCTGTACCCGGGCACCGTCATGCCCTACGCGGACGCCGGATTCGAGCAGGGCATCGGCTCGTGGACCGTCGCATCAGGTGTGGCCACCATCGCCCAGTCAGCGCCGTGGGGAGCCAACGCCTACAGCGGCGAATACGCCCTGACCGTCACCTCCTCCACAGCTACCAAAAGCGTCCTGACCTCCGCCCACTACCCGGTCACAGCCGGCGTGGGCTGGCGCGCCGAAACAGCAGTCAAGGTGACAGCAGGAGCCGCCTGGACCCTCGCCGTCGACCTGGCATGGTACGACTCACTGGGCACACTGATCTCGACAACAGCCACCCCATCCGGATCAATCCCGTTCGACGGGAACTGGTGGCTGGCCTGGTCCGACGTCACAGCACCATCGAACGCGGCGACCGCACAGATCCGAATCTCACTCACAGCCACCGCGGCCACGTCGACAATCCAAGTCGACAACATCGGGCTGTTCGAATCCCTGCCCGCATTCGAAGTCGACCCCGACAACACGCTCGCCCGCATGGTGCTGATCCTGCGGGAACTCGACACCACCCAATACCTCACCCTGTACCGGATCGTCGCCGGACGCCAAACCATCGTGCGAGGCAGCACCGGATACCTCGACAGCACGGCGCTGACCAGCACCCAGCTCACCGTCGAAGACTATGAGGCGCCGCTCGGGCAGGACGTCTCCTACCGGGCCGAGCTGTACACCTCCACCGGCACCCTGGGCTCCCGCCGCGAAGACGGGCCCGTCCAGCTCACCGTGGATGACCCGTCCCTCGTATGGATCAAAGATCCGGTGCAGCCCGAACGGAACGTGCAACTACGCGCCTCAGAACCCCCGGACTGGGCGCGCCCCATCGAACAGTCCGTGCTGCGAGTCCGTGGCCGCCGAAACCCGGTCGTCCTCTCCGACGTCCGCGGCGGCCTCACCGGCACACTCAAAATCTGGACACTCACCGACGCCGAGCGGGAAGCCATGCACTTCGCCCTCGACACCGGCGACACGCTGCTGCTGCAGTTCGCCGCCGGATACGGCCTCGACGACACCTACGTCGCTGTCGGAGAAGCCACCGAAAGCCGCGTGTCGTGGGGCGGGGAACCACGCCGACTGTGGCAGCTCCCCCTCACCCAGGTCGACGCACCCACCGGAGGCACAAGCGGCACCGCAGGCTGGACAGTCCAAGACCTCGCAGCCACCTGGGCGACCGTCCTGGACGTGGTCCACACCTACGCCACCGTACTGGATCTGACCCTCGACCAGCGGGAGACGTAATGTATACGGCTCCCAGCAGCGGCTTTCTGCCGGCGCTGCTGTACTCGCACACGATCGCCACACAGGTCACCCTGATCCGCACCGACGGATCCGAGGAAACCCTGCAGCACACGGGCGGCTCCGTCACCGCAGACCGCGGGCAGGCCACCCGGCGGACCTGCTCGGTGACGCTCGCCGACACCACCCTGATCCCGCGCACCCCAGCCGACCGGCTGTCCGTGTACGGGGCGCAGCTGCGGATCTCCCGCGGCCTGTACATCAGCGGCAGCCCGCAGATGGTCCCGATCGGAATGTTCCGCATCGACAGCGTCGACGGTGACCCCGACGTCGGGCCCGTCACCATCAGCGGGTCAGGGTTCGAGGCGTTCATCCAGGACGACGCCTTCACCGCGCCACGAACCGTGACCTCGGCAACGTCCGCAGTCGCCGGGATCACGGCACTCATCCGGGACACACTGCCAAACGCCACCGTCGTCTCCCGGGTCACGGACACCAGCATCGGCACCCGCACCTGGGACAGGCAGGCCGACCGGTGGGCAGCAATCCAGGAAGTCGCCATAGCCCTCGGCGCCGAAGTGTACGCAGACGCCAACGGCGACTTCGTGATCTCGGCGCTGGCCACACCCTCAGCATCGAACGTGGTGTGGGAAGTCGCCGCCAAAGAAGGCGGCGCCTACGTGTCCGCGAGCCGCGGAATGTCCCGCTCCGGCGTCATCAACTCCTGGACCGCCTACGGAGAAAACTCCACCGACAACACACCGCCAGTACAGGCAACAGTCGAGGACACCGACTCCACCTCACCGACCCACGTGTCCGGCCCGTTCGGACGTGTCCGAGGCTTCTACAGCTCACCGACACTGACCACCACAGGCGCATGCACCTCCGCCGCCACCGCCAAGCTGGCCCTCTCCCTCAAACCCAACGCGAAATGCGACCTCACCGCCATACCCAACCCCCTACTGGAACCCGGCGACGTAATCCGCGTGGTCTACCCAGACGGCGTGCGTGAACTCCACCAAATCCAGTCGCTGACAATCCAACTCGACACCGCAGCCATGTCCATCACCACCATCAGCGCGCAGGAGGCCACGTGACCACCCGGGCAGCCGCGATGCAGGCCGCAGCAAGCATCCGGCGGGCGGCACAAAAGACGGCAGCCGCCGACCCCGTCGCCCACGGCAGCGACTGGCGCCTCGCCACCGTCTCCACCGTCAACACCGACGGAACGATCGTCACCTCCGACGGAATCACCGTGCGCCGCCTGAAGTCCTATCCCGTGCCGTCCGTCGGCGACCAGGTGATGCTCGCCTGGTCGGGGCTCGGCAACTGGATGGTCATCGGCCAGCCGAGCGCCGGAACGACCTGGGCATGGCAGACCATGACGGGCCTCGCGGCCGGAGCCAACTCCAGCCAAAACCCCGGCTACCGGCTCACCGACGACGCCATGGTCGAATTCCGCGGCTCCTGGACGTTCACCAACGCCCCCGTCAACCCGTTCACTCTCACCACACTGCCGACCGGCTACCGGCCGTCAAATGTCCGCGAGTTCGGCATTTGGTCCCCATCGACCGGCACCGCAATCCAATGCCAGGTAGCCACCACAGGCGTCGTCACCGTGTACAGCACCAACAAGTCCTATTGGCTCGACAACACCCGCTTCTCACTCTGACCGCCCAGGAGGAATCACGTGTCCGGCTCACTGACCGACTCCTACGGGCAGTCAATCCCGTACCTCGACTACACCGACAAGCCTGACCTGAAGACCCTCGGCGAGGGCATCGTCGGCGGCCTGACCCCGAAATCCGTGATGAGGTTCGCGTCCGCCTCCGCCCGGGACGCGACCATCACCACGCCAGTGGCGGGCATGGTCGCGTGGCTCAACGACGTCAAACAGTTGGCGTACCACAACGGAACCTCGTGGATCACGATCACGGCAACCGACTGGACGGCACTCACGTTCGCGTCCGGCTACGTCGCCTTCAGCGGCAACCCGGCATACAGGATCATCAACCAGCGGGTTGAGCTCCGGGGCACCGTCGAGAAGAGCGACAGCAGCCCGTTCGCGAAGGGCAGCTTCTTCACGATCTGCACCCTGCCGTCCGCCGCCTGGCCCGCCTACTACCGGTACTTCACCGGCGCAACACAGTGGGCTGCGGACATGTACGGCCGGATCGAAGTCCACCCGGACGGCACCATCCAGTGCCTGATCCCATCGAGCGGCGCCACCGGAGCCGCATGGATCTCCCTCGACCAGGTCGCCTACTCGCTCGTTTAACCCCGCACCCCAGCACACCCCGGCCAGCGGACCGGGGCCATTCGCATGCCCAGGAGCACCATGCCGAATCCCGCCCTCAAGTACGGTCGCCGCGCGCCGAAGCGCGCCCCAGCCCTGTCTTTTTCCCGGTTCTTCACCGGGAAGGTCCCGGCTCACCCTGCCGCGGCCGACTACCTCGCGCGTCTCGCTGACTGGCAGATGCTGGGCAACGATGTGGCCGGGGACTGTGTGGCCGTGACGTGGGCCAACGTTCGCCGTCTCGTTGCCTTCATCGCCGGGGCGGAGAACTACCCATCGCAGGACGAGGTCTGGGAGGTCTACCGGACTCAGAACCCGAACTTCGACCCGAACGGTGACCCGAACGTCAACGGTCCCGGCTCGTCGGCCGACGGCGGCATGGACATCCAGACGTTGCTGGAGTACCTGGTGAAGGTCGGCGGGCCGGACGGGAAGAAGGCGCTCGCGTTCGCCAAGGTCGACCCGACCAAGCCCGACGAGGTCAAGGCTGCGATCTCCATCTTCGGATTCGTATGGACTGGTCTCGTCGTCCAGGACGCCAACATGCAGCAGTTCAACGCGGGCCAGCCGTGGGACTACGTGGCCCGCTCCGCCGACGACGGCGGCCACTCCGTCATCACCGGCGGCTACGGCCCGCCCGGCAAGGGGCCGCTCGGCGGAGACGAACGGTTCATCACCTGGGCGCAGGAGACCAGCTTCACCGACCGGTACTGGAGCCGGAAGGTCGAGGAAGCCTGGGTCGTCATCTTCGAGGAACACCTCCAGCACCCGGCCTTCCAGGAAGGCGTAGACCTCGCAGCGCTCGCCGCGGACTACACCGCTCTCACCGGGAAGCCGTTCCCTGCGGTCGTCCCGCCCCAGCCGGCCCCGATACCGACCCCTCCTCCGTCGCCCACTCCTTCTCCGACTCCTGGACTGGATCCTGACGTGGTTCAAGCGTGGAAGTCGATGAAGGCGTGGGCTGCCAAGAACGGAGTCCAGTGATGGCGCTCTCCGACCTGTCCGTCCTGGACGGCTACAAGACCGGCGGTTTCCCGCCCGGCTACTCGAAGACCTGGCGCACCTTCTACAGCCCCGTCGACAACGTCCACGGCGTGCTCCTCGACCTCATCCGCTCTGCCACAACCAGCCTGGTCGTCGCCTGCTACGGCTTCGACGATGACGAACTCGCTGACGCTCTCCACGAGAAGCTCATCGACGAACACATCTTCGTGCAGCTCAGCCTCGACTCCAGCCAGGCCGGCGGAGTGCACGAGCGGAAGCTCCTGGCCCGCGAGGCGTACCCGGCGTCGTCGATCGCGGTCGGCCGTTCAGAGAAGAACGCGATCATGCACATGAAGCTGCTGGTCGTCGACGGCTTGGACGCCGTGAGTGGCTCGACGAACTGGTCGACGTCCGGGGAGACCCTTCAGGACAACCAGACCACGATCATCAGGGATCCGCTCGAGGCCGCGATGGCGCGCACCCGAGCGGACCACATCCACAGCCACATGCTGCAGGCCGCGGCCGGGAAGCGAGGCGCGGCATGAACAGGTGGCACCTGTACTGGCTGCTGTGGCTGACGGCCGGCTTCGTCGTGCCGGAGGCTTACGCACTGTTCACCAACACGAAGAACACGCTCAGCTGGACGATCTGGTCCTGGTTCGGCGTGAAAGAGGGCGTCCCCGTCTGGCAGTGGAGCCTGGCGCACCTGCTCCTGGCCGTCATCCTGCTGTGGCTGGTCGGGCACCTCGCATTCGGCATCTGGCGCTGAGGAGGGGATCATGAGCGTCTACGGTCAGGACTGGTCTTCGTACCAGTCAGCGTCACCGGACACGTCTGGGCTTGCGTTCGCCTTCATCAAGGTGACGCAGGGCCTCAGCTACACGAACCCTTCGTGGGTGTCGCAGCGTGCCGCCGCACGCAAGGCCGGCCTGGTGGTGGGCTTCTACCACTACCCGAACATCGCGAACTCGCCGGCCGCCGAGGCGGATCACTTCCTGTCCCAGATCAACCTCGTAGCGGGCGACATCCTCTGCCTCGACTGGGAGTGGTACGGACAGAACGTCACCAACGCCCAAGCCCGCGCCTACAAGGACGCCTGGCTCGCCTACGTCAAAGCCAAGGTCCCGGGCCACAAGGTCGGCATCTACTGCGACACCGGCAACTGGAAGAACGTCGACACCAACTCCAACTGCGGCGACTTCCTCTGGATCGCCGACTACACCACCGCCGGACAGCCGCGCGTACAGCACCCTTGGACGTTCCACCAGTACACCGACAGCCCACTGGACAAGGACATCGCCAACTTCGCCACCGCGGCCGACCTGAAGGCGTGGGCCGGTGTGGGCGGCGGTTCGGGCGGCGGCGGAAGCACTGCGGGCGCCGAGATCTACCCGGGCGCGTCGAAGGCCCACTGGTACAGCACCGCCTACCCGGGCGACCCGATGACCGTGAACACGATCGTCTGGCACTCCACGGAGACGCTGGCCCTGCCGGACTACTCGGGCGGGTCGATCGCCCCGACCCTGACCGCGGTCCCCGACTTCAAGACGCAGAAGCTGGTCTGGTACCAGCACTTCGGGTTCGACGAGTCCGCGAGGGCCCTCGTCCACGACAAGACCCAGATCGGCACCAACACCCTGAACGTCGCCCAGGTGGAGATCGTCGGCACCTGCGACCCGACCACACACGCCACCTGGTCGAAGGCGGGCACCGAGCACCTGTACATGCCGGAACTCCCCGACTGGGCCATCGCCGACCTGAACGCGTTCGCCCACTGGGCGCACGACCAGCACGGCGTACCCCTCACGTCCGGCCTCACCTGGAAGCCCTACCCGGCGTCCTACGGCAACAACGGCGTCCGCATGGACACCGCAGCCTGGTCCGCTTTCAAGGGCCACTGCGGCCACCAGCACGTCCCACAGAACGACCACGGCGACCCCGGCCAGTTCCCGATCGCCCAGATCCTGGAGGCAGACATGCCCCTCACCGACGCCGACGCGCAGAAGGTCGCGCTCGCGGTCCTCGGCTACCGCAACGCGGACGCCGAGAAGAAGAACCCGAACATGCCCGACGTGTACGGCTACATCGCCGGAACCAGTGGCGCCGTGGCCTCCCTGACCGCGCAGGTCGGCGCCCTCTCCGGCGCCATCACCGCCCTCACCAAGTCGGGCGGCATCACCGCAGAGCAGGTCCAGGCCGCAGCAGCAGCCGGGGCGAAGGCGGCTCTGGATGAACTTGCTTCAGCACTCGGAAAGGCAGGCGTCTGATGGCCGCTCCCGTAGAGACGAAGGTGAAGGCGGCGACCGCGGTCGGTGTCGCCGTCGGTGTCCTCATCACCCTCCTCAACTCGGTCGTCGGCAACAGCCAGCTCATGGGCTCCATGCCCGCCTGGCTGCAGTCCCTCCTCACCCTCATCGTGCCGCCCCTCGCCACGTTCTGGGCAGGCTGGAAGGCCCCCCACACCCCACAACCCGGACCGAAGCCCGCACCCGAACCCCCCGCGGGCCCGGGTGTTACCCCAGCCGCCTAGCAGGGCGCATTCGGTCGCTGACGAGTACAAGGTAAAAGGACGGTGCGGTGACCGATGACGTTTCCCCGGGCGAGGTGTACAGGCGTCTCGTGGACCACGAACAGCGAACCGACCGAGTCCACGCCTCACTAGACAGCAGAGTCACGGACCTCGCGAAAGACACCGTCACGGTCCGCATGTGGCAGGAAGCCGAACAAGACCGGGACCGCGAAGTCCAAGCCCTCACCGGCCGGGTCTCGAAACTGGAGGAACGGCCCGCGATGACGTTCGGCCGCTGGATCGCCATCCTCACCGTCGCAGCAGCATTCCTAGCACTCGCAGTCCAGGCCTACGGCACGATGAAGGGAGCTAAATGACGGACCCGATCAGGCGGCTCCCGAGGGCATCGGCCCTGGCAGGCGTCGCCCTGTGGATCGTACTGCTGCTCACCGCCGCGTTCGTCGCGTTCGCCCTCAACACGGTCGAATCCTCGAACCGCAAGTTGCAGCAGAGCATCGCAGCCCAAGGCACCGTCATCTCGCAACTCGCCTCCGGCCTGGACACGACCCGCCGCCAGCTGCAGCAACACCACGTCACCCCCGCGGCCCCGCCAGCGCAGAGCATCGTCCAGGGCGTCCAAGGCGTACCCGGCGTCCCGGGGCCGGCTGGCCCGTCCGGCGCGGCGGGTGGTCCCGGCCCGTCGGGCGCACCTGGCACCCCGGGCAGCAACGGCGCCAACGGCAGGAACGGTTCACCCGGCGTGGCAGGCTCACCCGGGCCGGTAGGGCCGTCAGGTGCGGCGGGAGCGCCAGGGAGTCCCGGGCCAGCATCCACCGTCGCCGGACCCGCAGGACCCGCAGGACCGGCAGGGCCCCGCGGCGATACCGGACCGCAGGGACCCAAGGGCGATACCGGCGATCAGGGTCCTGCCGGCCCGCCGCCCAGCGGCTGGACGTTCACCTACACCGACACGCTCGGGCACAGCCAGACGTACAACTGCACCCCGGACTCGGAGGGCTCGACGCACTACAGCTGCCAGCCCACCAGCAGTTCGGGCCCGCTGAAGAAGTCCTCCAGCCCCGCCCGCAGCGCGATCAGCCTCGTCGGGCTCCTCGCCTTCGCCGCCTACCGCCGCCTCGACCCCGCCCACCGCACCGACTGACAGGGAGGCCTCATGCCGATCGCCGTGGGAAACCCCGCACCGTGGCGGCCAGCACCGACCGCGGACATGGACACCCTCGTCGCCCTCGGACGCGAGGAAGCCCCACCAGAACCGTCACCAGACCCACCCCCACCCCTCGCCGAAGACCCGGCCCCGCTCACCACCAGCTGACACCCCCACGAGACCGTGACGCCCCCGCCCTCTGCCAACCGGCAGGGGAGCGGGGGCGCTTCGGCGTAGAGTTGCTGTGCGCGGCCTGGCACTAGGCAAGAGCTGTTCCGACGCCAGCGGGCAACCGTGGAGAGTGCTAAGGAGGGCAGCCGCCGCGCAACCCACCCCGCCCCTCGTGGGCGGGGTTTCTTCATGCCCTGACGGGTGCCGAGTTGGGCCGCAGCACTCTCGATAACATGCCGTATCAGAGCCCCGCTCCGATCGAAGAGCGGGGCTCTTCGTCGTCTCCGGAAGTGCTGGCGATCACCCAACTCTATGGTTGATAATGACAGTTATCCCATACTGAACCGAAGCAGGGGACGATCGTGACGACCCATACGCATCCCTCAGAGCAGGAAGCCGCTGCAACTCTCGCCCGCGAGTGCACCGACCATGCGGCGGTCATCCTCTGGTGCGCCGACCGAGTGCGCTCCGTCGATGACGACCCAGTGGTACAGGACGCCGCCGACTATCTGCACGCCCTGTCCACCAGGGCGCAGGTCGACTCCACCCCGGTCACGGACCGGGCCGTCGTCATCCGCTGGTGCGCACAGCAGATCCACTCCATGGGTGGCAACCACGACATGGAGAGGGCCGCCGAGTATCTGGACGACCTCGCAACCGAGGCCGCAGAGAAGGAATCGACATGACCGCGTTCGACGCCACGTTCACCGACAAGAGGACAGGCCGTTCGGTCACGAAGCGCGTGTACTCCCGGCAGGTGGCCGCCGCTCAGCGAGCCGCACGTGCCAGCGCCGACGGGATCGTCAAGTGGGACTACACGAACGGTCGAGTGATGACCGTCGACTACATCAACCGCAAGGCCGTCTATCGGGAAGTCCAGTGACCGCTCTCGTCCCGCGCCCGTCGGCGGAGCTGTCGACCGACCGGCACGACCCCCGCGACGACTGGCCCGACGAAGCCCGCCAACTCGCCAACCACCTCGCAGGCATCTACGGCGACCACGACCCGCTACCCACCATCGCCGGAGGATGGATCGCACGCCAGAAGAGCCGCCACACCAGGCGCGCCTACGTCCGCACCTTCAAGGCGTGGGAGGAGTACGCCCGCTCCACCGGCATCCACCCGCTGCAGGCGAAGCTGCCGCTCGCCGACGCCTACGCCAAGCACCTCGCCAAGACACCCACCCGCAACGGGCGGCCCCCGGCGGAGACCACGCAGGCCCAAGCCCTCGCCGCCGCCGGGAGCTTCTACACCTACGCCGCCCGCCTCCAGGCCGTCGACAGCGACCCGTTCGCCGCCGTCAACCGACCCTACGTCGACCCCGACTACAGCCCCACCGAAGGCATGACCGAGCAGGAGACGATGCGGCTCATCGAGACCGCCCGCGACTGGGCGCCCCGCTCCTACGCCCTCGTCATGCTCCTCTACCTTACGGGCGCCCGCGTCGACGAGCTGCTGTCGCTGAACGCCGACCAGCTCGGCTACGACCGAGGACACCGCACACTGCCCCTCACCCAGAAGGGCGGCAAGAAACGGCCCGCACCCGTGCCGCCGCTCGCCCTCGACGCGCTCCTCGCCTACCTCGGCGACCGCACCGACGGTCCGCTGTTTGTTACGGACTCCGGGCGTCGCTGGACGCAGCCCGAAGTCTGGAAGCACCTCCGCGTCCTCGCCCGCCGCGCAGGCATCCCCCAAGCCGCCACGATCAAGCCCCACACGCTGCGGCACCAGTTCATCACCGACAACCTCGCCAACGGCGTCCCACTCCAAGACGTCCAAGACGCCGTCAGCCACTCCGACCCGCGCACCACCCAGCGATACAACCGGCGACGACGCCAACTCGACAACCACCCCGCCTACGCCCTCGCCGCCAAGCTCGGCGAACGGCTGCAGCGAGACGAGACCGAGTAGTGCCACGGATTCCGCGGCCGATCTCTATCGCTGTGGCTGGTTTGTGGTGCATGGTGTTCGTGCGTCGGTCGAGCCCCCCAGGTGAGACCCCGCAACCGGGCCCTGCCGTTCGCTGCGAGCGGTAGGGCCCGCCGCGCCTCCCGGCTCCCCACGGGAGGCTCCGCGGCTGCCCTAGACGAATCGCCGCATGCGAGGGTCGAGCTTCCCGAGGGTGCACATCCACACCATCATGTCCATCATCCCGAAGCTCAGCCGCAGCGACAGCCGCAGCAGCGTGATCGCCAACCCGATCATCTCGTCCCCCTCCTGTGGTGGAGGCAGGACTGTACGCGTGCGCCCCGGCGCTGTGGGGCTATATCAGGTGATCTCGCCGGAACGGGGTACCTAGTCGAGGATCCCCAGCTTGGTGTCGGGCCGGCAGAACTCGCACGACATGAAGAACTTGCGGTCTTTGCTGAGGGCGGCCCGGGCGTCGTCGGGGCTGATGGGCCGGGTTTCACGCTGGGTCATGGTGCAGTCGGCGAGGTGGATGGTCGCCCCGAGCGGGTGGCTCTCGCGGAGCTTCTGCTCCAGCTTGTACTCGACCGGCCGCGCCTGCTGCTGCTCGAGGTCGGCGATCTTCCGCCGGGTCTGGTCGAGCTGCCAGGCGAGCCACTCCTCGAGGGCCTTCAGCTTGGCGAGACGCTCACTCGGCGAAAGATCGGGCATGGGCCGAGTCTATGGGTAATCGAACAGTCTTGCGACTCGGGCGGGTCCCGCCTACAGTGAGCCCCGCCCAGTACGCCCGTAACGGACTGGCACCGCGGCGCCCCCGCCTATCCACCCCGGCGGAGGGCGCCGCGGCACGCGCAGGCGACTCCCGGGGCTCGACGTACCGTGGGGGCGTGACCGACCCTGAGCGCTTCCACCTCACCCTGCACCTGGACGGCCGGCCCGTCCTCGACGGCTGGTGGGGCGACGAGGCGACCGCGCGGAAGAAGTTCCGGGAGGCGGTCGGCGACTACGGCCGCGACGGTGCGCGCATCGCCCTCACCGACACCGAGACCGGGGAGCAGCTGGCCAGCTGGCCGTAGCTGCGTTGTCGGTGGCGGTCGCTACGCTGGGCTCGTCATATCAGCAGCAGCTGGCACTGTGCTGAAGCCCCGCCCGGAGTGATGCCCGGCCGGGGCGCGCTGCTGTCAGGCCTCAGCCGTCTCGGGCTCCGGCCACCGCACGGTCTTCTTCACGGCCATCTCGACCTCAACCCGGCTCTGCCCGGTCGCCTCTGCGTGCGCGGTGACGGCGGCCTGGAACACGCCTGCCGCGTCCCGCCACCGCTCCCACTGCGCGGTGTAGGCGGCGCCGTCGAGGCCTGCCAGGGCGGTACGGGCCTGCTCGGCGGCGCGTTCGAGGGTGATGAGGTCGTCGGGTATGTCCACGACGGGATCCTACGACTCGCCGTCTGCTGCTCCGCGCTCGCGTCGTCGGCGCGTGACATAGCGATGCAGGTCGGAGTTGATGACGTCCGTGATGGTGCGCCCTTCCATCTTTGCCTCGGCCATTGCTGCGTCCCACAGCTCCTTCGGGACGCGCACGTTGTGCTTCGGTGTCTCGCCTGTTGCCGGTCGGGCCACTGCAACCATCCTCTCTTTATGTAGGTACAGAAACTAGCATCCACCTGCCAGGAAGACTTGACAAGGGTGATCGGTGGGCGCATTCTGTAGGTACAGAAACAGGCGCTAGCCAGGGAGGTAGAGATGGCCACCGCTCACACCAAGCCGATCAACAGCATGAACATTCCGGGCACCTTCGAGGTCTTCAACACGAGGACTGGCCGCTGGCACGGAACCCACACTGAGTTCAAGGTCGCGGAGGCCTCCGTGGAGCTGCTCAACCAGAAGTCCAATGGCCCCCGCTACACCTGGTGGTGCGTGCGATGAGCAGCCCGAACGAGTGGCTCAGAAAGGGTGAGCTTGTCACCCTGGGCAGGTCCAACTTCACTTACCAGGTGATAGACGCGGCCCCCACCGCGCACAAGGTCGGCCTCTTCACCGAGCGCGAGGCGCGGCGCAACCCGATGATCTACCGTCTCCGCAACCTGGAGAGCGGCAGCGAGATGTGCCTCAGCCACAGTGCAATCACCGAGGAAGAGCTCAAAACGCGACGGCCTCAATGAGCCGGCGCTCCCTTGAAGGGCCGCCCGCCGTACAGCGATGCCCCGGCTGAGGAAAGCAGCCGGGGCACCGTTGCGTCAGCCTACGTCACGTCGTCCCGGCCGCCCCGGCGTGCGCGTCACCGGAGCGCTCCCCTCGCGCGGCATGCCGCCGGGCATGGCGGCCGACCGGTAGGGCAGCATGTGCTCAGCCACAGCACGTCCATGAGGGGTCGTCATGCGCTCCACGTCGAGAGCCACAGCGTCTGTACTGCTCGCCGCCACCTGCCTGGCAGGCTGCAACTCCACTACCGCCACACCCACCCACCACAAGACCTCGAGCCGAACAGCGGCGGGCCCCTCGGGAGCAGCCGCGCCGAGCGGGACGTCAACAATCCCCGTCGGAGCCGGACCGCAGACGACGTACACCGTGCAGAAGCAGCCCCCCGCAGGCAGCTGCCACTACCGCACCGACAAGGGCGAACCGCTCGAGGACCCGAACTGCACCCCCGGCGCCATCTCCCCAGCCGTCACCCAGACCAACCTCAAGACGACGATCTGCCGCAAGGGCGGCTACACCAAAGGCATCCGGCCGCCCGCCTCCATCACCGGGCAGGAGAAGCGACTCAACGCCGCCTCCTACGGCTACACCGGCCGCCTCGGAGACGCCGAATACGACCACCTCGTGAGCCTCGAACTGGGAGGCGACCCCAACGACGCCCGCAACCTGTGGGTCGAACCGGCAGACCCCGGCCACACGGGTAGCGGGGTCAACAACAAGAAGGACCCCGTCGAGTCGCAGCTCCACACCGCGGTCTGCAGTGGGAAGGTCACCCTCGCTGCCGCGCAGCAGGCCATCGTCACCGACTGGACCACCGCACTCAGCCGCCTCGGCCTCGGCTGAGACCCCGCGCGCCGGCTCCCTCTCGCTACTGGCGGGAGGGAGCTTTTGCTATGCCGCTTCGACGATCTCGCCCCGCTCGGCTGCGACGGCGACCGTCCACTCGGCGACCAGCAGCTCGTACCGCTCCCGGGTCTCCCCGTACAGCCAGCCGCCAGCGGCTACGACCAAGCGGCGAATGTCGTCGTTGACGACGTCGGACGGGCGCACACGACCCTGCGGCGGGGGAGCGGCGGACATGATCCGATTCTAGTGGCGGGCACTGTCAGCGGGCCACGAATCGGCCCCCCTGGGCCGACGCTCAATCCTCGCCGGGCGCGGGCGGCAGCTCCGTGTGCCCCTCCGACCAGTGATTCACCCAACCGCAGCCGCCGCACGAGTACCGGCCGTTGATCCCCGACACTTCCGTACCGCACTTACGGCAGCCGATGGTCGTGATCTCCTGTCCGGCAAGGAATGCCGCCGCCCGGGCCGCCGTCTCCTGATCCTCCGTCACGATGGCGACCCTACCCGCGGACTGGGCGCACTACCGGAAATCGGCCCGCACTGCGGACACGACCACGAGCCACCCGGGCCCTCCTGCGCGGCACCACCACAGTTCGGACACTGCATCC
The DNA here is from genome assembly GCF_026168105.1 of Streptomyces hygroscopicus. Lineage (GTDB taxonomy): Bacteria > Actinomycetota > Actinomycetes > Streptomycetales > Streptomycetaceae > Streptomyces > Streptomyces hygroscopicus_D. The sequence continues at coordinate 274,153 of NZ_LBMW01000004.1, forward strand.
GGGCCTCCCGTTGCCGACCTGGCATCAGGGTGCGGCGCGGGCCAGCCGGGCGGTAGGGGAAGCTCGGTCAGTCTTGCGGCGGAGACTGGTCGGCGACGAACGAGCCCATGCCGACCTCCGTGTAGATCAGCCCGTCCGCCCGCAGCTGGCGTAGCACCTTCTGCGCGGTCACGTTGGCGATCCCGAACTCGCCCATCAGCGCGACGGTCGACGGCACTCGGGATCGGGCCGGGTACTGGCCCGTCCGGATCCGCTCCACGATCACCTCGTGGACCTGCCTCCACCTGGGGCGATCACTAGCGAACTCCATGACCGCACCGTAGGCAGCCATGATCGGCTACGGCGATCGGTAGTACGCCATAGCGTGCTATGTCATCGTGGGACCAGCAAAGGACCCCCGCGACCGTTGTCGGCGGCCCGGGGGCGTGGACGACACTGCCCGGAGCGCCGCCATGGACGAGCCTAGAGACCAGCCAGCCCCAGCCGAAAGCAGGCTGCACCCTTTAGCCGCTGCCGCGTCGCTCACCCCGATACAGCAGGCATACGGCCGCTACGTCGGCCACGCCCTCACATGCGACGCCTGCCGCGACATCGACCGCAGCTGCGACAAAGCCGAACTGCTGTGGCGGGCCTACCAGGCACACGGGGAGCAGGCCTACCGCCGGCTCGACGGGGAGACCGCGTGACACGGGATTCGTTGCCCGTGGCAACTGACCGGTCGTTCAGTTTTGCCAGGGAGGAAACCGCAGGCCAACGCCTGCGCACAGGGTTACGGGGATCGCGTGTAGACCGCAGCCTTTTACTAGATCCATGCCATGAGCGTCCTTGTCGCCACACCTGACGGGCTGCTGGGATTGACTAAAGTTCAACCATGAAGGAGGTCGACCACATGGACACGCAACGCGTGCGCGACGAGGAGAAGATGACTCAGCTTCATCTCGTGGCCGGCTTCCATGCGTTGGATCGTCGACCGGTCCAGGCCGCTCGCGTAGGCGAGGGACTCCTGGGTCATGTTCTGGTGCAGCCGTCGCACGCGGATGCGGTCGCCGGTGGCCCGGCGGGCGTCGAGAACCCACTGGGGCTGATCGGCTTGCACGGGCTCAACCGTTTACGGACCAAGATCATAAGTCAGCAGCAGATTTGCGGCATTCTCTGATCATGGAATTCGTGCGACGGGCCATCAGCCTCCCTGCGTAGAGAAAGCGAGCCCCTCGGGCACGCCCCTGCTGGCTCCATAATCGAATATATGTTCTATATCTTGGCTTCGGGGTTGCGGATGTATGGGCGCCGCAACGCCGATGGGTCCACCGCCGGTCGTAGTTACCCCCATTGACGGCTCGCACGGTGGGCCTGCGCGGATGCGCGGTCCTCGCCGCCGGGCATCCGCATCAACGAGGAAGCCGTGCACTGTAATTGGCGCACGAGCCACTCGTTGAACAGGAAGCCGGAGCCGGAGTCGATCCGCTACCCCCAAGGTGAGCAAGACGACTCCGGCTCCGGTCTACCCATTACGCATCAAGCACCACTCGGGTTCAGCAAACATGGGAGATGGGAGACAGATGGGAGACGATCTTCGCGAGCAGCTACTAGCTTCCGCTAACTTCCGCGAACTCCTGCTAGCCGCTGACAGATGCTCCGCAGGTCAAAGCCCCTGATCCGCAGGTAGAAGGCCCAGAAACAACAAAAGCGCGGGCATCGACATGATGCTCACCCTCGTCTACGCGCTCCTGGCCCTTGCGGTGCTCATAGCCCTGCTCGGCATCGCCAACACCCTCACCCTGGCGATTCATGAACGCACCCGCGAACTGGGGCTGCTCAGAGCCGTCGGGCAGACCCGGTCCCAACTGCGCGCCATGGTCCGTTGGGAGTCGGTCCTGGTCGCCGCCTTCGGCACGGCGGGCGGGCTGGTTCTGGGTGCTTTCCTCGGGTGGGTATTGGTCAAGTCGTCCGAAGGCGCTTCCGACACGGCCTTCGCCTTCGCGGTGCCGCCCGCGCGGCTCGCGGTGGTGGCGCTCGTGGGTCTTGCGGCCGGTGCCCTCGCGGGGCTGCGTCCGGCACGGCGGGCGGGCCGCCTGGATGTGCTGCGGGCCGTCGCCGCGGAATGAACCCGGCGCGCCCGCTCAGGGACGTACGGGAGGCAGGATCACCGCCCGGTCAGCCGGCAACGGCGGACCGGGCGGGAGCATGTTCCGTCCTGCGCTCGTCGACCGCGAGCGTACGGGCTGATGCCTCGAGCGCCTTTTCGTACGGCGTGAGGTGGGGTACGGCCCGGGTCCGCCCCGTCGATGTGACGGGAAGCGTGAACCACACGACCTTGCCCGCGTCGCCGTCCGGGCGCGCGCCCCAGCTGTCGGCCATGGCGGCGATCATCGCGAGTCCCCGTCCGCTGGTGGCGGAGGAATCCGCCTCGCGCAGCTCCGGCAGGCGCGGGTCGTGGTCGCGCACCGAGACGGTGAGCCGGTCGAGCAGCAGCTCCATCTCCACGGTGCACGTCTTGTCGGGCTGGGCATGCAGGTGGACATTGGTCAAAAGCTCCGTCACACCGAGCGACGCCCGGTCTATCAAGGGATCGAGGTGCCAGTAGCGCAAGTGCGCCGATACGATTCTGCGGACCTGGCCGATCCGCGACGGCAGGGCTTGGAGCTCCACCGTGCAGTGCCTGCTTGGCTGGCTGATCACGGCTGCGACTCCCCGAATTGAGGTCCGGAAGACGACGGAGATCGGATCCAGCAGGAAGGCTCGGTGTACATGCCGCCTGCTGTGCGGCTGAGTACTCCGGCCGCTTGGTGCGGAACGGCTTCGTACGGGGCCGCCCGCGGTCGTGACCGGCGGGCTGGTTCTTCAGCGTGATCGCCGGTAAACCCAGAGTGATGTGCAATCAGCGTGACCCACAGGGTCACGTCCTGCAACTCGCGCCAAGTTCAGCCGCCGCGCCCGGCAGCCTTGCGGACCGCCTCGATGAAACGCCGCGCCGACGGCGGGCCCGGCTGCCCCGGCGCCGGATCGTGGTCGCCGAGGGTCAGCGAGTAACGCGTGCCGTTGAGATCGGCCAACGCCCGGTCCTCCGGCGCGAACCAGGGCTTCGACGCGCGCACCGCCTGCACCGGCGCGCTGTCGATCTCGCTGCCGTAGCTGGTGAGCAGCCGTAGCCTGCCGTCGCTTATCCGGACCTGCCCGGCCCGGGTGAGCGATCGCAGCCTCTTCCCGATCCGCACACCGGTGGCCGTGAAGTCCGGCTCCGCCATGATGCCCCGCCCCCTTGCGCGTCGGCCGTGCCCGGTCCGGATCCGGCTTGAGCCGTGATCCGGCGTGGCCCTGATCGATGTCGGTCGTGATCCAGTGTGCATCCGCGTTCGGGCCCGGCGCCCCGTGGTACACCCGGTGACCGACCGGCATCCTGCCGTGCAGTCTGCCCGCACCCGGCGGCTCACACCAGTGCACAAGTCGAGGCCGCACCGGGTATCCGGCGCATTCGCGCGGATGCGCCCCATCGTTTTGCGCCGTTCCCCCAGGGACCCCTTTGAGCTGATCAAAGGGGCGTTTATGCAGGTGAGAAGCGTGCGAAAGATGTCTATCATCGAGGCGTCCGACCGCGTGAACCCGGCGTCGGCACACCCCTGTAAGGAGTCCCGCCGTGAGCACCCCGCAGATCACCCGCCCCGGCGAGACGCTTGACGTCGACCGCAGCGACGCCGAGTACCGCACCTGGCTCAAAGAAGCCGCACGCAAGGTCCAGGCCGACGCCAACCGCTCTGCCGACACGCACCTGCTGCGCTTTCCGCTGCCCGAGCACTGGGGCATCGACCTGTACCTCAAGGACGAGTCGACCCACCCCACCGGCAGCCTCAAGCACCGCTTGGCCCGGTCCCTGTTCCTGTACGGGCTGTGCAATGGCTGGATCAGGCCGGGCCGCCCGGTGATCGAGGCGTCCAGCGGCTCGACCGCCGTCTCGGAGGCGTACTTCGCCAAACTCATCGGAGTGCCCTTCATCGCGGTCATGCCGCGCACGACGAGCGCCGAGAAGTGCCGCCTCATCGAGTTCCACGGCGGACAGTGCCACTTCGTGGACGACTCGCGGAAGATGTACGAGGCCTCGGCCGCCCTCGCGGCGGAGACCGGCGGCCACTACATGGACCAGTTCACCTACGCGGAGCGCGCCACGGACTGGCGCGGAAACAACAACATCGCCGAATCCATCTTCCGCCAGCTGGAGTTGGAACGGTTCCCGGAGCCCGCGTGGATCGTCGCCACGGCCGGCACCGGCGGCACCTCGGCGACCATCGCGCGGTATGTGCACTACATGCAGTACGACACCCGTGTCTGTGTCGCCGACCCGGAGAACTCGTGCTTCTTCGAGGGGTGGACGACCGGCGATCCGGACGTCACCTGTGACTGCGGCTCACGCATAGAGGGCATCGGGCGGCCCCGCATGGAGCCCAGCTTCGTGCCCGGCGCCGTCGACCGGATGATGAAGGTCCCGGACGCGGCCAGCGTCGCCGCCGTACGGGCCCTGGAGCGGGCCATCGGCCGCAAGGCTGGCGGCTCGACCGGCACGGGTCTGTGGAGCGCGCTGAAGATCGTCGCGGAGATGGTGGCCGAGGGGCGCACGGGCAGCGTGGTGACCCTGCTGTGCGACCCCGGCGACCGCTACCTGGACAAGTACTACTCGGACGCGTGGCTCACCGAGCAGGGACTGGACATCACCCCGTACACGACGGCGATCGACTCACTCCTTGCGACCGGGGTGTGGGCGGACTGACCCCGGCCCGGCACCCTGGGACGCCAGCCTTCGGTCCAGTGCGGTCACCGCTCCGCGGAAGGCGTGTCCCAGGCCGGCGCGCCCCCGTCTCAACAGGAAGCGGAGGACCGCGGTCCCGTCGGCCGCGAAGGTCCACTGCACCCGGGTGCCCGTGCCGGCGGGCGTGAGCCGCCACTCCTCCAGGAGCGCATGCACCCCGGGCGCGCTCGTCTCGTCGACACGGTACGCGTACACCTCGTGCGGCTCGGCCGCCACGACCGTCTCCCGGAAGCGGGTGCCGCCCATGAGGCGCACCTCGCGGCCGGCACCCCCGTCGACGGACGCGGCGGAGGTCACCGCGGAGAACCACTCGCTCCAGCCGGGAACGTCCTCCGCCAGAGCCCGGAAGACCGTCTCGGGGGACGCCGTGATCTCCCGCGCGAACACCAGCCGCACCGGAGCGGTCCGGACGAAATCGAGTCCCACGGGGCGCAGACGGCGTGCCATGGACGGAACCTCCTGGCGGGAAGCGGAGCTCCCGGACACGAGCGGCGGTGCCGGGACGGCGTCACACCATAGCCGTGGGGGCGTCAGATGTCTGTACCGTCGTCTTCCTGCTCCCCGGCCACCACCAGCCGCCTGAGGTGTTCCGAGACCTCCGTCCGTGCCCCGGCCGGAAGCCCCGCATCCGTCACCAGCGTGTCCACCTGCTCCAGCGCGGCGAACGAACTCAGGCCCACCGTGCCCCACTTGGTGTGGTCGGCAACCACCACGACACGCCGTGCGGACTGCACCAGCCGCCGGTTGGTCTCGGCCTCCGCCAGGTTCGGCGTCGACAGGCCGGCCTCGACCGATATGCCGTGCACACCGAGGAACAGCACATCGAAGTGCAGGGACGCGATCGCCTGGTCGGCCACGGGTCCCACGAGCGAGTCGGACGGCGTCCGCACCCCGCCGGTCAGCACGACCGTGGCAGCACCCTGCTGGCGGCCCGAGGTGCGCTGCGCCGAGTGGAAGACGTCCGCCACCCGAACAGAGTTGGTGACGACGGTCAGATCAGGCACGTCGAGCAGATGGTGGGCCAGCGCATACGTCGTCGTCCCACCGGACAGCGCGATCGCCGTACCCGGTGCGACCAGTTCGGCCGCCGCCCGCGCGATGTCCTCCTTGGCCGTCAGCTCCAGGCCCGACTTGGCCTCGAACCCCGGCTCATGCGTGCTGGCCTCCACGACCGGCACCGCGCCGCCGTGCACCTTCTCCAGCACGCCCTGGCGGGCGAGGGCGTCGAGGTCGCGGCGGACCGTCATGTCGGAGACGCCGAGCTTGCGGGTCAGCTCGTTCACGCGGACGCCGCCGCGTCGGCGTACCTCGTCCACGATCAGGGCACGGCGCTGCTCCGCGAGGAGGTTCTGATTCTCGCTCACGTCCGTACCGATCCCTTTCGCCCGTTCACATCCGACACGCCGTCCGTACCGGCTCCGACGAGGTCATTCTCCGCCATCGATCGCCGAGGACGTCCCATCCTCGCACGGGTCCGCACGGGGGGCGCCACCCCCAGTGCCTCACGGATCACCATCCGCTGTCCGCCCCTGTCACTCGTATCGGGGACATTCCGTGACAACGCGTGTGCACTCCCGTGTCCAGGGAGATCATCTGCGTGCCCGGGCACACCGTACGCGGCGCGGGGGAGGTGGGGGAACAGTGGAGCGTGCAGGGGAACGCGCGGGGGAGCGAGGTGACGCCCGGGAGCGGTCCGCGGAGGCTCTGGAACTACTGATTCATGGGGTCGGCGGCACCACGCCCGAGGCGATGCTCGGCGACCCACGGGTTGTCCGGATCGCCGGCGACGACACGGCCGCCGTGTACCGGCGCGCCGACGACGCCGAGGCGGACCGGCACCCCGACGACCACCGAGGCCGTCCGGTGCCAGAAGCCTATGTCTGGTGCAACCTCACGTCCGGGAACGCCGCCCGCGCCCTGTGGCTGTTGCTGTTGCCCTTCATGGTGGCCAACCTCGCGCACTGGATGCGTCCCGCGACCATCGGCCGGCCGCGTGCGGTCCGCCTCTACGGCCTCATCGTCCGGCTCCTCGGACTCACGCTCACGGTGCTGCTGGTCGCGGCCGCCTGCGAGGTGGCCCTGGACCTGGGGGCCTGGCAGTGCGCGGGCAAACCCGCGTGCACCGGCCGTCACGGGTGGCTCGCCTTCCTCTCGCCCGTCGGCTCACATCACGGCTGGTGGAGCGGGCCGGGACGGCGTCTGGCCCTGGCCTCGCTGGTTCCCACCCTGCTCACCGGTCTGCTCTGGTACCTGTCACAGCGCACCTGGAGCGCCTACGAGTCCCAGCAGCCGATGCCCCGCCAGGACGACCCGGAAGAGGAGCCCGACCGCACCGCGCTCGGCCGCCCCGGCTTCTGGTACGGGCGCCGACTGGTGGCCCGGCTGCGCGCCGCGCACACCGCCGCGGGCTTCCTCACGGTGGCCGCCGCACTCGACACGTCCGCGGCCCGCCACGACCGCCGCCACGGCCCCGTCGAACTCGAAGCGATGAGCTGGCTCCTGACGACGGCTCTCCTCGCGGGCGCCGTGATTGTGGTGTGGGTGGTGTGCCGTCGGGGCCGCACCGAGAACCGGCTCGACCAGGAACTCGACCGCACACTGGTGCGTTCGCTGCCCGCGGGCGCGCTCGCCGTGCTCGCCGTGACCATGGTGTACGCCGGATGGTCGCGCCCGGGCTGGCGGTCGTCGGGCCGGCTGCCGGGCGACACCGCGTTCGGCGCGCTCGCCCTGGCACAGGGGACCCTCGTGATCACGCTCGCCCTCGTGGCCCTCGTCCTCCGCCGCGCCCGTCCCGACACGCGCACCGCGATGCGCGGACTCGCCGGACCCGCCGTGGCGATGCTGGCGTGTGCGCTCGGCGGTGTCATGTCCGGAGGTGTGGCCCAGCGGGTCGCCGACTGGCTCGACGGTACGGGACACACCCTCGCGGGCCCGCCCGTGCTGCTCACCTGGCAGGCGTCCACGATCCCGCCGCTGCTGCTCGTCCTGTCCGTCCCCGCCGCCGTGCTGGCCCGGCGCACCTGGGTCCTGCGACGGTCCGGGACGCGCTGCGTCGACCTCGACTACCCGGGCGAACCGAAGGACGCGGCGCGCAGCCTGCGCATCGCCGGCACGCGCGCGATGGCCGCCCTGACCGACCGGGCCCCGCTCGTCGTCGGTATCATCTCCGCCGCGACCCTGCTTCTGGGCGCGGCGGCCCTGGCGGGGGCCTTCGCCACCGGCGACACGCCCAAGGGAGCTGCACGGGGTACGCCGACTCTCGTCCGGGCCGCCACCGACATCGCACAGACGCTCGGTTCCTGGCTCATCGGCGTCGGCTTCCTCCTCTTCGTCACCTGGGGGCGCCGCGCCTACAAGGACGCCGCCGCGCGCCGCACCATCGGCATCCTGTGGGACGTCGGCACATTCTGGCCACGTGCCGCCCACCCCTTCGCCCCGCCCTGCTACGCCGAGCGGGCGGTGCCCGACCTGACCTGGCGCATGGCCACCTGGACGCGCACCACCGGCGGACGGCTCGTCCTGTCCGGGCACTCCCAGGGCAGCGTGCTGGCGGCGGCCGCGGCCTGGCAGCTGAAGCCGTCCGTGCGCAGGCGGGTGGCCCTCCTCACCTACGGTTCACCCCTGGAGCGGCTCTACGGCCGCTGGTTCCCGGCGTACTTCGGCCCCGCCGCGCTCAGCTCCCTGCACCGCGAGATCGACTGCTGGCGCAATCTGTACCGCCTCACCGACCCGATCGGCGGTCCGATACGGCTGCCCGGCGACTGCGGCCCGCAAATCGATCGCGAACCTCTCAAGGACCCGCTCGTGTACGGCCGCACGGACCGGCACCCACTGCCCGCCGCGATCCTCGGCCACGGCCACTACCAGGCGGACCCGGCGTTCGCCGAGGAGCGCGCGCTGCTGCTGGCACGACTGTGGCGGCGGCTTCCCGGACCTCGGCCCGGGAACGCCCCGTCGGAGGCGGGCGCGCAGCCCGGGGACGGCATGGGTCAGGGAAGCTCCGGCAGGTCCTCCGGATAGAGAAGGGTCAGGTCGTCCGTGTTCGGTTCCGCCAGCTGGGCGACCCGGCCCGCGTGCCGCTCCACCATGGACTCGAAAGTCTGGCGTGCGGTGCGGCCGTTGCCGAAGGCCGGCCCCTTCGGGATCGCGGTGAAGTACTTCAGCAGCGCCTCGGCCGTGCCGGGGCCCAGCCGGTACTCGTGCTCCTCGGCCTGCTGCTCCACGATCCGCAGCAGTTCCTCGGAGCCGTAGTCGCCAAAGGTGATCGTTCGTGAGAAACGGGACGCAACACCGGGGTTGACCGACAGGAACCGCTCCATCTCGGCCGTGTACCCCGCGACGATCACCACGACCGCCTCGCGGTGATCCTCCATCAGCTTCACCAGCGTGTCGATCGCCTCACGCCCGAAGTCCCGCCCGGAGTCCTCCGGCGACAGCGCGTACGCCTCATCGATGAACAGCACTCCGCCGCGCGCCCGGTCGAAGGCCTCCTGGGTGCGAATGGCGGTGGAGCCGATGTGCTCCCCGACCAGGTCCACCCGCGAGACCTCCACGAGATGGCCCTTCTCCAGGACACCGAGCGAGGCCAGAATCTCGCCGTACAGACGGGCGACCGTCGTCTTGCCGGTGCCGGGTGAGCCCGTGAACACCAGATGCCGCCGTACGGAGGCGGCCTTGAGGCCCGCCTGCTGCCGGCGGCGGCCCACCTCGATCATGTCCGTGAGGGCGCGCACCTCGCGCTTGACGCTCTCCAGGCCCACCAGCGCGTCGAGTTCCCCGAGCACGGCATGCGATGTGCGCGAGGGCTTCTGCGGCTCGGGGACAGCCGTGACGAGGGGCTCATGCTCGGTCGTGCGCTGACTGGGGATGCCCAGCAGACCTGGGGACTGACTCGTCGTCTGGACGGAGGTCTCCTGGGCCATCACTGACCGCACTCCCGCACTCTCGTCGCTCGTGCAGTCCTCGACTACCGCACCGCCACCGCCCGCCCCGCCGGGGCCGCCGTCCGCGAACTCGTATCCTCCCCGCGCGCACCGCTCCGTACGGCACTTCCTCAGGGTGGCACGGCAGCCGTCGATCACATGGAAGCCGTAACCGTCGCTGCCAGTCACCCGGCAGTTCACAAAGCTGCCCCGGCCGCCCGCCGAGACATAGAAGCCCGCCTCCGCCGGCGACGTCACCGTGCAGCGCTCGACGGTGGGGTCCGCGCCCTTGGTGACGATCACGCCCGTCTGCGTTCCGTCGAAGGTGCAGCCGGACAGCGTGCCGCCGCTGCCGTGGTCGCGGAACCAGGCGCCCGTCGCAGCGTCCCGGATCCGGCAGTCGTCCAGCTGTGCGGTCGCGCCGTCGCTCACCGACACCGCCGTGTTGCGCACCTGGGTGAGGTCGCTGTCCACGACGTCGGCGCGCGAACCGCGGTCGAGGACGAAGAGGGCGTCCGGCACGTCGTGGACCCGGCACGAGTCGAGCACGACGGTCGCGCCGTCGCTGACCCACACCGCCGGATAGTCGCCGGTACTGTCGAAGATCTCGCACTGGTTGGCGTCCACGCGGGTGCCCGGGTCCCACACCGAGAGGCCGTTGCGCCCGAACTGCCGCACCGTCGTGCGGGTCAGTGTGAGCACGGACCGGGAACGCAGATCGACCGCGTTCTCCGGGATGTCGTGAATGCGGCAGTCGGCGAGCGTCAGCACCGCGTCCGTGTCCAGAGTGACGCCGTCCGCGGTCGTGCGGTGAACATCGCAGTCCGTCAGATGCGCCGTGGCCCCGCCGCTGACCTGCACACCGGACCCCCGGACCTCGTACACCTCGCAACCGACCGCCTCCAGCGAGGAGTTCTCCCCGGTCGCCGACAGGCCCGCGCCCGAGGCGTGGTGCACCCGGCAGCGCTCCAGCCGCGGGTGCGCGCCACCGCGGACCGCGACACCCGACTGGGCGGCCGCCATGACCTCGCACTCCTCGAACACCCCACCGCCGCCGTCCACGACGGCGATGCCGACACCTGCCGGGTTGTCGACCGTGCAGCGCCGAACCGTGGGGCGGGCGCCGCCACGGACCTCGATACCGGCCGCGGACCGCGTCATGATCCGCACGTCCACCAGCTCCGGCGCGCCCTCCTCGACGAGCAGGGCGGCCGCGGCCGAGTCCTGGCCCTCGATGTGCAGATCCTGGACGACGGCGGAGGCCCGCACGGTCAGGGGGACGCCGTCCACAGGCGCGATGCGCACCGAGCCGGGGGAGCCCTCGGGTCCGCGCAGCGTCACGGCTCGCTGGACGACGAGGTTCTCCCGGTAGGTGCCGGGAGCGACGGTGAGGACGTCCCCGTCGGTCGCGGCTTCCAGGGCGGCGGCGAGCGACGCGTACTCACCCGTGCGGCGCCGCCACCGCGATGTACCGGTGTGCGTCACCTGGACCGTGCCCTGTGCCATGGCGCTGCTGTGCCCCCACCTCGTTTGTACGCGGGTTCTCGCGAAGATGCCGGACAGCCGAACAGCCCGGCCGGTCCACCGTAGCGTGCGCGGACACGGCTGGTTGACCGGAGCCCGAAGGCCGTCAACTGCCGGTGCCCGTCCGGCCCCAGTCCGGGCCCGCCTTGTCCCATGCCTGGTCCCAGCGCGCGTACCGGCGGAGCACCAAGCGCCATACAATCAGCCGGCGGCCGCCTTCGATGAGTCCTGCCGTCATCGCGGCCGCGCCGAAGCCGGCCAGCACGGCGTGGGTCGTCGCGGCGGCACCGTCCAGCGGACGATCCACTATTCGGCCCTGGTCGTCGGTCCAGAGGGCGAAGCGTTCTCCCCGATGCGGGGACTTGAGATCGGCCAGCACCGTGCCGTGGCGTGCGGTGCCGTCCGGGGCGGTCCAGTCGGCGAGCACACGACTGGTCGCTTCCCGAGTCCTCGAGGACTCCGGATCCAGGTCCACGGGGCTGGGGTTGAGCTTCTTGACGACGGTGGCCGCCACCAGATGGCGGGTGCGCTGCTGGTCCCGCGCGGATTTCTGCAGGGAGCTCTGGGCGAACGATCCGAGCACGGACCCGACGACGGGTGTGCCGACCAGGATCAGCAGGAGAGCGACCAGCGCCACCCAGGCTTCGACCAGATCGGTCGTACGACGCAGCGGATTGTGCCGCCAGCGCCAGAGACCGCCGATAGCTCGCACCACCCGCACCCCCTTCCGCCCCCACGACGACCCCAGTGCCCGGCCGTTCACCTCCGAGGTCGGGGAAGAGAGAGCGAAGCCATCCCTCTCCCGCCCCACCGGCCTCTCATGAACTTCTCTCGGTGGCTCAACGACTGCGCCGGTCGCCGGGGTTCCCCGCACGGCCGTCGAATCGAGGACCTTTCCCATCTCGATCCGGATTTTCTCATTCCGGTAAACGGGGAGGGAAGAGGCGGGAAGACGGGAGGGAGGAAATCCGCAAGGTGCCGACGTGAACGGGGTCCCGGGCGGGGCCGGGGTGGGCTGTCGGACCGGCCCTATTCGAGGATCGTCACCGGGTCGCCGACGCGGATCGTGCCGGTCGTCTCCGGCACGAGGTTCTGCCCGAAGATCAGCTTGCCGCCGACGCGCCGATGGCGGCCGAGGGTGCGCAGCGGCTCCTTGCCGCGCTCGGCGGTGGACTGGTCCGTGGTGGTCACGACGCAGCGTCCGCACATCTTGGCGACCCGGAGGACGACGGCGCCGATGGCGATCCGCTTCCAGTCGTCCTCGGCCCAGGCCGTGGTGCCGGCCACCACGACGTTCGGCCGGAAGCGGTTCATGGGCAGCGGGCCCTCGTCGGGGTGATCCCCCCGGGCGATCAGGGAGTTGAGAGCCTGCAGAGAGGCGAGCGTGGTGAGCAGCAGCGGGTAACCGTCGGCCAGGCTGACGGTCTCGCCCGGGCGGCCGTACGGCGGGTCGTCGATGGGGCGGCGGGTGGCGGGATCGTCGAGGTGGACGAGGGTCACGGATTCCCCGAGATATGTGCTGAACCAGGTGCTCGCCTCGGGGTCGGCGGGCACCGTCTCGATCTTCTCTCCCGCCCACTTCGCGGTCGTCGTGCCGGGTCCTTCGGGAACGGCGACGGTCAGCGGCTCAAGGCCGGAGGCGGCCACACGGATACTGCCGCGGGTCACAAACTCGGCGGCGGCCAATGCCAGGCGTGGGTGCTCGCGTTGGGTGACGACCCTGCCCGTCTCGTCGATCAGTGCCCAGCGCCGGTCCCCGGCCAGCCCCCATGGCTCCACCACGGCCGTGTGGGGTGCCTGGCCCCGCAGTGCCTTGACCGGGTGGACGTGAATCGAGTGCAGCGCTGGTGTCGGCATGAGGCCATCGTGCCATCGGGCAGGGACAGCCTCACGCCGGGAGGCGGATCAGTACCCGCGGTACTGCTGCCCGTTGTTGTAAGGGTCCTGGTACTGCGTCTGGACCGGACGGGGCGCCGCGGGGCGCATCGCCTCGTAGCCCGTGCCCGGGGCCATCGGGCGCGGCTGCTGCATCTGCTGGGGTCCCGGATAGCCGCGCGGGCCCGCCTGCTGCGGGATGTACGCGGTCGGGGCCTGCTGCAACGGCGCGGGGTGCGGAGTGTGCGGATAGCCGTAGGCCGGGGCGTGCTGGGACGGTCCGGAGGGCAGCGCGGGAAGCGCCGACGGCAGTGCGGGCAGATGGCTGCCCGGCGTCTCGTACGCGGAGGGGACCCGGATCGGGGCGATCTGCGGGGTGCCACGCTCGGCGACGAGCGAGTCGTAGATCGGAGTGTCCGGGAAGGGCGACGCGGAGTAGTAACCGCCGCCATAGGTGGAGCGGGGGGAGGTCATGGCACATAAGTTAAGCCCACGATGTGCTGGTTGGGGAGACCGATAAGAGGGTTGTTTTCCGTGTCCGGGGTGACGCGGGATCCCCAATGCGAGCGAACTTGGCAAAAAGGGGCAGCGGACGAGGTTTGGATCCTGTAAAGGCCAAGCTCCTGGGGGGTTACCGGGGGTTGAGCGGAAGTCTTCCGGCGCGTGTCATGGGAGTTCAGGGCCGCGGAGAATAGGTTGGCGAGAACGGAAGCAGCGGACTGCCCGGACCACGGTCCTGGCGCGGCGACACGTGATGGGGGCGGACATGTCAATGTCGAAGGGATCGAATCTTCAGGTGCCCACCACGGCACTGCGCGTCGAATTGGGCTGGCGTTCCGGGCCGGGTGTGCCCGACGCGGACGCCTCGGCGCTGCTGCTGGTCTCCGGGAAGGTCCGCACCGACGGCGACTTCGTCTTCTACAACCAGCCCGCGCACGCCTCCGGCGCGGTGCGTCACGAGGGCAAGCGGGACGTGGGCGGTCAGGTGACCGACTCGCTCCTCGTCGACCTCGCCCGTGTGGAGCCCGCGGTCGAGACCGTGGTGCTCGCCGCCTCCGCCGACGGCGGAACGTTCGGCCAGGTGCCGGGCCTGTCCATCCGAGTGCTCGACGCGCAGGGCACCGAGGTCGCCCGGTTCGACCCGGCCGCGACCGTTGAGACCGCGTTCGTGCTCGGGGAGTTCTACCGTCGCCAGGGCGCCTGGAAGTTCCGTGCCGTGGGCCAGGGCTGGAGCAGCGGCCTCGAGGGACTGGCCATGGACTACGGGATCACGGTGGACGAGCCACAGCACGCGGCGCCCACGCCCCCGCCCGTCACCCGCGTCGACTGGCCGAAGGCGCCGACGAGCCCGCCGGTCACCATGCGCGGGCCGGCCACGGGGCCCCACGCCGCGCCGCAGCCGCCGCCGGTCACCATGCCC